>CAVTFF010000026.1:0-93550 GCA_963733985.1 uncultured beta proteobacterium | reverse complement strand
GCTATTACGACCTGCTCGCTTCCGAGGCGCGGCTTACGAGCTTCGTGGCGATCGCGCAGGGCCAGGTGCCGCAGGAGAGCTGGTTCGCGCTCGGGCGCCTGCTCACCACCGCCGGGGCGCAGCCGGTGCTCCTGTCCTGGAGCGGCTCGATGTTCGAGTACCTGATGCCGCTGCTGGTCATGCCGACGTACGACAACACGCTGCTCGACCAGACGGCGCGCGTGACGGTGGAGCGGCAGATCGCGTACGGGAAGCAGCGCGGCGTGCCCTGGGGCATCTCGGAATGCGGCTACAACTCGGTCGACGCGAGCCTGAACTACCAGTACCGCGCCTTCGGCGTGCCCGGTCTGGGATTGAAGCGCGGACTCGCGGAGGATCTCGTCGTCGCGCCCTACGCTTCGGCGCTCGCGCTGATGGTGGCGCCCGAGGCGTCGTGCCTCAACCTGCAGCGGCTCGCCGCCGACGGGCTCGCAGGGAGATACGGCCTTTACGAGGCGATCGACTACACGGCGTTGCGCGCCTGCCGCGCGGCCAGACCAGCGCCGTCGTGCGCTCGTTCATGGCGCATCACCAGGGCATGATCCTGCTGTCCCTCGCGCACGTGCTGCTCGACCGCCCGATGCAGAAGCGCTTCGAGTCCGACCCGCTGTTCAAGGCGACGCTGCTGCTGCTGCAGGAGCGCATCCCGAAGGCCGCGCCGCTCCATTCGCATCCCGCCGAGCTGTCCGCGATTCGCGGGATCGCCGGCGGCCCGGAGGCGCCGGTGCGCGTCTTCGCCAGCCCCGACACGCCGATGCCGGAAGTGCAGCTGCTGTCGAACGGCAGATACCACGTGATGGTCACCAACGCGGGCGGCGGGAGCAGCCGCTGGAAGGACCTCGCCGTCACCCGCTGGCGCGAAGACAGCACCTGCGACAACTGGGGCACGTTCTGCTACATCCGCGACGTGGCGAGCGGCGATTTCTGGTCGACCGCGCATCAGCCGACGCTCAAGCGCGCGGCGCACTACGAGGCGATATTCACCGAAGCGCGCGCCGAATTCCGCCGGCGCGACAACGACTTCGAGTCGCACACCGAGATCGTCGTTTCGCCGGAAGACGACATCGAGCTGCGCCGGCTGCGCATCACCAACCGCTCGCGCACGCGGCGGACGATCGACGTCACGAGCTACGCGGAAGTCGCGCTCGCGCCGCCGGCCGCGGACGCGCTGCATCCGGCGTTCTGCAATCTCTTCGTGCAGACCGAGATCGTCCCGCAGCGGCAGGCGATCCTGTGCACGCGCCGGCCCGCGCTCGCGCGACGAGCAGGCGCCGTGGATGTTCCACCTCATGGCCGTGCACGGGGCCGATACCGGGGACGTTTCCTACGAGACCGATCGCATGGCGTTCATCGGCCGCGGCCGCACCGTCGCCGCTCCGCAGGCGATGACCGAGCCGGCGGCTCTCGGGCAGCCAGGGCTCGGTGCTGGATCCGATCGTCGCGATCCGGCATCGGATCACGCTCGATCCGCAGCAGACGGCGACGATCGACATCGCGTCCGGCGTCGCCGAAACGCGCGACGCCGCGTTGGGCCTCGTCGGAAAATACCAGGACCGGCACCTCGCCGACCGCGTCTTCGACCTCGCGTGGACGCACAGCTGGGTGACGCTGCGCCAGATCAACGCCACCGAGTCCGATGCGCAGCTCTACGCGCGCCTCGCCGGCTCGGTCATCTACGCCAATGCCTCGCTGCGCGCGGAGCCGGCGTTCTGCTGCGCAACCGGCGCGGGCAATCCGGGCTGTGGAGCTACGCGATCTCCGGCGACCTGCCGATCGTGCTGCTGCAGATCGGCGACGCGGAGAACATCGACCTCGTCCGCCAGCTGGTGCAGGCGCACGCGTACTGGCGGCTGAAGGGACTGGCGGTGGACCTCGTGATCTGGAACGAGGACCGCGGCGGCTACCGGCAGGTGCTGCAGGACCAGATCATGGGCCTGATCGCCGCCGGCGTCGAAGCGCACGTGATCGACCGCCCCGGCGGCATCTTCGTGCGGCGCGCGGAGCAGATCGCGGACGAGGACCGCATCCTGCTGCAATCCGTCGCGCGCGCCATCATCACCGACCGCCGGGGGAGGCTGGCGGAACAGGTCGCCCGCCGCGGCCCCGTCGGAGGTGCGGGTCCCGCGCCTCGTGCCGACGCCGCACCATCGTGGCGAACCGCCGCCCGCTGCGACTGCCGTCGCGCGAATTGATCCTGGCCAACGGGCTCGGCGGATTCACGCCCGACGGCAGCGAGTACGTCATCACGACCACGTCGCGGGCAAGCGACGCCGGCGCCCTGGGCCAACGTGCTGGCGAACCCGGATTTCGGAACGCGTGATTTCCGAGAGCGGGCTCGCGTACACGTGGAGCGAGAACGCGCACGAGTTCCGCCTCACGCCCTGGCACAACGACCCCGTGAGCGATGCGAGCGGGGAAGCCTTCTACCTGCGCGACGAGGAGACCGGCCACTTCTGGTCGCCCGCGCCGCTGCCCGCCGCGGAGCCGGCGCCTATGTCACCCGGCACGGATTCGGCTACAGCGTCTTCGAGCACACCGAGGACGGCATCAGCTCCGAGCTGTGGGTGTACGTGGCCATCGACGCGGCGGTGAAGTTCTCGGTGCTGAAGGTTCGCAACGCGTCGGGCCGGTCGCGCCGGCTCTCCGCCACCGGCTACGTGGAATGGGTGCTGGGCGACCTGCGGCCGAAGACGACGATGCACGTGATCACCGAAATCGACGCCAAGAGCGGCGCGCTCCTCGCGCGCAACGCCTACAACACGGAGTTCCCCGACCGCGTCGCGTTCTTCGACGTGGACGACCCGACGCGCAGCGTGAGCGGCGACCGCACCGAATTCCTCGGACGCAACGGCGCGCTCCGCAATCCGGCCGCGATGGCGCGATCGCGCCTCTCCGGCAAGGTGGGCGCGGCGCTCGATCCGTGCGCCGCCATCCAGGTCCCGTTCGAGCTGGCCGACGGGCAGGAGCGCGAGATCGTGTTCAGGCTCGGCGTCGGTCGCAATGCCGCCGACGCCGGCAGCCTCGTGCAGCGCTTCCGCGGACCGGCCGCCGCCCGCGGCGCGCTCGACGCCGTGCGCGCGCACTGGAAGCGCACGCTCGGCGCCGTGCAGGTGGAAACGCCCGACGCGTCGCTCAACGTGCTGGCCAACGGCTGGCTGCTCTACCAGACGGTGGCGTGCCGCCTGTGGGCGCGCAGCGGCTACTACCAGTCGGGCGGCGCCTTCGGCTTCCGCGACCAGTTGCAGGACGTGATGGCGCTCGTCCACGCCGAGCCCGCGCTCGTGCGCGAGCACCTGCTGCGCTGCGCGGGCCGCCAGTTCGTCGAAGGCGATGTCCAGCACTGGTGGCATCCGCCGTCGGGCCGCGGCGTGCGCACGCGCTGTTCGGACGACTATCTCTGGCTGCCGCTCGCGACGGCCGCTACGTGAAGGCGACCGGCGACAGCGGCGTGCTCGACGAGCCGATCCATTTCCTGGAAGGCCGCCCGGTGAACCCGGGGGACGATTCCTACTACGATCTGCCCGGCCGGTCCGGAGAATCGGCCAGCCTCTACGAGCACTGCGTGCGCGCGATCGTGCACGGCCTGCAGTTCGGCGCGCACGGCCTGCCGCTGATGGGCTCCGGCGACTGGAACGACGGCATGAACCTGGTCGGCATCAAGGGCGCGGGCGAAAGCGTCTGGCTGGGCTTCTTCCTTTGCGCCGTGCTGAAGCAGTTCGCCGAGGTCGCGCACGCGAAGGGCGACGCGCCGTTCGCGCGCGATGCGAGGCGGAGGGGATCAAGCTCCGCCAGAACCTCGAGCAGCACGGCTGGGACGGCGAGTGGTATCGCCGCGCGTACTTCGATGACGGCTCGCCGCTGGGCTCGGCGAACAACGCCGAATGCCGAATCGACTCCATCGCGCAAAGCTGGTCGGTGCTTTCGGGCGCGGGCGACGCCGAGCGCTCGCGCATGGCGATGGAGGCCGTCGACGAACGTCTCGTGCGCCGCGACGACGCGTTGATCCAGCTTCTCGATCCGCCGTTCGACAGATCGGATCTCGACCCCGGCTACATCAGAGGCTACGTCCCGGGCGTGCGGGAGAACGGCGGCCAGTACACGCACGGCGCGATCTGGGCGGCGATGGCGTTCGCGGCCCTGGGCGATCGCGAACGCGCCTGGGAGCTGACGACGATGATCAACCCGGTGAATCATGCGCGAACGCCGGAGGGCATCGCGACCTACAAGGTGGAGCCCTACGTGATCGCCGCCGATGTCTACGCGTTGGCGCCGCATACCGGCCGCGGCGGATGGAGCTGGTACACGGGCTCGGCCGGCTGGATGTACCGGCTCATCGTCGAATCGCTGCTCGGCGTGACGCGCGAAAAGGATCGGCTGCGCTTCACGCCGTGCCTTCCGGCGGAATGGACGGCGTTCACGCTGCGCTACCGCTACGGCGAGACCCTGTACGAGATCGCCGTCCGGCAGACGCCCGCCGGCGCCGGCGCAAGAATCCAGGCGACCCACGTCACGGTGGATGGCGTCGCGCAGCCCGACGGCTCAGTACAGCTCGTCGACGATCGCGGCGCGCATCAAGTCTTCGTCGAGGTACAGGCAGCAGGAGAGTAGGGCTGGAAGATCACGTCCAAGTCTTCGGACGCGAAACCATCGATCCCGATCCCGCTTCGCGCATGTGCGCCAGCGCACAGACTTCGCACGCGCATTCGTCTAACCTTCGCTTGCGCGTTGCTCTTTTGCGAAGTGATCCCCGATGAAGATCGACAGCCGCTGGTTTCTGCCCCTCGCCATTGTCGTAAGCACCGCGGTCGGCGCGGCCGCCGCATCGAAGTGGCGCCGCCGAAATCACCGGACGGCGCACGATCGGGAACACACGACGGAGCTCAAGTCCTGGGAAAACGAAGGCGGCAATCTGGCGCTGGCCCCCGAGGCTGGTTCATGACGGTCGATGGGAAATTTGCGGTGATACCGATTTCAACGGTGGTTGCGGCGCCCTTGCCCCTGGTGCCTATGCCAACCTCGGCGGTGTGCGCCGAGACGAGCGAGATCAAACCGCTGGCCGAATTCTCGCAACAGCTGCGTTGCTACGCCTGATTCCCGGCGCTCAACCCGCCACGTACATTAGCTAAGAGATCGAGTCGGCGCCGCGTCGCTTGAGGCGACGATGGTTGTTGCTGCTAATGCGTACGTGCTGCCGCGCTGTAGACCAAGCGATACGCAGGCGGAGCGCGGCAGGATGTTCGTGGAATCTTGAAGCTCGGCGGCCAGCACGCGAAGTGCCGCATAGTCATCGCGATCAAGCGCGGCGACAAACCGGTCACGCAATTCGCGCGAGGCGCTACCGCTGGGGATCGTTTGTTCAGCGTTCATGGCCCAGCTTCATGAACCGACAGATAAGACCCCGAATTCGGGTTCTGTCGCGCGCGGATGCCGTGGCTTGGCGGCGACAACGACCTGCAGCGCGATTCCGAGAACCAGGACGACGAGCGCGCCGAAGAGCCCCACCGTCTGCCAATCGCCGTAGTCCGCAACCGTCATCGCAATCACCGGAACCACGATTGAGATTCCGATCAGGAGCCCGGCGATGAAACTGCCCGCTTCCCGATATTTCACGAGGGAGTTCTTCATGATTTGCTCTGATCGCAACCATGATGGCCGCAACCGCGACCGTAGTCGGTGCGTTGACGTACTTAACGGCGAAAAGAGTCTGTGTGCGGCTCTCGGATGGATCGGTGCCCTAATGCGCAAGACAGCGGCATGTGCGCTACCGTACCGACACTTCCGCAACTATTGGTCATGCTCGGTTTGCATTGATCCGCGGATTGAATATCTCTCGCAGTGGTATCGGATTGCCTGGGAGACGCGACGTGAGCCTCGCTCGTGGCAGCGCACGCCCCAAGGAGATCGAAATGCGAACGCACCTCGAACGAACAGTGCGCGGGCCGACGTGGATTGCCGGGATCTCGATCTGTTTGTTGGCGGCCGCGGGCATCGTCGCGATCGTCCGCTCGATCCCAGCCTCGTACGCCGGCATTCAGGACGAGGGCGTGCTGTCGGCGCGCGCAGCGGCCCCGAGCCCCTCCGACGACGCGAACTCCAAGGACACGCTAGCGCACCCTGCACCAGCAGTGTCTTCGATCAACCGTCGAAGCCGCACGGGGTGCAGGGAGTGCGGGGTCATCGAATCGATGCGGCGGATCGAGGGGGTAAGTGACGTGAGCGGGCAACATAAGGTCGATGTGGAGTTCGTCGCGGGAGCTGTTTCCGGCGGTGCAATCGCCAGCAATGCCGCTGGAGGGCACGGGTACGAATTCACGGTCCGCTTTCCCGATGGGTCGACGATGGTGTTCAACGAGGCAACCTCGCGAACGTGGCGACCTGGCGGCCGCGTAGTCGTGATCGGCGGCTCGAATGCTTTGAAAAGCTGACGCCAGCGCTGCCGGATGGACGTTCGTCCGTAGTGCCATGGCCGAGAACCGCTGATTCGCAATTGCGCTTGACTCGCGTGACCGATGCGCGTACAGGTATAGAGCAGGTTCCTCAAGTGAAGTAGTTGGTCCGTTGCGTCCGCTTCGGCGGGTTTCCTCTGGTCTTCGTCCCTCCCTTGATGTTCCCGCCATCGGGCAAACGCCGTCATTCGTACATCATTAGGAGCAGCAACGATGAGCACAGGCAGCGTCAAATGGTTCAACGACGGCAAGGGATTCGGCTTCATCACACCAGACAGCGGTGGCAAGGATCTCTTCGCGCACTTCTCGGCAATCCAGGGTGACGGTCACAAGTCGCTGCGCGAGAACCAGAAGGTGTCGTTTGATGTAACCACCGGTCCCAAGGGGGATCAGGCCGCCAACATCAAGCCAATCGATTGACAAGACTTCGATCGACTGCAACGAGGCCCGGGCAACCGGGCCTTTTGCTTCGGAGAGCCGGCGCCGAACCCGTCGTCAAACCGCGGCTGCCCGGCGGAACCTCATCAACTCGAGACCCGAAACGAAACCACCGCCGTGAGCGGTGTTTGCGCGCGCCGATACAGTTCAGGGTGCGCCCGCGCGAGAAGCCGAGCCCACCGAAATCGGGCCCGGCAATCGACACTCAGTTCCGCCCAACAGCGACTAAGCGGTGGCGAGCAACAACGCGCACGCCTTGGCCACTGCTGACACTTGTTCAGGCGACTTCGATCCTGGCATCGTCGCCCAGCCACCCTTCTCGACGAAGTCGCCCTGCGACCACGAATCGATCTTCTTGAACGCGGCCAGATTGGCCGCGACGTCAGCAGTTTGCTGGAATCTTTCGACGCAGACCGGCGCAAGCGCCACTACGACGGCGGCGTTGGCCCGTTGCGTCGCGTCCGTCTCAGCCTTGCCGCCGGAGACCCATCCGCCCCATGAGAACCCCGCGATTGCCAACACGATTGCCCCGCCTACGGCGCCCCAAAGGGCAGGTTTGATTTGAACTGGAATCTTCATGGCAGCACCTTTCAAGTGAGCGAGGAGGGAGGTCCGGCGCGGATCCCGCAACAGCGACGCGACGTTAACCGGTAACCCGGCAACGGATAGACGCATGATCGTGCGCGGGGATTGCACGTGGCAAGCCTCACACTCGATTAGACCATACGCGAGACTCTCGACGTCGTATGTGCGTTGTCACACGTAGCGAGGGTCTTTTTCTTCGCGTCGGTCGAACGACGCACCCTTATGCGTCGACGCGACCCGGAGATTTGATGCTTGATGCTGAAGATACTGCGATTGGCGCGAAGTGCGGCGCCCGCTGCCGGCGCGCAAGAGAACTTGGCGCGACGGTCACCGGAAAAACGGAAAGAGATCCGGAGACCTACCTGGGGACATAGGGCAGGAGTCGATCGAACTCGGTCTTGACCACCTGGTAGCACTCACACGAACGCGCCTCTACGCCCGGGCGATCGAGGACGGTGATCTTGCCTCGCCGATAACGAATCAGCTTCGCGTCCTGCAGCTTCCCGGCGGCCTCGGTGACACCTTCGCGGCGTACGCCGAGCATGTTGGCGATCAACTCTTGCGTCATCGAAAGCTCGCTCGATGACAGACGATCCAGGCTCAGCAACAGCCAACGGCACAATTGTTGGTCGACCGAGTGATGCCGATTGCACACGGCCGTCTGCGCCATCTGCGTGATCAACGCCTGGGTGTAGCGGAGCAGCAGGTGCATCGTCGGACCGAAGCGCCCGAATTCGTTCTTGAGCAATTCGGCCTTGAGCCGGAAGGCGTGCCCCGCGCTTTGCACGACGGCGCGGCTGGGCGTGGTTTCACCGCCCATGAACAGGGATATGCCGAGGATCCCCTCGTTGCCTACGACAGCGATCTCGGCGGACGCGCTATCCTCCATGACGTACAGCAACGAAACGATGCACGTCGTGGGGAAATAGACGTACCGCAACTTGTCCCCGGATTCATAAAGGACGTCACCGAGCCTCATCGGTATCAGTTCCAGATGGGATGCGATCCGCTCGTAGTCGCCGGTCGGCAGGGCATCGAGCAGGTGATTCTGATGTGGGTTGTGGCGAGTTGGGTCAGCCGTGCGCGACCTAGTCATCACGGGCGAGAACGACACCTTGCCAACGCTGCCTGCCGGTTTGGTGGCTACCATCAAGGTAGTATAAGTCTTGGGACCGCCCTTGTGTGCGACATCGCACAGAGGTTCGCGGTGCATCCTTCGAGCCTATTGGCGTTTGTCGTCTTGGCGAGCCGGGTGGGCTATGTGCGCCGTCGCAGCGACTGTTACCGGCTACTGCAACTACACGGCACGAGGTTTTGACTCGACATTGGCTGACGGACTCGCATGTCGCCGGGACGAGATGCTGTACCCGGCGAGTGACCGCCTCTTTGGCCATTTGCGTCATCGGCGTGACTCGACGCGATGCCCGTGCGCGGTTACCGGCGTAGCCGCGCCCGCACATATTCGAAGGCAAGCGGTGCGATGGAGAGCGCGACGATCGCCAGGATTACCAACGCGAAATTCTCCTGCACCGCCGGGATGCTGCCGAACAGGTAGCCGCCGGAAACCAGGAGCCCGACCCACAGCAGCGCACCAACCACGCTGAATGCGAGGAAGCGGCCGTAGGCCATGCGTCCGACGCCGGCAACAAAGGGCGCGAAGGTGCGCACGATCGGGACGAATCGCGCAAGGACGATCGTCTTTCCGCCATGACGGGCATAGAAGGCTTGTGTCCGCTCCAGGGCTCTCCGGCTCAGGAATCGCGGATGCCGGCTATTTGCGATCCGTCTTCCGAACAATCTGCCGATCCAGTAGTTGCAGTTGTCGCCGGTAAAGGCCGCGCCCACTAACGTAAGCGCAAGGACCTCCACGCGCATGTCGGCCGAGGCCCAGAGGGCACCGGAAGCAAACAGCAATGAATCGCCGGGCAGAAATGGCGCAATGACGAGCCCGGTCTCACAGAAGACGATCAGAAACAGGATCAGGTAAATCCACACGCCGTACTGCCGCAGCAGCAGGTCGAGCTGGCCATCGAGATGCCCAACGAACTGCCATGCTGTAGCCAGAAAGTCCATGCAGTTCAGATCATCGCACGAAGGGCCAATGACGGATTTCGACCAAATGTTCGCCACCGTACAGACTTTGTCGAGCCGTGGCCGGATGATGCACTGGATTCAGGGAGGATGATTGTGCGTCTGCGCCCGTCGTGGCAATGGCCCTCAACGCAGGTAATCGGCAACACCGTAGGTCCCGTGAGCGAGTCCTCCAATTGACAAAGGAAACGAATGAATCGCTTGCTCCGTCCATTTGTGTTGGCCCTGGTGCTGCTCACGGGTTCCGCTTCTGCATTCGCGTCCGCGCAAACAACCGAAATCACCGACATGTGGTGGATAGCGGATGAATCGGGCTGGGGCGTGAATGTCATCTTGCAGAACGACGTCGCCTACCTCACCTTCTTCGTCTATGACTCGAGCAAGAATCAGATTTGGTACAGCGCACCTGCGAAGTACCAGGGGGCCATTGGCATTGATGGCGCGCTGGTCTGGAGTGGAAACTTATACGAGACGCATGGTCCCTGGTTCGGTGGCGCGTTCAATCCCGGCGCGGTCGTTGTCAGACAGGCAGGCACGGCCACGTTCAGTTTGGAAAGCATCAATCATTCAACGCTGACCTACACGGTCGATGGTGTTTCGGTTAGCAAGTCGGTGCAACGCTCGACATGGAGCAATGAGGACTACACCGGTACGTATGCGGGTGGTCTTTCTTTAAGCACCTCAAGTTGCAGTCCTTCTTCTCTAAATGGCCTCCGCGAGCAGACGGGAATGATTTCCGTAGACCACGCAGGGGCCTATTTCAGTGCCACGATGATCGGGTCTCCCTCCTGCAGCTATTCTGGAATATACAATCAGACAGGAAAGCTCGGCGAAGTAATCGGGAATTACAGTTGCAACGATGGCACGGAAGGCACGTTCGACTTCTTCGAAATTACCCCGACGATCAGCGGATTTAACGGGCGCATGACAGAAAACGATCAGTACTGTCAATGGTCGGGATACTTCGGCGGCATCAGCCGGGCGCAATAACCAATCTCGGTGACTTCCACCTGGGAGGGACTGAAAATCAGCATGCTCGCCGGAGATCGCGCAGTCAGAATTCACGCCTTCTAACCCACCTGCCGGATGTCGGTACCTGGCGAACGGTCGCTCCTCTCTCGTACCCACAGGTACACAATGTCGCGCAACGCAGGACAAGTAGTAAGCGCGGCAGCACGACCTCCAGAGCGCCGCGGTGAATCGGATCGAGCGGCAGCCGCGACTGTCTTGCCGGACATTGCGGACGGAGCGGCCGGGGCGCAGAATCCTCCAGCGCGCAAGCCCTGCAAGCCGTGAATCGGCGCGCAGCCGTCAGAGCTGGCGTGACGCGCGAGAACAGCAGGATTGAACCCGTCAGTCGATGCCGCCCGCGAGAAAGCCAAAGGCTCATGAAAATACGCTTTTGGGGAACGAGGGGTTCAATCGCCACGCCGGGGCCGGGAACGAACCATTTTGGCGGCAATACCTCGTGCGTAGAGTTGACCACTGCCAACGGTGACCTTCTTATCTTTGACTGCGGTACTGGCGTACACCGGCTGGCCGCGGAGCTGATGGCCCAAGGCGGGAAAGTGATCAACTCGAACATTCTCCTCGGCCATACGCATTGGGATCACATTCAAGGGTTTCCGTTCTTCGGCCCGGCCTTTGTCAAAGGGAATTCCGCCGCGATTTATGGCCCCGAGGGCAGCCGCGGCTCGCTGCACGACGTGCTCGCGGGTCAGATGGAATTCACCTATTTCCCCGTGGAGCTGAACCAGCTGCCGGCCACGATCACGTACCACGACCTGACCGAGGGCATCCACACTATCGGCGGCGCGCGGGTCGCGACGCAATTTCTCAATCATCCGGCCATGACGGTGGGCTATCGGGTCGAAGCAGACGACGTGGCGATGGTGTACCTGGTCGATCACGAGCCATTCTCCGATGAGCTCTGGCGCGCCGATGCAGTCCCGGGCCGAATCGAATCCATCCTGCACGAGGGGGACCGTCGACACGCCAAATTCATGGCCGACGCCGATCTGGTGATCCACGACGCCCAGTACACGCCCGAGGAATACGGCTCAAAGAAGACCTGGGGACACAGCACTTACGATTACGTAGTACGAGTTGCCGCGGCGGCGGGCGTACGGCGGGTCGCGTTGACCCATCACGATCCGAGCCATGACGACCGCTTTGTCGCGGACATCGAGCGCAGTGCCCGCGCCCTGGCCTTGCAATGTGGAACGGGGCTGGATGTGTTTTGCGCATATGAAGGTTGCGAAATCATCCTCGAGCCGCGTTCCAACTTGAAGCCGTTTGTTACGGTGGCTCCTTTCCAGGCCTCCGTCGCGCAGCGCCGCTTTCACATCCTGGTTGTTGATGACCAGCCGGACATGCTCACGATGGTCGCTCGTGCGCTCGAGGAAGAGCAGTACGCGGTCAGCAAGGCGACGAGCGGCCCGGAGGCGCTCCGGATGATCGACAGTCATGTACCGGACCTCGTCGTGCTGGATTACAAGATGACCGGGATGGACGGTCTGGCCGTCATGAAGATGCTCCGCGCTAAGCCCGAAACTCAGGAGCTGCCTGTGCTGATGCTTACCGCGATGACGGACGAGCCCAGCACCCGCGCCGGGTTCGAAGCGGGAGTGACGGACTATGTGACGAAGCCGTTTTCGATCCCGCAGCTCACCGCGCGCGTCCGCGCCTGCCTCGCCAGATCGCAGCTTCTGTAATCGCGTGACGAGCTAGTCGGAGACGACCTCGACCCGGTCCAGGTACCGGGACAATTGGCCCACACACTTGCGCGACGCATCGGTATCGGCGCTTTGAGCAGCCAGTTCAAGGGCGGCGCCGATGTCGGTGATGGCTTGGAATCCCCAGCTGCCGCCAGCGCCCTTCATGCCGTGTCCCAGATTTTCGACGGTCTCAAAGTCACCCCGATCCATGGCATCCCGCAGCGCAATTACGTCCTGTGCGCGGTTCCGCAGAAACCCGGGAATCAGGTCCGCAAATCTTGGACTCGCTCGGACGAGGATCGTGTCGTCCCAGCCGTTGTCTTCTTTCGATGGGGGAGAAGCCTCTGAGGAGTGCTCCTTGATCGCTTGCAGCAGCACCTCTTGCTTGATGGGTTTCGTCAAATACGCCGTGCACCCCGCCGCCACACACTTCTCTTGATCACCTTTCAGGGCAGCAGCCGTTAGTGCGACTATCGGCGTGGGTGGTCGGTGGTTCGCCTGTTCCCACGCTCTTATCGCCCGCGTCGCGGTCAGGCCATCCATGACCGGCATTTGCCGGTCCATCAGGACAAGGTCATAGTGTCCTGCGGTAAACTTTTCATAGGCGACGGCACCGTCTTCGGCGATTTCAACCTGGTAGGGCGTGTCCCGCAAGTAGGCGAGCGTGATCGTGCGGTTGTCGGGCGAGTCCTCCACCAAAAGAATCCGCAGCGCCGCGAGCGGTGCCTCGGTGCCCGCACCGACTGGCACGGGTACCCGCCGCGTGGACCCCGCCCAAGTCTCGAACGGCACGACGAAAGTAAACACGCTGCCCTTCCCGACGCTACTTTCGACCCAGATGCGCCCGCCCATCAGTTCCACCAGGCGTCTTGAAATCGTGAGTCCCAGCCCTGAGCCCCCGTACTTCCGAGTGGTGGACGAGTCGGCTTGCGTGAATCGCTCAAACACCGCGCCCAACTGCTCGCCTGGAATGCCGATGCCCGTGTCCGAGATCGTGAACCGCAACGCGCCGGCAACCGAAGAGTCGATGTCCGCCGTGATTCGCAGGGCCACTTCACCGAATTCCGTGAACTTGATCGCATTGCCAAGCAGATTCAACAGTACTTGCTGCAGCCGTGTCGGGTCGCCGACCAGGTCGTTGGGCACGTCCGGCGCGATTTTGCACACCAAGGCCAGACCTTTGTCATCGGCCGGGACCACCACCATTTCTCTCACTTTTTCCAGCAGATCCTTCAATGAGAACCCGGTCCGTTCCAACTCGAGCTGCGAGGCCTCGACTTTAGAAAGGTCGAGGATGTCGTTGATTAGGTGCAGCAGGTTGTCGCCGGCGCGGCGAACGATCTGCACATAATTTCTCTGCTCCGGGGACAGCGGGGTCTTCGCGAGCAGGTCGGCGATGCCGACGATCGCATTCATTGGCGTGCGGATTTCATGGCTCATGCTCGCCAGAAAATCCGACTTCGTCTGGCTTGCGCTCTCAGCTATGGCCTTGGCCTGCTGCAGTTCTGCCTCCACCCGCTTGCGCTCGGTGACGTCCCGCGCAGCGGCGAAGACGCCCTGCAGCGTGCGGCCCCGGTCGTAAAACGTGGTCGCGTTGTAGGACACCACCGTTTGCGTCCCGTCGCGGTCGCACGCTGTCAGCTCGTAGTCGGTGACTTTCTTTTCGCTCAGCACGAGCTTGATCCCGGCTTCGGCGCGCTCCGGATCGGTGAAGTAGTCCTTGAACGGCGCACCGATCAACTCGTCACGCGTGCAGCCGGTGAGCGCCTCCATCTGCTTGTTGACGTCCGTGATGATGCCGACGGGGTCGGTGGTCATCAGCGCGTCGATGTTGGATTCGATCAGCGAGCGCGTGTAGAACTGCTGGTCGCGCAGGCGCTGATCCAGCTTTTGCTGCTCGGCTTCGACCAGCTTGCGCGCGGTGTTGTCGGTGCCGATCAACAAATAGCCGATAATGGCGTCGTGCTCGTCGCGCAGCGCCGTGACGGACACCACCGCCGGGAATCGGCTTCCATCCTTCCGGATATAGGTCAGCTCATAGATGTCCTCGATGCCGCGCGAGGCCTTGAACACCAACGCCTCAAAGCCAGGCGTGATCGTGGTCGCGAGTTCGATGCTCAAGGCCTTGGCGCGCGTGATCACCTCCCGTGGGTCGGATATGTCGGCGGGAGTGATCTTGTTCATCACTTCAACGGCGGTGTAGCCCAGCATTCGTTCGGCGCCGACATTGAACAGCTGAATGATGCCTCTTTCGTCGGTGGCGATAATCGAGAAATTGGCACTAGTGAGAATTGCGTTCTGCAACGCCCCCGTTTTGATCAGGGCCTCCTGGCGTTGAACCTCGGTGATGCCCTCTGCCTTGCGAGCATCGTCGTTTCTGAGGAAATCATTTCCCTTTTCGAGCATGGTCGGACTCCGCCAAAGTTGTGTGCTCGAGTGGAGGCGAATATCGCGGCCGGGGCCGCAGGATGAGCACCGAGCAATCGGTCAAGAAGAACTTGGGTTCGTTGTCGGTTTTCACCGACTCTACCGACCTCAGTCAGGACGCACTGCGGTCGCCATTTCAGGAGCTAGGCGATTACGTCATCGCAGGGAAAGGAGAATCTGCCTCCAGCCTCAGGCAACGAAACAGTATCGCGCGCGCCCCTGCAAGCGTCCGTGCGGTAAGGACACCTAAGGCCAGTTTGATGTCCCAATTGCTCCGGTCTTGACCGTGCTCTTCATCCTGTCTTGCAGAGAGCGGTATCGCACAGACTAGGCATGGCCGGCTGTATACAGTGACATTCAGTCCTTGCAACACGCCGGTCACGGCTGAGGATCGGTCATTCCTATTCACCTCTATAAGGGAGTATTCCGCGTGAACAAGGAGCAAATCAAAGGTGCCGCCAACGAATTGGTTGGAAGAATCCAGGAAGAAGCGGGCAAGTTGATAGGAAGCAAAGAGCAGCAGGTCAAGGGCTTGCACAAACAAGCCTCCGGCAAGGCGCAGAAGGCGGTCGGCGATGTCAAAGAAATCATCAAGGACGCCGCCGAGAAGCAATAGATTTTGTCGTTGACCCTGATACCGATTTTGCCTGACGGAAGTTGCTCATTGTCGCCAGCGGGCTATCGGCCGGCGCGGGCGCGGATCAGGCTGTGTGGCGCCTTGCCGCAAGGGCGTGAGGACCGTCGTGCGGTGGCGGACGTTGACTTCGATCAATACAGGACAACAAGTGGGGGGCATCGTTAAACGTATCTTCCACGCGGGGCGATGCTGTTTGGCCGGCAGCGGAAAGCACCTCACGAGTGCAGCGACGGGCTCCCGCGCGGCGAGCCTGTGACCGAGCCGCTAGGGAATCTCTGAACTACGGGTCATGACGTCAATGTTCAGCGCTCGAGAGTTGATCATGATCGAAGCGAGTTGGTGTTTCGAGGTCGAAAATGGGGTTGGGGCGGCGAATTCGGGGTCGAGATATGTAGTTTTCTGTTCACAGGGCGTATTGCGCCCCTGGTGGCAACAATCGTCGTCGTGCCAAGTACAGGTTGGCGAGCGCGAACATGGCGTAGACGCGCACCGTGTTCTTGGCCAGCCCGCGGTAGCGCACCTTGGTGAAGCCCCACAGCCGCTTGACTACGTGGAAGGCAAACTCGCCGCGGGCGCGGCGGCGCGAGCGGCTGCGATTGATGGTCCGCTGGTACTCGGTGAGCGGCTGCCTGCCGTTCGATCGGCGATTGACCCGATAGCCGATACCGGCGTGCCGGCAGTGCTGGCGGTGATCCTCGCTCCAATAAGCCTGGTCCCCGTACAGCTCATGCTCCTCGCCGTGCAGCAGCTGGTCCAGCCGCGTAATGTCCGCCTCGCCGGCACGGCCGGTCGCCAGGTTATGCACCAAGCCCTGCGTGCTCGCCCCGACGTGCACCTTCATGCCGAAGTACCACTGCCCGTTCTTCTTGGTCTGCTGCATTTCCGGGTCGCGCGCCTTGCTTTCATTCTTGGTCGAGCTAGGCGCGTTGATGATGGTCGCATCAACAATGGTCCCCGACTTGAGCAGCAGCTTCTTCTCCTCCAGCAAACCGCGCACCTCGGCGAAAATTCTTTCGGTCAGCTGGTGCCGCTCCAGCAGGTGGCGAAAGTGAAGGATCGTGCTCTCATCCGGAATCTTGTCCTCGGCCAGCTCCACCCCGGCAAAGCGGCGCATCGGCTCAATGTCGTACAGCGCATCTTCCGCCTGCGGGTCGGACAGGTTGAACCATTGCTGCATAAAATAGATCCGCAGCATCCGTTCCAGCGGCATCGCCGGACGGCCCGTCGTGCCCTTCGCGTAATGCGGTGCAATCAGCGCCGCCAATCGACCCCACGGCACCACCGCATTCATCTCCGCCAAAAATCGCTCCCGCCGGGTAGTTCGGCCCTTGGCATTCCACGCCAGCGACGCGAAAGTCGTCTGCTTCATCGTTCACGCTCCCTGCAATCCGCCTACTTCAGCTTACAAACCAAAGGCGTTTGTGCAAGGACTATTTCAGAGCTTCCCTAGTTGCCTATCGTGAACTCGCCCTGCGAGTCGAAGCGATCGCAGCCATGGATGTACTTCTCGTCTACCCGCGCAATCCCGACACCTTCTGGAGCTCCAAGCATGTGGCATGCCGGTCGAAGCCGCTACTGGATTCTCTTCTGGTCGACGCCGCCTGCCAGCCCGAGAAAATTACGCGCCCCTGTCCATCGTCGGTCATCACTTCCGGAAAGTCGTCGAGGCATCTTTGACATCCGAAATGAAATGGAGAGTAACGGGTTTCTGTGCCGATCATCCGCGCGGCGGTGGGAAAGCGCGGCGCGCGGCGGAAGCCAGCGGCGCGGCAGGAACGGGGTTGGCTCAACGAGAACCGATCCCGGTTCGTTAAGCGGATGTTTCAACAAATTGTTGAGGAATTCATCATGAGCATTAACAAGGATCAAGTTAAAGGCGCAGCAAAGGACATCGGTGGCAAGATCCAGGAAGAAGTCGGCAAGCTGGTTGGTAGCAAGAAACAGCAGGTCAAAGGGCTGACAAATCAGGTTGAAGGCAAAGTGCAGAAAGGGAGTTGGCGATCTGAAAGAAGCTGTTAGCGAGCTGAAGGAAACCGTCAAGAACGGATAAGGACTTCAGCCGCGCAAGCGGGAGCTTCCGCCGCCAGGCCGTCACGGTGAACCAGTGCGGAGCCGCAGGAGACGCTGCGTGGCCTCCGTTGCATGACTGGTTGCGCATCGAAGTCGGGAACAAGCGGACGAACCCTGGCAGCAGGCGACGATGCTGCACACGCAGCGTAGTCTGATACAGCGAAGGACGAAGATGAAAGCGAGAGTCGAAATGAAGACAAAAAGTGCAAAACCACGCGCACGGCGCACGATCACCGTGAAACCCGTCAGGCCAGCAGCGTCATCGCGCAAATTGCGGCTAGCCCGACCGCTTCCCGTAAAAACCCCGGTTCCCATGGGCCGAGCGGGGAATGCTGTCAGGGATGGGATCACCAGCAGCCTTACAACGCTGACCAGGGTCGAGGGAGAGATTGTGGTCCTCGTCAAGTCCGCAGTTTCAAGCACCCTCGCTGCCGCTGGGTCGGTCGCCAATGAATTGGTGATCGTGGTACGTGACGTTGTGGGTGGCGCCTTGCAGGCGACCGAGCAGGTGGGCACCGGGTTGGTCGTGAGCACCAAGAGCATTGCGAAAGGTGTCGTGCTGGGCGTGCACGAGGTTGGCGGCGATATTGCCACAGCCGCATCCGAAACGGTTAAGACGGTTGTCAAACATGCGGCCGCGGTGGGCGCGGATGTCGGCTCCGTCGCAAGACGTGCCGTCGATGGCGTCCTGGAGGCTACGGTTGAAACGGGTGAAGACGTCGGTCGTGCTGCAAAGGCTGCGGTTGATGGCGGTATCAAAGCAGCGGGCGAGATTGGCGCTCACGCCGCGCGAACGGTAACGGACGTTCTGGCCGGCGTCGTCCGCGGTGTCAAGGAAGTTGGCGGCGCCCCCTCGCCTCAGCCGCCCGTCGTGCATCAAGTAGCGGTTCGGAAACGCACGACACATCCACCGCAACATGCTCATCGACGCTGAGAATTTACTCTCCCTTGTCGGGTTCCATGGTCGCTTTGGCTAGGATCTCGGCAGGGTGACGACCGGGTGTGAATTCAGGGCGGAACAGGGCTTACGGTGCGGCGCGAGTCGCGCGGCTTCGGGGACTGAGTCTCAGACGCTGCGGACCCGTGCCCGCAATCATATATACGGTGGCGCCGTCCCGAAGGCTGCAGAGCAGATGGAGCGACCGTGGTTGACCCGCTGAACGCTGCACGGGCTACCACACTCGTCTGCGTGTGCTACAAGGGCTTCCCGCCCTCGACGCGGGCCGAAGGTCACGCGCGGTCGCTGATCTAGGTCGTCGACTCCAAGAAACAGGTGCCAACGGCGAGGCTTGGGCGGCCATCGATGGGTCGGCGGGCAGCGGCAAGGGGAAAGCGGCCACCAGCACAACGTTGGCCTTCTGAAGTTGGAGTGCCGCGAGCGAGGGAGCGCATCGTTCCGCCACAGATCGTGCAGAGAAGCCGGAAGACCTGATAGATGCAGGCGAGCAGAAGCGCCCGGGCATAGCGGGCGCCGCAGCGGTGGGCCGGTTCGTCGGCGCGGCGCGCCGGTTCAGACGGCGACGCGGCCGGCGCAAGCTCCGCCACGGCGGATGACGCTTGCGTTTACTAGGATCCCCAACTGGCTGCCTCGGATGCCAAAGCCTGCCAAGTTCGCGGATCTTCATCCCTTTCAAAATCTTTCCTGACCGTGAGAATCGACAAGCTCTCGGCCGCCGAATCCATTGCGAGCCTCCACAGCGCTCCGCAAGGGTTATCCGTTGCCGAAGCCCTGAGCCGGTTGGCTGAATTTGGCCCGAACCAAGTAGAAAGGGTTGCCGGCCCACCTCTTTGGTTACGCTTTTTCAAGGAATTCTTTCACTTTTTTGCAGTGATCCTGTGGCTCGCCGCGGGGCTGGCGTTCGTGGGTGAATGGAGCGCCCCGGGCCAAGGCATGGCGAAAATTGGCTGCGTTGTCATCGGTGTGATCATCATCAGCGGCCTGTTCTCCTTCTGGCAGGAATACCGCGCCGAGCAAACGCTGGCCGCGCTGCTCAAGCTCCTCCCCCGGGAAGTGAAGGCGGTACGCGACGGTAAAGCGATCTCCTTGCCTGTCACACAGCTCGTCCCCGGCGATATCGTGCTGCTCGAACAGGGAGACAACATTCCTGCCGACTGTCGGTTGATCGAGGCATTTGGCGTCCGCGTCAACACCGCCACGGTCACCGGCGAATCCCTGCCCAAGGCACGGGACGCGGAACCGGCCGAAGCAGATGAATTGATCCACAGCAAGAACATCTTGCTCGCCGGCACCTCGATGATCTCCGGAGAAGCAAAGGCTGTGGTTTTCGCCACGGGCATGCACACGGAATTTGGCAAGATCGCGCACCTCACCCAATCGAGCAGAGGAGGCGTCTCGCCCCTGCGTCGGGAGATCGCCCATCTGAGTCGATGGATTGCGATCCTCGCGGTGGTGATTGGACTCGTGTTCTTCGCGATCGGCTGGGCCCTCGGCGTCCCGTTCTGGGACGATTTCATCTTCGCCATTGGCCTCATCGTTGCCATGGTGCCTGAAGGACTGCTCCCCACGCTGACCTTGGCGCTGGTGCTTGCCACTCGACGCCTCGCCAAACGCAACGTCCTCATCCGCTATCTCCCGTCCGTCGAAGCGTTAGGTTCGACCACGGTGATCTGCACCGACAAGACCGGTACGCTGACCCAGAACCGCATGACGGTCAAACGCCTCTTCCTTGGCGAGGCGCTCGATTCGCTCGACCTCGCCGCACGAAGACCGCGATTCGTCGAGCAGTACCGGCCTTTTTTCCTGAACGCGTACCTGTGCCACGATCTCAACGCCGGCGAGCAGCACGGCAGGCCCGTGCTCTTGGGCGATCCCATGGAGATCGCGCTCGTGGAAATGGCGCGGGAGGCATTGCCTGCCGGAACCGCTTTCCTCAAGGTGGACGAGATTCCTTTCGACGCCGACCGCATGCGGCTCACCACCGTGCATGCGCTGCCGGAGGCGCCCACAGTCTTATGCAAGGGAGCGCCCGAGACCGTCCTGCCGCTCTGCAGTCGGATCCTCACGCACGGAGACATCGGCATCTTTGGCGACGCGCTGCGCGAGCAAGTCGTCAAGGCTCAGGAAGACATGGCCGAACAGGGCTTGCGGGTCATCGCCATGGCGTATCGGCCGCTCACACCCCAATGGCGACAGACGCAGTTGGAGGAAGACCTAATTTTTGCCGGCCTCGTCGGCCTGGAAGACCCGCCACGACCCGAGGTGCCGGAGGCGGTCCGCAAGTGCCACGAAGCCGGCATTCGGGTAATCATGGTCACGGGCGACCATCCGCACACCGCGCAGGCGATCGCCCGCGAGATCGGGCTTGTCCGGTCGGAGCATCCCAGCGTGATTACCGGCGAACAATTGCGCCACCTGTCGCCCATCCAATTGCGACTGGCCCTGGACGCGCCCGAGCTGATCTTTGCGCGGGTCAGCGCCGATCAGAAAATGCGCATCGTCGAGGCACTGAAGCAAAAGCGGCACGTAGTGGCCGTTACCGGCGACGGAGTCAACGATGCCCCGGCACTGAAGAGCGCGCACATCGGCATCGCAATGGGGATTGCCGGCACGGATGTGGCCAAGGAGGCGGCTGATATGGTGCTGTTAGACGACAACTTCGCCAGCATCGTGAGTGCCGTCGAGGAGGGGCGAGCGGTGTTCGAAAACATCCGCAAGTTTCTCACCTACATCCTGGCGCACAACGTGGCGGAATTGATCCCCTATCTGGCGTTCGTGCTCTTCAAGATCCCCTTGCCGTTGACGCCGATCCAGATTCTGGCAATCGACATGGGTACGGACTCGCTCACCGCCCTTGGGTTGGGGGTAGAACAACCCGCCCCGGCGGTCATGGCGCGGCCTCCGCGGCCGCAGCACGAGCGGCTCTTGAATTGGCCTCTGGCGCTGCGCGCCTACGGGTTCTTGGGGATGATCGAAGCGGTCGCCGCGATGGCGGCCTTCTTCTTCGTGCTTTACGGGGCAGGCTGGCAATACGGCCAGATTCTGGCGACGTCGGATCCTCTCTATCGACAGGGCACCACCGCCTGCCTGAGCGCGATCATCGTGATGCAGATCGTCAACGTATTCCTTTGCCGAAGCATGACCCGATCCACATTTTCAGTCGGTTTGCTGGGAAATTCACTGATCGGATGGGGAGTGATTCTGGAGATCACGCTGATTCTGCTGATCGACTATACGCCATGGGGCCATCTCATTTTCGGAACCGCGTCCATCGCGCGGCAGGTCTGGCTTTTCATGGTCCCGTTCGCCGTCGGGTTATTCGTTTTGGAAGAACTGCGCAAGTGGCTGGTTCGCAGGACGCTGGCCAATTCGAAATTGTCTCTTGCATCGTGACCAAGCGACCTTCCGTTCAGGCAGGGGAGGTCGGGCAAGTTTGCGAAGAGGCCCTTGGCTATCCTGGCTGGTTAGCCTCCAGGACTCTTTCATCGCCTCGCCGCGGACGTGTGACACAAAAGAAAAGACCCCTGCAGTCTAACTGCCGGGGCCCATTGGCCAATCAATTATTCTTGTCTAAGGGCCGGAACCGGTGTCCCGAGTGGCTCAGGAAACCTTGGCTTTCTTCAGATCCTGCTGCCCGCCTACGCTCGCAATCGTCTTGGCGAGAAACTGCTTCACCGCGGCTGCGGCCGTATCGCGCCCGTCAGCAATGGCCTTCACGTACTGCTCCAGGTATTGCTGCGTTTCCTTGGTGTACTTGCTGAACGGCTCGCCCATCAGGTCCGCCATCTTGGCCTGCGTTTGGGGCACTATTTCGAATCCAATACGCGAAACGTCCAGAACCCGGCGTACGTTCGCTTGATAAAGGGTCGCCCATTCGGCGAGCAACGAGCTGGAGTCCTTGGTCGTCAGCAGCGACTTGAGGTATTTCGCGTTCTCGGCGAACGCGGCGTTGGCCGCGTCACTTTGAATCTTGAACAGACGCTCGTTGGCTTCGGCCATGACGACGGCCATGCGGAGTGCCTTGTCGACGTTTACATCACGGGCGGCGACGGGAGGCGGATTCGGAATATGTTGGGTATGAATGGACATGTGTTGCCCTTTGAGAGAACACTAACGCTACATAGGAGATCCCATATAGATATTTCGCTTGAACTTAGGCAAGTGCGCAGCAGTGCGCAGGAGTCAAAAGCGAAGTACGCCAGGTGCTCGACCGGCTATGAGTCGGCATCGCGCAAGCTAGGGGATGCCTGGGGGATCGCCAAGGGTTGCAGGTCCAACCTGGCGTGGGCGGAAGGGCTGAAGCTGCCCTCTCCGTTAAGTTTAAAGTATAGCACGCGCCAGCCAACAAATGGCTGAGCAAACAGAATTCTCATTGGTTTGATTGACGGATCCCGGCCGATTCGCGACCATCGTTGTGCGATGGGTGATCCTAACGTTGATCCGAACCCATGAACGTATCGATCACCGGCACGCGTTCCGAACTCGGCCGGATCCTCGCGCGCCAGCGTGTGGCGAGCACAAACGGAAGCATCCACTTCGACATTGCCGGACAGCAGGCGAACAGTCTGTTGCACGACGGCCATGCCTGGAAGGACTTCGCGCGCACGGCGCTGGCCGGAACGCGGCGCGCGATGCGCTCGGCTCGAACCGACGGCGCACCCATGCTCGTCCACGCGAGCTTCGCTTTTGTGCATGCCGTCGAGTGTGGCGCCAGCGTCAAAGAACCGCTGCGCTCCTCGGTCGATACGATCCTCGAGTGCGAAGCGCTGGCCTTGTCAGGTCTTGTGGCCGCCTGCGTCGTGCGCCTCGGCTATCTGTACGGCCCGGAGAGCGCTGATCTGCGCGCGTATCGCACTGCCTTTCGTCTCGGCCGGCCGTACTGGTCAGGTCCAGCCAATGCACGGCAGTACCATGTCCATCAATTCGATGCCGCCGCGGCCCTGCTCGCCGCAGGCAGACCAAGAAACGTCGGCAAGATCTTCTACGCGACCGACGGTCGCGCGGTTTCGTTCATGCGGCTGATGGACGCGTTCGCGCATCGGGTCGGCCGGCGAACGCCGCTGCGTCTGCCGTTGCTCTCGAAGCCCTTGGCCAAGGTGATCATTCGCGAGGAACACATGCAGCAAACGGCGCTGGACATGCCGCCTCGGGCGCCGTCACCGCGCGTGCCGGGATGGAAACCGAAATTCCCGGATTACCGAAAGGGCCTCGATCAGGTGATCGAAGTCTGGGGCAACTGAGCCGGGGCACCGGCGTAGATCGTTCGGTCAAGCCGCGCGTCGTTCGTCTTCACCCCTCTTCAGGTCCGTTTTGCGGCGGGCTTCCGGGCGGCCTTCTTCGTGCTCTTCTTCACGGGCGTTTTCGCCGCCGGCTTACCAATCGTCTTCTTCGCGGCCCTCTTCACCGTCTTTTTTCCCGCGGGCTGCGGGTTCGAAACCTGCTTCACGGCTCGTTTCGCCGCCCGTCCCACCGCAGCGACCGCGCCTCGCACCGAGCTCTTGACGGACCTGACAGCATCGTTCGCCGCTTTCCTGACCTTCCTCTCGATCGGGCCCTGTGCGGCCACTCTTTCGGCTTTCGACTTGTGGCGCATATCAGCAGCGTGTGCGCGCTTGTACGTCTGGATGTCCTTGAACTTGCCGCTCGCATCACGGACGGCATAGAGCTTGGTTCCGGATCGGCTTCTCATCGTGGTACGTCGCGTGGCCATGATTCCTCCTGTCTGTCATTCGCCGCGTCAGCGCAAGATCGCGCCGGACGACTCAATTATTCACGACGCGATGCGTACTGTCAGCAGAACTGTTCAATTTCCTTCTTCCGCGCACACAACCCCGAAGTTGGGGGCCTTTTGCCGCAGGGACCAAGCCAGGGTGAGGTAGCTAACATTGACGTCGGTCAATTCAGGCCACCGCTAGCTGTCTAACATTGATCTTGTGTGCAGGGGCGTGGTTGCTTGTGGGCCGAGGAAAACTCAATGCCGACCCCGCGGTGGCTGAATAACCTGATCGACCTCGTGCCGCCGGTCAGGGAGTCGCGGCGATTCCGTTATTTCGATTTCTGGCGGCATCACCCATTCCAACCGGACGACAGGCACTTCCGCCTGACAAACGCCGGGTGGCTCGCCGAGGCGGCGATGCTTGCGTACTCGCCGCCGGAGCAAGCACTCGAGATATTCGAGCGTTTCGGCCCAGGCAGGACCGCCATCGAATTCGTCAGAAACGCGGAGCGGGACACAAGTTGCTACCTGTTGATCAACAATGCGTGTGTCACCGGTGTCTTCCGGGGTTCGGAGACCCTGAGGCCGGATCGCTGGCGATCGCTCGACGATGCACGGGCCAACCTCCGTTCCGTCGTGCTGGATTGGTGGGGCAACGCCGAAACACCGCTGCTACCGGTACGACGGCGCTCGCCCCGACGGGCACACGCCGGCTTTTTACACGACCTTGACAGCATCTGGCCGGCCATCGGCTCACGACTCGAGCGACTGCGACGAAAGCGGCCCGGGCGGCGGGTCTGGTTCGCGGGGCACAGCCTCGGCGGCGCGCTGGCGACCCTCGCGGCCGAACGCTACCCGCACACGACCGGCATCTACACCTTCGGTGCGCCGCGGGTGGGCAACGAATCCTTCGCCAGGGCGTTTCGCGTGCCTGCGTTCCGGATCGTGAACAACAACGACATCACTGCATGGGTGCCGCCGCCGTGGCTCGGCGGGTTCCGCCATGTCGGGCACGAAATCCTGATCACCGCGTCAGGAAAGCTGGTCGAGGGGCCGTCCGTTATTTTCGAGCTGTCCGACCTGGTGCGAGGCTACTTGTGGCAAGCCAGGCGAGCGCTCGGCGGGGACGTGGCATCGGTCGCGATCGACTCGATCTATGACCATTCTCCGTTGCTGTATGTACGCTGCCTCCGGCAGGGCTTCCTTGCCGGCCAGGAGACCCAAAATCAAATTTCGCATTCACCCACCCACCACTTCGGTAGAGCAGTTCGATAAACAGTGGCAGGAAGAAATCATGGTGAACAAGATCTGGCTCAAGAACTATCCGGTCGGCATGACCACGGATATCGACCCCGACCAATTCGGCTCCATCCCGAACCTGCTCGAGAATGATCGCCGTCAAGTTTGCCAACAAACCCGCCTTTCACAACCTCGGCCGCACCATGAGCTATGCCGAGCTCACGCGACTGTCACGCGACTTTGCCGCCTTCCTTCAGGGACTGCCGGGCATGACCAAGGGCGAGCGCGTCGCCATCATGGCGCCGAATCTGCTGCAATACCCGGTGGCCCTGTTCGGTATCCTGCGCGCCGGCATGATCGTCGTGAATGTCAATCCGCTATATACGCCGCGCGAGCTGGAGCATCAGCTGAAAGACTCGGGCGCCAAAGCCATTGTCATTGTCGAGAACTTCGCCCGTGTCCTGCAGCAAGTGCTCGGGAGCACGCCGGTCCTGCACGTGATCACGACCCAGATCGGCGACCTGCTGCCGACGCCGAAGCGCTGGATTGTCAATTTGGTCATCAAGAAAGTCAGGAAGATGGTGCCGTCGTGGCGCATTGACGGTGCCATCCCCTTCAGGGCGGCGCTTGCGCGCGGCGCAGCGACGACGCTCAAGCCAGTTGAGGTGACGCGCGGGGACATCGCGTTCCTGCAGTACACCGGCGGTACCACGGGCGTTTCGAAGGGCGCGATGCTTACCCACCGCAACATCCTCGCCAATATGGAGCAGACCGGCACGTGGATCTCGGTCAGCTTCAAGGAAGGCACCGAAATCGCCATCGCACCATTGCCGCTGTACCACATCTTCTGCCTTACCGCGACGCTGTCGTTCATGAAGTGGGGCAGCCTGAACGTGCTGATCACCAATCCGCGCGACCTGCCGGCCCTGATCAAGGAGCTCGGGCGGTGGAAGTGGAGCATCATGACCGGCGTCAATACGCTGTTCAACGGCCTCTTGAACACGCCCGGGTTCGACCAGCTCGACTTCTCCCCACTGAAGGCGGTGATCGGCGGCGGCGCGGCGGTACAAAAGCCGGTGGCCGAGCGCTGGCAGCAAGTGACCGGGTGTTACGTTACCGAAGGTTACGGGCTGACGGAGGCCTCGCCCGTCGTCTGCGCCAATCCACTGGGAACGCCTTGGAACGGCACCATCGGCATTCCCTACCCTTCGACCGACGTGTCAATCCGCGACGATGGATTCAATGAATTGCCGGTATGGACCGGCGAAGGCGACATCGACAAGCATACCGGCGAGCTATGCGTCCGCGGTCCGCAGGTGATGAAGGGCTACTGGAACAATCCGGAAGAAACCGCCAAGGTGATGCAGGACGGCTGGTTGAAGACGGGCGATATCGGCTATCTGAATGCCGGGGGCTATTTTACGATCACCGATCGCAAGAAGGACATGATCCTGGTTTCCGGCTTCAACGTTTACCCGAACGAAATCGAGAATGTCGTGGCGACGCATCCGGGCGTGCTCGAATGCGGTGCGGTGGGCGTGCCCGACGAAAGATCGGGGGAGGCGGTGAAAGTGGTGATCGTGAAGAAGGATCCGAATCTCACGAAGGAAGCCGTCATCGAGCATTGCAAGGCCCAGCTCACTGGCTACAAGTTGCCTCGCCACGTAGAGTTCCGCAACGTCTTGCCGAAGACACCGATCGGGAAAGTGTTGCGGCGCGACCTGCGTGACGCGCCGAAAGCCTAGCGGCTTTCTCAGATGAGACGGACCGGCAGGCGCCCGCAGCATCCCGGGCGCTCGACGGGATCGGGGGCGCTGAGACCGCGCGTGATGGTCTCGCACATCGGTCGGCAGGCGTCCCAATTCTGTCTTGACCACGGCGTTGCCTGATTGCGACGTGCATCGTCATTGGTTCGGCTGGGGCCGTCGATCACCAGCTGTGATACGTCTTCGAGGCGGTGCTGGCGAGATATCGACAAGCGCCAACGTTTTGCCGGTGTGCTCAAGCTTCTTGCCGGGAGGCAACTTCAGGTAATGCTCGGATTCGTCGGACGTGAGGCCGTACGTAAAGCTCATCGAGCGCCGATTGTAGATGCCGGCGCCGTAGCCTTTCTCCAGGCCCAGGCGCTTGAAATGATAGGTTCCAGTGGCACCATTGCTGCATCGCATTTGCCCTGCCCCACCAAGTTCGGCGCTGGACGTGAACTGTCCGACACAGGCAATGCCAGGGTTTCGTTGCGAATGGATAGCGATTGTTCCCGCTCCGCTGAGATGGCCTTCTGCCTCGCCCAGAAAAAGGTCGTTCGACATTATTGCAATCACCGGGCCCGTCTTTGAAAACAGCTCTGCCGCTGCCACGCTCGTCCACTCGGCAAGCCCGAGAGAAGCTGCGAGACCTGTAATCAATGCCTTGTACATTCAAGCCGATTTCGTTCCAGGGGCCGCTCCACGACAGAAACGTCTGAGCACTGGCTCGATGCCGACCCCCGCGTTTGCCGTCCGTTCACGTCACCGGCGCCGAGCGGACGGCGCTCTAGCACCTGCTGTCGCGGCGTGTGGAAAGTCAGTCGGCGATGTCGTCGCGCTCCTGCGTGTCGGCCATGAACTCAGCAATCGACATCTCGCACTCGGCCTCGTCGTAGACGTGTGAAGAACGCCGAAGTCCCTGCATCTTCCAATTGCCCCCCTGGATGCGTGCCGGATCGTGCGCCACATCCAGAGCATGCACATTGCGACGTGCCGTCCGCAACGCCATATCCTGATTGATTTCCCTAAGCAACGTGTGTTTCATGGTAGTCACTAGTCCCAAATCGTGTCCGTAAGGTGTCGCAGATCAGCAATGACACAGTGGGCGCCAACGGGCATTGTTTGTCTGTGCGGGAACGTACACAAGTGGCTCGGAGGCCCAAAGAAAATGCCCCGTTGGGGCCGGGCCCCTAGTGAGCCGGCCGACGCAAACCGCCGTGTCCGCGCCAATAGCGCTGCCGGCAACGCCGAGGTATACGTCCAAGACCGCAACGATCGCGACGAACACGCGCGCAGGCGCGGGAATCGGCGGGAACGACAGCATGACGCGATTTCGGGAAGTAGATCGCGTGCTCGCCGGCAACAATCCGAAGGACCTCAGCGGAAACGACGCAGACGAGGTATTGAGTCAGGTAGCATCGGGGGCCGAATACCCGTTCGATTTGCGGGGAGCGAAGCTGGCAGATCGAAGCTGGACGCGCGTAGTGTCATCGCCAACCAGCCGTCCATTGTTCGAGTGGCAAATGCGAAGGCTGTCGCTAGCTCGCTGTCTCTTGGTAGCCGCGTTGGCGACAAAACTGGACGCCTCGCCACGCCGAGCTGGTCGAAACCGGCGTTCATAACCCCGGCGTACCCCCGGGTCTCGCGTATGTGAGCCGCCATCCAGGCAACCCACGGTGGTAATGGTGGCGAACCAGGGACTCGAACCCCGGACCAAAGGATTATGATTCCTCTGCTCTAACCAGCTGAGCTAGTTCGCCAAGGGCCGCAATTATAGGCGAGGCGGGGAGTCTCGGTCAAAGAAATCCGCGAACCGCGAACCCGAACGAGGCGTCGGCAAGCGTCTTGGACAATCAACATGCCCGCGGAACATTCCGGCGTCATTCTCAACATCAGCGCGGTCGAGCGCGAAACGGGCCTTTCCAAGGACGTGCTGCGGATGTGGGAGCGCCGCTACGGCTTCCCCAAGCCACCGCGCGACGACAACGGCGAGCGGCAGTACACGCTCCCCGAAATCGCGAAGCTGCGAGCGATCAAGCGGCTGATGGACGTCGGCGTGCGTCCCGGCAAGATCATCCATGCGCCGCTCGACGAGTTGAACGCACTCGCCGACGCAAAGATCACGCCGCGTCGCGTCGAGGTCGCACCGGCGGTCGAGCGCGACATTCTCGCGTTGCTTCAGGGACACGACACGACGGGTCTGCAGGTTGCGTTCGCCAATCTGCTGATGAAGCAGGGATTGCAGCGCTTCGTGCTCGACACGTTGACGCTGCTCAATCGGGCGGTGGGAGACGCATGGATGCGCGGCGAGCTCCAGATCTTCGAGGAGCATCTGTACACCGAGCAGCTGCAGGTCGCGCTGCGCACGGCGATCAACGCCTTTCCGCGGCAGTCGGGGACGCCGCGCGTCCTGCTGACGACGTTTCCCGGCGAGCAACACGGCGTCGGATTGCTGATGGTCGAGGCGTTGCTTGTACCCGAGGGCGCGCAATGCGTTTCGCTGGGCGTGCAGACGCCGCTCGAGGATATCCGTCGCGCCGCCGTCGCGCACAAGGTGCACGTCGTCGCGCTGTCCTTTTCGGCGGCGTTCCCCGTGCGGCAGGCAGGCGACGGCCTCTCGACGCTGCGTCGCCAGCTGCCGCAGACGACGGCGCTGTGGGCGGGAGGCGAGACGACGCGACGCATCCGCAAAACGTTGCCGGGCGTTGTGCTGATGCCCGATCTCGCCGCCGTGATCGGCGCGCTCAAGAGCTGGCGCGCGCACGGGGCACAGGCTACGCCGCGAGCGGCGGGTGGCCAGGGCGCAACGTAGGCCGGCTGCCATGCTCACGGCGATCACCCTGAGCCTCGTCTATCTCGGCGGAGCCGCTGCATATGCGGCGTTCGCGTGGAACGCGATCGCGCACGGCGTCGCGCCGGGATGGCTCGTCGCGGGGGCCGTTCTGCTCTATTTCGGCGTGCCGGCGCTCGCGGCAGCCTGCTGGTTCGCGGTCGCCTGGATCTGGCGCACGCCGCGCCCGCAAGCGGAGCAGATCGGGCTCGTGGCCACGGTGGCGCTCTATCTCAACGAAGCCCTGGCGATCACGCGTAACGGACCGCGGATGGCGTTCTGCTGGTGGCGGCTGCACGATCCGCAATCGGCGCCGGCCGCCGTGCCGATCCTGCTTTTGCACGGTGTGCTTTGCAACGGCGGCGTGTGGCGCGCCTGGATACCGCGATTGGCGGCGCGAGGACTGGGACCGGTCTACACTCTGTCGTACGGCCCGCCGCTTGCGTCGATCGAGCTTTTCGCCGAGCAGACGGCGGCGAAGATCGACGCGATCCTCGCTGCGACCGGCGCATGCCAGGTTGCGCTCGTCGGCCACAGCATGGGTGGACTCGTCGCGCGCGCCTATCTCCGGCGCCACGGCGGCGCAAAAGTCCGCTGTCTCTTGACGCTCGGGACGCCGCATCACGGGAGCATGCATGCGTGGCTATTCCCGGGTACGTGTCTCACGCAGATCCGGCCCGGCAGTGCCTGGCTCGCGGCGCTCAACGATGATCCCCATCGTGCACCGCCCGTTCCCGTCGTGGCGGTGTGGTCCTGGCACGATTCGATGGTGGCTCCGCAAGCGAGCGCCCGCCTCGATTCGGCGACGAACGTCGGACTGACCGGAATCGGACACAATGCGCTGCTGCACGACGCGAACGTATTCGAGCTCGTCGCCGCGGAGCTCGCGCGTGCCAGCGCCGGCGGACCCATCCACTCGATTGGACTCGAATGCGGCGGTCCGCAGCACGGCGTGAGCCGTCAACGGAGGCGAGGCAGCCCCGTTCCTACCAGTGGATGCCCTGCGTGAGCTGGGCGAAGGCCATCTGCTCGGGCGTGAGATGTGCCGGCACTTCGCCCTCCTTCTTGCCCAGCGCTGCTGAGGAGTCAGGAAACATGTTGAATGCGGTGTTGAGCAGGATCTGCGTCAGCTTCGGCGCCGCCGCATGGCATATCGCTCCGAAGATGCCGAGCCTCGTCGCGATGCGGACCGGCTTGTAGACGATTGCCTCGACGACGAGATCGGCTGCCTGCTCCGGTGCGAGAGTCGGCACGTTCTCGTACATCTTGGTCGGCGCGATCATCGGCGTACGGACCAATGGCATGTTGATCGTCGTGAAATTGATCCCCTTGTCGACGAACTCTGACGCGGCGCAGGCGGAGAACGAGTCGAGCGCCGACTTCGACGCCACGTAGGCCGAGAAGCGCGGGGCGTTCGACAGCACGCCGATCGACGAGATGTTGATGATGTGGCCGCGCTTCTGCGTGATCATCGCCGGCAGGAAGCCGAAGATCAGCCGGAGAGAGCCGAAATAGTTGAGCTGCATCGTCCGCTCGAAATCGTGGAAGCGGTCGAACGAATTGATGACGCCGCGACGGATCGAGCGGCCGGCATTGTTGATGAGATAGTCGCACGTGCCGTGCTCCTTCAACACCCGCGCGACCAGCGCATCGCACGAGGCGAGGTCCGAGATATCGGCCGTGCAGATCCACGCCTTTCCGCCGAGCTGGTCGATCTCCTGCTTGGTCTCCAGGAGCTTCTCTTCGCCGCGCGCGACGAGGATCACCTTCGCGCCCGCTTCGGCGAGCTTCAGCGCGGTCGCCTTGCCGATGCCCGACGACGAACCCGTCACGACGACGACCTTGTCGCGGACGCGACCCGAAAGGGTGCGGTCGATGAAAAGGTCCGGGTCGAGGTTGCGTTCCCAGTAATCCCACAGTTTCGCCGCGTAGCTCTCGACGTGGGGGACGGAAATGCCCGATCCCTTGAGCGCCTTCGTCGCCTCGCGGTTGTCGTAGCGCGTCGGCCAGTTGATGAACTGGAAGACGTCCTTGGGGATCCCGAAGTCGGTCAGCACCGCCTTCACCATCCGCTTCACCGGGGACAGCGAGCCGATGCCATAGAGGATCGGCGCCGGGATGAATCCGAACATCCGCGCGTTGACGCGCATCGTCATCTGCGGCGCGTGTCCGGCGCGGGCGAAGATGTTGAGGACTTCGCCGATCCGGTGCGGCGCGGGATCGGTCAGGTGGAAGCACTTGCCGTCGAGGCCCTTCTTGTGCGCGAGGAAGTCCAGCGCATCGGCGACGAAATCGACCGGCACGATGTTGATGCGGCCGCCCTCGATGCCGATCGTCGGCATCCACGGCGGCAACGTCTGACGCAGCTTCTGGATGAACTTGAAGAAATAGTACGGTCCGTCGATCTTGTCGATGTAGCCGGATTTCGAGTCGCCGACGACGAAACCGGGGCGGTAGATCCGGTACGGCCGGCGGCATTCGCGGCGGACGACGCCTTCCGAATCGTGCTTCGTGCGGAAGTACGGATGATCGAGGTCCTCGGCCTCCTCGAACATGTCCTCGCGGAATACGCCGTCGTAGAGGCCCGCGGCGGCAATCGAGCTCACATGGTGAAAGCAGCCCGCCTTGATCGACTCTGCAAACTCGACGGCGTTGCGCGTGCCGTCGACGTTGGCTTTCTGCTGGTCCTCGGGACTCGCGGTGAGGTCGTAGATCGCCGCGAGATGGAAGAAGTGGCGCACCTTTCCGGCGAGCTTTTTGGTATCGTCCGCGGAGATGCCGAGATTCGGCTTGCCGAGATCGCCGGCGACGCCGATCACTTGCTTGTCGGTCGCGTGCCAGTACTCGTTGCGCAGCTCCGCGAGCTTCTTTGCCGAACTCTTGCGCACGAGCACATAGACCGGCTCGCCGCGCTTCATGAGGTTGGCGACGAGAAAACGGCCGATGAAACCGGTTGCGCCGGTGACGAAGTACGCCATGACCTTCCTCCTTGCGGTGACGTGGGCGGCGACCACGAAGCGGGAGCGCCGCTCTCAGGGCGGCGTCGGATTTGCCGCGGCACCATCTGCAAACGTCCGTCGGGGGGCCGCCCGGCGGGTCCTGACCGATTATACCGACGCGCTTTGCACGACGGCTGCCGGAAGCGTGGCAGAGAGGCTCGCGCCAACGGTCCTCCGGCTGGCGTTTAGTATGATTGCTCTAACCGCCCGGCCTAAAATGAATGTTGAGCCGCTGCCGGATGCGGGGCGTTGAGAAGGAGTCGGGTAATGCTCAAAAAGGCGAAGGCGGACGCAGGAAGAAGCGAAGCGGGAACGGTCGGCGACTTGTCGCAAGCGGTGCTCGACTCGTCGCATCAGATCTGGCTCGCCGGGTTGGGGGCCTTCGTCCGCGCTCAGCAGGAAGGCATGCGCGTGTTCGAGACGCTGGTCAAGCAGGGTGAGCGGGTCGAGGAGAAAACGCGACGCGCTGCCAGCGAAACCGCGGCGGCCGCACGCGGTGCGGCGGTGGCGAAAGCGAAGGAGATGCAACAGATGGCCGGCGGAACGTGGGACAAGCTCGAGCAAGTGTTCGAGGACCGGGTTGCGCGCGCGTTGTCGAAGCTTGGCGTCTATACGCAAAACGACGTGCAGAAGCTCGCGGTTCGCGTCGATGCGCTGTCGGCCGCGGTGAACGAGTTGCTGAAGGCGACGGGCACCCCGGCGAAAGCGGTGCGGAAGACGGCCGCGAGCAAGAAAGCCCAAAAGAAGCCGCGCGCGGTGTCGCCGAAAGGGACCTCGAAGAAGTGACGCGGGAGCGATCTCGCGCGTCGCACGTTCTTCCGCAAATGCGGGCGCGAGCGCCGGCGGGGGGTTTCCTTGTCCTGCTCGGAATCAGACCTGACGGACACCGTCCGCTCGGATTGAACCGTCAGCCACGCAGAAAGCGGCCGCCTCTTTGTGAGTCGTGGGTGGGCGCTATCGACCCACAGCGGAAGGAAAGGGCTGCAGAAACCGGACACACGAAATCGACAGAGCAGACGCTCAACGGTTCCAGGTACGCCGGCCACCGTGTCACCCCGGATGCACGTGACATCGCCCGAACGTGCCGTCGGTGGCGATCGACAAGATGGTGGAGAAGGAGCCGACCGCGAGCGTCAACACGCGGCCGGCCATCGGAGTGAGTATTTCGCGCGCCCAGTCCTGGTCGGCCAGCATCCCGTTGACGAGTCGTGCAGGCCCCTGCGCGGGGTCAGGCCACTTCACTCACTTGCTGGATTCCCGCGAGCAGCCATCCAGACGAATCGTCCACGGGCTTTACGAGGTTCCACGTCTCGTCGAACTCCTTCGGCAGCACTGTGCCGTCCTCGCGCAACAGGCCCGTGAAGCGCACGCTCATCCAGTGCTTGTTGCCTTCCGTCACCACTCCCTGCACATCCGCGTCGAGGCGAACGACTTCGGTGGGCAGGTGTGACTGGCGCTCGCTGAGTTCGCGCGAGCTTTCCGCGAACATCTCCGGCGTCATCACTTCCGACAGCGCCTTGCGGTCCGCGTTGTCGTACGCGGTCTGCAGCTTGCGGAACTGGAGCTTCGCCTGCTCGACGAACGGCACGGGGTCGAACCCGACCGGGAAGCGCGGATTCGTTGCCGCGACCGGCGCCGCGGCGCCGCCCATCACCGGCTCGTACGCGGCTCCCGTACGGGCCATGGTCGGCTCGACGGGGCTTGCGCCGGCGCCCGCGTACTGCATCGGCCGGGTGGGCGCCGCACCGCGCTTGGCCAATAGCCAGCGGATCACGAAAAACGCGACGCCGACCATGAGCACCAGGAGCAGCAGGCTCGCGAACGTTTCGGACAGCCCGAAGTGCGCGAGGAGCGCAGCGAGGCCGATGCCCGCGGCGAGGCCGGCGATTGGGCCGAGCCACCGGGACGCACCCGACGCGGGTGCGGCGGCGGGCGCCGCGCGCGGGGCGGCCGCCTGCGCAGGGGCGCTCGGCGTGCTCGGGGCCACGTTGGGCGTGCTCGGCGACGGCGCGGGCGTCATCTGGCGCTGGGCGCCGATGCTGCGGCCGCCGCCGAGACGCTTCGCGTCCGCGAGGTCGGCGCCAACGAATGCCGTCGTTGCGAGGAGCACGGCGGCGATGGCGAACCAATTCTTCATGATCTCTTCCTCCTTCGGATTTCCAATAATGCGCTCGTTGGCGCCTAGGTCAATAGACCCCGTCCCAGGTGCAACCACATCCGTATGGACCCGGTCGAAGCCCGCCTGTCCCATCATCCGGGGCTCGGCGCGTTCTTCAACAGCGTCTGGATCATCGTCTGGAAGAGGGTTACCGCTTCGTGACGCCGCGCAGGTCGGCTTTGGGGTGATTTGTCCCGCTCGGAATCGGACGGACGCTGTCCGCTCGGATTGAACCGTCAGCCACGCAGAGAGCGGTCACCTCTTTGTGAGTCGTGGGTGGGCGCTATCGACCCGAAACCGTCGGCAATGCTTCTACTAACCGGTCGCAGAAACCGATTGAAGCCGCCGTTCAAGTTGCGGCGACAGGGCGCCTCAATCCACTCAGAATAGGTATGAGGGATAGAGCAAGGATTACGCGCGGGCGGTTCACTGCCGTGGCTGGCCTCCGGCGCCGAGTGCGAGTCGACCACCGATTCGTGCTCGAGCGTGCTCCGACCTTCGAATTCGACCAGCGCATTGTCTGGTAGCGCAAGCCGTCGACGCCCGTCGCAGCGCGATACTGGGTAGCGCCCTCTCTCCGTCCGTCGGTCGGCGCGCAGCGACCCGGGCATCAGTCGGCGAGAACGATGCCGCTTTTGGCTATGACGTCGCCCAACCGCTGCCGCTCCTTCGCCATGTACGCTTCGAACTCGGCCGGCGAATCGCCGACCGGCGTCGCGCCGGTCGCCAGCACCTTCTCCTTCACGTCGGGCTGTTTCATCACCTTCACGATCTCGGCGCCGAGCTTGCTCACGATTTCCGGCGGTGTGCCTGCAGGCGCCACGATGCCCCACGTCTGTGTGATCTCGTAGCCGGGAACCGTCTCGGCGATCGTCGGCAGGTCGGGCAGGCCCGGGTTGCGCTCGGTGCCGGTGGTCGCCAGCGCGCGCACACGGCCGCCGTTCATGTGCGCGCCTGCGGCGATGGGGGAGGTGATGATGTACTGCACGTTACCGGCGATGACGTCCGTCAGCGCTGGCGCCGCTCCTTTGTACGGAACGTGCACGACCTTGATGTCGGCCAGCAGGTTCAGCATCTCGCCGGCCAGATGCGCCGGCGTGCCCACGCCGGCGGATGCGTAGTTGAGCGCGCCGGGCTTCTCTTTCGCGAGCTTGACCAGCTGGGCGATGTTTTTCGCCGGAAGTTCGTTGTTCACGACGAGGACGTTCGACGCGGTCGCGATGCGTGTGATCGGCACAAAATCCCTGACCGGATCGTAGGGCAGGTTCTTGCGCAGGTTGGGCAGGATCGCGTAGATGGCCGTCGTCGTCAGCAGCAGCGTGTAGCCGTCGGGCGCCGACTTCGCCACGAGTTCGGCGCCCAGCACGCCGCCGGCGCCGGGGCGGTTGTCGACGACGACCGGCTGGCCAACGTTGTTCGAAAGCTTGTCCGTGACGAGGCGTCCGAGCTGGTCGGGCGCGCCACCGGCGGAATCGGCGACGATCAGCTTGATCGGGCGGTTCGGATACGTCTGCGCGCTCACATCCAGCGCGCAAAGCGCGGACACCATGAGCAGCAGGACCGTGCGGTTCAGGCGCTTCATCGTTCCTCCTCGGACGCACCCGCGGCGGCGCGGCCGCCAACGTTACCCCCGCGCACCGGCGGCGTCCAGCGCGGGCCGCTGTGCGATACTTTCCGCATGCGCGCCACCAACATGCTCGTGCTGATGTCCGACGAGCACAATCCGAAATTTCTCGGCGCCGCCGGCCATTCGTTCATCGCCACGCCCAACCTCGACGCCCTTGCGGCGCGCGGCACGCGCTTCGCGGCAGCGTACACGACCTGCCCGATCTGCGTGCCGGCGCGGGCGGCGTTTGCCGTCGGCCGCTACGTGCACGACATCGGCTACTGGGACAATGCCGACGGCTACGACGGCGCGATCCCGAGCTGGCACCACGCACTGCGCGACGTCGGGCATCGTGTCGTCTCGATCGGCAAGCTGCATTTCCGCGGGCGGCCGGGCGACGACCACGGCTTCTCCGAGGAGATCGTGCCGATGCACATCGTCGCCGGCATCGGCGACGTGAAGGGCTTGGTCCGCGAAAACATCCCGAAGCGCAAGGGCGGCGACAAGATGGCCAAGCGCGCAGGCCCCGGTGAGTCTGCCTATAGCCGTGTACGACCGCGACATCGCGGCGCGCGCGCAGATCTGGCTGCACGAGGAGGCGCCGAAGTGGCGTGATCGCCCGTGGGTGCTGTTCGTGTCGTTCGCGTCCCCGCATTTTCCGCTCACCGCGCCGCCGCAGTGGTTCTACCGCTACTGGCAGCAGGACCTGCCGATGCCCAAGCAGTACGCGCAAGACGCGCGCCCGCATCATCCGTTTCTCGACACCTACGCGCACACGGTCGACTACGACGAGCACTTCGCGTCCGAGGTCGATGTCAAGCGGGCGATCGCCGGGTATGCCGGCCTCGTGTCGGCGATGGACGAGAACGTAGGCTACGTGCTGCGCGCGCTGCGCGACGCGGGCCTTACGCAGGACACGCGCGTGATCTACACGAGCGACCACGGCGACAATGTCGGGGCCCGCGGCTTGTGGGGCAAGTCCACGCTGTACGAGGAAAGCGCCGGCGTGCCGCTGATCGTGGCCGGCCCCGACGTTCCGGCTGGCCGCGTCGTCGCCGCGCCGGTATCGCACATCGACTGCGCGCCGACGATCCTCGAAGCGGTCGGCCTGTCGCCGCGCGTCGGCGGCCGCGCGCTGCCCGGCGCGTCGTTGTTCGCGCTGGCGAACGGCGAGACCTCGCAGCGGCCGGTCATTGCCGAGTACCACGCGACCGGCTCCGTTGCGGGCGCGTTCATGCTGCGCTTCGGCAAGTGGAAGTACTGCTACTACGTCGGTGCACCGCCGCAGCTCTTCGACCTCGATGCTGATCCCGAAGAGCTGACCGACGTTGCCAGCGACCCGCGGTTCGCCGCTACGCTCGCCGAAGGCGAACGGCTGCTGCGCACGACGCTCGATCCGGAAGCGATCGATGCACGCGCAAAGCGGCGACAGGCCGAGTTGCTCGCGCAATTCGGTGGCCGCGACAAGGCACTCGCCCGCGGCGACCTGGGCTTCACGCCGGCGCCCGGCACCGCCGCCGAAATCGACTAACCCCGTGGCACCGCGTGTGCTTGTGCGCGCGCGCCCCGAACCCGCCATCACTTCCGGCGCCGGCGGCGAAGGCCGCGCGGGATCGCCAGGCGCCAGTCACCTCGTCAATGGCTGCTCACGGAAAACTGACGTGGCGAGCTTGAACGGCAGGAGTTGGCCGATAGCGCCAGTTGACGTGCCCGGACTGAACGGCCGGTTTCGCGCTTGCACCCGTTCACGGCGCTGCACCCAATGACGGCTGAGCGTGGTGATCTCGATCCTTGCATCGAAGGCGCCATCAACTTGATCGGACATTGTCCGTCAGGTCGAACGATTAGGAAAGTTTCCCTCGCGGACGCGCCCTGCGGGCCCGCGCTTCGCGCCGGTCGTTCACTCGCGGTTTAGCTTGTCGACTTGTTTCACGTAATTCTGCATCGCGTCGTCGCGGCTCATGCCTTTGAGCTTCGCCCACGCGTCGTATTTGGCGCCTCCGACGAAGTCGAAACCTCCGGGCCGGTCTCCCCTAACGTCGCCGTCGGTCGCCTGCTTGTAGTACGAATAGAGCTTCAGCAGCGTCGCGTTGTCTGGCTTCTTCTTCGTCTGCTTCGCGGCCGCGGCAGCCGCCTCGAACTTCGCCTTCAGATCTTCCTTCTTCGGCGCGGCAGCCATTTCGGTAGCCTCCTCGCGTTCGGTTGTCAGGCGCAACGACATCTATGCTACTTTAGCGCGAAGCGGAAAACGCGTGCAAACGATGGCCGGTAAGCGCTTCCGGCCGCCGGTCCCGTTCCGCCTTCGGTGACCCGATGCCCAAACGGGAAAAAATCTCCGCGGTCGATACGGCCTGGTTGCGGATGGATCGTCCGAGCAACCTGATGATGATCTGCGGCGTGATGTTCTTCCGCGAGCGGGTCGATTTCCGGCGCCTGCGCGCGGTGATCGACAAGCGCTGGCTCCAGTTCGACCGTTTCCGCAAGCGTCCCGTCCAGACGGTTGCGGGCGCGTTCTGGGAAGCCGACGAGCACTTCGATCTCGACCATCATGTCGTCCACGTCGCTTTGCCGGGGAAGGGCGGGAAGAAGGAGCTGCAGACGCTCGTGAGTCGGCTTGCGGCGATGCCGCTCAACCCGGCTCGCCCCATGTGGCAGTTCCATCTCGTCGAGAATTTCGATGGCGGCAGTGCGCTCATCGCGCGTATCCACCACTGCTACGCCGACGGCATCGCGCTCGTGCAGGTGATCCTGTCGATGACGGACGCCGGCCCGAGCGGGCCGCCCGCGATGTCGCCGCCTCCGGTGCGCAAGCGGCGCGCGACCGGCGACGACGATCCGTTGGCGCAATTCGTGGCGCCGCTCACGGACGCGATGAAGACCGCGCTCAAGATCGGCTCTACGCTGATCGACAAGGGCGTCGAGCTCTGGGCGGATCCGGCCAAGGCCGTGGCGCTCGCCGAGCAGGGCGGCGCGCTGACGGCGGAAATCGCCAAGCTCGCGCTGATGGGCGAGGACTCGCGGACGCGATTCAAGGGCACGCCGGGCGTGACCAAGCGCGTCGCATGGGCGGAGCCCCTGCCGCTGCCAGAAGTGAAAGCGGTAGGCAGGGCGCTGGGGGCATCGGTCAACGACGTGCTCCTTTCCTGCGTAGCCGGGGCGCTGCGCGAATACCTGGTCCGCAAGGGCGACCCCACCGACGGCGTGATGATGCGGGCATTGGTACCGATCAATCTGCGTCCGCTCGAGAAGGCCTACAGGCTCGGCAACCAGTTCGGCGTCGTCTTCCTCGAGTTGCCCATCGGCATCGAGAACCCGGTCGAGCGTCTCTACGCCGTGCGCGCCAACATGCAATCGCTGAAGGGCAGCTTCCAGCCGATTCTCACGCTGGGTCTCCTCGCCGCGGCAGGGGCGGGACCGAAGCTCCTGCAGGACCAGCTCGTCGTCGTGCTTGCACGCAACGCGACCGCCGTAATGACGAACGTCCCGGGCCCGCAACAGCCGCTCTACATGGCGGGGCGGAGGATCGACCGCTTCATGTTCTGGGTCCCGCAATCGGGCGACATCGGCATGGGCGTGTCGATCCTGTCATACGACGGAGAGGTTCAGTTCGGCCTCATTACCGACCGGGGGCTCGTTCCCGATCCCCAGCACGTCATCGCGCACTTCGGAACCGAATTCGAGAAGCTCGTGTTGACCACACTGCTCTCGCCGTGGCCCCGGGAGGGCGATCTCGACCCCGTGGTCGCGGCGGAAGCGATAACCGCTCCGTGACGCCGCGGGCGTCCTGATCTTCGCCCTGCTCACGCGAGCTCGGTTCGAGCGAGCTCGACGTCAAGCCGCTCCATGGCGTCGGCGGGTTTGCACGACGCCGCTTCCTTGTAGAGCTTTTCGGCGTCGGCGAGGCGGCCTTTGCCGAACAACAGGATGAGGCCGTTCGCGTATTCAATGCGGGCGACCGCGGATTCGGGGTTCAGCTTCAGCGCCTTCTGAAAATGCTCGAGCGCGGAATCCTTCTTCGCGCCGTACGTCATTCCTGCAACGATGCCGCCGACCTTGTCGACGACCTCCGCCTGGAAGCTGCCATAGGCGATGTGGGCGTCGGCGTGCTTCGGCTCGAGCTTGAGCGTCGTCAGCAGCGCTTCCTTGACCTTGCCGCCAAGTCCCTGCGCCAGCGCTTTGGCGACCGACAGACTCTGGCTGTAGCGGCCAAGCGCGTAGGCGTAGAAATAGTGTGCGTTCGGATCTTTCGGCGCTTCGTTGCGTCGCAATTCGGCCCAGCCGGCCGCCTCCTCGAGCAGCGCGAGCTTTGCCTTGTCGTTCTTCTCGAGATGCGTCGCGTGGACGACCTGCGCCTTGACGGCGGCATGGACGCCGGCGCCGCCCGCCGCAACGCCCGCCTCGACGGCTTGGGCGAACTCGCCGGCGTGGTAGAGGCGCCACGCTTCCAGCACGGCCGCGGTTTTCGGCAACGGCTCGCAGTCGCCCTTGTGCAGACGCGGCCAGTGCTTCTTCAGCGCCGCGGCGTCATGAACATACGCACTGTCCGGATAGGGGAACTTAACCCACTTCTTGGCCACGCGAGATCTCCGTCAAAGATAATCGGCGCCGAGCCGGTCGATCAGAACGCGGGCGTCGCCCACGAGATAGGGCGCGATCAGCGCGAGTACCTGGTAAGCCGCACGACCGGCGTCGGGCTCGCGGGCGTCGCCATCGACGCGATCCCCGATCCGGGCGAACGACTGCCAGTAGGTGGCAACCAGCACGACATTTCTCGCGAGCGCGGCGATTTCGCGCTCGGTGGCCGTCATCATTCCCGCGGCGACCATGCCACGGCACAACTCTACCACGGTCGCGCAGCCTTGCCGGAGCATGCGGCCGAACCGGGCGCCAACGACGGGGTCGCGCGCCGCGAGCTCGTCGAGATCGCGATACAGAAAGCGATATTCCCCCATCAGCTCGAACAGCAGGTGCAGCCACAGCCAGAAGTCCTCGATCTCGATCCTGCGTCCGCCCGGATCGGCGAGGAGGGGCTGCAACCTTCCCTCGAAACGCGCGTACAACTCGCCTACGATCTCGTCCTTGTTGCGAAAATGGTAGTACAGATTGCCGGGGCTGATGTTCATTTCGCCGGCGATGTCGGCGGTGGTGACTTGCGGCACGCCGTGTCGGTTGAACAGCGCCAGGCCCGTCTCGAGAATCCGTTCGCGCGTGCGGCGGGGTCGCTTCTTGTCGGCCATCGCGCGAGAGCGGCAGAAGTGCCCGAAGTTGCGGCCGGCGCCCGCGTCAGCCGCGCGCACGGAACGGAAGCGCCGCCCAGGCGACGATCCCGGCTGCGAACACTGCAAGGGCGAACCAGAACATGATCCGCCAGCCTCGATTGCCGGGGCGAGTGATCTCCGCGTCGGTCACGAACACCGTTTCGCAGGCGCCATTGCCGGTGTCGGTACGCGTCACGCTGGTGCCACGGACGAACCTGAAGCCATGATCGTGCGAATACTCGGCGAGATAGCCGCGCAAACGGATTTGATCGCCGACTCGCGCGTTGCGCAGCACACGTGCTGTCGCAGGATCGTCGCTCAGGAGGTGATTGTTCGAAAGCGACGTCATGTCGAAGGCAGCCCACGCGGCGCTGGAGCCCGTCTGCGCGAAGCATTGGAATTCGCCGCTCGAGAAATCGATCTCGCGATAAATGCCGGTGCGCGCGTTGGTCCCCCAGACGACGCACAGGTCGGTCACATTGAGCTTGTCGTTCCAGGCCTCGTGAATCCAGTCCCACCATGTATCGGCATCGTGTTTGCTCACGATGAGCCCGGAGAGATCGTAGGCGAAGAGCGGCCGGACAGTGTAGGTAATGCCGCCGACGGTGGCCTGAAACGGGAGACGGTCGGTCGGGCGCTGATCAGGTTCGACAAGGATGGTGGGTTCGAGCTTGCCGGGCGGCGGCAATGCGTCGCGCTGCCACCAGGCGACGAGAAACAATGCCGTGCTCGAGAAGAGCAACGCGCGGACGAACGGCGAGGCGGACATTGTTGCGATCCGGTTTCACGGGCGCCGCCGGCATGTTACTACGTTCAGCGCTGCGCGCGGGGCGCGTCTACGGACTCGTCGCGAGCCAGCGCTCGAGCTGATCGAGCACGTGCGTCAGGTCGCGCGCCGTGCGCTGCACGCAGGCGTCGGGCTGCGCATGGAGCGGTCGCGGATCCATCAGCGCGTCGATGATCACGCGCGAAGGATCAGCGAGGCGCTCGCGTCTCAGCAAAATGCCGTGCCGCGCAAGCTGCGGCGCCAGCAGATCGGCGCGACCGAGGAGGTTCTGCCGCGTCTTCTGGTAGGCCGCCGCGCACAACCGTTTGCGCTGCGCGTAGCTGAAGATGTTCGCGAAGAACATGTCGGCGTCCTCGCGGTCCGGTTCGAACAGCACGACGTCGGCATCGGGATATTGCCGGCGGTATTTTTCCATCCCGACCTTCATCCGCGAGTGGATGATGGCGCGAAACGTCTGCGACAGCACGATCGGCAGTCCGCCGTGATTCAGTTTCTCGACGGTGAGCCGCCCGCCCTGCGCCGCCTTGCTCGCGTCGAACGGCACCAACGGGTTCACGCACAACAGCAGCGTAACGCCTTCCTCCAGCGCGACCGACGCATGCAGCGTCTTGTTGAGCGCGCCATCGACGTAGTGCTCGCCGCCGATCATCACCGGTGGAAACATTCCCGGCAGCGCGGACGACGCCTCGATCGCCATCGAGATCGGGACGTGCTCGCGCCCAGGCGCACCGAAGGTCACCGGCTGGCCGGTGTCGAGGTTCGTCGCGACGAGGAACAGCTTGCGCTCGAGCTTGCGGAAATCGTTGGTGCGGCCAGGGGCAGCGAACAGGCGGCGCAGGAAATCCCCGACCGCCTGGTTGTCGAACATGCCCGTCGGCATCGCGTGCGACAGCGTCGCAAACGAGGCCATCAGTCCGTGCCGGAACGGGTCGCGCAAATACTGCAGCGTTGCCCGCACGACGAGCCCCGGAAGCGAAGAGGCGCGTAACGCGAACTCCGCAAACGCAGGACGGAGGAAAACTTCGGGTGTCAGCGCGGCGTCGGCACCATCGTCGATGAAGAGGCGATACATCTGCGCGGGCGAGATGCCGTTCGCAAGCGCTGCCGCTACGTAGCTACCCGACGAGACACCGACATAGACGTCGACGTCCGCGAAGTCGATTCCCTCGAGCGAGTCCGTCAGCGCAACGAGCGCGCCGACCTCGTAGATACCCCCCAGCGGTCCTCCGCCCGCCAAGGCGAGGCCCACGCGCGAACGCGTCCGTCGCTGCCGCCGGGCGCGGCGAACCCGCCCGGTCGCAACCGATATCGACATTGGAACTCCCCCTGCGATTCAAGCGCCGCCCGCCCCCAAGGCACAAATCGTTCTCCCTCGGGGGCAGCGCAGCGAAAAGTCGCTCGCGTGGGGGCGCGCCGGCACCGCGGTGGCGCGATCTTACCGCGTCACGCGCGTTTCGTCGCGCGCCGCGCCGTGCGCTTCGCCTTGGTCGCAGTCTTGGCGGGGCGGGCCTTCACAACCTTCTTCGCGCGCTTTGCCGGAGCGGCCGGCGCAAGGAACATCGGTAGCTCGATCTTGGGCAGTGATTTCGGGAGCGCCTGTTGCGCGTAATCGACCACGCTCGTCGCGGCCTGTTTCACCGTCGATTCGACCGTCCGCCGCGTTTGCTTCCACACCGTGTTGGCGCGGGCGAGGGATGTCTCGAACTGGTCGCCGAAGAACCGGATCGCGCGCGACTCCACGACCGTGCCTTCCTTGACCAGCGTCTTGAACACGTGACCAGCCTCGCTTTGCACCCAATCGCGCGTGACCATCGTCGCACCGAGGCCGGCAAGCCAGACCTGCCGCGACGCAGCGAGCGCGGCTTCACCGAACTGATACGGACGGAAATTGGTGGCGAGATGTCTTTGCATGATGTGTTCCTTTCAGGACGTGGGGAAGATCCATGTTCAATTTAGCCCAGTCGATTAGAGGAAGCACACTAATCGCCGCACCGCGCCGGACGTCAGTCGCGGGTGGGGCGTGGCCGCGAAGCGAGCTCCGCCGCGAGTCCGTCGGCCAGCCGGGCCGCGAACGCGTAAATGGAAAGCTGCGGATTGGCGCCGATCGAGGTCGGAAACAGCGAGCCATCGAGGACGTAGAGATTGGCCAGGTGGTGATAGCGGCCACGTGGGTCGACGGCGGCCTCGCGCGGATTCGGCCCGAACGCACATCCTCCCATCACGTGGGCGCTGAACACCGGCGTGACGAGCGGCGCGAGCATGAGGCCGTCGATGGCGACACGCGCATCGGCAAAGCGCGCGTAGGCGAGCCCCTTGTCGTGAATCGGCATCACGCTCGTCGCGCCTGCAGCGAACTGGATCTCGGCCATCGTCCGGAATGCGCGGCGAACGCCATCCCACAGGTAGGGCGTGAGCGGGTAATCGAGCACCGGCGCGCCGTCGCCGTCGATCGTCACCGTCCCGCCGGGACTGTCGGGATGAAAGCCGTCGCGGAGCAACGCGATCTGCACGTGCAGATGCGGCAACTCGCGCATCCAACGCGCATGCGCGACCCCATCGCCTGGCAGCGTGATCGCCATCAGGATCGGATGGACGGGCGGCGTCTCGAGCTTGTAGCCGATCGGTCCGTCGGCCGGCTGCGAATCGAGAAAGTGATCGGAATAGATCGACTGCGGCGCGCCCGCATACGGATCGATCAGCGCGGGCATCACGGCGGCAGAGACAACGGTCGGGTGGAGGAAGGTGCGCTTGCCGACAATGCCGTGCGGGTCGGGAACTCGGCTGCGCAGCAGGAGCGCCGGCGTGCCGATCGCGCCGGCGGCCGTCACATACGCTCGGGCGCGAACCGTGATCCGCCGCGCAGTCGTATGCACGCCCTGCGTATCCATCGCGGCGCAGCGCAGCGCCGTGACGCGCTCGCGCTGATGGACGAACTCGATTGCCCGTGCCCGTGTCACGAGGACCGCCCCGCGATCGAGTGCGCCCGGTATCGTCGTCACCAGCATCGACTGCTTGGCGTTCGTCGGGCACCCCATCCCGCAATACCCGAGATCCCAGCAGCCTTTGACGTTGCGGCGGATCGCAGCGGTTGGAATGCCGATATCCGCGGCGCCGCGGGCAAGCGCTTCGTTGTTCGCATTCGGTCGCATGTCCCACGGCGCGATCGCGAGCCGCGCTTCCATCCGCGCGAACCAGGGAGCCATGTCGCCAGCCGAAAATCCGGTGAGACCGAAGGCGCGCTGCCAAGAGTCGAGCGTCGCCTCGGGGGTGCGGAACGAGGTCGTCCAGTTGACCGTCGTCCCGCCGCCCACGCAGCGCCCCTGGAAGATGTTGATCGCCTTGTCCTTTGTCTTGCGCGCCGCGGACTCCTGGTAGAGCTCGGGGTAAGCCTCCGATTCGCGCATGTGGAAATCGGTCGACGTCCTGAGCGGGCCCTCCTCGATCAGGACGACGTTGAGGCCGGCTAGCGCGAAGGTTTCGGCCGCCGTCCCGCCGCCGGCGCCGCTCCCGACGATGACGACGTCGGTCTCGAGATCGACGTCGCCGTCCTTTGCGGACGCATCGATCACTCGCCAGCCGCCGGCGATTCCCGCGTGCCAGGGATCCGGAACCGGAGACTTCACGAGGGTCGTCACGGCGAAAGCGCGGGAGGTCCGCTGTAGCCGATCGCAGGCCACGACTCGGGATTGCCGTACCACGCGGCGAACACGAGCTGGTGCAGCGCGTCGTAAGCCGAACGAAGCAGCGTGAACCGGCTCGCCCGCCAGCGTTCGAGAAACGCAGCGACGTCGCTCTCGCTCGCGTGCGCCCATTCAGTGGTGACGCCGGTCAAGGCAATTCGCGCGGGGGCTACGTCGAGCAAAGCGAAAAGCTGTCCGAGCTCGCGCTGCGCGGCAGGCGGCAGCCCGGAAACGGCGAGCGCAACGTTGGCCACCGTCGCATTGACGGCTGCGGTGTGCGACACCGGATCGATCGGCAGCGCCCCGACGAGCAGCACGGGAACGACGGCCCCGACGATCGCGGGCGCCCCGCGGTCGAGTCGGGCGAGTGGCGCGAGTTCCGGGGTGACGGGTCGTGCGTCGTTTGCCCTGCGAAGCCAATGCGCGGCCGCCAGCGCAGCGCCACCGGCGACACCAGCGAGAATGAAAGTGCGGCGCGAGAGCATAGTATCGGCGCGGCCAAAGACGATCGCATCCATTGCGCGACCCGCTTGCCACGATCCCAATCTATAGGCCTCGTCTAGACGAAACAATCTAATTCCCGGGGTCGCAGGACCGGGCCCGAGTCCGCTAGACTTGCGGAAGACGGTCGGCTCCGCGTTGCGCTGTGCCGATCATCAAAGAATCGCCCGCCCATGTCCAATTCTCCCAACCCGGCGCACGCGGCGCTCACGGCCGGGCTCGCGCAGCTTGCCCAGCTGCATGCGGAACGCGCCGCGAATCCGATCCTCGCCGGCGCGCTCGAGCGCGTTGCCACTTGGCAGGCGCGTCGGCTGCGGATGACCTACGCCGATCTGGCCGCCCAGGATCGTTACGCCGACGCGATTTCCTTCTTCCAGTCCGATCTGTACGGGGGAGCCGACTTCGCGCAACGCGATGCCGACCTGGCGCGGGTGGTGCCGGTAATGGCGAAAATGCTGCCGGCGCGGGTGATCGAGACGATCGGGAAGGCAGTCGAGCTCCATGTGCTGTCGCAGACGCTCGATCGGTCGTTGCTCGCGCGACTGCCCCGCGCCGACGGACAGTTCAGCGTCGCCGAGTACTGCAAAGCCTACCGGCGGACGGGCAAGCGGCCGGAGCGCGAACGCCAGATCCGATTGACGAGCGAAATCGGCGCGGCCCTCGAAGGCTACGTGAAGAAGCCGTTGATCCACGCGGCGCTCGTCATGATGCGCCAGCCCGCGCGGATGGCAGGGCTCTCGGCGCTGCACGATTTTCTGGAGCGCGGGTTTGCCGCCTTTCGGAAGATGAACGGCGCGGGCGAATTCCTGGCGACGATCGAAACACGGGAGAGAGCGCTGATGGAGTCGCTCTACGCGGGCGACACTGCGGCCTTTCCAGACCCGCTGCAGCCGCAACCGCGGGAGGCGGCCGAGCGGCGGCCGGCTCGAGCGCCTGTCTAGGGCCCCGGGGCGAAGCGCTTTTGCCTTCGGTCAGGCCTTGCTCTTGCCGAAGTACTTGTCGAAGTCGCGGTGGACCACCTGCTCGATCGTCGGTTTCAACATCGACAACAGGAATCCCAGCTCGCAATCGAGGCGCACTTCGTTCCTGCCGACATGCAGCGTGCCGGCAACACCGGGCCGCCGGAAATCGATGTGATCGCCGTTCCACGTCCATTCGAGCTCGAAACGCTCGGTCAGATCGTCGGCGATCTTCTCTGCGGCTTCCTTCGCCTTCTTGTGGGACAGATGGTGTCTTTTCGAGATCGCGACGGTAGCCATGCGCGGCGTCCTCCTCCGGCTCGAAGTATAGCCAAGCGCCACTGTGCCGCGGCGTGTCGACAGGAACGGCATGGCCGGCAACATCGCTGACTTCTTCGCGCAGCACGTCGCGCGTCCCGATACGGTGCTCTATCGCCATCATGCGGCGGGGGCGTGGCGCGAGGTGACGGCCGGCGCACTCGCGAAGGACATCGCGCGCTGGCAGGCGGCGTTCCGAAGCGAGGGCCTCCTACCCGGAGAGCGCATCGCGCTTTGTGCGCGCAACGGCGTCGACTGGGTCGCCATCGATCTCGCAGCACTGGCTTTGGGCGTCGTCGTCGTGCCGCTCTATGTCGAGGACAATGCCGAGAGCGTGGCATGGTGCGTCGCCGATGCCGACGCAAAGCTCGTCATTGTCGAGAATCTCCGACTCTCGCACGGCGTGCGCAAGGCCGCGGCCGCCGTCGGACGAACGCCACGAATCGTCGTGCTGCGCGCGGAAGGGGCGCTGGCAGAGGCCGACGGCACCCTGACGGCCGCGCGCCTGTTGCCCGCGGAAGTGCGTGAATTCGAGGTCCGCCAGCTGGCGCCGGCAACGCTGGCGACGATCTGCTACACGTCGGGTACCGCCGGCCGCCCGAAAGGCGTGATGTTGTCGCATGCCAACATCATCGCCAACGTGATGTCGTGCCAGGCGACGCGGATGGCGCGACCGACGGATCGCTTCCTGTCCGTGCTGCCGTTGTCGCATATGTTCGAACGCACCGGCGGCTACTATCTGCCGTTGTCTCTTGGCGCGCAGGTAGCATTCGGCCGCGGTGTCGCGCACCTCGCCGACGATCTCGCCACGCAGGCACCGACCGCGATGTTCGCGGTACCGCGGATCTTCGAGCGCTTCGCGGCGCGGATCGATCAGCAGCTCGCCGGATCGGCGCTGAAGAAGGCGTTCTTCGACCGCTGCGTCGATCTGGGCTGGCGAAGAGCGGTGGGCAATGCGTCACCGATGGCGCGGCTTGCCGCGGGAGTGCTGCACGCGCTGGTTGCACGACCGATCCTCGCGAGGTTCGGCGGGCGATTGCGCCTCGTCGTCGTCGGGGGCGCTCCGTTCGATCCGGCGCTCGCGCGGAGATTCATCGGCCTCGGGCTTCCTTTGCTGCAGGGCTATGGGATGACCGAAGCGTCGCCGGTGATCTCGGTGAATCTCGAGAGCGACAACGCGCCGGAATCGGTCGGTCCGCCGCTCCCCGGCGTGGAAGCGAGAATCCTCGAGTCGGGGGAGCTCGTCGTGCGCGGGGCAAGTGTGATGCTGGGCTATTGGCGCAACGACGAAGCCACGCGGGCAGTGCTGGATGCGGAAGGCTTTCTCCATACCGGAGATCTGGCCGAAATCCGCGGCGGCAAGCTCTACATCCGCGGCCGGGCAAAGGACATCCTGGTCATGTCGAACGGCGAGAAGCTCTCGCCGCAGGACATCGAGGTCGCCGTGCTGCACGACCCGGTGTTCGAGCAGGCAATGCTGATCGGCGAGGGGCGGCCGTTTCCCATACTGCTCGCGGTGACGCGGGATTCCGACGAAAAAGCGCTGCTGCAGCGGGCGAACGAGCAGCTCAAGAGTTTCCCGCGCTGGGCGCGTGTTCGGCGGGTGATCGCGTCGCCCGACCCCTGGGACGTCGAGAGCGGACTCATGACGCCGACCTCGAAGCTGAAGCGCCCGCTGGTCGCCGCGCGCTTCAAGGAGCGAATTGACGCCGCGTATGCCGCCCCCGCGCCCGAATGACAGGACGACCGCGGCTAGCGCCGCCCGATGACGATCGACAGGATCACCAGCGCCGCGGCGACGAAGGTTGCTGCATCGATGGTTTCGCGAAGCAGCCACGCCGACGCGAAGATCGTCAGGAACGGCTGCAGGAGCTGCACCTGTCCGACGACGGCGATCCCGCCGAGCGCGAGCCCCCGGTACCAGGCGAAAAAGCCGAGGAACATGCTGACCACGCTCACGTAGGCGAATCCGAGCCACGCGGATAAGGGAGCGGTCGGCAACTTCGCGTCCGCGGCGACGATCGTCGCCGCCGCGACCAACGGCGACGCGATGACGAGCGCCCAGCAGATGACCTGCCAGCCCCCGAGCGTGCGCGCGAGGCGACCCCCCTCGGCGTAGCCGATGGCCGCGGCGGCGGCGGCAACCACGAGGAGCGCGTCCGCGCCTTGCGGTGCGCCGCCACCCTGCCAGATCGCAAACGCAACCACGACCGCGCCGCCGAACGTGGCACTTACCCAGAAGATCCGCGAGGGTCGCTCATGGGCGAGCCAGGCGCCCGCCAACGCTGTTGCGAGCGGCAGGAGGCCGATGACGACCGCGCCGTGCGCGGCTGGGACCAAACGCATTGCCCACGCCGAAAACAGCGGAAAGCCGACGACAACGCCGGCCGCGACGACCGCGAACGCGGCAACAGCGCGCGGCCGGGCCAGGGCGACCTGCTGATGACCAGCACCACGGCTGCGAGGATCGCCGTCACAACAGCCCGACCCAGTCCGACAAACACGGGATCGAGGCCGGCGACGGCGATGCGGGTTGCGGGGAGCGTCAGGCTGAAGCTCGCTACCCCGACCAAGCCGTAAAGGAGACCGCGCCAACGGTCGCGAGTCGCTCGACGGGTTACGGCACTCATCAGGGGCATTCGGGCCATGGGCGCGTTTCAGACGAAGCGGCACTCTAGCGGTGTTTCCTTCCCGGCGGTCGAGGGCGTTTGAACGAGGAGCGCAGCGGCTCCTTGGCAGCCCCGGTGACGGCTAAGGAAGCCCGAGAGTAAGTGTTTACACAAACACCCTGGTATCTGTGTTCTTAATGAAGTTTGCTTGACCCTGGGGAGATTGACAGTGTTGCTTCACGGTCATAGGATTCAAACGAACGTTTGATCTATGGTGAGGAAATTGGCAGCGATGACGGGCAATGTCGTCCCGATGAGCGACACGCGTGCGCCTCAGGCGACCAAGAACAGGATTCTGGATGCGGCCGAAGCGCTGTTCATGGAGCACGGCTTCGAGGCGACGAGCCTGCGGGCGATCACCGCTGCGGCGGGCGTCAATCTCGCCGCCGTCAACTATCACTTCGGCAGCAAGGAAGAGCTTTTCCAATCGGTCCTGACGCGCAGGCTCGATCCGATGAACCAGCAGCGACTCGACCTTCTCACGCGACTCGAGCGCGACCTGGCGCCCCACCCGGTGCCGTGCGAGCGGATCCTGTCGGCGATGTTCATCCCGGCGCTCGCGCTCGCGCGCGACCCGGAGCGCGGCGGCAAGAATTTCCTGCGCCTTCTCGGCCGCGCGTACGCCGACCCGGCGCCGTTCATTCGCCAGTTCCTGTCGGGCCAATACGCGGTGATGATCGCGCGTTTCAAGGCGGCGTTCGCCCGCGCGCTGCCGCAGCTTCCTGCGAAGGAGCTGTCCTGGCGCCTGCACTTCATCATGGGCGCGCTGTCGTACACGTTGGCGGGCACCGACGCGCTGAAGCTGATCGCGGAGCTCACGCCAGCCGAGTCGGGCAACGACGAAATGCTGCTGCGCCGGCTCGCGCCCTTCCTGCTCGCCGGATTGCAATCGCCGCCGGAGCTCGCCGACTCGAGTCGCGTGCTCGACGGCGAGCTGCAGCGGTTCCGCTGACCGTGTCCCGTCGTGATCATTCCGTAAGGAGCCTTCGATGCTGACCTTCGCCTTCCTTGTCGCCGTCCTCGTGGGCGCGCTTGCGCTCGCCTACGTCAACGCGTCGGGCATCCTGTGGAGCGCCGGGCTGGCCGTCTTGCTCGCGGTCGGCTGGGGCATGCAAATTCTCCCGGCGTGGCTCGCGCTCGGCTTCTCCGTCGCATTCGTGCTGCTCGCGATCCCGCTCAACGTTCCGCCGTTGCGGCGCAGGTTCTTCAGCGACGGCGTGCTCGCCGCGTTCCGCAAGGTGCTGCCGCCGATGTCGCAGACCGAGCGCGAGGCGATCGAGGCGGGCACCGTCTGGTGGGACGCCGAGCTTTTTCCGGCAAGCCGGACTGGAGAAAGCTGCTCGACGCGCCGCCTCCCGCACTCACGGCCGACGAGCAGAGCTTCCTCGACCACGAGACCGAGGAACTGTGCGCGATGGTTACCGATTGGGAAACCACGAATATCCACCGCGACCTGCCGCCGGCGGTCTGGCAGTTCATCAAGGACAAGGGCTTTCTCGGGATGAACATCGCGAAGGAGTACGGCGGCCTCGGCTTCTCCGCGTACGCGCATTCGCAGGTGATGACCAAGCTGTCGACGCATTCGGGAACCGTCTCGGTCACGGTGATGGTCCCCAACTCGCTCGGGCCGGGCGAGCTGATCGCGCACTACGGCACCGAAGCGCAGAAGCGCCACTACCTGCCGCGGCTCGCGAAGGGACTCGAAATCCCTTGCTTCGCGCTCACGAATCCGAATGCGGGCTCCGACGCTGCGGCGATTCCCGATTACGGCATCGTCTGCTGGGGCGAGCACGAGGGCAAGCGCATGCTGGGTCTGCGCGTGACCTGGGACAAGCGCTACATCACGCTCGGGCCCGTCGCGACGCTGCTGGGCCTCGCGTTCCGCGCCTACGACCCCGACCACCTCGTCGGCGACAAGGAGGACATCGGCATCACTTGCGCGCTCATCCCGACCTCGCATCCCGGCGTTGAAATCGGCCGCCGGCACATGCCGCTCAACGCGGTGTTCCAGAACGGTCCGAACTGGGGCAAGGACGTGTTCATTCCGATGGACTGGGTGATCGGCGGCCAGCCGATGCTTGGCCGCGGCTGGCGGATGCTGATGGAGTGCCTCGCCGCCGGACGCGGCATCTCGCTGCCGTCGTCTTCGACCGGCATGGCGAAGCTCGCGGTGCGGGCGACGGGCGGCTACGCGCGCGTGCGCACGCAGTTCAAGACGCCGATCGGCAAGTTCGAAGGCATCGAGGAGCCGCTGGCGCGGATGGGCGGCAATCTGTACATGATGGATGCGGCGCGCGTGCTAACCGCCGACGGCGGTCGATCTCGGCGAAAAGCCCGCGGTGATCTCGGGGATCGCCAAGCTGCACCTCACCGAGCGCGGGCCGCCAGGTCGTCAACGACGCGATGGACATCGTCGGCGGCAAGGGCATCTGCATGGGGCCGTCGAATTTCATCGGCGCCGCGTACATGCAGGTGCCGGTCACGATCACGGTCGAGGGCGCGAACATCCTGACGCGCAGCCTGATCGTCTTCGGCCAGGGCGCGATCCGCTGCCACCCGTACGTGCTGAAGGAGATCGAGGCTACGCGCGAAGGCGACCGAACGAGGGCGTCGCTCGACGTTCGACGCTGCGCTTTTCGGCCACCTCCGCTTCACGCTGTCGAACTTCGCGCGCACGCTCGTGATGGGCCTCACCGGCTCGCATTTCGTCCGCGTGCCGGCCGATGTCGCGCCGGAGACGCGCCGCTACTACCAGCAGCTCACGCGCTTCTCGGCGGCGCTCGCCTTCCTGGCCGACGTGTCGATGGGCACGCTGGGCGGCGCGCTCAAGCGCAAGGAGAAGCTCTCCGCGCGGCTGGGCGACATCCTGTCGCTGATGTACCTGTGCTCGGCCACGCTGCGAGCGCTACGAGGCCGAGGGCCGGCAGCAGGCCGACGCGCCGCTCATGCACTGGGCGATCTGGGACGCGATGTTCAAGGCGCAGAACGGCGTTCGAAGGCGTGATCTCGAACTTCCCGAACCGCTTCGTCGCCGCCGTCATGCGCCGGATCGTGTTCCCGCTCGGCCGCCCGTACGTCGTGCCGTCGGACAGCCTCGGGCACGAGGTCGCGAGCTGCTGATCGAGCCCTCGGCGACGCGCGATCGGCTGACCGCGGGCATGTACATCGCCAAAGCCGGCGACGACCCGGTCGGCGCTGATCGAGCGCGCGCTCGCGGCGACGCTCGCGGCCGAGCCGGTCGAGCGAAGCTACGCGCCGCGGCGAAGGAGCGGGCGCCTCGACGCGAAGCTCGCGCCGGGCGCGGGCATCGACGCGCTGGTCGCGCGCGCGCGAGGCCGCGGGCGTCATCACCGCCGGCGGAAGGCGCCGCGGTGATCGCGCGCGCGCGAGCTCACGGCGAAGGTGATCCGCGTCGACGACTTCGCGCAGGACCTCGGCGCATCCGACGCAGACCGTCGACCGCAGCGATCGGCGCGCAGCCGACGCCATCGCCATCCGTCGTGCGACAGGCGCTCGCCGGCGTAGCCGACGCGGCGAACCGGGCCGTCGTATCGAGCGATCAGCCGAATGAACGAACCGATCTACATCATCGACGGCGCGCGCACGCCGTTCCTCAAGTCGCGCAACCGGCCCGGGCCCGTTCGCCGCCTCCGACCTCGCGACCGCCGCCGGCCGCGCGCTGCTCGTCCGCCAGCCCTTCGCGCCGACCGAGCTCGACGAAGTGATCCTCGGCTGCGCCGCGCCGTCGCCCGACGAGGTCAACATCGGCCGCGTCGTCGCGTTGCGGATGGGCTGCGGGCAGAAGGTGCCCGGCTGGACCGTGATGCGCAATTGCGCGTCGGGGATGCAGGCGCTCGACTCGGCGATCGACAACATCCGCGCCGGCCGCTCGAATCTCGTGCTCGCCGGCGGCGTCGACGCGCTGTCGCGCGCGCCGCTGCTGTTTTCCGACGCGATGGTGCTGTGGCTCGCGAACTGGTACGCGGCGAAGACGCTCGGCGCAGCGCGCGGCGCTCGCTCGCGAAATTCCGGCCCGGCTATCTCGCGCCGGTGATCGGCCTCATGAAGGGGCTGACCGATCCGATCGTGGGCCTGCTGATGGGGCAGACCGCGGAAAACCTCGCGTTCCGCTTCGGCATCACGCGGCGCGAGATGGACGAGTTCGCCGCGCGCAGCCACCGCGCGTGCTGGCCGCGCAGAAGGCGGGCCACTTCGCGGCGAGGTCGTGCCGCTCTACGACGCGGACCGGCAAGCTCTACGCCGCCGACGACGGCGTGCGCGAGGACTCGACCGCCGAGAATCTCGCGAAGCTGCAGGCCGTTCTTCGACCGCAAGTACGGCAACGTCACCGCCGGCAACAGCTCGCAGATCACCGACGGCGCCGCGTGGCTCGTGCTCGCCTCGGAGCGCGCGGTCGACCAGTACGCAAGCTCGAGCCGCAGGGCGCGCATCGTCGATTCGCGAATGGGCGGGGCTCGATCCGGCGCAGATGGGGCTCGGCCCGTGCATGCGGCGACGCCGATCCTCAGGCGCCACGGGCTCGGCGCTCGACGATCTCGACGCGTGGGAGATCAACGAGGCGTTCGCCGCGCAGGTGATCGCCTGCGAGCGCGCGTGGGCGAGCGCCGACTACTGCCGAGACGAGCTCGGGCTCGACGCGCGCGCTCGGCGCGCTCGACGAGGCGAAGCTCAACGTCGACGGCGGCGCGATCGCGCTCGGCCACCCGGTCGGCGCGTCGGGCGCGCGCATCGTGCTGCACTGCTGAACGTGCTCGAGCGCACCGGCGGGCGCCGCGGCATCGCGGCGATCTGCATCGGCGGCGGGCTGGGCGGCGCGATGCTCGTCGAGCGTCAATGAGCATGGAACACTGGACGCTCACGCGCGATCCCGACGGCCTCGCGCGCGCTCACCTTCGACAAGGCGGGCGCGACGACCAATACGCTGTCGGCCGCGGTGCTCGCCGAGCTGAACGAAGCGCTCGACCTTCTCGACCGCGATCCGCCGAAGGGACTCGTCATCGCGTCGGGCAAGGCGAACGGCTTCATCGCCGGCGCCGACGTCGACGAATTCGGCGAGGTGAGAACCGAAGCCGATGCGGCTCGCGATCGTGAAGCGCGGCTGGGACACGTTCGAGCGGCTCGCCGCGGTGCGCGTATCCGACGCTCGCGCTGATCCGCGGCTTCTGCCTGGGCGGCGGGCTGGAGCTGGCGCTCGCGTGCCGTTATCGCGTCGTCGTCGACGAGCCGGCCACGCGGCTCGGCCTGCCCGAGGTGATGCTCGGCATCGTGCCGGGCTGGGGCGGCATGAAGCGGCTGCCGCGGCTTGTCGGCGCGCCGGCGGCGCTCGACCTGCTGCTGACCGGCAAGACGATCGACGCGCGGCGCGCGAAGAAGCTCGGGCATCGCCGACGAATGCGTGCCGCCGCGGATCATGGAGAACACCGCGCGCGGCGTCCTGCGCTGCGGCGCCGCCGCCGCGCCGGCTCGGCGTTTCCGCTGTCGCTGACGCTGAATCCGCTGGTGCGACGATTGATCGCGGCGCAGGCGCGAAAGCAGGTCGCGAAGCGCGCGCGCCGCGAACACTATCCGGCGCCGTATGCGATCCTCGAGCTGTGGATGAAGCACGACGGCAACGCGCTCGCGGCGCCGCGCGTCCGATCCCGGCGTCGATGCCGTCGCTGCTGAAGACGCCGACTGCCGCCAATCTGATCCGCGTGTTCCGGCTGCAGGAGCGGCTGAAGTCGTTGGGCAAGGAGGGCGATTTCAAGGCGGGCCACGTGCATGTCGTCGGTGCCGGCACGATGGGCGGCGACATTGCCGCGTGGTGCGCGTTGCGCGGATTGACGGTCACGCTGCAGGACCAGAACGCCGAGCGGCTCGCGCCGGCGTTGGCCCGCGCGGCGAAGCTGTTCGCGCGAGCGCCTGAAGGATGCGCGCCGCGTGCGCGACGCATCCGACCGCCTGATCCCGGACGTCGCCGGCGACGGGTATCGCGCGCGCCGACGTCGTCATCGAGGCGATCTTCGAGAATCTCGACGCCAAGCGCAGCCTGTTCGCGGCGCTCGAAGCGAAAGCGCAAGCCCGGCGCGATTCTCGCGACCAACACGTCCAGCATTCCGCTCGAGGACATCGCGAGCGCGATGCGCGACCCGTCGCGTCTCGTCGGTCTGCATTTCTTCAATCCTGTGCCGCAGATGATGCTGGTCGAGATCGTGGTCGGCCGGCAGACCGCGCGCCGATCTCGCATCGGAAGCGGCGGCGTTCGTCCGCCAGATCGACAAGCTGCCGCTGCCGGTGAAGAGCGCGCCCGGATTCCTCGTGAACCGGGTTCTTGCGCCCTACCTCATGACGGCGATGCGCTGTGTCGACGAGGGCATCGCGCCTGAGACCGTCGACGAGGCGGCGCTCGCCTTCGGCATGCCGATGGGCCCGATCGAGCTCGCCGATACCGTTGGTCTCGACATCTGCCTTGCCGTCGGGAAGATGCTGGCACCGGACGCGGCACCGCCCAAGACGCTGATGGAGCTGGTCGCGGCGGGACATCTCGGCCGCAAGGCCAAGCGCGGCTTTTACGACTGGAGCACCGGCAAAGCCGCGAAACAGGCGCGCGGGCGCCGTGCCTGCCGGGCTCACCGATCGACTGATCGACCCGTTCGTCGCGGAGGCGAAGGCCGCGCTCGCCGAGGGCATCGTAGCCGACGCCGATCTGGTCGACGCCGGCGCGATCTTCGGGACCGGATTCGCGCCGTTCCGCGGCGGTCCGCTCCACTACGCCGCTGGCGAGAATCATTCGGCGGGTCTTGCCACTTCGAGGTAAGCGGACGCGTGCCGAGACGGCCCCAGGGGGCTGAGACCAATTGCCGCAGCCTCGCACCGGGACGCGTGCGCGGCCTTGGTGTACGATTTCTCATCGGCTAGAAGAATCCGACGGCGCTGCGGCAAGGACCGTCATGCGGCGTGCAAATCCGCGCGCTCCCGATCCGACGGACAAGGCCGCGCACTGCGCGTGGCGGGGAGGAAGTCGTGGAAAAGATCTGGCTCAAAGCTTACCCGAAGGGCGTCCCGGCGGAGATCGACGTCAACGAGTACGCGTCGGTGCGCGACGTGTTCAGCGAAGCCATTGCCAAGTACGAGGCGCGACCCGCATACACGTGCATGGGCAAGACGATCACCTTCGCCGAGCTCGACACGCTGTCGCGCGCGTTTGGCGCGTGGCTGCAGGCGAAGGGTTGCGGGAAGGGCACGCGCATCGCGTTGATGATGCCCAACATCCTGCAGTACCCGGTGTGCCTGTTCGGCATCCTGCGTGCCGGGTGCACCGTCGTCAACGTCAACCCGTTGTACACGGCGCGCGAGCTCGAACACCAGCTCACCGACTCCGGCGCCGAGATGATCGTCGTGGTCGAGAACTTCGCCCATACGGTGGAGGAGGTGGTCGGCAAGACGAAGGTGAGGCAGGTCGTCGTGACGACGATCGGCGAGTTGTTGGGCTTCAAGGGGCTCATCGTCGACTTCGTTCTCCGCCACGTGAAGAAGATGGTGCCCGCGTGGCGCCTCCCGGGCTCGATCCGGCTCGGGGACGCGCTGGCCGAAGGCCGCAGGGCGAAGCTCGACGACGTGCCGCTCGCGCACGACGACATCGCGTTCCTGCAGTACACAGGGGGCACGACCGGTGTGGCGAAAGGCGCGATGCTGCTGCACCGGAACATCGTCGCGAACCTCCTCCAGGCGCGGGCGTGGGTTTCGCCGTTCCTCGCGCCCGGCAGCCGCGAGGTCGTCATCACGCCGCTGCCGCTCTACCACATCTTTTCACTGACGGCGAACTGCCTCACGTTCATGACGCTCGGCGCCGAGAACGTGCTGATCCCGAATCCACGCGACATTCCCGGCTTCGTGAAGGAAATGTCCAAGTTCAAGTTCACCGCGTTCACCGGAGTCAACACGCTGTTCAATGCGCTCGTGAACAACGCGGAGTTTGCGCGGCTCGACTTCTCGGCGCTGCGAATCACGCTGGGCGGCGGCATGGCAGTCCAGGAGGCGGTGGCCGTCAAGTGGAAGCAGGTGACCGGGCATCCGCTGATCGAAGCCTACGGGCTTACCGAGACGTCGCCGGCCGCGACGATCAATCCGCTCGACCTGGCCGCATACAACGGCTCGATCGGCCTGCCGATTTCATCCACCGAAGTGATCCTGCGCGACGATGAAGGCAAGGAGGTCGCGCTGGGCAAGCCGGGCGAGATCTGCGTTCGCGGCCCGCAGGTGATGGCGGGTTACTGGAACCGACCCGACGAGACCGCGAAGGTCCTCGACAAGGACGGCTGGCTTGCAACCGGCGACGTCGGCATCATGGACGACCGCGGCTTCATTAGGATCGTCGACCGCAAGAAGGACATGATTCTGGTCTCGGGCTTCAACGTGTATCCGAACGAGATCGAGGCCGTCGTCGTGATGCATCCAGGCGTGCTCGAATGCGCGGCCGTCGGCGTGCCCGACGCGAAATCGGGAGAGGCGGTCAAGCTCTTTGTCGTCAAGAAGGACCCGGCACTCACCGCCGACGATGTGTTGAAGCACTGCCGCGAGCACCTCACCGGATACAAATGCCCGCGCGAGGTCGAGTTCCGCAAGGACCTGCCCAAGACGAACGTCGGCAAGATCCTGCGGCGCGAATTGCGCGATGAGGCGAAGAAGGCGGCGTGACGAGGCTGCGGCGGAGATCTTGCCCACGGAAAGACGGAGCACGCCGTGAAGCACCGGAACGATTGCGACGATTCGGATTCTTCTTTGACTGTGCCCCCGTGTCCTGCGTAGCCCAGCCTTCCTGAATTTCCGCCGCGAATGACCGAGAACGTCTCGCTTCCGGACACGCCACCGACGCTGCGCGTGGTTCCGATGCCCGCCGACGCCAATCAGCACGGCGACATCTTCGGCGGCTGGGTGATGTCGCAGGTCGACATCGCCGGCGGCGTGCTCGCGGCGCAGCGGGCGCGCGGGCGGGTCGCCACCGTGGCGGTGAATTCGTTCGTGTTCAAGGAACCGGTTCTGATCGGCGACGTCGTGAGCTTCTATTCCGAGATAGTCCGGATCGGGCGAACCTCGATCACCGTCGCCGTCGTCGTATACGCCCAACGCAATCCCACCGATGTGATCTGCGTCAAAGTTACCGAGGCGAGCCTGACTTATGTTGCAGTCGGGCCCGACCGGCGGCCGCGGGAGATCCCGCCCGAATAGCGTCGGCGGCGAGCGCTTGCCCAAATACAACACTTTGGCCGGCGCTCGGTTTGCCGCGAGAAAGAACGGGTGCGATGCCCGCAGCGCGGGGGTATAGTTTTAGAGTAAGTCGTTACCCCATCGGCCGCCGAAATCCGGCACGCGCAGAACCCCGTTCCAGCCCGATACCAGCGCCGAAAGAACACGACAAGGAGAGACCTGCCATGACCACCCCGTTCGCTCGCACCCGGATCGCTATCGCGATTGCCGGCATTTCCCTCGGCTTCGCCAGCAGCGGGGCGTTCGCCGCCGCATTCTCGCTGCAGGATTACTCGAACAGTGCACTGGGCAACGCCTATGCCGGCGGTGCGGCGGCCGCGGAGGACGCCTCGACGATCTGGTCGAACGCCGCGGGCATGTCCCGCATCGGCACGAACCAGTTGGTTGCGGGGGTCGGCTTGGTCCAGCCATCGATAAAATTCAGCAACAGCGGCTCGAGCGCGGCCGCGTTTCAGCCGCTCGGCGGCGACGGCGGCGATGCCGGCAGCTTCGCCGCTCTGCCGAGCCTGTACATCGTCGTGCCGATCGACAAACAATGGACGTTCGGGCTCGGCGTCACCGTGCCGTTCGGCCTCAAGACCGAATACGACGACGGCTGGATCGGCCGCTACCAGGGGCTCAAGTCGGAAGTGAAGTCGATCAACGTCAACCCCGCAATATCGTGGAAAGTGACGGACTACCTCGCGATCGGTGCCGGGGCGAGCTACCAGCAGATCAAGGCGACCTTCACGAGCAACGCGAATTATTCGGCGGGGATCGCGCAGGCGGCGCAGACCGCTGCGGCAGCGGGGCAGATCTCACCCGCCACCGCCGGCGCGATCGTCGCGCAGACCGGCGGCCTCGACTCGTTTGCGAGTGTTACCGGCGACGACTCCTCATGGGGCTGGAACGTCGGCGTCCTGATCAACCTGAACAAGGACAACCGGATCGGCGCGTCATGGCGCTCGGACATCAAGTACAGCGTGTCGGGCAACGTGAGCTTCACCAACCCGGCGCTTCCGACGCTGGTGCCCGCCGCGCTCATTCCCGTCGGCCAGCTGCTTGCGAGCGCCGTCAACCAGAGCCCGCTGCTCGCCAATGGCGGCCTGACCGCCGATATCAAGCTTCCGGGCATCGCAAACATCTCGTGGTTCGGTCACGTGAGCGACCAGTGGGATGTTATGGCCGACGTGCAATGGACGCACTGGTCCACACTCACCGACCTCACGTTCGTACGCACGAACGGAACGGTGCTCCAGTCGACGCCGGAAAACTTCAAGGACGTCTGGCGCTACTCGCTGGGGGCGAGCTACCAGTACGACCCGGCGTGGAAATTCCGCATCGGCGTCGCCTTCGACCAGTCGCCAGTCCAGGGCCAGTACCTCACGGTGCGGCTGCCCGACAACGACCGCACGTGGCTCGCCGCCGGCGTCCAGTACGCGATGAAGGATCCCAACCTCAAGCTCGATTTGGGTATCGCCTACGAGTGGGTCAAGGACATGTCGATCGCCCAGATCAGCACGAACCCCCTGAGCGTCGCGCAATACGGCTACGTGAGCGGCAACTACAAGAACAACGTTCCCCAGATCGGCGGCCAGCTCACGTGGTCGTTCTGACGGCATAACGCAGTTCCTGCGCACCACGAGGCGCGGCGGAGCTCCCGCCGCGCCTTGTCGCTTCCGCCGCGCCCTAGCCACACCCTGAAAGGCTGTCGATTTCTCAATGCCTCCGACCCGTTTCCACGTTCGCAGAGTGGCGGTCCTCGGCGCCGGCGTCATGGGCGCGCAGATCGCCGCCCACTTGGCCAACGCCAACGTGCCCGTCGTCCTGTTCGATCTTCCGGCAAAGGAAGGCGACCCGAACGGAATTGTCAACAAGGCGCTCGAGGGGCTGAAAAAGCTCGAGCCCTCGCCACTCGCGACGAAGGACCGCGTCGCCTACATCGACGCGGCGAACTACGACCGGGACCTCGAGCGACTCGGTGCTTGCGATCTCGTGATCGAGGCGATCGCGGAGCGGATGGACTGGAAGCGCGACCTCTATGCGAAGATCGGCCCGCATCTCGCCGCGCATGCGATCGTCGCGTCGAACACCTCGGGTCTGTCGATCAACGCCCTTGCCGAAGCGTTGCCGCCATCGGCCCGCCCCCGCTTCTGCGGCATTCATTTCTTCAATCCGCCGCGGTACATGCATCTGGTCGAGCTGATTGCCCAGAAGCACACCGACCCGACGCTGATCGACGCACTCGAGACGTTCGTCGTCACGACGCTCGGCAAGGGCGTCGTGCGCGCCAAGGACACGCCGAACTTCATCGCCAACCGGATCGGAATCTTCTCGGTGCTGGCGACGATGATGCACACGGAGACCTACGGCCTCGGCTTCGACGTCGTCGACGCGCTCACCGGCCCTGCGATCGGGCGCTCGAAGAGCGCCACCTATCGCACGTGCGACGTCGTCGGCCTCGACACGATGGCGCACGTGATCAAGACGATGCAGGACACTCTCCCGGACGACCCGTGGCACCTGCTGTTCCGCGTGCCGCCGGCGCTGGCGGGGCTGATCGCGCAGGGCGCGCTCGGCCAGAAGACGAAGGCCGGGTTTTTCCGCAAGGTAGGCAAGGATATCGAGGTGCTCGATCCGGCGGCGCGCAACTACCGCAGGGCCGAGGGTACCGTCGACCCGACGGTGACCGAAATCCTCGCCCTGCGCCATCCCGGCGAAAAATTCGCGAAGCTCCGCGCGGCGAATCATCCGCAAGCGCAATTCCTGTGGGCGATCTTCCGTGATCTCTTCCACTACAGTGCAGTGCATCTCGCCGCCATCGCCGACAACGCGCGTGACGCCGACCTCGCGCTGCGGTGGGGCTTCGGATGGGCGATGGGACCGTTCGAAACCTGGCAGGCAGCCGGCTGGAAGGACGTCGCGGGATGGATTGCACAGGACATCGCGGCAGGCAAAGCGCTTGCTTCGGTTCCGCTGCCGAAATGGGTGGGCGACGGTCCCGCCGCCGCCGGCGTGCATACGGCGCACGGAGCGTTCGGTCCCGCCGACGGGAAATTCCACGCCCGTCCGTCGTTACCGGTGTACCGGCGCCAACCGTTCCCCGATCCCGTGCTGGGCGAGACGTGGTCTGCCGGCACGACGATCATGGAGACCGCGGCGGTGCGCGTGTGGCACCAGGGCGACGACATCGCGATCGTGTCGTTCAAGAGCAAGGGCAATACGATCGGCGAGGACGTCCTCGACGGCATGCTCGCCGCGATCGAGCGAGCGGAACGCGAATGCGCCGGGCTCGTCATCTGGCAGACAAAAGAGCCGTTCTCGCTGGGTGCGAATCTCGCAACGATAGAACCGGCGATCAAAGCGGGTAAGTGGGACGCGATCGAGGCCGTCGTCGCGAAATTCCAGGCCACCGCCTTGCGGCTGCGCGACAGCCTGATTCCAACGGTGGCCGCGGTGCGCGGAATGGCGCTCGGCGGCTCGTGCGAATTCATCCTCCACTGCGATCGGACGGTGGCAGCGCTCGAGTCCTACATCGGCTTGGTCGAAGCTGGCGTCGGCCTGCTGCCGGCGGGCGGCGGCAGCAAGGAACTCGCAGTGCGCGCCGTGCAGGAGGTTGCGCGTGGGGCAAGCGGCGGCCAGCTCGACCAGTTCCCGTTCATCCGCACGTATTTTCAGACGATCGCGATGGCCAGGGTTTCGAGGAGCGCAAGCGAGGCGAAGGAGCTCGGGTTCCTGCGCGCGGCCGACGTCGTCGTCTTCAATCCCTTCGAGATTCTCCACGTCGCGAGGGTCGAGGCGCGCGCGCTCGCCGAGGCGGGCTACCGGCCGCCGCTGCCGCCGCGCAACGTCCCGGTCGCCGGCAAGACCGGCATCGCGACACTCGAGATGATGCTCGTCAACATGCGCGACGGCGGCTTCATCTCGCCGTACGATTTCGAAGTCGGCCTCGCCGTCGCCCGCGTGCTCTGCGGTGGAGTACTCGAGCCGGGCAGCGCCGTCGACGAGAAATGGCTGCTCGACCTCGAGCGCCGCGAGTTCATGGCGCTGCTCGCCAACACCAAGACGCAGCAGCGGATCGCGCATACGCTCGCGACCGGCAAGCCGCTGCGCAATTGAGGTGACGCCCGTGACCAAGCAGATCCAGGATGCCTACATCGTCGCCGCCACGCGGACGCCTGTCGGCAAGGCGCCGCGCGGCGCGCTCAAGTCGACGCGCCCCGACGCGCTGCTCGCGCACGTGCTGCAGAGCGTGCTGCTGCAGGCGCCGCAGATAGAGGCGACGCGCATCGAGGACGTGATCGTCGGTTGCGCAATGCCCGAATACGAGCAGGGAATGAACGTCGCGCGGATTGGCGTGCTCCTGGCCGGCCTGCCGAACACTGTCGCCGGCATGACGATCAACCGCTTTTGCTCGTCGGGATTGAATGCGGTGTCGATCGCCGCCGACCGCATCCGCACCGGCGAAGCGGACGTCATGATCGCCGCGGGCACCGAGAGCATGAGCATGATCCCGATGCTGGGCCGCCTCGCGCCGAACCTCGACGTGTTCGCGCGAGACGAGAACCTCGGCATCGCCTACGGCATGGGCCTCACCGCGGAAAAGGTCGCCGAACGCTGGAAGGTCTCGCGCGAGGAGCAGGACGCGTTTGCGCTGGCATCGCACCAGAAGGCGCTAGCGGCACAGGCGGCGGGCGAGTTCGCCGCCGAGATCTCACCCTATCCGGTGCGAGAAAGCCTGCCCGATCTTGCGCGCGGCCAAGTCGTGGTCAAGAGCCGCAGGTTCGAGCGCGACGAGGGTCCGCGCCCCGACACGACGGCCGAAGGCCTCGCGAAATTGAAGCCGGTCTTCGCCGCGAGGGGGTCGGTGACGGCCGGCAACAGCTCGCAGATGTCCGATGGCGCCGGCGCGGCGATCGTGGTGAGCGAGAAGATCGTCAAGGAGCTCCGCCTCGAGCCCCTTGCGCGGTGGATCGGGTACGCCGTCGCGGGCGTCGCGCCGGAGGTGATGGGCGTGGGGCCGGTCGCCGCGATTCCCAAGGTGCTGCGCACGACGGGCATCCGCCAGGATCAGCTCGACTGGATCGAGTTGAACGAAGCGTTCGCGGCGCAAAGCATTGCCGTGGTCCGCGACCTCGGGCTCGACCCGGCCAAGGTCAATCCGCTCGGGGGCGCAATCGCATTGGGGCATCCGCTGGGCGCGACGGGCGCGATCCGCACGGCGACGATCGTCCACGGCATGCGGCGGCGGAAGCAGAAATACGGCATGGTCACCATGTGCATCGGCACGGGGATGGGCGCAGCAGGAATTTTCGAAGCCTTGTAAGGCTTCGCGCAGACGGTCGATGCCCGATTTCTGGCCTTCCTGCGGCTTCCGGCTGCTGACCGTCGGCGCCGATGGGCGGCTTGTCCTCACCGACGACTTCCTGCGCGCATCGCTCACGCGGCCGGAGCTCGCGCCGATCCCGGAATCCTGCGCGGCCGAGCTCGCGCTGCACGAGGAATTGATGGCGACGCCGCGCGTCGAGGTGGGCGACGCGCGGCTTGCGGCGATCGCCGATCCGGATGCTCGCGAGAATTACGCGATCTGGGTTCGGTTCCGGAAGCGTCTCACCGCGGCGCCGTCGATCGAGGCGGCGTATGTCGCGTTCTTTCGCGACGGCGTCGACGTGCCGCCGATGCTGGTCCACGGGATCACGCAGGTGCTGTTGCGCCACATCCTCGGCGATCAAGCCGACCCGATGCATGCCCGCGCGGCCGAGATGCTGTTTCGCCCGCAGCGGGTCGCGGTCGGCGATGACGGGTCGATAATGGCCGCTGACGAGACGACGATCGAGCTGTACGCTACGCCCGGCGGGTTCGGCAGCCTCCCTGAGCTCCTGCAACGGAACCGAATGCCGCCGCGATCGGTCGATCTCGACGTGCTGGACACCGACACCGCCGCTATCGTACTGGAGCCGGGACGAGGGACACGATTTCGCCATCGGCCTCAACCGCGGGCGACCCGCGCTCGCCGGCCTTTGCCGCGTGCTCGAGCGTTGGATTGGACATTTTCTGGGCGTCGCGGTGACGATCGAGCCGCGGCGCGAGATCGACGATTCGCGCTGGGTGTGGCACGTCGGCCTCGATGCCGAAGCGAGCGCGCTGCTCGACGATCTGTACAATCGCGCCGAAGTCGACGCCGAGCGAATGCGTCGTCTGCTTTGCCTGTTCGAGCTGCGCTTCGCGAATGCCGGCGACATGCGTCCGGAAATCGCCGGCCGACCGGTCTACCTTGCGATGGCGATGGACCGCGATGGCCGGCTCAAGCTCAAGCCGCAGAATCTGCTTCTCAACCTGCCTCTCGCCCACTCGCAATGAACCCATCGTCGCCCTTTCCAAACCTCCACCTTCGACGCCCTCATCGCGTCCGCGTGCATCCCGCGCTGCTGCTCGCGCTGCTCGCGGGCGGAATCGCTGTGGCGCAGACGACACCGGCTCCTGTGCCGGCGCCCGCCGCCGCCTCGACGGCGCCTGCGGACACTTTGGCGTCACTTTCCTGGCTCGAGGGCTGTTGGCAGGGCGATGTGAACCAGCGCGAATTCACCGAACAATGGATGCCCGCGCGCGCCGGCGCGATGCAGGGAACGAGCCGGATGGTCATGGCCGGAAAATCGCAGGGCGACGAGAAGCTGCGCCTCGAGTCGCGCACCGACGGCATCTACTATGTCGTGGCGCCCGATGGTCAGAAGGAGCAGGCGTTTCGTTTCATCGGCAAGACGGTCGATATGATCGAAGGGCGCGGTGACGACATCTTCACGTTCGAGAACCCCACGCAGGAATTTCCGCAACGCATCGTCTATCGGCACACCGCCGGTGGCGGGCTCTTCGCGCAGGTCGAAGGCAAGGTGAACGGGGCCGACCGAAAAATAATTTACCCGATGCACAAGATCGATTGCGGCGCGGGCACGAAACCGGACAAGCCGTAATGGCGGATCCCGCGTCCTCGGCGCTCGGGAACTTCGAGAAGATGCTGGCCGCCGGCAAGGACGGCGCACTGCTGCGCTACGCGCTCGGCAACGAGTATCTGAAGGCTGGCGACCCGGTGCGGGCCGCCGAGCATCTTGCGCGCGCAGTGGAGCAGGACACCCGGTACACGGCGGCGTGGAAGCTCCTTGGCAAGGCGCTCGCCGGCGCGGGCCGGAACGCCGAGGCGTTAGCGGCGTACCGCGAAGGGATCGCAGTCGCCCACGCCAGGGGCGACAAGCAGGCGGAAAAGGAAATGACGGTGTTCGCGCGCAGGCTCGAGCGCGACCTACGTTAGGGCTCCGTCGCGGCAGCGGCAAGGACGCGAGCGACGCCTTCGTTAGCTAGCGCGTCCGCCCGATCGTTTTCGGGATGGCCGTTGTGGCCCTTGACCCAGTGCCAGTGAATCCGGTGGCTCGCGGCCGAGCGCGTCGAGCTCGCGCCACAGCTCGGCGTTCTTGACCGCCTTCCGGTCGCGCGGTCCTCCAGCCGTTGCGCTTCCAGCCGTGGATCCAGCTCTCGATGCCGTTCTTGACGTATTGCGAGTCCGTATAGACGTCGACGTCGCAACCGCGCTTCAGGCTTTCGAGCGCGCGAATGACCGCGGTCAGCTCCATCCGGTTGTTGGTCGTGGCCGGCTCGCCGCCGAATATCTCCTTGCGTCGCGTCCCCGACACCAGCAACGCGCCCCAGCCGCCGGGCCCGGGATTGCCTTTGCACGCGCCATCGGTATAGATCGTGACGGACGCGCCGACGGGGTGCCTCACCTTGGCTTGCGCCCCGCGCACTCATGCGTCTCACGCGTTCGATGCACTCGCGCGCCTGCCGCGGCGCCGTCGCGAGGCCGTTCTTGCGCCGCTCCCACGCCGGGCGTGATCACGCGCATGCCCAGCACCTTCTTGGTCGCGCGCAGGTAGTAGACGCCGCCGCCGATCGGCCACCAGCGGTCGCCTGCCGCCTCGAAGAAGCCGCAGCGTGCGCCAGCCATTGCTCGCTGCGTGAACGGCGGCACGTAGCAGTCGAGCCCGCCGCCCGTGACCTCGAAGCCGAGCAGCGCGAGCCAGTCCTTCAGGCGGTACAGCGCGATGAAGCTGCCGTTCCACGGCGGCGTCTCTCCACGGCCGAAATAGCGCTCGCGCGCCGAACAGCGAGAACGGGTTGAATCCGGCGATCACGCACCTGCCCTTCCGGCCGCATCGGCGCGGTACACCTCGCGCAGCAGCTGATGCGGGTCGTCGGCGAATTCGAGCGCGTGCGGCAGCACGATCAGGTCGAGCGAATTCTCGGGAAACGGCAGCCAGTGCGGATCGGCCAGCACCTGCGCCGGGGCGGCATAGTCGACGGTCCAGCGCGCGGCAATCCGGCTCTGCGCGAGGAACGGGCACTCGGGCAATCCGACCTGAATCGCCTGGAAGCCGAAGATGTCGGCGACGGTGCGGTCGAACCACGCCTGCTCGCGGGCGAGCAGGTAGCGGCCGAGCGGCGTGCGCAAACCAGTCGGCGAGCGTCGTTGACAGGCTGCGCGGCGCTCCGGAAGATGCGTCCATGCCGGCGATTATCCCCATCCCCGCCTTCACCGACAACTACATCTGGCTCGTGCGCGAGGGCACGCAAGGCGGCAGTCGTCGATCCGGGCGACGCGGCGCCGGTGCACGCCTACCTCGACCAGCGAGCGCCTGACGCTCACCGGCGATCGTCATCACGCACCATCACTGGGACCACGTCGGCGGCATCGCGGCGCTCGCTCGCGCGATTCCATGTGCCGGTGTTCGGTCCCGCGCGCGAGGCGATCCCCGGGCGCACGCGTGCCCTCGTCGAGGGCGACACGTTCATCGTCCCGGAGACCGGCCTCGAGCTCGCGATGCTCGACGTTCCCGGGCATACGGCGGGCCACATCGCCTATGTCGGCGCGAACGAAGTCACCCGATCGCGTTCACCGGCGACACGCTGTTCGCGTGCCGGCTGCGGACGGCTGTTCGAGGGCACGCCGGCACAGATGGTGGCGTCGCTTGCGAAGCTCGCCGCGCTGCCCGCCGACACGCGCGTCTATTGCGGGCACGAATACACGCTCGCCAACCTCGCTTTGCGCTTGCCGTCGAGCCCGGCAATCGAGCGCTGATCGACAGCGCAACAGCGCGAGCAGGCGAAGCGCGATCGCGGCGAACCGACGCTGCCCTCGACGATCGCCGACGAACGTGCGACCAATCCTTTCCTGCGCGCCGGCGAGCCGGCGGTGTTCGCAGCCGCGCGAAGCGCACGCCGGCCGACCTCTCGCCGATGCAGTCGATTCGTTCGCGACGCTGCGCGAGTGGAAGAACGGCTTCCGGTAGCGGAGCGAGCGGCGGAGAGGGGCCGCCGCGACCCTGCAGGGATCGGGACGACCGCAAGCCGCCGTTCAGGGCCGCATTCGGCATGGCGCGGCGGCCGCACGCCGGGCGTGACTGCAATCCGGGGACGACGCATGAGCTTCCGCTCACCGGCCGCCGCTTGCGAAAACCGTCCTATGGACCGATGCGTCGGTTGACGCCCGCAACGTCGACGCCTACCATCGCCCGAATTTTGTGTGATCGATCGACCCCATTGCGCCTACGCCTCGTCCCCTTGCTCACGGTTGTCGCGCTGCTCGCCGCCTGCGCGACGCCCGGCCCCGAACCACCCGCGCCCGCCTCGGAAGCGACGGTTCCCACGCCGCCGCCACCGCCTGCACCTGAGCCGACGCCGCCCGCGGCGGAAACGCCTGCCGACGTCGGGCCCCCGAGCCCCTTCCCGCCGTCGGCCGCGGAAGCTCTCGAGCCGCTGCCCCCTGCCGGCCGACGATCTGTGGGTGCGCATCCGCGACGGCTATGCGATGCCGGATCTCGACGGAGCCGCTCGTCGCGAAATGGGAGCAATGGTACGCCTCGCGCCCCGACTACGTCGCGCGGATGATCGACCGCAGTCGCCGCTACCTGTACTACATCGTCGTCGAGGTCGAAGAGCGCGGCATGCCGCTCGAACTCGCGCTGCTGCCGATGGTCGAGAGCGCCTACAACCCGACCGCGCTGTCGACGAGCCGCGCATCGGGCATCTGGCAGTTCATGCCGTCGACCGGCATCGCATCTACGGCCTCAAGCAGAATTTCTGGTTCGACTCGCGGCGCGACGTCATCGCCGCGACCGACGGGCGCTCGACTACCTGGAGAAGCTCTACGGCGATTTCGGCGACTGGCAGCTCGCGCTCGCCGCCTACAACTGGGGCGAAGGCAACGTCGCCAAGGCCGTCGCAATCAACCAGAAGGCCCGCAAGCCGACCGACTTACGCGAGCCTCACAGATGCCCGACGAGACGCGCAACTACCTGCCGAAGCTGCAGGCGGTGAAGAACATCATCCGCGATCCCGACAAGTACGGCCTCACGCTCGCCGACATCCCCGACGCGCCCTATTTCGCCGTCGTGAAGACGAACCGCAAGATGGACGTCAAGCGCGCCGCCGAGCTCGCCGAGATGCTCGCTCGACGAATTCCAGTACCTCAATCCGCAGCACAACCGGCCGGTGATCGCCGGGCGCCGACGAATACACGATCCTGCTGCCGATCGACAAGGCCGAGGTGTTCGCGGCGAAGCTCGAGCTCACCGACCAGCCGCTGGTGTCGTGGCAGGCCTACCGGATGAGCGCCGGCGAGACGCTGCCGCAGGTCGCCGCGAAATTCGGCATGTCGGTGGAGACGCTGCGCGCCGTCAACGGCATCGGCCGAACGCCCGGGTGCCAGCCGGCCACTCGCTGCTGGTGCCGGCTGCAGCACCCGACGCAGGACACCGGGATGGCGCTTTCGCAGGCGGTGTTCACGACGGTGCCGCAGGGGCGCACGTTCTACTACCGCGTGAACCGCGGCGACACGCTGTCGCGGATCGCCGCGCGCTACGACGTCAGCGCGCCGGACATCCGCGCTGGAACGGCCTCACCCAGAGCACCGTGGTCGCCGGGCAGCGCCTGCGCATCACCAGCGAGCTCGCGCCCAACGCCGGCAAGGCAAAACGCGCGGGCGGCAAGCGGGCGCGTCGCCACGCAGGCGCCGCCGAAGAAACCGGCGGCCGCACGCGGTCGGCACCACGCCCGCGTCGCGGCCGGCCGCAAAGAGTCGGGAACGGAACGCGCTCGGCGAAAAGCAGCACTGCGGCGGGAAGCTGACGAGCGTACATTGCCGCATGCCGCCGAGCCTCGCTTCGCGGCGGCCCAAAACAAAACAGGCGACGCGTTGCGCGTCGCCTGTTTTTCGTCCACCACACATCTGGGGCGGACCTTTCGCCTTGGAAGGCTTACTTCTTGGCGGCCTTTCTCTTGGTCGCCTTCTTCTTGGTCGCCTTCTTGGCGGCCTTGCGCTTCGGGGCGGCTTGCGCTTCTTGGTCGCCTTCTTCGCAGCCTTCCTCTTCTTCGGGGCGGCCTTCCTCTTGGTCGCCTTCTTCGCCTTGCGCTTCGTGGACTTCTTCGCGGCCTTCCTCTTCTTCGTGGTCTTCTTCGCGGCCTTCTTCTTCGTCGTCTTCTTTGCGGCCTTGCGCTTCGGCGCCTTCTTCGCTTTCTTTGCGGCCTTCTTCGGGGCGGCCTTCTTCTTCTTGGCCGCCTTTCGCTTCGTCGCCTTCTTCGGCGCCGGGGCGGAAGCCGCCGGCGCCATCATCGACATCATGTCAGCCATTGCGTTTCTCCTGTCTGAGTTGCCGTGAACTGTTATGTGCTTCTGCTTCTTCGCAGGCATCGGCGGTTTCGTCGATCGGTATTGCGAACTGCGGCAACCTCTTGACAAATCCAATGCTACCTGCTGGCTGAATTCTAGCCACATTTCATTGAATTGCAAGATTTCGTCGCCGATTCCGCGCCTTGCATGCATGAGTGTTGCGACTGCGCACACGTCGTTTTGGCGGACGCGATCCGGCATGCGAGCGTTCGCGCATCGATCGGCGCCGCGTGTGCGCGAGTTACGGCAGCGTCGATTCGCGAGCGAAAAGATCCTCGACGCGTCTCGCGCGCCGCACGAGATGCATGCGATCGCCGTCGACGATGACCTCGCAGGCGCGCGGCCGCGAGTTGTAGTTGGAGCTCATCGCCATAGCCGTATGCGCCGGCGGCGCGCATCGCGAGGAGGTCGCCCGCAGCGAGCGCGAGGTCGCGGTCGTGCGCCAGGAAATCGGCGCTCTCGCAGACCGGGCCCGACGATGCTCCCAGCGACGCGTCGGGCCGTCGCGCGGACGCACCGGATCGACGCGGATGCCATGCGTCGTAGAGCGCCGGGCGCATCAGATCGTTCATCGCCGCATCGACGATCGCGAAATTGCGCGCCTCGCCCGGCTTGAGGTAGACGACGCGGGTGAGCAGCACGCCGGCGTCGGCCGACCAGGAAGCGGCCCGGCTCGAACAGCAGCCGTGTCTGCCGCGTGCCGCGCGGCACGTCGCACGGCCAGCGCGTACTCGTACGGGTCGATCGTCTCCTCGTCCCGATAGCGGATGCCGAGGCCGCCGCCCAGGTCGACGTGCGAGAGCGCGATGCCGTCGGCCTCGATGCGGTCGACGAGCGCGAACACCTTGTCGGCGGCCTCGACATACGCCGACAGGTCGGTGATCTGCGAGCCGATATGGCAGTCGATGCCGTGCACGGCGACGTGCGGCAGCGCGCCGCGCGCCGGTACAGCGCCGGCGCGTCGGCGTAGGCGATGCCGAACTTGCTTTCCTTGAGTCCGGTCGAGATGTACGGATGCGTGCGCGGATCGACGTCGGGATTGACGCGAAACGATACCGGCGCGACCTTTCCCGCCTTTGCCGCCACGGCGTTCAGGACGCACGAGCTCGGCCTCCGATTCGACGTTGAAGCACAGGATGCCGGCGGCGAGCGCGGCCTCCATCTCGGCCGCGGTCTTGCCGACGCCGGAGAACACGACCTTCGCGGGATCGCCGCCCGCCGCCATGCACGCGCGCGAGCTCGCCGCCCGAGACGATGTCGAAGCCGCTGCCGGCCCGGGCGAGCAAGTTCGAGCACGGCGAGGTTCGAGTTCGCCTTCATCGCGTAGCAGACGAGATGCGGCACGCCGGCGAACGCGGCATCGAAGTCCCGGAATCCGGCCTCGAGCGCGGCGCGCGAATAGACGTAGCAGGGCGTGCCGAAGCGCGCGGCGATCGCGGCGAGCGGCACGCCCTCGGCGCGGAGCTCGCCGTCGAGGTAGCCGAATGCGCCTGCATGTGCCCCCGCGCCTGAGGCGCTCGCCGCCGCGCGGCGCCCCGAGGGGGAGCCGTTCCATGCGGCCCCCGTACGGTGGTCTTTTTCTCGCTGCAATTCGGGGTCGGCCGTCGCCCGCGCCGGCACACGCGCCCTTGCCGCCTTGGCTTCGTCCGACTCGCGCAGGCGTCCTCGCGGCGTCGCTGCGGCGCTCACGGTTTCCTTTCCGGCTCTCCCGGATCGGTGACTCCGGACGGCGTCGCTGGGCTCGTGCCCGGTGTCGACGTCGTTGCCGGCGGCGTCGCTCCGGGGGCCGGCTTCAACGGCCCTTGATGCCGCATCCGGCGACCGTACGGTGAGCGCGACCGTCATCGCCGTGACGATGGGCGCCAGCAAGGCAATCGAACAGCGGCGGTAAATCACGTAACATCGAATGGCATCCTAGCAAGGAAACTGGGCTCGGACCATCTTGACCGGCATGCTGACCGAATCCGCATTCATCGCCGCCGCCGACCGCACGCTCGCCGCCATCGGCGACGCGCTCGATGCGGCGCTCGACGCTCCGACGCCGACATCGACTGGAGCCTGAACGACGGCATCCTCGAGATCGACTGCGGCGACGGCGGCAAGGTCATCGTCAACCGCCACGTGCCGAATCGCGAGATGTGGGTCGCGGCGCGCAGCGGCGGATTTCATTTCGCCGCGCGACGGCGCGTGGCGCGACACGCGCAGCGGCGGGAGCTTGCGGCAGCGCTTGGCGGCGCTTCTGCGGGCGCAGGCGCAGCCTGTCGATTGCGCTGCCGCGACTCGCGGCGCCGGCGGTCGAATAGAGACCGATCGCGGCGCGAATCACGGGCGGAGCAGAGGTCCGTTACTGCTCGAGCAGCGCCGTCCATTCGTCGAGCGCGCGCCGCGCCGCCGCGTGGCCCGGGAACAGCGTCTCGACCAGCGCCCAGAAGCGCGGCGAGTGGTTGAGCTCGACGAGATGCGCGACCTCGTGCGCGACGACGTAGTCGGCGAGTCGCGGCGGCAGCTGCACGAGCCGCCAGTTGAGGCCGAATCTCGCCGCGCGGTTGCAGCTTCCCCATTCGCTGCGGGCGTTCGACAGCTTGACCGCGGCGGCGATCCGTTATCCGCGCAGCGACTGGCCGCGACCCGCGGCACCAGCGAGCGCAGCGCCTCGTCCCGCAGCCAGTGGCCGACGAACGCGGCGACGCTCTGCTTCGTCGTGCGGCGGCGGGATGCAGCACCGTGAGGTCGAGCAGGTCGTGCCGCGATCGCCGCCCGGCGCGCCGGGATACAGCGCGAGCGCGAGCTCGCGGCCCGCGGTAGAGAATCGGCGCGCCGGTCTTCCATTCGCGCGGAAGGACGTCGCGCCGGCGCGTCCGCCACTCGGCGAGCGTGCGCACGATCCATCCGCCGCGCTCGGCGAGCGCCGCCTCGATCTCGCGACCGTCACCCAGCGCGGCGCGCGCACCGTGAGCCCGTCGAGCCCGACCTGCATGCCGATCGTGCGCCGTCGCGCGCGGATCAGCCGGTAGTCGACCGCCTTGCCCGCGAGGACGATGCGGCGCAGTTGTCCGTCGGCGGCGCGTCCGGAGCGGCCGTTCGCTGCCTTGTCCGGCCGCAAACCGGTCGGCGCCGGGCGCGCACGCCCGCCAGAAGATTCGCGGCATCATGCGGGCACGCCGAGGCGGGCGACCTCGCCCTCGATCCATGTCTCGACCTCGCGCGTCAGCTGTTGCGGCATCGCTTGCCGTCGGGGGCGATCGGCTCGCCGATCGACATCGTCATCGTGCCGGGGCGCTTGCCGAAAATCCCCTTCGGCCACAGGTAGCCGGCGTTGTGCGCGACCGGCAGCATCGGCACGTCGAGCTCGCAGGCGAGCCGCGCGCCGCCGGTCTTGTACTTCGCGCGCGTGCCGGCGCGGATGCGCGTTCCTTCCGGATAGACGACGATCCAGAAGCCCTGCGCGAAGCGCTCGCGACCCTGCTCGGCGATCTGCTGCATCGCGTTCGTGCCTGCCTTGCGGTCGATCGTGATCGGCGAGGCGAGCGCGAAGCCCCAGCCGAAGAACGGGATCGACAGCAGCTCCTTCTTGGCGACGAAGGCGAGCGGCGGGAAGTACAGGTTGAGCGCCAGCGTCTCCCAGGTCGAGCTGTGCTTCGACATCACGATGTGCGGCGTCGCGGCACGTTCTCGCAGGCCCTCGACGCGCCAGCGGATGCCGCAGATCCAGCGCGCGCCGAACAGGTTCGACGCGGCACCAGCTCCGCGCCATGCCGGTAGCGCGGCACGCGCGGCAGCCAGAAGCGCAGCATCAGCGCCGCGTAGAACGGCGTGACGAGCGCCTGGAAGAGCAGGAACGACGCAGCGAGCGCAGCGTCGACATCGCGTCAGCGTCACTCGCCGGCGAGCAGCGCCGAGGCGGCGAACGCGAGGTCGGGGAAGATCACCGTGTTCTTCGGGAAGCCGCCGTCGCGCAGCGTCTTCTCGCCCTTGCCGGTCAGCACCAGCATCGGCTGCGCGCCGACCGCTTCCGCCGCCTGCGAGGTCGCGCAGGCCGTCGCCGACGCACGGGCACGCCGGTCATGTCGACGCCGAAGCGCCGCCGATCTCCTTCAGCATGCCGGGCTTCGGCTTGCGGCAGTCGCATTGCGAATCGGCGGTGTGCGGGCAGAAGAACACGCGCGTCGATGCGCCCGCCGGCCAGCGCGAGCGCGCGGTGCATCTTGTCGTGGATCGCGTTGAGCGTGCCATGTCGAACAGGCCGCGGCCGATGCCCGACTGGTTGGTCGCGACGACGACGCGAAAGCCCGCGTGGTTGAGCCGCGCGATCGCCTCGAGGCTGCCGGGAATGGGCCGCCACTCGTCGGGCGACTTGATGAACTGGTCGCTGTCGTGGTTGATGACGCCGTCGCGGTCGAGCACGATCAGCTTGGCGGCGCGGGTCGGGCGACGGCTTCGGAGGCGAGCTGGACCATGGGCGGAATCCTAAGGCGCCCGCTGGGGGCAGCGAGTGGCGAACGCCGCGCCGTAGTGACCCGCGCGGCGCTGCGGCGTGCGACGCATCGCTTATTGCGGCGAGCTTCGCGATGTCGGCGACGCGGTTCATCGTCTGCGCGACGCCGCGCAGCAGCGCGAGCCGGTTGGCGCGGACGCCGGGTCGTCGGCCATCACCATCACGTCGTCGAAGAAGCGGTCGACCGCGGGCTTCGCGCGTCGGCGAGCGCCAGCAGCGCGCCGGTGAAGTCGCCGCGCCGCGCAGTGCGCGTCGACGATCGGGCTCGAGCTTCTGGAACGCGAGCCAGAGGTCGTGCTCGGCGCCGGTCGGCGAGCGCGGCCGCGGTCGACGCGCGCGTCGCGGCCTCGGCGTCCGGCCTTGCGCAGGATGTTGACGATGCGCTTGTTGGCCGCGGCGAGCGCCGGCGCCTCCGGCAGCTCGCTCGAACGCGCGCACCGCGGCGAGCCTGCGCCGGCACGAGGTCGATCCGCGCCGGGCCGCGCGTCGACGCACGGCGGCGACCTCGTTGGCCGTGTAGCCCTGCTCGCGCAGGTAGCCGCGCAGCCGCTCGTAGATGAAGTCGCAGCAGCGTCGTCGCGCGCCGGCTTGCACCGCGGGCACGCCGCTGAACGCGCCGAACGCGAGCGTCGACCAGCGTGCGGCAGCGGCAGCGCGAGCTGCTTCTCGATCAGGATGCGCATCACGCCGAGCGCGTGCGCGGCGCAGGCCGAACGGATCCTTGTCGCCGGTCGGCACCTGGCCGATGCCGAACATGCCGGCGAGCGTTTCCAGCTTGTCGGCGAGCGCCACCGCCTGCGCGACCGGCGCCTTCGGGCAGCGCGTCGCCGGCGAAGCGCGGCCAGTAGTGCTGCTCGATCGCGTCGGCGACCTCCGCCGGCTCGCCGTCGTGCTCGCGCGTAGTAGCGGCCCATCATGCCCTGCAGCTCGGGAAACTCGCCGACCATGTCGGTGACGAGGTCGGCCTTGGCGAGCAGCGCGGCGCGGTCGGCGTGCGCGGCGTCGGCGCCGATCAGCGGCGCGATCCGCGTCGCGAGGCAGCGCAGGCGCTCGACGCGCTCGGCCTGCGTGCCGAGCTTGTTGTGATAGACGACGCTCGGCGAGCCTGGCGACGCGCGCCTCGAGCGGCGTCTTGCGGTCCTGGTCGAAGAAGAACTTGGCGTCGGCGAGCCGCGCGCGCAGCACGCGCTCGTTGCCCTCGACGATCGCCGCGGGATCGGCGGTCGTCGATGTTGCTCACGACGAGGAAGCGGTGCGACGAGCTTGCCGGTCGCGTCGGCGAGCGCGAAGTACTTCTGGTTCTGCTGCATCGTCAGGATCAGGCATTCCTGCGGCACGTCGAGGAACGCCGCGTCGAACGTGCCGGCGTAGACCGCCGGCCACTCGACCAGCGCCGTCACCTCGTCGAGCAGCGCGTCGGGCATGATGCACCGTGGCGCCCGCCGCCGCCTTCGCGAGCGCGGCGACGATCGCGCGCGGCGCTCGGCGAAGCTCGGCGATCGACCTTGCCTTCGGCGCGCAGCGTCGCGTCGTAGGCGTCGGCGTTCGCGATCTCGGAGATCGCGCGCGACCGAGGAAGCGGTGGCCGCCGGTCGAGCGGCCGGCGTCGAGGCCGAGCGCGCGTCACCGGCGACGACGTCGGCGCCGTGCAGCGCGAGCAGCCGGTGCGCGGGCCGCACGAACTTCGACGTCGTTGTAGTAGCCGCCGGCGCCGCGGGTAGCTCATCACCTTGGGGATCGGCAGCTCCGCGATCGCCTCGTCGAGCGCCGCCTGCAGGCCGCGTGCGAGCGGGCTGCCCTTCGCGAGGCGTGCGCAGGTAGACGTAGTCGGCCTTGCCGTCGGACTGCGACGTAGATGCGCTCCGGGCCGTCGCCGCGTCGAGCGCAGGGTCGGCGAGGTGCGCGCGGCCGAGCGCACGCGAGCTTCTCGCTGCAGCGCGTCGGTACGGCTTGCCCGTGCGCGTCGAGCGCGACCTTGGCCGGCATCAGCTTCTCGACGTGACTCGGTCGTCGGGCGCGATCGCGCGCACGTCGCGTGATCGCCACCGCGAGCCGGCGCGGCGTCGCGTACGGCGTGACGGCGCTCGCCGCGGCGAGGAAGCCGCGCGTCGCGCGAGCCCGCGCGCGATGCGCTTCGGCGAACGCTTCGCCGAGCGCGCTTCAGCGCCTTCGGCGGCAGCTCCTCGGTGAAGAGCTCGACGACGAGCGTCGCAGCGTTCCGCCCTCGCTCATGCGCGCGGCGCGCTTCGCCGCAGCGCGCTCGGGCAGCATCGGGAAGCCGAGCGCCTCGCGCGACTCGACGTAGGCCTGCGCGACCAGCCGCGACAGCGTCGCGGATGCGGCCGATGTAGGCGGCGCGCTCGGTGACCGAGATCGCGCCGCGCGCGTCGAGCAGGTTGAACGTGTGCGCCGCCTTGAGGATCATCTCGTAGCCGGGCAGCGGCAGCTTCGCCTCGAGCAGCCGCTTCGCCTCGGCCTCGAAGAACGCGAACAGCTCGAAGAGCTTCGGCGCGTTCGACTGCTCGAAGTTGTACGTCGACTGCTCGACCTCGTTCTGGTGGTAGACGTCGCGGTAGGTGAGCGTCGCGCTTCGACGCCGTCGTTCCGTCCCGTCGGTCCACACGAGGTCGAACACGTTCTCCTCGCCCTGCAGGTACATCGCGAGGCGCTCGAGGCCGTAGGTGATCTCGCCGGTGATCGGATTGCAGTCGAGGCCGCCGACCTGCTGGAAGTACGTGAACTGCGTGATCTCCATGCCGTTCAGCCACACTTCCCAGCCCAGGCCCCAGGCGCCGAGCGTCGGATTCTCCCAGTCGTCCTCGACGAAGCGGACGTCGTTCTTCGTGAGGTCGAAGCCGAGCGCGTCGAGCGAGCCGAGATAGAGGTCGAGGATGTCCGGCGGCGAGGGCTTCAGCACGACCTGGTACTGGTAGTAGTGCTGCAGGCGGTTCGGGTTCTCGCCGTAGCGGCCGTCCTTCGGGCGGCGCGACGGCTGCACGTACGCGGCGCGCCAGGGCTCGGGACCGAGCGCGCGCAGGAACGTCGCCGTGTGCGACGTGCCGGCGCCGACTTCCATGTCGTACGGCTGCAGCAGCGCGCAGCCCTGGCGGCCCCAGTAGTCCTGCAGCGCGCAGGATGACTTGCTGGAAGGTGAGCATCGTGACGGCGCGGGCGGCGCTGCGGCGCAGCGCGCATTTTACCGGCGAATCGGCCGCGATTCTAGCGCGGTGGCGCCTGCGCGAGCTCGGACGTGCGCTCAGGCGGCGCGCGATCAGCGCCGCGATCGCGAGTGACGAGCGCGAGCGCGACGCGCGACCGGCAGCGCGTCGCCGAAGCGCACGTACGGCGTCACGCCCGTGCCGGCCCGCGACCTCGACCTCGAGGATGCCGCGCGTGAACCACGGCAGGCGCGCGATCTCGCGGCCGTCGTGGCCGATCGCCGAGGTGATGCCGGTGTTGGTCGCGCGCAGCAGCGGGCGGCCGGTCTCGAGCGCGCGCATCGCGGCGATCTGGTTGTGCTGCATCGCGGCGATCGAGTGGCCGTACCACGCGTCGTTGGTGACGTTGACGAGCAGCGTCGCGTCGCGCGCGCCTGCGGCCGGATGCTCGCCGCCGAACGCGTCCTCGTAGCAGATGTCGACGGCGACGCGCTGCGCCGGCGACGTCGAGCGGCGGCTGGTCGGCGGCGCCGCGGCGCCTGGCTCGCGAGCGGGATCGCCAGCATCTCGCGGATGAACCAGCCGACCAGCGGCTCCAGCGGGATCGTCTCGCCGAACGGCACCAGGTGGCGCTTGCGATAGAGCTGCGGCGGCGTCGGCCCCGACGCTGACCACGCTGTTGTAGTAGCGCGGCTCGTCGCCGCCGGCGCAGCGGCGGCTCCAGCGTGAACAGGCCGACGCAGCACGTCGCCGTCGCGCGCGGCCGCGCGTGCGCGATGATGCGCAGCAGCACCGCGTCCGGCACCTCGTCGGCGAACACCGGGAACGCGCTCTCCGGCAGCACGACGAGCCGGCCGCGGCTCGCCTCGACGAGCTCGGCGTAGAGGTCGAACGTCGCGCTCGCGGAATGCGGGGTCGAACTTGACGTCCTGCGCGACGTTGCCCTGGACCAGCGACACCGCGAGCGGCGCGCCGGCCGGCGTGCGTCCATTCGATGCGCCGACAGCGCGGCGCCGCCGGCGACGATCAGCGCGGCGCGCCGAGCGATCGCCGGCCGCGATGCGCCGCCGCGCGTCGCGCGCGCAGCGCATCGACCGCGAGCGCGAGCGCCGCGGCGAGCGCGCGACGCGAGCGACACCAGGAACACGCCGCCGAGCGGCGCGTAGCCGGCGAGCGCGGCCCGCCGGGCAGCTGCGCGTAGCCGAGCGCGAGCCACGGAAAGCCGGTGAAGACGCAGCCGCGCAGCCATTCGGCGAGCGTCCACGCGCCGGCGGCCGCGAGCGCGCGCGCCAGCGAGCGCGGGCGCGGTCCAGCGCGCCGCGAGCCAGCCCGCCGAGCGCCGGCCACAGCGCGAGATACGCGCAGAAGCCCGCGGTGCGCGATCGCCGCCAGCGGCGGCGGCATGCCGCCGAAGGTGTTGAGCGCGATGTAGACCCACGACGCGCCGGCGCCGAAGAGCCCGAGCGCCGAACGCGAAGCCGAGCCAGCGCGGCGTCGCGCGGCGCCGGCGCGTCCTGCCACAGCGCAGAACGAGCAGCGCGAGCGTGACCAGCGGCACGCGCGGCGAGCGCGAACGGCGCGAACGCCGAACACCGTCGCCGCGCCGGCGCGAGCGCGAGCGATGACGGCAGCGACGGCGCCGCAGCGCGACGCGGCCGCGGTCGCGCGTCGCCGCGCGCGTCAGCCGGCGGCGGCGCTCGCCGAGGCGGCCGGCGCGGCTGCGCGGCTCGACCTGCAGCGTGTGCAGGCGGCGGCTGTCGGCGCGCACGACGCGGAAGCGGAAGCCGCCGATCGTCGCCGTCTCGCCGCGCTTGGGCAGCCGGCCGAACGCCTGCAGCACGAGGCCGCCGACGGTGTCGAACTCGTCGTCGGCGAAATCGGTGCCGAAGTGCGCGTTGAAGTCGGCGATCTCGGTCTGCGCCTTGACGCGGAAGCGGCCGTTCGCCTCGGCGATGATGTTGTCCTCGCTCTCGTCGAAGTCGTACTCGTCCTCGATGTCGCCGACGATCTGCTCGAGCACGTCCTCGATCGTGACGAGCCCCGACACGCCGCCGTATTCGTCGACGACGATCGCGATGTGGTTGCGGTTGGCGCGGAACTCGCGCAGCAGCACGTTGAGGCGCTTCGACTCCGGCACGAACACCGCCGGCCGCAGCGTGTCGCGCAGGTTGAAGCTCTCGGGATTGCGCGTAGTAGTTGAGCAGCTCCTTGGCGAGCAGGATGCCGATGACGTCGTCCTTGTTCTCGCCGATCACCGGGAAGCGCGAGTGCTCGGTCTCGAGCACCAGCGGCATGAACTCGGCGGGCTCGTCGTCGATCGACACGCAGTCCATCTGCGCGCGCGGGATCATGATGTCGCGCACCGTCATCTCGGAGACCTGCAGCACGCCTTCGATCATCGACAGCGCGTCGGCGTCGAGCAGCTTGCGCTCGAACGCGCCGTGCAGCAGCTCGAGCAGCTCCTCGCGGTCCTCGGGCTCGCGCGTCAGGAACGCGGACAGCCGCTCGAGCAGCGTCGGCTTGTCGGTCTTGTCGCGTGGGTCGTCCGTCGTCATCGCTCAGCCGGGTCGCGGCGCGCGCGCATCGGCGTAGGGGTCGGGCACGCCGAGCGCCGCGAGGATCGCGGTCTCGCGCGCCTCCATGCGCGCGCGCGTCGCGGTCGGTGCTCGTGATCGTAGCCCTGCAGATGCAGCATGCCGTGGACGACGAGGTGCGCGCAGTGGGCGATCGAGCGTCTTCCCCTGCGCCTTGCGCTTCGCGCCGCAGCACCGGCGCGCACAGCACCATGTCGCCGTCGAGCCGCGGCGTCATCGTACACGAACGTCAGCACGTTGGTCGCGTAGTCCTTGCCGCGGTAGCGCGCGTTGAGCGCGCGGCCCTCGCGCGCTGCCGACGAAGCGCAGCGTCACCGCGCGCGTCGCGCTCGAGCGCCGCGCGCGCCCAGCGGCGCAGCGTCGACGCCGGCGCGGCAGGCCGCGCGCGCCGACACGGCGTACTGGACGGCGAGCGACAGCGCGGCGAGCGCGCGCTTCGCGCTGCCGCTCGGCGCTCGCCCGGCTTCGCTCGTCGGCGAGGTCGCGCTCGTAGGCGTCGATGATCTTCTGCACCAGCGGATGGCGCACGACGTCGGCGCTCGTGAAGCGGCTGAACGCGATGCCGCGCACGCCGGCAAGGATGCGCTCGGCCTCGATGAGGCCGCTCTTCTGGCCGCGCGCGAGGTCGATCTGCGTGACGTCGCCGGTGATCGACCGCCTTGGTGCCGAAGCCGATGCGCGTGAGGAACATCTTCATCTGCTCGGGCGTGGTGTTCTGCGCCTCGTCGAGGATGATGAACGAATGGTTGAGCGTGCGCCCGCGCATGTAGGCGAGCGGCGCGATCTCGATCGTGCTGCGCTCGAAGAGCTTGCCCGCCTTGTCGAAGCCCATCAGGTCGTACAGCGCGTCGTAGAGCGGGCGCAGGTACGGATCGACCTTCTGCGCGAGGTCGCCGGGCAGGAAGCCCAGCCGCTCGCCGGCCTCGACCGCCGGGCGCACCAGCACGATGCGCTTCACCGCGTCGCGCTCGAGCGCGTCGACGGCGCAGGCGACCGCGAGATAGGTCTTGCCGGTGCCGGCGGGGCCGATGCCGAACGTGATGTCGTGCTCCTGGATGTTCTTGAGGTACGCGACCTGGTTCGGCGTGCGGCCGTGCAGGTCGGCGCGGCGCGTGCGCAGCAGCGGCGTGCCGTCGTCGCCGCCGGCGGCGGCGCGGGCGCGCGCCGCGCTGCGTCGCGATCTCGACCAGGCCGAGCTGGATGTCGTCGACCGACAGCGGCTTCTCGGCCTGCGCGTAGAAGCGCGTGAGCGCCGCGGCCGCGCGCGCGCTCTGCGCCGGCGCGCCGGTGAGCGTGAACGCGCCGCCGCGATGCGCGATCGCGACGTCGAGCGCGGCCTCGATCTGGCGCAGGTTCGCGTCGAGCGGCCCGCAGAGGTTGGCGAGCGCGCGGTTGTCGAGCGGGTCGACGAAAGTTCGTGCCGCTCGCGTTTGGCCGTCATCGCCTCCCCCGGACTTTCTGTGAGCGCCGCGCCTCCCCGCGCGGCGCCCCCATGCGCCGTCAAACCCCCTGGCGCACCATCGGCGCCTTCAGCGCCTCGTCCAGCAGCCCGGCGGCTTCGGCAAGGTGCGCGCGCGCCTCGCGGTCGCGATTGCCGTTGCCGCGCAGCCGCGCTTGATCTGGGCGGAGAGTTGCCGCGCCTCTGCGCGCAGCTGCGCGCGCGCGTCGGCCGGCATCGTCGGCGACGGGCGGGTCAGCACCGTGACGATGCGGCGCAGATACTCGCGCTGCAGGTTGCGGCGCGGTCCCGGGATCGAGGCGCCCGTTTTCAACTCGCTCCAGATCGCGTTGCGCAGCGCCGCGTAGAGCTCGGCGAGCGTGAGCGCCTGATCGGCCTTGTTCACCTTGATCTCCGTCGAGGAGCCGCTCACTACCGTGTCGGAGAGCAACTGGTTGAGCGCGCCGGTCTGCAGCGCCAGCACACGGCTCCGGAGGCTGAAGTCCGGATTGAGCTGGCTCGGCGTGAAGCCGACGTTGAGATAGTCGATGCCCATGCTGCGGATGAACTCGCGGCTTGAAGCGGAAGCTGTCGGCCGAGAACACCTCGGTCGCGAGCAGCTTGAGCGCCGCGCGCTGCTTGTCCGGGGCCACCGGCGTCAACGGCGGTTTGCCGTTCCCGGCGTAGTCGCGAACGTAATAGACGCCGCCGACGTATTTCGCGGTGAGCGCTGCCGCGCGGCGCGACCTGCTTGAAGCCGGCGTCGAAGTTGCGCCGCAGCACCGCGTACGATTCGCCGGGCTTCAACTGCCGCGCCTGCAGGCGCTGCCACAGCTCCTGCGAGATCACCAGACGCTTCTGCAGATACAACAGCGGCTCGGTGCCGAGGTCGAACTGGCTCGCCTGCGGATCGAGGCCGGCGAACGCCTCCTCGTCGGACGAGAACGCGAGCAGCGGATCGGCCGCGCCGCGCGCGGCGATCCGCATCAGTTCCTCGGCTTCGTTGCCTTCGGCAGCGGCTTGTAGGCGTATTCGATCGCCCAGTAGTCGTAGGGGCCGAGCGTCGGCTCGACGTACGCGCCCTGCGGCTCGCCCTTGAGCGCGATGTTGAGCGGGTTGTAGTCCATCACCGATCCGGAGATCCCGTGCGCCTTGCTGAACGTCGGATCGGAGATCTTGGCAAGCGGGTAGACGGTGGACGCGCGGAAGTTGTGCCGCAGCCCGAGCGTGTGGCCGACCTCGTGCATCACGACCGCCTTGAGCGACGCCGCGACGAACGCGTCGGCTTCGGCGCTTCCCGGCGTGATGTCGCCGCGCGCTTCGAGGACGTCGAGTCCGAATTCCATTTCCGCGAGCGCATCGGCCGCGTACGTGCATGCGCTGCCGTCGAGCCCCAGCTTGGCCTTGTACCCGTCGAAGGCCGGCCACGCCGAAGGTGCCTGTTCGGCGATGAACGTGCGGTTGGCGCGCGACCAGGTCTCGGGAATCGCGACGTCGGCGTCGAGGATCTCGCCGGTGCGCGGGTCGACGGTCGAGGGGCCGATCGCGAATGCGGCGTCGTTGGACACGAACCAGCGCACGGTCGAGTGACGCGCGTCGTAGGTGTCGAACGGCGCGTCGGCCTCCTGCTGCTTGACGACGATGGCGTCCTTGAAGCCGATCTTCTCGAACGCCTTGTTCCATTCGAGGATGCCCTCGCGCACGGCCGGCCGGTATTTTTCGGGAACGTTGCGATCGATCCAGAACACGATCGGCTGCTTCGGCTCCGAAAGCTTCGGCGCTCGGATCCTTCTTCTCCAATCGCCAGCGATCGACGATGTGCGTCTTGGCCGTGAAATTGGAGTCGGTCGAGAAGTCCCAGATCTCGCTTTCGAAATGCCCGACGCGCGGATCGGCCGTCCGCGACGCCATCGGCTCGGGCAGCCTCGCCAAGTTGTACGTGTAGCCGAGGAACAGGCTGCGCGCGTCCGGAAGCGTCGTGAACCGCGGGAACGGGCTCGGCGGCGCCGGGATAGGTGTCGGCGGCGGCGGCAGCGTCGCCTTGGAATTGGAATAGTGGGCCGAGACGACGAACGACGACTGATCGGGCGAATTCTTGAGCGCTTCGAAGCTCGAGTTGCGCGGATCGAACATGTAGTTGCGCAGGTGGACGCCGGTCGTGAAGCGCTCGCCGACCGGGATGTCGGTCAGGAGCAGCGCGTTTGCGTCGACGAGCACGCTCTTGCGCTCCGGGTGCGCCTGGCTTGCGACGACCGTCGTACCCACGAGGCTGTCGGTGAATCCCTCCTTCACACCCTGTTCCATGGGAGCGTTCGCACCGCCGGTGAACGCGTAGTTCTTAGCGATGAGCTGCACGAGGTTGCCGATGCGCTTGAACTCCACGATCTGGTCGGCGAGCATCATGCCGCCGTACACGCCCTGCTCGCCGACGCCGCGGCTCAAGTTCGCGGTGAACAGGAACGGCTTGCCGAATTGATCCGGGGCGATCTCGATCCAGACCTTGTCGTCCTTCTGCCAAAGGCCGAAGAGGCCAGGCGTTTCCTTGGCGTCCTTGATCACATCGGCGAATGGCCGCGGCTGCCCGGCCGCAACGGCGGCGGCTGCGGCGGCGGCGGCTGCCGCAGCGGCAGGTGGCGTGCCCACGCCATGACCATTGGGCTTGGCCGTGCCCGACGCGGCCATCGCGGCCGCGACGCCCGTGGCGGCGGCGTCCGCGGCAACGTTGCTCTGCGGGCTCGGCGAGAGGCTCGCGCAGGCCGCCAGAGCTGCAACAAGGACTGCGCAAGCGGCGGCGCGTACCGGACGAGCCAAGCTATCGATCGACATCGAACTACCTCCTACACACGTACAGCGGCCGCCCGAACGGCGGCCAAGAAAAATGCGTTCTCGACTCCTCATGCCGCCGCAAGTTCCGCGCGCAATGAGTGCGGCAGCGCCGCCGTGATCGTCACGTCGACGTAAGTGCCGACGAGCGTGCCGTCGCCGGCGAAATTCACCACCCGGTTGTTCTCGGTGCGGGCGGCGAGCTCGCGTGCGTCGCGCGCCGCGCAGCCGGTCACGAGCACGCGCTCGCACGTCCCGACCATCGCCGCGCTGCGATCGCGATACTGCGCGTCGAGAAGCGCCTGCAGCTTCTCGAGCCGCGCCTGCTTCGTCGCCGCGGGAATCTGGTCGGGAAGCTCGGCCGCAGGCGTGCCCGGCCGCGGGCTGTAGGCAAAGCTGAACGCGCCGTCGAAGCCGACGTCCCCGATCAGCTTCAGGGTCTTCTCGAAATCGGCGTCCGTTTCCCCCGGGAAACCGACGATGAAGTCCGAGGTGAGAGAAAGTTCCGGCCGTTCAGCGCGAAGCCTGCGTACGATCGATTTGTATTCGAGCGTCGTATAGCCGCGCTTCATCGAAGCGAGCACGCGGTCCGAACCTGATTGCACCGGCAGATGCAGGTGTGAAACGAGCTTTCCGACACGCGCGTACACGTCGATCAACGGTTGCGTCATCTCCTTCGGATGCGAGGTCATGTAACGGATGCGCTCGACGCCCCGAATCTCGGCGACGTATTCGATCAGTGTTGCGAGGTCGGCAACTTGATCCTGCTCAAGCGGCGCGCGATAAGCGTTGACGTTCTGACCGAGCAGCGTCACTTCCTTGACCCCATTGTCGGCAAGGTCTGCTATCTCGGTAAGCACGTCGTCGAACGGCCGCGAGATTTCTTCGCCTCGCGTGTACGGCACCACGCAGAACGTGCAGTACTTGCTGCAGCCTTCCATGATCGATACGAACGCGCTCGCGCCGTCGACCGACGGCGGCGGCAGATGGTCGAATTTCTCGATCTCGGGAAAGCTGACGTCGACCTGCGGCGTTCCGGTCGCGCGCCGGGCGCGGATCAGTTGCGGCAGTCGGTGCAGCGTCTGCGGACCGAACACGACGTCGACGTAAGGCGCGCGCCGCACAATCGCCGATCCCTCCTGGCTCGCGACGCAGCCGCCGACGCCGATGATGAGGCCCGGTTTTTGCGCCTTCAGCGCGCGCACGCGGCCGAGATCGTGGAACACGCGCTCCTGAGCCTTTTCGCGCACCGAGCAGGTGTTGAACAGGATGACGTCGGCGTCCTCGGGGCGGCCGGTCAGCGTGAGCCCATCGGTCGCGGCGAGCACGTCGGCCATCCGGTCCGAATCGTACTCGTTCATCTGACAGCCGAAGGTGCGAATGTAGAGCTTCTGTTCCACTAGCTTCGCCCCGGGGCCGGCGTTATCCGGTGGGGGCGATCCTCGTCGAAGGGGCGGAATTATAGCAACAACGCGGCGCGGCGCGCACGCCGGATGTCGGGGCCTGGGCGCCCTCCGCACTGCCGGCGAAATCCCTTCCGCACGGTTGTCGGGCGCTGCTCGGTCGCGCGGCGACGCGCCCTTCGGGCCTTGGCTCGCTCACGCTCGCCCGCCGCGCTTACTCGCGCCCTCGGCACTGCCAGTGAAATCCGTTCCGCACGGTTGTCGGGCGCTGCTCCTCGGGCCTTGGCTCGGCTGGGCGGTCCGTTCGCTATAATCAGCGCGCGCAGGTGTCCGCCGCGAATCCCTCGCGGCGGGTGAAACGGGAACGCGGTGGCGCGCGAGCGGTTTCGCGCCAACCCGCGGCTGCCCCCGCAACGGTAAGCCCGTGCGGTCCGCTCACCCACGCCACTGTCCGGCGACGGACGGGAAGGCCAAGCGGACAAGGCTGGCGAGCCCGGAGACCGGCCTGCGTTCGGTCCGCGGTGTGCCCCTCCGGCGCACGCGGACCGCGACGCTGCGAACGTCGCGATGCGTGTAGGAGAGCGCATCGCGCGTCCCGGTCGCAAACGCCGTGCGGGGCTGCATGGCGCGCGCGGAGCCTGTCATGCAACTTCCTGCTTTGCCTCACTACCCGAGGCGGCGGACCCTCGCTGCGCTCTATCGTCGATCGTTGCCGGCGCTGATCGCCATTGCCGTGTCTTCTGCCGCGGCGCGTGCACAGGAGGCGGTGCCCAAGCCATTCCCGCTCGAACCCGTCGTCATCACCGCCGCCCGTGCCGCGCAGCCGATCGGCGAGGCGCTCGCCGACGTCACCGTCATCGGCGCCGACGAAATCGCAAGGAGCGGCGTGCAGAGCCTCGCCGCGCTCCTGCAGCGGCAACCAGGCGTCGAAATCGTGCAGAACGGCGGGCCGGGATCGGTGTCGGGTGCGCTGCTGCGCGGCGCGAACCGCGGCCAGACGCTCGTGCTGATCGACGGCCTGCGCGCAGGAGCGGCGTCCGACGGAGCGACGTCGCTCGAGGCGATTCCGCTCGACCAGATCGAGCGCATCGAAATTCTGCGCGGTCCCGCGTCGAGCCTCTACGGCGCCGACGCAATCGGCGGTGTGATCCAGGTGTTCACGAAGCGGGCGCAGGGCGAAGGCATCGTCCCCAACGCGACCGTCGGCTACGGAACCTACGACACCGGTGCGCTCGCGGCGGGGATTGCGGCAACGATCGGGCCGTTGCGCTATTCGGTGCAGGTCGGGGGACGGCAAAGCGACGGCTTCAGCGCGATCGTCAATCCGGACAACTTGAGCTACAACCCCGATCGCGACGGCTATTCGACGGCCAACGCGACAACCAGCGGAACCTGGACGTGGGCCGCGGGCCAGGAGCTTGCGGGCCAGTTCTTCTACAACCGCCTCAACGCCCAATACGACGGCAGCGCCGACTTCGACGACCGCACAATCACCACCGTCGAGACATGGTCGATCACCAGCCGCAACAGACTCTCGGGGCATTGGACTTCGGCGCTCACGGCGGGCGAGGGCATCGACGATTCGGTCTCGCAGACGGCTTTCGGCAACTTTCCGTTCAGGACGACGCAGCGGCAATACTCCTGGCAGAACGACTTCGCCGTGCCGGAGGGATCGCTCGGCGTGATTCTCGAGCGGCGCGACGAGCAACTGACGACGAGCCCTGCGTTCGCGGTCGACGCGCGCGACACGAACTCGGCGACCGGCGTCTACCAGCTTCGCCACGAAGCCCTTTCGCTGCAGGCGAACGTCCGCTACGACGACTCGAACCAGTATGGCAACAAGACGACCGGCGGGCTCGCGGTCGGTTATGTGCTGTCGCCGGCGTGGCGGATCACCGCCGGCGCGAACACGGGCTTCAAGGCGCCGTCGTTCAACGATCTCTACTATCCGGGGTTTTCGAATCCGGCTCTCGTTCCCGAAACGTCGAAGAACGCCGAGATCGGCGGCTACTGGAGCGCTACCTACGCCGATGTCCGCTGGGAGGCGCGGGCGATCGGCTATCGCAACCGGGTGAGCGATCTCATCGTGTTCGAGTGCGATGCGAACTTCGCGTGCCTGCCGCGGAACGTCGCCGCGGCGACGCTCGAGGGCGTAACGCTGGGGCTCGATCTCGCCTGGCGCGAGACGCGGGTCGTCGCTTCGCTCGATCTGCAGGATCCGACGGACGACGCGACCGGCAAGCTGCTGCCGCGGCGCGCGCGCGAGCATGGCGCGATCAAGGTGCTGCAACCGGCGGGCCCGGTTCTGCTCGGCTTCGAGTTCGTCGCGTCGTCGCGGCGCTACGACGACGCGGCCGACGTCCGTGCGCTCGGCGGCTACGGCATCGTCAACGTTACGCTCGAGTGGCCGTTCGCGAAGGGGCTGTCGCTCTTCGTGCGTGGCGACAACGTGTTCAACAAGAACTACCAGCTCGCCGCCGATTACTCGACGGGCGGCGCAACCGTGTACGCGGCGATCCGGTGGCAGCCGTGATCCGGGCTGCGGTTGCCTTGCGGGTCCTTGTCGCGCTGGCGCTCGCGGGCTCGCCTCCCGCCGATGCCGCCGTCAGCGTCCGCGACGACAGCGGTGCCGAGGTGACGCTCGATGCGCCGGCCAACCGGATCGTGAGCCTCGCGCCGCATGCGACGGAGCTTCTTTTCGCCGCCGGCGCTGGCGCGCGCATCGTCGGCGTCATCGCCACGTCGGATTTTCCGCCGCAGGCGAAGGCGCTGCCGCGGGTCGGCGACGCCACGGCGCTCGACTTCGAGCGCATCCTCGAGGAGCATCCGGATCTCGTCGTCACGTGGCCGTACACGGCGCCCGCGCAGGTAACGGCGCTTCGCGCGCGGGGAATCGCGGTCTTCGTGAGCGATCCGAAGACCATCGACGGCATTGCCGACGATCTCGAGCGTCTCGGCGTCCTCGTGGGCAAGCCATCGGACGCACGGGCCGCGGCAGCGGCGTTCCGGGCGCGGCTCGCGGGGCTTCGTGCGAGCCATGCGGACGTGCGTCGCGTCCGCGTCTTCTACCAGATCTGGAACGCGCCGCTGTACACGATAGGCGGGGGACACCTGATCACCCGCGCGATCGAAGTGTGCGGAGGCGACAACGTGTTCGCGGCGCTCCGCTTGCCGGCGCCGACAGTCAGCGTCGAGGCGGTGCTCGCCGCGGATCCGGATGCGATCGTCGCGGGCGCTGATGGCGGCGTGCCCCCGCCGTGGCTCGACGACTGGCGCCGCTTTCCTGCACTGCCGGCCGTCGAGCGCGGCAATCTCTATAGCGTCAACGCCGACCTCCTCCATCGGGCAGGGCCCCGCTTCGTTGACGGCGTCGCCGAGCTGTGCGCGGCGATCGACAGGGCGCGCAGGCGCTGACTAGAGCGGAACGAAGGTTCGCGCGTTGCCTTCGCCGACCGCTGCGAGGCGATGGCCGAAAAGTGCCGAAAGCGCGTCCGCAGTCAGCACGTCGGCCGCCGAACCGATCGTCGCACGGCCTGCGCCCAACGCGAGCGCGTGGTCTGCGTAGCGAACGGCGAGGTGCAGATCGTGCAGGACCATGACGAGCGCCTTGCCGCGTTCGCGCGCGAGCGCGGCCAGCGCATCGAGTGCCGCGATCTGCTGGCCCAGGTCCAGGTGCGACGACGGTTCGTCGAGCAGCAGCAGGTCTGGATCCTGCGCGACAAGCGCGGCGAGCGCAACGCGACGGCGTTCGCCGCCGGATAGCGTGCGGACGTCGCGATTCCCGAATCCGGCGAGGCCGAAGCGCGAAAGCGCGTCCTGTGCGCAAACCACATCGGCCGGCGATTCCCACTGCAGGCGGGCGAGGTGCGGATGCCGGCCGACGAGCACCGTCTCCAGCACCGTTGCAGGAAAGTAGTCGACGCTGTCCTGCGGCAGCCAGCCGCGCTTTTTCGCCCGCTCGCGCGGCGACAGCCTTGCGAGGGCCACGCCGTCGTAGGCGATGGCACCGGCATCGGCTGCGCGCAATCCCGCGAGCGTCGCGACGAGCGTTGTCTTGCCCGCGCCGTTCGGCCCGACAATCGCCCACCGCTCGCCGGCGCGCACCTCGAGGTCGAGACGGTCGCACAACACGCGCCCACCGATGGACAAACCAAGGCCACGGGCCGACAGGCGCGAAGGCGTGGCCGCGCTCATGTTTGTGCCCCCACGCTTGCGGCCGCCGCCGCCGCTGCGCCGTCCCCCGAGGGGGAGCAATTCCATGCGGCCACCGCACCGTTGCACGTGTCGCGTTGCAGCTTGGGGTCGGCCGCCGCCCACGCTCGCAGACGCGCCCTTCGGGCCTCGGCTTCGCCTTGCTCGCGTAGGCGTCCTTGGGGCCGCCCGGCGGCGTTCATGCGCGCGCTCCGCTCTTCACGAGGAGGTAGAGAAACACCGGCACGCCGACGAGTGCGGTGATGACGCCGACCGGCAATTGCGCGGGCGCGATGATGCTTCGTGCCAACGTGTCCGCCAGCACCAGGAGCGCGCCCCCCGCAAGCGCCGCGGCCGGCAGCAGCACGCGCTGGTCGTTGCCGATCACGAGTCGTAGCGCGTGCGGAACCACGAGCCCGACGAAACCGACGCTGCCTGCCGTCGTCACCGCCGCCGCGGTCGCAAGCGCGGCGAGCGCGTGCAGCGCGAGCGTGACGCGCGGCACCTCGACGCCGAGCGTCGTCGCGATCTCCTCGCCGCGAACGAGCACGTTGAGATCGCGGGCGAGCCCGAACGCGGCGACGAGCACGAGGGCCAGCGTCGCGAGCGCCGGCAGCGGCGGCGGCACTGCGGACAGATCGCCCAGCATCCAGAACAGCATGCCCTTGACCTGCGCATCCGGCGCAACCGTGAGCAGCAGCGCAACCAGCGCGCTCCACCCGGCGGCGACGACCACGCCCGTCAGGAGCAGACGAGTGGCCGTCCACGGCGTGCCCGCGCCGCCGGCGCGCGCTAGGCTGAACACGACGAGCGTCGAAACGAGGGCGCCGGCGAGGGCGACAGGGGCGACAAGCGCCCCGATTCCCGCAATCATCGCCGCGAGCGCACCCACGGCCGCACCGCCGGAGATCCCGAGCACGTACGGGTCGGCGAGCGGATTGCGCAGCAATACCTGCATCACCGCGCCGGCAACGGCGAGCAGACCTCCGACGGCGAATGCAGCAAGCGCGCGCGGCAGCCGCAGCGAGACGACGATGATCGCCTCGGTGCCCTCGGCGTTGCCGATCAACGCGCGCGCGACTGTCGACGCGTCGATCGCTACGCTTCCCACCGATAGCGCGATCGCGACGGCGGCACAACCGGCGACCGCGAGCAGCGCGAGAACGGCCACGGCGCGGCGGATCGGCCGCGCAGGCGCCAAACGGGGCGCGGTCGACGAACTGGACGGTGCAGACATGGAGGAATGGGTGCGCGGGGTCGTCCCGCGCTTCGGGGCGGCACCGATTATAGGTCCGTCGCTGCGCGGCTCGTCGCGGCCGACTGCCGCGATGTCGTTTGCGCGGACGAACGCCTATAATCAACACTTTGGCCGAACCATTTGCGGCGACCGTCGATTGACGATGAGCAAGGCATTCACTCGCGAAGCGGACACGATCGAAGACGACGAGCTCGAGGCGACGTCGCCGCTGCCGGCCGGCGCGCGCAATTACCTGACGCCGGGCGGATTCGAGCGGATGAAGACCGAGCTCGAACGGCTCGTGCAAAGGGAGCGCTCCGAGCTGGTCGCGACGGTCGCGTGGGCGGCGGGCAACGGCGACCGTTCCGAGAACGGCGAC
>CAVTFF010000025.1:0-266003 GCA_963733985.1 uncultured beta proteobacterium | reverse complement strand
TCGTCGGCAAGCGCCGCCCGGGAGACCGCCAACTGGCCTGCGGCCAACCACACTAGCCACCGTGAGCGTTCTTGCATGTCTATTCTTTTGAACGAATGGATTCGTCGGCCATGGTATTTTGGTCATCTCACTTCGGCGGCGTGTAAGGATCGGGCGTGCCGAGCTTGATCGGCGGATACTTCTTCAGGCTAGCCTCGAGCTCACCGACAATTCGCACCGCCGGATCGATGACCCAGGAAGCCTTGGCGGCCATGTCGCGCTCCTCCTTCATGTCGGTGAAGAGGTTGACGACCTTCGGCAACGGAAGCTTTTGTGGTGTGTCGTACATGGTCTCCTGCCAGATGAAGTGCACCTTCCAGTTCCTCCACTTGACCGCAGACAGCCGGTCGGCCACATAGGTAGGAAAGCCCTCGCGGTTGGACGATTCCTGTCTCCCAGGAAGAAATCCAACTGATCCACGCCATCGATCGGGCGATCCTTCGGGATTTCCGCTCCGCCCAGGCGCGCCAGGGTCGTGAACAGGTCCACGATGTGAACGATCTCGTTGTTGACGCGCCCCGCCGGCACTTTGCCCGGCCAGCGGATCATGAACGGCATGCGTATTCCACCTTCCATCGCCGTGAAGTACGTCCCCCGCCACTGCCCGTTCGCGCCCTGCCACGGGTCGGTGGCTTCCGGCCCGTTGTCGCTGGTGAAGATGACCAACGTGTTGTCTTCGATGCCGGCCTCTTTGATGGCGTCGAGAATCTGGCCGGTGCGGTAGTCCATCTCCGCAAGCGCATCTGCCCAATCGCCGTTGCCGGTCCTGCCGGCGAACTCCGGATTGGGCAGCGTCGGCATGTGAACCAACGAGAAGGGGATGTAGGCAAAGAACGGCTTGCCCGCCTTCGCGTTGCGTTTGATGAACTCGACGGCGCGGCTTGTGATCTCCGCTTCCATGGTCCGTCGACGCTCGACGTTCAACTCTGCGATCTGCCGCGCCTTTTCGCCCTTGCGTGCCTCGTACATGTGTTCTGCATGGACGATCTTCGCGTTCCAGCCCTGCTTGTCGCCGATCGACGGCCACATGCCCTTCGTGTCGTTCTCCGACAGCCACATCGCCTCGTCGTACGTGCGTGGGATGCCGTACCACTCGTCGAATCCCTGATGGGTGGGAAACCGGTCCTCGGCGCTGCCGAGATGCCATTTGCCCCAGATGCCCGTTGCGTAGCCGCGCGCCGACAACAGCTCCGCGATGGTGATCTCCCATTGCGTCAACCCATCCGGGACGCCGCCAATAGGAACTTCGTATGTCCCGGACCGGATCGAGAACCGGCCCGTCATCAGCGCCGACCGCGTTGGCGTGCACTGGGCCTCGACATTGAAGTTAAGCAGCCGCATGCCTTCGCTGGCGAGCTTGTCGATGCGCGGGGTGGGCGCGCCACGCAGGATGCCGCCGCCGTAGACGCCCAATTCGCCATAACCGAGGTTGTCCGCGAGCATGACGACGATGTTCGGCCTGTTCTGTTGCGCATAGGCCGAGGGGGCGGACAGAACGACGACCAGCAGTCCCAGAATCGACGACCAATGCTTCCTCATAAGACCCTCATTTCTCAGCCCGTAGTATTGCCTGAAGCATCGTTATTGGCCGACGCCGGTCAGCGTACTGAGCGTCGCGAACGGTGCGCAGCCTCCACGGCAACTCTGGGTCCGCAACACCTGGTGGCCGCGCAGACGCGCCGCGACAGAAGAACGGGCGCCCGATCCGCGGACGCCCGTCGTCAAGACAAATCCACCGGTCCGCGCTGCGCGCCTAATGCGCCTGGATGGTCTTCGGCACCTTGATCGGATCGTACGGCAGCGGGTTGTCCGGGTTCTGCAGGTTCGGGATCATGTCGTTCGAAGCTCCGCCCGGGAAGCGCTTCTTGTTCGGATACTTGACGATGGACGTATTGAACTCCGAGAGCGGAATGTCGCCGAGCGAGATCGCCCAGCCGTTGTCCATGCCCGAGTAGCGGCCCGGCGATGTGGTCGGGTTGCGCACCGCCATCGCGCCGTTGAACGTCATGTCGTACTTCTCGTACGGGTCCATGGTGAGGTTGTAGGTCGAACCGATGGCGCCCAGGTTGAGCTCGGGCCCGAGCCAGGTGTCCTTCGAGGAGTACAGCATCTTCCACGCGATCTTGAGATCGGGATTCGTTGGGTCGCCGCCGACGTCGGCACGCATGCCCAGGAACTTCTCGCCGTCGGTGTAGATCCACCCGTTGCGCGCTGAATGCTTCGCCTTGCCCGTGACGTATGCGGTGTTGTCGATGCCGTCGAAGTATATCGGCTTGCCGTTGTTGTCCTTCCATTCGCCGTGGGGCGGCGGTGTAAGGCCGACCATCGTCGCGGTCGTGGGCCACACGTCCATGTGCGACATCATTTCGTAGAGGACCTGCCCGGCCGGTATCCTGCCCGGCGCCCACATGATGCCCGGCACGCGGAAGGCGCCTTCGAAGCCCGTGCCCTTCTCGCCGCGGAATGGCGTGGTGCCGGCGTCGGGCCAGGCGTCCTGCCAGGCGCCGTTGTCCGACGTGTGGATGACGATGGTGTCGGGCGCCTCCGCGCGGATGGCGTCCATGATCCGGCCGATGTTGGCGTCCATTTCCATCAATTTGTCGGAGTAGTTGCCGAGGTGCGACTTGCCCACGAACGCCTTGTTCGGGCTGGTCGGCTGGTGCATGCCCATGAAGTTCACGCTCATGAAGAACGGCTTGCCGTCCTTGGCGTGCTGCTTGATGTAGGCGACCGCCGAATCCGTCTGCCGGACGTCGAAATCGGCCAGGTTCTCCAGCGTGATCACGGCGCCGCCATTGCCCTTGACCGCCGGCTTGCCCGCCGTGCCTTCCCATTCATACCGGTTCACCGCTTTCTGGTAGAAATCCCAGAACTCCTTGTTGTATTTGGGGAAAAACGGATGGGCATTCTGAGCCGTGTCTTCGTAGGCGTAGACGCCTGGGTAGTAGGCGGCGAACTCCTTCATCTCGTCGAAGCCGTGCTCGATCGGGTAGAACTTCGGCACATCACCGAGATGCCACTTGCCGGAGAAATACGTCTGGTAGCCGTTCTTCTTGTAGAACTCGGCGATGGTCGGGATCTCCGCGCTTAGGCCGTTCGGGTCGCCGGGAACGACCACGACCGACAGCGCCGTGCGGACCGGGATGCGCCCGGTCATGAACGATGAGCGGCCCGCCGTGCAGCTGGCCTGGCCATACCAGCTCGTGAACATCGCCCCTTCCCTCGCCATACGATCGATGTTCGGCGTGGGGTGCCCGAGGGCTGCGCCGCCGTAGTACACACCGTAGTCGCCCCAGCCCACATCGTCGCTCATCAGCATGACGACGTTGGGCCTTTTCGATGGCGCCTGAGCGAGAGCCACGGTGGATCCGAAGAGCACCGTCGCGACGGCCGGCAATGCAACAGACAATAGACGTTTACAACAACTCATGACTTGTCTCCTATCTCAATGCACTTGCGGTTGGCGGCCCCTGCAGGCCCACCGTGAAAAGTCGCCTGGCACTTACGACTTCGCGCCCCGCTCCAATGCGCCAATCAGCCGACTCGCCTCGAACGGTTTCTGGAGGTAGTCGGCGTAACCAAGCGCGTCCGCCTCCCTGCGCGTCGCTTCGTCGTCGAACGCGGTGATGAATACGACCGGGATCCTGGTCCCCGCATCCCGCAGGCGCCGTCGCAATTCGAGGCCTGACATCCCGCCAAGATGGATGTCGAGCACGAGGCCAATGGCACGGTCGACGATCCCGCTCCGGAGAAATGCCTCCGCGGAAGCGAACGCGTTCGTCGTATAGCCGCTCGCCTGCAATAAGCGTTCAACGGACGTGCGCATGGCGGCGTCGTCGTCGACGACTGCAACCAAGCCACCGGATGTATGCATGAGTTATTGGCCACGGCTTGCGGGAGTCCGGAAAGTCCGTGGCTGAAACGTTAACTTCCGTCCGCGGGGCCCGACACTGTCCTTTGGTGCGGGTCCGCACCAAAGGACGGGTATTGCAGGCGCGCAGTCGGACGGGCAGTAGCCGGCAACAAACCTAAGCCCCTGCAAGGCGGGGGTACGTTCGACTTACGTAGAGACGTCGCCGGGCGAGTCGTGCGCGCCCGCGATCCCCAGGCGTTCGGCGAGCGAGACCAGCTCGGCGAGTGATTGAACTCGAAGCTTTTGCGTCAGGTTGTGCCGGTGCCACTTGATCGTACGCTCCGCCGTCCCGAGATCCTGGGCAATCTGTTTGTTGAGCTTGCCGCGAACGACGAGGTCGAACACCTTGCGTTCGGTCGGCGTGAGCGCGCCGATGAGCGAACGCAGGGCGTCGAGTTGCGCCTGACTGCGGCGGTTCTCGCGATCGCGCGCGATGGCTTGCTCGACGGCGCCGAGCAGCACATTGGTGTCGACGGGCTTGGTCAGGAAGTCCTGCGCGCCGGCCTTCATGGCCAGGACGCTCGACGGAATGTCGCCATGTCCGGAAAGAAACACGACCGGCAACGCGTGCGGCATTTCGGCGAGTCGCTGCTGGAGTTGCAATCCGCTGAGCCCCGGCATGCGGAGGTCGAGCAGAACGCAACCCGGGGATTCGACATCAGCAGTTTCCAGGAACTGTCCCGCCGATTCGTACTGTTTGACCCGATATCCGACCGCCCCCAGCAACCGAGCTGCCGACGTGCGCCAGGACGCATCGTCGTCAACTACATGCACAATGCAGGACGCGGCGGTCACGAGCGTAGGGCCGAGGCGAGTGGCAGCGTGAAGCGGAACACCGCGCCGCCGCCCGGAGCGTTTTCGGCACGTATTTCGCCGCCGTGCGCTTCGATGATCGTGCGGCATATCGCGAGCCCGAGGCCCATGCCGGTTGTCTTGGACGTTACAAACGGCTCGAAGATGCGAGGCTTCAGCTCTTCCGCGATGCCTCCGCCGGAATCGGTCACGGAGACCTCGGCGAACTTGTCGTCTGCACGCCGGGTCCGGATCGTCAGCGTTCTTCTTCCCGACGGCGTGCTCTGCAATGCTTCTATCGCATTGAGTACGAGATTCACCATCACCTGCTGAAGCTGGACGCGATCCGTCTTGACCTTCGGCAGTCTGGGCTCGAACTCCATCTTGACAACCACGTCCTTGTCCAGCGCTTCGCCGGCCACCGTTTTCATCGACTCGTCGATGGCTTCGTTGAGATTCGTTTCCCGCAATTCGAATTCGGATTTGCGCAGGAATCGGCGAATTCGCGCGATGATGTCGCTGGCGCGCTGATCATCGCGCTTGATGTCGCCCAGGATCTCCGCCACCTCGCCCAGCTTGGGGGGATCGGCGTTGATCAGTATCTGTGCCGCGCCTGCATTGTTGTAGATGGCGCCGAGCGGCTGATTGAGCTCGTGGGCGATCGATGCGGACATCTCGCCCAGAGCCACGCGCCGGTTCATGTGCGCCATCTCCGAAAGGCGTTTCCGCGACTCCGCCTCGGCGACGCGGCTCCTGCGCCGCTGCGCGAACATCGTCGCGATCAGCAAGCTCTGGCCGACGATAACCGCCAGCGCTGCGAGGATCTGCCACCAATGCTCACGCCAAAAGGTGTGGTTGGCAAACCGGATTTCACATCCATCGGGCAGGCGCCGCTCGTCCAGCGACCAGCGCTCCAGCGCACGGGCATCGGCAACGCACCGACTAGGTGCAGTGACCAAAGCCGGGTCTGACGCGGGTAACCCGCCGGCGAGCGACTCGCGGATCATTTCCGCGATCAGCCGTCCACGTTCCGCGTACGATTCCGCAACACCAGCCACCATACCGAGGCCCAGATAGGTTTCGACGACGCCATACACCGGCGCGGCGGAGCGGGCGCTGATGGCTCGTAGTACTTCACGTGGCGTGTATGGACGGCCATCACGGTCGCGGAATTCCGAGAGGTAGAGCGCAATCGTATCGGGAGGCTCCGCGGCCAATCTGGATATCAGATCCGGCACTGGCAAGCCGATCAGGAACTCGAAGGGGAGGCCATCCGGTGTTCTCGCGAGCGCCTCTCGGGCCTGCTGCCCGCTTCTCCTGTCGAGATCCGACGCACCGGAGATGACGAGAATGCGCCGCGCATTGGGCTGCAATTGGCGCGCCAGTGCGATGGTTTCCGCCATTGGCAGTCGGGTAACGACAGCCCTTGCGTCAGGTGGCAATCCGGCCGATTCGAAGGCTTCCCCGGGCCAGCCGGAAAACACCAGTCGTGCGCCCGGCCAGAGGAGCGCGCCGTACCGATTGAAGAACTGCAACGCGCGTTCGCTGATCGCGACGACCACGTCAAACCGAAGTCCCGCGTACTTCTTGGCGAGAAGAGCGATCAGCTCAGGTTCGTAAGCCTCGACCTCGAAGCGCTGCGCGTCGAGCGGCTCGGAAAAGTAGACAATGTGCCGCGCCGTCTCCTGGGCCAGACTCGCGCGCATGGCGCTGTCGATCTCCAGATAGGCGGGAAGATAGGGGTCCGTGCCGTTCAGGATTAGCACGCGTGCTTCTTCGTCGGCCGCCTGTGCCGATCCCGCCAGCACGGACAATCCGCCCAGCATGACCTGAAGCAGCCACGCCGCAGCCGCCATCCGTCTCACCACGGGTATTACGTCCTTGGCTGAGGTGTCGCCGGGACCGCGCGCAACTGCGCCGCCAACTTCTCCGCCGTCGGCGCCGCATGCGCGAAGAACCGCTTGAGACCCGGACAAAGGTAGTTTAGCCCCGGCTCGCCGTCCGGCGTGCGCAGCAGCCGGTTCTTCGGGCACTCCCCCCAGCAGTCGCGCAGGAATTCGCATCGCTTGCAGTACGCGGGCAGCGTCTCGGACTTGGCGTAGGCGAACTTCACCTGCGCCGGAGAGAAGACCATGTCGCCCAGCGATTGCTGGCGGACATTGCCCAGCCGGTATTCCGGATATACGTAATGGTCGCAGGCATAGACGCTGCCGTCGTGCTCGATCGCCACGCCCTTGCCGCAGAATTCGCTCTGGATGCAGGTCTGGGCCGGCATGCCCATGCGCTGCACGACCAGCGTCTCGCAGAAGCTGACCAGCACCTTGCCATAGTCGCGGGCGAGCCACTCGTCCCACACCTTGGAAAGGAAATAGCCGTATTCGTCGGGGTCGACGGACCACGGCGTCACCACCGAGTGCGGATGGTCCGGTTTCGCCTGCGGCGTGCCGACGATCGGCAACCGCGCGGCGTCCCACGTCTGCGGCGCTGTCGTCTCGAACCCCTTGACTTCGACGATGGGGATGAACTGCAGATAGGTCGAGCCCAGCTCGCGGCGCAGGAAGCGATAGACATCGAGCGGCCGCGACGCGTTGTAGCGATTGACGCACGTCAGCGTGTTGAACGGCACGCCGAACCGCTTGAGCATCTTCGCCGCGGCGTACACGGTATCGAACGTCGGCGCACCCCGCTTGGTGACGCGGTACTTGTCGTGGATCTCCTTCGGGCCGTCGATGGACAGACCTACGAGGAAGCGATGCTCCTTGAGGAAAGCCGCCCAGTCCTCGTCGAGCAGCGTGCCGTTGGTCTGCAGGTCGTTCTCGATCCGCTGGCCGGCCTTCGCGTATTTCCGCTGCAGCGCGACGACCTTCCGAAAGAACTCGAGGCCGAGCAGCGTCGGTTCGCCACCCTGCCAGGAGAAGACGACTTCGTCGGCCGTCACACTGGCGATGTAGTCCCGCACGAACCGCTCCAGCACCTCGTCGTCCATGTGCCCGCCGCCCGGGCCGCCCGGCAGCGTCTGCTTGCTCAGGTAGAAGCAATACGTGCAGTCGAGATTGCAGGCCGAGCCGGCGGGCTTGGCCATCACATGGAATCGCCGTGTGGCACGGTTGCCGAGCCATTGTGGCGCGTGGTACTTGTCGACCGCCAGGTATTGATCAATTGTCGGCGTGGTCATGGGGGTCCCAGTTCGCGACTGGTATCCGGCGGGGAGCCGGTTAGCAACGGCCCCCCGTGCTCGGTCGGTGGCATCGGCATCTTGGCGAAAAAGCCTTCGGCTGGCCTTGCGTCGGATCAACATCGGCCCACGAGGCGGGTGTGCATCCATATCCAGGGGAAGGGCGCGATTCGGGACCGTGGGGGAACGACGTTTGCCGCAGCGGTGGGGAATGGCACCCTGCGAGTCATACGGCCATCACCGACCGGCTCCTGTTGGCCGGTCAGGGATCTTCACGCGACCGTCGCAGACCGTCCTTAAGCAGACCAGCCGGTCTTCTCAGAAGCAGGCGCTCGCCGGGTCAAGGTAGCCGACGGTTGCGGCGATTAGGGCAAGAGCCGCGAACACGTGAACGCCGCGGTTACTGAAGCACCTCGCCGCGCGCCGCAGCAGGGACTGTGGGATGGTAAGGTTAAGCGCCTTTGCAGTCTTGGCGTTGATCACTAGCTCAACGTTGGTCGGCTCCAGGACTGGCCGATCGCTCGGCTTGGCTCCCCCGAGAATCTTGACGGTGTAGATGCCAGCCCGGCGATAGACCTCGACAAGGCTGGCTCCGTAGCCCCGGGCCGCCAGCGGTGACGAATTCGCGCAACGCGGGCAATCGATCGACTTGGGCTTCTGCCCAACGATATCAGTTTGAGGCGACCGCGCTTAGGCGGTCCACTCTTCGTCCAATGTTACCGGACCGAGCCCGTCACGTGCGACCGCTTGCTCCTCCTTGACGCCTTGTTCACCTTCTCTCGTCGTCATTCTCATGAGCGCGAACACCAACGTCCCCGCGCATGCGCCCAGGAAGAACATCCATACCGCCCACCAGATCGACACCATCATAGGCAAGCTCTGCGCCCTTCCGCGGCGAGCGTATTGATCAACGTCAGGGCCTGTGATGTCTCGAAAGACTTGTCAAAGAATCGATCGGCGCCGAGCCGAAGGCTGAGATTCTTGTATTCGATATAGGGGTGATTGGTGAGGACCACCTTGATTGCCGCTGGGGCAAGGCTATGGTCCCGCATTGCCTTCAGCACATCGAATCCGCTGCCGGAGGCCAGGCTGATGTCGATCACGACCAGATCCGGCTGCAGGGCGAACACATCGCCGATCGCTGTTTGCGCGTCGGCGCTGCTGCCGCTCAATTCCGCCCCCGCCGCCTCGATTGCAGAAGCGAGCATCCGCTGGGTAATCGGCGAGTCCTCGACGATATAGACCTGAAGCGGCTTGGGCATTTCGCTCATCACACGCCCGCTTGTCGCATGATTGGATACGGCACCAACCTAGACCACGGGTATCGCGGCAGGAATCAGCGTCATGCTGATTTGCATGTAGGACGCGTCCGCCAGTACCAGCATGAGCCCGCTGGTTATTGAGTCAGGCGCTGTCCTATGGAAGCTATTCCGGGAGGAGGAAACGCGACCCCGACGCCATCCGATCGACCAAGTGGGTAAGGAGTATGCCGGCTGTTGGCCGGTTGCAGCCGTTTGAGAGTAGGTCCGACCTGACGTTGGGTAGCCGATCAGGTCTTGTTACGACAGTCTGAACGCGACCCGCATAGCCACAAGATCCGCGAGCTTCTTGCGACACGACCCCGGCGACCTCTACGTCGTGCTGAACCTGAAGCCGCACGCGGTGTTCCAGCGCGAAGGCGGCGACCTGCATTGCGAAATGCCGATCAGCTTCAGGGCGCACAATCCGCGCGCGAAATCCTTCATGGACAAGGTCAGGGAGTTCTTCGCGCCCTGAGCTTGCGGTGAAGGCTAGCCGGGGCGAAGCCGAATGTCAGGCGAGCACTCGGCGCGAGCGACCGGAGCCAAAACGCGTGCAAGTTCTGGCGCCCTGACCTTGGGACGTTGAGCTCGCGGCCCGCGGAGGCTGCAGCACGATGCGCCGAATCGGGCGCATTCGTCATGGTTGCTCGACTGACTCCGACAGTGCGAGCGTGATTGCTTGCTCGATCGTTAAAGCACGTCCTTCGTGCCACGCGCGGTCGAAGGCAGCGTCATCTCCTAAGGCCGCGCGGGTCGCGGCAACACGCCGGACATAGCGGCGCCGGTCATTTGGCGGCAGCGGCGAGCCGATCTCCTCCCGCAGTCGCTCCGCCGCCCCCCAGAGGCGGGCGGCACGGGCGGATATGCCCAGTGCAGCGACCACCGCCGCCAGGCCCTCCAGCGCAAAAGCAGTCCCCCATCGATCGACCAACTCCCGGTCGATCGCGAGGCCCTCCTCGTGCAGCGCCCGGGCAGCGGCAAAGTCGCCCTGCTCGCAGGCCACGTTCCCCAGATTGTTGAGCGAGGTGGCGATGCCCGCCCGGTCGCCCAATTCCCGCATGATCGCCAGACTCTCGCCGAGCAACTTGCGGGCAGATACGTAATCGCCCTCTTCGTAGAACACGATCCCCAGGTTGTCGAGTGACGTCGCCATGTCCCCGCGATCACCCAGTTCGCGCATGATCGCCACGCATTCCTCGTAGAGCGCCCGCGCCGAGACAAAATCGCACCGATCCAGCGCAACATTTCCCAGGTTGTTCAACGAGCCGGCCACGCCCCTCCGGTCCCCCAGTTCCCGCTTGATCGCCAGGCTCTCCTCATGCAGCGCGCGCGCAGAGACGTAATCGCCCCGTTCGTAGAGCACGTTCCCCAAATTGTTGAGCGACGTGGCGATACCCCTCCGATCGCCCAATTGCCGCCGGATCGCCAGGCTCTTTTCATGCAGCGCCCGTGCGGCCAGATAATCGGTCTGGTAATAGGCCAGGATGCCTGCCGTATTGAGCGCCTTCGCGCGTGCTTGCGTTTGCCCATCACCTCCCGGCCTGGCCAGGACCCGCACACACCACTCCCGGCCTTCCGACAGATGCCCCCGCGTAATCCAGAACCGCTGCAGCGCGCCGCAAAACCGCAGACCGGCTCCCGATCCCGGTTGCGCGACGCTCCAGTCGAGACTGGCCTGCAGGTTCTCATGTTCGTCTTCCAGACGCCGCAGCCACGCGGCCTGCTCGGCACCCATCAGATTCGGTTCCGCATCCTCCGCGAGCCGCAGGAAGTAATCCCGATGCCGTCCCCGAATCGCATCGCTGCCACCGGCCTCCACCAGCTTCTCGCGGGCATACTGACGTATCGTCTCCAGCAACCGATAGCGAGAGTGTTCGTCCTTCTGCTCCACCATTACCAGGCTCTTGTCGGCGAGCGAGGTAAGGAGCTCGAGGACGTCGCAGTCCTCAATGCCCTCGCCGACGCAGACCTGCTCCGCCGCTTCCAACGTCCATCCTCCGGCAAAAACAGATAGCCGCTGCAACAGCAGCCTCTCCGCTTCGGTCAGCAGGTCGTAGCTCCAGTCGATGAGCGCGCGCAGCGTCTTCTGTCGAGGCAACGCCGTTCGTGAGCCCCCCGTCAACAGACGGAAACGCTGGTCCAGCTTGCCGTCGATCTCTTCGATCGAAAGGGACCGCACCCTTGTCGCCGCCAACTCGATGGCCAAGGGAATCCCGTCCAGCCGATAACAGACGGAAGCCAGCGTGGCAGCATTCTGGTGGGTGACCTGAAAATCCGCGCGGGCGAGCAAGGCACGGTCGATGAAAAGCCGCACCGCCTCGAACTCCGAGACGGATACAGGCAAATGCACGTGCCTCGGATCGGGAAGTGAGAGTGAAGGCACCTGGTACGCCCGCTCTCCAGTAATGCCCAGGGCCTCCCGGCTGGTCGCCAGGATCTGCACGCGGGGGCACTGGCGGAGGAGCGCGTCAGCCATCTTCGCGCAGCCGTCGAGCAGGTGCTCGCAGTTGTCCAGCACCAGCAACAACTCGCGCCGCTTGAGCTGAAAGCACAGCGTCTCGATAAGCGGTGCCCCGACGGCCTCCCGCACGGCCAGCACCTGCGCCACCGCGCGCGGCACGAGCGCCGGATCGGACAACGGCGCCAGATCCACGAGCCAGACACCGTCGCGGTACGCCGCCAGCACCTCAGCAGCCGCCTGCAGTGCGAGCCGGGTCTTGCCGATGCCACCCATGCCAACGAGAGTCAACAGCCGAGTGCTTGGCAACAGGCGCTTGATCTCGACCAGCTCCCGTTCGCGGCCGATGAACGACGTCAGCGGCTCGGGCAGGTTCGAGCTCTCGCGCTCCCCTGATGCCCCTTTGCGCAGGCCGTCACTGACCTCGGTGACGGGTCCGACGAAGCGATAGCCGCGCCTCGCCAGCGTCTCGATCCAGTGCTGTCCTCCGGGCACAGCGGCAAGCGCGCGCCGAATCGCCGAGATCTGGACGGCGAGGTTACTCTCTTCGACGACGACGTCCGGCCACGCGACGTCCAGAATGGCTTCCTTCGGGACGAACTTGTTGGGCTTCTTGACTAAAGCGGTCAGCACCGCAATCGCGCGTCCCCCCAGCTGCACGGGGAGCCCGGCACGAACAAGCACGCCGGCTTCGGGATCGAGGCGAAACGGCCCTATTTCGTAAACGGTGCTCATCCGAGTGCGCTCCACGAAACCTACCGACCTCGGTTGTCGAGCTGCGCGCTGTGCATGATCATACATTTCCGGGCAGACACGAGCACCGGAAGTGCGGGCCACCCGATCAAGTCTGAGTTGCGACAGTTTGTGCGAGCGAGCCAGCGCGAGCGGCGGAGCCACAAGCTGCGCGAGCTACTTGCGCCCTGAGCTTCGCGTGCATCAACGCGACGCATCGCAGCCCGAGCGCGCGTGAGTTGTTCCGCGAGGCGCAGCGCCGCATCGGGATCGCATGTTAGATTGCACGGCGTGATCGAGCGCCGGACCGACCGTTGAACCGCAGCGCGACCTGCGACGTCGTCGTCATCGGCGCCGGCGCCGCCGGGATGATGTGTGCGGCACAGGCGGGTCAGCGCGGTCGACGCGTGGTGCTGATCGAGCACTACCCGGTGGTAGGCGAAAAGATCAGGATCTCGGGCGGCGGGCGTTGCAATTTCACGAACGTCAACGCGGGTCCCGCCAACTACCTGTCGCAGAACCGCGATTTCTGCCGTTCGGCGCTGGCACGCTACACGCCGCGCGACTTCATAGCGCTCGTCGACCGTTACCGGATCCCGCACCACGAGAAGAAGCTCGGGCAGCTCTTTTGCGACGAGACGGCGCGCGACATCATCGCGATGCTCGAGTCCGAGTGCGAACGCGGCTGCGTCGAGTGGAAGATGCCTTGTCGGGTGGACGGGATCACGCGCGAGGGCGACGCGTGGCGCGTCGCGACACCGGCGGGCCAATTGCGGGCTGCATCGGTCGTCATCGCGACCGGCGGGCTGACGGTGCCGAAAATCGGCGCCACGCCATTCGGCTATCGCATTGCCGAGCAGTTCGGCCTGCGAGTCGTTCCGCCGCGGCCGGCGCTGGTGCCCCTCGCATTCCAGCCGGAGGACCTTTCACGCTACGGCGATCTGGCCGGCATCTCGCTCGACGCCGAGGTGTCCTGCAACGGCGGCCGCTTTCGCGAGAACCTTCTGTTCACTCACCGCGGGCTCTCCGGACCGGCGATCCTGCAGATCTCATCGTACTGGAATGGCGGGGATCCGTTGACGATCGATCTTCTGCCTGGGACCGACGTGGCGGCGTGGCTTCTCGGCCGACGCGGGGCGACCGCGCAACTCGCCAGCGTTCTTGCCGAGCGCCTGCCGCAGCGGTTTGCGCAGCAGTGGTGTGCGTCGCATGGCGCGGCACTGCCGATGCGCGAAATCCCCGAGAAGGATCTGCGCGCACTTGCCGCGCAGCTGCAGGCGTGGACCGTGCTGCCGTCGGGCACGCTCGGGTACAACAAGGCAGAAGTGACGCTGGGCGGGATTGATACGCGCGATCTGTCGTCGAAGACGATGGTGGCGAACGACGTTCCAGGCCTCTTCTTCATCGGCGAAGTCGTCGACGTCACCGGCTGGCTCGGCGGCTACAATTTCCAATGGGCGTGGGCATCGGGTCATGCCGCCGGGCAATTTGCCTAGCGCATTCCGTTCCGCTTACGATTGTCGGTCCGACCGTCGAAGGAGCCTTCCGTGCTCGTCCGTAATAGCGTGGCAATCCTTGCATTGGTGGTTTCGGCGGCCGCGGCTGCCCAGATCAAAGTCGGCCTCATGGTGTCGGCGACCGGACCCACCACCGCGATCGGCATTCCGCAGCAGAACACCGGCGTGCTGCTGCCGACGCGGATCGGCAGCGCGACGGTCGAGTACATCCAGCTCGACGACGGCGGCGACACGACGCGCGCCGTTCAGAACGCGAAAAAGCTGCTGCAGGAATACAACGTCGATGCGCTGATCGGGCCGTCGACGACGCCCAATGCGCTCGCCATCCTCGACCTCGTCGCGGAGGCCGGGGTCCCGCTCCTCGCCACCGTGGGGACGTCGAGCGTCATCGAGCCGATGGATGCGAAGCGCAAGTGGGTGTTCAAGACCACGCAGAACGACGACCTGATCGCCGCCGCGCTCGTCAGGCACATGGTGAAGTCGGGTGTGAAGACAATCGGATTCATCGGATTCAAGGACCCCTACGGCGAGAACTGGCACAAGGTCTTCACGCCGATTGCGGAACGGGCAGGCATCCGGCTCGTCGCCACCGAGTATTACCAGCGTACCGATCAAAGCGTCACCGGTCAGGCGCTCAAGTTGATCGGCGCGAGGCCCGATGCGGTTCTCGTCGCCGGGGTTGGCGGTCCCGGCGTGCTGCCGCAGACGACGCTGCGCGATCAGGGCTACAGGGGAACCATTTACCAGACGCATGGCGTGGCGACCGACGACTTCATCCGGCTCGGCAAGGAGAAAGTCGAGGGCACGGTGCTCGCAGCCGGGCCGATGCTCGTGATCGACGAGATCGACGACGCCAATCCGGTGAAGAAGGTCGCGCAAAATTACATCGCCGCCTACGAAAAGCAGTTCAAGCAGAAGCCCGCCACCTTCGGCGCGAATACCTGGGACGCCGGCATCATTCTTGCGCGAGCGATCCCCGTCGCGCTCCCGCAGGGGAAGCCGGGAACCGAGGCGTTCCGCACGGCGCTCCGCGATGCGATCGAAAAGGAGCGCGAGATCGTCGGCTGCCAGGGCGTGTTCAACATGTCGCCGACCAATCACAATGGGATGGACGAGCGCGCCCGCGTGCTCGTCACGGTGAAGGACGGCAAGTTCCGATTGCTGCCCGACTAGCCGCCCAGCGCAACGGCTGTTCGCGAGCCCGATCTGTCCCCCGTTTCCCACATTGTCGGCATTCTGCTCGCCGCCGGGCGCGCGACCCGCTTCGGCAGCGCCAAACTGCTCGCGATCCTGCCCGGAAGCGACATCGCCGGCGAATGCATCGGTGCGGCGTCGGCGCGGCACTTGCTCGCGGCGATACCGGAAGTGATCGCGGTGGTGCGGCCGGATGATCCTGCGCTCGCTGCGGCGCTCGGAGCCGCCGGGGCGCGCGTCGTGCGCTGCGCGAACGCCGACGCGGGGATGGGCGCAAGCCTCGCGTGCGCGGTGCGAGCCGCACCGGATGCCGCCGCATGGATCGTCGCGCTCGCCGACATGCCGTGGATCACGCCGGCAACGATCGCGCGCGTCGTGGCGGCCCTCGCCGACGGCGCGCCGGTCGTGGCACCGTTTCACGGCGGCGAACGCGGCCATCCGGTGGGATTCGGCCAGCCGTGCTACGAAGCGCTCGCCACGCTCACGGGCGACGATGGCGCGAAATCGGTGGTCGCCGCGCATCGCGACCGCATTGTGCGCATCGACGTCGACGATCCGGGCATCCTGCGTGACGTCGATACAACCGCGGATCTCTAGCAGTCCGATCGGGGGCCGCAGCCGCGCATCAGCCCTCGGGTTGCCACATGTCGCTCTGACGGCCGACGATCCGGTTCTCCTCCTCCTGCATCCGCCACCAGTTGCGGAGCTCGGGCTCCTCGAGCGGGCGCGAGATGAGGAACCCTTGGGCTTCCTCGCAGCCATGGCGCTTCAGAAAATCGAACTGCGCCGCGGTCTCGACGCCTTCTGCGATGACCCTCAAGCCCAGCGAATGTGACAGCGCGATGATCGCCTGCGTGATCGCCTCGTCGTTGCGGTTCTGCTCGAGGCCGTGGACGAACCGCTGGTCGACCTTCACCGCCTGGATCGGCAGCCGCGCGAGATAGGACAGGCTCGAGTAGCCGGTGCCGAAGTCGTCGACGGTGATCGATACGCCGCGCTGCTTCAGTTTCACGAGCGTCGCGACGGCCTTTTCCGGATGGGTGATGATCACGCTTTCGGTAATCTCGAGATCGAGGTAGTGCGCGGGCAGCCCGCTCGCCGACAGCGCTTCGTCGACGACACCGAGCCAGCTGTCGTGCTGGAGCTGCTGCACCGACAGGTTGACGGAGAGCCGCAGCATCATCCCTTGCCGATGCCACGCGATGACCTGCCGGCAGGCATCGCGCAGCACGCGCGCGCCCAACGCCTGGATCATTCCGGATTCCTCGGCGATCGGGATGAACTCGGCGGGCGAGATGACGCCGCGTTCGGGGTCGCGCCAGCGCAGCAGCGCCTCGACGCCGACGGCGCGCCCGCTCTGCATCTCGATCTGCGGCTGGTAGACGAGGAAGAACTCGTCGTCCATCAGCCCGCGCCGCATGTCGGTTTCGAGCTGCAGCCGCAGCTGGACCCGCGCGTTCATGTCGGCGGTGTAGTAGCGGTACGCGTTGCGCCCGGCCTCCTTCGCTGCGTACATCGCCGTATCGGCCTGCTTGATGAGGCTCACCGGATCGGAGGCGTCGAGAGGATACATCGACACGCCGATCGAGGAGGTGAGCGTCGGCGTCTGGTCGGACAGACGAAATGGCGCAAGGAACGACTCTCGCACGCGCGCCAGCACCGTCATCGTCTCGAACGTCGCATGCGCGGGATCGAGGCCCGGCAGGATCAGCACGAACTCGTCGCCCCCCAGCCGCGCCACCGTGTCCGATTCGCGCACTGCCGAGGTGAGCCGCTGCGCCACTGCCTGCAGCAGCTGGTCTCCCGAGTCGTGGCCGAGCGTGTCGTTGATCCGCTTGAAGTGATCGAAGTCGAGGAACAGGCAGGCGACGTGCGTGCCGTCGCGCTGCGCCTGCGCGAGAATCTGCTTCAGCCGCTGGTTCAGGAGCGAACGGTTGGGCAGGCCGGTCAGGATGTCGTGCTGCGCAAGCTTGTACGCATGGGCCGTCGCGATTTCGAGCTCCTTGGTCCGCTGCGCGACCTTGTCCTCCAGCGTGCGCTGGTAGGTTGCGACCTCCGCCTGCGATTCGGACAGGCGCTGGGTCATGTGGTTGAAGGTGTGCGTGAGGAGGCCGAGCTCGTCGGCGGAGCTCGCCGGCACGTACACGTCGAGCTTGCCGGAGCCCACCGCGCGGGCGGCGCGCATCAGCCGCCGCATCGGCGCCACGAGACGGCGGGTGAGCAGCAACGTCGCGCCGATCGCCATGACGACCAGCAGGGCGACGACCGAGAGCGCTCCGATCAGCGTTTTCTTGAATTGCGCTTGCTGCCGCTCGAACGTCATGCCGATGCGGATGAACCCGACCGGCGTGCGTGCGACCGGCGGCGCGTTCGCGGCATCGGCCGGAGGATCGGCCTCTCCCTTCGGTGCCGCCGGCGCGATGGTGCCGTTGGCGGCGCCCGCGAGGTGGATGATCAGCTCCACGTAGCGGCGTCCGTGAATCGTGTAAGCGTTGGATCTGACGGCGCCCGGCGCAGGGATCGGCGTCTCCTTCCCGAGTGCAGGCAGGGTGATGTCGCGCGGCGAATCGCCGAACCGCCGGTCGACAATCGGCTTGTAGCTCGGATCGAGCACTTCGACATAGGCGAAGTCGCCATCCGCTTCGAGGTTTTGGAGCACCGCCTCGAGGCGTGCCCGGTCGCTCGCGGAGAGTCCGTACTCCGACATCTCGGCCAGCATCGCGAGCACTGTTGTCCCCTGCGAGCGCAACTCGCTTTCATCGACATGCCATCGCTGCCAGAGGTAGACGGAGGTCGTCGCGATCGCCGTCAGGAAGATGAGGCCGACGGTGAGCAGATTGAGCTTGGTCAATAACGGCCATCCGCACCGGCGGCAGGTTGAGCGGCGAAATCGTGTCGGTCGCGAGCGGCCCGAAATGACGGCGCAGCCGCTTCACGATGCCGCCTCGGCGCTCGGGCCGTCCGGCGGCCTCGCGATCACGCGCCTGCGCGCCACGCATGCGTCCCGCGGCGGGCCGGCGGGAGCCTCCCGCGTTCCGGTTCCGGTCGTGATCACCCTGCTCCCGTGCCTTCGGGTGCCCGAGTCGCCGCCGGATCGTCCGGGCGACTCGTAGCGTCCCGCGCTGCCGCGCCGGGTGCGGTTACCCTCGGCGGCAGCGGAATCGATAAGCATACACCGTGCCATATGCCGCGTCGCGCCGCTGCGACCGGCCGACGAATGAACAGGGCGTGGCAAAGGAATCGCGAAGTGCAATCGTCGCGGCGTCTCGACTGCCGGCTTTCGCGGCAACGCCCTGCGTCAAGCGACGATTTCGAGCGGGATCTTGCCGATGCGCTGCTGCCACTCGCGCGGGCCGGTCTGGTGCACCGAGATGCCGTTGGCATCGACAGCGACGGTCACGGGCATGTCCTTGACGTCGAATTCGTAGATCGCTTCCATGCCGAGGTCGCCGAATGCGACGACGCGCGAGCGCTTGATCGCCTTCGACACGAGATACGCAGCGCCGCCGACCGCCATCAGGTACGCGGCCTTGTGCCGGCGGATCGCCTCGATCGCGACGGGGCCGCGCTCGGCCTTGCCGATCATCGCGATGAGACCCGTCTTGGCCAGCATCATTTCGGTGAACTTGTCCATCCGCGTCGCCGTGGTCGGACCCGCAGGGCCGACGACTTCGTCGCGCACCGGATCGACGGGGCCGACGTAGTAGATGACCCGGTTCGTGAAATCGACCGGCAGCGACTCGCCCTTTGCAAGCATGTCGGCGATGCGCTTGTGCGCGGCGTCGCGCCCGGTGAGCATCTTGCCGTTGAGCAGCAGCGTCTGTCCCGGCCTCCACGACGCGACTTCCGCAGGGGTGAGCGCGTCGAGGTTCACGCGGGTTGCCGCTGCCGACGGCGTCCATTGGACCTTGGGCCAGCGAGACAGATCGGGCGGTGCGAGCTCGGCCGCGCCGCTGCCGTCGAGCTTGAAATGGGCGTGGCGCGTCGCCGCGCAATTGGGAATCATCCCGACGGGCTTCGACGCCGCGTGGGTCGGATAGTCGAGAATCTTGACGTCGAGCACCGTGGACAGACCGCCCAGGCCCTGGGCGCCGATGCCGAGTGCATTCGCCGCGTCGAAGATCTCGATGCGCAGTTCCTCGAGCGCGTTCTTCGGGCCGCGTTTCTTGCAACTCGTGCATGTCGATCGGCTCCATCAATGCCTCTTTCGCGAGCAGCACCGCCTTCTCCGCGCGTGCCGCCGATGCCGATGCCGAGCATTCCGGGCGGACACCAGCCGGCGCCCATCGTCGGCAGCGTCTTGACGCACCCAGTCGACGACCGAGTCGGATGGATTCAGCATCGTGAATTTGGACTTGTTCTCCGAACCGCCGCCCTTCGCCGCGATCTTCACTTCAACCGTATTGCCGGGAACGAGGTCGAAATGGACGACTGCCGGCGTGTTGTCCCGGGTGTTTTTCCGGGCGCCGGCCGGGTCCGCGACGATCGACGCGCGGAGCTTGTTGTCCGGATGGGTGTAGGCACGCCTGACGCCCTCGTTGACCATTTCCGCGACCGGCATCGTCACGCCTTCCCAGCGAACGTCCATCCCGACCTTGACGAAAGCGACCACGATCCCGGTATCCTGGCAGATCGGGCGATGACCTTCGGCGCACATCCGCGAATTGGTGAGAATCTGCGCGATCGCGTCCTTCGCCGCGGGCGGACTGCTCGGCGGCATAGGCGTCGCCCAGCGCTTCGATGTAATCCTGCGGGTGGTAGTACGAGATGTACTGGAGCGCGTCGGCGACGCTGTCGATTACGTCCTGTTGACGGATGGCGGTCATGGTCGTCCTGCGGAAAGGTCGCGGATTGCCGGACGAGTTTAGCACCGGCCACCGCGGCGGCCGCGATCCGTCGACGATGCCACTGTCGCCCGGCGGACAATCCCGGAACGGTCGCTGAAGCCACAGCGGGCCTGGGGCGACGACCCTTGCGCTGTATCAACCTTCGCGCGTTGCGCAGGGTGCGGGCTGTTGGTTAGACTCCCCAAGTCGCATCGAGGCGAATGGCCGGCCGCGGCGCGCCCGACGGAAACCCCCAACAGGAGAATCCAGCATGTCCACGATCGAGTCGGTATCCACCGAGTCCCGGATCTTCGAGCCGCCGCGCGAGTTCGTCGCGCAGGCCAACGTCAAGAAGGCCGACTTCGACGCGCTCAACGCGAGCGCCGCGAAGGACTTCGCCGGCTTCTGGGCGAAGCACGCGCGCGACGAGATCCTGTGGCACAAGCCGTTCACGAAAGCGCTCGACGAGTCCAACGCGCCCTTCTACAAGTGGTTCGAGGACGGGGAGCTCAACGTCTCCTACAACTGCCTCGATCGCAATCTCTCGAACGGCAACGCCGAGAAGGTCGCGATCATTTTCGAGGCCGACGACGGGGCCGTCACCAAAGTCACGTATCGCGAGCTCTACCATCGGGTTTGCCGGCTCGCGAACGGCTTGAAGTCGCTCGGGATCCGCAAGGGCGATCGCGTCCTCATCTACGTTCCGATGTCGATCGAAGGCGTCGTCGCGATGCAGGCCTGCGCGCGAATCGGCGCAACACACTCGGTCGTCTTCGGCGGCTTTTCGGCCAAGTCGCTGCAGGAGCGCATCATCGATGCCGGCGCCGTGGCGGTGATCACCGCCGACGAGCAGGCGCGCGGCGGCAAGCACATGCCGTTGAAGGCGATCGTCGACGAAGCGCTCGGCATGGGCGGCTGCGAGAGCATCCGCAACGTGATCGTCTACCGGCGGACCGGAGGCAAGATCGCATTTTCGCCGCCGCGCGACCTGTGGCTGCACGAGCTGGTGGCGAAGCAGGCGGACACCTGCGAGCCCGAATGGGTCGGCGCCGAGCATCCGCTGTTCATCCTCTACACGTCGGGCTCGACCGGCAAGCCCAAGGGCGTCCAGCACAGCTCGGGCGGTTATCTGCTGTGGGCGATGCTGACGATGCGCTGGGTCTTCGACATCAAGCCGACCGACGTCTTCTGGTGCACGGCGGACATCGGCTGGGTGACCGGCCATACGTACATCACCTATGGCCCGCTCGCAGTCGGCGCCACGGAGGTCGTATTCGAAGGCGTGCCCACCTATCCGGATGCCGGGCGCTTCTGGCAGACGATCGCCAAGCACAAAGTCAACATCTTCTACACGGCGCCCACGGCGATCCGCTCGCTCATCAAGGCCTCGGGCGTCGCGCCGCAGACGGCGCCGACGAACTACGACCTGAAGAGCCTCCGCCTCCTTGGAACGGTCGGCGAGCCGATCAATCCGGAGGCGTGGATGTGGTACCACACGAACGTCGGCGGCGGACGCTGCCCGATCGTCGACACCTGGTGGCAGACGGAGACCGGCGGCCACTTGATCTCGCCGCTGCCGGGCGTCACGCCGCTCGTCCCGGGTTCGTGCACGCTGCCTCTGCCGGGCATCATGGCCGCGATCGTCGACGAGACCGGCCATGACGTCGAGAACGGTCATGGCGGCATTCTCGTGATCAAGCGGCCGTGGCCGGCGATGATCCGCACGATCTGGGGCGATCCGGAGCGCTATCGGAAATCCTACTATCCCGACGAGCTGGGGGGAACTCTCTACCTCGCGGGCGACGGGTCGGTGCGCGACAAGGCGCACGCCTACTTCACGATCATGGGTCGCATCGACGACGTGCTGAACGTCTCCGGCCACCGGCTCGGCACGATGGAAATCGAGTCGGCGCTCGTCGCCAATCCTCTCGTCGCCGAGGCCGCCGTCGTCGGCCGGCCCGACGACATGACAGGCGAGGCCGTGTGCGCATTCGTCGTGCTGAAGCAGCATCGGCCCGACGGCGCTGAAGGCGAGAAGATCGCGAAGCAGCTGCGCGACTGGGTCGGCAAGGAGATCGGCCCCATCGCAAAACCGAAAGACATCCGGTTCGGCGACAATCTGCCCAAGACGCGCTCGGGAAAGATCATGCGCCGGCTCTTGCGTTCGCTCGCGAAGAACGAGGAGATCACGCAGGATACTTCGACGCTCGAGAATCCCGCGATCCTCGAACAGCTGAAGCAGGTGCTGTGACCCGACCTTCCCTCGCGCATTCCGGCGGAAGAAAGGCCCGCGACGCATCGCGGGCCTTTCTGCTTGCAGGGATCGTTCGGGCGTCAGGTGCCCAGCGTCACCATCTTGTCGCCGGCGAGGTTCGGATACCGGACGTGCTCGACCAATTCCTGGACCTCTTTCTGGGGCGCCGGCGTCAGCAGGCTCACGACGATGATGACAATGAACCCGAGCGGCACGCCCCACAGCCCGGCCGAGATCGACCCGATGCCCCACCACGTGTGGTCGGCGATCGAACCCGTGACACCGAAGAGGCCGCGGAGCCAGGGCTGCGTCGTCGCCATGTAGTAGAACGTGATGCCGAGTCCGGCAATCATCCCGAGAGTCGCTCCCCATTTATTGGCGCGCTTCCAGAAGATCCCGCACACGAGCGCCGGGAAGAACGCCGCCGCCGCGAGCGAGAACGCCGCCGAAACCAGGAACAGGATGTCCGCCGGTTTTTGCGCCGCCACCGTTGCCGCAATGAGCGCCACCACCAGAAGGAGAACTTTGGAGATCGTGACCCGGCGGGCCGTCGACGCGTTCGGATCGAGCATCTTGTAGTAGAAGTCGTGCGAAAGCGCATTGGCGATCGTCAACAGCAGGCCGTCGGCGGTCGACAGCGCCGCCGCCAGGCCGCCCGCGGCGACGAGGCCCGAGATCACATAGGGCAATCCGGCGATCTCGGGTGTCGCCAGCACGATGATGTCGCCGCCGATCGCGATCTCGGCGAGTTGCACGATCCCATCATGGTTGACGTCGACAATCGACAGCAACCCTGGATCCACCCGCGCCCATGCGGCCGCCCACTGCGGCAGACTCGCGTACTGGGACCCGACGACGAACGAATAGACGTCGAATTTCGCGAGCACGCCGAGCGCCGGCGCCGTGAAGTACAGGAGGAAGATGAAGAACAGCGACCAGAACACCGACTCGCGCGCCTGGCGCACCGAGGGCGTCGTGTAATAGCGCATCAGGATGTGCGGCAGCGCTGCCGTGCCGACCATCAGGCAGAAGATGAGCGCCAGGAAGTTTCGGCGCGAGACGTCGCGCGCGGGCTCATCCTTGCCGGGGAAAGCCTCGGCGTGGCGCAGCGGGGGCGCGGCGCGCGCGATGAGACCTGCGTCCTTGGTCCACTGCGCCTTCGCGGCATCGACGTCCTTCGGGTAGGCGTCGAGCGCCTTTTCAGCGTCGCTGACCTGCTCGGGTGGCGCGTTTTCCGCCTTGAGCTTTTCGACTTGAGCTTGCAGCTTCTTCTTACCTGCGTCGAAAGAGCCCGGCAATCCCTTCAGGTTGGCGCTGGCCTCGTCCGCGCGCGCCTTGAAGATCCCGCGGACCTCGAGCTCCTTGGGATCCTTGATGAATTTCTCCTCGAGCGCCGTCACCTTCTCGAGTTGTTTGCCGTAGACGATCTGCGGGATCGGGATGCCCGTCTGCTTCACGGACAGCCAGACGACCGGGATCATGTAGGCGATGATCAGGATGATGTATTGCGCGACCTGCGTCCACGTCACCGCGCGCATCCCACCGAGGAACGAGCAGACGAGAATACCGCCCAGGCCCAGGAAAATGCCGTATTCGAACTGCACGCCGGTGAGCCGCGTCGTAATGAGCCCCACGCCATAGATCTGCGCGACCACGTAGGTGAACGAGCAGAGGATCGCAGCGAAGATGCCGACGGTCCGTGGAATGTGGCCGCCGTAGCGCGCGCCGAGGAAATCGGGAATCGTGAACTGGCCGAACTTGCGCAGGTACGGCGCCAGGAACAGCGCGACCAGGCAGTAGCCGCCGGTCCAGCCCATGACGAACGCGAGGCCATTGAAGCCGGTGAGATACAGCGTCCCCGCCATGCCGATGAACGACGCGGCGCTCATCCAGTCGGCACCCGTCGCCATCCCGTTGAAGAACGCCGGCACGCGCCGGCCGGCGACGTAGTACTCGGCCGCGTCCGAGGTGCGGCTGATGATCCCGATGCCGGCGTACAGGCCGACCGTCGCCATCAGGAAGATGTAGCCGATCCACCGACGGGAGAGGCCCATCTGCTCGGCGACTGCGAGCGCGATCACGAACACGACGAAGCCGACCGTGTAGAACGCGTAGGCCTTCTTTAGCTTGTTGAAGAACCCCCGGCCCGTCATGGGCGAGAGCGCGGCGCTGGTACCCGATGCTGCTGGCGTGGTGGCCATCACTCGTCCTCCCCTTCATGCACGTCGTAGACGCGGTCGAGGTTGTTCATGTAGCGCGCGTAATACCAGATGATGACCACGTAAATGATCAACGAGCCCTGCGCGGCCATGTAGAACGCGAACGGCCAGCCGAAGAAGTTGAAGGACAGGTCCCGCGCGAAGTACTCGAGAACGAAGGTGACCAGGAACCAGATGAACAGCAGAACGCTCGTTATCGCCAGGTTCTTGTGCCAGTACTCCAGATGCCGCTCGGTCAGCTGCATGGTGGCTCCTCCTGATGAACAACCCCTAATCGCTGTTAGCCCGCAAGCGCGGTCCAGCATGCATTTCTTATGTAGTCTCCCCCAACCCGTTGCGGGTTGGGACAGCCGAACTGGGCGGAGTATAGCCCAGCTTTTCGGAAGCGCAACCGGCGAGGCGCCCAGCGGCGTCCATGTTGCGGTGCTCCGTGCCGGGTATCGTCCCGCGCCGGGACCGGGCTCTAGTCCAGGATTCGCGCCTTCAGCCCCGTTTCCCGTTCGAGCTGCCGCGCGACGTCGGGTTCGAAGCGCGTCAGATGGTCGATGATCTTCTGGGTCTCGCCGGGTCGCCCGAGTTCGTGCTGGACGCGCGCGAGCTGGTACCAACCGTAGGGGCTCATCGGCTGCAGCTTCGTGTTGCGCTTGAGTGGCGCGATCGCTTCCTCGGGACGGCGCGTCGAGATGAGTGACAGCGCGAGTCCGTAGAGTGCCCGGTCGTGATCGGGATTGATCGCAAGCGTTTTCTTGAACGCTGCCATCGCGCCGTCGTGGTCATTGAGCTCCTGCAGGAGGAAACCCCGATCGAACTGCGCTTCGGCGTCCTGCGGCTTCAGCGCGACAACGCGGTCGAACATCGCGAGCGCCTCGCGCTTTCTTCCCTGCTGCGCGTATTGGTATCCGATCGACGCGAGGGCGAGCGTGTCCGCGGGATCGAGCGCCAGCATGCGCCCGTAGCATTCGAGCGCGATGTCGCGGCGCCGGAACAGCACCGACCAGGCTGCGATCTGGTTCCAGTACCAGCGCTGCAGGCGTGCGATCATTGCGACTGCAGGCATTGGGCGATGGGCAGCCCGTGCCGCCCGCAGGCTGCCGCGATCTCGACCATGATCCAGAGGTAGGCCACGAGCAGCAACGAAAAGCCGACGAGCGGCAGATGGCGGTCGGGAATGAACCGGGGGGCGATCCAGCGGCACGGCTTTACGACGGGCGATGCCACGATCTGGAACAGCCGGTAGATGAAATTCTGTTGCGGCGGTTGCCCCATTATCCGGGCAAGGACATAAGTTGCGGCCTGGCCGGCCAGTGCAAACATAGGAATCGCAACGATGACCTGCGCGAGCCGCAGCCAGAAGAGCGTCGAGTGGAGGTCGTTCACCGCAAAGCGTTCCTGCGGCTTGATGGGGGCCGCGCCGCGAGAGTTTACCGAAATGCGCTCGCGGCGGGCGACAAGTTTGCGGCGCAGCCGCCCCTGTCAGAGCAATCCGATCGAGCTTGCCACCGCGCCGACGATGGCGGACACGAACGTGAGCAGCACGATCGAAATGCCGATGAACTCGGTCTGCGCGCCCGCCGGCACGTTCAATACGCGGCGCACGCCGAGCCGCAGCAGGAACAGCGTGTGGCAGAGACCCACGACGCCGACGATCGCCATCACCGGCAACAGCATCGTGGCGCCGGCGAGCAGGACAGGGATCGAGCCGTAGGTTGCGACCTTGAGCGCGGCCGTGTAGTCGCGCGGCGTGCCGAACACCGGTGCCAGGAGTGCGAAAATCGCCGCCAGCGCGAAAATGGAGCCGATGGTCGCGAAATACGTTGCGGCGCCGGCGGCAAATATCTGGTCGGCGGGGACGACGTAGCCGTGCACCGGGTCCCAGTTGCGATCGAAAGTCCTCATGCCGATCGTCGTGGCGATCGGCGCGAGCAGCGCAAGCGGCAGGATGTAGCGGCGAAGCAGCGCGTCGATCGATGTCTTTTCCTCGGCGATCCGATCCCACTCCGCTTTCGGCCGGAAGATGAGGTAGACGATACGGCGCAGCGTTTCCATGGAGCGCAGTGCCGAGCCAGTATAGTCCGGAGCCTGTCAGGCTCCCTTTCGGGGCTGCTTTACCCCGCGCTTCCGAGCCATTTCTGCTGGCGCGCAGTGCGCACGAGCGCATCGAAGCCGATCCGCCCCTGTTTCGCGGCGATCGTACGCAGCCGCAGCAACAGCTCGGCGGTCGCGAGCGCGTCGGCGGCGGCATTGTGGCGAACCGCGCATTCGATGCCGAACGCAGCGAGCCAATCGTCGAGGCTGCGGCCACCGCGGCGATGGGCGTCGGGCGAGAGCGCCGCGGCGAGCGGCGCCAGGTCGAGCCACGGGCGGTCGTCGGGCTCGAGTCCCGCGGCGGCGATCGCCTTCGCAAGCGCCACCCGGTCGAAATCGGCATGGAAGGCCACCCGCGGGGCGAGCGCAGCCCAATCACGAAACGCCGTCCAGTGCATCGGGTGCCGGCACGCCCGCCGCCTGCGCGCCGACGCCGATCCCATGGACGACGATGTTCGCCGCCTCACCTGTCGCGTCGCCTTTCAGGACGACCTCGAAGCTGTCGTCGAGCCGAATCCCTTCGTCGTCGACGGCGACCGCGCCGATCGCAAGCAGCCGATCGCGTTGGGGATCGAGGCCCGCGGTTTCGGTGTCCACGACAATCCAACGTCCGGACGGCTCCGCTGGCGCCCGCTTCGGGCGGCCGCCAAGCCAGCGCCGCAGCAATGCCAATGCTGCGTTCATACATGTTCCCCCGCGCGTGCGGCTCCCGCCACGCCATGGCCTCCCGAAGGGAAGCATATCCATGCGGCCTCCCCGCCGTTGCCCTTTTCGCAGTGCAGATCCGGGCTGGCCGCCGACGCTCGCCGACCCGCCTTGCGGGCCTTGGCTTCGCCCCGCTCGCCTAGGTGTCCTCGGGGCGGCCCTGCGGCACTCATCCGGGATAGTCGAGCTCGAGGCGCTGCTGGATCCGGCGGATCTGCCGCATCGCCTCCGTCAGGATGCGCCGGTCGAGATCCGACAGCTCCACGAAAGGAACCCAATTGGGATTCGATGCAGTGCGATCACGCGCCTCGCTCGCTCCACGACGATGCTGTCCGCGCAGACGCAGCAGCTGCACGAACTCGAAAGCATCGCAGAACGCACGAGCTTCGGCGGCAGGGAGCCCGCGCTTCGCCACCGCCTGCTCCAGCCGCTCGATGGTGTTGGTGGCGGTGATTGCGCCAGCGAGCGCGAAGATTCGTGCCGCGTCGACGAAGGGAACGCTGCCGCTCATCTTGAGGTCGATGCCCTCGATGCCGGAGCCATCCTCCGCCGCCTCCAGCTCGCCCCACCAGTTGAGCGGCGGCCGATTCCTGAGCGCGTTGTCGGACATCTGTTTCAGGAACCGCGGATTCGCCTGCGCGCGCGTCGCGACGTCGGCGCGCAGCGCGTCGGCGAGCTGCGGCGCGCCCCACAGCGCCCGAAAATCGAAAAAGACGTTGGCGGCGAGAAGGCTGTCGGGATCGCCGCGATCAATCCAGTTTGCGAACGCCGCCTTCCACTCGTCGAGGCTCGCGCACCAGGAGGGATTCATCGCCATCACGCCCCCCTTGCACAGCGGGTAACCGCAGCGGTCCATGGCTTCGTTCACGGCGCGTGCGAACGGGAGAAGCCTTTCGCGCACCTTGTCCGGTGCCGTGCCCGGGTCGGCAGGGATGAAGATGAGACCGTTGTCCTGGTCGGTCGCAATCGTCTGCTCGGAGCGTCCTTCCGAACCCATTCCGAGCCAACAGAGAGCGACGCCGGCGAGATCGAACTGCGGCGCCGATACCTCAAGGATCCGCACGGCGATCTGATCGTTGAGGCTCGAGATCATTCGTGTCAGTTGCGAAGCGGCAACGCCTTGCACGACCAGCGAATGCGACAGGGCGCGGACGTCGGCCGCACATTGGGCGAGGGCTGTAATATCGGCGGCGCGCCGGATTTCCGATGCGAGCTCCCGAACCGACAGTCGCTGCAGGGCAAAGAGGTCGCGCTCCGAAACGACACCGGCCACCTTCCCGCCGCCATCTCGAACGACGACATGACGGATGCCGTTCTGCGCCATCAACAGCGCAGCGTCGCCCGCGGTTGCGTCGACCGAGAGCGTGATCACCGGCGCGGTCATCACATCGCGCATGGGCGTGGTCAGCGGGCGCTGCGGCAACACCACGCGGCCGATGACGTCCTGTCGCGTGAAGATGCCGAGCGGTTTCGCGTCGTCATCGACGATCGGCAGCGATCCGATCCGGTGCTTCTCCATCGTAACCAGTGCATCCGCGAGGGAAGTGTCGGAGTTGCACGTCAACGGCGCCTGCCGCAACAAACGGAAGAGCGGCGTTGCGAATCCGCGCTGCTCGGTGGCCGCGGCAAGGTACTCGGCCTGAAGCTCTGTCCGCGCCAAGTCGAGAAGATGCGCGAGACGCCGCGTGCAGAAGTCCTGGAAGATGGGGGAGGCGTCGATGAGCGCGTCAAACACCGCCACCGGAAAGACGAGGCAGAACGTGTCCTGCGTCGCGCGGTAGATACTGGTCGCGCCTCGCCGCGCGACGAGCGCGCCGAGCGGAAACATCTCGCCGGCGGAAAGCTCCCACAGCGCGGAGGCGGAGCCCGTGCGACCCGGCCGTTCGCCGCGGACGGCACCCTGCCGGATCACGTAACAATGCGTCGGCCGATCGGTCGCGGGGCCGAGGATCGTCTCGCCCGGTGGGAAATACGTGAGCCGCGCCGCGCGGATCAGGCGGTCGAGATCGCGCTCGCTCATTCCCGCGAACGGCGAATGCGGCCTAAGTGCCTGCTTCAATCCGGCGAGAACGGACGGCGCCGGGGTCGTTGCATGCGCCAAGCGGAAGCTCCCTTTCGCGTGCGACGGATGCTCTGATCCACCGGTCAGCGACGTTTGCGCGGGGCCATAACGTCCTGATCGGCCCGGCCCGAACGAGGGTCGCGGTCCCGCCTCAGCTCGCCGGCGGAACGGTGTCGGCGAACGAGGCCCGCGTCCCGAGCTTCTCGGCCAGCTTGGCGAGATTCGGATGCGCATCGCGCCAATCGATTTCGGGAAAACGCAGGTCGAGGTATCCGAGCGCGCAGCCGGTCGCGATGTCGGCGAGCGAATAGGATTCGCCGTTGCACCACGGACGCTCCTCGAGATCGCGCGCCATTTCGACGATACCGCGTGCGATCTTGTCGCGCTGGCGATCCATCCAGTCCTTGCTTTGCTGGCGCGCCGGTCGCTTGTTCTCCAGAAAGATGGCGGCGGCAGCATCGCAGATACCGTCGGCAAGCGCCTCCCAGCGCTTCACCGCGATGCGCTGCCGCGACGGCTCCGGGATCAGGCGGCTCACCGGGCTCACCGTGTCCAGGTACTCCACGATGACACGCGAATCGTACAGATGCGTGCCGTCGTCCAGCACCAGCACCGGGATCTTGCCGAGCGGGTTGTATTCGGCGACCGTGTTGCCGGGTGCCCACGGCGAATCGACGACGAGCGAGAACTCGATCTTCTTGTCGGCGAGCGCGATGCGAACCTTCCGCACGTACGGGCTCGTCAGTGAGGCGATCAGTTTGAGCAAGGGGCGGCGGGCGAGGGAAAATCGGCGGAGAAAGTATAGCATCGGCGGTCCGCTCCCGGGCGCGGGCGCGCTCGCGCGTGCTACACTCGCAAGCGGGTTTCGCCCGATGTATCCGCAATGCGCCGACATGCCGATGTCCGCTGCCCGATGTCCGCTCCCGTATCCACGCTGACCGCGCTCTCGCCGCTCGACGGCCGCTACGCCGCGAAAGTCGAGGCGCTGCGCGAGCATTTCAGCGAATTCGGGTTGATCCGCGCGAGGGTGCGCATCGAGATTGCGTGGCTCGTCGCGCTCGCCGCGGAAACCGGAGTTCCCGAGGTCGCGCCTTTCTCCGCCTCCGCCCGCGCGGCCCTCGATGCGGTGGCGCTTTCGTTCGCGCCTGCCGATGCCGAGCGCGTGAAGGCGATCGAGCGCACGACGAACCACGACGTCAAGGCGATCGAATACTGGCTGAAGGAGCGCTTCGCTGGCGTCCCCGAGATCGCCCGCGTCGGCGAATTCATCCATTTCGCATGCACGTCGGAGGACATCAACAATCTCGCGCATGGATTGATGCTGGCAGAGGCGCGCCGGTCGATCCTGCTGCCCGCGCTCTCGGAGATCGCCGCACGGCTGCGCGATCTCGCGCGAACGCACGCCGATCTGCCGATGCTCGCTCGTACCCACGGCCAGCCGGCGACGCCGACGACCCTCGGCAAGGAGATGGCGAACGTCTATGCGCGCCTTGAGCGCCAGATTGCGGCGATCGGACACGTTCCGATCAAGGGCAAGATGAATGGTGCCGTGGGTAACTATAACGCTCACGTGGTCGCCTATCCGGACGTCGACTGGGAGCGGCTTGCCGCGAAAGTCGTCAACGGCGCCGGGCTCGAGTTCAACCCGTATACGACGCAAATCGAGCCGCATGACTACATGGCGGAGCTGTTCGACGCCATCGCACGCGCCAATACCGTGCTGATCGATCTCGACCGCGATCTCTGGGGCTACATCGCGCTCGGGTATTTCAGGCAGCGAACCAGAGAAGGCGAGGTCGGATCGTCGACGATGCCGCACAAGGTCAATCCGATCGACTTCGAGAACTCCGAAGGCAATCTGGGGCTCGCTAACGCGCTCTTGCGGCACATGGCCGACAAGCTCCCCGTTTCGCGCTGGCAGCGCGACCTCACCGATTCGACTGTCCTGCGCAACATGGGCGTCGCGCTCGGCCACACGGTACTCGGCTGGACTTCTCTTCGGCAAGGTCTCGACAAGCTCGCTGTCGACGAGGCAAGCATCGCTGCGGACCTCGACGCCAACTGGGAAGTGCTGGCGGAACCGATCCAGACCGTCATGCGTCGCTACGGCATCGCCAATCCCTACGAGCAGCTGAAAGCGCTGACCCGGGGCCGAACGGGAATGACGCGCGATGCGCTGCACGCGTTCATCGACGGCCTCGCGCTGCCGGCCGACGCGAAAGTGCGCTTGAAGTCGCTGACGCCGTCGACGTACACCGGCAAGGCGGGAGTGCTCGCGAAGCGCGTTTAGCAATGGCCGCGGTCGACCGACGACCGCGCGCAACGACATGGCCGCGCATACGACCACCGGCATCGTCACCTTCCTCTTGACCGACATCGAGGGGAGCACGCGGCTTTGGGAGGAGGAGCCCGAGCGGATGCCCGAGGCGCTCTCGCGGCACGATGCGCTCGTGCGCGCGGCGGTCTCCGCGCATCGGGGCACCCTCGTCAAGATGGCCGGCGACGGCGTCCACGCGGCCTTCGACGATCCTCTCGATGCCGTTGCGGCAACGCTCGAGTTCCAGCGGGCGCTCGCCGATCCCGCGCGCGACCAACGGGATCCATTTTCGCGTGCGCTGCGGCCTGCACGCGGGCGTCGCCGAGGGCCGCGACAACGATTATTTCGGCAGCACCGTCAACCGCGCCGCACGGATCATGAGCGCGGCGCACGGCGGCCAGGTGCTGCTCTCGCAAGCGGTGGCCGAGCTCGTTCACGACCGCCTTCCCGTGGGTGCTTCGTTGCGTGACTTGGGGTCGATTCGGCTGCGCAGCCTCGCCCATCCGGAACACCTGCATCAACTCGTTCATCCGCAGCTGCGGCACGACTTTCCCGCGCTGCGCTCGCTCGAGATCACCCCCAACAACCTCCCGCAGCAGTTCACGTCGTTCGTCGGCCGCGAGCGCGAGCGCGCGGAGGCGCTGCGGCTTCTGTCGGGACCGCGGCTACTGACGCTCACCGGGCCTGGCGGGATCGGGAAGACGCGATTGTCGCTGCAAGTCGCCGCCGACGTGATGGACGCGTATCCGGATGGAACCTGGTTCGTCGATCTCTCGCTGGTGACGGATGCGGCCCTGGTACCGCAAACGGTCGCGCGCGTGCTCGGTGTGCAGGAGCTGCGGAATGTGCCCCTCCTGGAGACGCTATGCGCGCACCTCGCGCCGCGTCGCCTGCTGCTCGTCCTCGACAACTGCGAGCATCTCGTCGACGCGTGCGCGGCGCTGCTTGGCGCGCTGCTGCACGCGGCACCCGGGGCGCGCTTCCTCGCCACGAGCCGCGAACCGCTCAGCATCGTCGGCGAGCAGACGTACCCTCTGCGGCCCCTCTCGCTTCCCGATCCTGCGGCGGGCACCGAAGGCATTGCGCGCTCCGAGGCCATCCGGTTGTTCGTCGAGCGCGCGAGACTGCAACGACCGGATTTCGCTCTTACCGACCGACAGGCGCCGGCAGTGGTCCGGATTTGCACGCGTCTCGACGGAATTCCGCTGGCGCTGGAGCTCGCTGCGGCGCGAATTGGTACGCTGCCCGTGGGCAAGATCGCCGAGCGTCTCGATGATCGGTTCCGGCTGCTCTCGGGTGGCGCGGCCACGGGGCTGCCGCGCCAGCAGACGCTGCGGGCGATGGTCGATTGGAGCTTCGATCTGCTCTCCGACGCGGAGAAGTCGTTGTTCGCGCGCCTTTCGGTGTTCGCCGGCGGCTTTACGCTCGAAGTCGCGGAGAAAGTCTGCGCGACCGGCATGGCCGTGCAGAGTGATGTCCTCGACCGGTTGTCGAGTCTCGTCCAGAAGTCCTTGGTCACGTTCGACGCGGATGCGGATCGCTATCGAATGCTGGAAACGATCGGCGAATACGCACGCGGCCGCCTCGAGGAAAGCGGCGAGGCGCCAATGGTCCGCCGCGGGCACCGTGACGCTTACGCTGCGATGGCTAGCGAAGCGGAGCCGACGCTTGCCGGCGGCGCGCAGCAGGCGCAATGGCTCTCGCGGCTCGAAGCGGAACACGACAACCTGCGCGCCGCGCTCGCCTTCAGTCTGGCGGAGCCCGAGGGCGCGGAGACGGCGCTTGGGATGTGCGGGGCGCTCTATCTGTTCTGGGTGCATCGCGGCCATCATCGCGAAGGCTACCGCTGGTGCGAGGCGACGATTGCGCTCAACGCGGATCGTGGCGCCACGGCTGCGGGCGCCAAGGCGCTGCTCGGCGCGGGAACGCTTGCCACCTACGTCGGCGACCAGGTCGCGGCGCAAGCATCGCTCGAGCGGGCGCTCGCGATGAGCCGCGAACTGCGCGACCGCACGTTGGAGGCGCGCGCGCTCAACAATCTCGCCACCGCGGCGTTCAATCGTCGCAACTTCGCCGAAGCCCAGGCGTTGCTCGAGGACGCGGTGATCGTCAATCGCGAGCTCGGCAACCGGACCCACGAGATCATCAACCTCGTCAACCTCGGTAACGCCGCGAACAGTCTCGGCAATTTCGCGCAGGCGGCAGCGCCACTCGAACGCGCGCTGACCTTGAGCCGAGCCATGGGGATGCGCGTGCTGGAGTCCGATGTCCTCGGCCATCTGGCGATGCAGGCGCAATACCGCGGCGACTACGTCACGGCGCAGGCGCAAGGCGAGGAAGCGCTGGCAATCGACCGCGAGATGGGCGTGCGAAGCCACGAAGCGCAGAAACTCCTCCGTCTTGCCGAGATCGGCATCGTCCGAGGCGATTCTAAGGGAGCGCGCGCGCGCCTTGTCGAGGCGCTGACGCTCAATCGCGATCTTGGAAGCGTCGCGGGAATCGCCGATGCGCTCGACCTTGCGGCGACCCTTGCGGTGGGGGAGGGCCGGCACCAGCAGGGCGCGACCTTTGCCGGCGTCGCCGATCTGCTCCGGGCGCGCTCGGGCAATGCCGTTCTGCCCGTCGATCAGCCGAGCCACGACGCGTGTCGAACCCGCTGCCGCGAGGCCCTCGGGGCCGCCGCGTGCGAGGCGGCGTTCGCGGCGGCGGGCGCGATGGCGACTGACGACGCGATCAACGAGGCGCTGCGGTTCCTGGGCGCCGACGGATCCGGCACGGCCGCGCCCACAAGCCGGTAGGTCGCCCCCCACCGGTGATCTTCGATCGACAGCGCTAACGCCGTGACCGCGCGGCCCGTCGCTCCTTGACGAAGGTCGCCGCCGCCGGGATCAGCGAGACCACGACGATCCCGATCACGATCAGCGTCAGATTGTGCTTGACCCAGGGGATGTTGCCGAAGAGGTAGCCGGCATAGGAGAGCGACGCGATCCAGGCGACGGCGCCGATCACGTTGAATGAGAGGAAGCGGTGATAGCGCATTCCCGCAACCCCGGCGAGAAAGGGCGCGAACGTGCGGATGATGGGAACGAAGCGGCCGATGATGATCGTGACACCGCCGTACTTGTCGTAGAACGCCTGCGTGCGGCGCAAGTGCGCCTGCTTGAACCAGCGCGAATCGGGTTTGTCGAACACCCGCGGCCCGATGTAGTGGCCGACCGAGTAATTGACGGTGTCACCGAGAATCGCCGCCGCGGTCAGCACGATCACCAGCACGTGGATGTTGAGATCGGCGGTCGCGACGACGGTGCCGGAGATGAACAGGATCGAGTCGCCCGGGAGGAACGGGAACACGACGAGTCCCGTTTCGGCGAAGATGATCAGGAACAGCAATCCATACAGCCACTGCCCGTATTGCGCCGCCAGGTGCGCGACCGATTGGTCGAGCGCCAGCAGCGAATAGAAGAACGTCGTCAGCATCTGGAGTCAGGGACGACTCTTCGGCGTGCGATGCGCGAGTGAAATCATCGATCGAAGAAATCGCCCCCGGCCCCGGCTTCAGGGCAGGATCTTTTCGGCCCCGCCCTCGCCGCGGCGCTCAGGCTTGACGAGGTCCTCGCGCGACACGCCGAGCCACATCACCAGCGGCGCCATCACCAGCACCGAGGAATAGATGCCGAAGCAGATGCCGATGGTGAGCGCCAGCGCGAAGTAGTGCAGCGTCTCGCCGCCGAAGAACAGGATCGACAGCACCATCATCAGCGTCATGCCGTGGGTGATGATCGTCCGCGAGATCGTGCTCGTGATCGCGTTGTCGATCACATGCGTCACCGTGGCCTTGCGCATCTTGCGGAAATTCTCGCGGATCCGGTCGGCGATCACGACCGATTCGTTGACCGAGTAGCCGAGCACTGCCAGCACGGCGGCCAGCACGGGGAGCGAGAATTCCCATTGGAAGAACGCGAAGAAGCCGAGGATGATGACCACATCGTGGAGGTTGGCGATGATCGCCGCCACCGCGAAGCGCCATTCGAAGCGCAGCGCGAGATAGCCGACGATGCCGAGCGACACGAGCAGCAGCGCGAGCGCGCCGTTGTCGAACAATTCCTTGCCGACCTGCGGGCCGACGAACTCGACCCGCTGCTGGCGCGCCGAAGGGTCGGCTTCCCGCAGGACCTTCATCACCTGCTCGGAGAGCTGCGCGCTCGAAAGGCCTTCCTTCAGCGGCAGCCGGATCAGCGCCGTGTTCGAGGTGCCGAAGCTCTGCGCCGCGTATTCACCGAGGTTCAGCTTGTCGATCGCCGCGCGGACGTGGTTGAAGTCGACCGCCTTGTCGTAGGTGACCTCGATCAGCGTTCCGCCGCGGAAGTCGACGCCGAGGTTCAGGCCCTTGGTCGCGAGAAAGATCACCGCGAGCACGAACGTGACCGCCGAGATCACGTTGAACACGAGCGCGTGCCGCATGAACGGGATGTCGCGCCTGATGCGGAAGAATTCCATGGTTTGACGTTCTTGTCGTCCGACGCCTCTGGGCGCCGGTGGGTTTCAGACCGGGATATCGAATCGGTTCGGCGGCCGCAGCCCGCGTGGCCCCGTCCCGCTCACTTCGTCCCTCCCGTGCTCGTGGCGGGCTGCCACACCTGTCCGATCGAGATCTTCGCCAGGTGCTTGCGGCTCCCGTAGATGAGATTGACGATGCCGCGCGAGATGAACACCGCGGAGAACATCGACGTCATGATGCCGAGACAGTGGACGACCGCGAAGCCGCGTACCGGCCCGGTGCCGAAGATCAGCAGCGCGACGCCGGCGATGAGCGTGGTCACGTTGGAGTCGAGAATCGTCCCCCACGCGCGTTCGTAGCCGGCGGAGAGTGCCGCGTGCGGCGTCGCTCCCCAGCGCAGCTCCTCACGGATCCGCTCGTTGATCAGCACGTTGGAGTCGATTGCCATGCCGAGCGTGAGCGCGATGGCGGCAATGCCGGGCAACGTTAGCGTGGCCTGCAGCATCGACAGGATCGCGACGAGAAGCAGCAAATTGACCGACAGCGCAATTGTCGAGATCAGGCCCATCAGCAGGTAATAGGAGCACATGAAGATCGCCATCACGACGAACCCGTACCGCACCGAATCGAAGCCCTTGTCGATGTTCTCCTTGCCAAGCGAGGGACCGACGGTGCGCTCCTCGACGATCTCCATCGGCGCTGCCAGCGCGCCGGCGCGCATCAGGAGCGCAATGTCGTTCGCTTCGCGCGTGTTCATTCGGCCACTGATCTGGACGCGGCCGCCGCCGATTTCCTCGCGGATCACGGGGGCGGTGATGACTTCCGCCTTGCCCTTTTCGACGAGCACGATCGCCATCCGCTTGCCGACGTTCTCGCGCGTCACTTCCTTGAAGATCCGGGCGCCGCTGCCGTCCAGGTTCACGTGCACGGCAGGCTCGTTGGTGCGCTGGTCGAAGCCCGGCTGCGCGTCGTTGATGCGGTCTCCGGTCAACACGACCTGACGCTTGACCAGCACCGGCGCGCCACTGCGCTCGGTGAAGAGATCGCTCCCCAGAGGGACCTGGCCCGCGAGCGCCTGCTCGAGCGCGCCCGGGTCTTCGTTGACCATCCGGATCTCGAGGGTCGCCGTGCGGCCGAGGATGTCCTTCGCGCGCGCCGTGTCCTGCACCCCGGGCAGCTGGACGACGACGCGATCCGCGCCCTGCTGCTGAATGATCGGCTCGGCCACGCCCAGCTCGTTGACGCGATTGCGCAGGATCGTGATGTTCTGCAGCACCGCGCCGTCCTGGATGCGCTTCTGCGCCTCCGGTTTGAGCGACGCGACGAGGCGGAGTTCGCCGCCGGGTGCGTCGGCGTCGCGCAGCAGCAGGTCGCCATAGGTCTTCTCGATCTCGGCGCGCGCCTTCGCGCGCTCCGCTTCGTCGCGGAAGCGGACGACGACATTCGTGCCCTCGCGGCCGACGCCCGCGTACTGCACCTTCTTTTCCCGCAGCAGTGAGCGGATGTCGGTCGTGTAGCGGTCGGCCGCCTTGTCGAGCGCCGCCTTCATGTCGACCTGCAGCAGGAAGTGCACGCCGCCGCGCAGGTCGAGGCCGAGGTACATCGGCAACGCGCCGATCGCGGTCAGCCACGATGGCGACGACGAGATGAGGTTGAGCGCGACGATGTAGTTGTCGCCGAGCTTGGCCTGCAATGCGTCCTTGGCCTTGAGCTGCGTATCGGGGTCGGCGAAACGCACCTTGATGCCGGTCGCGTCGAGCGTCGCCCCGCGATAGGCGATGCCGGCGGCCTTGAGCGTGTCCTCGACGGTGCCGAGGAGCGCGCTGTCGATCTTCACCGCGGCCTTCGATGAGGAGACCTGCACGGCCGGCGCTTCCGGAAAGAAGTTGGGCAGCGTGTACACGAGGCCGACGACGAGCGCCACGCCGATGATCACGTACTTCCAGAGAGGGTAGCGGTTCATTCGTCCATCGAGCGTTGGGATTCGTCGTCTTGCATCTGGCGTTCGGTCGAGCGTGTCGCGGGTCGCGGTGTGTCGTCTTTACCGAGCCTTGCCGGGGACGTCACAGCATCTGCCGCTCTTGTGAACGCGGCGCGCCGAACGCGTCGGGACGGTCAGAGATTCTTGATCGTGCCCTTGGGCAGGAGCTGGGAAACCGCGCCGCGCTGCACGGTGATCTCGACGTTGGGTGCGATCTCGACGGTCGCGTACTGGTCGCCGAGCTTGGAGATCCGGCCGACGACGCCGCCGGCAGTGACCACCTCGTCGCCCTTCTGCAGCGCTTCCAGCATCGCCTTGGTTTCCTTCGCCCGCTTCTGCTGGGGCCGGATCAGCAGAAAGTAGAAGACGACGAAGATCGCGATCATCGGCAGGAACGTCATCAGATCGGCGCCAGGTCCCGCCGCCGGAGCGGCCTGCGCGTAGGCGGGGGTGATCAACGAGTCGAGCGGCACGTGGGTGTCCTCCGTGGATGCGGGCGCGACAGCGCGATTTCGTCCGCGGGCCCGCGCGGCGCGTGCCGGGATGATTTACGGCGCGCGGAAAATTAATAATTTTAGCATGATGCGTGCGGACGCCCGGAACCCGCTATCCCACCCCCTGCGTTGGACCGGCCTCGTGCCGCCCGCCGCGCTCTCAGACGCTTCCTTGGGGCTTTGCTTTCGTCCTGTTTGCACGGGCGTCCTCGGCCCCCGGCTTCGCCCGCCGCGCTCACTCGCGGCCTCCGAACCGCCTGCGAAATTCGTTGCGCCCGGTTGTCGGACGCTGGTCGGTCGCGCGGCGACGAGCGCCCCCCCCCGGGCGCCGCGCCCCGCCGGGGGGTGGGCGGTCGCCCGCTCGCAGGGCGGCTTCGGGCCTTGGTTTCGCCCGCCGCGCTCACTCGCCCGTGATTTTGGCGGCGTTGCGTGCCCGCTCCGCGGCGAACGTGGCGCAGTAGTCGGCGAGGCGATCCTCCCCGACGGCGTGCCGCAGCTCGCTCCATGAGCGTCAGGTAGTAATGCAGGTTGTGGATCGTGTTGAGCCTTGCGCCGAGGATCTCGTTGACGCGCTGCAGATGGTGGAGGTACGCGCGGGTGAAATTGCGGCAGGTGTAGCAGCCGCATGTCGCATCGAGTGGCCGCACGTCGGCGCGATGAACGGCATTGCGGATCCTGACGTCGCCGTGACGCGTGTAGAGATGGCCATTGCGCGCATTGCGGGTAGGGAGCACGCAGTCGAACATGTCGATGCCGGCGGCAACCGCCGCGACGATGTCCTCCGGCGTGCCGACGCCCATCAGATAGCGTGGCCGTGCGGCGGGGAGCCGCGGGGCGACGTGGGCGAGCACGCGGCGCATCTCCTCCTTGGGTTCGCCGACCGACAATCCGCCGATCGCGTAGCCGTCGAAACCGATCGCCCCGAGCTCATCAAGCGAAGCGTCACGCAAGTCCTCGTGCATGCCGCCCTGGACGATGCCGAAGAGCGCGTTGCCGTTGCCGCCGGCATCGAAGGCTTCGCGCGAGCGCCGCGCCCAGCGCAGCGACAGCTCCATCGACTGCGCCGCCTCGTCCCGTGTCGCCGGATACGGTGTGCATTCGTCGAAAACCATCACGACGTCGGCGTCGAGCGCCCGCTGGACTTCGATCGAGATTTCCGGCGTCAAGAGCAGCTTGTCGCCGTTGACGGGCGAAGCGAACATGACGCCTTCTTCGCGGACCTTGCGCATCGCGCCGAGGCTGTAGACCTGATAGCCGCCCGAATCGGTGAGGATGGGGCGGCGCCAGCCCATGAATCGGTGGAGGCCACCGTGTGCGGCGATGACGCTGGCACCAGGACGCAGCCAAAGGTGGAACGTGTTGCCGAGGAGGATCTGCACGCCCAGATCTTCGAGCTCGTTTGGCGCCATCGCCTTGACGGTGCCGTACGTTCCGACAGGCATGAAGACGGGCGTGTCGACGCTGCCGTGCGCGAGCTCCAGGCGGCCGCGTCGGGCCAGCCCCGATGTGGCGAGGACGCGGAAACGCATGCAGGTGGGAGGACGCAGCGCCGCTTTGGCGCAGGCGGTCAGCGTCGCTGCGCGGTTTGCGCGGGACGCCGGCGTGCGACGTATCCGATGGCCGCGACAAGGAGCGCCGTGAGGGCAAGGCCCATGCTGGAAAGCGTCGGGATCGTGAAGGCGCTCCCTGCGGTGGTGACGATGCAGCTGTTTGCAGCAAAGTCGAAGGCATTCCTCCAGGCGCGATAAAAATCGCCTCCGAAGTCGACACCGTACGTGCCAATCGATGGATACTGCGGCGCGATCGTCACATGAATGACGCACGACAAACCGCTGACGCGATACGCAATCGCCGGATCGACCTTGCCGCGTGCGTTGGGCTGTGCCCACCCGGCAACGACGATCGTGCCGGGCTTCGCGTCGTTGCCGCCGGCATACTTGGCGCTCGTCAGCGTCGTCAAACTCTCGGCCAGCGGATGCCCAGGCAGGGCGACGGTCTTCGTGTTGAGCGTTCGCAACGCGTAAGGAGTGCCGTTGCCGTCGGACGTGTTGGGGTCGATCGACTCGAGCGCACCCCAGCCGTGCGGAATGGTCGTCGGCGGGCTGTCGCTGCGATCCTGGTCGTAGAACGCGCCCAGCACCACCGGCCGGCCGGTCGCGGCGAACGCCGCAGCAATGTTGCCGACGCTCGGAGCGTTCGCGAACGTCCCGTCCTCGAACAGCAGCAGGACATCGTAGTTTGCCGTAAGGGCCGCGAGCAGCGGCGTCGCGGTGCCGACGTCGATGCCGGTGAAGGTATGTCCGCCGACATTGGTGTTGAAGTCGGCCGCGGTTTCGGCGAAGAACTTGTTCGACAGCACGCCGACGCGCGCGGCGTCGACATCCGCGGCCTGCGCCGCGGCGAAAGTGAGGGCCACGCAGGCGAGCGCCCGGCGGATTGTGGTATTCATCATGGAACGCGGGTGTCGGCGTCTCTTGCGGAATCGCAGCGCCGTATTCCGCAACAATTGCGATCAGTCGACAGAGTAACGTTTCGGCGTCCGCTCGCCTAGGCTGTGGATCGCCATTTCGGCGTTTCAGGCAGGGATTTGTTGCGTGAATCCCAGCCGACACTCAATCTGTCGCCATTGGACGACGCTTTCGGCTGTCTCGTTTTGGCGTCAGCGTGCCCCGCGCTCAACCAGCATCGCGTCGCCGTAGCTGTAAAAGCGGTAACGAGAGTCAATCGCATGCGCGTAGGCGGCGCGTATGTTGTCGTAGCCTCCAAACGCCGCAACGAGCATCAGCAGCGTCGAACGCGGCAAATGGAAGTTGGTGAGAAGCCGATCGACCACGCGGAACGAATAGCCGGGCGTGATGAACAGTCGCGTCTCGGCATCCCCTGCGCGGATGCGGCCGTCGTCCATTGCTGCGGATTCCAGCGCCCGCAGGCTCGTCGTGCCGACCGCGATGACGCGATTGCCGCGCTTGCGCGTAGCCTCGATCAGGTCGGCCGTCGCGTCCGGGATGCGGTACCACTCGGCGTGCATCGTGTGCGTAGAGAGATCCTCGGATTGCACCGGCTGGAACGTCCCCGCGCCGACGTGCAGCGTGACGTGCGCAAACGCGATGCCGGCAGCGGCAAGCGCGGCGAGCATCGCCTCATCGAAATGCAGACCCGCCGTCGGCGCGGCGACCGCGCCCGCGTGGCGCGCGTATACCGTCTGATAGCGCGTTTCATCGTCGGCACCGGCGGCACGCTCGATATACGGGGGAAGGGGCACGGCGCCGTGCTGGTCGAGGTACTCGTGGATCGACATCGCACCGTCGAGTCGCAGCTCGAAGAATCGATCGCGCCGGCCCGTCACCACTGCGTGCGCGCCCCCCGGAAGGTCGATCACCCCACCGACGCGCGGCGGGTGACTCGCACGAAGCTGAAAGAGCGCCTGCCGCGGACCGGTGATCCTCTCAAGCAGCAATTCGACCTGTCCGCCGGTGGGCTTGGTCGCCCTTATCCGCGACTTGATCACCCGCGTGTCGTTGAAGACGAGAAGGTCGTTCGGTGCAATGAGACCGGGAAGATCGGCGAAGACGTGATCGGTCAGCGCTTCGTGGTCGACGTGAAGCAGCCGACTGCCGGTGCGCGTGGGCGCAGGGGCCCGCGCGATCAGCTCGGTTGGTAGCCGATAATCGAAGTCCTTGAGCGCGTAGCGCGGCATCTGAACGCGGATGGAACCTTGGTGGAAAATCGCACCAGGCGCTATCCGCGCCTTTTCTATTGCCTGGGCAGTTCGGAGCGCAGGTGCTCCATCGGCCCCCGCCGCGTCAGACATTGGCCGACGAATTGTAGCGCGCGAAACTATGCATGGCCCGAGCTCATCGACCGCATCCAGCCGTTGGTGTGGAACCGCACAGACCGCGGAGAGCCTAATCAGGTATAGACGCCAGGATCGCTGCAGCTCGCACTGGCAAGAGTTGCCTTATATGATGGTCTCGGTCTGGTGGACAGTTGGAATGCTCGTGCTGGGCACGTATGCGGGGATGCTCGTGTTTGCGCTCATGAGCATGGCCATGAGAGAAGATGAACAGGGTCGAAGAAGTAACGAGGCGATCGAACGTGACGGCCCCGGCCCGGTGAAACTGGAAGAAGATTGGACCGCGTAGGCGGGACTTGCCGAACCCGCCGATTCGAGTCTGGAACGGCTCAAGTCGCCGCGCGATTCATCATCCGCGGGGTGAGCCTCGAAGCCGAAGCGGGTCGGCGCGAATCGCGCTTTCCAATCACGTCGCACAAGCCGTTGACATCCCGGATTTCAATTGCCTTGCCGTGCGCCCCGACCAACCCGGATTTGCGGAAGCTGGAGAGAGTCCGGCTGACCGTCTCGAGTTCTAGACCGAGATAACTGCCGATCTCCGCCCGTGTCATGGGCAACACGAATCTGGTCAGGGAATAGCCGCGCGCTGCATAACGTCGAGAAAGGTGAAGTAGAAACAGCGCAACGCGTTCTTCAGCGCACATGCTGCCAAGCAGGAGAAGATGTGCGAAGTAGCGCGTGATTTCGCGACCCATCACGCCGTGGAAATGGTGTTGCAGTGCCGGAATGCCACAACTCAGGCATTCGAGGTCGTCACAGTGGATTCCGCAGACGGTGCTGTCCTCCAATGCGATCACATCCGATAGATGCGTGCCACCGTCAATGGCCTCGGCGCCGATCAGATCCCCCGGAAACGCAAACCCGGAGATCTGCTCTCGTCCCTCGGTGTGGGCGATTCGTGATTTGACCGATCCCGTCCGTATCATATAGAGGGAATGGAGCGCGGTTCCCGCGTGGTGGAGGAATTCGCCGCGCTTCAGCGGCCGTCGATGCAGCGTCAAGTCGCCGAGCCGCTCCGTCTGCGCGCGATCCAGGCCGGCGGGTTGGCACCATGCCAACAGAGGGCATCTCGGACACCCGGCATGCGGCTGATCGGATGGGGCTGGCCCGACGGGAGACATGCTTGCCATTTGCGCCCCTGTTTGCGGTCGATTTGTTATTCGAGGAAAACTCGTGTTGGCCGAGGAGGGGTAGACTTCGGTTGCACCCGGACGAGTCGGCCATCGGCGTCAAACTACAGACCAATTCTTCTTGGTGGTCTGTGCGGTATCGCACATAACAGCGCCGACCTGGCAAATGAGCCTGCCGCCGAGAATGGAAGGACGGGCTACCGCCTTTGAGCAGCGGTGCCACCAATCCAACGCGCCCGCGCAATCGCCTGCTCGAGGCGCTACCAAGCGCCAATCTGCGCAGCATGCTGGCTCGGTGTCAAATGGTCGAGCTCGCGTTTGCCGACGTGCTCTACTCGCCGCAAACACGTTCCACATCACCCATGAATTCCTGGCCCTCATGCTTGGTGTCCGCCGGTTCGGCGTGACCAAGGCGGCGCGTTCCCTGTAGAGGGGAGGGTTGATCGACTACGAGCGGGGCAACATCACCATTCTCGACCGGCCCGGTCTCAGGGCTGCGTCCTGCGGGTGCTACAAGGCAGACCGGGAATCGTACGATCGCATCCTCGGTCAGTCCGACGAGGGCGCGCACGCCCGACTTGACCGGAAAATGACCCGCGCGCCAAGTCCCTCAGGCGGCCCGCAAATGCTCGTACCACCGGCATTACCGTCCCGCCCCCGCCCTGCGGTCCGGTAACAGGTTGAACCGCCTGACCGCGACGAACAGGAACTTGTTGGCGAATCCCGCGCTTGAACTTCGGGTACCTGTTGGAATCGAGGATGGTGCCCAGGGAGGGAATCGAACCCTCATGGCCTTGCGACCGGCAGATTTTGAGTCTGCTGCGTATACCAGTTCCGCCACCTGGGCGATGCCACCACGGTGTCCGGCGGCAAAGACGTCATTATCGCGAAAACCGGTGAAGCTGCCCAGCAACCGCTCGGTAGTCTGCTCGCCGTCGTCTTGCTCAATACCGCTCGCGCCGCTGGCGACGTTGCGCGGCGAGTGGTCGCCCGCAACGTCGGGCTGGATCGGCTCCTTGACGATCGGGTGCCCACGCCGAGTGCATAGGTTATCCTGTTACGCAGCGTTGCGCATCGCGCGATGGGCAGCGTCCACGACATGGTCGGCGGGCCGTGGACGCGAAGCGAACGTCGCGGGTGAGCAGTGGAGGAAGGTGACGATGGACGCGAATGCGGCACCGGACGCAAACGAACGGCAGGTGCAGGTCGTGGCGCTTGTGCGCGTGAAGGTGGCGCCGGACAAGCAACCAACGATCGTGAAGCTCGTCGATCGCTACTTCGATCAGGTCGACCCCGGAGGACCTGGCCGAGCGGCAGCCCGCCGACCTGTACGGCGCGGCGCTCTCGCACTGGAACTTCGCGCGCAAGCGCGAGCGCGGGCGCGCCGAGCGTGCGCGTCTTCAACCCGACGATCGAGGAGCACGGCTGGCAGTCGACGCACACGATCATCGAGATCGTCAACGACGACATGCCGTTCCTCGTCGATTCGGTGACGATGGAGGTCAACCGCCACGGCCTCACGCTGCACCTGATCATCCATCCGATCCTCGGCGTCGAGCGCGCCGCCGACGGCACGCTCGACCGGCCTCGCGCCCGAGAAGCGAGGAGTCGCGGCCGCGAATCGTTCATCCACGTCGAGGTCGATCGGATGACCGATGCCGCGGCGCCTCGACGCGCTCGCCGCCGACATCTCCCGCGTGCTCGACGACGTCCGCGTCGCCGTCGACGACTGGAAGAGCGATGCGGACAAGGATGCGCGCGATCGTCGGCCGACGCTCGAGCGCAGCGGCCGCCGCCGCTGCCCGCGGACGAGCTCGCCGAAGGCATCGCCTTCCTGCAACTGGCTCGCCGACGACCACTTCACGTTCCTCGGCTACCGCTGCCACGATCTCGTCACGGTCGACGGCCAGGACGCGCTGCAGATCGTGCCGGGCTCGAGCCTCGGCATCCTGCGCGAGACGCCGAGGCAAGGACGTCGCCGCGAGCTTCGCCGCGCTGCCGCCGGAGGTCAACGTGCCTACGCGCGGCGCCCCGAGCTCCTCATCATCACCAAGTCGACGTCGCGCTCGACCGTCCACCGACCGGGCTACCTCGACTACATCGCGATCAAGCGCTTCGATGCCGAGGGCGAAGTGTGCGGCGAGCACCGCTTCCTGGGGCTGTATCACGTCGACCGCGTACAGCGCGAATCCGGCCGAGATTCCGCTGCTGCGGCGCAAGACCGCCAACGTCATCGCGCGCGCGCGGACCTGGCGCCCGGCAGCCACGCGGGCAAGGCGCTGCGGCAATATCCTGGACAACTATCCGCGCGACGAGCTCTTCCAGACCAGCGAAGACGACCTGCTGCGCACGGCGACGGGCATCCTCCATCTCGGCGACCGGCAGCGCTTCCGCCTGTTCGTGCGCCGCGATCCGTTCGAGCGCTTCCTGACCTGCATCATCTACGCGCCGCGCGAGAACTACACGACGGAGCTGCGCCAGAAGTGGCAGGCGATCCTCATCCAGGCCTTCAACGGCACGAGCTCCGAGTTCAACGTCTACCTGTCCGAATCGATGCTGGCGCGCGATCATGATCACCGTGCGCACGACGCCCGGGCGCGTTCCCGCGTTCGACGTGCGCGAGCTCGAGGCGCAGCTCGCGACGGCGGCGCGGCGCTGGGACGACGACCTGCGAGAAGCGCTGGTCGCAGGCGCTCGGCGAAGCGCGCGGGCAACGAGCTGTTCCGCCAGTTCGGCAGCGCGTTTCCCGGCCGGCTATCGCGAGGATTTCGCCGCCCGCGCCGCCGTGCCCGACATCGAGATGATGGCGCGGCTGACGCGAGGCGAACCGCTCGGCATGATCCTCTACCGTCCGCTCGAGGCGGCGCCCGGCGTGCTGCGCTTCAAGCTCTTCCATCTCCGGCGCGCCGGTCGCGCTGTCCGACAGCCTGCCGATGCTCGAGCACATGGGCATGAGGGTGCTCGACGAGCGCCCGCACCGGATCGCGCCGAAGGGCGCGCCGCCCGATCTGGATGCACGACCTCGGCATGCAGGCATCGGTCGCCGATGCCGACATCGAGATCGACGCGCTGCATGAGGTGTTCGAGGATGCGTTCGGCCGCGTCTTCCGCGGCGAGGTCGAGAACGACGACTTCAACCGCCTGGTGGTTGCCGCGCGGCTTCCGGCCGCGGATATCGTCGTGCTTCGCGCGTATGCGAAATACATGCGCCAGATCGGATTCCCGCTTTCGCAGGCGTTCATCGAGGCAACGCTCGCCGCGCACGCGGACATCGCCGCGATTTCTGATCGAGCTCTTCAAGGTGCGCTTCGATCCCGAATCGACTGCCGCCGGCGCGCTCGCGGGCGCTCGCGAAGATCGCAGCAGATCGACACGCGCTCGACGAGCGTCGAGAATCTTTCCGAGGACCGCGTGCTGCGTCAGTACCTGTCGCTCATCCTGGCGACGACGCGCACCAACTACTGGCGGCGCGACGCGGCGGGACGCAGGCGTAGCTTCCTCGCGTTCAAGTTCGATCCGGCGAAGGTGCCCGGCCTTCCCGAACCCAAGCCGATGTTCGAGATCTTTGTGTACTCCGCCCGGTTCGAGGGAGTGCACCTGCGCGGGGGCAAGGTGGCCCGCGGCGGGCTGCGCTGGTCGGACCGCCCCGAGGACTTCCGCACCGAGATCCTGGGGCTCGTCAAGGCGCAGATGGTCAAAAACGCCGTGATCGTGCCGGTCGGCTCCAAGGGTGGCTTCGTGCTGAAGCGCGCGCCGTCGGCGACGGTCGACCGGGACGGCTACATGAAGGAGGGAGTGGCCTGCTATCAGGACTATCTTCGTGGGCTCCTGGACCTCACCGACAATCGCGTCGGCGATGCGATCGTCGCTCCGCCGCAGGTGACGAGGCACGACCCCGACGACCCGTATCTCGTGGTCGCCGCAGACAAGGGAACGTCGACGTTCTCCGATTACGCCAATACCATCAGCAGGGAGTATGGCTTCTGGCTGGGAGATGCGTTCGCGTCCGGCGGCTCGGTGGGTTACGACCACAAGGCGATGGGCATCACCGCGCGCGGGGCATGGGAATCGGTGAAGCGGCACTTCCGCGAAATGGGGATCGACACGCAGGCGACCGATTTCACCGTAGCGGGCATCGGCGACATGTCGGGCGACGTGTTCGGCAACGGCATGCTGCTCTCCAGGCACGCGAAGCTCGTTGCGGCGTTCGATCACCGGCACATCTTTCTCGATCCAAACCCCGACCCAGAGGGGAGCTTCACCGAACGCCAGCGGCTGTTTCGGCTGCCGCGCTCGTCGTGGGGTGACTACGACACGACGCTGATCTCCGCCGGCGGCGGTGTTCACCCTCGAAGCGCCAAGATCATCGCCGTCACGCCGGAAGCAATAGCGGCGCTCGCGATCTCCGCCGACACGCTGACGCCAACGGAGCTCGTCAACGCAATCCTCAAGGCGCCGGTGGATCTCATCTACAACGGCGGGATCGGCACGTACGTGAAGGCCGCGAGCGAGACGCACGCGCAGGTCGGCGACCGTGCCAACGATGCGCTGCGTGTGAACGGGCGCGAATTGCGGTGCAAGGTCTTTGTCGAGGGCGGCAACCTCGGCTGTACCCAGCTCGGCCGGATCGAATACGCGCTCGCAGGCGGCCGCATCAATACCGACGCCATTGACAACTCGGCCGGCGTCGACACGTCCGATCACGAGGTTAACACCAAGATCCTGCTCGCCATGCCGATCGCCGAGGGCGAGCTTACCGAAAAGCAGCGCAATGGACTGCTCGCGGAAATGACCGACGATGTCGCCGGGCTGGTGCTGCGCGACAACTACTTCCAGACGCAGGTGCTGTCGGTGACGAGCCGCATCGCGCCGCAATTGCTCGACGCGCAGGGGCGCTTCATGCAGTTCCTCGAGAAATCGGGGCGGCTCAATCGCGCGCTCGAGTTCCTGCCGCCGGACGACGAGATCGCGGAACGGCGCGCGCAGGGGCAGGGTCTCACGAACCCCGAACACGCCGTCCTGCTCGCCTACAGCAAGATGTGGCTCTTCGACGAGCTCGTAGCCTCCGCGCTGCCCGATGACCCGTGGATCGCCACCGCGATCGAGCGCTACTTCCCGCGCGCGCTCTCCGAGCGTTACGCCGTGTACTTCCCGCGCCACGCCCTCAAGCGGGAGATCATCGCGACCCACGTGACCAACAGCATGGTCAACCGCGTCGGGAGCACATTCGTGCATCGGCTCTGCGAGTCGACCGGCGCGGGCACGCACGAGGTGGTGCGCGCCTACCTGCTCGCGCGCGAGATTTTCGGGTTCGTCGCGCTGTGGCATGCGATCGAGGCGCTCGACAATCGCGTCGCCGACGCCGTGCAGTCGAAGATGCTGATCGACACGAGCAGCCAAATGGAGCGCGGCACGACTTGGTTCCTGCGCTCGCGGCGGCTCCCCTCGGACATGGCAGCGACGATCGCGCACTTCACGCCGCGCGTGGAGGCGCTGTCCGCGCGCCTTCCAGAACTGCAGGACGAGGGCGATCGCGTGCGCGACGGGGCTGCGGTCGCCGAGTACGTTGCGGCCGGGGTCCCCGAAGCCGTTGCGGCGCGCGTGGTGACCCTCGAGACGCTATATTCGACGCTCGACATCGTCGAGGTCGCCGGCAGCACGAAGCGTCCGGTCGAGCTCGTCGCGCAGACCTATTTCGCGCTGTCGTCGCGGCTCGGTTTGCCCTGGCTGCGGGAGAGGATTTCGGCGCTCGCGGGGGACCAGCACTGGCAGCTGCTCGCGAAGAGCGCGATGCACGACGACCTCTCCGGACTGCAGCGGACGATCACCGGCGAGGTGTTGACGGCGAGCGGCGACCTTGGATCGTCGTCGGCGCTGATCGCCGCCTGGCAGGACCGCAACGGGCGCGCGATCGAGCGCGCGGAGCGGCTGTTGACCGAGTTGCGCGCCGTCAACGCGGCCGATGCCGCGATGCTGTCGGTCGCGCTGCGCGAGCTGCGCAATCTGGCATAGTTCCGCTGGTGCGTCACTCCGGTCCAGGCTAGCGGTTTGTCGGTCGCTGCGCCGTATCCGAAGCTCGCCTGCACGCTGCCGTTGAGTTGCGTGTTGACGTACCAAATCCCGTTGCGAACGATGCAGAGATCGGCCTTGCCGTTACCGTCCCAGTCGACCAGCAGGGGCTTGTCGCCCGGGACGCCGCCAAAGCCGACGATGATGTCCGCGATGCCGTCGCGATTGGTGTCGATGAACCAGAGACCGTTCCGGTAGATGACGAGGTCCGCGATGCCATCGCCGTTGATGTCACCGGCGAGGGCGATGTCGCCGCTCGCGCCGCCGAAATAATAGACAAGGCTCGCGACGCCCTTCTGCGCCGTGCTGACGAACCAGACGCCGTTGCGGTAGATGACGAGATCGTCGCGCAGGTCACCGTTGAAGTCGGCGAGCAGCGGCTGATCGCCGGCGACGCCGCCGAAGCCTTCGCCAAAGTCGATCACGCCATTGCGGTTCCAGTCCGCGTACCACAATCCGTTGCGATAGACGACGAGGTCATAGATGCGGCCGGGATCGATGCGGCCGGCCACCGGAATATCGGTCGGCATCCCGAACGAGACGTTCTGGTCGGGTACCGCATTGAAATCGAGGTCCACCAGGAAGCGGGCCGTCGATGGGCGGAAGAGCGCCAACGTCGCCTTCGTCGGTAGCGCTGGCGGTTTGCTCGCGGCAGACAGCGGATCCGTCCGGACCTGGTATTCCTGCAGGTTGTTCGCGCCGTCGGCGTCGGCGTCGGCAGCGGCGGATGCAACCGTCGTGCTGCCGAAGTACGCGAGCTCCCACCAGTCGGGCAGCCCGTCGGCATCGCCGTCAAGCGGGACGACCTTGTAGATCGTGCCGTTGCCGTAGCCGGCGGCGTAGAGCTCGCCCGTCTCGTCCTCGCCGAACGCGCTGATGTTGGTCGGCGGCACGAGGAGCCGCTGTTGCCCGGTCCACACGCCGTCGTCGGCGCGGGTAGCCGCCCAGACGAAGTTCGATCCCTCGTCGCCGTAGACGTATGCGCCGGCGAGCGCCGGAATTGCATTGCCGCGGTAACGATAGCCGCCGACGAGTGCGATTCCCGTGGGGTGCGGCACGTCGAAGATCGGCGGCGCGTAGTTCGCCGGCGGCGAGCAACTTGGTGGGCTCACGCCCGGCGTGCAGATGTTGCCTTCCATCACCCGCCAGCCATAGTTGCGACCCGGCGTTCCGGGCCACGGATCGAAATCGACTTCTTCGCGCGCGCCCTGGCCGACGTCGCCGATGAAGAGGTCGCCGGTCACGCGATCGAACGTCCAGCGCCACGGGTTACGCAGACCGTAGGCCCAGATCTCGGGACACTGGCCGACGTTCGCCTCGTCGCACGTGCCCCCCGCGAACGGGTTCGACGGCGGGATGCCGTAGTAGGGCGCAAGGTTGACGTTCTTGTCGACGTCGAGCCGCAACAGCTTTCCAAGGCGCCGTGAGAGTGTTTGCGCATTGTTGCCGAGGCCGCCGGAGTCGTTGCCGCCACCGCCATCGCCCGTGCCGGCGTACAAGTATCCGTCGCGGCCGAACGCGAGCTTGCCGCCATTGTGGTTGGTCTGCCCCGGATGCGGTATGACGAGCAACGTCTTGGCGTTGGCGGGTGTGGTGTCGGCGACATTGGTGTTGTCGGCGCTGCGCTGGTAGCGTTCAATCGTCAGCGCGGCGTCGCCGGTTCGCGTGTAATAGACGAAAAAGAAGCCGTTCTTCCGGTAATTCGGGTGGAACGCGAGGCCGAGCAGACCCTGTTCTCCGCAGCAGATGAGTTTTGCGGAAATGTTGAGGAACGGTGTCGGCAAGATCGTGCCGTTGCGAATGATGCGGATCAGGCCGCCTTGCTGCACGACGTACAGGCGTCCGGACCCGTCGCCCGCATTTACGATGTCCACCGGGTTCGCGAACCCCGCGACAAACGGCGAGAGCGCGATCGTGCCATTGTTCACGAGGCCGCCGACGTTGAATGGGCCGTCGCTGTCGGGCGCCCACGCCGGGCCGTTGTTGCCGCCGCCGCGGTTGATCTGGCCGTTGCTCGGTCCGCCGGTCGCGCCCGACGTGTCGTACAACGTCGCGCCATCGCCCTCGTCGAAATGATAGAGCGCCACCGTGTAGCGATCCGGGATGTACGGCGCACGGGGCCGTGAAAAGCCCGCCGCATAGCGGAGCTTCGTCGAGATGCGCAGTTCGTCCAGCCAGCCGGAGAACGAAGGAAACGGCCCGGCGTCGTGCTTTTCCGCCCCGAGCACCAGGAACGGGTCGTTCGGGTCCGCCGGCGCTGCACTGTCGGGGTAGGAAATGTCGCCACCCGGGCCAACCGCCTGCGCCTCGAGATTGCCATCGACGAACAGCCACAAATTGCCGTCGGCGCGCCTCCTTTGTACGGCGATGTGGTGCCACGCGCCGTCGAGCACGGACGAAATGCTGCAAAGCGTGCGGCTGCCTGTCGTATCGCCTGACACGCCGAACACGACCTTGCCGCCCGCGATCGACACGCCGAATTTCCGGTCGAGGTTGAGGCGGTCGCGATCGATGACGATATTGCCGTTCCGCCACACGGTGTTCGCACCGCACGCGACGGCGGCCGCCGTGTTCTCGGCGGCGTTGGCCTTGATCCAGAACTCGAGCGTGAAGTCGCCGGCGCCGACGTCGGCGGGCGGGCCAGGTAACGTCGTCAGCGGATCATCGACGCGGATCTTGACGCGGTCGATGTCGCCCGTCCCGGTTCCGAAGAAGCGCAGCGAATGGCCGGCCGCGACTGCCGACCCCGCAACGGCGCAGAGGACGGCGCCGAGGATGACGCCGAGCAACGCGGCGACTGCGCGCGCCGACCCGCGTCGAATCGAAACCCCAGGAGCGGCACGTAGCGAGGTAGCCCAGTGGCGCGAGCCGCGAGCGTGGGGGCACATTGATGACGGGAGGGATCGCGCCACGGCGTACCTCGCTTCGGTGGTCGGGCGAGCGCGGGAGCGCGCCTTGGCCCTTATCTCCCCTTGTCCCCGCAAGAAAAGCAACCGCCCCTGTAGTCCTCGTCGGGCGCGTTATGACAATATCATAAAGTCGGAGGCGCGCGAGAGCAAGCGGCGGGCCGGCCGGGTCCGGATCGTCCTTCGGAGCGCAGACTGGGCCGGCGAAGCGCCAGCGAATCAGACGTGCAGGTACGCGAGGACGCCCAGCGCGACCGAGCCCGCTGCGACTCCGAGCGCGCCCAGTCCCATTGCCTTCTGGCGCGTGAGGATCGTGATCGCAGCGAGCGCGATCGCGATCTGGATCAGCGTCATCGCCTGCGCCCACCGATGATGGACATGCATCGATGCCTCGCTCCTCGCTGCTGCCTCCTTGCCGGCCGCTTCGAGCCTTTTCGCGTCGACCATGATGTCCTCCTTTTCCTTCTTGTAGCGGTCGGCTTCCTTCAGGAACTTCGCCTGCTGCTCGCCGGCGGTCAGGCTCGCTCCCAGTTCGGCCAGGTTCTGCTTGCTGCTCTTCGCCTGCTAGAAGTTCCACTGGTCCGAGGCTTCCGTGGTCTTGATCGCGGCCTCGTTCTTCCACAGCAACGCGTCGTTTTGCGTTGCGCCGGGCATGTAGCCGAACAGCGCGCCGATCGTCGCGAAGATCGCGGTCATCATCGCGATGCGGCCCGCGAACGGATCGCCGGAGTGCGCGGCGTGCTCGACTTCTTGATCGTGCGGACCATGGGCGTGAAAATGACCTTCCGACATGAGCGGATCTCCGTAGCGGAAACGAAGGTTGAACGGGAACGCGGGCGTCAGTGCGCCCTCCGCTCGTAGGTGACGAACGCATAGTCGAGACCTTGGTCCTTGTCGATGTGCGCTTCGCGCGACGTCTCGCGCCACTCGCGGCGGTCGAACGCGGGAAAGGTCGTGTCGCCTTCGAACGCGCGCGCTATTTCGGTCAGATAGAGGGTTGTGGCGAGCGGCAGCGCTTGCCGGTAGAGCGCGCCGCCGCCGATGCAATAGGCCGGAGCCGGCATTCGCACCAGCGCCAGCGCCGCCTCGAGCGAACCGGCAGCCTCCGCTCCGGCGGCAGCGAAAGCGCGCTGCCGCGATACGACGATGTTCTGCCTGCCGGGCAGCGGGCGGCCGATCGATTCCCACGTTCGCCGCCCCATGATCACCGCGTGGCCGGTCGTCAGCGCGCGAAATCGCTTCAGATCGGGGGCGAGATGCCACGGAAGCCGATTGCCGTCGCCGATCACGGCGTTCGCTGCAACGGCGGCGATGACCGCGAGCGCCGGTCGGCCCGACTCCGTTGCCGACGTCATGTCCCGTGGTGTATCGTGACCCGGTTGCATTCCTGTCCGCGCCGCACGTGCTGCGGTGTCATAATTGCCGCAAATTATAGCGGCGGGCTCCGTGTATTACCCTCGCTCGTTTCTCAAATTCATTTTGCTGGGCTTCCTGCTGGTCAGCCTGCCGCTCGTCTATGCGCTCGCGGAGTTGATCCTCTCGCTCGATCGCCTGCAGCAGCAGGGGCAGGAGGCCGTGCAGCAGGCGGCGCAAGCCGGACGCGCGAGCCGCCAACTGTTCGAGCAGGCGGTTACGCTCGAGCGCGTCGTACGGCAGTTCCTGATTCTCGAAGACAGCGCGCTCATCGACGACTACGTGCGGATACGCCAGGAGTTCCGCGGCACGGCACGGCAGCTCGCGCTCCTGCCGCTCTCGGGCGAAGAGCTGGGTGCGCTCGACAATCTCGCCGACAGCGAAAGCCGTCTGCACAAGCTGCTCGTGTCGCCGCAACGCCCGCCCGAGACGCAGGCGCAGCTCGCCGACGGCTACGCGAAGCTCGCCGACAATGCGCAGTCGCTTCTCGGGGCGACCAACGATCTCACCGAGCGGGCGATCGAGCGGCTGCAGGAGATCGCATCGCAGGGCCGGCAGAAATGGCTCTATCTGGCGCTCGCCACTGCCGGTATCGCGCTCGCGCTCGCGATTCTGTTCGCCGTGTTGATCGCGCGACCGATCCGCCAGCTCGACCAGGCGATCCGTCAGATGGGGACGGCCGATTTCACGCACGCGATCGAGGTCAACGGGCCGCAGGACTTGCGCTACCTTGGTCAGCGGCTCGAATGGCTCCGCTCGCGCCTCTCCGAGCTCGAGGCGCAGCAGAACCGGTTCCTGCGCCACGTCTCGCATGAGCTCAAGACACCGCTGACGGCGGTGCGCGAGGGCGCAGAGCTCTTGCGCGACAACGTGGGCGGCAAGCTCGCGCCCGAGCAGCGCGAGATCGTCCGCATCGTCCGCGAGAACACGCTGCAGTTGCAGAAGCTGATCGAGGACCTGCTCACCTACCACCAGACGCGCGCGATGGAGCCGGCCACGCTGGGTCCCGTGCTCGTGGGGGACGTGATTCGACGTGTCGTGAAGGAGCACAAGCTCGCCGCGCTCGCGCGCATGGTCACGTTCGAAGCAGCGCTCACACCCGCGGTCGTCGTCGGTGACGGCGACAAGATCCGCACGATCGTCGACAATCTCGTATCGAATGCGATCAAGTATTCGCCGCGATCGGGCACCATTGCGGTGAATCTCGCGCAGGACCGGGGTTTCGCCGTCCTCGACGTGATCGACGAGGGTCACGGCGTCGACCGCGACGAGCGGCAGCTCATCTTCGAATCCTTCTATCAGGGCAAGCCTCCCGCGGGCGGACGCGTAAAGGGCTCGGGGCTCGGTCTCGCGATCGCGCGCGAATACGCGCTTGCGCATGGCGGGCGCATCGAGGTGCTCGACCGTCCGGACGGCAGGCGTGGCGCGTGTTTCCGGTTGTGGTTGCCGCTCGCAATCGGCGGCGAGAGCCTCGCCGCGCGGGTTGCCTCAGCGAACGCGCCGATCACGATTGCGGGGGCGAGCGAGTGAGGCCGGCGAGCCTAAGGAGCCAGGGCCGAAGGGTCGGGCGGCGCCCGACGACCGTGCGCTCGGCAATTTTCATTGCCCGTCCGGAGGGCGCGGATGAGCGGACGCGCGTGGCTCGCACTCGCCGTCGTGATGGCAGCGCTGGTTGGCTGCGCGACGCCTCCCGCGCAACCGGAAGAGGACGAGGAGCCGACGGTCGTCACGCCGCCCGTTGTGCCGATGATCGAGTATCCGCCGATCGAGCCGGTCGAACCCCCTCTGGCCGGCCCCCGAGCCTGCGCGATCGGCGCCGCAGCCTCTGCCGCCACCGCAGGAGGATCTGATCCCGGCGCCCGCGCCCACGCCGTCGACGCCGCCCGCCGACACGGTGGAAGTCCTCGACCTGCTTGCCGATCTGCAACGCTATGGCACGCTGTCCGCCGATGAAGTGCGGCGCGAGCTCGCCAGTGCGACCCAGGGACTGACACGCCAGCGGACGGATGCGAACCGCGTGCGCCTCGCCGTTCTGTACACGTACGTGAAGACTTCGCCGCAGGACGATCTGCGCGCGATGCAATTGCTCGAGAACGTCGCCAAGAGCAGCCCGGGCTCGCCCGCCGTGAAGCAGGTGGCCGCGCTTCTGCAGGCGCAGATTGCCGAGCGGCAGCGCGCGGTACGCGACGAGCAACAGAAGGCCGACGCGGCCATCCAGAAGCTCGAGGCGCTGCGCAACGTCGAACGCAGCCTGCTTCGCGATCGGGTCCGTGGCGGCGGAGGCGGAGGCGGAGGAGGCGCAAGCGGCAGCGGCAGCGGCGGCGGGGGTGGCGGCGGGGGCGGCGGCGGGGGTGGTGGTGGCGGCCGCTGACACATCGCGAGGCGGGAAGACCATGCAGACCGGCGACATCCTCCTGGTCGACGATGACCCGGACCTCCTCAAGCTCATCAGCTTGCGCCTCACGTCAGCGGGTTATCGCGTGCGCACGGCGGACAGCGGCGAGACGGCGCTCGCGGCGCTCGCCGTCGCGCGCCCCGGTGCGGTCATCACGGATTTGCGGATGCCCGGCATCGACGGGCTGCAACTGTTCGAAGCGATTCACCGCCAGCATCCGGCGCTCCCCGTGGTCATCCTGACGGCGCATGGCACGATTCCCGACGCCGTTTCTGCGACTCAGCGCGGCGTCTTCGGGTTCTTGACAAAGCCCTTCGACAGCCAGGAGTTGCTGCAGATGGTTGCTTCGGCGCTGCGCCTCGCAGGCGACGCGCCGACCGATGTCCAGGAGGGTTCCGGCGAATGGCGCTCCGGGATCATCACGCGCAGTCCGCAAATGGAAGACCTGCTGCGGCAGGCCCGGCTGGTCGCGGATTCCGATGCGAGCGTGCTGATCTATGGCGAGTCGGGCACCGGCAAGGAGCTGCTGGCGCGGGCGATTCACCGTGCGAGCCCGCGCGGGGACAAGCCGTTCGTGGGCGTCAATTGCGGGGCCATCCCCGAGCCGCTGCTCGAATCCGAACTCTTCGGCCACGCCCGCGGCGCATTTTCCGGCGCCGTCCAGGCCCACAAGGGGCTGTTCCAGGCCGCCGACGGAGGAACGATCTTCTTAGACGAGATCGGCGACATGCCGCTCGCGCTGCAAGTCAAGCTGTTGCGCGTCCTGCAGGAGGGCGAGGTCCGGCCGGTCGGGGCAACGCAGTCGATCCCGGTCGACGTTCGCGTGATCTCCGCGACCCACCGCGACCTCGACGCCCAGAAGGCCTCGGGGCATTTCCGCGAGGATCTCTATTACCGCCTCAACGTGGTCTCGTTGAAGCTGCCCGGCCTCGCCGATCGGCGCGAGGATATTCCGCTCCTCGCCACGCATTTCCTGCGCAAGCTCGCCGAGCGCTACAAGCGGCCGGTGCCCACGCTCGCCCCCGACGCGATGGCATTGCTGGTCGCGGCACCGTGGCCCGGAAACGTCCGCCAGTTGCTGAATCTTCTCGAGCAGGCGGTAGCGCTCGCGACAACCAGCGTGATTCCGGCATCCCTTGTCCAGAGCTCTCTGCAGGAGGACGCGAGCGCTCTTGTTCCCTTCGAGGAAGCCCGCAAGCAGTTCGAGCGCGACTATCTGGTGCGGCTGCTGAAGATCACCGGCGGCAACGTGACGCAGGCGGCGCTGCTCGCGAAGCGCAATCGCACCGAGTTCTACAAGCTCCTTCAGCGACATCGGCTCGAGCCCGCGATGTTCAAGGAAGGCAAGACTTCCTAGTCCGGTCGCGCTGACATTCCGGTGCGGACCGCGGCGCCCAACGACGGCAGCCAGCCTCCGAATCGCAATTTTCCTTGGCGCCCCGTGGGCGGCGAGTCGTCCAGCGTTCGCGACGGTCCACGCAGCGGCTTGGCACGCGGACGCCGCATGGCCGCTAATTCCACTGTCATTTTTTCTGCCGCAAATTGCATAATTGCCACAGCGATTGTCGTCGAAAAGAGACATACAATATTGTTGAAAAGCAAATACTTAATGCTTTTGCCGCGAGTGGCTGTCGGCGGAATGCGACAAATTGAGCCCAATGCCTTCGGGCCGCCGCTTTGCGAACCTCGAGAGGCGACAGAGTCCGTCACAGGCGAGATCGGTTGGAGCGCTGCAATTTCCTCGCCGGCCAGAATCGAATGGCATGTCGTTTGCTTACCAGAAAGCAAAAGGGCATGCGAATCGACTAGAGGTCATGGACTCCTTCTCGCCCGAACTTGCGCAACATTGGCTTGCGAGCCAATCGTCGAAGGCGGACGACGCCATCGTCGAACGGGGAGAGGAGTCGTTGACGCCGTCGCAACAAGCAGCCCTCGATGCGCTCGCCGATCGAATCAGCGCGGCGCGAAGCGTCTACTGACGGAGGGCGCCGCTCGACGCAACGAAACGCAACACGGAGCCGCGACCGAGGCTTCGAGACCCGGGGGCGATACGGCTCCGGCACAGTACAGAATCCCCCTTGCCCGCTATCTTCCTCCCGGCGGGCTTTTTTTTGATGCCTGCTCCGAGGCTTTCCAACGAAGCGAGCCATCCCACTCCGTTGAGCATCGCCCCCGTTCGCCGCCCACGTTCCCGCGACTGCACGCAATGGGTTGTGCTCGCGGGCCCGGCGGCAACCTTGCTCCTGCCGCTTACACCGCCACCGGCGCCTTGATGGCAGGGTGACACTGGTAGTCGGCGATCTCGAAGTCCTCGAACCGATACTCGAACAGCGTCTCGGCTTTGCGGCGGATGACGAGCTTCGGCGGTGGATACGGCGTGCGCGCGAGCTGAGTCGCCACCTGGTCCAGGTGGTTGAGGTAGAGGTGGCAGTCGCCGCCGGTCCAAACGAAATCACCGACGCCGAGGTCGCATTGCTGTGCGACCAGGTGCGTCAGCAACGCGTACGACGCGATGTTGAACGGGACACCGAGGAAGATGTCGCAACTCCTCTGGTAGAGCTGGCACGAAAGCTTCCCGCCGGCAACGTAGAACTGGAACAGCAGGTGGCACGGCGGCAGCTTCATCCGCGGAATGTCCGCGACGTTCCATGCCGATACGATGAGGCGCCTCGAGTCCGGATTCCTGCGGATCTCGGCCTGAACGTTCGCCATCTGGTCGATGTGTCGCCCGTCGGGTGCGGGCCAGCTCCGCCATTGATAGCCATAGATCGGTCCGAGCTCGCCGTTGGCGTCCGCCCATTCATCCCAGATCGAGACGCCGACGGCCTGCAGCGAGCGCACATTCGTCTCGCCGCGCAGAAACCACAACAATTCGTGGATGACCGACTTGGTATGAACCTTTTTCGTCGTGAGCAGCGGGAAGCCAGCGGCGAGATCGAAGCGCATCTGATAGCCGAACACCGATAGCGTGCCCGTTCCGGTCCGGTCCGCCTTGCGGTGGCCGTGGTCGCGGACGTGCCGCATGAAGTCGAGGTACTGGCGCATCGGGAATTCGCCGTGGCGTGGGCGGACCGGATCTGAACGGAGCGGGCGCCGCGTTCGTGCGGCAATGAGGGCGATGGCACATTGTAGCTTGGCCCGGACCGGCAGCGGCGGCCTGCATCCGACGGCGCCGGCGGCTGCCGAAATGCCCGGCAGGCCAGCTTAACCGTTCGTCGGCCGAAACGCCGTCGGCCGTTCGTATCGGTTGACAAGCGTTCGGACAACGCTACACTACATAACCATATAACTAGTCTATTAGTCATAACTCGAACGTCCCGCCGGGACATCCTTATGAGACCAAGCTATGCAAAGGCGATCCCGCGCGCCTGGCGTCATACCGCCGCGATGTTCGTTGCGCTGGGCGACGCGCACCGGCAGCGCATCCTGCTGATGTTCGAGCCGGGCGAGCGGCTCAATGTCGGCCAGATCGTCGGGGCATCGACGCTTTCGCGCTCCGCGGTCGCCCATCATCTCAAGGTGCTGCGCACTGCGGGCGTGCTGCAAAGCGAGAAGATCGGCAAGGAAGTCTGGTACTGGCCCGACCCCGGCGCGCTGCGCGCTGCGCTGACGGCCGTGCTCGAATATCTGAATCGGCACTGACCAACCCGGGGCTTCCATGTGTGCATGGATGTTCGCCACGCTCGCCGCTGATCCAGCGGTTGCCGCCGTTCGCGCCGAGGCCCGGACCGGGTCCTCGTCCCGGACGTCCGTAACGGCATGAACCGCCGCGGCTTCCTCTCGAGCATTGCTGGAGCATTGGCTTCCGGCTGCGATCTGTCGTGGCGCGAGGGGTTATTCAACGGGTGCCGAGCGGCGCTGCCCGCCGCGCTCGCTTCGCATTCGTTGCTGGCGCGCGCGTGGGAGGATCTCGACACCGCGAAGTGCTGGGACGTCCATTGCCATTTGTTCGGCAACGGCGATTCGGGAAGCGGGCTCTGGTTCAATCCCGCGATGGAAACGCTTCTGCGTCCGCAGCAGTTCGTGCAGCGGCTGTTCTATCTCAACGCAGGATGCGTCCACGATTCGCCCGGCCACGTCGACGCGAGCGTCGTCGACCGACTGCAGAATCAGTGCATGGCGCTGCCGGCCGGCGCGAAGCTCCTGCTTCTCGCATTCGACTGGGCGCGCGACGACGCCGGGACACGACTCGAGGATCAGTCGACGTTCTACGTCCCCGACGCCTATGCGGCCGCGATCGCAGCGCGCGATCCCGCGCGCTTCGAATGGGCGGCATCGGTTCATCCGCACGCGAAGGACGCGCTGCCGCGCCTCGACTGGGCCGCGGCGAACGGCGCACGCGCGGTCAAATGGCTCCCGTCCGCGCAGGGGATCGATCCTGCGTCATCCCGCTGCGACGCCTTCTACCGGCATCTTGTGACGCTCGGTCTGCCGCTGATCTCGCACGCCGGCGACGAACGCGCAGTGCGCGGCCACGACGAGGCGCTCGGCAATCCGCTGCGGCTCCGGCGGCCCCTCGACGCCGGCGTGCGCGTCGTCGTCGCGCATTGTGCGTCGCTCGGTGCCGGGCGTGACCTCGATCGCGGCGCGACAGGGCCGATCGTCGCCAACTTCGCGCTCTTCGCGCGCTTGATGGATTCCCCGGCGCATCATGGGCGCGTGTTCGGCGACATTTCCGCGGTCACGCAGGGGAATCGCATCGAGGCGCTGGCGCAACTCATCCTGCGCGGCGACTGGCATCCGCGGCTCCTCAACGGCTCTGACTATCCGTTGCCGGGCATACTGCCGCTCGTCTCGCCGGATCTTATCGCCGAGCGGGGATTGCTTGCGCCGGAGGCAGTTCCGGTATTGCGGGAAATCCGCGAATACAACGCGCTGCTGTTCGATTTCGTGCTGAAGCGCAGCGTCGAAGCCGGCGGGAAGCGTTTCGGGCGCACGGTGTTCGAGACTCGGCCCTTTTTCGTGAACCCCATCTGACGGCAACGCGCCATGCACGCACCCAACCAGTTCGACTTGCTCCGCGAGCGCCGTTTCGCTCCGTTCTTCTGGACCCAGTTCTTCGGCGCCGCGAACGACAACGTGTTCAAGAACGCGTTCGTGGTGTTCGTGACCTTCGAAGCGGCGGCCTCGCTACAGCTCGACGCGGCGACCATCGTCAACCTGATCGGTGCCGTCTTCATCGCGCCGTTCATGCTGTTCTCAGCCACGGCTGGGCAGCTCGCCGACAAGCTGGAGAAGTCGCGCCTCATTCGCTGGATCAAGCTGTTCGAGATCGCGATCATGGCGATCGGTGCAATCGGCTTCTGGCAGCAGAGCGTGTGGCTGCTGTTTACGGCGCTCGCGCTGCTGGGGATCCATTCGACGCTGTTCGGCCCCGTCAAGTACGCGATCCTGCCGCAGCATCTGTCTACCTCTGAATTGACCGGCGGCAACGGCCTCGTCGAGATGGGGACCTTCGTTGCCATCCTGTTGGGCACGATTGCCGGCGGGCTGATCGTTGCGATGAAGCCGCATGGCCTGCTCGCTGCAGGCGCCCTGGTGCTCGTCATCGCCGCGGTGGGCTGGCTCACGAGCCGCGCGATCCCCCTCACCCCCGCCGTCGCCCCCGACCTGTCGCTCAACTGGAACCCGGTCTCCGAGACGTATCGCAATCTGCGCATCGGGCACGAGAACATCGTCGTGTGGCGCGCGATGCTCGGCATCTCGTGGTTCTGGTTCTACGGCGCGATCTACCTCGCGCAGCTGCCGGCGTTCACGCGCGACGTGCTGGGCGGCGGCGAGCACGTGTTCACCCTGCTCCTGGCGGTATTCTCGGTCGGCATTGGCGTCGGTTCCCTGCTGTGCGAGCGCATGTCGGGGCGCAAGGTCGAGGTCGGGCTGGTACCGTTCGGCTCGATCGGGCTGACGCTGTTCGCCGTGGACCTCTGGCTCGGCACCCGCCACCTGACGCCGCAGACCGACGGCGACGTTGCGACGTTTCTCGCCCAAGGCGCCCACTGGCGCGTGCTCTTCGACGTGCTGATGCTCGGCGCCTTCGGCGGTTTCTACACGGTGCCGCTGTATGCGCTCATCCAGTCGCGGTCGGCGCCGTCGCATCGCTCGCGGATCATCGCCGCGAACAACATCCTGAATGCGCTGTTCATGGTCGCCTCTGCGGGTGTCGCCATCGGCCTGCTCAAGTCGGGGCTGACGATCCCCGAACTGTTCCTCGTCGTGGGGTTGTTGAACGCCGCGGTGGCGCTGTACATCTACACGCTGGTGCCTGAGTTCCTGATGCGGTTCCTCGCCTGGCTTCTCGTCCACACGTTCTACCGCGTCGACAAGGAAGGGCTCGAGCACATTCCCGACGAAGGCCCATGCATCCTCGTCTGCAACCACGTGAGCTACGTCGACGCCGTCGTCATCGCGGCATGCGTGCGGCGACCGATCCGGTTCGTGATGGACCACCGGATTTTCGCGATCCCGCTCCTGTCATTCATCTTCCGCACGATGCGCACGATCCCGATCGCGCCCGCGAAAGAGGACGCCGCCATGAAGGGCAGGGCGTTCGCGGAGGTCGCGAAGGCCCTCGGCGCAGGCGAAATCGTCGGAATCTTTCCGGAGGGTAGATTGACCGAAACGGGGGAGCTCAATCGGTTCCGTCCCGGCGTGCAGGAGATTCTCGCAAAGACGCCGGTGCCCGTCGTGCCGCTCGCCTTGCGCGGGCTGTGGGGCAGCTTCTTCAGCCGCTCGCACCAGGGCAAGGCGATGCGGCGCCTGCGCGGGATATTCTCGCGCATTGCACTGGTTGCGGCGCCGCCGGTGCCGCCCGAGCGCGTGACGCTTGACGGCTTGCAGGGGACAGTGCTGGCACTGCGCGGGGATCGTAAGTAGTCGCGGAGTCGTCGCGCCCGCGCGGGCGGGAGGGAGAGCACGATGGCGGCATTGATCGGTCTCATCGTCGGGGCATTGCTCGGGGGTGCGACTTTCGGCAGCCCCGGTGCGGCGATCGGCGGTTTTGCAGGGTTTTTCGTGGGCGCAGTGATCGCGAGCCGGCGGGAGCGTGACGTGCAACGTCGTGCGGGTCCGACCGTCGTCATCGCTCGGGCGAGCGCGCCTGCAGGAGACGATGCGCTGGCGCACAAGGTGGCGGCGCTCGAAAGACGCGTGGGCGAACTCGAGCGCGCGCTTCGCGCCGGCGGTGAAGCCGTCGCGTCGGCCACCGCTGACGCTATGCCGGGGCCTGTGACAGTGAGCGGAGCCCCGCGAGTAGAAGCGATTGAATCGTCTTCGCCACAAATGCTGCCGCCGTCGCATCCGTTGCCGCCGGTCTCGGCGCTGGCGAGCGACGACGCATTCGTCCGCGCCCCCGGTGGTACGGCGCCGCCGCTGTCGCTCGAGGCGGACGCGGCGCCAGGCGGCGCGGCGGCGGCAGCTGCGAATGGAACGGCGACGCTCGATGCGTACGACGGCGGCGGAGGATCTGCAGCACCGGTTCCGCCGAATCCGCTGTGGGCATGGATGGTCGGCGGCAATACGCTTGCGCGCATCGGCGTTCTCCTGCTGTTCATCGGCGTCGGCTTCCTGCTCAAGTACGCGGTCGAGCACGTCTACGTGCCCATCTCCGTGCGTCTCGCCGGCGTCGCGCTCGGTGGCGTCGCGCTGCTCGTCCTCGGTTGGCGGCTGCGGCGCGCGCGACGGGCGTACGCGATGGTGCTGCAAGGCGGCGGGGTGGGCGTGCTGTATCTCACGGTGTTTGCGGCGCTACACCTGTACGCCCTCGTCTCGCCGGTCGCTGCCTTTCTCCTGCTGCTGTGGATCTCGGCGCTTTCGAGTTGGCTTGCCGTGCGCCAGGACGCGATCTCTCTGGCAGCGCTCGCAGTCGTCGGCGGATTCTTGGCGCCGATCCTGACGTCGAGCCAAACCGGCAACCACGTGCTGCTTTTCAGCTACTACGCGCTGCTAAACGTCGGCATCCTCGGGCATCGCATGGTTCAAGGCGTGGCGTCCGCTCAACCTGCTGGGGTTCGCGTTCACGTTCCTCGTTGGGGCGTTCTGGGGAGTAACCCGCTATCGGCCCGAAAATTTCGCGACCACCGAGCCGTTTCTCGTCCTGTTCTTCCTCTTCTATGTCGCACTCGCCGTCCTCTATGCGCTTCGCCGATCCGTCGAAGTGCGCCACTACGTCGACGCGGGCCTCGTGTTCGGCACGCCGCTCGCCGCCGCGGGGCTGCAGAGCGCGCTCGTCAGTGACATCGAGTATGCGATGGCGTGGAGCGCATTGGCAATGGGCGCGCTCTATCTCGTCGTCGCGAGGATTCTTTGGAATCGCCGCCGCGACGACATCCGTCTGCTGATCGAATCGTTCGTGGCCCTCGGCGTCGTCTTCGCGACGCTGGCGATTCCGCTCGGAATGGACGCGCGCTGGACGTCGGCGGCATGGGCGGTCGAGGGTGCTGCGATTCTCTGGGCCGGCGTCCGCCAGCAGCGGGCGATCGTCCGCGTCTTCGGCCTGCTGCTGCAGGTCGGTGCGGGCGCCGCCTTCATGCTCGGACTCTCGCTATGGGCGCCGCCGGCAACGCCCGCTGCGATTCCCATCGTCAACAGCGCGTATGTCGGCGCGGTCCTGGTCGCGCTCGCGGGCCTCTACAGCGCATGGCTGCTGGAGCGAAGCCACGGTAGCGTTCCGAATGCGGAGCGAAAAATCGCCGCGTTGGCCCTGGCGTGGGGTACGCTGTGGTGGGTTGTTGCCGGCTGGCGCGAGATCGAACGCTTCGTTGCAGTCGATGTGCGGCTCCCCGCATTCGTCGTATTCCTCGCCGCGACTGCCGTCCTCTTCGCCATCGCAGAGCGGCGATTGCGCTGGCCGGCTTCGCGCGTGCCGGCGCTCTTGGTCCTGCCGGCGCTTCTCGCCCTCGCGATTGTTGCGATTGCCCGCAACTGGGAGAGCGACCTGCATCTGTTTGCGCACGGCGGCGCTGTCGCCTGGCCGCTGTCTGTCGCGGCTGTCGTCGCGCTGCTTCGGTGGTTCGATCGGCCACCCACGACCGATGCGTTGTCCGTTGAGACCTGGCACGCTGGACTCCTCTGGCTCGCGCTGCTGATCGCGGCGCACGAGACCGCGTGGGTGGGCAGCCGGATCTCTTATGGTCACGGCGTCTGGAGCATGGCACCGTGGGGCGTCGTCCCCGCGCTCGGCGTCGCGGCGGTCTCGCTGCTTGCCTTCGGAAATCTCTGGCCGATCGCCACGCATCGGCGCGGTTACCTCGTGTTGGGTGCCATTCCGGTCGTCGCGCTGCTTGCGCTCTGGTCGTTCGCGGCCAACGTTCACGGCGACGGCGATCCGGCGCCGCTTGCGTACGTGCCGCTCTTCAATCCGCTGGACCTGACGCAGGCGATCGTGTTCCTCGCGTGCGCGACGTGGATCGTCCGCGTCCGGCGCGACGATCCGGGCGTTTTCGATTCGTTGCCGAAGGGCACTCTCGCCGCCGTTTTTTGCGCCCTCGCCTTCCTGTGGATCAATGCCGTCGCGCTGCGCACGATCCACTTCTGGTTCGACGTTCCGTACACTGCGCACGCGCTGTGGCGCTCGACGCTCGTTCAGGCGGTCCTGTCGTTGCTGTGGTCGTCGATCGCCTTGGCGACGATGGTTTACGCGAACCGGCGGCAGTGGCGCGCGCCGTGGATGGCAAGCGCGACGCTGCTCGGCGTCGTCGTCGCCAAGCTGTTCGCGGTCGAGCTGTCGCAGGTGGGAACGGTCACGCGGATCGTTTCGTTCATAGGCGTCGGCCTGCTCCTGCTGCTGATCGGCTATCTCGCGCCCGTTCCCCCGCGGCGCCCGGAGGACGTACGATGATGATCCGCCCTGCCGTCGCGCTCGCATTCGCCGCGAGCCTCGCGCACGCCGAGGCGCCGTCGGATTACGCCTCCGGCATTAATCTCGTGACCGAGGGCCAAAGCGCGTTCTACCGCCTCGCGCTTCCCGCCGACGTCTATGACGGCGTTGCGCACCGCGATCTCGCCGACGTGCGGTTGTTCAACGCCGAGGGGACACTCGTGCCGTTCGCGTGGCTGCCTCAACCGCCGGCGCTGCGCGAAAAACGGCCGGCCGCAGCGCTGGCGCAGTTTCCGCTCTACGTCGACTCGCGGCGCGGCGATGCCGCGGGCGTCGCCCTCAGCATCGTCCGCAAGGGAACCGCGACGTCGATCGCCGTCGCAGCACGCGACGCCGGTGCAACCGAGGACCGGGTGCTGGGCGGTTATGTGCTCGATGCAAGTGCGCTCGAGGAGGCGCTGACGGCGCTCGTCTTCGCGCTGCCCGTCGCCGGACCGGCGACGATACACTTGCGCGTCGATGCGAGCGACGATCTCGCCGCGTGGCGAACCGTCGTCGCCGACGCGACGCTCGTCAACCTCGAGTACGCCGGCCGCCGCCTGATTCGCGACCGGGTCGAATTTGCGCCGACAAAGGCCGCCTACTATCGGTTGTCGTGGACGCCGGGCCAGCCGGCGATGGGATTCGCCGTGGTCAGCGGCGAGTTCGGCGATCGCGCGCTCGAGGCCGCGAGGCTCTGGCGCGAGGCCGTGTGTACGCCGGCCGCAGGCGCAGAGGGCGACTTCGCCTGCGATCTGGGTGGTCCGTTTCCCGTCGATCGCATCGCCGTGAATCTCGCTCAGCTCAACTCCGTCGTTCCGGCACAGCTTTTCGCGCGTGCGTCGGCCAGCGACGCGTGGCAACCGATCGCGTCGACGGTCTTCTACCGATTGCAGCAACCCGGTGGCGATGTCACCGATGCGCCACTCGCGGTCTCCGCCCACGGGCAACGCTACTGGCTGCTGCGCATCGACTTGCGCTCAGGTGGGCTCGGCCGCGAGGCGCCGCGCGTCTCGTTCGGCTGGCGGCCCAATGAGATCCTGTTCGCGGCGCGCGGCGGAGCACCGTTCGTTCTCGCCTATGGGAGTCGCACTGCAGCACCCGGCGCCTTGCCGATCGCCACCCTCCTGCCGGGATACGACGCCGCGAAAGGATTGCCCGCGAACCTCGGCGTCGCGCGGCCGGGAGCGCCGGTGCCGCTCGGCGGCATGCAACGGATGCGCGAGCCGATCGACGCGAAGCGCTGGCTGCTGTGGGCGAGTCTCGCGCTCGCTGCCGCAGTCCTGGGGTGGATGGCGTGGCGCCTGTCCCGGGAGATGGGTTCCGCGCCGGCCGCCGACGCCGATTCGCCGAAAGCGCCGGACTGAGCGCCGCCGATCACGAAGGCAGCGTCGCTTCCGGCCACACGTCCGCAACGAGCGCCGGCAGCACGATGCCGGAGGGTCCGCGCAGCGCAAAGTCGACGCGGGGGGTGAGGCGCGTCGGATTCGGATTGATCTCGACGATCGCGGCGCCGTGGTGGTGCGCATACGTCGGCAGCATCGCGGCCGGGTACACCTCGGCGGTCGTGCCGATCACGAGCAGTACGTCACAATCGCGGGCCGCACGTTCGGCGCGGGCGAGCGCATCGTCAGGCAGCGTCTCCTCGAACCAGACCACGTCGGGCCGCAGGAAAGCGCCGCAGTGGGCACAGCGCGGCGCTTCACGCGGGCTCGAATCGTCCCACTCGTCGACGATCGTACCTTCGCGCGAGCATTTGACGCGCTGGATATTGCCGTGCAGTTCGACGACGCGGGTGCTGCCGGCCGCCTGATGCAGGCCGTCGACGTTCTGCGTGATCACGAGGAGTCCGGGCACGACGCGCTCGAGCGCAGCGAGCGCACGATGGCCCGCATTGGGCTTGGCCTGGCCGATCAGCTCGCGCCGCCACGCGTACCAATCCCAGACCAGCTTGGCGTTGCGCCGGAACGCGTCCGGCGTGGCGAGCTCCAGCGGATCGAACTTCGCCCACATGCCGGTCTGCGCGTCGCGAAAAGTCGGCACGCCGGACTCCGCCGAAATGCCGGCACCGGTAAGCACGGCGATCGCATGCGCCTTGCGCAAGCGGCCGATCAACGCGGCGGGAATCGCCGGAACGGCATCGAGAATTGGATCGGTCGCCATGGAGTTGTCGCTCGAGACGGCGCGCGAGCATTCTAGGCGTTGGCCGCCGCGCACGCGAGACGCATCCGCGACACGCATCGGCCGCACCGTCATCGCGGCCGCTTCGAATCGCTGTGCTACACTCGGCTCGTCTCCCCCCGCCGCTCACCATCGTCTTCGGGCGCGAAGCCCATGTCAGGCAACACGCTCGGTACGCTCTACTGCGTCACCTCGTTCGGCGAATCGCACGGTCCTGCGATCGGCTGCGTTGTCGACGGCTGCCCTCCGGGCATGATGCTCTGCGAAGCCGACATCCAGCGCGAGCTCGACCGTCGCAAGCCTGGCACCTCGCGCCACGTGACGCAGCGCCGCGAATCCGACACGGTCGAAATCCTGTCGGGAGTCTTCGAGGGAAGAACGACGGGAACGCCGATTGCGCTCGTTATCCGTAACGAGGACCAGCGCAGCAAGGACTATGCCACGATCGCCGACACGTTTCGCCCCGGTCATGCCGATTACGCGTACTGGCAGAAGTACGGGATTCGCGACTATCGCGGCGGTGGCCGCTCGTCCGCGCGCGAGACAGCGGTGCGCGTCGCGGCTGGCGCGATCGCGAAGAAGTGGCTTGCCGAGCGTTATGGCGTGACCATTCGCGGTCACCTCACTCAGCTCGGTCCGAACGTCATCCCGTTCGAGGATTGGCTCGCATGTCGACGCGAATCCGTTTTTCGTCGCCAACGCGTCGATCGTTCCCGACCTCGAGGCGTTCGTGGACGCGCTGCGCAAGTCGGGCGATTCGTGCGGCGCGAAAATCACGGTGATCGCGACCGGCGTGCCGGTGGGCTGGGGCGAGCCCGTGTACGGACGCCTGGACGCCGACCTCGCCTCCGCGATGATGGGCATCAATGCGGTGAAAGGCGTCGAGATCGGTGCAGGGTTCGCGAGTGTCGCGCAGCGCGGGACCGAGCACTCGGACGAAATGACGCCGCAGGGGTACCTGTCGAACAATGCGGGAGGCATCCTCGGTGGCATTTCGACCGGGCAGGACGTGGTCGTCAGTCTTGCGGTGAAGCCGACGTCATCGATCCGCCTCGATCGCCGGTCGATCGACAAGGCGGGAAATCCGGTGATCGTCAATACGCATGGCCGCCACGATCCGTGCGTCGGCATCCGTGCGACACCTGTCGCGGAAGCGATGCTCGCGATCGTCCTGATGGACCATGCTTTGCGCCATCGCGCGCAGAACGCCGATGTCGTCGTCGCGACGCCGAAGATCGCGGCGGCGGCGCCGCGCGATGTCGCCACCGACCACCGCGGCGGGGCGGCCATCGACGATCCAGATCCCGACGAGGCGTGAGCGGCGCCCCGTGCAGCCGAATCGCGCCCTCCGCACCGTCATTTCACTCGAGATGCCAAGTCGTCGGGCGCTGCTCGGTCGCGCGGCGACGCGCCCTTCGGGCCTGGGCTCCGGCCTTGCCGCCTCGCCCGCCGCGCTCACCCGCCCTCCGCACCGTCATTTCACCCGAGATGCCAAGTCGTCGGGCGCTGCTCGGTCGCGCGGCGACGCGCCCTTCGGGCCTGGGCTCGGCCTTGCCGCCTCGCCCGCCGCGCTCACTCGCGTGACCTTTGCATCGGCGCTGCCCCGTGCGAACGCGAGCGCGAGCGCATCGCCGACGGCAAGCTCGTTCGCGTCCTGAACGATCGCGCCGTCCGCCGTGGTGGCGATCGCGTAACCGCGCTCGAGCACCGCCTGCGGATTGAGGTGCGCGAGATTCTGGCCGAGTGCCGCGATCCGTACCTGAGCGCGCTCGGCAATCGCGCGGGCTGCGCGCTGCAGCGCGTCGCGCGCGCGGGCAAGGCGCGCCGCGTGCGGCAGCGGTTGCCTCGACTGCCACCCGTAGCGGTGGGCCAGCGCACTCGTCGTGCTGCTCGCCATTGCCAGTCGATGGCGCATTGCGCGGCCGAGCCGCGCGGCCAGCCCGTGCGTGTCGCGCTCCTGCCGGGCGAGACGCGATGCGGGATGCACCAGGCGGCGGGAAAGACCATCGACCTGCTGCATTCGCGTCTCCAGAACGCGCTTCATTGCCCGCTGCCAACGCCCCCCGATGGATTGCAGGTGGTGCGCAAGCGCATGTCGATCCGGCACGACAAGCGCCGCGGCGCCGGTGGGCGTCGGCGCGCGTGCGTCGGCAACGAAATCGCAAATCGTGAAATCCGTTTCGTGGCCGATGCCGGAGACCACGGGTAATGCCGATTCGAAGACGGCTAGGGCGACGCTTTCCTCGTTGAATGCCCACAGGTCCTCAATCGAACCGCCGCCGCGAGCGACGATCAGCACGTCGACCTCGTGCCGGACATTCGCGACGCGGATCGCCTCGGCAATGCCAGCTGCGGCGCCGCTTCCCTGAACCGGCGCCGGATAGACGATCACCCGCAGCGGCGGCCACCGCCTTCGAAGCGTCGTGAGCAGGTCGCGCAACGCTGCCGCCCGGGTCGAGGTCACGATGCCGACCGCAAGGGGGTACCGTGGAAGCGGGCGCTTGCGCTCCGCGCTGAACCAGCCCGCCGCCTCGAGCCTTGCCTTGAGCCGAGCAAACTGCTCGTAGAGAGCGCCGCGCCCCGCAAGCCGGATCGCGTCCACGTTGAGCTGGAATTCGCCCCGCGCTTCGTAGATCGATGCGGTGGCGCGCACCTCGACGGCAAGTCCGTTGCCAAGTCCGAATTCGACGAACTGCGCCTTGTTCCGGAAGAATACGCAGCGAACCTGCGCCTGCGCGTCCTTCAGATTGAAGTAGCAGTGGCCCGACGCCGCGCGCGTGAAATTCGATATTTCCCCCGCGACCCAAACAAGGCCCAGGTGACGCTCGAGAAGAAGTCGGGCCGAGTTCACCACCAGCGAGACCGGAAGGACTGGCTGAGAACCCGCGACGACGCCGGCGGGTGCCTGCTCGGCAACCGGACGGCCGGCAACGCGGAGCGCATCGACGGCGCCGCCGTCTTGGGGAGCGTGGGAAACGGTCATGCCGTCCGGCTCTTGGGCTTGACAGCGTGCGCGCAGCGGCTCAATTGTCCAGGACGAACTTTTCCAGGCAGCACCGAGTGACACACCGATGGGCTCTTTCGAATCGACGGCAAACCCGCTGAAACCGTCCCTGCGAAAAAATTACAAGCCTCTGATTCACAAACTGAAAAAACAGGGTGGAAATTGGGCATGACAAGAATATTACCGGCCCGTTCTCCACTTAGGCGCCGAATGTACAAGATATGCACACTATTATCCACAGGATTTGTGGACAACCCGTCCGAGCAGTGTACGGCGATTGCTCCGAAACCCTTGTCTGGCGCGGGATTCGAAGGCACGTTCGCCGCGCACTGGGAAACGGCCGATGACGTCAAAGCGCCCCGCGGTTAGAATGCGGCGATGGGGGCGCTTGTTCATGAACAAACAACAACGAGTGTTGCACTGCGGCAAGAAATGATCGATGCGGAGGCCGCAGCTCCGTCGAAACCATCGGCTCCGGCGTCGCGGCACGGGGCGACATCCAGCGCGCCGGCCTCGCATTTCCTGCGCGCGATCATTGCCGAGGACAATCGTAACGGCAAGTACGGCGGACGTGTCGTCACGCGATTTCCGCCGGAGCCCAATGGGTACCTGCACTACGGCCACGCCAAGTCGATCATCCTCAATTTCGGTCTCGCCGCCGAGAACAACGGCCGCTGTCACTTGCGCTTCGACGATACGAATCCGTTGAAGGAGGAAACCGAATACGAAGACTCGATCGAAGCGTCCGTCCGCTGGCTCGGTTTCGACTGGGGCACGCATCTCTACCACGCGTCGGACTACTACGACGATCTCTACCGCTTCGCCGAGTGGTTCATCGAGCGGGGACTCGCGTACGTCGACAGTCAGTCGGCCGAGGAAATGCGCGCGCTCCGCGGCACGCTGACCGAGGCGGGGCAGGCGAGCCCGCACCGCGATCGCACCGTTGGCGAAAACCTCGACCTCTTCCGCCGAATGCGCGCGGGTGAATTCGCGGATGGCGCGCACGTGCTGCGGCTCAAGATCGACATGGCAAGCCCGAACGTCAACATGCGCGATCCGGCGATCTACCGGATTCGTCATGCCTCGCACCACCGCACCGGCGACAAGTGGTGCGTCTACCCGCTGTACGACTACACGCACTGCATCTCGGACGCGCTCGAGCGGATCACGCATTCCATCTGCACGCTCGAGTTCCAGGACCACCGGCCGCTGTACGACTGGGTGATCGAGAAGCTCGCCGATGGCGGAGAGCTCGAGCGGCCGCTGCCGCAGCAGTACGAATTCGCACGGCTCAATCTCACCTATGTCGTGCTGTCGAAGCGCAAGCTGATCGAGCTCGTGGGCAGAGGACACGTCGACGGCTGGGACGATCCCCGGATGCCGACGCTCGTTGGCGCGCGCCGCCGCGGCTTCACGCCGGAAGGCTTCCATCTGTTCGCCGAGCGCATCGGCGTGTCGAAGTCCGACTCGTGGATCGACATCGGCGTGCTCGAAGACTGCATGCGCGAGGACTTGAACGCGCGCGCGCCGCGGCGCATCGCCGTGCTCGATCCGATCCGGCTCGTGATCGACAACTATCCGGCGGGAAAGAGCGAACCGTGCTTCGCGCCCAACCACCCGCAACATCCGGAGCAGGGCCGACGCGAGCTCATGCTCTCGCGCGAGCTGTGGATCGAGCGCGACGATTACACCGAGACGCCGCAAAAAGGCTATTTTCGCCTCGCGCCCGGGTCCGAGGTCCGGCTGCGCTACGGCTACATCGTGAAGTGCGTCGGCGCGGACCGGGACGCCGCTGGAAATGTCGTCACGGTCCATTGCACCTATGATCGGGAGACCAAGAGCGGCACCGCCGGCGCGGACGCGCGCAAGGTGAAGGGCAACATCCACTGGCTGTCGGCGACCGACGCCGTGCCGGCGGAAGTGCGACTCTACGATCGGCTGTTTGCTGTGCCGTTTCCCGGTGCGAGGAACCCGTGGGGCGCGCGCGGCGAGAGCGGCGCCGCCGGCGCGGCGACGCACGCGACGATTGTTGCGGGCGAGGACGAGGACGAAGCAGCCGAACCGGTCGAGCGCAACTATCTCGACGATCTCAATCCCGATTCGAAGCGCGTGCAAACGGCGTTCGTCGAGGCGGCGTTGGCGGGAGCGGCGCCCGAGGATCGGTTCCAGTTCGAGCGGCACGGCTATTTCGTGGCCGACCTCGCGGATCACGCGCCGGGCAAGCCCGTGTTCAACCGCACGGTGACGCTCCGCGATTCCTGGACCAAGCCGTAGAACCCGTCTCGAGATAGGCTGCGAATCCCGATCGCCTGGTCGTGCTCGATTGCCACATGAGGGTCGCTGCTCGCGGTACGTCCATGTACTATTTGGGCTCGCTACATGCCGTCAGCTGGCAAACGCGGTGCGACTGCGTTGCCCACGGTTGTCGGGCGCTGCCCGGTCGCGCGGCGATGCGCCCATCGGGCGCTCGCTCGGCTTACGCCTCGCGTGCCACGCTCGCTCGCGGGTGCGCTAAGATGGCGCCCGCTGCCATTCCCGCTCGGAGCACTCCATGAAGCGCATCTTTCTGTTCATCGTCACCAATCTCGCCGTCGTCCTCGTGCTTTCGGTGGTCCTGCGCCTGCTCGGGCTCGATCGGGCGATGTACGCGCAGACGGGCATCTCCTACGGCGGACTGCTCGCCTTTTCGGCGGTCGTTGGCTTCACCGGCGCGATCGTATCGCTGTTGATGTCGAAGTCGATGGCCAAATGGTCGACCGGTGCGCAGGTGATCGAAACCCCGCGCAACGACGCCGAAGTCTGGCTGGTAGAAACAGTGCGCCGGCTCGCCGCGAAGGCCGGTGTCGGGATGCCGGAAGTCGCGATCTACGAAGGCCCGGCCAACGCGTTCGCAACCGGCGCGTTCAGGAATTCCGCGCTGGTGGCAGTCTCCACCGGACTGTTGCAATCGATGAACCGGGAGGAAGTCGAAGCGGTGCTGGGCCACGAGCTCGCGCACGTCGCCAACGGCGACATGGTGACGCTGACGTTGATTCAGGGTGTCGTAAACACGTTCGTCGTGTTCTTCGCGCGAATCATCGGGTCGATCGTCGACAAGACGCTGTTTCGCACCGAACGTGGCAACGGACCGGGATACTTCATTACCGTCATCGTTGCGCAGATCGTGCTCGGCATTCTCGCATCGATGATCGTCGCCTGGTTTTCGCGCCGCCGCGAGTTCCGTGCGGATGCGGGCAGCGCACAGTTCCTGGGCACGCCCTCGCCAATGATCAATGCGCTGCGCCGCCTTGGAGGGCTCGAGCCGGGCGAGCTTCCGCAGGCGATGCACGGCTTCGGCATCACGGACAAGGGCGGCGTGATGGCGTTGTTCTCGACCCACCCGCCGATCGAGGAGCGGATTGCGGCCCTCCAATCGCGTCCCGCGTGATGTTCAAGATCGAGATCGAGGACGACAAAGGAATCTGGAGCGACGTCCGCAATGGCGACGGCGGGATCCTCACGTTCGAGAACGAGGCCGACGCACGGGCGGCGCTCGCCGCGCGCTTCCCGGTCCTCGTGCAGATGGAGCGTTACGGGGGCGGCAAGCGCACGCGCGTGATCCGGATTCTCGAGGACGACGACGACTGGCCGCAGCGGCCGAAACCCGATTGAGGCGACGATGATCGACTTCTACACCTGGCAGACGTCGAACGGCCAACGCGTCGCGATCCTCCTCGAGGAATGCGGCTTCGCTTACGACCTGCACAAGGTCAATCTTGCGAAAGGCGAACAGCGGAACCCCGAGTTCCTCAAGCTCAACCCCGCCGGCGCGATTCCGGTGATCGTCGATTCGGACGGCCCCGGAGGCGCGCCGCTGACGCTCGCCCAATCGGGCGCCATCGATATGTATCTCGCGGAGAAGGCCGGCCGCTTCATTCCCGCGGACGCTGGGCGACGGGTGAGTGCGTACCAGTGGTTCATGCAGGCGCTCACCGACTGCGCACCGAGCTCGACGGGAATCTTCTTCAGCGGCACGCTGCTTCCGGACAAGTCGCCCGCCAATGTTGCGTGGTTCGAGGCGCGTCTCACGAGCCAGTTCCGCCTTGCCGACGCGCGGCTCGCCACCAACGAATGGCTGGCGGGCGAGTTGTCGCTCGCCGATTTCGCGCTCTATCCGATCTACGCGGTGCGCAAGGCACTCGCTGACGCGGCGGGCGACATGCCGCACCTCGCGCGCTGGGGCGCCGCGCTCGCGGCGCGGCCGGCGGTCGCGAAGGCGATGCTGGCCGGGGCCTAGGAGCCTCTCGGGCTCCCTGATCACCGCAGCTCGCGCAACAGCCGGTATTCGCCGAAATCGCCGACGAGCAACAACCGCCCGCGCAGCGCCGGCGCTGCGCGGGCGAGATCGTCCGTGCGAACCACAACGAAATCGGTTACGCCGTCAGCGAGATACGGCGAAAGCGCAGCGAGGTTCGCAACCTTGATCGCCTTGCCACGCGCGTAGAACTCGGCCGAAGGCGGCCGCTGGCCGACATAGATGAGCCGCCCGTCGGCACGCGACGCTTCGAAGCGTTCCACGAGCGCCTTGTGCGACAGCACGTTGGCAAAGCGCGGCTGCAGCACCGCGATGCCAGCGACGAAGACGATCGGGACGATCGCGCCGGCGACAAGGACCGTGCGCATGGCGGGCCCAGGGGCCTCGCGATGACGGTGTCCGGATGCCAGAGGTCGCCGAGGAGCAGCGCCAGCGCCGGCAATCCGGGCAGCACGTACGTCGCGAGGATGTTGCCCGACGCGGTGAAGAAAACCATCGGGGCCACTGACCATGCGAGCAGGTAGACCCGCCAGCGGTCGGCGGAAAACCCCCGAGCGGCTTCGCGTTGCGTCGTCGCGGCGCGGAAGAGGCCGGCGATCGCCACGATCGACCACGGCAGTGCCGACGCGAACCAGTAGGCCCAGATCAGCCCGCGCGGCCGCGCGTGCGCGGCGCCGTAGAGGTCGCCCGCCCACCCGGGCTCGACGAAGCGCTTCCAGTGCTCGCCGATGAGAAAATAATCGAGAAATCCCGGCGTTGCGTTCTCGGCAGCCCAGTACCACGGCCGACGAGCGCGAGCGCCAACGGCGATTCCCAAGACCCACGGCAGCCGCTGCCACACGACGCGCCATTGCCTCGTCACGACCGTAAAGACGCCGGTCGGCAGCAACGTCAGCACGGCGGCGACGGGGCCTTTTGCGAGCAGCCCGATCGACGAGGCCCCGCGAAAAACGCGATACCGGCCGCTCGACGATGTCTTGCGGGGCCATCGACCGCGACCCAGAAGCCGGCCATCGACAGCGTCGTGCCCGCGACGAGCGCTGGGTCGGTCATGACGCCGCCCGCGGCGATGAAGACGAGTCCGGTCGTGCCGAACAGCGCAAGCGTCCACAGCGCCTGATCGCGGCCGCCGCGCATCGCGGCAAGCGTGCCGACGATGGCGCCGCATGCGACGAGCAACACGAATGACGGCAACCGCGCTGCGAATTCATTGATGCCAAGCGCCTTCATCGATGCCGCGGAGAGCCACGTCGACAGCGGCGGCTTGCCCCAGAAAGGCACGCCGTAATCGAACTGCGGCGTGAGCCAGTCGCCCGTCTCCACCATCTTGCGCGCGATTTCGGCGTATCGGGATTCCGTCGAGTCCATCAGCGGATACAGTCCGAGCGTCGCGAGGCGCACAATCGCGAGGCCGACGACAGCCACACGAGGCCGCGGCGTTCGCGCGCAGTGAGCGCGATTGCCATTTACGCTTGCCGGGCGCGCGCGGCGCTCTCGCTCGCTCGCGGAAGCGGCCGTGCGGGTGGCAGGTTCCTGGCACAAGATAGAGCGGGCGCTGCTTGACCTCGATGAACATCCGGGCCAGGTATTCGCCGATGATGCCGAGCGCCATCAGCTGGAGCCCGCCGAGGAAAAGCACGAGGACACGAGCGTCGGGATAGCCTGCGACCGGGTCGCCGAACAGCAGAGTCTTGCCGATCGAACGACGCCATAGGCGAACGCAACGAGGGCGGTCGACGAATCCGACGTAGCTCGCGATCTTCAGCGGGACGACCGAAAACGACGTGATGCCCTCGAGCGCGAAGTTCCACAGCCGCCAGTAGTTCCATTTGGTCTTGCCAGCGTAGCGGCCGTCGCGGTCGTAGACGATCTCCTTGCGCGGGAAGCCGATCCACGCGAACAGGCCCTTCATGAAGCGGCTGCGCTCGGGGAAGCGGGCGAGCGCCTCGACGGCGCGTCGCGACAGGAGCCGGAAATCGCCGACGTTTTCCGGGATGTCGACGGTGCCGATGCTGCCGATCGCGCGATAGAAGGCGCGCGCCGTCACCTTTTTCAACCAGCTTTCCTGCGCGCGACTCGCACGCCGCATCAGCACGACATCGTAGCCTTCCTGCCATGCGCGCAACCATGTCGGGAAGAAGCTCCGGCGGGTCCTGCAGGTCGGCATCGATGACGACCACCGCGTCGCCGCGAGCGTGGTCGAGTCCCGCGCTCATCGCGACTTCCTTGCCGAAGTTGCGCGAAAGATCGACGACGCCGACGCGCGGGTCGCCGTCGTGCAGCCGGACGAGGAATGCCATCGATCCGTCGCGGCTCCCGTCGTTGACGTAGACGATTTCCGCATCGGCGGGAACGCCATCGAGCGCCGCGGCAAGCCGCCGGTGGAACTCCGGCAACACGGCTTCCTCGTTGTACACCGGAACGACCACCGACAGCGAAGGACGGCGACCGTCGTGCGTCGAGCGGATAGCGGCGGCCCGCAGCTCAGAAGGTCCATGCGCGGTTCGCGAGGATAGCCGGCGGACAGCACGGCGCCCGTCGCGACGACCTGTGCGACAAGATAGTGTGGACCCGACGAGCGCGAGCACGGCAGCGAGCACGACCGCATTCAGCGCCACGCCGAGCGCGGCCACGGCGGCGAAGCGGGGCAGCGCGGTGCGATGCGCCCTGCGGCTCGCGAACGTATAGCGGTGGTTGAGCGCGTAGTTGACGATTGCGCCGCCGATCGCGCCGGCTGTCGAAGCGACCACGACACCAGCACCAGCCAGCTGTACGAGCGCGATCAGGACAACATAGTGGACCCCGGTGCCGAGCGCACCGGCGCCGGCGTAGCGCAGGAACTGCGGCGCGATCGGCGCAGCCTGCGGCGTGGGCTCTTGCAAAGGCATCGGGCGACGGTTTGACAGCGGGCGCGCGGCGCGGTCGGCTGCGAAACGGAACTCTACCGCGTCGCTCCTCTTTTGTCCGCAGGAGGCGCTTGCGGTGCTGCGCGCGGAAAAATAACGGCCGGCGGGGGTACCCGGCCGGCCGTGGGATCGATTTCCCTGGTGAAGGGAACGGTCGTCGCTTCGATTACTTCAGATGGTTCGAGACGAGCTTCGTCATCTCGAACATCGATACCTTGCTTCTTGCCGCCGAACACGGCGCGGAGCTTCTCGTCGGCGTTGATCAGGCGCCTGTTGATCGCGTCCTGCAGCTTGTTCTTCTTGATGTAGTCCCAGATCTTCTTCGTGACTTCGGTGCGCGGCATCGGCATCGCGCCGATGACGGCGGCGAGCACCGACGACGGCGTCATCGGCTTCATGAACGCGGCGTTCGGTTTGCGCTTGGCCGTGGACTTCTTGGCGGCGGCTTTCTTTGCCGGGGCCTTTTTCGCGGGCGCCTTCTTGGCGGCGGGTTTCTTCGCGGCGGGCTTCTTCGCGCGGGCTTCTTGGCGGGCTTCTTGCGGCAGGCTTCTTTGCTGCTTTCTTGGCAGTAGCCATAGTTCTCCTTCCTATGAGTAGATGCTCAACACACAGCGCTGAACACTCTGAAGCAGACCGTCCTGTCACGGCTATTCCTGCTCCATCGGCGGCAACTATAGCGCAATTCCGAGGGAAGGGAATCCCTTGCAAGCGGTTTTTTCTCGGAGGACCACGCTCGTGTTGCGCGGGTGGCGCGACGTCGCAAATGCATCGGCCGCACTCGGACTGGCTCGGCGACAGCATGACGCACCGGTGCGGCGCCCGATCGCGGACGCGCTTAGCGGACGAGCCGGCCCACGAAGGTCTGGATCGTGACGGCGTCGGCGATGTCGACGAAGAATGCGCCGACCAGCGGTACGACGACAAGCGAGGAGACGCGCCATGGACCATCTTGATAGCGGTCATGAGGGCAACGGCAGTGGAGGTCACCCAAGGCGAGGCCGAGATAGCCGGATGTCGACACGGCCCGCAGTAGCCGCGGCCCAGCAACGGGTACACCCCCCAGACCATCGGGCCCAGCCGGCGAGCGACCGAAGTCCGGGCCCCTACCCGGCAGGGCACCGTCCCGAGAATCGTCTGTCGGTTGCCGAGAGGATCGGCACCGACAATGGAACCCCGCGGCGATTGGCAGCGCCGCGCCGTGTTGCCACAATAGAACCCTTTTAACCGCGCATTCAGGAACTCCATGACACCGTTGCGTCGTTTTGGGGCCGCAGTGATTCTTGTTTCGCTGTGCTCGCCGGCGGCGCTGGCGGCGGGTCTTACATTCCTGACCGAGGAAAGTCCGCCGTTCAACTACACCGAAGGCGGCAAGCTCATCGGCGCGGGGACGGAGATCGTCCAGCAGATTGCCAGCCGCGCCGGCATCCCGGTCAGGACCGAGGTTCTGCCGTGGGACACGGCGTACGTTCGCGCGCAGGCCGAGAAGAACACCTGCCTCTTCTCGACAGCCCGGCTCGAGAACCGGGAGCGCCTGTTCCTCTGGGTCGGTCCGATCGCAACCAATCTGTGGGCCCTGTACGGGAAGAGCGACTTCGCCGTACCGATCAAGACGTTGAAGGACATATCTCCCTACCGGATCGGTGTGGTAACGCGGGATGCCAAGGGGGATTTCCTCCGCGAGAATGCCGTCACGAATCTCAAGTTCGTTCGCGACGACCGTGAAAATCCGCCGCGGCTTCTCCTGCCGCCGGACAACCCCGACCACATCGATCTCTGGATCACGGGGCTCTATTCGGCGCGCGAAATCGCGAAAGTGGCCAGGGTGATCGGCATCAAGCTCGTGTTCATCGCCGCCGAGCAGCCGCTCTATCTCGCGTGCAATCCACAGACCGACCGCGCGACCGTCAAGGCGCTGTCGGACGCGCTCGAGACGCTTAGGGTCGACGGCACGCTGGCGCGGATCAACGCCGCCTACGAAAAGAAGTTCGTGCAATAGCTCCGAACTTCCCTGGCCATGCGCCTGCTCGAGGTCGTTGTTGCGAGTGTGCTGCTCGCATGGCTCGCGGGGGAGCTCGTTCAGGCGGCGGACTTGTCTACCAGCGCCGGGGCGCAGCGGGGCGCGCCGTGGAGCCGCGGCCTTCTCTTCCGCGTGGACAGGCGGGGCGTTCCGCCCTCTTATGTTTTCGGCACCGTGCACTCCGGCGATCCGCGCGTGGCGACGCCCGCCGAACCGGTGCGCGAAGCGTTCGCGACCGCTCGGACTTTCGCGATGGAGATCCGCTTAGGCGAAGGCGACGTCGCGGAGTTCTTCGAGGCCGCGCAGTTCGACGACGGGCGCAGGCTCGGTGATTTCTTCGACCCATCGACGGTCGCGGCGATCCGTGTCGCGCTCGCCGATGCCGTGCCGAACGAGGCGACGCTCAGCCGCCTCAAGCCGTGGGCGATCCTGCTCAAGCTCGCCGAACGGCCAGCCTCGGCGGGCGATACTGGCGAGACGCTGGACCACGCGCTGCTGGAGACGGCGATCCGGCGCAAGCTTCGTATCATCGGCCTCGAGTTGCCCGCGGAGCAGATCGCCACATTCGACGCGATCCCGCTGCCGACGCAGGTCGCGCTGGTGAAGTTGGTTTTGGCGGACCGGGAAGCGCTCACGCGCGACCAGGATGCGATCGTCACCGCGTGGCTCGACCGGGATCTGGCCCGGCTCGCGGCGCTCAACGCGCAGCCCGGGAGGCTCCATCCGGAAATCGCGCCGCATCTCGCGGAGCTCACGCGGCGCCTCGTCGAAGACCGTACGATCCTGATGGCGCATCGGCTGTTCCTGCCGTTGCGTGTCGGCCGCGTGTTCGTCGCCGTCGGGGCGCTGCACCTCTACGGCGAGCAGGGCCTGCTCGCGCTGCTGCGGGCGCAGGGTTATCGGGTGCGGCGCGTCTATCGCGGCACGCGGCACGCGGCACGCGGTAGAATGGCGCTGCTTCGTCCGCTTCCCCTCGCCTTGGCGAGCGTTCCGTGAAGATCGCCGATCTGCGTACCGATTACATGCGCGAAACGCTCGACGAGCGCGATGTTGCGCCCGATCCGTTCCGTCAATTCGAGCACTGGTTCGACGAAGCGGTCAAAGCACAGGTGCCGGAGCCCAACGCGATGACGCTGGCCACCGCCGGCGCCGACGGCCGGCCTTCGGCGCGAATCGTGCTGCTGAAGGGTTTCGACGAACGCGGTTTCGTCTTCTTCACCAATTATACGAGCCGCAAGGGTCGCGATCTCGCCGCGCGCCCGCACGCGGCGCTGCTGTTCTTCTGGCCCGAGCTCGAGCGGCAGGTCCGCATCGAGGGCCCGGTCGACAGGATCGACGGGGCGGAATCGACCACGTATTTCGCGAGTCGCCCGCGCCCGGCACGCCTCGGCGCGTGGGCGTCGCCGCAAAGCGAGCCGATCGCCGGACGCGCCGTGCTCGAGACACGCTTCGCAGCCATCGAAGCGCAATACCAGCGCGATGGTGACGACATTCCGCGACCCCCGCATTGGGGCGGATACCGGCTCGCGCCCGACGAGCTCGAATTCTGGCAAGGTCGTCCGTCGCGGCTGCACGACCGCATTCGCTATCGCCACAGCGGCACGCATCCAGGTCTCTGGGCCATCGATCGGTTGGCACCGTGAGCTTGAGCAGGGGGAACGCGCGAGCGGCGAGCAGGGGCCCTGTGCCGAAGGCAAGCGGATGCGAGCGATCGCGGGTCGCGTTCGGGGGCCGACGCCGCGTGCGGCGCTTTTCTCGGCGGTGCGGAGGCCGAGCCCGAGCGGCTCCGTGAGCCGCGAGAGAAGTGTTGCGGCGGGGCGGCCCGCGGGGCGGGAGCCGTGACCCGCGGCGCGGGTCACGACTCGCGTACGCTTGCGATTCTGATCCCGCTCGGGATCGCGAACCATGCGGTGCTCGCCGGCAGTCGCGTGACGGTATCGCTCGATGCGCTGGCGATGGGCGCGTCGCCGTTCATCGTCGGCGTGCTGATGGCGCTGTACGCGCTGCTGCCGATGTTGCTCGCCGTCGCCGCCGGGCGCTTCTCCGACCGCGTCGGCGTGCGGCGCCCGATGCGTGATCGGCACCGCCGGCATTGCGATCGGGGCCGCGCTGCCGGTGGCCTTCGCCGGGCTGCCGATCGCTGTTTGCGAGCGCGGTCGATCGTCGGCGCCGGGTTCATGATGTTCCAGGTCGCCGCCGCAGAACGCCACCGGCGAGCTTGGCGGACCGGCCGAGCGGGCGCGCAATTTCAGCTTGCTCGCGCTCGGCTACTCGATCTCGGGATTCATCGGGCCGCTCTGCGCGGGCTTTGGCATCGATCACTTCGGCTTCGCCGAGACGTTCGCGCTGCTCGCTGTCGTCCCGTTCGTGCCGCTCGCAGCGCTCGCGAGCGGGCAGCTCGCGCTTCCCGGCGCGCATCCGCAAGCCGTCGATGCCCATCGAGGCGGCGTGCGCGCGCTGATGCGCCACCGGACGCTGCGGCGCGTGCTCGCGATCAACGCGCTGTTCGCCGTGGGCTGGGACCTGCACACGGTCTTCGTGCCGATCTACGGTGAAAGGATCGGCCTCACCGCCTCCGCGATCGGCCTCGTGCTCGCGACCTTCGCCGCGGCGACGTTCGTCGTGCGCTTGCTGATGCCGATGATCGCGCGCCGCGTGACCGAGCACCGGGTGCTCGCAGCAGCGCTGTTCGTCGCCGGTGCCGTCTACCTCGCGTTTCCGTTCTGGCGCACAGCGCGCCGACGCTGCTCGCTCTGTCGTTCAGCCTCGGGCTCGGGCTCGGCACCGGCCAGCCGATGGTCATGGCGCTGCTGCACGCGCATGCGCCGCCGGGGCGGCATGGGCGAGGCCGCCGGCGTCCGGATGTCGCTTGTCAACTCGATGGCGGTCGCCGTGCCGCTCGTCTTCGGCGCGCTCGGCGCGTCGGTCGGCCTCGCGCCCGTGTTCTGGTCGGTCGGCGCGTGCCTTGCGACCGGCGGCTTCCTTGCGCGCCGCGCCGCGCATACGTGAGATCCAGGGCGACGGGTGCGCCCTCAGGTCGTGTGGCCTTCGCGGCGTTTCAGCCGCTCGCGGAAGTGCTTGCGGAACTTGGCGACCTTCGGCTCGACCACGACGGCGCAGTATGGCTGCGCGCGGATTGCGCTCGAAATACTGCTGGTGATAATTCTCGGCGACGTAGAACGGCGCCGCGCCGGCAATCTCGGTCACGATCGGATCGCGCCACAGCTTGGCCGCGCCGAGCTCGGCGATCACGGCTTCGGCGGTCGCGCGCTGCGCGGGCGTCTGGCAGAAGATCACCGACCGGTATTGCGTGCCCGACGTCGTTGCCCTGCCGGTTCGGCGTCGTCGGATCGTGGATCGTGAAGAACACGCCGAGGAGGTCGCGGAACGACAGCACTGCGGGGTCGAACGCGATGCGCACGACCTCCGCATGGCCGGTGCGGCCGCTGCACACGTCGTCGTAAGTCGGGTTGGCGGGCGTTCCGCCGGCGTAGCCCGATTCGACCGACTGCACGCCGGCCAGCTCGTCGAACACCGCCTCGAGGCACCAGAAGCAGCCGCCGCCCAGGACGGCGAATTCGCTGGCGGGGGAGGGAGCCGGGGTCGTCATCGTGATCTCCAGGAAGGGAGGGAACGGGCGCGCGGGCGCAGCCGTCGAGATCGGTCGCTTGCGGGTGCGACAAGCTTACACGGATCGCGGCGGCCCTCCACCCGGCGGCCGTCTTGGCGGATGCGATAATGCCTGCGCGCCAATCAGGGAGAAAACGGAATCATGGGCCTGCTGCCGCGGGAAGGGAAGTTCTTCGATCTCTTTAATCAGCACGCCGATCTGGCCGCGCTGGCGGCGGTCGAGTTGCAGGCGCTGTTCTCCGATCTCGGACAGCTCGAGGTCAGCAGCCGCGCCATCGAGCGCAACGAAAAGCAGGCCGACCGGATCACGCACGAGACGGTCCAGCTGCTGCACCAGACGTTCATCACGCCGCTCGACCGCGACGAGATCCACCAGCTCATCACCGGGATGGACGACATCCTCGACCTGATGGAGGACGTCGCGACCTGCGTCTTCCTCTACGATGTCAAGACGGTCACGCCGGACGCGCAGAAGCTCGCCGACATCTGCGTCGCGTGCACGGTGAAGGTCAAGGAAGCCGTCGCGAAGCTCGAATCGATGCAGAACGCCGATGCGATCCTCAGGATCTGCGGCGACATCGACCGCCTCGAGAGCGAGGCCGATTTCGTGTTCCGCTCGGCGCTCGCGAAGCTCTTTCGCGAGGAGTCCGACGCGAAGCAGATCCTCAAGCTGAAGGAGGTCTACCAGCTGCTCGAATCGATCACCGACAAGGCCGAGGACGTCGCCAACGTGATCGAGGGCATCGTGCTGGAGAACGCATGAGCGCGGCGGGCGGAGACGGGGACGAGGGACGCGCAGACGGTCCGTTCCGATGTGGCACAAGGGGCTGCGATGACCGCCACACCGGTCCCGTTCGAGATGACCGTGTTCCTGGTCGTCCTCGCGCTGGCCTTCGATTTCATGAACGGCTTTCACGATGCCGCGAACTCGATCGCGACCGTCGTGTCGACGCGCGTGCTGCGCCCGCATTACGCGGTCGCGTGGGCGGCGTTCTTCAATTTCGTCGCGTTCCTGGTCTTCGGGCTGTCGGTCGCCAACACGATCGGCAAGGGCGTCATCGACGCGCATATCGTCGACATCTACGTGATCCTCGGCGCGCTCGTCGGCGCGATCATCTGGAACGTCATCACCTGGTGGTACGGGTTGCCGTCGTCGTCGTCGCACGCGCTGATCGGCGGACTCGCCGGCGCGGCGGTCGCCAAGGGCGGCGTCGCAGGCGCTGGTCGGCAGCGGTTTCCTCAAGATCAGCCTCGCGATCGTGCTCTCGCCGATGCTGGGCCTGGCGCTCGGCATGCTGCTGATGACCGCCGTCGGCTGGGTCTTCTTTCGGACGTCGCCGCACCGGGTCGATCGCTGGTTCCGCCGGCTGCAGCTCGTCTCGGCGTCGCTCTACAGCCTGGGCCACGGCGGCAACGACGCGCAGAAGACGATGGGCATCATCGCGCTGATGCTGGTTGCCCACGGTTCGCTGCGCGCGGATTTCGGCGCCTCCGAGATCCCGTTCTGGGTCGTGCTCGCATGCCAGGCGGCGATCGCGCTCGGCACGCTCGTCCGGCGGCTGGCGGATCGTCAAGACCATGGGCCAGAAGATCACCAAGCTGAAGCCGGTCGGCGGTTTCTGCGCGGAGACCGGCGGCGCGGTAACGCTGTTTCTCGCGACAGGACTGGGCATTCCGGTTTCGACCACGCACACCATCACCGGCGCGATCATCGGCGTCGGGGCGACGCGCAAGTTTTCCGCGGTGCGGTGGGGTGTCGCCGAACGAATCGTCTGGGCATGGGTGCTGACGATCCCGTGCGCCGCATTCATTTCCGCGCTCGCGTGGTGGATCGCGCGGCGGTCCCTCTAGCGCGTGGCAATGCGAGTTGCGGCATTCGCGCGCGGCGTTGTCGCGAGGCTCACCGGCGTCGGGATGGCGCGCACCGCGGCGGCCCTGTCGTTCACGACGGTGCTTGGGTTGGTCCCGCTCTTCACCGTCGCCTTCGTCTACGTCGCGCGTTACCCGCTGTTCCAGCAGTGGTTGGATGCGCTGGAGCGCTTCCTGGTCCGCCACATGCTGCCCGCGAGCAGCTCGGCGGTCCGGAGCTACATCGCCGAATTCACGGGTAAGGCCGCCACGCTGCAGGGCGTCGGAATCGCATCCGTCATCATCACGGCTGTCCTCCTGGTGGCGACGATCGAGCGCGAAATCAACGCGATCTGGGGCGCGCGGGAACCGCGATCGATCATCCGCCGCATCTTCACCTACGCGGTCGGCGTGACTGCGGGCCCGCTGCTGATCGGCGCCGCCGTCTACTCGACGACGTGGCTCCTCGAGGCGTCGGTGGCGCAGGTGCCGTTCGCGACGCATGCGGTGACCTTTCTCGCAGTGCCGGTGGCCGTCGCCATCACGACGCTCGCGTTCACGCTCCTCTACGTGCTGCTGCCGGCACGCCGCGTGCCGCTCAAGGCGGCGTTTTACGGAGGACTCTTCGCGGCGCTCGGATTCGAGATTGCCAAGTACGGCTTCGGGTTCTACATCAGGGCCGTGCCGACGTACCAGACAGTCTACGGTGCGCTGGCGGCGTTGCCGCTGTTTCTGGTCTGGGTCTACGTGTCGTGGGTTGTCGTCCTCGTCGGTGCGGCGGTCACCGCGACGCTGGCCGAAGGCGGACCGCGCGGGAGCGAACGACGGCGGCGCTAGGAGCCTGCCGGGCTTACTGTCGCGCATGCGACGGCGGCGATTTGGGCGCAGTTCAAGGCCCGAAGCCCGAAGACATACCGGAAGTATGGCGAGGGCGAGAACGCAGAAATGTGCCCAAATCGCTCCGTCCCTTCGGGTTGCTGCCAAAAGGCGCGTCTGTATCGATGCAAGGCTTGCGAATATTCCCGATATTCGCTTCGCCTCGCTGCCCACGCATCCATCGCCTTTTGGCCTTGCAACGCATACGTGAGAGTAAGCTCGGCAGGCTCCGAATTCCTTGCGGAATGTCCGGGGCCACGCTACATTGCGGGCAGTTTTTTCGCGTGAGGTGAAGTCACCGTGTGGTCCATCATCCAAGCGGCCGGCTGGCCGATCTGGCCGCTGATCCTCGCATCGATCATCGCGCTGGCGCTGATCTTCGAGCGCCTGTGGTCGCTGCGGCAAAGCCTCGTCGCGCCGCCGGGCCTCGTCGATCGCGTGCTCGCCGAATACCGGCAGAGCGGGCGTCACGCCGGAGCTCCTCACGAAGACCGCGCAGCAGGGACCCGCTCGGCCGCATCCTCGCCGCCGGCCTCGCGAACGTGAAGAGCCCGCGGCCGGTGATGAAGGAGGCGATCGAGGAGGTCGGCCGCGTCGTCACGCACGATCTCGAGCGCTTCCTCACGACGCTCGGCACGATCGCCGCGATGGCGCCGCTGCTGGGCCTGTTCGGCACGGTGGTCGGCATGATCGAGATCTTCGGCTCGCAGACGGCGGCCGGATCGAACCCGATCCAGCTCGCGCACGGCATCTCGGTCGCGCTGTACAACACCGCGATCGGCCTGATCGTCGCGATCCCGAGCATGATCTTCTACCGCCATTTCCGCGCGAAGGTCGACAGCCTCGTCGTCGAGATGGAGCAGCAGGCGATCAAGCTCGTCGACTTCGCGCACGGCGAGCGCAAGTGACGCCGGACGCGCACCGCATGAACCTGCGCGGCAACGCGCGGCGCGCGACGATCCGGAGATCAACTTCATCCCGCTGATCGACGTGCTGCTCGTCATCCTGATCTTCCTGATGGTGACGACGACCTACCAGCGCGTCGCCGAGCTGCAGATCACGCTGCCGGAGGCCGACGCCGACGCGCTGAAGCAGCGGCCGAAGGAGATCAACGTCGGCGTCGACGCGCAGGGCCGCTACGTGATCGACAAGACCGTGTTCACGTTCAGCAACGTCGACGCGCTCGCCGACATGCTGAAGCGCGCGGCGGGCGACGCGAAGGAGCCGGTCGTCATCATCAACGCCGACGCCAACGCGACGCACCAGTCGGTGATCCACGTGATGGAGGCGGCGCGCCTCGCCGGCTATATCCACATCACGTTCGCGACCCAGTCGCCGCACCGCGCCGAAGTGAGCGGACGCGCGGGCCGCTGCGCGTGCGATCGAGCGCCGCGGCGTATGGACGCCGCGATGACGTTCGCGCTCGCCGCGCGCGCTGGTACGCGCCGCGCCGACGCGCTCGCGCGTCGCTGCTGCGCCGCTTCGCGTCGCTGTTCGGCGCGGCGGCGGCGCTGCGCCGCGCGCTCTATCGCGCGCGGTGTGCTGCGCGTCGCAGCGGCTTCCGGTGCCGGTCATCGTCGTCGGCAACATCACCGTCGGCGGCAGCGGCAAGACGCCGCTCGCGGCGGCGCTCGCCGTGCGCTCGCCGAGCGCGGGTGGCGTCCGGGCGATCGTCAGCCGCGGCTACGGCGGCGAGACTGCGCGACGATGCGCCGCGCGTCGTGACGCCCGACAGACGCCGCGCGAGCGGGCGACGAGCCGCTGCTGCTCGCGCGCGCGGGCTTGCCCGTCGCCGTCGGCCGCGATCGCGCTGCGGCGGCGCGTGCGCTGCTCGCCGCGCATCCGGCATGCGACGTGATCGTCGGCGACGACGGCCTTCAGCACTACGCGCTCGCGCGCGACGTCGAGATCGCGGTCGTCGACGCGGCGCGCGGGCTCGGCAACGGCTGGCTGCTGCCGGCGGGTCCGCTGCGCGAGCCGCGCGTCGCGGCTGGACGAAGTCGACGCGTGGTCGCGCTCGTCACCGCCGGTGCGCCGGCGCCGTGGATCGTTCGCCAACGCGCTTCGTGATGACGCTCGCCGGCGACGCTTTTCATCGCGTGGACGCGCTCGCAGTAACGCCAGCCCGCGTCCGCGTTCACCGGCGCCGGCGTGCACGCGCTCGCGGGCATCGGCAACCCGCAGCGCTTCTTCGACCCAGCTCGCTGCGCTGGGCATCGGCGGCGACGGCGCATGCGTTTCCCGACCATCACGCTTACCGCGCGCGATCTCGCATTCGCCCGGCGCGCCGCGCGATCCTGATGACCGAGAAGGACGCGGTAAAATGCGAGCGTTCGCCGATGCGCGCTGCTGGTATCTGCCGGTCGCGTGCGCACGTCGACCCGGCGCTCGTCGAACGCGTCGAGGAGAAGCTCCGTGGATCCGAAGCTGCTTGAAATCCTGGTCTGCCCGGTCACCAAGGGCCCGCTCGTCTACGACCGCGAGAAGCAGGAGCTCATCTCGCAAGTCGGCGCGGCTCGCCTATCCGATCCGCGACGGCATTCCGGTGATGCTCGAGGACGAGGCGCGCAAGCTCGAGCCGGCGGAGTACGAGTGATCGTCGCGGTGCGGAGCGTCTGACGCGGCGAACGGTCGCGGTAGCGTGCCGGGTCGCGGCCGCATCGCACGTTCGCGCGTCGTCGATTCCTCCGCCGTCATGTTCACCGTCCTCATTCCCGCGCGCTACGCGTCGACGCGCCTGCCGGGCAAGCCGCTCGCCGACATCGCCGGCAAGCCGATGGTCGTGCGCGTCGCGAGCGCGCCCAGCGGGCGGGCGCCGCGCGCGTCGTCGTCGCCACCGACGACGAGCGGATCGCGCGCCGCCGCCGAAGCGCACGGCGTCGATGCCTGTCTCACGCGCGCGCGACCATCCGACCGGCACCGACCGGCTCGCCGAGGCGGCGTCAGCTGCTCGGGCTCGCCGACGACGAGATCGTCGTCAACGTGCAGGGCGACGAGCCGCTGCTCGAGCCCGCGCTGATCCGCGCGAGTGGCCGACGTGCTCGCAGCGCATCCCGACGCCGCGATCGCCACCGCGTGCCATCCGATCGCCGATGCCGACGAGGCGTTCAATCCGAACGTCGTCAAGGTCGTGCTCGACGCCAACGGCTACGCGCTCTATTTCAGCCGCGCGACGATTCCTTGGGCGCGCGATGCGTTCGCCGGGCGAGCGCCGGGCGATTCCCGCCGGGCTGCCGCTCTATCGCCACTACGGCCTCTACGCCTATCGCGTCGCGTTCCTGCGCGCGTTTCCGGCGCTCGCGCCGCGCCGATCGAGCGCTTCGAGGCGCTCGAGCAGCTTGCGCGCGCTGTGGCACGGCTACCGGATCGTCGTCGAAGTCACGGAGGGAACGCCGGCGCCGGGTGTCGACACGGCGGACGATCTCGCGCGTGTCCGGAAGATTTACGCCGAGGGTGAGCCGTGACAGCCATTGTCGAATTCCGGAGCGACTCGGGCGAAAGCCGCGCGCGACTTGCGCCAGGATTCCTTAGCGCACACAATCACGGTGGCGGGCGGCCGGATGGTGATCCGTGCGGCGAGTCACTGCTTCTCTTTCTCGACTTCTCCCTCCCATGCGACTGATCCTGCTCGGCCCGCCCGGCGCCGGCAAAGGCACGCAGGCCACCTTCATCACGCGAGGCCTACGGCATTCCGCAGATCTCCACCGGCGACATGCTGCGCGCGCGCGATCAAGGCGGGCACGCCGCTCGGTCTCGCGGCGAAGAAGGTGATGGACGCCGGCGCGCTTGTCTCCGACGACATCATCATCGGCCTCGTCAAGGAGCGCCTGCAAGGCGCCCGATTGCGCGAAGGGCTACCTCTTCGACGGATTTCCGCGCACCATTCCGCAGGCCGACGCGATGAAGGAGGCCGGCGTCGCGCATCGACTACGTGCTGGAGATCGACGTGCCGGATGCGGCGATCGTCGAGCGCATGAGCGGGCCGCCGCGTGCACGTCGCCTCGGGCCGCACGTATCACGTCAAGTTCAATCCGCCGAAAGTCGCGGGCAAGGACGACGTGACCGGCGAAGACCTGATCCAGCGCGACGACGACAAGGAGGAGACGGTCAAGAAGCGCCTCGCGGTCTACCACGCGCAGACCAAGCCGCTGGTCGCGTACTACGAGCGCTGGGCGGCGACGGGCGACGCGCGCGCGCCGAAGTATCGCCGCGTCGAACGGGATCGGCAGCGTCGAGGCCATTCGCGACGCCTGTCTTGCCGCGCTCAAAACCTGACTTCGCGGCGATGCGCTCGCCGCCCGACATCATGACCAGACGCAACGCGTTCTACGCACAATCCGGCGGCGTGACCGCCGTCATCAACGCCAGCGCCGCGGCGTCATCGAGACCGCGCGCAAGCACCGCACGAAGATCGGCAAGCGTGCTACGCCGGGCGCAACGGCATCATCGGCGCGCTGACCGAGGACCTGATCGACACCGGCCGCGAAGTGCGGCGCGCGATCGCCGCGCTCGAGCACACGCCGGCCGGCGCGTTCGGCTCCTGCCGCTACAAGCTCAAGGGCCTCGACGAGAGCCGCGCGCAGTACGAGCGGCTGATCGAGGTGTTCCGCGCGCACGACATCGGCTACTTCTTCTACAACGGCGGCAACGATTCGGCCGACACCTGCCTCAAGGTGTCGCAGATCGCGCGAGCGCTCGGCTATCCGCTCGTTGCGGTGCACGTGCCGAAGACCGTCGACAACGATCTCGCCGTCACCGACAACTGCCCCGGCTTCGGCTCGGTCGCCAAGTACGTCGCGACGTCGATGCGCGAGGCGGCGTTCGACGTCGCGTCGATGGCGAAGACGTCGACGAAGGTGTTCGTGCTCGAGGTGATGGGCCGGCACGCCGGCTGGATCACCGCGGCCGTCGGCATGGCCGGAGGACGCGGCGACGCCGATCCCGCTGGTGCTGCTGTTTCCCGGAAATCCCGTTCGACGAGGCGAAGTTCCTCGCGGCCGTCGACGCGAACGTCGAAGCGCTTCGGCTATTGCTGCGTCGGCGTTTCCGAAGGGCTTGCAGGACGCGCCGAGGGCAAGCTGATGGCCGAAGCCGGCACGCAGGGACGCGTTCGGCCACGCGCAACTGGGCGGCGTCGGCCCGCTGATCGCCGACTCGTCAAGGACCGGCTCGGCTACAAGTACCACTGGGCGGTCGCCGACTACCTGCAGCGCGCCGCGCGCCACCTCGCGTCGAAGACCGACCTCGAGCAAGCGTACGCGGTCGGCAAGGCGGCGGTCGAGCTCGCGCTCGCGGGCCGCAACGCGGTGATGCCGGCGATCGTGCGCGTCGTCCGACAAGCCCTATCGCTGGAAGATCGGCGTCGCGCCGCTCGCCAAGGTCGCGAACGTGGAGAAGATGCTGCCGCGCGACTTCATCACCGCCGACGGCTTCGGCATCACCGCAAAAGCGCGCGCGCTACCTTGCGCCGCTGATCAGGGGCGAGGCGCCGCCGCCGTTCAAGGACGGCTTGCCGCGGTACGTGCGGCTGAAGAATGTCGCGGTGCCGAAGAAGCTCGCGACCGAGTTCGAGATCTGACGCGGCGACGAGCGCGACTGGGCAGAGCGCGTCGACTACTTCTCACGCCCGTTTCGCCGTGGACGTATCTCGGCCACGCCCGCTTCGTCGCGATCGCGCGCAGCCACGGGCGACGATCGCCATGAAGCTCGATCGATCTCGGCGCGTCTTTCCCGGTTTCCGGCGGCCTGCCGCTGAAGCAGCGCGCGCCGCAGCGGCAGGCGTACCGTCTCGTCGAGCTCGCGCGCTGGTCGCGATCACCTCGGTATGCCGCTCAACCTGCAGCCGAAATTCGCGTCGGCGGGCGACCTGGCATCGAAGTGGATCCTTGCGGCGCTCGAAACGGGCACCGATGCGGCGCTCGATTTCGCCGGCGCGCTCGATGCCGCGCGTGTGGGCCGAGGAGCGCGACATCGCCGACGCGGCGACGCTCGCGCAGTGCGCGTCCACGTCAGGGCTCGATGCCGCGACGCTCGCCACGCGCGCGAACGCGCCGGACATCGCGGCGCGCTACGACGGCCTGACGCAGGAGGCGATCGATCGCCAGGTCTTCGGCGCGCCGACGTACGTCGTCGCCGGCGAGCTGTTCTGGGGACAGGACCGGCTCGACTTTGTGGCCCGCACACTGGCAAAATAGCGTGTTTTGCGCGGCGCCGGACATCCCGGATGCCGTCGAAGACGCGGGAACTGCGCGGGCGGGCGGGAGACCCCCGGACGCCGCGGCCAACGGGTCGGTCACAGACTCAAGCCGCCACTCCGGCGCTTTGTCCGCCATTCAACGGGTTAGGGAGAACGACCATGTCCAAAGCGGCTCATCTTCGCGCTCGTCTGCGCGGTCGCGGCGATCGTCTACGGCGTCGTTTCCATCCGCTGGATCCTCGCCAAGCCGGCCGGCAACGACCGGATGCGGAAATCGCCGCCGCGATCCAGGCCGGCGCCCAGGCCTACCTCAACCGCCAGTACACGACGATCGGCATCGTCGGCGTGATCCTGTTCGTCGTCATCGGCGTCTTCCTGGGCTGGCGCACGGCGGGCGGCTTCGCGATCGGCGCGATCCTCTCGGGCCTCGCCGGCTACATCGGCATGAACGTCTCGGTGCGCTCGAACGTGCGCACCGCCGAAGCGGCGCGCACGGGCCTGAACGAGGCGCTCGCCGTCGCGTTCCGCGGCGGCGCGATCACCGGCATGCTGGTCGTCGGCCTGGGGCTTCTCGGCGTCGCCGGCTTCTACTGCGTTCCTGCGTGGGCTGCCGCGCACGGCGCGCCCAACCTGATGAAGGAGGGCCTGCACCATGCGATCGAGCCGCTGGTGGGCCTCGCGTTCGGCGGCTCGCTGATCTCGATCTTCGCGCGGCTGGGCGGCGGCATCTTCACCAAGGGCGCCGACGTCGGCGCCGACCTCGTCGGCAAGGTCGAAGCGGGCATTCCCGAAGACGATCCGCGCAACCCGGCGGTGATCGCCGACAACGTCGGCGACAACGTCGGCGACTGCGCCGGCATGGCCGCCGACCTGTTCGAGACCTACGCGGTGACGATCGTCGCGACGATGCTGCTCGGCGCGCTGCTGCTGCCGTCGATCGCCGAAGCGGCGGTGACCTATCCGCTGGTGCTCGGCGGCTTCTCGATCCTCGCGTCGATCGTCGGCTGCTACTTCGTCAAGGCGCGCGACCGGCGGCAAGATCATGAACGCGCTCTACCGCGGGCTGATCGTCGCGGGCGTGATCTCGGCGATCGGCTTCTGGTTCATCACCGATCGGATGATGGGCGGCATCGCGCAGCGTCGATCCGCGGCTGACGCCGCTGCGCCTGTGGGGCGCGGCGCTGGTCGGCCTCGCGCTGACCGCGGCGATGGTCGTCATCACCGAGTACTACACCGCGACCGAGTTCAACGCCGGTGCGCCACGTCGCGCAGGCGTCGACGACCGGCCACGCGACCAACATCATCGCCGGCCTCGGCGTGTCGATGAAGGCGACCGCGTTGCCGGTGCTCGCGGTGTGCGTCGCGATCTGGGGCTCGTTCCTGCTCGCCGGCCTCTACGGCATCGCGATCGCGGCGACGGCGATGCTGTCGATGGCCGGCATCATCGTCGCGCTCGACGCCTACGGCCCGATCACCGACAACGCCGGCGGCATCGCCGAGATGGCCAAGCTGCCGGACTCGGTGCGCGCGATCACCGATCCGCTCGACGCCGTCGGCAACACGACCAAGGCGGTGACCAAGGGCTACGCGATCGGCTCGGCCGGACTCGCCGCGCTGGTGCTGTTCGCCGACTACACGCACGCGCTCGACTCGGCGCAGATCGGCGTCTCGTTCGACCTGTCGAACCACATGGTGATCGTCGGCCTGTTCATCGGCGGCCTGATTCCCTATCTGTTCGGCGCGATGGCGATGGAAGCCGTCGGCCGCGCCGCGGGCGCGGTGGTCGTCGAAGTGCGCCGCCAGTTCAAGGAGATCAAGGGCATCATGGAAGGCACGGCGAAGCCCGAATACGGCGTCGCCGTCGACATGCTGACCAAGGCGGCGATCAAGGAAATGATCGTGCCGTCGCTGCTGCCGGTGCTGGTGCCGGTGGTCGTCGGCCTCGCTGCTCGGGCCGCAGGCGCTCGGCGGCCTGCTGATGGGCACGATCGTCACCGGCCTGTTCGTCGCGATCTCGATGACCACCGGCGGCGGCGCCTGGGACAACGCGAAGAAGTACATCGAGGACGGCCACTTACGGCGGCAAGGGCTCCGACGCGCACAAGGCGGCGGTCACCGGCGACACCGTCGGCGATCCGTACAAGGACACCGCCGGCCCCGCGGTGAATCCGCTGATCAAGATCATCAACATCGTCGCGCTGATGATCGTGCCGCTGCTCGCGCTGCACGCGTCACCAAGCGCCGACGTCGGCGCCGTCGGCGATGGTGCGCGCCGGCGGCGACGTCCGCTGCCGGTCGCTCCGGCGCCGGCATGCGGCGGCAACGGCGCGGTAGCGCGGGCCGCCCAAGAAGTAACGCGTCGCGACGGCGCCGAACGGGCCGGCCGCGAGGACGCGCTTCTTCTTGCCGTAAGATCGCGCGGTCGCGCCGCATTTGTCAGCTGCCGCGCGGTGCGCGCATTGGTTGCTGTCGTTGTCGCCATCCGCCGGCGCTGTTCGCGCGCGCGTCTGTTCGCGCAGCCGGCGCAGGACCCGCCGCCCGAGCGTCCGTCGGGCTGGACCGACAAGGCAGCCGGTCGCGAGCCGCCGACTTCATGGTCGCCGCGGCGAACCCGCTGGCGGTCGACGCGGGCTACGAGATCCTGCGGCGCGGCGGCAACGCGGTCGATGCCGCGATCGCCGTGCAGCTCGTGCTCGGGCTCGTCGAGCCGCAGATCGTCGGGGCTCGGCGGCGGCGCGTTCATGCTGTTTCACGACGCGCGCGGCGGCATCGGCTGTTCGCCTACGACGGCCGCGAGACCGCGCCCGCGGCGGCGCGGCCCGATCGCTTTCTCGATCGCGACGGCAAGCCGCTGCGCGTTCTACGACGCGGTCATCGGCGGACGCTCGGTCGGCGTTCCGGGGACGGTGGCGCTGCTCGCGGAGGCGCACACAGCGCCACGGACACCTGCCGTGGGCCGCGCCTGTTCGCGCCGGCGATCGCGCTTGCCGAGCGCGGCTTTCGCGATATCGCCGCGCCTGCACGCTGGTCGCCGCCGAGACGCACTTCGTGCAGCCGCGCGCCCGCGCGTATTTCCTACGACGCCGACGGCAGCGCCGCCCGTCGCTGGCACGATCGCTTACGCAATCCCGCGTACGCGGCGACGCTGCGCACGCTCGCGGCGCGACGGGCGCGAAGGCGTTCTACGCGGCGCCGATCGCGCGCGACATCGTCGCGACCGCGGATTCGGTCGCACGCGAATCCGGGCGACCTCACGCTCGCCGACCTTGCGCGCTACCGGGTCAAGGTGCGCGAGCCCGGTGTGCGGCGCTATCGCGGCTACCGGGTCTGCGGCATGCCGCTGCCGTCGTCCGGCGGCCTCACGGTGCTGCAGATGCTCAAGATGCTCGAGCCGTACGACGTCGCGTCGATGGGGCCGGCGTCGTTCTGGAGCGTGCATTTCGTCAGCGAGGCCGGGCCGGCTCGCCTATGCCGATCGCGACGTCGTACATGGCCGACCCGGATTTCTTCCGCCGCCGCCGGGACTGCTCGATCGCGACTATCTGCAGCGCGCGCTCGCCGCTGATCTCGCACGACCCGCAGCCTCGGCGTCGCGCCGCCCGGGGACGCCGGCGATCGCGCCGGCGCCGGACGAGCTCGCCTACGGCCACGACGCAGCGCTCGAGTTCCCGTCGACGTCGCAGATCTCGATCGTCGACCGCGATGGCAACGCGGTTTCGATGACGACGACGATCGAGGACGGGTTCGGCAGCCGGCTGATGACCGAAGGCGGATTCCTGCTCAACAACGAGCTCACCGATTTCTCGTTCGCGCCGGTCGAGGACGGCAAGCCGGTCGCGAACCGCGTCGAGCCGGGCAAGCGTCCGCGCTCGTCGATGGCGCCGACGATCGTCTACGACCGCGCGCGGCCGGCGTGTCCATGGTCGCCGGCTCGCCGGGCGGCAGCCGCGATCATCAACTACGTCGTCAAGACGCTGCTCGGCGTGATCGACTGGCAGCTCGATCCGCAGGCGGCGATCGCGCTGCCGAACTTCGGCAGCCGCAACGGCCCGACCGAGCTCGAGAAGCGGCACGCCGGTCGCGGCGCTCGCGCCGCAAGCTGCGCGCGCTCGGCCACGCGACGCGCGTGATCGACGCACACGAGCGGCTTGCAGGCGATCGTGCGCACGAAGCACGGCTGGATCGGCGGCGCCGATCCGCGGCGCGAAGGCACGGTCCGCGGCGACTGACGCGAGGCCCGCGCGCGACGCCGACCTTGACCATGGCCGCTACTCCGCACCGGCAGCCCGCATCGCATCGTCATCGTCGGCGGCGGCGCCGGCGGGCCTGCCGCTCGCGACCAGGCTCGGCGACACTTTGGGACGGCGGCGCGCGTGCGAGGTCACGCTGGTCGACCGCTACGCGACGCATCTGTGGAAGCCGCTGCTGCACGAAGTCGCCGCCGGACGCATGGACGCCGACGTCCACGGCGTCGACTACCTCGCTGATGGCGTACTGGCATCACTTCCGGTTTCGCCAGGGCGCCCTCGATCGGCCTCGACCGCGCGCGCCGCGAGCTGATGCTCGATGCGCGTGCACGACGACGACGGCAGCGAGATCCTGCCGCAGCGCGTGCGTGCCCTACGACACGCTCGTCTTCTGCCGTCGGCAGCGTCAGCAACGACTTCGGCATGCCCGGCGTCGCGCGAGCACGCGATCTCGCTCGACACGCCGGCGGATGCCGAGCGCTTCCATCGCCGGCTGCTCGCGGCGTGCGTGCGCGCCGACGGGCGCGCAGCGCGCGGCGAGTCGCGCGACGGTCGACATCGTGATCATCGGCGCCGGCGCGACCGGCGTCGAGCTCGCCGCCGAGATCCGCCATACGCACGCGCGCGCATCGCGAGCTACGGCCTCGACCACCTCCATCCGCGAACGCGACATCGCGCTCACGCTGCTCGAAGCGGCGCCGCGCATCCTGCCGCCGCTGCTCGGAGCACGTCGCCGACGGCCGCGACGCAAGCTGCTCGGAAACCTCGACGTCGCGGTGCGCACGGGCGAGCGCGTCACCGCCGTCGACGCGGACGGCGTGCACACGGCGAGCGGGCAGCGTCTGTCCCGGCGGACCTCGTCGTCTGGGCGGCGGGCATCCAGGCGCCGGCGATGGCTCGCGACGCTCGACGGACTCGAGGTCAACCGCGCGAACCAGCTCGTCGTCGACACGACGCTCGCAGACCACGCGCGATCCGGACATCTTCGCGTTCGGCGACTGCGCGGCGTGTCCTGGCCCGAGGCTGCCGGGCCGGCGCGACTGCTGCCGCCGCGCGCGCAGGTCGCGCACCAGCAGGCGACGCTGCTCGTGAAGTGCGATCAAGGCGCGGCTCGCGGGCAAGCCGCTGCCGAAGTTCCACTTCCGCGATTTCGGCTCGCTCGTCTCGCTGGGCGAGCTGTCGGCGGTCGGCACCCTGATGGGCCGGCTGGTCGGCGGCAACCTGTTCGATCCAGGGGCTGATCGCGCGCTGGATGTACGCGTCGCTCTACAAGCTGCACCAGGTGTCGATCCACGGCTGCGCTGCGCGTCGCGCTCGACACGATGGGCCGCATCGTGCGCGCATCGGCTCGAGCCGCGGGTCAAGCTGCACTGACCCACCGGCATTCTCGAACTCGAAGGCGATGCCGGGCTCGCTCGACATCCAGCGCGACCATGTTGCGCTGATCGGGGCTACGCGCTTGCTGCTTGCGGCGGGCGGCGAGCTCTATTTCTCGACCAACCTTCGGACGTTCAGGCTCGACGCCTCGCTTGCGGGAGACCGCGCGTGCACCGAGATCACTGCGCGCACGCTGCCGGAGGACTTTCGCGACCGCAGCGTGCACCATGCGTATCGAATTCTTGGGTAGATCGTTCCAGCCCTGAGCGCATCGCCGCAAGACGCTGGCAGGGTGCCGTTGCTGCTATCGCAGGCGGGCCGCGAACGAGCCGCTTTGGATATACTGCGCGCGGAACCGACGAACCTCGCCTGCTGCCGATGAGCGCCGCCCGGCCGCCCCCGGGGCGCGGATTGATCCCCTTCGGAGGGCGGCGCAGCCGCAGGCGTTGGGCCACAAATGAACGCCGAACTTTTTTCCGCGACGATCCTGCTGGTTCTCGTCATCGACCCATTCGGCAACGTGCCGCTCGTCGTCTCAGCGCTGAAAAACGTCGCGCCCGAGCGGCGGGTCGCGGTCGTACTGCGCGAATGCGCGGCCGCCTATGTGATTCTCGTCGCCTTCATGCTGGGCGGGCGCACGTTCCTGCAGTGGCTCCACCTCTCCGAGGAATCGCTGACGATCGCCGGCGGGATCATCCTGTTCCTGATCGCGATCCGGATGGTGTTCCCGCGACCCGAAGGCATCTTCGGCGATCCGCCGGGCGCCGAGCCGTTTCTCGTGCCGCTCGCGATTCCATCGATCGCCGGACCTTCGGCGCTCGCGACGGTGATGCTGATGGCTTCGCGCGATCCCGCGCGGATCGGCAGCTGGGTGCTCGCGCTCACTGTGGCGATGGCGGCAACGACGGTCGTGCTCGCGCTATCGGAGCGGTTGCAGCGCTGGCTGGGCGAGCGCGCGGTGATCGCCTTCGAGCGGCTGATGGGTCTCGTGCTGACGGCGCTCGCGGTCGAAATGCTGCTCACCGGCGTGCGGACGTTCGCCGGGGAACTCGCGAGGTAGCGGAATAGTCGGATCACTGCCGCTGTTCCACGTCTGCGCGCCGCGCGTCGAAGTCGGACTCAATGCAAACCTGAGGAACGATCGTGCCCATCCGAGCACTCATTGCAGCCCTTGCCGCGGTCAGCGTCCTTCCCGTCGCTGCGCAGGAGACCTACGTTGTCGACCCCGTGCATTCACAGCCGCTGTGGGAGATCGGACACATCGGGTTTTCGCTCCAGCACGGAAGTTTCGGCAGGATGACGGGCAAGGTGACGCTCGACCGCGCTGCGAAAAAGGGAGTCGTGGACGTCACGATCGACGTGGCCTCGATCAAGACCTTCGATCCGCGCCTCGATGCCATCGTCAAGGGCGAGCGGTTCTTCAGCGTCGAGAAGTTTCCGACCGCGACGTTCAAGTCGTCCAACGTGATTTTCGATGGCGACCGCGTCGCCGGCGTGGACGGCGAGCTCACGATGCTGGGCGTGACGAAACCGGTCAGCCTCAGGGTCGCGGACTTCAAGTGCGGCGAGAACCCGTTCAACAAGAAGCCGATGTGCGCCGCCGATGCCACCGCGACGATCAAACGCTCCGATTGGGGGATGACGGACGGGCTCAAGATCGGGAATCCGAGCGACGAGGTCAAGCTCGTGCTCCCGATCGAGGCCTACCGGGAGTAGATCGGATCAACCCGCGCTCGGGTTAGCGGGGACGAGCCACCCATCCTCGCGCTTCGCTGCGCCGGCGCGCTCCAGTTCCTCGATCAGCAGCGCGGCCAGGTCGGCGGGCGGCAGACGGAAGAACCGCGCATTGAAATCGCGGTAGAGGCCGATGCGGCCCATGTAGTCGGGCAGGTCGGCGAGCAGCAGGCGCCGCTGATCGAGCAGCGCGAACGCAAGGTTCACCTTGAGCGCGTGCCGTGCGACGCGCAGGCTGTCGGCTTCGAACGCCGCCACGCGGGCGAACGCGCGCTCGAGCGCGGCGGCGATGTCGGCGAATGGCTCGCCGTGACCGGGGATGACGACGCGGATGTCGAGCGCTGGAGAGCATTTCGAGCGTCGCGCGGGTTGCGGGCATCGCCGCGGGCTCGACCTCCGGCGGCATCACGAAGCCGAAGCCTTCCTCCCACAACGCATCGCCCGAGATCAGGATCCCATGCTCGGCGTTGTGGAAGACGAGCGCCCCCATGTCGTGGCCGGGCGCGGCCAGGGCCCGCCATTCGAGATCGCCCCAGACGTGCGTCGTATCCGGGGCGATCGCCTGGTCGACGGTGAAGCGATCGGCGCGCTGGTCGCAATAGTCGTAGAGGAGGGCCTTCTGATCCCAACGTTCGACGAGCGGCGCTTCGCGCGCCGGCACAGCGATCGGGCAGCCGTATTTTTCAGCAATCGAGGCGTTGCCGCCGATGTGGTCGGAGTGGCAATGCGTATTGACGAGCGAGGCGAGCGGCGCGGTGCCGATGCCGCGTTCGGAGGCGAGGAGCGCGAGCGTCAGCGGCGCATGGCGCACGTAGCCGCTGTCGATCAGCACGTGACCGTCGCGGCTCTTCAGAACGATGTTGTTCGACGACAGCCAGTCGCGAACGAAGACGTGCAATTGCGGCGGGAGCGGGGGCGCGGCCATGATCAATCGTCCGGAGCAGTCGGTCTTCGCACGCGGGCCGCGGACAATTGTCGCCGACAGGTGCCGAATCCTATCATCCCCGGTTGCGCGCGAGCGACGCGCTCGAGGAGCAGCTGTACGCCGGGAGCGATCGGGCGCAGGGTGAAGTCCGCGTACGCGGGAACGACGGAATTCAGCGGAGATTGCCGAGGAACTCGCGAATCAGCGCGACGCGTTCGGCAAGCGCCGGCGCGGCACGCTCGATTCGTATGCGGTCCGGGCCGGCGAAGCGAATGCGGCCATCCCGCTGCACGAGGAGGATCAGCGCGCCGGCGTCGAAGGGCGGGTGCTTCGCGAATTGCAGCGTGCTGCGCTCCGGCCCGGCATCGATCTTGGTGACGCCCAGCGGCTTCGCGACGAGCCGCAGTCGATGGCAGGCGATGAGCGCCTGCGCGGGCTCGGGCGGACGCCCGAAGCGATCGAAGAGCTCCTCCTGCATTCCCTCGAGCTCGTCTGCGCTCTCGCAGTTCGCGAGCCGCTTGTAGAGGACGAGACGCTCGTGCACGTCGCTGCAGTAGACCTCCGGCAGGAGCGCCGGCACGTGCAGGTTGATTTCCGTCGTGACGCCGAGCGGGGCGGCGAGATCGGGCTCGCGCCCCGATTTCAGCGCCGACACCGCCGCCTTCAGCATGTCGGCATAGAGCTGGAAGCCGACCTCCATCATTTCGCCGGACTGCGATTCGCCCAGCACCTCGCCGGCACCGCGGATCTCGAGGTCGTGCATCGCGAGATAGAAGCCCGAGCCAAGGTCCTCCATCATCTGGATCGCTTCGAGCCGTTTCTTTGCCTGCGAGGACAGCGCGTCGGCCGGCGGCGTCAGCAGGTACGCGTAGGCCTGGTGGTGCGAGCGGCCGACACGACCGCGAAGCTGATGCAGCTGCGCCAGGCCGAAGCGGTCGGCGCGCTCGATGATGATCGTGTTCGCGGTCGGGACGTCGATGCCGGTCTCGATGATCGTCGAGCAGACGAGCAGGTTCACGCGCTGCGCGTAGAACTCGCGCATCACGTGCTCGAGGTCGCGTTCCCCCATTTGCCCGTGCGCGACCTCGATGCGGGCCTCCGGCAGCAGGTCGGCGAGCCGCTCGGCGGTCGCACCGATCGTGTCGATGTCGTTGTGCAGGAAATAGATCTGGCCGCCGCGCTTCAATTCCCGCAACGCCGCCTCGCGAATGATGCCGCGCGAGGACGGCGTCACGAAAGTCTTGATCGCGAGCCGTCGTTGCGGCGCCGTGGCGATCACCGAGAAGTCGCGGATGCCTTCGAGCGACATCGCCAGCGTGCGCGGAATCGGCGTCGCGGTGAGCGTCAGCACGTCGACTTCGGCGCGCAGCCTCTTCAGCTGCTCCTTCTGCCGCACGCCGAAGCGGTGCTCCTCGTCGATGATCACGAGGCCGAGGTTCTTGAACTTCACGTCGGCCTGGATCAGCTTGTGCGTGCCGATGACGAGATCGACGGTGCCCGCCGCGATCCCCGCGAGCGCCGCCTTCACCTCCTTCCCCGAGCGGAAACGCGACAGCTCGACCAGCGAACCGGCAGCTCCGAGAAGCGGTCGGAGAACACCTGGAAGTGCTGCTCGGCGAGCAGCGTGGTCGGCACGAGCACCGCCACCTGCTTGCCGTCGGCGATCGCGACGAACGCCGCGCGGAGCGCGACCTCGGTCTTGCCGAAGCCGACGTCGCCGCAGACGAGCCGGTCCATCGGCTTGCCGGCGGTCAGATCGCGGATGACGGCGTCGATCGCCGCCTGCTGGTCCGGCGTTTCCTCGAAGCCGAAGCCTTCGGCGAATGCTTCGTAGTCGTGGACGCTGAACTTGAACGCGTGGCCCTTGCGCGCCGCGCGCTGCGCATAGAGGTTGAGAAGCTCCGCCGCGGTGTCGTGCGCCTGCCGCGCCGCGCGCTTCTTCGCCTTTTCCCACTGCCCGCTGCCGAGCTCGTGCAGCGGCGCCGCCTCGGGCGAGACGCCGCTGTAGCGTCCGATCAGATGCAGGCTCGAGACGGGAACGTAGAGCTTCGCGTCGTTGGCGTAGACGAGCTGGAGGAACTCGGTTCGCCCCTCGCCGAGGTCCATCGTCACGAGCCCGAGATAGCGGCCGATCCCGTGCTCCTCGTGGACGACCGGATCGCCGATGCGCACTTCGGAGAGGTCGCGCAGCATCGCATCGACGTTGGTGCGGCGCGCGGCGTCGCGGCGCGCCGCGGCGGACGACGCCCGCGTAGAGCTCCGCCTCGGTGACGAACGCGAGCTTCGCGGCGGGCCATGCGAAGCCCGCGTGCAGCGGCGCGACGGCGAGCCGAACCGCGCTTCGCCCGGCGCGCTCCCGTTTGCGGCGGCGAGCCAGTCGTCGATTGCCGGCGCCTGAGGCCGTACTCGGCGAAGTACTGCTGCATCGTCTCGCGCCGGCCGGCGCTCTCCGCGCAGACCAGCACGCGCGCGTCGCTCGTGGCGAGGAAGCGCTTGAGCGCCGCGAGCGGATCGTCGGCGCGGCGGTCGACCTGGACCGTGGGCAGCGGCGTTGCGTCCGCGCGGGACGGCAGCGTCTCTTCCGTCGCCGCCGAAAATTCGATTCGCGCGAAGGGCTTGAGCGCGCCGTTGAACGCGTCGGGCGGAAGGAAGACTTCCGCCGGCGGCAGCAGCGGGCGCGCCTTGTCGCCGCGCAACAGCTTGTAGCGCGATTCGGTGTCCTGCCAGAAGCGCTCGATCGCGGCGGGCACGTCGCCGTGCAGCGCGACGGCGGCGTCGCGCGGCAGGTAATCGGCGAGCGTTGCCGTCGCCTCGAAGAAGAGCGGCAGGTAGTACTCGATTCCGCCGGGCACCACGCCGTTGCTCACGTCCTTGTACAGCGGCGACTTCGACGGGTCGCCCTCGAACACTTCGCGATAGCGGCTGCGAAAGCGCGTGCGCCCCGCCTCGTCGAGCGGAAACTCGCGCGCCGGGAGCAGGCGGACATCCGGCACCGGATAGAGCGTGCGCTGCGAGTCGACGTCGAACGTCCTGATGCTCTCGATGTCGTCGTCGAAGAGGTCGAGCCGGTAGGGCAGCGCGCTGCCCATCGGAAAGAGATCGATCAAGCCGCCGCGCACGCTGAACTCGCCGGGCGAGACGACCTGCGTCACGTGCTGGTAGCCGGCGAGCGCGAGCTGCGCGCGCAGCGCCGTCGACGTCGAGCCGCGTCGCCCTGCCGCAGGAAGAACGTGAACGCGGCGAGATACGACGGTGGCGCGAGCCGGTAAAGCGCGGTCGTCGCCGCGGCGACGAGCACGTCGCATTCGCCGCGCGAGACGCGGTAGAGCGTCGCGAGCCGCTCGGACACGAGGTCCTGGTGCGGCGAGAAGTGGTCGTAGGGCAGCGTTTCCCAGTCGGGGAGAAGCGCGACGCGCAATCCCGGCGCGAACCAGGGCAGCTCGTCGGCCAGCCGATGCGCGGCGAGCGCGTCGGCCGCAACGACAGCGAGCACGCGCTTCTGCTGCACGCACTGCACCGCGAGCTGCGCGAGCGCCAGCGCGTCCGCCGACCCCGGAAGCGGCTCGGCGCGCGTCTTTCGACCGGCAGCAGGCAACGGCGGCGCGAGCGGGGGCAGCGCGGCGAGCATCGGATGGTCGCTGCGATGTCGGGAGTCGCGGGCGCGGCGGCGATCGAACCGTGCGCAGCGGCATCGTGGAGCGAAGGAGCCGCCGCAGCCACCGCCCCGGCGGCAGGTGGGGCCGAGGGCACGTGCACTGCGAATCGAGCGCGATTATACGCGGGCGCGCGAAGGCGCCGGCACAATCGCAAAGCCCTCTCGCGCAGTGGGGCCGCAATTCCATCGCCGGAATTGCGATCGCGATCCTGCGGATACCCGTGCGATAATCGTCCGATGCCCGTGTCCAAGCGCCCCGGCATCGCCGGCATGTCGCCGTTCCTGCTGCTGACGCTGGCGCCGTTCTTCTGGGCGGGCAACTGGATCGTCGGCCGCGGCCTTGCGCCCGACGTCCCGCCGATGGCGATGACGTTCCTGCGCTGGCTCTTCGCGATCGCGATCCTCGCGCCGTTCGCCTGGCCGCACGTGCGCCGCGACTGGCCGCTCGTGCGCGAGAACTGGAGGACGCTCATTTTCCTGGGCGCGATCGGCGTCGGCACGCACAATGCGCTCGCGTATCTCGGCCTCAACTACACGACGGCGACGAACGGCGTGATCCTCAACTCGTTCATTCCCGTGATGATCATCACGTTTTCCGTGGCTGTTCCTGCGCGAGCTCCTGTCGCCCGTGCAGCTCGCAGGCGTCGGCGTGTCGCTCACCGGCGTGCTCGCGATCCTGTCGCAGGGCAGTCTCGCGGCGCTGGCGTCGCTGCGGCTCAACGGCGGCGACCTGCTCGTGATCCTGTCGATGGCGATGTGGTCGATCTATACGGTCTGTCTGCGCTGGCGACCGGCCGGTCTGCACATGCTGTCGTTCCTGTTCGTGCTGATGGTCGTCGGCGACCTGTGCGTGCTGCCGTTTTTCGCGGGCGAGCTCGTGTTCGGCAGACACATGATGGTCACGCCGGCGAACATAACGGCGCTCGTTTCCGTGGCGCTCTTCTCGTCGGTGCTCGCGTACATCTTCTGGAATCGCGGCGTCGAGCAGGTCGGCGCGAGCGTCGCCGGCCTCTTCGTCCATCTGATGCCCGTCTTCGGCGTGCTGCTCGCGTGGCTGTTCCTGGGCGAGCGGCTCGCACCCTATCATGTCGCGGGAATCGGGCTGATCCTGACCGGCATCTGGATCACGAGCCGCCTTGGGCGGCGGCCGGTGCCGGCACCCGCGGGGACGGACTGATCGCGAAACGAGGCGACTAATGGGCGACGGAATTGGCGACGCGGACCGGGTGGCGATGATGCAGCAGCTCGTGCAGCTGAAGATCGAGCACCGCGACCTCGACAGCGTCATACACCAGCTTTCCGAATCGCCGTCGCACGACGAGCTGCAGCTGAAGCGGTTGAAGCGCCGCAAGCTGCTCCTCAAGGATCAGATCGCGCGGCTCGAGCGGCAGATCGACCCGGACATTCCGGCTTAGGCGTTCTTCTTCACGCGGCCGTACATGTCGTCGAAGCGGACGATGTCGTCTTCGCCGAGGTAGTCGCCGCACTGGACTTCGATCATCACCGAGCGGCTCGGTGCCCGCGATTCTCGAGCCGGTGCCGCGTCTCGACGGGAATGTATCGTCGATTCGTTGGCGCCGACGACGAACGCTCACTCGCCGCGCGTCACCGTGGCGGCGCCGGCGACGACGACCCAGTGCTCGCTGCGCCGGTGGTGCAGCTGCAGCGAGAGCGACGCGCCGGGCTTCACCTCGATGCGCTTGATCTTGAAGCCCGGACCCTCCTGCAGCACCGTGTAGGCGCCCCACGGCCGCGCGACCGTCCGGTGCAGGCGGTACGCACTCGTGGCCGCGCGCCTTCAGCTCGCCGACGACCTCCTTGCACGCGCTGCAGATGGTCGCGATGCGCGACGAGCACCGCGTCCGGCGTGTCGACGATCACGAGGTTCTCGACGCCGACCGTCGCGACGACGCGATCCTCGGCATGGACGTACGTGCCGCGGTGGCGATCGCGCACGCGCTCGCCGTGCCCGCGGTTGCCGTCCGCGTCGGGCGGCGTCAGTTCCGAGACCGCCTGCCACGAGCCGACGTCGCTCCAGTCGAACGTGCCGCGGACGACCGCGACGCTCGCCCGCCGCGGCCGCCGGCTCCATCACCGCGTAGTCGATCGAAATGTCGGGCACCGCGGCGAACAGCGTCCGGCATCGATCTCGAGCATCGGTCGTCATCGCGTCTGCGGGCAAGCGCTTCGCGCGATCGGACGCACGGCCGCGAGCACGCGCGGGTGCATGGCGCGCGAACGCCGCGAGGATCGCGGCGGCCGTGAAGCAGAACATGCCCGAGTTCCAGACGTAGTTGCCCGCGGCGACGTACTGCGTGCGCCTGCGCGAGCGGCGGCTTCTCGACGAAGCGCCGCGCGGCGAACGGCTGGCGCGGCCGCGTTGCCGCCGAGCGCGTCGCCGCACTCGATGTAGCCGAAGCCGGTCTCGGGGTGCGTCGGCGGGATGCCGAACGTCACGAGCATGCCGTCGCTGCGCGAGCGCGCGCGGCGCGTGTCGACCGCCGCGGCGAACGCGGCCTGGTCGCGGATCAGGTGGTCGGCCGGCAGCACCAGCAGCACGGCGTCGTCGCCGTGGCGCGCCTGCGCGTAAAGCGCGGCGAGCGCGACCGCCGGCGCCGTGTTGCGGCCGAACGGCTCGAGCAGGAACGACGCGCGCTCGGCATGCCGTCGGTGCAGGCCGGCGTACACGTCCGCGTGTGGAAGTAGTAGTCGCGGTTGGTGACGGTGACGAGCTCGCGCGACGCCCGGGCAGCGCGAGCGCGCGCGCCGCGGTCTTTCGCGAGCAGCGTCTCGCCGTCGGGCAGCGGCATGAACGGCTTCGGCGCCGTCTCGCGCGACAGCGGCCACAGTCGCGTGCCGGCGCCGCCGGAAAGGATCACGGGAACGAGCGGACGGAACGCGTGGGCATCGGCGGACGTGGCAGGGCGCTGGATCCGCTAATCGATACGGCTTGAAATCAGCGCGAGTCTACCCCAATGTCGTATCCGATGACGTCAGCCGCCGAACGCGGCTTGCTGGTGGTATCATTCGGATCTTCAGCTCATTGCGACGGCGCTGCCGTGGCGCCGGCGCACGACGATCACCGGGGGTGAACTGGTTTCGACGGGGGTTGCAAAGCAGCTCGGGGCATGCCGAGGCGCTTGTCCTCGTAAAACTCGAGCAATCGCAAACTTAACTGCGAACGACGAAACGTACGCTCTGGCGGCTTAATCCCGCCGGACCTCGCACCGGGCAGCGCTCGGCCGGGGTGATCGTAACCAGTCACAGCGAGGACATTCAGAGCGATCGCGCCCGCCCGGGTCACTTGGGCGAAGCGTTAAACCAAGGTGACTGGTCCTGCCGTCGTCTGTCCGTCAACGGCGTCGGGGCGAGAGCACAATGACGCGACTAAGCATGTAGTCCTGACTGTCGAGTGCTTCCGGACGGCGGTTCGATTCCGCCCACCTCCACCATTACCTCCTATTACAGCCGCCTCGCGCGGCTGTTTTTTCGTCTGTACCTCCTCTCCAGCAAGAGCCAACTGATGCAATTCGAGGCTGACGGGGCTGTCGGTTGAGGTAAACCGCAACTGGACGGGACTATTGGTTGCGTGGATCTGGTCCGGCGCATTGACGGTAGGTCAGGCCGGTTTACTGTTCGACTCCGCCCTGCTGCCTGGCGCGTCGTGAGAGAGGTTATCCTCGGCTTTCGCCGCACGACCACAAGCGGTCGTCAATCGGGGGCGTTGCACTCAGCCCGAGTTGCGGCAAGACTTCAGGGGCATCGTCGAAACGAGCGAATGATGAAACCTCTATTGCGCTGGATCGGCATAGCCTTGGGAGGCTTGGTCGGGTTGGGGATCGTTGGGTACGCCGTCTTGTACGTTCTCTCCGAGCGCGTGCTGCGACGTACCTCCGCAGGTCCCTGCCGTTTCCATTTACGATCCCGACTGACCCCGCGTCAATCATTGGAGGAGCGTCGGCTGGCGACCGTCCGTGGCTCCCACGCCGATTTGCTGCCACGGCAAGCAGGCCGAGGGAAAGGTTATGTTCGACCAACCGATGATTGCGCGTCTTGTCGTCGCGCCCAATCTTAAGGCCGCTGTCCACAAATATAGCGATGCACAACTCGTCGCCATCATCAGGGATGGTGTGCGGCCCGGGGGCCGCAGCCTGCTGATAATGCCGTCGGATGCATTCGTGGGGCTGACCGACGAGGACTTGGGCCGCATCATCGCGTTTCTGAAGAGCCTGCCTGGGTCGAGGGATCCGGTCCCAGCATCTCGGCGGGTCCGCTCGGGCGCGTTGGCCTCGCCACCGGCAAATTCAAGGTGGCGGCGCAGCTCATCGCCGAAACCGTCCCGCCTCCGGATGCGCCTAACGAAGAGGCTACTTACGGACGGTATCTTGCTCGGACCATCTGCGCTGAGTGCCACGGGACGGCTCTACGCGGCGACTCCAATCCCGATTTCACCAGCCGGATCTGCGGGTGGTCACTGCCTATTCGCCCGACGCATTCGCTCAACTGCTACGAACAGGGGTCGCAATTGGGGGAAGAAGCGTTGGCGTGATGAGCGCACAGGCGCGGAATAATCTCTCGTACCTTACTGATGCGGAGATCGCAGCTTTATACAGCTATCTGCATTCGCTGCCGTAGTCTGCCACAACTGAGTGCTCGGTCGAGTAGCAGTTGCACGAGCAGCTTCGAGAGGAAGATGCCTTCTCGCGGGGTCAGGGGGTAGACCATGAAAAAGGCGCGTCGTTCTCACGCGGAGCCCCGCAGCCCCGTAGCAGGCCGCCTCGTCGCTCTTCTGCTGCTGCGGCGACTGGCCCTTGGCACGATAATCGTACTGCTGGCCGCCAGCCACGCCGGCCAACGCAAGGCTCAATGCGCCTAGCGTGAGTGAGAGACAGAGTCGCAGTTCCATTAGTCACTCCTTTTTAGCGGCCATCGGAGCGCTTCAATGCGACTCGGTGCTAGAACTTCCAGTTGAAGTTCGCGGCGACGAAGTAGATCCCGATGTTGTCGTAGGACCCCACCAGGTTCCCGCGGCCGCCCAGCGCCACGGGCGTGTCCGATTGCTTGTTGACGTCAAGGCTGCCGCCGTAGACGTACTCGGCCGTGAGGCCCCAGGAGAACGTCTTGCTCTCCTGCTTCTGCGCGCCGATGCCGAACCGCCACATCGAGTTCGCCGGAAGCATGGGCGAGACCGGGGTGTCCTGGAACTCGGAATCGTAGGCGACGCCAAAATCGAGGCGCCATGGCGCGTCCATCTGGTACTGCGCGCCCGCGGCGACGTGCCACGTGTCCTTGAAGTTGAGGTTCTTGGTCAGGCTCACGGGATTGGACGACGTCGACCCCGACTTCCACATAGCCGAACTTCGACCACTGCTGCCAGCCCACGCTTCCGAGCAGCGCCCAGCGATCGTCGACCTGGTGAAAGAAGCTCGCGTTGACCCCCTGCGGCACGGTGACGCCGAGATTGATGTTCGTATTGTTGAGGCCGCGATTGGTGATCAGGGTCTCGAGTGCATGCGACAGCCCCGTGAACTCGGGCGTGGACGAGAAGTCGAGCTTGATCTGCGAGTTCCACGCCAGCCCGAACCGGGTGCGGGCGCTCGGCTCGTACAGAACGCCGAGCGTTCCCCCCAAGCCCCACTGGTAGTCGTCGAGCACCAGCATTGCCGTCGGAGCCGCCGAGGTTGTTCACGGCGACTTGGGCCCGGATCTTGCCGTACATCGCGTTGAGGCTCGCGCCCACCGACCACTGCGGGTCCAAGCGATAGGCAACGGACGGCACGAATGACAACCCCACCAGCGTACCCTCCTGGATGTAATACCGGCCGACCCAATCGGAGTCGTAGTTCATCGACAGGCCGAAATTGCCGGTTGCTGCGAACCCGAGCTTGAGGTCGGGCGACGCGCTGTACGAGTAGAAGAAGCCGCCGCCCGGGAAACCAGCCGATGGGATTTCCGCCATCCCCGTTGCCCAATCCGGGCGACGTTCCCTGCCCGATGCTGAACCCGAGGTCGCCATAGAGCGCCTGCGCGCCCATCGTTACTTGCGTACCGTCGAGGCGCGTCATGCCGGCCGGGTTCGTGAAGACCGTCGATGCATCCTGCGCGCGCGCCGTGTATCCGGCCGACGCGAGGCCGACGTCCTCGGTTCCGATCTCATAGAGCGACAAGCCGCCGGCGCTCGCAGGCGCCGCGGCAAGCCACGCCGGCAGCGGCGAGCGTGCACGCGAGGATCGCGTCGAAGAGCGCGATTCGGGATGTCTGCGTTTCATGTACTTCCTTCCAATTGCTCAGCGTGGCACTTCCTTCCAGCCCGCGCCGGGATCGAAGGTCGTCATCTTCGCGCCGAGTGCGGCGGAATCCTTGCCGAGGTCGCTTCTCGTAGACCTTGCCGTTGTGGCTCACGATGAACGTCATCACGCCGCTCTTGCCGTAATCGGCGGGGATAGGCGACCATCGCGAAGCCGGCGATCATGCGGCCGTTGATCACGTAGCTGTAGGCACCGCCCGGGGCATTCTTGCCCTGGCGCGTCAGGATCCTGAAGTAATAGCCGCGGTACGGGTCGCCTGCCGCGTGGCCCTTGAGGTAGGCCGCGCTTTCGGCGATCAGCGGACCGAACGGGCTCGCCTCTTCGCCCTTCGCGGCGTCGGCAGGCCAATACAGACCGTCGTGCTTGCCCGGCGTGCTGGCGAGCTTCTGCGCGTACTGCAGCACGCCGTCGCCGTCGCGGTCGCGCGCCGCGTACGCACGCTGCGCATCGATGTACGCACGCAGCACGTAGATCGCGTTGCGCTCGTTGCCGCCGATGCGGCGATTGACGATCTCGTCCGCGCCTTCCTCGGTGGCGAAGCGCCAGCGATCGCCGACGCGCACGATGCGGAATCGGCATCGGCCACGCCTCGTCGCCGATCACCAGCACCCGCGCGATCCGCGCTCGGCTCCTGCAGCACGTGCAGCGTCTGCATCGCCGCGAGGATCTTCGCCCGCGTGGCGCTGTGCCGCCGCGCGATCGGATTGGATGAGGAGATCCTTGTGCTCTTCGCCGAAGATCGCGACCATCGCCGGATCGCTGTCGGCCTTGAGCGCCGCCATCAGCGCGTCGACCGCCGCTTCCGGCGTCGCGAAAGTTTCCTGCGGAGCCGCGGCCGCGGCGAGCGGAACGGCCGACCAGCAGCGCCAGCGCAAGCCGGCGCAGGGATGACCAGAAGCGAGATGATGTTCATGGGCGATGCCTTGCTTTCGATGAAAGTGAATGTGCGCATGGCAACGCTCCCGGCTTCAGCGACGGCCGCCGCCGCCGCGTCCGCCACCACCGCCGCCGCCGCGCGCCGCCGCCACCGCCGCCACGCGCGAGCGCCGCCGCTCGACATCGAACGCGAGCGCCGCGCTCGACGACGGCCGCGCGCCGCCGACATCGAGCTGCGGCTCGATGCGCCACGCGAGCTGTCCATCTGTGTTTGCCGTCCCGAGCCGTAGCCGCCCAAGCGTCGCCGCCGCCTGCCGCCGCGACTGCCGCCGCCTGCGCCGACCCGCGGCCTGCGCCGACGCCGCGACCGCGCACCTGCGCCTGCGCTCGCACCGCGCGCCACGCGCGTCACCCGCGCGCGCGCCGACGACGCAGATCTGCCCGTCGGCGCCGCTCGACCTGCCCGGGCTGCTTGTTCGATTTCCACGCGGTGCCGCCGCCGCCGGCTGCTGCCGGCACCGGCGCCGCCGCCGTATTGATGTTGCCGGTGTTGATGTTGGTGTTACGGTTGACGTTGATGTTGGCGTCGCCGCAGCAGCCGTAGCGATTGCCGCTCCACGCCGCGCCGATCGCCGCGCCCCAGATGACGCCGGTTGCCAGTGCGGCGCCGGGCGGATACGGGTAGTAGTACGACGGGTAAGGCGTCGGGTAGTAGCGTACACGGGCGGCGCGCTGTGCAACGACGACGGTCGTCGGGTTGTACTGCGGCACGTAGATCACCTGCGGATCCGCCGGCTCGATGTATGACGATCTCCTTCTCGACCTTCACCACCTGCTTGTCGTCCGACTTGAGGTTGCCCGCGGCCTGCGCCTTGCGGCGGAACGCCTGCACCGCCTCGATCACCGCGCCCTGGTCGGCGACGACCGCCTCGCCGAGCGCCGTCGTCCAGTCGAGGTCGCCACTCATCATCTTCACGACGTCGGGATAGTTGAGCAGCGACTTCACCGGAGTCGTCCCACTTGTCGTCGACGGGCAGCTTCGGATCCGCCTTGCGCTTGTCGAGAAAGCGATCCGCCTGCACGAGCTGCAGCGGATTGGTCGACGCCGGCAGGATGATCGCGACCAGGTCGTCCGGATAGAGCGCGATCGGGCCGACGAGCTTGCCGAGCTCCTCTGCGGACATCGGCGGTGCCGCACCCTCCTGCGCCGCCGGCGCCTGTGCGACCGCATGCGCGGCGAACACGATCGCGAGCCCCATGGCGATGAAGGTGAGCCATCGCGAGCGCGAACGCAGCGCCGACGCTTTATGGATTCGATTCATGTACATCATGTTGACTCCCGATTGCGCCAGGACTGCGCCAGGTGAAATCTGTCCATTCAACCAGCCTTCCGCTCCAGGTCTGGATTGCCTTGTCTCTCGACGTGCCGGAGCACGGCCCGCGACAACATGCCCCGGAAAGGTTTCGGGCTCTGAATCCGTTCTGCAGCAGGATCCGCGTCGCGTAATACGCGCGCTGCGCGGATCGGCAGATGACGAGGATCTCGCGATCCTTGGGAAGCTCGCCCAGTCGCGCGCGAAGTTCCGGCAGCGGAATGTTCGACCGCGCCCGGCACGCTTTCCACGACCAGCTCGCAGCGGCTGGCGCACGTCGAGCAGGAACGCGCCCTTCGGTGCTATCCCAGTGGGCGAGCGGCATGTCGCCGTCCAGGACGTCGGCGGCGATCATGCCCGCGAAATTGACCGCGTCCTTGGCGCTTCCGAACTGCGGCGCGTAGCACAGCTCGGCTTCCTCGAGGTCGTAGACGGTCGCGCCCATCTGCATCGCGACGGCGAGCGCGCTGATGCGTTTGTCCACCGCCGGTCCGTCCTCGCCGAGCGCCTGCGCGCCGAGCACGCGACCGTCCGACTTGCGGAAGATGAACTTCAGCGCGAGCGGCTTGGCACCCGGGTAGTAGCCGGCGTGCGAATTGGGGAAGAGGTAGATCTTTTCGTAGTCGTCGTCGCCCATGCCGCTTCAGCGTCTTCTCGCTGACGCCTGTCCAGGCCGCCGCGGCGCCGAACAATCCGATGATGGAGGTGCCCTGCGTGCCGCGGAAACGCGAATCGCGTCCGGCGATCACGTCCGCCGCGATGCGGCCCTGACGGTTCGCCGGCCCCGCCAGCGCGACGAGGCTCCACTCGCCGGTCACGAAATCCCGGACTTCGACCGCGTCGCCGACGGCGAAGATGTCCGGATCGCTCGTGCGCATGTGCTCGTCGACCCGAATGCCCGCCGCGCTCGCCGATCTCCAGTCCGGCCGACTTGGCAAGCGTCGTGTCCGGGCGCACGCCGAGCGCGAGGATCACGACGTCGGCCGGGTACTTCTTGCCGGACTTCGTCCGCACCTCGATCGCATCGCCGGCCAACGGCTTGAATCCCGCCACGCCGTCGCCGAGCGCCAGGCGCAGGCCATGCCGCTTCACGTGCTCCTCGACGAGGCGCGCCATCTCGCGGATCGAGCGGCGCCAGCACCTGATCGAGCATCTCGAGCAGCGTCACCTCGAACCCGGCATGGATCAGGTTCTCCGCCGTCTCGAGGCCGATGAAGCCGCCGCCGATGACGACGGCACGCCGCGTCGGGCTCGCACGAACTGGATGCCCGAGTAGTTGTACATCCCGGCGAGGAACATGCGTCCCGCGTTCGATCCATTCGCGGATCGCCCGTACGTCGGGCACGGTCCTCACCTGGAAGATCCCGGGCAGGTCGATGCCAGGCAGCGGCGGGCGAACCGAGGGCGCACCGGGCGAAAGCACCAGCTTGTCGTAGCGCTCCGTCGTCACCTTGCCGGTCGTGACGTTGCGCAGGTCGACCGTCTTCTTCCCCGGCCGAGACCGAGATCGCCTCGCAACCGGTTCGCGCGTCGATCGCGAAGTGCGTACGAAAGAACTCCTCGCTCGCCACGATCAGGCTCGATTCCTGCGCGATCACGCCGCGAGATGTGGTACGGCAGGCCGCAGTTCGCGTACGACATGTACGGCCCGCGCTCCACCATGACGATCTCGGCCTTTTCGTCCAGGCTGCGCAGGCGCGCCGCGCACGACGCGCCGCCGGCCACGCCGCCAATGATGATGACCTTCATGTTTCGCCCTTCTTCTTGTGGTCGAGACACCGATCCCATCCAATGCTCCGTCGGTGCCGTTGTCGGCACATCAATCGCTCATGCGCGGGCAGCGGTTTCGCGAAGGCGCCAGGCCGGTCGAATTACTTCTTTGCTGCTGCCGGCTCCACGTTGATCGCCAGGGCCTCGGTGTACGTCACTTCGATGTGATCGCCCACCTTGACGACCTTGAACTGATCGGGGTTCTGCACGGGAAGCGTCGTGACGTGACCCGCGGGACCCTTGACCGTGATCGTGCTCTTCGCCGGATCGACCGCCGTCACGTCGACAATCGCGCTGACTTGCCGCGCGACCGCGCCAGCCGGCTGCGCGCCGGGCTTCGACTCTCGCGGCCCCCTCGCGCACGACGGCGCTCGTGACTCGGCGCGGTGGTCTTCTTCAACTCGAGCGTGAGGGCTTCGACGTAGCGCGCGGACGACGACGTCGCCGACCTTGAGCTGGTCGAATTTCTTGACCTCGTCGCTCGCGACGAGGTCGACGATGTTGCCCTGCGGCCCCTTCAGGGAAATCGTGCGCGTCGCCTTGTCGATGCCGACGATCTCGGCCGAGACGTCCACCGTCTGGACCACGGCCGCCTTGCCGGGCTGGCTGGCGATGGCGGCGCTGCCGGTGGCACCGGGTTGCTGCGCAAGCGCGCCTGTGGTAAGCGTCGCGGCAGTCAGCATGAGCGCCACGGCGACCTTGGAATGATTGTGCAGAATGTGCATTGAAGTGACTCCCTCAATTCAAGTTGGTTCGGACGAGGACGCGATGAATGCGACCCCTCTCACTGCGTAGGCTCGCTCAACGATCGAAGCGGATATGTGCATTTCAGGACGGCGGGTTCACTTTTCCGGACAAGGGATCCGCCAGTCGGAAGGTTGTTTGCGCGAGATCAAGGCATCGGCGCTACTGCGCCGGGGGACGGCTCCATTCGCCGAGAAGCTCCTGGAAGTCCGCGGATTCGCGCAGCAGTCTCCCGCCGACCTCGCGCAGCCCGTCGACGTCCGCCGCTGGCAGCACGAACGTCGTCGGCATGTTCATGAAGCCGCTCGCGCTCTTTCGGATCCTTGATCGCGTCGAAGCTGACGTCCATCGTGTGCAAGGTGAGTTTCGGGAGCGCGACGCTCGCTTCGGCCTCTGCCTCGCGACTTGCCCGCGAGACGCGCCCGCAGAATCAATATCTCGCGCCGCCAGGCATAGATCTCCTCCCGGTCCTTCATGATCTCGATGGTTTCGAACGAGTAGCGGTCGATGGGCACCCCGGCCGCCTGCACCAATTGGCTCAGAGTGCCGGGAGGGTCCTCCATGCGGTCCCAGTCGGTCCTGGGCGCCGAGCGCGAATTCACCACGATGAGCACGATCCTGCGGATCGCCGCCGAAACCCACCTCGCCGCGGAATGCACTGCTCGCCCCGAGCGCCTCCAGGGCCTCCAGCACGCTGCGCATCCCGATGTTGTCGGCGACGCCACCGTCGACGAGGTGGATGTACGGGCGATCCTTGCTGTTCTGGAAGTCCTGCATCTCGCGGTAACGCTGCATGCGCGCGCCGACGGTCGGACGCGTCCCTCGGTCTTCGCAACGTCCCGGACCCAGGCGCGGATATTCGTAGCCGCAGGTGCCGCCGTAATTGTCGAACGTCACTGCTGAGAGCACGACCGGTACGGCGGAGGATGTGGCCGCCGCGCGCGACAGGCGAACCTTGCTCAGGTCCGAGCACAGCAGGTCGAAGTCGTTCTGGTAGAACGAAAGCCGGTAACCGGTGGAGATGTCGGTCCCGTTGGCGACCGCGACCGGCCCCTGCTTGGCGAGAAGGTCGCCGAACGTCGCGCCCTCGAACAGGATCTCGTCGTAGTACTCCGCGGCGAGCTCCGAGCGCCCGGCGCTGCCGCCGATGTACTTCCGACCAGTTGAACGGGTTGAGGCGCGCGCTGCGACGAGCGCGCCCTGAACGTCGCGCTTCAGGAAGCGCTCCTCGTACTCGGAAAACAGCCGCTCTCCGTAGAGCGCATACGCGAGCGCCGTGAAACTTCCCCCCGACACGCCGGTGATGATGTCGACCTCGTCGATCAGCCGGCGGCGCTGGCCGTCGACCACGATCTCGGTGCGCCGGAGCTCCTCCAGCACGCCGTAGGAGAACGCCGCCGCGCGTGTGCCGCCGCCGGAGAACGCGAGAATGAACAGCGTTTGCGGATCGTTGTTCTGCGCGCTTCGGCATCAGCAGATACGGCCGGTAACCTGTACTCGGGATCGACCTGGGTGAGCCGCTCGTTGATCGGGCGGCTGGCGCAGCCCGCAAGCGCCAGCAGCGCCAGCAGGACAACGAGCAAGCGACTCGTCCGCACGATGTTTCCCTCTGTTGAACGTGTAGGCGGGCTGGATGCCCCGGGATGGAGCAGGGATTCCCGCCTGATTTGCGTATTGTCAAACGACGCGCGGATTTGACTTTGCAAATGAGAACACGCACTTCACTATTTCGGACAATTTCGGGCCGGTTCCTTGCCCGAGGTCAACGAACGCGTAGGACGGTGAATCCGCATGCGAAAGCCGGCAGCACAGCGCAAGACACAGAACCCGGTTGTCCGCATGGCCGCCGTCTTGTCCATCCCGGACATCCTTCGGAGCCTTGGTGCGGATCCCCAGCAGGTGTTGGCCGAGCTGGGTTACGACCTGAAACTGTTCGCTGACGCGGAGACTCGGGTCTCCTACGCGATTCGCAACCGCATCGTGGCTCATTGCGCGGCGCGGACCGGCTGCCCGCATTTCGGGCTCCTGGTCGGTCAGCAAAACGGGCTGCACACCTTCGGGCTCGTCGGCTTGCTCGTGAAGTACGCGCCGGACGTGGGATCGGCGATGCGCAGCTTCATTCGCTATCTGCATCTTCACGTGCAGGGCGCATCCCTGAATCTGTCGGTGGAGGGCGACTCGGCGATGCTGACCTGGAGCGTCCACGAACCGGGATTAGAAGCCCTCGATCACACCGGGGATGCCGCTCTCGCGACGCTGTACAACATCATGCATGAGCTGTGCGGTCCCGACTGGAGGCCGACGGAGGTCTGGTTCGCGCACAGCGCGCCGACGGACGTCGGGCCTTTTCGCAGGTTCTTCCGGGTCCCGCTGCGCTTCGATGCTGAGGAATACAGTCTCCTTTTCTCCGCCCGATTCCTGAAGCGCCGCTTGCCGGGCATTGATGACGCGCTGCGTGGAATGCTGCAAGGTCAGATCGATTCGCTCGAGCACCGCTACCGCAACGACTTCCCCGCCCAGGTGCGCGCCCTGCTGCATACCGCGATTCTGACGGGTCAGGTCAAGGCCAATCAGGTCGCCGCGCTCGTCGGGATGCACAGCCGTACGATGAACCGACGGCTCAATGAGTCCGGTGTCGGCTTCCAGCAGCTCCTCGAGGAGACGCGCTTCGAGATCGCCCGCCAGATGCTGGAATATTCGGCGGCGGAGATCGGTCAGGTCTCCGAGACCCTTGGCTATGCAGCCCCTGGTGTGTTCACGAGGGCGTTTCGCCGCTGGAGTGGCACGACGCCGGTCGAGTGGCGAGCAGCGCGCGGCCGCAGGACCTAGGCGTGCTTGGCGCACGCGCAGGCTGCCCATGGGGTCACCTTCCCGCGTAGCGACAACGACAACCCACGCGCCTGCGCAGTCTCAAAGGACCACCCTCAACACGGCATCGAGCAACTGCTCCACCGAGAACGTCGTCAGCAGCAGCGGCGCCACGGGCAAGAGCGTAATCACCGCCAGACTCAGGACGGCCCTCATGCCGAAAGGCGCCCACTGGATGCCCTCGACCACCAGGAAGCCGTTGCGAAGGTCCGCCAACGACTGGATGTCGGCGCTGCCGAGCAGCGGCTCGTCGGCCGGCTGGGTCGCCGCGCGTCCACCTGCGGTCGAACTCGCGCGCATAACGCTGTCCCAGCGTGCCGTATTCGTCCAACCCCTTGCGCCGGATCGCGCGGAGCTGAGGCGTAAATACGAGCAGCGGACCCAAAATGACGAACACCAGCAATGCCACCGTGCCGACTATTTCCACCTTGAAGTCGAGCAGCTTTGCGCCCGCATAGAAGATCCTGTTGGCCATCATCCCGGCGAGTATCGTCCCCAGCGCCAGCAGGATCGGCCAGTAAGCGCGCTCGATCTTGGCGAGAAAGTGCAGTCCGGCAGTGCTGTCCGGATGCGTCGGTTCCAGGTCCAAATCGATGCGCGACACCTGCCACAGGAAGCGCGCCCAGATGAACAGCCTGAAGAACCAGCGCAGCAGCAGGAATTGGAATACGGGCATGCTCACGAGCCCCGCCCACCACCCTGCAAGCCACGGGTGCAATCGCCCGATCCGCTGCCGTGGCATACCAGCTGTTCACGTCGAGCGCCACCTGATCGCGCCACACGAACGGCACGCCCACCGAGTAGACGAATACGATCAACAGCAGCTCGGCCACGACCGAATTGCGCAGCCGCAGCGCCGAAGCAATGGCGGCGTCGAACCGCGGGCGCGCGGCATCGGGGACCAGGCCGTTTTGCACGAAGCGCCCCACGATCGGTGGCAGCTCCTGGTGAACCTTGATTTCCATCAGTAGCAACAGGGGCGCCGCAATCAGCAGGCGCGCATGCGTTTCCACGTCCTGCAGGAACGTCAGGGCCACGCCGCCCCCCCAGGCGTGCCCTTCGGCAATCGACAACACCAGCAGCGGCACCCAGGTGATCAGGACCACGGCAAGCACGCGCCGGCGCGTGAACTGCAGCGCATCACCGGAAAGGTGCGTGCGTCGCCAGAGTTGGTACAGCGCCCCGCCGCTCACGAGGGAGAAATCGCTGAGTTCCTTCAACGTGGTTTCACTGGTGTTCAGACGACATTTCGGATTGAGTCTTGGGCATCGCTATCCTCCGGTCCCCATGATCTCACGCTTGCTCTGGTCCGGCGGCCTGGACGCAGCCGGCCTCTCAGGCGCTATTCAGGCGTTCAAGACCACGGCCACCAGTGCAGCCAACCCGAGCGCCCCGATCACGAGCGAAACGATCCCACTCATCGAGCGGGGCATGTCGGCGTACTGTTGCCGCAACGCTCTCAGGTCCCGGCCGTGCTCGACCCTGCCGAGCACCAGCGACAGCAGGCCGATGCCGATCAGCGCCAGGCCGAATCCGCGCGGGCCGAGCAGCATTGCGACGGGTGGCGCGGACTTCATCTCGATCTCGAAGAACTTGTAGACGGAAAACCCGAATGTGATGAGCGACGTGGCCGTTCTGATCCAGGCCATCATCGTGCGCTCGTAGGCGATGCGGGTTCGCTCCATCGCCAGCCGGGTGGCGGTGTCGAGGGGCGGCGTGGCGATAGCAGTCCGATCTGTCATGTCAGCAATCCGTGAAATACGCGGGGATCGACGCGGGCTCCGTTGATCTCGTCTCTCGATCCGTGCACTGCATCGGGCACTCCGTGGTCATCTCTCAATGGGAACGCCGACTTCCTTTTTGTCGTCGCTCCATCCGCAATCGTGCGTCCCATTATTTTGTCCGTGACGAAGGCGAGGCCTGCCAGTTTACGGCAGACCCCGCCCTGTCATGCGGCCGAACGGTGACAACCGCGGTGCGTATCGAGCCGGCGCGCCCGGCGCATCCACATTTACTTCTTCATCTGTTTCGCGACAAACTCCTGGACTCTCTTGCCTTGCGCAGCCAACCCTCCAGCGGTGCTGAACTGGAGGATCTCGGCCCCTTCCTTCGACTTGAAGTTGTGCGGAGCCGGCCAGAAGCACACTTCCCCAGCGCGGCAAATCTCAATCGGTCCCGTCAAGGTAAATGACCTCCACCGTGCCCTTCAAAACGTAAGCCCAGTGTTCAACCCCGCACAGATCGTGCTCCAGTCCCTTTCCCTTCAGAATGTCTGTGAAGTCAGTACCCGGGGCAAAGATGTGGTAGGCGCACTGCATGCCGCCCCAGTTCTCATCCCAGATTTTGAGGCCCGGGGTGTTCCGGGTGACGAAGTCGTCTACCGGGCGCATATCCGTCAATTTCTTTCTCATGAGCTCGCTCCTTCTTGTGCCTCACCGGACCGGCGGTGATGACGATTTGTTCACGCCAGACCCGGTCGCCTGACGAAACTTCGTTACCACCGCGGCAGTGGCTCTTTCATGCCATGAGGTGCCCGTGTGGCTCGCCCGGCTCTCCAGCATCACCATGACCGCCTCGGCGCGAATCTTTGCCCGCGCCCTCGCCGGGTTTGCCGACACGCTATCTGCAATTTCCATCAATGGCGAGCCGGCGATGCGCTTATCTGGACCCCGACTTCACTTTTTCGGACAGCGGGTTCGCTAATGGAGATGCGACGTTGACCAACGTCAATTCACTGAGTCGGCGGCACCGCCGCGAGGGTTCTAGCCAAGCCTGATCGCCGTGGCCTCTGGGAAGCTTTGCCGCAGTCACCTTTCTCCCATCGTTCCTCGATCAGTTCCTTGCGCGGCCTTCTCCAGGAACTCGGGCGCGGCCCACTTCTGCACGTCGAAATCACTCTTGATGTAGCCGTGCTTCAGCATGAAGTCCTTGCCGATCTCGATCTGCGCCAGGTTCTTCGGCGAAAGGCTGGGCACCATGTCGATGTGCTTGATGCCCTGGTAGGTGTCCTCGGCGTCGCGGTAGTAGGTCTGGCGGTCGAGGATCACCGCCGCGGCGCGCTTGTGCTCGTTGGCCCAGCGCCCGACCTTGATCATCGCCTTCATGAAGGTGACGACGAGTTCGGGGTGCTCTTCGGCCATCACGTCGCTGCAGGTGATGATCGCGGGCTCGTTGTTCGCCTGCAGCCGCCAGTCCGGGTAGCGCGACAGGTCCTCGATCGCCGCGATCTTGCCCGTATCCTCCTGCAGGTGCTGCCAGGTCTTGCTGTGGGTGTAGATCGCATCGACCTTGCCGTCCAGCAGCGCCGCCTCCAGCGGGCGGAAGGCCAGGTTCCGCTTGTGGTCCATCTTTCCCATGTAGAGCTCGGTCGCGCTGATCAGCGGCTCGAGCATCTTCGGGTCGCTGTACCAATCGTCGGCATAGGGGAACTCGACGATCTCGACATCGTCGATGCTCATGTCGTTCAGCATGAGCATGTTGAGGATCCCGTAGTGCTCGGTGATGCGCCACCAGTCGTTCTTCAGCGTGTTCAGGCTCTTGGACAGGCCGATACGCTTGCCTTTCAGGTGGCGCATCTTGTAGATCGGGTCCTTGGCCCGCACCAGCATGCAGCCGCCTTCGTAAGTCGGCGTCGCGCCCAGCAGCCGCGTGCGGCGGATGTCGGCCTCGACGTGGATCGGCGGGTACAGGCCGCCGAAGCGGATCAGGTTGTCGAGGTTGTGGATGTAGTGCGGGTACCAGTCGTTCTCGCGGCGGCTGCGGAAGTAGGAGTAGTCGACACCGATCGCCTTGAAGTCGGTCTTGCACCAGCCCAGCTCCTGGTCGACGTTGCTGGCCGAGACCATGCCGCAGTTCGTGTAGAAGACTTCCTTCCAGTTGAGCTCCACCGTGCTCAGTTCCTTGCCATGCATGATCGTCTTGGGCATATCGGTTCTCAGTGTCCGTCCAGCGCGCCGTCAGAGAATGTTCAGCGCATGCAGCGCGTTGTTGATGAAATGCAGGCCCAGCGCCACCTGGACGACGCCGAGGACGGCCCCGAGGATCGGCAGCACGAGTGCGAACACGACCTGCAGCCGTCGCGCCGCAAGCATGAAGATCAGATTCAGCGCCATGATGCCCACGACCACGGCACCGATCGCAACCCGGGTCTCCGTGCTCTGGTTGAAGGCGAGAAACACGACGAGCGCCGCGATGCCATAGGGCGTCACGATTCCGGGGAAGGCGAGCGGCCGCATCGCGACTCTCATGACGGCGTCGGATGAAAGCGCGACCGCATCGGGCGGCGTCTCGGCGGGCGCGAACTGCTCGAGCACGGTCTTGAGTGCGACGAGGAAGAGAATGATCCCGCCGGCGAGCCTGAGAATGTCCAGTGGGACGCCGTAGCTGCCCAGCATTGTCTCGCCGAGGAAGCCGGCAAACATCAGTGCAACGGCCGAGAAGACCGTCGCCCATAGCGCGACCCTTCGGGCCAGCCGAATGTCGGCCCCTTGCGTGACCTTGAGGAACGGGCCAACGAGCTTGAACGGCCCGAGCATCAGGAACAGGATCGTGAAGATCTGTGCCAGGGGAAGTTGCCCCGGTTTGTGCCTGGCGGGCAATGTCGTCCGCCGCCGATGCGCTGCCGGCCCCGACCAGGAGGCAGACCATCGCCTGATCGCGAGGCGATGGAGCGCGATCGCGAGGCGGGCTCCACTTATGCTGCGATCGACTTGCCGAAGCGTGACGCCCCATCAGTCTCCCTTGTGCGTCGAATTTGGTCATTGGACAGCAACTGCATCACCCGGCACTGCCTGGTCTCTGAACGGCTCTGCTGGACGATTTCGGGACGCACTCTCGTCATCGCCATCCTCAGAAACTGATCACCGCGCGAAGCCCAGGAACCACCGCCGTGCTGCTGGCGAGTCCGGGCCTGATGGCCTGCAGGTCCGCCCCCAGCACGAACCACGGGGTCAGCGCGAAGTTGTAGAAGAGCTCCACCCCCTGTTCGTTCCTGAGCATCACGGCGGGAGCGAGTGCGTCCTTGATGTAGTGGCTGATTCCGTCGTAGTAGTAGCCGATGCCCCAGTTGTCCTTCGGCCGCCCGGGAACCATCCCCTTCCCGCCCAGGCCGATCAGGATTGACCAGTGCGTCGTGTTCGGATTGCCATCCGAAATTCCCGCCTGTCCGAAGACTCCGACGCCTTCCTCCGGGTTCACGACGTCCCGAAGGAGATACTGGTCGAACGAATACGCGAAGTAATAGCGCGAATTTTTGACGGCGACAGTTCCGGGAGTCGGCGACGGGATAAGAATGCCGTCGACGCTCGCGAGGTCGGTGCCGCTCTGATTGCTATAGAGCGCAGTGAAGCCCTGATGACCCGCACGGCCGGCGATGGTCACTGGGAACTCGATGCTTCCGCGGATGGTGACCCCGCCGTCGAACGTGTCGTTGAAGCCCTTGTTGACGCCGCTATTCGGGTCGTAGACCCACAGCCGGTACGTGGCTTCCTCGGTGCGCACGCTCATCAGGACGCCGAACATGTAGGCGGGCACGGTGCCGGTGGGCGGCGCGACGAAGGTCAGGTTCCAGAACGAGTCGATGCCGGCGCCGCCCATGAAGGGCTTCGCGGACACGACGTCGATCATGTTCATCTTGCCGAATGCCAGCGACACGGCGTCACCGAAGTCCTGGCCAAAGTAGACGCTCGAGAAGTCGAAGGCGTCCGAGCCATCCATGCCCGGAAAGTTGAGAGCGCTGTTGACCGGTATCAGGACACCACCGCGCCCGTTGACGCTGTTGCCGAAGTTGTACTCGACGTGAACGGTCATCGAGAGACCGTCCCAGAAGCCCAGTTTGTGCAGATCGGCGGTGACGAGCACGTCGGCCTTGCTGCCGTATTCGAACCCGTGCTCGCCCTCGCCGGACGTGAGTCCCTGATAGAACTGGGTGAGCCGGGGCTTGACCGTGATCCCCTGCTGCTCTAATGAAGTTCGAGTTCCGCCCCAGTCCCCGCTGAGCGACTGGCGGGTCAGCCAGTCGGGGCGGGGTTCGCCATTGGCCGGGGTTGCGGCGTTTGTCGCCAGGTCCGCGACATTCGGCGCGTCCGCAGCTGATACGCAGCCGGCGGCGAACAAGCCGCATGCTGCCGTCAGCGCAACGACGAATCGGATCTGCCGCATGGCATGCGCCCAATGTGCAAGGTGGGGCGGAGAAGCCGCACCTAGCAACCGCCGTCCGCGCCGTCACGCTCGACGGGAAGGCCGGATCGCTGCCACGCGAGCATGCCGCCTTGCAGTTGGCAGGCGTTGTCGAATCCGTGCCGCCGCAAGAGGCGCACCGCGGGAATGCTGCGATGCGCCGCACGACAAATCGCAATGATGGGTCGCGCGGGATCCAGTTTCAGGCCGGCGATGCGCGAGTCGAGGTCGGTGATCGGCACGTGGATTGCGCCGCGTATGTGGCCGGACCGCCATTCCATGCTGTTGCGCACATCGATGAGCTGCGGCGGTGCCGAACCTTCCTTGCGCATGAGATCGAGCTTCTTCGGTGCAACTTCCGGCACCGCTCCGAACGGCCACCACCAGAAAAGCCCCTTGAAGCGGCCGAAAACGGCGTCCACCGTGTTGCCCATCAGGCCTCCCAAGGTGATTCCACGCACGTAGGCGAGGATTTCCGCCACCTGCGCGTCGCTGTAGTGCTTGCGCAGACTCTCGATCGATCCCGGATCGAACCTGTCGAGATTCTCCGCATAGTGCCGCGCAAACAGGATCGCAGCGGCCTCGGCCGGGTTCGTTGCCTCCAGCGACTCGACCTGTTGTCCGAGGATCTGGTTGACCTCTTCCAGCGGAACACCGTGCGCCATCGCCCAGTGCGTGTGGCCCCACTGGCAATAGCGGCAATTGGTGATCGACGTCACGCCGAGCATCACCTTTTCGCGCAGCGCAGCAGAGGTCGTGGGCCTGACCAACGCAGCGAGCAGGACGGGCGCCGAAACGACGACGTTGGCGACCGTTCTGACGAAGTTGTTTGCGGTGAGCGTGCGCTTCGCCTTTCCGGATCGCTTCGGCGGCGCGTTGGTGGCGGTGTCAGGGCGTCGCGTGGATGGGGCCGTCATCGTCGCTGCAATCTCGTGGCGCCGAGGTGATCACCGCATTCCCTGCGCGCGGCCTTCCTCGATGATGATCTTCTCGGGATCGACGTCGTACACCCAGGGCGCCACGTTCTTCCAGCCGTTCTTCATCCGCTTGCCATGGAAGACACTCTCCGGATCGTCCACCGTGTCTCCCTCGATGCCGTCGACGATGTTGTAGGCATTGGTAAACCCCGCTGCGGCGAGCGCATTGACCGCCATTCCGCCGCGACCGCCTGACCGGCACGTGACGAGCAGGACGTCGTCCGGCTGCGCAATCTCCCTGACTTGGTCGACGAAGGCCTTGTTCATCTGCGGTCCGTAGGTGAACTTGCCGCCTTTTCTCTCGTAGGTCACGAAGGCGAACGGTATGTTCCACGCCATCGCCGGATGGCCGACGAAGGCGAACTCCTCCGGCGTCCGGACGTCGATGATCTTCACCTTGTCGGGCGCGGCCTTCCACATCTCGTACGACTGTGCGGCGGTTACATAGAGACCGAGCGTGGTCTGCTTAATTTTCGGCAGCTTGTCGCCCGCGATCGTGGTAACGGGCTTCGATGCTTGATCGACTACCATGTCCAACCTTTCAATTAGTCGCCACCGACGAGCGCGCCCAACCTGAGCGTGAACAACGCGGGGTCGCGCCCGCTCGCCGATCGGCTTTTGCAGCCTGCGTGTTACGGGATGTAGTTGGCGCTGGTGTCCTTGCCGTAGCCGCAGCCCTGGTAGGTGCAGCCCAGGTCGTCGCGAATGATGGCCGCCCAGCCGCCGGCGCGACCCGTATCCAGCGAGAGGTTCTCGGTGAGCACCTTGGTCTCGAACTTCCAGCCCTGCGGCAGGTTCTTCAGCTTGCCGCCCACCGTGTTGAGGTTGTCGGGGGTCAGGCTCGGATCGACCGCTTTCGTGTATTCCTGCAGGACCCAGACGGTGCCGTCCGGGCTCGCGCAGCAGATGCACCGGCTTGCCCGCGTGCAAGATCCAGTTGGTGTTGCGCTGGATCAACGAGGGCACGTACGCGCTCTGGAACTGGGCGATCATCTCGGCCCCGGTCATGTCGCCGGCCCAATTCATCTTGACGCCGTGAAAGTCGACGGGGTCGCCCCCGGCGTAATCGACTTCGTCCATCATCCAGAAGCGGCCGCTGTTGACCGCGCACTTGTCCACTTCGAGCTCACGCGCCAGCTTCTCCGGATCGATCTTCTTGTAGTCGTCTGGACCTACCGGCAGGGTCGCTGCGGTGTAAACGTGAGCCCGCTGCGTCTTGCCGATGCCGACAAAGGCGCCGAGTCCGCAGAACGCGGCGCCGCGGGTGTTGTTGGCGTGAACTCTGCGAGTGGGACCGGTCTTGAGTTTCATGGTGTCGTCCTTTCTGATTCGACGTGCCGTTAGGGAGAGAGCCCGGTCGGCGCGGCACCTGCGTCGAGCATGCGGAACGTCGTTCGACCGGGCGCTCATGGCCATCACTGGCGGTTATGGAACCTTGTCGGTCCGAAACCGACTCGCACCAGTTCTGCCGACAGGCGGAACTCAATATCGGGCGGGTGCCAATTTCGAGTTGTGCATTTTCAGACAGTGACTTCACATCTTTGGACACGCCAATTGACGATCGAGACGAGATTTGCGCGGCGTCAAAATTCGGTCGAAAACACAAGCGCAACAGGCAAGCCGACACTTCATCCGGGCAGGGTCTCCGATGGTTAGAATCGAAGTTGTCGTCGTTGCACGGGAGACTCTCTTCAAATGTGCCGAATGCAAGCCTGGGCCATTGCCGCACTCGCGGCGCTTATCACGGGCTGCGCCGGCTTGCCCTCGCTCGAAGGGCGGACCGCGACCTCTGCTTATGCCGACACGGCGGAAACCCGCGTCGGCCGCTCGGTCGCTCCAGGCATCGCCGCGCATCCGGGCAAGGCCGGGATTCACCCGCTTCCGAATCCTCGCGACGCCTTCGCGACGCGCATCCTGCTCGCCGCAGCCTCCGAAAGATCGCTCGATGTGCAGTACTTCATCTGGGAAGGAGACCAGGTCGGCTACCTGCTCTTCGAGGCGCTCTGGCAAGCGGCCGAGCGGGGCGTGCGCGTGCGCCTTCTGCTCGATGACCTCAATACGGAGGGGCTCGACCCCACGATCGCCGCGCTCGACGCGCACCCGAACATCGAGGTGCGTCTCTACAATCCGGTCGTGTTGCGCGATGCCCGGGCGCTCAATTTCCTAACCGACTTCACGCGCGTAAACCGGCGGATGCACAACAAGTCGTTCACCGCCGACAATCAGGTGAGCATCGTGGGCGGGCGCAACATCGGCAACGAGTACTTCGGCGCGGGAAGCGAGCTCGGGTTCGTCGACGCGGACGTGATCGCCGTCGGCCCGGCGGTAAGCGAGGTATCGAAGGAGTTCGATCTCTACTGGAACAGTCCGTCCGCCTATCCGGCTGCGGGCTTCGTGGGTCCGCCCGGGCCCGACGCCGAGGCCAATCTCAAGGCCAAGTTCGTGGCGACGCGCGCCGACCCCGAATCGGTCGCCTACGTGGATGCCGTGCGGACGACCCCCATCGTGCGCGAATTGCTCGACAGGCAGCTGGCGCTCGAGTGGACGTCCGCGCAAGTCCTGCACGACGACCCGGCCAAGACGCTCGACACCACGGAGAGGACTGACGCGCTGCTCTTCCCGGCCCTGGTGCGAACGATGGGCCGGCCGGAAAAGACGCTTGACCTCGTCTCGCCATACTTCGTGCCCGGCGACAACGGCACCGCCAACCTGGTCGCGCTGGCGAAGAGCGGCGTCAAAGTCCGCATCCTCACCAACTCACTGGCGGCCTCCGACGCAAAGGTGGTGCACGCAGGCTACGCGAACCGCCGCCACGATCTGCTCCGGGCCGGCGTTCAACTCTACGAGCTCAAGCCGACCGCGGGTAGAGACTTGCCCGAATCCAAGGCCAGGGTTGGATCAACTTCGTCCTCGGGCCTGCACGCGAAGGCGCTCGCCGTCGACCGCAGCCGCCTCTTCGTCGGCTCGTTCAACTTCGACCAGCGTTCGGCGCTGCTGAATACCGAGATGGGCATCGTGATCGACAGTCCGGTGCTCGCGCAGCGGTTGGCCGCCATTTTCGATAGCGAAGTGCCCATGATTGCGTATGAGGTCCGGTTGTCGCCGGACGGCAATCTGGAATGGATCGAGCGGACCGCTTCGGCGAGCAGCGCTACGATATCGAGCCGGATACGAGCTGGGCGCAGCGCACGCAAAGTCGACATACTGTCGATTCTTCCGATCGAGTGGTTGCTCTAGTGGCGGTCACGGATGCTTCGGCACCCTGGGAGGGGACGGCCCAATCATGCTTCTTGCGATGCTGAATCTCGTCGTTGACGCTTGCAATTGTGCTTTCCAAATCACGCAGATTGCCTCGAATGGCGGCGTCAGACAGTCGTAGAAGTGAGCAAAGCCTATCTCGCCAGCCATCGAAGAGCAGCACCTCTGTAAGAACCGCAAAGGTACAGGGACCGTGAATGCGCTTCTGACCCAGTCGCTGCCCCTGGCCATCGCCGTCTTCCTGGCCACGGCGATGTTCAGTCTCGGCCTGGACTTGAGGGTGACGCAGATTGTTGAGTCGCTCCGCAACAGGCGCCTCATGGCCGTCTCTCTGATCGCGAGCGTGGTCGTGGTGCCGCTGATCGCCCTGGCCCTCGCTGGCGTGATTCCGATGGACGACTCTCTGCGGACCGGTTTCCTGTTGTATGCCTTCGCTGCAGGAACGGAGGCTGGCCCGAAGTTCGTGCAGATGGCGAAGGGAAACGCGGCCTTCGCGGTGGGCTTGCTGGCGGTGTTGATCGTGATCACGGTAGTCGGCTTGCCGATGGTCATTTCCTTTGTCGTTCCCGATGCCCACGTCGATCGGGGCAAGGTGCTGCTGAAACTGCTGCTGGTGGTTGGGATGCCGCTGGGCATCGGCCTTTACATCGGCGCGCGACGTGAACAGCTTGCTGTCCGGCTCGGCACTGTGATGCACCGGGCCGCAATGATCCTGCTGCTGCTAGTGCTGGCGCAGCTCTTCTACGTCCACTTCGACGCGATGCTGTCCCTGCAGTCCGGCGCCCTCGCCGCCGGACTGCTGTTCTTTCCCATCGCCTTCGCGGTCGGCTATGCAATGGGAGGGCCGGCGCGCGCCAACCGGCGCGCACTCGCCATCATGGCCTTCGCCCGCAGCGCGAGCATCGCGATGATGATTGCCGGCCAGGTCTTCGCGCACGACCCCAAGGTGATGGCCATGATCGTCGTGATGGCGATGTTGACGGTCACGCTGACCGCTTCGGCAGCCGTGTGGCTCCGTCGGACGCCCGCATGAGCGCGGGCAAGTCGTGTCACCTTCCCGTACGGCAGCTTCCATTGCCAAGCAACGTACTTTGACCATTCAGAATAACCCCTACAGCGTCGATTGTTCGCGGAGGCGCGAATCTCAGTGAGATTGATCGTACGGCCACGTAAACGAGGCCGGCCGGGCCTGCGCTGCCGGCAAATAGGCAGGAACCAGTCTTGTCTGGCAGGATGTTGGTCGGGGGAGAAGGGTGGATCGCCTGAATCGAGTGGTGGAGATCGGCATCGTCGCGAGCATCGGCCTGCTCTACGTGGCGTTTTATCCTGGCGCCATGAGCATCGACTCGTACACCCAGCTCGGCCAGGCGCGCAGCGGCTCCCTCGGCGATTGGCACCCGCCGTTCATGGCCTGGATGTGGGGCGGACTGGATTCGATCCTGCGCGGTCCCATTCTGATGCTCGTGGCGCAGCTCGGACTCTTCCTGCTTGCGCTAGGGCTCATCGCCCGGGCGGCCATCGGCGGCGGCGACACGGGTCGGTCCTTGTTCGTCCTGCTCTCGATGTGGGTCCCTCCCATCTCGGGCATCGTCGGCGTCGTGTGGAAGGACATCTGGATGTCCTGCCTGCTGCTGGTCGCCGCTGCTTGCTGCCTGTGGCTCGATCGTGTCGGAGGAAAGGTTCGCCGGCTCCAGATCTTCCTCCTCGGAGCTTTGGCATTTCTCGGCGCGCTGCTGTTTCGCCCGAATGCCGTGTTCGCCGTCGTGCCGCTGCTCGCGTACGGCGTGTGGGTGCTGCTCGGTTCGCGAGCCTCGGTGCGCAGTGCCTCTGTGGCCGTCGCGATCGGGTCGCTTTGCACAGTCGTACTTGGCCTCGCTTCCGTCGGCATCAACCGGGCACTGACGACGTACCGGGAGTATCCCTCTCAGTCGATCATGGTTTTCGACCTCGCCGGGATTTCGATCCTGAGCAACCGCTCGGACTTCCTGGACGGTGCGAGTGCGGCCATCCCGGACATCGTTCGGGGCCGCGACAAGGTCGACGCAGCCGCCCTGCGGGCAGCCTATTTCCCGAGTACGTGGAACGCGCTGGTGTTCGCCGACGGATCTCCGCTCGCACGCACGTGGTCGGCTCCGCAGGTCGACGCACTGACCGCGATCTGGTGGCGCGCTGTTCGGGAAGAGCCCGGAGCGTACCTCTCGCATCGGGCAGCCGCGTTCCGCGAGGTGATCGGAGCGCGTAAAGGGCCGCTATTCGCCCCGCTCTATTTCGGCATCCCCAGGGAGTCGTCCGACTACGCCTTAGTGCGGCGGAGCTTCCCGATCGAGCTCTATGAGACGACCTCCCCGGTGCAGCAATACCTGCGCAGCGGTTTCGAGTGGTCCGCCGAACTCGTGATCTACCGGCCGTGGCTCTGGCTGCTGGTGGACCTTGTGCTTATCGCCGCGGCGGCCGGGCTGTCTTCGCGACGCGCAGGACTGGTCGCGCTTGGTTTCAGCGGGCTGCTCTGCGAACTGGCGCTGTACTTTATCGCGCCCTCGGCCGACTACCGGTATTCACACTGGCTTGTGCTGTCGACCTGGGTGCTGCTGGCCGCTCTTGGAACCGAGCTTGGAGCGAACATCGTCGCACGCGTCAGGGGCAGTCGTCTCGGCTGAGTGGTCTCCACTGACGGCCGCTGACGTGCGGAAGAAGTGGCCGGGCGGTGGTAACGGGAGACAGATAACATGAACGCAGGGCCGCTTGTGCATCGCGCCGGGATCGGGATGGGTTAGCCGCGCCTACCGAGACTTACGTAATTGCATGACGCGATTATCCTGGACACCGTCATTCCCGCGAACGCGGGAATCCAGTGTCTTGCATCGAAAGTCGCTGGGTCCCCGCCTCCGCGGGGACGACGAAGGTCGCTTGCGAACCGTCACGCGCTTGCGTAAGGCTCAGTAGTTGTCCGCGTAGAGCTCCGGAAATTCTTCCCTTAGTTGCGCGATCTTCGGCAGGGCGTAACGCGCGACGTACGGTTGCGTGCGGTTCAGCTCAGCGTAATTCTGGTACTTGCTGTCCGCCGGATAGAACGCCGGCAGGGGCAAGACTTGCGTCACGATCCGGCGAGGAAAGACGTTGGCTCGATCGAGCTGCGCCACGTAGGCGATCGCAACGCGGCGCTGGTCCTCGCTGGTGGTGAAGATCACCGAGCGAAATTGACTGCCGACGTCAGGTCCCTGGCGGTTGAGTTGCGTCGGGTCGTGCGCAACTGAAAAGAAGACCTGCAGCAACTTCCCGTACGAAATCTGCGCGGGATCGTAGGTAACCTGCACGGACTCGGCGTGGCCCGTCCTGCCCCGGCCGACCATCGTGTCATCCGCGGTCGCCGCAGTGCCGCCGGCATAACCTGGAACCGCGCTCGACACGCCCTTCACGTGCCGAAACACCGCCTCCACGCCTGAAAAATCGCCGCCGGCAAAGACCGCCGCCTGCAACCCGGAGGCTGCCGTGACCGGAATATCGTCGATGGGCGCGGGCAGCGACACGGCACCGCAGGTGTGTACCAGGACCAAGAGGCCGATGGCCAGGATCGCGCGGGCGTGGAGCGAAGTCGAATTCGTCATGCGTAATCGTTGCGCCCTGCAACCACCATGAATGACGAAGGCCGCAATCGCGGCCTTCGGCTTTCCTGCGGGTGACCGCGCGGAGTGCGCTACGTCGTCGGCTTTGCCTTGCGACCGGGCGCTGCGGGCGGGATGTAACCCGATACGCGGCACAGCCATCCTTCGATCCGCTTGCCGTTTTCGAAGCGGGTGAGGCTGCACGTGATGATCGCGCCCGAGGCGGCGAGCCCCGCCACGCCCTGGCGCACCGTCGCGAGCGGCATGCCCGTCTCCTTGGCGATCTCGGAATCGAGACGCTGACCATGTTTCTTGAGGCACTGCAGGATCTCAATCAAGGCGGGAATCCTTCGAAAGGAGAAGTAGTTTATCAGATCCCGGCGCGTCCCGGGTACCTTTCTTGCTCTCGCATTGAGCCCGCTCGGCAAATGTCCAATCCTGCCAAAGGCTTGGATGACGTTGCCCGACGACATACGGCTGGTTCCCGGGGCGACAGGGACGCCCGGAGGCAGCATCGCGGTTTGCTAACCTATCGGCCACCAAAGCGGCATCGACAAGGGGCAAAGCGTGTCGTCGTCGGCGAAGAGACCGGGCTCGGCGGAATCGAAGGGCCTCGCCCCGGTCGCGCCAAATCAAGCCCTTCGAATCGGCGAAAGACGCCGGCGGGCGATGCGCCCGGCGAACCTCGTGCTCGCCGCGATCGTGCTGCAGGCGATCGCCGGTCTCGCGCTCGGCCTGCCGGGGCACCTTTCGCCGGACTCGATCGTGCAGCTCTACGAGGCGCGAACGCTGCACTTCATTTCGTTCCAGCCGCCGATGATGTCGCTGCTGCTGCGCGTGCTCGATGCGTGGGTCCGTGGAACGGCATTGTTCGTCGTCCTCGACCAGCTGCTGCTGACGGCGTCATTCGTGCTGCTGTTCACGCAGCGCAACCCGGAATTGCGCTGGCCTGCCGCGGTTGCGGCGGCGCTGGTCGTTTTGAACCCGCTGCTCCTCGCCTACACCGGAATCGTGTGGAAGGATGTCCTGATGGCGCACCTCGCGGCATTCGGCTACGCCTGCCTCTACGTGGCGGCGAAGCGGCCACTTGGTGGCGGTCGGACTGCATGGTCGCTCGCGGCCGTGCTTGTGCTCGCGCTCGCGGCGTCGCTGCGCCAGCATGCGCTCGTGCTGGCAATCCCCGGTGCGGTTTACGCGGCGCTTCTGCTGTCCGACACTCGCCGGGCGCGATGGGGGCTCGCCTTCGTCCTTTCGGTCGCGGTGGTTGGCATCAATGTCGCGATCATTGCCTATGCCGATGCAGTCGCCGTGGGCGAAAAGGTCCCACGCACAGGGACCGGACTGCGCAGCCTCGCGATCTTCGACCTCACGGGAATCGCGGCGAACGGCGGCATCATTCCCGACGCTGCCGTTGCCGCCCAGGTGGAAGAGACGCAGGTCCCGCTGTATTCGCCGTTGCGCAACGATCTGCCCCCGGCTCCGGCTCGCGGTTCAGCGATCGGACGGTTGGAAACGCCGCAGCTGCTCGCGCTCTGGGGCCGCTCGATCCTCGGCTCGCCACGGGCCTACCTGGCGCACCGCACCGCGAATTTCGGAGCGTTGCTGTGGCAATCGGACGCGACTCCGTTGTGCACACCCGGGTATTTCGGCATTGAATCTGCTGTCTACGTGCCATCGCTCGGGCGTGACATCGTGCCCGAGCTCGGACTTTCGGGCGGATGGAGGGCGCGCGACCGCAAGCTCGCGTATTTGATCTACGAACCGCCGCGACCGCCGCTGTTCAATCACGTGCTCTGGTCGATCGTGCTTGCGGTCGCGGCTGTGGCGCTCTGGCGGCGGAGAGGGACCGGTGCGCTCGTCTTGCTCGCGGCAAGCGCGCTCGTCTTCACGCTGGCCTTCGGCATCATCGGCATATCGTGCGAGTTTCGCTACGCGTACGTCCTGCCGGTCGCGGCGACGCTGCTCGTGTTCGTTGTCGCCACCATGCAGAAAGCCGTCGCCAATGCGCGACCGCTTCACGCCCAAGATCGGCGCGCATCCGACGATCGGTGACTCCGCGCGCCGATGAGCGGCGCCGAGCGCTCCGAACTGTTGCGACCCTCGCGACGGATCTGATCGGCCGCCTGCCACACGGAAGGAATACCAAGCGCTTCATCCGGTTTGGTAATTCCTACAAGCGCTTTCTTGCTAATGAGGTGAAGCGGGGAACGGATCTGCACGCTTCGACCGGTCCTTCCCGCTCGCAGGGTGGCGTGGACAGCTCCGAACGTCACCGCGCCATCGCTGGCCGATCGAGGTCGAAATCAACGCTCAAACATGGCGTTGTGAATCCAAACGCCACGGTGCAGCCAATGCGCCGCTCCGGGGTGGCCGGCCCGGGGCGCAGTGGTGCGGGCGACGGAATGGTTGTTGCTTTGGTTTCGTTGCGCGACGCCCAAGCTCGTGGTCTCGCGGGATTGCAAGCGCGCGTCACATTCGTCGCTGCGCTGCCAGGTCGCATCGGGGTGCGCGCCGAAATGTGCCCGAAGATGATTTCAACGTTGGAGGACGCCATGCGCCTCGACGACGACGATGCATCGGGAGGGTCACGACCTCCCGCCCTGGTTTCCGCAGGCCATGCCGCGGAGCAGATTCCCTCCTCACCGCCGGTGAGCGCATTTGGCACGGGCCGCGCCGAACCGGAGAGCGGGGCGGAAAACCACGGAACCGAGCAGCAGGCGCAGTTCATCGACAGCCTCGTGGACTTCACGCAGCGGCACAAGGCCGACCAGTGGTCGGGGACGCTTGCGAGCTTCCTCGAGACGATCGTGCGCGCCGAGCCGTCGCGGGCGACGCGCACCAGCCACCAATACGTGTGGGACATGCTGCGCTGGCAGGGCCGCGAGGATCAGAGCGGCGTGCTGCGCTGCTCGCTCCTGTCGAGCGAACTCTTCGGCATCGACGATCCGATCGCGCGCGTCGTCGATTATTTCAAGGCGGCCGCGGCGGGCTCCGAGGTCGGACGGCGGCTCCTGCTGCTCCTCGGCCCGCCGTCGGGCGGCAAGTCCACGCTGGTGATCCTGTTGAAGCGCGGACTGGAGGAATACAGCTATACCGACGCCGGCGCGCTGTACGCGGTCGCCGGCTGCCCGGTGCACGAATCGCCGCTGCACCTGATTCCCCATTCGCTGCGCGCGGACTTCCGGCGCACCTATGGAGCCGACATCGAGGGCGACGTCTGCCCGTACTGCCGCGTGCGCGTCGAGAAGGAATTCGCAGGCGACTTCATGCGCATGCCGGTCGAGCGCATCTTCATCTCCGAAGCAGGGCGGGTCGGCGTCGGCACCTATGCGCCGCACGACCCGACGACGGCCGACGTGGCCGATCTGGTCGGCTCGGTCGATCTGTCCAAGGTCGCGCAGTTCGGCGACGAGGGCGATCCGCGCGCGTGGTCGTGGTCGGGCTCCGTCTATGCGGCGAGCCGCGGCGTGCTCGAGATGATCGAGATCCTGAAAGTGAAGCGCGAGTTCCTCTACCTGCTGCTGACGCTGACGCAGGAGAAGAACATCAAGGTGTCGCGCTTCCCGTTGATCCATGTCGACGAGACGATCGTCGCGCATACGAACCTCGCCGAATTCCGCAAATTCCTGCAGGAGCGGGAGAACGAGGCGCTGCTCGACCGGATGGTCGTGATCCAGGTCCCGTACACGCTCGACTACCGGGCCGAGGCCAAGATCTATCGCAAGCTCATTTCCGGCGCGGAGCCGGCGTTCCAGGAAGTGCACCTCGATCCGCACGTGTTGCACACCGCTGCCGTGTTCGCGATCCTCACCCGGCTGCACGAGGGAGAGGACAAAGGCGCCGATTTCAGCAAGCGCGTCCGCCTGCAGGCGGGCGAGGCAGTCGACGGCACGACCCGTCTCGATTTCGAGCGGCTGCGCGAGCGCTTTGCCGACGAGGGCCTCGGGGGCGTATCGCCGCGGTTCGTGATCAACGCACTGTCGGCTGCGATCATCAAGTCCAACACGCGCAGCCTGACGACGATGGACGTGCTGCTCGCGTTGAAGGACGCGATCGAGAGCGATGCGCGCATCGACGCCAAGGAAAAGCGGCGCTGGATCGATTTCCTGGTCGTCGCGCGCAAGGATTTCTACAACCGCTGGGTGAAGGAGGACGTGCACAAGGCGCTGTTCGTCTCCTTCGAGCAGGAGGCGCAGGGGCTGCTCGACAAGTACGTCGACGAGGTCGAGGCCTCGCTCGACAACCGCAAGCTTGCCGATCCGATCACGAGCGAGGAACGCGACCCCGACGAGCGGATGCTGCGCGCGGTCGAGGAGAAGATCCACATTTCCGACTCGGGCAAGCATTCGTTCCGGCAGGAGGTCGTGCGCAAGGCGATGGGGGCGTACAAGCGCGGCGATAAGTTCACGCTCGACAGCCACGCGCCGCTGCACGACGCGATCGAGCAATACCTGTTCGAGCAGCGGCGCAACGTCTTGCGCCTCGTGAGCTCGACGACCCGGCCGGACGAGGAGACGCAGCAGAAGATCTCCGTGGTCGCGAAGCGGCTCGTCGACGAGTACGGCTATGACGATCACAGCGCGAAGGAAGCGCTGAACTATGTGACCACGCTGCTTGCCCAGGAATGACGATGGCAGGGCGCGAAGCGCCGGGGACCGCAGCCGCGGGACGCGAAGCCGTGACGAGCCGGATTCGCTTCTCCGCCGAGTCGCCGTGGTACGACCTGTTCTCGCGCGGCGCCCGCGATTGGCTGCGCCACAACCAGAAAGTCCGGCAGGCGGTCCGCGAACAGGTCGTCGACCTCCTCACGGGTGGCGACTTCATCACCCAGCCGGACGCGCGCACCGTGCGTGTGCCCATCCGCCTTCTCGAGCACGCGCGCTTTCGGCTCGCCGACGCGTCTGCCCACGCGGGTGCGGGCCAGGGCGCGGCGCAACCCGGTGATACGCTGCGGCCGGCCGACGGCGCCGTCGAGCGCGGGCGGGGCGACGGCGAGGGCGGCAACGACGACGGCGAATTCAGGCTGGTGCTGGAGTTCAAGGTCGACGACATCGTCGACTGGCTGACCGACGAGCTCGAGCTCCCCGATCTCCGGCAGACGACCGGCGCGACCGTCGAGGAGAGCGAGATCGTGCGCGAAGGCTCCGGCCGGCGCGGCATCCGCGCGCGCCTCGATCGCCGCCGAACGCTGAAGCAGGCATTGATGCGGCGCGCGATCCAGCCGGAGCCGGCGCCCTTCGTCGACGACGACCTGCGCTTCCACCAGCTTCGGCAGCGGCCGCGACTCGCGAGCAACGCCGTCGTCGTCTTTGCGCTCGACGTGTCGATGAGCATGACCGCCATCGAGCGCAAGCTCGCCAAGACCTTCTTCTTTTTCGCGTTGTCCGGGCTGCGCCGCCAATACCATCGCGTGGACGTCCGGTTCGTCGCGCACACGACCGAGGCGTGGGAATTTCCCGAGCACGAGTTCTTCGAAGTAAGCGGCAGCGGCGGCACCGCCGCTTCGTCCGCGTTCCTGCTGACACGCGACCTGCTCGCCGAGCACTACGAGCCGGGCCAGTACAACGCTTATCTCTTCTATGCGTCCGACGGCGAGAACGCCATCGACGATCGGCAGCCCGCGGGGGCTGCGCTGCGCGCGCTCTGCGAGCGACTCAATTACATCGGCTACATCGAAACCCGTCTTGGGCCGGCCCGCTACACGCAGACGGACATGCGCAGCCTCGTAGCCGAACTGCCCGATCGCGGCGCCCGCATCGGCAGCCACGCGGTATCGGACATTCACGACGTCTGGCAGGCGATCCGCCACTTCTTCGTGCAGCAAGCCGACGCGGCGGAGTGATGGCGACGATGGGCCTTGCAGATTTCGCGGCGCGGGTCGAGGCGCAGGCGGACACGCTCGGTTTGACGCATCACGGCGTCGATTTCGAGCTCGTGCCGGAGCGTTTCATGATGGAGACCGCCGTCTATGGGCTGCCGGTGCGCATGCCGCACTGGTCGTTCGGGGTGCGCTACATCCGCCAGCTTGTCCAGCGCAACATGGGGCACTCGCGCATCTTCGAGGTGATGTTTCCGGGCGAGCCGTGCAAGGCTTACCTGGTCGATGCGAACTCGCTCGCGGAAAATGTGCTCGTGGTCGCGCACGTCCTGGGGCACGCCGACTTCGCGTACCGCAACGCGCTGTTCCGGCGCTCGATGGCGATGGCAGGCGGCCGCATCCTGGAGCGGGCCGCCGCGCGGGCGCACCGGATCGAGATGGCCCTCGCCGAGCACGGGCAGGAGCGCGTCGAGGCCGTGCTCGATGCGGCGCTTGCGCTCGAAGCCCATATCGACATCAATCGCGTCCTGCATCGCGCGCCGTATGCCGAGCGCGCCGCGGCGAGCCCTCCGGTCGAGAGCAAAGATCCGTTCCAGCGCCGGTGGCGGACGCTGCCCGGCGAAACGGCGCCGGCCGCGAGAACCGAACTGGAGCGTCCTCCTGTCCCCCCGCAGCCCGAATACGACCTGCTCTGGTTCATCGCGCACTACGGCCCCGAGCTCGAAGGTTGGGAGCGCGACGCGTTTCTCGCGGTGCGCGAGGAGTCGTACTACTTCTATCCGGTGTTCGCGTGCCAGATCATGAACGAGGGCTGGGCGTCGTACTGGCACGCGCGACTGCTCCGCGAAACCGATCTGCTGCCGCCGGATCTGTACGTATCGGCAATCAAGGCGCATTCGGACGTGGTGCGGCCGTTCGCGGCCGGGCGCACGGTGGCGCTGTCGGTCAATCCGTACCATCTCGGCTTCTCGATGTGGGAACGGATCGTCGAAAAACAGGGTCTCGAAGCGGCACGCCGCATCTGCGCCGAGGAAGACGATTTCGGCTTCGTGCGCAACTACCTCGATTCCGAGCTTGCCGAGGAGCTCGACCTGTTCGTGTACGAGGCCGATGCCGACGGTGAGATCACCGTTGGGTCGCGCGACATCCACGCGGTGCGCGAGGCGGTCGTCGCGCCGCGATTCAATTTCGGGGCGCCGCGCGTCGCCGCGATGCACATCGACGTGGACGGCAGCCTGACGCTCGCGCATGACCACGCGAGCGACGGCCGCGGCCTCGACGTGCAACGCGCCGAGCGCGTGCTCGACTATGTCGTGCGCATCTGGCGCCGGCCGGTCACGCTGCACACGGTCGACGAGCAGGGCGCCGATCGCGTGCTGATGGCAAGGCCGCACTGAGGTTTCCTGGGTTTTCGCGTGGGGTCCGGTAGCCGGCGTATCATTCATGCGCCGCGGCTGCCATGAACGAACCTCCTTCTCCATCCGGACTCGCGCGCGGCCTCACCCATTACGGGGATCCGGCGTTCGCGCTGTTCCTGCGACGCTCGTTTGCGCGGTCGATGGGCTATTCGACTGCGATGCTCGCGCGGCCGACCGTCGGCATCGCCACCTCCGCGAGCGACCTCAACAACTGTCATCGGCATTTGCCGGAGCTGATCGACGCGGTCAGGCGCGGCGTGCTCGCTGCCGGCGGCCTGCCCCTGGTATTCCCGACGATTTCGCTGGGCGAAGTGTTCCTCCATCCGACGAGCCTCGTTTATCGCAATCTGATGGCGATGGACGTCGAGGAGATGTGCCGCGCGCAACCGCTCGACGCGGTCGTTCTCGTCGGCGGCTGCGACAAGACCGTCCCCGCGCAGTTGATGGGGGCGGCCTCCGCCGGCGTCCCGGCGATCGCGCTCGTCGCCGGGCCGATGCTGACGGGCCGCTACGACGGCGAGAAGCTCGGTGCGTGCACCGATTGCCGCCGCTTCTGGGCCAGGTTCCGCAGTGGAGAGCTCGATCGCGTCGCGATCGACGGCATCGAGACGCGACTCGCCACCACTGCCGGCACGTGCGCGGTGATGGGGACGGCGAGCACGATGGCGTGTCTCGCCGAAGCGCTGGGGATGATCCTGCCGGGCACCGCCGCGATTCCGGCGGTGCACGCGGACCGCTTGCGCGCCGGTGAAGCGACCGGCCAAGTCGCCGTCGCGCTGGCGGGCTCGCGCCTCACGCCCGAGCGCATCATCACCGAGAAGGCGATCGAAAACGCGCTTATCGTACTGCTCGCGATCGGCGGTTCCACCAATGCGGTCATTCACCTGACGGCCATCGCGGGCCGGTTCGGTATTCCGGTCTCGCTGCGCCGATTGAACGAGCTTTCCGACACGACGCCGGTATTGGTGGATCTCAAGCCGACGGGCGCGCACTACATGGAGGATTTTTTCGCGGCTGGCGGCATGAGCGCGGTCCTGGCGGAGTTGAAGCCGCTCCTCCATCTCGATTGCATGACGGTGACGGGCGAGACGCTCCGCGAGCGGGTCGCGGCGCCGCTCGCCTGGGTCGACCGTTCGGTGATCCGGTCGCGGGCCGATCCATTCCATCCGGCCGGCGGTCTCGTTGCGCTGTTCGGTACGCTTGCGCCGAACGGCGCGATCCTCAAGCGCTCGGCCGCCAACGCGGAGCTTTTCGAGCGCACCGGGCGCGCGGTCGTGTTCACCTCGCCCGCGGATCTCGCGCAGCGCATCGATGACCCGGCGCTCGACGTCGGCGCCGACGATTTCCTCGTGATGCAGAACTCCGGACCGAAGAGCGGCTACGGGATGCCCGAGTCCGGCTATCTGCCGATCCCCACCAAGCTCGCCCGGGCGGGCGTGAAAGACATGGTGCGCATTTCCGACGCGCGAATGAGCGGCACCGCGTATGGGACTGTCGTATTGCACGTGAGTCCCGAGGCGGCCGTCGGCGGGCCGCTGGCGCTCGTTCGCGACGGCGACCGAATTCGCCTCAGCGTCGCGGGCAGGCGCCTCGACCTCGAGGTGGACCCGTCCGAGCTCGCGCGACGCCGGGAAGCGTGGCGGCCGCCGGCGGCTCCGGCGCGCGGCTATCAGCGGCTTTACGTCGACCACGTAACGCAGGCCGAGCGGGGATGCGATTTCGATTTTCTCATGGCCGCACCAGCGCGTTGACGCCGACGAAGGAGAGGAAGTTGATTGCCGAAACCCTGCCACTCGACGGGACGATCCTGCGGACGCTCTCGGGTGTCTCGACCGCGACGCTCACGACGGTCCTGTTGAAGAAGGGCTTGCGCAACGTCTGGATGCGCGGGACGCGCCCGCTGCGACAAGGTGAACCGCGAATCGTCGGCCGTGCGTTCACGCTGCGGTTCGTTCCCGCGCGCGAGGATCTCGCCACGCCCGAGTCCTGGTCGTCGCCGGGCTCGACGCGGGCGGCGATCGAGAACATGCCGCCTGCTTCGGTTGCCGTGGTCGGTGCGATGGGCATGCACGGACGCCGGCATCTTCGGCGATATCCTGTGTGCGCGGATGAAGAAGCGGCGTGTCGAGGCATTGGTCACCGACGGCGTCGTCCGCGATGTCGCCGGCGTTCTTTCCACCGGCCTGCCGGTATGGTGTCACGGCGTCGCTGCGCCGCCTTCCGTGGCCGGGCTCACCTTCGTCGGCTGGCAGGAGCCGATCGGGTGTGGCGGTGTCGCCGTGTTCCCGAACGACGTCGTCGTCGCGGACGGTGACGGCGCGGTGGTCATTCCGGCGGCATTGCTGGACGACGTGGTCGCGGCATCAGCCGAGCAGGAACGCCTCGAGGCGTGGATCATGAACGAGGTAGAGGGCGGCGCCGTGCTGCCCGGGCTCTATCCGCCCAACGCGGAGACGCTGGCACGATACAGGGGCGCGCCGGGCCATCAGGCCGCGCCGTCAAAGTCGTTTTCCGAGGAGAAGAAGAAGTGACGATCAGATGCACGCTGGTGGGATCGCGCTATTTCGGCGCCAAGGTGTTCGAAGCATTGCGCAAGGAACGCATCGACGTCGCGCGCGTGGTCGCGCCGGCGGCCGACGACCGGCTGGCGCTCGCAGCGCAGGCGGACGGCGTGCCCGTCCACGTGCTCGAGAACCCGAAGATCGTGCCCGGAGCGGCGATTGCCGAGGGTACCGATCTCATCGTCGCGGCGCACACGCACGCGCGCGTGAGCAACGAGGCGCTCGCGCGTTCGCGTCTGGGCGGCATCGGCTATCACCCTTCGCTGCTGCCGCGGCATCGCGGCATCGCTGCGGTCGAGTGGACGATCCTCGAGCGCGACCCGATCGCCGGCGGAACCGTCTATCATCTGGCGGACGGCTGGGACGCCGGCGCGATCGCCGCCCAGGATTGGTGTTTCGTCGCCAAGGGCGAGACGGCGCGCGAGCTCTGGGAACGCGCGCTCGCGCCGATGGGCCTCGTGCTGCTGACGCGCGTCGTGCAATACGCGGCGGAGCACGGCAAGTTGCCGGCCCATGCGCAGGACGAGCGCTTCGCGACCAAAGCGCCGATGATCCGCAGCACCGTTTCGCTGACCGAGGAACGAACCGCCATGCTGACCTCGCTCGTGGTGACCATCATCGGAACCGATCGTCCGGGCATCGTGAGCCTTCTCGTCGGATCGGGCGCGGGGATTCGGCGCCAACTGGGCAGGGAGCCGGATGGCGAGCCTCGCCGGACAGTTCGCCGGCATCGTGCATTTCGAAGTGGCGGCGCAGGATGCCGAGCGCGCTCGCAGCCGCGCTTCGCGGGCTGGAATCACAGGGCCTGCGCGTCGTGATCGCCAAGACCGAGGCGCCGCCGGTGCCTGCCGGGGCGGCGCATGGTCAAGCTCGAGCTCGTCGGGCAGGACCGTCCGGGTATCGTCCGCGATCTGTCCGCGAGCCTCGCCAAGCGCGGCGTCAGCATCGAGGAGCTCCACACCGAGATCGTGAGCGCCGCGATGTCCGCCGAGCACCTGTTCAAGGTCAACGCGCTGCTCGTCGTGCCCGAGTCCCTTCCCAACGACGAGCTGCGCCGCGCGCTGGAAGCGCTGGCGAATGAAATGATGGTCGACATCGCGCTCGGGGAGCACAAGGCGGAAACGGTGCGCGCGTAGCAAGGAGCGCGCGATTGCAGGAACGCCGACAACGCCGCGGCGTTGGCCGGACTCATCCTTCGGATGCATCGCGGCCTTGAAATGCACTACGTTGCTGACGGCGCTCCCCTCTACTGAAGCTGCGCTCGACGGGGTCGTTTTGTTGTGCAGCACAGCGGTCTCCGGGGAACCGCCAGTGCGGGTTCGTCGCTCCGCCAATCTGTTACATCCGCCAACCATCGGGCGGGCCCCGGATCGCTTGCATTCTCCGGTAATGCGAAACGTTCTCGACGCCCGTCGCAATACGCCGAGCGAGATCGACGACCGCGTCACAATGGTTGAGTCCTTTGGTCGACCTTGTATCCCTTCGGCACACTAGTTGCTCTCGATCCTGACAACGCAACCTTACGGGGTGATCGCCGCACGACTTCCTGCCATCGCGACAGGAAAGAGGCGGGGCGATCGCCGTCGCGTTCGGCTTCCGAGGCGCGAAGGATGCACGAGACTCCCAGGCATTGGCTCGTTGCGCGTGGTATCCGACTGCTGCTGCTCATCCCGGTCTTCGGGGTGGTGCTGATAGCGGGGCTTTGGCTCGCCATCGTCAGCCGCCTCGATTGGGAGCGGGAGACCACGCTTGCGTCCGCGCTGCACGCGACCGAGGGCTTTGCCGCGGCATTTGCCGAGTACTCGATCCGGGAATTGCGCGATATCGACCGCACGACGAGGCTCGTCAAGGCCCAGTTCGAACGCAGCGGTGATGTCGAACTTCACCACCTGAAGCGAAGCCGGCTGCTGCCCACCGAGGGATTGATCCGCGTGACGATCACCGACAGCAACGGAAGGATCGTCGACGCGAGCGGCGATTTCTCGGAGGCGCTCAACGTCGCCGACCGCGATTACTTCCGCAGGCACGCGGCGCAGGACACGGGAGAGCTCGACATCAGCCAGGCCCGCACTGCGGGAGGCGCAGACTTGCCGCCGATCGTGATCTCGCGCCGCCTCAACCTGCCCGATGGCGGCTTCGGCGGCATCGTCATCGTGACCGTCGATCCCGGGTATTTCGCCGATTTCTACCGCGAGGCCACGCTCGGCCGGCAAGGCATGCTGGCGATGCTGTCGATGGATGGCGTCTATCGGGTGCGGCGAATGGGCGACCATGTCGACGCGGCGTTCGACGGCAGCATGACGCCGCTGTTCGCCGCCGCCACGGCGAACGATGCAGGCTCGTACATCCGGGACAGCGTCATCGATCACACGCGCCGGCTGCTCGCTTACCGCAAGCTGAAGGGCTATCCGCTCATCGTGGCCGTCGCCCGGGCGGAGGACGAGGTGCTGGCCGATTTCACGCAGCGGCGCGCCGTTTACCTCGCAACCGGGGAGGTTGTCACCGCGATCATGGTCGTCTTCTTCGCCGTCTACACGCTGCTCGCCTTCCGTGCTCGCCAGAGCGCGCGGGAAGTGCGGCGCCAGAAGTCGTTCCTGCAGGCGCTCGTCGACAATCTGCCGATGTCGGTGATGGCCCGCGGCATGAAGCTCGCCGAGCGTGGCCGCGTCGTGTTGTGGAATCCGGCCGCCGAGTTCATATTCGGCGTTCGCGCGGAGGATGCGCTGGGGAAAACCGTCGGCGATTTTTTCCCGCCGGACCGCGCCGCGGCGGTCGAGGAGCGCGACCGCGCTCTGCTCGAGAGCCCGATGGTCCAGGAGGTGCCCCGGCTCGCGATCGACGTGCCGCAGCGCGGGCGGCGCCTCTGTCGCGTGGTTCGCGTGCCCGTCTTCGATGCCGACGATCAGGTCGAATACATCGTTTCGATCACCGACGACATCACCGAGCAGCAGGCGCGCGCCGATCAGCTGCGCCTGATATCCACGGTGTTCGAGACGACCGCCGATGCCATCGTCCTGAGCGACGCCGAGGACCGCGTCATCGCGGTCAATGCGGCGTTCACCAGGCTGACAGGCTTCGAGCCCGCTGAAATGCTCGGCAAGCTCCTGACCGAGTCACCGTTCGCGCCCTCCGATCCCGTAGCGCATGCCATGCGGCAGGAGCAGCTCGCGCAGAATGGCTACGTCACGGCCGAAGTGATGCGGCATCGCAAGGACGGCTCCGAGCTGCCGTGCTGGCTCACCAAGAACTGCGTGCGCGACGACGGCGGAAACATCGTCAACTACGTGCGCGTGTTCACCGACATCTCCCAACTCAAGAAGGCGCAGCAGCGCCTCGAGCAGTTCGCGAGCTTCGACACGCTGACCGGGCTTCCCAATCGGCGGCTCTTCGACCTCCGTCTCGAGCAGGTGCTGAAGCGCGCCGAGCGCTCGGGCGGTCATCTCGGGCTCTTGTTCATCGATCTCGACGGATTCAAGTCGGTCAACGACATTTACGGCCATGACGCGGGCGACGCGCTGCTGCGGGAGGTTGCCAACCGCTTGCGGCAATCGGTACGGGCGGGCGACAGCCTTTGCCGGCTCGGCGGCGACGAATTCACCGTCATCGTCGAGGATGCGACGCTGCCGCAGGACGCCATTGCCGTTGCCGAGCGAATCGTCGCAACGCTCGGAGTGACGTTCGATATCGCCGGACGGGCGATCCGCAGCGGAGCGAGCGTCGGCATCGCGCTCTATCCCGCGCATGCTCGCGACGCCGCGACGCTGGTCAAGAGTGCCGACGTGGCGATGTATCAGGCCAAGCAGGCCGGAGGGCGCCGCTACAAGATGGCGGCCACGTCGTTTCCGGCAGTGCAGGTCGAGAAACCCACCGAGGTCCCCTCCGCGTAGACTTTCTTGCGAGCGTTCGCGAATCGGCGCCGGAACTGGCCGGCCGAAACGCGAGCGACGCAGCGTCGACAGCGACCGCAAGCGGGGGCTCGCGAGCACCTTTGCCGGAGTTTCCGAGCGGTCGCGCCCGCGTGAGGCGATCGGGAGGCAGCGCCCTTGATCTGCGTCAACGGCTTTCACAACAGAGAGTCTAGCCTTTAGCGTCCGCGGGGCCGCGGTGCGGCCGCGCGTATGGAGTCTTGCCATGACCAGGCCGACCTCGCGACAAATCCAGGATTTGAAGCGCGCACTTCTCGCGGAGCGCAAGGCGTTGCTCGCCGACGCGCAGGATGAGTTGATACGCTGGGGCCAGCATCCGATCGGCGAGCTCGCGGGCGACGTGCCGGACGTCGGCGACGAGTCGGTCGCGACGATGGTCACCGACCTCGATCACACGATCGTCGCGCGCCACGTCGAGGCGATACGCGACATCGACGCCGCGCTAGAACGGATCAAGGGCGGCCGGTATGCGCTCTGCGTCGACTGCGGCGACGATATCGAGCTGCGGCGGCTCGTCGCGTTTCCGACGGCCAAGCGCTGCGTCGATTGCCAAAGCCTGCACGAGCGGACGTACGCGCACCGCGCAATGCCGACGCTGTAGCGGAGTTTGTCGCTTACCGTCGTACGTCGCCTGACCGGAGACCCGGCAGCACCCGGAAAGCAGTGAACCCAGTCGCTTGACATCGGGCATCGATTCGATAATACTGGAAACGTGGAAACAAGATCCGCCCTCGCCGCGCTGGGCGCGCTCTCTCAGGAGCATCGCCTCGCGATCTTCCGCTTGCTGGTCGAGCATGGCCCGGACGGGCTGCCCGCCGGCGCGATCGCGGAGCGACTGAAGCTCGCCCCGGCAACGCTTTCGTTTCATTTGAAGGAGCTTGCGCACGCGGGCTTGATTGCCGCACGCCAGGAGGGCCGATTCATCTGGTATCGGCCGGAGCTCGACGCAATGAACGGGCTCGTCTCGTATCTTACCGACAACTGCTGTCGGGCAAGCGCGGCCTGCGTTCCCGTGTGCCCGCCGTCGCGCGCGCCGCAGCCGGTCGCCGTTTCCATTCCCAATCCACGCAGAAGGAGATCCGCATGAAGCGCTTTCACGTTCACGTCGGCGTCCGCAATCTGGACGACAGCATTCGCTTCTACACCGGCCTGTTCGGCGCCGAGCCGACCGTGCGCAAGGCCGATTACGCGAAATGGATGATCGAAGACCCGCGCATCAATTTCGCGATCTCGCAGCGAGAAGGCCGCGTCGGCATCAATCATCTCGGCCTGCAGGCCGATTCGACCGACGAGCTCGCCTCGATCCGCGCGCAATTCGCGGCCGCGGGCGCGAGCGTCGTCGACGAGCCCGGGGCGAACTGCTGTTATGCGCGATCCGACAAGCATTGGGTCGCCGATCCCCAGGGAATTGCGTGGGAGGGCTATCGGACGCTGGGTGACATCGCGTATTTCGACGGCGAAGCCGAAACGGCGGCGAGCGCGGGATCATGCTGCGCGCCGACGCAGGCAGACGCGCCGGGCTGCTGCGGCGCGACCGAAGCCGCGACGGCGCCCTCGCGCGCCTGCTGCTCGTGACGGGTGCGAAATCGATGATGAGCGCGTCGCGCTCGTTCAACGTGCTGTTCCTGTGCACGGGCAACTCGGCGCGCAGCATCCTGGCCGAGGTGCTGCTGAACCGTCTCGGGAACGGCCGCTTCAACGCGTATAGCGCGGGGAGCGCGCCGACCGGGCGAGTCAATCCGTTCGCGCTCGAATACCTGCGCGCCCAGGGCCTGCCGGTGGACGGCCTGCGCAGCAAGAGCTGGGACGAGTTTGCAGCGCCCGGCGCGCCAACGATGGATTTCGTGATCACCGTTTGCGATGACGCTGCGGGCGAAGCCTGCCCGGTATGGCCGGGGCAGCCGGTCACCGCGCATTGGGGCGTGCCAGATCCCGCGGCGGTCGAGGGCAGCGACGAGGCCAAACGCGCCGCGTTCCGCAAGGTATTTCAGACGTTGCGGCATCGCATTGGCCTGTTCACGTCGCTGCCGGTCGGCAAGCTCGAGCGCGCGGCGCTGACGCGCGAGGTGCGGGGCATCGGCGGCGCGGCGCCGTAGCGCCATGACGGCGACCCGCGCAATCGGCGCGTTCGAGCGCAATCTCAGCTGGTGGGTTGCCGGCTGCATCGTTGCCGGCATCCTCGGCGGGCAATGGTTTCCGGCATTCTTCACGTTCGCAGGCGGTGTGAAGGTCGCCGAGATCAATCTCCCGGTTGCGGTTCTCGTCTGGCTGATGATCGTGCCGATGCTGCTGAAGATCGATTTCGGCACGCTCACCGAGGTGGGGCGGCACGCGAAAGGCATCGGTGTCACGCTGTTCATCAATTGGGCGGTGAAGCCGTTTTCGATGGCGCTTCTGGGCTTCGTCTTCGTGCGCCATGTGTTTGCCGCCTGGCTGCCGGCGGACGAACTCGATCCGTACATCGCGGGGCTGATTCTGCTCGCCGCGGCGCCGTGCACGGCAATGGTGTTCGTCTGGAGCAATCTGTCAAACGGGGAGCCGCGCTTCACGCTGTCGCAGGTTGCGCTGAACGACGTCGTGATGCTGTTCGCGTTCGCGCCGTTGGTCGGCCTGCTGCTCGGGCTGTCGAGCATCAAGGTGCCGTGGGACACGCTGGCGCTGTCCGTCGTGCTCTACATCGTGGTCCCGGTGATCGTGAGCCAGGTCTGGCGACGAACGCTGCTTCGGCGCGGCGGCGAAGAGCGGCTCGCGCTTCTGCTCTCCCGGCTCCACCCCATGTCGCTGGGCGCGCTCCTCGCCACACTCGTCGTGCTGTTCGGGTTCCAGGGCCAGCAGATCCTGCGGCAGCCGCTGATCATCGCGATGCTGGCCGTGCCGATCCTGATTCAGGTGTATTTCAACGCGGGCCTCGCCTACTGGCTCAACCGGCGGCTCGGCGTTGCCTACAGCGTTGCGTGTCCGTCGGCGCTTATCGGCGCCAGCAACTTTTTCGAGCTCGCAGTCGCGACGGCGATCAGCCTGTACGGACTGGAATCCGGCGCCGCGCTCGCGACCGTCGTGGGCGTCCTGATCGAAGTGCCGGTCATGCTGTCGGTGGTGAAGCTGGCCGCCGCAAGCCGCGGCTGGTACGAAAGCCGGCGCGGGGCCTGACGCCGGACTAGCCCCTCGCCTTGATCCGAGGCCGGGAGGAGAACCGGCCACGGAGCCATTCTGCCCTTGCATCCTGCGCCCGGCCTTGGCAGATTGCGGCTGATGTTCCTTCGCCCGCTGCAACGGATCGTCGCGCGCGCACTGGCGACGCTCGTTCTGACGCTCTCCGCGTTCGTCGTCCCGCTCGCCGGCGCGGCAGCCGCCGACGCGCCCCTCGTCGCGGCCGCCTCCGACCTGCAGTTCGCGCTGAACGAGATCGCTGCCGCGTTCGGGCGCGAGACGGGTCGGCCGGTGCGGATCGTCTACGGCTCGTCCGGCAATTTCCGCCGCCAGATTGCGGAAGGGGGACCGTTCGAGCTGTTCCTGTCCGCCGACGAAAGCTACGTGATGGCCCTCGCCCGCGAAGGCTACACGATCGATGACGGGCTGCCGTATGCGATCGGGCGCCTCGCGCTCGTCGTTCCCGAAGGATCCGCACTGAAGCTCGACCCGACATTGCGCGACGTCGGCGCGGCCGTGGCCGATGGTCGCCTGCGCAAGTTCGCGATCGCGAATCCGGAGCATGCGCCGTACGGTCGTGCGGCGCAGGAAGCGCTGTCCGCCGCGGGCGTCTGGGAGTCGGTGCGCGGTCATCTCGTCCTCGGCGAAAACATCGCGCAGGCGGCGCAATTCGCGACGTCAGGCTCGGCGCAGGGCGGCATCGTCGCGCTTTCGCTCGCGCTTGCGCCGGGCGTGCTGGGGAACGCGCGGTACGTGGCCATTCCCGACGCGATGCATAGGCCCCTCGTGCAGCGGATGGTGCTGACGAAGCGGGCCCGCGAAAGCGCGCGCGAGTTCTATCGCTACCTTCAGCAGCCGGCGGCGCGCGCAGTGTTCCGGCGGTACGGCTTTGCGCTCCCCGGCGAGTGACCGGATGGATACCGCTGCGTTGCTGCTCTCGCTCAAGCTTGCCGCGCTCACGGTCGCGATCCTCGTGCCGGTCGGGATCATCGTCGCGCGCGTGCTCGCTGCGCACGAGTTTCCCGGGAAGGCCTTCGTCGAAGCGGCCTTTGCGCTTCCGCTCGTGCTGCCGCCGACGGTGCTGGGCTACTACCTTCTCGTGGCGATGGGCGGTCGCTCGCCCCTCGGCCGATGGTACGAGGCGGCGGTCGGCCATCCGCTGGTGTTCACGTTCGACGGCCTGCTCGTCGCGTCGATCATCTTCAACCTGCCCTTCGCGATCCAGCCGCTGCAGCGCGCATTCGAAGGGATTCCCGACGACCTGCGGCACGCGGCCGCGTGCTGCGGCCTTACGAGCGCGCAAAGCCTGTGGCGGATCGAATTGCCGCTCGCGTGGACCGGCCTCCTCACCGCAGCGGTGCTGACTTTTGCACACACGCTGGGCGAGTTCGGCGTCGTGCTGATGGTCGGCGGCAGCATTCCCGGCGAGACGAAGACAATCGCGCTCGCGATCTACGACCGCGTGCAGGGATTCGACATGGCGGGCGCCGGTCTGATGTCGGCGGTGCTGCTGCTCCTGTCGATCGTCGCGATCGGCGTCACTTTCCTTTCGTCGTCGCGGCGGCGGGCACGTCATGGACCGGCCCGCTGACCACTTGCGCGTGGAGCTCGTCCAGCAGCGGCCGATCCCGCTCGCGGTAACGCTCGACTGCGCGCGCGGCGAGGTCCTCGCCCTGGTCGGCCCGTCGGGCAGCGGCAAGTCGACGATCCTGCGCACGATCGCCGGAATCTACATGCCGGCGCGGGGACGGGTCGACGTCGGCGGCGAGACGTGGCTCGACACCGCCACCGGGCTCCGGCGCGTTGCGCGCGAGCGCTCGGTAGGGTTCGTATTCCAGAACTATGCGCTGTTCCCGCATCTCTCCGCGATCGACAACGTGATTCAGGCGATGGGACACGTGCCGGGGGCGCAACGGCGGGAGCGCGCGCAGGGTCTTCTCGAACGCACGAATCTGGGTGGCCTCGAGACGCGGCGCCCGGCGCAACTGTCGGGCGGGCAGCAACAGCGGGTTGCAGTCGCGCGCGCGCTCGCCCGGGACCCGAAGGTTTTGCTTCTCGACGAGCCGTTTTCCGCCGTCGACCAGGTGACGCGCGAGAAGCTCTACGAGGAGCTCGCGACGTTGCGCGCCGATCTCAACATTCCGGTGATCCTCGTCACGCACGCGCTGCACGAGGCGTCGATGCTCGCCGACCGGATGTCGATCCTGCACCACGGCACCACGCTGCAGACGGACACGGCGCAGGAGGTGATGACCCGGCCGTCGTCTCCGCTCGTCGCGCGGCTCATCGGGATCAAGAACATCTTCGAGGCCGACGTCGTCGATCACGATCAAGAGCGCAATCTCACCCACATCCGCTGGTTCGGCATGACGTTCGAGGCACGCCTCGCGCCGCAGTTCGCCGCCGGCGCGCGCGTCGCCTGGTGCGTGCCGTCATCGCACATCGTTCTTCACCGGCGCGACCGGCCATCGCGCGGCGAGCACGAAAACCCCATCGCGGGCACGATCAAGCGCTGCATCGCGCTGGGCGACACGACCGCGCTCGCGCTTTCGGTCGCCGCGGGGCAGCGCGCCGACATCTATTTTTCGGTGCCGACGCACACGGCCCGCCGCAACGGCCTTGCGATCGGAGAGGTTGCCCAGGTCTCGCTGCTCGCGGACGGCATCCACCTGATGCCGGCCGATGGCGCGGCGGTCTAGCGCGTCACTCCCGCTGCTGCGGAACCCTGATTCCGCTGTCGAATCCGATGTCGACGTGCGTCAGCGTTCCCGCCGTTACGGTGACCGTCTCGCTTCCTCGCGGAAACGGCCCCCGTGCTTCGGGACGTAGCCTGTAGGTTCCCGGCGCGAGCAAGACGCGGAAGCGGCCGTCGGCGTCGGTCGCAAATCGCGTGACTTCGCGACCGTCCGCGTCCAGCACGGCAATCGTTGCTTGATACGGACGGGTATTGGGTTCGCCCGCCCGTGCTACCGGGGTCGATGGGCCGATCGTGATGCGGCCCTCGATTCCGGTGTCGCGCGACGATGATGCTTGGCTGCGCGCGGAAGCCGGATCGTGCGGCGGCGCGCCTTCGGCGATCCATGTCGCCGAAGGTGAAGTTGCCTGCACGGCAGGCGTCGCTTCGCATTGAGCCGGTGCGATGCACAGAAATGTCAGGACACCAACGACGCAGAAGCAACTGCAAGGTTGCAAGCGCATCGCTCTTGGAGGTCCGTCGTGCTGGACGCTCGCCGAAACACGCGCACACCTCGGTCGTGACGACATTCCCAGGGCTTCAGGCTCGCGAAATACCACGTTTTCCTTGTGGACAAAATACGGAGACTATTTCCCCTAGGCAAAGTGCCCGGCGCTTCTTTGACACAGGTCAATGAATCCGGCGACGAATTTATCTTTTCCCTATGAATCAATGACGTATTTTTACAACAGCGACGAAATGTCGCACGATGTTTCGTTGACCCGCATATTCGGTAAACGTTAAAAATGACGCAATGCCGCACCACCGCTTTTTCGACCGGCGAACGCGATCCGGGTTCGCGTGGACGGAAAGCAAATGGAGAACAAAACGACTGCGGCGCGTGACCGGTGAATCGCGGCCCTCGTTGATCCGGGGTACCGCAACAAGAATCGAATTCGCGCGAACCTTCTTTCCGCGCACAACGACCGGCGGCCCGTGGCCGCGGACCTCGCGAGAGGAGGGCGCTTGCCCCTCCGCAGGTCGCACCGAGACGAAAGGGGTTCACATGCGAATCAAGTCCTTCATCGCCGCGTCCGGGATCTTGGCGCTGTTCGCGGCGCTCTTGGCGTTCCCTGCGAGCGCCCAGCAGCCGTCGGGGCCCGTCGCGCCCGTCTGCGCGAACTGCCACGAGAAAGAGTGGAAATCGATCGACCTCTCGCAGCACGGCGCGAAGAACGACGCGGCCGGCAGCATGTGCCAGGCCTGCCACGGCGACGCCAGCGAGCACCTCAAGGATCCGATGAAGGCCAAGCCGGCCCATGTCTTCGGCCCTGGCCACACGGCCGCCGAGCGATCCGCGGTCTGCCTCGCCTGCCACTCGGGCAACCGCAACCTCGCGTTCTGGACCTCGGGCAAGCACCAGCTGAACGAGGTGACGTGCGCGAACTGCCACAGCATCCATGGGGAGAAACTCTTCCCGAGCTACAGCGGGCTGAACCCGGTGCCGAAAACTGTTTCCATCAACAAATTCACGACGACGTTCCTGCCCAATCAGGCGGAGATCTGCTGGCAGTGCCACCAGACGATCCGGGCGGCGAACTTCAAGCCGTCGCATCACCCGATCATCGAAGGCAAGGTCAAGTGCTCCGACTGCCACAACCCGCACGGCGCGATCACGCCGGCGATGCTGAAGCAGCCGACGATCAACGACCAGTGCTACTCCTGCCACGCCGACAAGCGCGGCCCGTACTTGAACAACCACCCGCCGGTCGAGGAGAACTGCGCGACCTGCCACAACCCGCACGGCTCGGTCCACGCGCGACTGCTCAACGAATCTGCGCCGAACCTCTGCCAGGACTGCCACGACGGGTCGCGGCACCCCGGCACGGTGTACGGCGCGTCGGGCGCCTTCAACTGCCAGGCCGGCGATACGGCGAGAACTACGGTGAGCGGCACTTCGTTCCCGAACTGCCCGCCGAGCCAGATCGGGCAGCCCAATCCCGGTGTGAACAACCGCCTCGTGTCGCGCGCGTGCCTCAACTGCCACAGCAACATCCATGGCAGCAACGCGCCGGCCAACCGCGGCAAGTTCTTCTTGCGATAGGTCGGGAGACAATCATGAGGAAAACGCTACTTTCCACCCTCATCGCCAGCCTGTTCGCGGCCGCGCCGGCCTTCGCGCAGAGCGACGATGATCCGATGCGCGTCCAGGGCACAGGCGACAGTCGAGGGCTTCTACAACAACGAGAGCGCGACCGACAAGGCGAAGCTCAACGAGTACCAGGACCTCGGCAACGGCGCGTTGACGAACTTCGGCGTGCAGGGCCGCAACAGCAGGACGTGGTTCCAGGGCTACGGCGAGAACTTCGGCCGCAGCGACCAGTTCATGTTCCTGCGCGGCGGCATGTACGACGTGTTCAAGGCGGGAGCGTACCTGAACGACATCCCGCACCAGTTCTCGACCAACGCGTTCTCGCCCTTTGTCGGCATCGGCGGCAACGTGCTGACGGCGACCTTCCCGCTGGCGACGCTGCCCAACCCGCAGCCGCCGAGCACCTGGACCCAATTCATGCTGGGCTACGACCGGCGCGATGCCGGCGGCTACGCCGAGTGGCAGAAGAACAGCCCGTGGTATTTTCGTGTGGACGGCAACCAGGTGACCTTCAGTGGCACCAAGGTCGGATCCGGGGCCAACGGCACGAGCCCCGGCAACGGCTATACCGACCTCGCCATCCCGAACAATACCCAGACCACAAACTGGGGGGCCGAAGGGGGCTACCAGTCAGGCAAGGCGACGCTGTCGCTGCGCTGGGACTACAGCAAGTTCGACAACGGCAGCAACACGCTGCAGTGGACGAACCCCTTCTTCGGCGGCAACAACCTCGACACGACGTACCTTGCGCCGGACAACACGTTCAACAAGTTCACGGCCACGGGTAATTACCGCGACTTGCCGTGGCAGTCGGTGATCTCGGCGCGCTACACATGGGCGAAGACGACGAGCGACGTCGGACTGCCGGCGTTCGCTCTCAACACCGGCGGCGTCTATAACGCCACGCTGCCCGACACCGGCGCGTTCAACGGCGAGAACATCAACCAGTCGTTCGCGCTCGCGTGGACGGCGCACCCGGTCGCGTCGGTGGACACGCGCGTCTACTACTACTGGACCAAGCTGCAGAACAACTCGACCCTGGTGGAGTTCGGCAACGCGCCGGTCCAGCCGCTCGCGAGCGGCCTTGGCTGCGGCAACCTCGTGGTGGCCGGCGTTCCGACGCAGACCGTCGGCAACTGCGAGAACGAGCTCTACGACTACACCAAGAACAACGTCGGCTTCGACGTCTGGTGGAAGTTCGCGCGCGGAAACCGCCTCGGGAGCGGCTGGGATTACCTCAACGTCGACCAGACGCGCGTCGACTACGACAAGTCGCATTACAACAAGCTGTGGGCCGAGTACAAGAACACGATGCTCGACACCCTGTCGGCGCGTGTGAAGTACTGGTACCTGAAGCGCGACTCGACGCTGAACTACAGCAACGACCCGCTTCCCAACCAGGGTGCGAACAACCCGAACTACCTGCTGCCGTTCACGTCGGCGTTCGACCTGCAGAGCAACACGACCAATGCGGTCAAGCTCCTGCTCGACTGGACCGCGACGACGAACGTCGGCGTTTCGTTCGAAGGCAACTGGGCCAAGATCGACTACGACGACGTGACGTACGGCCGCACCAGCAACGACAAGCAGGGCTACTTCCTGAACGGGTACTGGAACGTCTCGGAGCGATTGAAGCTGAACGCATTCGGGGACTGGGAGCAAACGAAGTATCCGTCGAACCACCGCTACATCGGCACGGTGGCGGGCGGACCGAACCCCCCGTCGGGATATTGCACGGCCGCGAACCCGGACTGCTACAGCCCGTTCGCCCCCGTGAACCCCAACAACTCCTACAACTGGAACTCGGGGACGAAGGACACGACGTGGATGATCGGCGTCGGTGCCGACTGGCAGGCGACGGAGGCATTCAACCTGGGCGGGTCGTACCTGTACGTGAACAACGAGGGCAACGCTACCTTCAGCGCGCAGGACAACGCCGCCACTTCGCCGATTCCGCTCAACATCAGCAACTTCGACAACTCCAAGCAGCAGTACTTCAACCTCAAGGCGAACTGGGCCTACAACCGGAACTGGTCGGTCGTTGGCGGCTACTCGTACATGAAGTACAGCCACGACGACATCGCCACGAACGGCTACCAGTACGTGCTGCCGTACGTGAGGGTGGTCGCGGGCGGGGCGATCGTTCCCAGCATCCCGTCCAACGCGTCGCTCAGCTATCTGAACGGCTACGACGCGTTCACCGACGGCCACGCCAACATCTTCTGGATCGGCGTGACGTACAAGTTCGACGCACCGCCGCTGCCCGTCGCGCCGATGCGGGTCGCGGAGGCGCCCAGGCCGGTTGTCGCGGCGCCGCCGCCACCGCCGCCCCCGCCACCACCGCCACCACCGCCGAAGATGACGACGCTGTCCGCCGACGAGCTCTTCGCGTTCGACAGCGCGGTGCTGATGGACAAGTCGAAGGCAGCGCTCGACAAGATCGCGCAGGATCTCAATCGCGATCCGAAGGCGTCGGTCGTCCCGATCGTCGGCTACACGGATCGCCTGGGCTCCAACGCCTACAACCTCAAGCTCTCGCAGGCGCGCGCCGATGCGGTCAAGACCTATCTGGTGTCGAAGGGCGTCGCCGCGGGACGGCTGCAGGCCACGGGCAAAGGCGAAGCCGACCCGGTCGTGCAGTGCACCGAAAAGAACCACGATGCGCTCATCAAATGCCTCGCACCCAACCGCCGCGTCGTCATCGGCCCGGTCACGGTTCCCGCGAGCTGATTGGCGATAGATCGGTCACGGCTGGATGACCGAAAAGCACTGAACGTCAGCCGAACCTCCAGCGGCCGCGTCCTTCGGGACGCGGTCTTTTTTTGGGGGGTTTGGGGTCGGGGCTGCGGCTGCGTTCGACGCCGCGCGTTCCCGAGTGGCCAGCCCGATATTCCGGCCATCAAGTTCCCCACGGAGCGGGATGGGTCACCTGAAATCACAGCGATACCGCACTCGGCAACGACAGCGACCGCCTACCCGAAAAAAGGTGCTGCGCGCTTTTGACGCAGGTCAACAAATGTCGTCGCGGAATCGCCTTTTCCATAAAAATCAATGACGTGTTTTTGCAACAACGACGAATTATCGCAGCTGGTTCCGTTGACCCTCATATTCGTGGGGCGTTACAAATGACTCAACGCCGCGCAAGCGCTTTTCGACCCGCGGATCGCCCGCGACGCGGAAAGCGTGAAAAACAAAACAGATGCGGCACGCGGCCGGCACCAGGGCTTCGGCTTCGATGATCCGGCGCGCTGAATCGATTTCGCGCGGCCTTCTTTTCCGCGCCCGATGACCGGCGGCGGATGGCCGCGGACCTGCGCGTGCGATGGACCTTGTCCCCGCCGGCAGGTTGAACCGAGACAAGAGGGGTTCTCATGCGAATCAAGTCCTTCATCGCCGCGTCCGGGGTACTGGCGCTCTTCGGGGCGTTCCTGGCGGCGCCCGCTTTCGCACAGCAACAAGCCGCCAGCTCAGTACCCGTCTGCGTGAAGTGCCACGAGGAGCAGAACAGCTCGATTCTGCTCACCGCACACGGCGCGCAGAACGACGCCAACGGCAGCGCATGCCAAGCGTGCCACGGCGACGCGTCGGAGCACCTGCGCAGCTCGAGCAAGAAGCCGCCTGGCGCGTTGACGTCCGAGACTGCGACCGCGGCCGAGAAATCGGCGGTCTGCCTCACGTGCCACAGCGGCCAGCGCCAGCTCGAGAACTGGTCGGTCGCCAAGCACCGCAAGGTCGACGTGACGTGCGTCAACTGCCACTCGATCCACGGCACGCAGTCGGCGAGCAACAACAGCCAGATCAAGGGCGCGCAGTTCGCGGCCGCCCCGTACACGACGACGGCGCGGCAGCTCATCTACAAGCGCTGCGTCCAGTGCCACACCGATGTCCGCGGCGAGATCATCAAGCCGTCGCATCACCCGATCGTCGAGGGCAAGATCGGCTGCCAGGATTGCCATGACCCGCACGGTTCGCTGCAGAAGGCGAGCCTGCGCAACGACTCGATCAACGACCTGTGCACCAGCTGCCACGCCGACAAGCGGGGGCCGTGGATCCACGAGCATCCGCCCGTCGAGGAGAACTGCGCCATCTGCCACACGCCGCACGGCTCGGCGCACCGCGCGCTGCTCGCGCAGAAGCCGCCGGTGCTCTGCGGCGACTGCCACCCGGGCGGCCATACGCACAACATCTACGACGGACGCGGGACGCTGCCCAACACGCTGCCTTCGAACATCCGGTTCGAATCCGCCGGCTGCGTCGAGTGTCACCGGCAGATCCACGGCAGCAACGCGCCGTCTTCCGCCTATGGCCAATACTTCATGCGCTGAGATGAGGACGAACATGAAAGTCAAGCTCATTGCACTCGTCGTCGCCGGCCTGTTCGCTCAGAGCGCGTCTGCCGATGAAAACTTCATGTGGGGTGGTTCGGCCGAGATCGGCTACCGCTGGACGAACGTCGACGGCGCCAACCGCAACGGCGCGTATGGCAACACCACCCCGCTTTCCGCCACCAACCCGCTGACACCCTTCCGGGGCCCCGTCGACGGCGCCAAGGCGCAGGAATACCAGGACGTGCTCAGCGCGCCGATCGGCGTCCTGGACGCCCGGGGCAGCAACCGGACGTCGTACCTGCGCGCGTTCGGCGAGGAGTTCGGCCGCGACGACCAGTTCATCAACATCGTCGGCGGCGGCTTCGGCGTGTGGAAGGCATCGCTCTACAACAACGACATTCCGCACAACTACTCGTTCAACGCGCTCTCGCCGCTGACCGGCAGCGACACGCTGCTGCAGCTTGGCCCGGGCGGCGCCTATCCCAACGCGCAGAACCCGGCGATCTGGCATCCGTTCAACTACAGCACCCAGCGCAACACCTGGGGCGGCAACGCCGAGTTCTCGAACAAGTCTCCCTGGTTCATCCGTGCGGACTACAACGAGGTCAAGACGACCGGCGTCAAGCCCAGCAGCGGGCGGCTCGGCACCAGCGCGAACAACGGGTTCATCGAACTCGGCGCGCCGGTCGACTACAAGACGCAGAATACGACGATCGAGGGCGGCTACAGCGGCAAGCAGTACGGCATCAAGCTCGCCTATCTGGACTCGAAGTTCTCCGACGGCAACGACGCGTTTCAGTGGACGAACTTCTACATGCGGAGCGCCGTCGACACGATATTGCTGCCACCCGACAACGACCTCAAGAAGTGGAGCCTGAACGGGTACATCAAGCAGCTGCCTTGGGATTCGGCGATCATCGCCCGCTTCACGCAGAGCAAGCTCACGAATGGCTTCGCGGTCGTGGGCTCGGGTCTCATGCCCACGGGAAACGCGGCGAGCTACGAACCCGGCGATCCCGCCGGGCGCGGCCTACCTCTTCACGCAGCCGTTCGACGTGGCGACGAACCAGAACCTGACGAACTTCGACGGCAACATCAAGACGACCACCGCGAACGTCGCGTGGAACGCGAGCCCGATGGCGCAGCTCGACACCCGCGTCTACTACAACTACTACGACAGGCAGAACGACTCGACCGCCGTTTCGTACCGGGCGGCCAGCCAAGGCAGCAGCTGCGCCACGCCGCCCGCCAACAGCGCCACGTGCTTCAACATGCCGGCGCTGACCGAGGAGGCCGACGAGCTTTTCGGCTACACGAAGAACGCGGCCGGTTTCGACGCGTCGTGGGCGTTCAACCGGACCAACAAGGTGCTCGGCGGGTTCGACTGGAACCGGATCGAGCGCAACGCGGCGGATACGGATGCGCCGAACAGCGACGACTACCGTTACTGGGCCGAGTACCGCAACAGCGGCTGGAACAACCTGAGCGGCCGGTTGAAGTACGAATTCCTGCAGCGGCGCTCCGACCTGATCAACACCGCCGCGGTGACGAGCGTCACCCACTACTTCACGGCCTACTATGTCAACAACTTCGACGCCAACGTCGTCAGGGCGAACCTCGACTGGACGCCGGCGCCGCTGTGGTTTGTCAGCGTCGGCGGGACGTGGCGCGACGTCGACTACAAGGACAACATCTACGGCCGCACGAAGGACAAGAACCAGCAGTACGACGCGACCGTGTCGTGGGGCGACGCCGAAACGCTGCGCATTACCGGCATCGGCAACTGGGGCAAGGTCGAAAACGACCAGAGCTACCTGGCTGGCGCCTATCCACCGCCGACACCGAACACGTCCGCGAACTACACATGGGGAAGCCAGAACACGCAGGACGGCTGGATGGCCGCGGCGCTCGTCGACTGGAGGGCAGCTGAGAAGCTGATGCTGACGGCGTCGTACAGCTACCAGAAGACCACCGGGGGCGTCGACTTCTCGTCCGGCAATACGCAGGCCGGTGGCGGCTTCCAGGGCGGCCCGCTCGTCAACTACGTCACCGACAACACGAAGGTGAACCGCTTCCAGATCAAGGGCACCTATAACGTCAACAACCACTGGGACGTGAACGCCGGCTACGCGTACGAGAAGTACGACTACGGCGACGGCCAGATGGCCGGCTACGGCGGCTACTACCCGTACTTCGCCGAACTTCAACACGGGCGCAGTCGGATCGAGCTACGCGTGGCTCTCGGGCGCGTTCGCCAACCCGGCCTACACGAACAACATGGTCTGGGTGAGCGTGACCTACAAGTTCGAGCCGCCGCCGCAGGTGTACGTCGCGCCGAGGGTCGCGGAAGCGCCCAGGCCGGTGGTCGCGCCGCCGCCCCCGCCGCCTCCGCCGCCCGCGCCGACTCCGCAGGTGCAGAAGATCACGCTCGACTCGAAGGTGCTGTTCGACTTCGACAAGGCGGTTCTGAAGCCGGAGGGCAAGACGGCGATCGACGGCCAGGTCGTCGGCAAGCTGTCGCAGGTGCAAAAGCTCGAAGTCGTCCTGGTGACGGGCCACACCGACCGCCTCGGCACGGACGCCTACAACCAGAAGCTGTCGGAACGCCGTGCCGATGCGGTGCGCGACTACCTGGTGAGCAAGGGCGTTTCCAAGGACAAGATCGAGACGATCGGCATGGGCGAAAAACAGCCGGTGGCGCAGTGCGATCAGAAGAACCTGAAGGCGCTGATCGAATGCCTGCAGCCGAACCGCCGCGTCGAAGTGCAAGTCAAGGGTGAGGCGACGAAGTAATCGCGGTACACCAGGTCTCCCTCACTGCGCACGTTCGAGCCGCGCGATGATCCCGCCTCCGGGCGGGAATGTCGCGCGGTCTTTTCTTTGCGGTCTGGCATCGAACCCGCGCCGCGTCATTCGCACCGGTCCGGGCAACGTCGTGTCCGCCCGGGCGCACGTGCAGCGTGACGTCGGTGGGTCGCTGCGGAGTCCCTCGATCCCCAACCCTTCGCTCTTCAGCGGGACCGGCGGGCAACACCGTGGTGCGCGGCGAACGTTTCGGGTGCGTTACCTGATATCTTTTGTGCCGATCGCGACCACCGAGCACGCCCCGCCATGAAGATCGCCATCCTCGACGACTATTTCGACACGATCCGCACGCTTCCCTGCTTTCGCAAGCTCGACGGCCACGCCGTCACGGTCTGGAACGACCACGTGCAGGACGTCGATGCGCTCGCCGCGCGACTCAAGGACACCGAGGTCCTGGTGCTCATCCGCGAGCGAACGCAGATCCGCGCGCCGCTGCTCGAGCGCCTCCCGAAGCTCCGCCTGATCAGCCAGCGCAGCGTCTATCCGCACATCGACATCGATGCCTGCACGCGTCTGGGCGTGATCGTGTCGTCGAGCCAGCACGCCGGAACGCCGTCCTACGCCGCCGCGGAGCTCACGTGGGGGCTCGTTCTCGCGGCGGTGCGCGCGATTCCGCAGCAGATGGCCGCACTCAGGGCCGGTAAATGGCAGATCGGCGTCGGCGCAACGCTGCGCGGCAAGACGCTCGGGATCTACGGCTACGGGAGGATCGGCGGCGTCGTCGCGGGCTACGGCCGGGCGTTCGGCATGAACGTGCGGGTGTGGGCGCGCGAAGCATCGCTCGCCCGCGCGCGGGACGACGGCTATTCCGCCGCGCAAAGCAAGGCGGCGCTCTTCGAAGCGTGCGACGTCGTGTCGCTGCACATGCGCCTCGTCAAGGAAACGCGCGGCATCGTCACTGCGGAAGATCTGGCGCGGATGAAGCCGACCGCACTGCTCGTCAACACGAGCCGCGCGCAACTGATCGCGCCCGGGGCGCTCGTCGACGCGCTGCGCGCAGGGCGGCCCGGCATGGCGGCCGTCGACGTCTTCGAGGAGGAGCCGCTCGTCGATGTCCGCCACCCGCTCCTCACGATGGACAACGTCGTGTGCACGCCGCACATCGGCTATGTGTCGCGCGACGAGTACGAGATCCAGTTCTCCGATATCTTCGATCAGATCACCGCTTATGCCGCGGGGACGCCGATCAACGTAGTGAATCCGGAAGCGTCGCGGAACTCGCGGTAGAAGCGAGCTCCGCCTTGGGTTATCATCTCCGACCCGTCGCGTCGGCACGCCTACGCGTGCATGTCGACCCCGCAACCTACTTCGCTCGAGGTGACACAATGGGCCCGAAAGTCCTTGCCGAATTCATCGGAACATTCTGGTTGGTGCTCGGTGGCTGCGGCAGCGCGGTGCTGGCGGCCGCGTTTCCCGGCGTCGGCATCGGACTTCTCGGCGTTTCACTGGCGTTTGGCCTCACCGTGCTGACGGGCGCATATGCGCTCGGGCCGATCTCGGGGGGCCACTTCAATCCCGCAGTCTCGGTCGGCCTGTGGGCGGGCGGCCGTTTTCCGGGCAGCCAGCTCCTCCCCTATGTCGTCGCCCAGGTCATCGGTGCGATCGTCGGCGCCGGCGTGCTCTATCTCATTGCCAGCGGAAAGGCCGATTTCAGCCTCGCTGGCGGATTCGCGGCCAACGGCTACGGCGAGCATTCGCCCGGCAAGTATTCGCTGGTGGCCGGCATCGTTTCCGAAGTCGTGATGACGTTCATGTTCCTGATCGTCATTCTCGGCGCCACGCATCACCGCGCGCCGGTCGGCTTCGCGGGCATGGCGATCGGGCTCGCGCTCACGCTGATCCATCTCATCAGCATTCCGGTGACCAACACCTCGGTCAATCCGGCGCGCAGCACCGGCCCCGCGGTCTTCGTGGGCGGCTGGGCGCTCGACCAACTCTGGGTGTTCTGGGTCGCGCCGATCGTCGGTGCGGCCATCGCGGGCTTCCTCTACCGGTCGCTGCTCGAGGGCGAAAGGCTGGAGCCGCCAGTGTCCGGGCGCAGGAACTGAGAACGCGCGCGGATCGGCATCACCACTCGAAGAGCACGTGCTCGGGCGTGCTGGCGGCAACGGCGACGTCGCGCGTTTGCGTCCTGCCGTTCTCGTCGGCGGTGATCCGGTACTTTCCTGCCGGAAGCTGCACCAGCATGTATGGGCCATCGGAGATCGTGTCGAGCTCGGTCTTGCCGCTCTGATCCTTGATCGTCACGTTGATGCCCGCGAGATGCTCGGGGCTCGGCCGCGCGCGCTCGGCGAACTCGAGCGTAAGGGGATATTTCGGCATCTCGCTGCGCATCGCCGCTTCCTCGTCCGTGCCTATTCCGCCGCTCATGTACTTCACCGATCCCTGCATCATCACCGGCGGAAGATCGCTGGCAGTCGGGGTGGCCGCCCCGGTTGCGGCCGTCAACAGGCCGGCGACGGTCAACGTCGCGAGAACAATGGCTCGGTCCTTCTTCATGTTGCCTCCTTGAGTCAAAGTAGACTTCGTCCTTGAAACGGGCGACATCCGGCCAGTGGCCGCGCGCCGCCCCAAGGAGTCTCAGCCCATCGTGATCGGAATGAAGATCGTCGCATTCTCGCGCTTGACCAGCAGCGCGAAATGCTTGCCGGCCTTGCCGACCAGCGCACGCAGCTGCTCGACGTCCTTCACCGGCGTGCCGTTGAACGCGACGATCACGTCGCCGGGCTCGATGCCAGCCTGGGCCGCGGGGCCGGCGACGTCGCTCACGACCAGACCGCCCGAAACGCGCGCTTCCTTCTGCTCGTCCAGCGTGAGCGGGCGCACGGCCAGCCCGACGGCACCCTGAGCTGCCGCCGCGCCGCGCGCGGAGGCGACCGTTTCATCCTTGAGCTCGCCGATCGTCGCGGAAACGTCCTTCGTCGCGCCGTTGCGCCAGACGTGCAGCGTCGCCTTGGTTCCGGGCCGCAGGCTCGCGACGAGCTCAGGCAGCGTCGTGGTCTGATCGATGTCCTGCCCGTTGAACTTCAGGATCACGTCGCCCGGCTCGAGGCCCGCCTTCGCGGCCGGTCCGTCCGGTTCGACAGCGCTGACGAGTGCGCCCGTCAGGCTCTTCAAGCCAAACGAGTCCGCAAGCCCCTGGTCGACCGACTGGATCGTCACGCCGAGCCGACCATACGTCACGTGACCGGCGGTCGCGAGCGCATCCTTGACCTTGAGCGCGACGTCGATCGGGATCGCGAACGACAGACCCTGGAATCCGCCGCTTTGCGAATAGATCTGGGCGTTGATGCCCACGACCTCGCCGCTCAGGTCGAACAACGGCCCGCCGGAGCTGCCCGGATTGAGCGGGACGTCGGTCTGCAGGAAGGGAACGTACGACTCGTCTCCGAGCGAGCGCGCCTTGGCGCTGACGATGCCCGAGGTGACCGTGTTGTCGAAGCCGTACGGCGAGCCGATGGCGACGACCCAGCTGCCGACCTTGACCTTCGACGAATCGCCGAGCTTCACCGTCGGCAGATTCGTGGCGTCGATCTTGAGCACCGCGACGTCGGAGCGCTTGTCGGTGCCGAGGACCTTGGCTTTGAATTCGCGCCGGTCGGTCAGCCTGACGACGACGCTCCTCGCGTTGTCGACGACGTGGGCGTTGGTGAGGATCGTGCCGTCGGGGCTCACGATGAAGCCCGAGCCGAGGCCGCGAACCGGCGTGCGCGGCACCGGAACCTGGAAGTGACGGAAGAACTGCCAGAACGGATCGTCCGGCGACATTCGCGGCAGCTGCTGCCTCCCTTCCGTGGCTGCCGGCATCTCGGTCACGCTGATGTTGACGACCGCGGGCCCGTATTTGTCGACGAGCGCGCTGAAATCCGGAAGCGCGACGCCGGCCGGCGAAGGGGCGCCGGGTGCAGGCGCAACGGCGCGAGGAGGCGCCGCGTCGACGCGCAGCAGTGGAATATCGGTCTTCGAACAGCCGGTTGCGAACGCCGCTCCGAGCGCGGCGATCGTGAGGCTTTGCAGGATCGAGTTGGGTTTCATCATGCCCTCCTTCGATGCGTTGAGCCGAATCGCATGGTGAAGACGCTAATGCGAAAGACTTAAGCGTGACTTAAGGCCGCGGGAATCGACGAGATCCGGATGCAGGACTTGCACCGAAAAACGCATTGCCGCGGATGCTGCGACACGCGGCTCTTCCCGGTCCCCTGGCAATGCACGAGGCGGAACCGTGCGCGGGTCACCGGGGGATTCCAAGGCCGGTGAGAGCGGGGCGGTGCTTGATGGGAGGCGATGCGCGGTTTAACCTCTGCTCCGTCCACCATCGGCGGGGTAGCCATGGCACGAATGCTCAAGGTCTTTGCGCAGGGGCCGGAACAGAAATCGCTCGGCGACTATGGCACCGTCATCGCGCGCTACGATGCGTTCGCGATCATCGAGGTCGCGCGCGGCAAGGGCGCAGCGCTGACCTCTCGATTCCCCTGCGAGGACATCACCCGCCAGTACGACCTTGCGTTCGGCGGCAGGCGCGCCGCGCCGCCTCTCGGCGCCGCCGCAAAGTCCGTCGCCCGGCGCTCCGGCCCCACGAAATCGCCGAATCCCGGCTATCACCACTACCTCGTCCAGTTCGTGGGTCCGGTCAAGAGAGGCTGGCTCGCCCGGATCACCGCGGTCGGCGGCGGTGTGCGTGAGCTGTATCGCGACTTCACCTACGTCGTGCGCGCCAACGCACGGGCGGTCGCCGCGATCGAGGCGTTGCCGTTTGTCCGCTGGGTCGGTCATCTGCCTTACGAAGCGCGGGTGGCGGGCGGGTTGCGTGCGAGCGCGCGCCGCGTTCGGAAGCTGCCGCGAACGCATTTGCGGACGGGTGTGTATACGGTCGAGGCCTTCGACAAGACGTTGGTGGGGACGATCGCCGCGGCCGCGAAGCGATTGGGCTTCGACGTGCTGTCGCGCAGCCCCGCCGCGCGTTCACTGGTCGTGCGTTCGACAGAGGACCTCGCGAAGCGCACCAGATTGGTCGAGACGCTCTCGACGGTCCACGGCGTCAAGTTCATCCGCGCGCGCGCGCTGAAACGCACGAGCAACGACGTCGCGCCGCAGTTCATGGGGGTCGCCAAAGCGATCACCGCGCCGATGGGATTGAGCGGCCGCGGCGAGATCGTCGCGATCTGCGACACCGGACTCGATTCGGGCGACCCGGCGGATATTCATCCGGATTTCGCAGGACGAGTGTTGGCGCTGAAGAGCTATCCAATCACCGCTGACTTCGCATCGCTGGTCTTCAATGCCGGCGCCGACGATGGTCCCGCCGATCTCGATTCCGGCCACGGGACGCACGTCGCCGGCTCCGCCGTCGGCGACGGGAAGGCGAGTGCCGGCATCACCGCGCGACCGGTCCGCGGTCTCGCCTATCGCGCGAAGCTCGTGTTCCAGGCGATCGAGCAGGAAATGTGGTGGCGGCCTTCGGTGCCGCCGGCGGAGCAGGAACGGTACGTACTCGCCGGCATTCCCAACGACCTGGGGCCGCTTTTCGCCTACGCGCACGGCAAGGGCGCGCGGATCCATTCCAATTCCTGGGGCGGCGGTGACCCGGGCGATTACGACGAGCAATGCGACCAGCTCGACCGCTTCGTGTGGACGCACAAGGAGTTTTGCGTCGTCGTCGCAGCGGGCAATGACGGCAGCGACAAGGACGGCGACGGCAAGATCAATCTGAAGAGCGTGACTTCGCCGGGCACCGCCAAGAACTGCATCACGATCGGCGCCTGCGAAAGCCTGCGCCCCGAATTCAACAGCGAGACCTATGGGAGCTGGTGGCCCGACGATTACCCTGTGGCGCCGTTCAAGAACGACCCGATGGCGAACGATCCCGGCCAGGTCGTCGCTTTCAGCAGCCGCGGTCCCACCGTCGACGGGCGCACGAAGCCGGATGTCATCGCTCCGGGGACTTTCATCCTGTCGACGCGCTCGTCGATGATCGCCTCGAACAACAGCGGATGGCGGGCGTTTCCTCCGAGCCACAAATACTTCTACATGGGAGGAACCAGCATGGCGACGCCGCTCGCAGCCGGCGCCGCGGCGCTGGTGCGCGAATACCACCGCAAGAAGCGCGGGAACAAGGCGCCGAGCGCGGCGCTGATCAAGGCTACGCTCATCGCCGGCGCCCGTCGCCTTGCCGGCACTGCGCCCGCTGGCGCGGTCTCGGACAACCATCAGGGCTACGGACGCATCGATCTCGATGCCGTCCTCAACGCAAAGACGCTCTTCGTCGAAGTGTCGCCCGGTGTGGCGACCGGTCAGGTGCACGGCGAAAGCGTGCGCGTGGCTTCCGGCGCCGCGCGGCTTCGGGTCACGATGTGCTACAGCGATTACCCCGGTCCCGCGCTGGTGAACAACATCAACCTCGTCCTGACGGCGCCGGACGGTCGCAAGGTGACGGCAATGGGCGGCGCGGATGGAACTCTCGCGCTCGATAACAAGAACAACGTCGAGGTCGTGCAGATCGACGCGCCTCGCGCCGGTACATGGCGGATCGACGTTCTCGGCTCGAACGTGCCGCAGGGCCCACAGGATTTCGCGCTGGTGATCCAGGGCGCCACCAGCGCGGCCTAGGAGGCGCTATAGCCCGATAGCGCGTGCAGCCTGGTAGAAGACGAAGCTCGAAATCCACGCGAGCGCGAGCGGCCAGAGGATCGCGAGCGCGGTGAAACGCAGGCTCTTCGCTTCGTCGCGCAACGTCGCCACCGCCGAGAGGCACGGCGTGTAGATCAGCGTGAAGATCATGAAGCTCATCGCGCTGACCCAATCGAGTCGCGCAGCGACCAGGCCGGCGAGCTGATCCGAGCCCGCGCCAAGCACGACCGCGAGCCCACCCAGCACGATTTCCTTCGCGACGAAGCCGAAGAGCAGCGTGATCGACATTACCGGATCGATACCGAGTGGCTCGAAGACGGGTGACAGCCAGTAGGCGAGATGACCCGCAGGCGTCTGTGGGCCCGCCGTCGCGGCGCCCGGCGGCAAGTGCGTCAACACCCAGATCAGCACCACCCCGACGATGATGAAACCGCTGGCGCGACGCAGGAAATGCGAAGTTGCGCGCCATGCTTCCGCTGCAACCAGGCGCGGCGTCGGGAGCCGGTAGGGAGGCAATTCCATCATCATCGGCTCGTGGCTTCTGTACCGGCGATGCCACAGTGCCGCTGTCAGGAAAGCCGCGCCGAAGCTCGCGACGTAGAGCGAGAAGAGCACGATCGGAGCGGCGACGGGGCTGAAGATCGCCGTGGTCATGAACAGAAACACCTGCAGTCGCGCGGAACACAGCGAGAACGGGATCACCAGCATCGACAGGAGGCGCGCGGCGCGGTTGCGCAGCACGCGGGTCGCCATCAACGCCGGCACGTTGCAGCCGAAGCCCATGAGCTGCATGACGAACGACCGGCCGTCGAGCCCGAGGCGGCCCATCAGTGCATCCATCAGCCACGCGGCACGCGACAGATAGCCGGAGTCCTCGATCAGCGCCATGCCGGCGAAGAACACCGCCATCAGCGGAACGAACGTAAACACGGTGCCGACGCCATCGATAAGCCCGTCCAGCACGAAGCTCGCGAGGAGCGGCGGCGCGTTCGCCAAGAGTGGCGCAACGATGTCGCTCTTCACCGCGTCGAGCAGCCATTTCATCGCATCCTGCAACGGCACACCGACGCCGAAGACCAGCTGGAACATCGCGAACATCACGACGAAGAACAGCGGCACGCCGAGCCAACGGTGGAGGAGCGCGCGGTCGAGCTTGGCCGTGATGCTCGCAGGCAGCATTGCCGGCACGTGAACGTGCGCGGCGACGAGGCGTGCAGCTTCGTGCTCGCGCGCCTTGCGATCCGGCACAAGCGCGAGATCGGCGATCACGGGCGCAGCTTGCGCCTGGAGCAGCCGGTCGAGCGCGTATCTCGCCTCCGCCATCCCCTGACCGTACTTGGCCGATACGGCGACGACCGGGGCTCCGATCTCTTCGGCGAGTCCCGCTACATCGAACGTGATCCCGAGCTTCGACGCCTCGTCGGTCATGTTGACCGCGACCAGCACCGGGATGCCGGTCGCCTTCACCGCGAGGACGAGGGGAAGCTGAAGCTCGATGCGCGATGCGTTGACGATCAGGATGACCGCGTCGAGCGCGACCGTCGACAGAAACGTTCGCACCAGCGCCTCGTCGTCCGAATGGCCATCGAGCGTATAGATGCCGGGCAAGTCGGCCATGCGGACCATCGCGCTGCCCGCGAGAACGCGCGCGGTCGTGATGTCGACCGTCATGCCTGGCCAGTTGGCGACGCGCGCCGAGGCGCCCGTCAGGCGATTGAAAAAGGTGGATTTGCCGGTATTGGGCGGACCGACGACGGCGACCGTTCGCGTGCGCGGTCCGGACCCGCCGATCGGGCCGGGACGGACGGCGCGCTCCTTCGTCCTCTCGCCGACGTCGCCGCAGCAGTCGCTCATCGGGTCAGCGCCTGCGACCCGTCTTCACCGCATGAACGTGATCGAGCAGGATCGCACGCGCGTCGGCACGGCGGATCATCAGTTCCGTCGGCCCGATCGAAAGGTGCAGTGGACCCCCGAACGGGGCGCGACGAAGCACCGCGACGCGCTTTCCCGGAATGAGGCCGAGCGCCGCCATCCGCTCGCCGGCCATGCCGGTTGCGCTGACGGAGACGATCGCCGCGGAGTGTTCGGGGAGGAGGTGGTCGAGGGAGAGGTTCATGGAGCGGGTCGGCTGGGAATGGTTCTCATTATCCGCCGACGCCACGACCCGAGAAGGCCGCGTTCGCATCCGCTTGATCCGGATCAAATCGCGCCTCCGCCGATGTGGCGCAAAGACACGGCCGGTTCGGGTATGGCGTCGAAGGTCCCGAGATCGCGGCGGACTCGGTCATCCGAAAGTGGGGCGGAACGTACGGACTCGCGCGCACCGCGCACGGGGACGCGGTCCTTAGGACGCTGCGATCATCCGGATCGCGCCAACGTTCAACGACGAGTCGCCGACGCCGTCGTTTTCTTCCTGGAGCCGCTCGCGGGGGACACCGCCACGGTCTCCGCCGCGGCGGAATCGCGGCAAACCCGCTCGACTGACTTGACCTGGCGCATGAAGGCGTCCGCGTCTTTTGATCGCCCTTCCTTCTGCGCAATCGATGCCGCCCCGCACAGCGCGTCAACGTCCCCAGGACTCACGGCGAGCGCCCGCGCGAACGCCTCCCTTGCCTGGGGAAGGTGACCGAGCTCGGCGTTGAGCATTCCAGCCTGGACCAGACTGGTCACGTCGCGGCCATTCAGATCGGCCGCCCGTTCGAAGGCCACGAGCGCCTTGGCCGGCTGTGCCAGGGCGACGTTAACCTGCCCCAGCGTCTGCCACAGCTCAAAATCCGCCGGCGCAAGCTGCACGGCTCTGGTCGCGGCTTCGAGGGCCTCATCGAACTGGTGCAGCATGACGTAACCGGTGCTGAGCTCTTTCCACGCCTGCGGATTGCCCGGCTGCTTTCGGGTCCATTCAACAGCGTAAAGGACGAGGACGTTCCAATTGCCGGCTTCCCTCAGCTCCCGCACCTTCCCCACGAAATCGTCGCTTGACATCTCAGGTCGCGCCGGGGCGGCGCCAGTCTTGACCGTCGATGCACTCCCCGGTGTTGTCGACAGTCCCGCCGTGCTGCTGTGCGGTGGCCCTTTTGCGACGACGGCTTGCTGTGGCGGAGTGGTCCCCCATCGCATGGAAACGACCGCGGCGACCACGAAAAGGAGTCCGACCGCCGCGCCAACCACGATCAGACGTTTGCGTTTGGTCGTTCCACCGTGACGAGGAGCGTCGTTTTCACGGCGCGACGTGTCCACATTTGGGGTCGGTCGGGCGGCGTGTTGGTCCCGCTTCGCGACGCGCAGTGCAGTGGCCCGCGCGCGCAAATACGCGGGCTTCGCCAGCGCTTCGTCGCCGCCGGATTGTGCCATCGCGCGGACCCAGAGGGGCTGGTCGATCCGGCCTGCTTCGAGCTCCGCGGTCGCCTTCGCCAGAAACCTGTCCGGTCCTTCAGACTGACCCTGGCGCGGAGCGACCGCCTCGGACTGTAATGGGCCGCCCTGCGTCGAGCCCGCATTCGGGCGCTCGGCTCGGGCTGGCACGGCGGGAGCTGCCGTCGCAAGGACTGGCGGGGCAGAGGGCGCGTTCGCCGCGGATAAGCTGGTGAGCGGCGTGCCCGAACCGGGCGCGTCGGCGGTAACCGAGGGCCCATCGGCAAGTCTCAACTCCGATAGTTTCGTGCCGGCTGCATAGTTGGTCATCAATCGAGCACAGCAAACTTCATACCAGCAGTCCCGGACGTGCTGTGGGCTACGGATGCCTGCGCGCCGGAGAACGCATTGCTCGGCCCGGCTTGCGTCGATGTCGTTCTTCCGGCAGTCGGGGTGGCCGAACCAGCCAATCGCGACGGGACTGGATAGTCTTGCTGGACCTGAGCCATACTGCCGCCGATCGCAGCGCCGTTCACGCAAGTCCACGATTCGAATCGCCGCCGATGCTGCGCTTGCCGGCGACCGATCGCCCCACGAGCGCAATCAAATGTCGTCAATGCGCGAGCCTCTAGTCCCGACCTGCGATCAGGCTTGTGCCGAGTCGCGTCTTGTTGGTAGCCCGGCCGACGGCTCGCGTTCCAGCGATCGGAATCGTCCGGCGGCGGAAGCGGAATCCATGCCCGGCGGGGAGCACGCTGGATGAACCCGAACGAGACTGGCTACGATGCGCTGTCAATTCAGGAATCCCCGGACGCGGTCGTCGTCATGACGCAGCAAGGTTCGGTGCTGCATTGGAACGCGGGTGCAAATGCGGTCTTCGGCTACGGTTCCGCCGAAGCCCTCGGGCGACCGATCGATGATTTGATCGTCCCGCCCGATCAAGCCGGCGAGCACGCTCGACAGCTTGCCGAAACGCTCGCCAACGGTCTCGCGACGTTCGAATCCCTGCGCCGCCGAAAAGACGGCACGCTCGTGTACGTCGACGTCTCCTGGAAGATCGTCCGCGTTTCCGGACATGACGAGCCGCTGATCCTTTCCACCACGAAGGACGTGACGGCTCTGCGGGTACGGCGCGACACCAAACAGGTGGAGTCCCGATATCGCGACTTGCTGGAATCGACGCCCGACGGCATCGTCATGGTGAATCCGACCGGCCACATCGTGTTCACGAACAGCCACGCGCACGAGCTTTTCGGTTATGGGCGGGGAGAGCTTGCATGGCAAGCCGATCGAAATGCTGTTGCCGCAGCGCTTCCGTGCGGCTCATTTCGGCCATCGAGCGAAGTACTTCGAGGAGCCCCGGACGCGGGCGATGGGCGCCGGACTGGAACTGTACGGGCTGCGCAAGGACGGCACCGAATTCCCGGTCGAAATCAGTCTGAGCCCGCTGCGAGATCGGACGAAGGCACGTCCTCGTCATGAGCGCGATTCGCGACATCAGCGACCGCAAGCGCATCGAGAAGGAGCTCCGCGAGAAGAACGTCGCAGCTCGAAGAGGCAAGCCGCGCGAAGGACCGCTTCCTCGCCAGCATGAGCCACGAGCTGCGCACGCCGTTGAACGCGATCATCGGCTTCACCGGCACGCTGCTGATGAAGCTACCCGGGCCCGCTGACGCCGGATCAGGACAAGCAGCTGCGCACCGTCCAGAGCAGCGCAAAGCACCTACTGTCGCTGATCAACGATCTGCTCGATCGTCGCCAAGATCGAGGCGGGCAAGGTGGAATTGGGACGCGACCCCATCGACTGCGCACGCAGTCGTGCAGGAGATCGTCGCCACGCTTCGTCCGGAAGCGGAGAGAAAGGGCTCGCGTTCACGGCCAGCGTGCCCGACGAGGTGATGAGCGTCCGAGCCGACCGAGCGGGCGCTGAGCCAGATCGTCATCAACCTCACGCAGCAACGCGATCAAGTTCACCGACCGGGGCAGCGTTCACGTGAGCGTGAGCCAGCGGCGAAACGGTCGGAGGAAAGTCGTCGCCGTCAGCGTCGAAGACACCGGCCTCGGCATTCGCCCGCAAGACCAGGCCAAGCTGTTCGAGGCTTTCTCGCGGGTGCAGGGCCATCGGCGCGACCTCGAAGGCACCGGCCTCGGCTTGCACTTGAGCCGGCAGCTCGCCGAGCTCATGGGCGCGAAGATCACGCTCGACAGCGAATACGGCAAGGGCAGCATTTTTACGCTCGAGCTTCGGGAGGTTTGACACGGTGCCCGCGCGAATACTGATCATCGAGGACGATCCGGCGAGTCTCGAGCTTGCGAAATATCTGCTCGACACCGCGGGTTACGCTACGCTTACCGCCACCGATGGCGGCGCCGGTCTCGCGCTCGCCGTTGAGCGCACGCCCCGGATCTCGTCGTCTGCGACCTGCAGATGCCGGTCATGACGGGCTACGAAGTCGTTCACCGCTTGCGGGGCGGCACGACCTGGCGTCGCGTTCCCTTGGTGGCCGTGAGCGCGTTCTCGATGCCGGGCGACCGCGAAACGGCGCTCGCCGCCGGATTCGATGCGTATTACTCGAAGCCGATCGTCCCGGAGACGTTCGTCCAGGATATCGAGCGTCTTCTCCGCCTGCTGCGCGGGCCGCCGGCGCGTCGCCCGGCGGCTGACGGCGATTCTGCCCATGGCCAAGGTGCTGGTCGTCGACGACAACGCCGCGAACCGCGAGCTCGTCGTGACGCTCCTGAAATACAAGGGGCATGAACCGCTCGAGGCTGCCGATGGGGCCGAGGCACTGGCGGTGGTCCGCGCACAACAGCCGCAACTCGTCATTTCGGACATCCTGATGCCCACGATGGACGGCTACGAGTTCGTGCGCCAGCTGCGCCAGGACCCGGCGCTCGCCCGCACCGAGGTTATCTTCTATTCGGCGCATTACCGCGAGCGCGAAGCGCGCAACCTCGCGAAGGCCTGCGGCGTTTCCCGCGTGCTGGTCAAGCCTTGCGAGCCGGAGGACATCCTCGTCGCCATCGAACAGGGGCTGGCCCACGTGCCGGAGCCCGCTCCAACTCCGCCGGTCGCGGTCGAGTTCGATCGCGAGCACCTTCGGCTGATGACCGACAAGCTGACCGAAAAGGCCGAAGCGCTCGTCGCCAGCAATGGACGGCTCGCCGCGCTCGAACGACATCAATCTGCAGCTCGCCTCCGAGCTCGATCCCCACGTTCTGCTCGAGAAAGTCTGCCGGTCGGCGCGCGATCTGATCGGCGCCAAATACGCGATCCTCTGCGTCCGGGAGAAGCAGCTCGAGGACACTGTCTTCTTCACCACCAGTGGGATCGGCCCTGCCTTCGCTGCGGTGATGAAACCGCCTCGCATCGACGGCGGTCCGCTCGGATCCGGCCTCCACGAGCGCCGGTCCCGTCGCTTCGACAACCCAGGTGCCGACCCCCTCGCCGCAGGACTCCCGCCCGGCTTTCCGCGCGTTCATACGTGTGTCGCGGCACCGGTCGCATCGTTGAAATCCGTCTATGGCTGGATCTGCCTCGCCGACAAGCTGGGCGCGGCTGCGTTCAGCGACGAGGACGAGCGCCTGCTGACGATCCTCGCCGCGCAGGTCGGCCGCATCTACGAGAACGGCGCGCTCTATGCGGAGGTGCGGCGCCATGCCGCCCGACTCCAGAACGAAGTCACCGAGCGCAAGCAGGCGGAGATCCGGATCCAGCGTCTGAACCGCGTCTATGCGATGCTCTCGGGAGTCAACGCCCTCATCGTCCGCGTCCACGACCGCGACGAATTGTTCAGGCAGGCGTGTCGCCTTGCGATCGAGCACGGCCGGTTCCAGCTCGCGTGGGTCGGGTGGGTCGATCCGACGGCAAAGGAGATCGTCCCCGCGGCCTGGGCCGGCGAGGAAGAATCGTTTGCGAAGCTCACCCGGTTTCCGCTGGCAAGCCCGGCCGGGACGGACAGCGATGTAATCGCGGCGTCGATCAGCTCGCGCGAGCCCGTTGCCATCGACATCGATTCCCAGATGACGGGCCTGCGTTATCGCGACGAAATGCTGGCCCGCGATTTCCATTCCGCGGCAGGGCTGCCGCTCGTGGTCAACGGCGACGTCGTCGGCTATCTGGCGTTCTATACGGACGAGACGCGTTTCTTCGACGACGAGGAGATGCGTCTGCTCACCGAGCTCGCGGGCGATATCTCGTTTGCGCTCGACCACATCGAGAAGGAGGAACGCCTCGATTACCTCGCCAGCTACGATTCGCTGACGAACCTCGCCAATCGCTCCCTCTTTCAGGAGCGGCTGTCCCAATACGCCAACGCGGCCGTTCATGGTGGACGCAGGCTCGCGGTTGTCGTCGCGGATGTCGAGCGCTTCAAGACGGTCAACGACACCCTCGGCCGCCATGCCGGCGACGAGGTGTTGAGGCAACTCGGGAAGCGCTTCGTCGGCTGCGTCGGCAACGCCGGCGAGATTGCGCGGATAGGCGGCGACCAGTTCGCTGCCGTAATGCCCGACGTGGCGGTCGAGGACGACGTGATCCGGACGATCGAGCGCTGGCGGCTCGAATCGTTCGGCACGCCATTCGCGGTGAACGGGGACGATCTGAGGCTTTCGGCCAAGGCGGGGATCGCGCTCCTTCCCGAAGACGGCGAGGACGCGGAGACGCTCCTTCGCAATGCGGAGGCCGCGCTCAACAAGGCGAAGGCAACCGGCGACCCGTATCTCTTCTACGCGCAGCAGATGACCGACCGCGTCGCCGAGAAGCTGACACTCGAGAGCCGGCTGCGACGAGCGCTCGAAGAGGACGAATTCGTCCTGCATTACCAGACGAAAGTCGACATCGAGACGCGGCGCATCGAGGGCGTCGAGGCGTTGATCCGGTGGCAGAGTCCCGAACTGGGGCTCGTGTTGCCGGCGAAGTTCATCCCGGTGATGGAGGAGACGGGAATGATCCTCGAAGCCGGCGCGTGGGCGCTGCGACGGGCGGTGCTGGACCGTGCGCGCTGGCGCGAGCAGACAGGAGATGCCCCGCGCATCGCCGTCAACATATCGGCAGTCCAGCTGCGCAAGCCCGACTTCGTCTCCACGGTGGAGCGAGTGCTCGGCGCGGTCTCGAAAGATCCCGGTATCGACCTGGAGGTCACCGAGAGCCTGATCATGCAGGACGTGGAAGGTAACATCGCCAAGCTCGAGGCGCTGCGCGGGCGCGGCCTCGCGATCGCCATCGATGATTTCGGCACCGGCTATTCTTCGCTGGCGTACCTCGCGAAGTTGCCGGTCGAAACCCTCAAGATCGACGGCTCATTCGTGGGCGCGATGCTCGACAGCCCCGACGCCATGACGCTCGTGTCGACGATGATCTCGCTCGCCCACTCGCTCAAGCTTACCGTGGTCGCCGAATGCGTCGAGCAGGAGGAGCAGGCGAAGATCCTGCGTCTCCTCCGCTGCGACCAGATGCAGGGCTACCTCATTAGCAAGCCGCTGCCGTTCGATTCCATCTTGGCGCTCCTTGCAAGCGGTAACCAGAGCTCCGGCGTGTAGCCTCCCGATACACGCCCGAAACGGCGCGGCGACTCCGAGCAACAATCTGCCCGCAGGGCCGCCAGATCGCGGGCATTCACCGGCAGCTACAATGGCGGCCTAACCTTGCCGCGACGGCTGCGCTTCGACGGGACAGATCGCGGGACCGATCTGCCGATCCGTCCCCGACGGCGTCGGCAGCGCAGCTCGCCATGCCGGGACTCGAGATGACTACACTGACTTGCGCGGACATCCTTGCGGGTCGCGCGCCCAAAGACATGCCCGTCACGGTCAGGGGGTGGGTGCGGACGCGGCGCGATTCGAAAGCCGGGATCTCCTTCGTCCACGTGTCCGACGGCTCGTGCTTCCACCCGGTTCAGGTCGTCGCGCCCAATACGCTGCCCAACTACGCGGATCAGGTGCTGCGCCTGACGGCAGGGTGCGCGGTGGAAGCGACCGGAACCATCGTGCCCTCGCCGGCGAAAGGTCAACCCTTCGAGATGCAAGCCAGCGCCGTCGAGGTCGTGGGGTGGGTCGAGGACCCGGACTCCTACCCGATTCAACCGAAGCCGCACACGCTCGAGTTCTTGCGCGAGGTCGCCCACCTGCGGCCCAGGACCAACGTCATTGGCGCCTTGACGCGCGTCCGACACACCGTCGCGCAATCGATTCATCGGTTCTTTCACGAAAACGGCTTCGTCTGGGTCAACACGCCGATCATTACGGCGTCCGATGCGGAAGGAGCGGGGGCGCTCTTCCGCGTCTCGACGCTGGACCTGACGAACCTGCCCCGCACGCCTGACGGACGTGTCGACTTCATGCAGGATTTCTTCGGACGCGAGACCTTCCTCACCGTCTCGGGACAGCTCAACGTCGAGACTTATTGTATGGCTCTGTCGAAGGTCTACACGTTCGGCCCGACATTCCGGGCGGAGAACTCCAACACCAGCCGGCATCTGGCGGAGTTCTGGATGATCGAGCCGGAGATCGCGTTCGCGGACCTCGCCGACAACGCCGCGCTGGCCGAGGCGCTGGTGAAGCACGTCTTCCGGACGGTTCTCGGCGAGCGCGCCGACGACATGGCCTTCTTCGAAGAGCGCATCGAGAAGGGGGTGATCGCCAAGCTGCAGGGAATCGTCGACTCGGAGTTCGTGCGGATGGATTACACCGAGGCGATCAGCATCCTGGAGCGGGCGAAGCAGAAGTTCGAGTTCCCGGTGGCGTGGGGCATCGATCTGCAATCCGAGCACGAACGCTACCTGTCCGAGACGCACGTGGGCAAGCCGGTGATCCTGGTGAACTACCCGAAGGAGATCAAGGCGTTCTACATGCGGCTCAACGATGACGGCAGGACGGTCGCCGCGATGGACGTGCTCGTGCCCGGCATCGGCGAGATCATCGGCGGCAGCCAGCGCGAAGAGCGCCTCGAGGTGCTCGACGCGCGGATGACGGAGTCCGGGCTCGACAAGCATCAGTACGACTGGTATCGCGACCTGCGCCGCTACGGCACGGTGCCGCACGCGGGCTTCGGTCTGGGATTCGAGCGCACGGTGGCGTACGCGACCGGGCTAGCCAACGTGCGCGATGTCATCCCGTTTCCGCGGACGCCGGGCAGCGCACGATATTGATGAGTCGGCGCGTTCGCGCACGGGCCATGGCACCGACCAGCCCGGAGCGATTCACTTGCTCCCGAGCATGTAGAGCTGCCACAGGTCCTTGTGGCTCATGTGCAGCATCGGCATGCACGGCAAGCAGGCCGGTCTTGCCGATGCTTCGCTCGAGATAGCGCATCTCGGCGAACTTGGCTGCGGTCGCCTCGTCCATCGGTAACCTCGAAGCCGGTTCTCGCGCATCATCAGCATGCCTTTGGCGCGAAGCGCGAGCTCGGTGTAGAGGCGCAGGTAGCAGAGCAGATCCGCGACGATCGGACCCGTGAAGCGCTGCTTGAGCGATGTCGAGATACTTTCCCGACCGGCGAATTCGGAAAGCTGGCCGGAGTTGATCGACTCCAGCATCTCCGCGTCGGCGTCGAATCCCTGGCCCAGCCAATCGCCGACGGCGCGCTCGCTGCGCTGGAACACGGCGTACAGGAGCGGCGGCGAGCAGCGACGAGCACGGCGATCGTCGAGAGCTTGCGGCGAGCCGAACAGGTGGTTGAACGCCGCAGTGCAGCGACGACGGCGAGCGCGAAGCCGGGCAGGAGCGTCGACGGCACGCCGCGCGCTCGCGCACGCTCGCAGCAGCGCGAGACGCCATCATGGCGAAGATCGCCGTCGTGCCGCCATGCATGAGCGCGGTGCCGAATCCGCGCACGATCCACGTGCCCGATGCCGGCGTCGGGCATCGAGTGCTGGTAATAGAGGTTCTCGACGATCGCGAAGCCGGTGCCGACGGCAAAGCCGAAGATCGCGGCATCGACGAGAGAAGCCGATCCGGTGCGCGCGGATCAGCGCGACGATGACCAGCCGCCTTCACGATCTCCTCGACGACCGGCGCCGACGTAACGCGCGTAGCTCGCGAACGTCGATGCCGACGCGCGCGAGCACGAACCCGTTGACGACGTAGCTCGACGACGGCGACGGCGACGCCGCACGCGACGATGCCGATGACGATGCGCAGTCGAACGAGCTTGTAGCTGTCGAGATAGACGAGCGCCGCGAGGAAGCCTGAGCACCGGCAGCAGGCCGACGACCGACGTGCAGCAGGACATCGAGCTTGCAGCCACGGGCGCCTTCCGCCGCTACATGATCTTGAGCGAGATCATCCACTCGGTGCCCGCGCGCTGCGAGCCCTGGAATCCGACGGCGTAGCCCGACCGACAGCGTCATGTCGTACCAGTGCAGCACGCTGAAGCGCAGGTCGACCTGCGCGCCCACGCTCGCATAGGCTCTTGCGCAGCGAGGTGTTGCCGGGATCGGTCCACAGCCCTGCGGCGAAGATCGACGGCCGCAGCCAGTTGCAGATAGAAGGCTGGGTGTGCCGACCGATTCGAACACGTACGGCGGCAGGTTCCATTCGCACCATCTCGCGCACGAAGTTGAGCGCCGCTGATCTCGTCGATCCCGAAGCCCGGCAACGAATCGTACTCGCGATAGCGCTTGACCGACTTGTCGTCGACGTAGTTGTTGCCGAAGCCGCCGAAGTAGAAGTTCGCGACCGTGTTGTTGCGGTCGCCGTTGGCGACGCCGGCCGCGCTGCGCAGCCAGAGCGACGAGTGTGCGAAGCGGCAGCGCGAAGCCGAGATCGAGCTCGCCGCGCACCTGGGGCGTGAGTCTGCCCGTTGACGTGGTTGCCGTTGTAGACCAGCGCCCACGTCGATGCCCTTCTCGTCGTCGACCGCGCCGAGCGAGCGCCGCACGTCCGTGTAGTGCAGCGCCGACCTCGGCGGTGACGAGGCGCGTGAACTTGGTCTCGACGTTCTGCGCGTTCGGGCAGCGTGTCGATCTGGTCGTAGTAGGCGATGTCGAAGTCAGACGTCGAGCCGCCGCGGCTCGTCGTAGATCAGCGGCCAGTCGTAGCCGAGCTTGGCGGCGTAGCCCTTGCGGCTGCGCTTGGTCGGGCCGAACAGGTCGTAGAAATCCGACCGGTTCCACGAGAGCTCGGCGCGCCAGAACTCGGTAGCGGCCGGTGATGTCGACGTGGCCGCGCTCGTTCGCCGGGAGGTTGTCGCCCGGCGTGTACGCCGCGGTGACGCCCAGGCTACGCGAACTGCGAGCGGGTCCTCGAAATTGAAGTGGTAGCCGACGCCGACCGTAGTTCTTGTAGCCCTGGAGCACGGGATACGCGTTGGCGAGCTCGACATTGCTGCCAGCGGCACGTACGGCCCTTGTCCGGTGACCAGCTTCTCATCGTCGACGGTGCTCGGGCGGCGGCACCTGCCACGTCTTGACCACCGGGATACTTCTCTGCGAGCTTCGGCGCCGAGGAACGTGATCGCGCTGACGTCGTCGATCGGCCTGCGGATCGATGATCGCCGGGACGAAGCCTTCGCCGGTGTAGTCCAGCACGACGAGCCGCCCGTCGGCGAGCGGCAACGGCCGGAAGAAGCCGGTCTCGGCATTCGACACCGCCTCGACCTCGCCGGTGGCGACCTCGTAGCGGAAGATGTTGGAGACGCCGGTGTAGTAGCTGCTGCCGTAGAGGTAGCGCCCGTCGCGGCGAGAACACGAAGCTCTCGGGAACCGACTGCCCGAAGCGGAATTCGCGAGAGCGGCCTCGACGTCGCCGTTCAGGAGCCTCTGCGAGCTCCCAGACGCGCAGGAACTGGTCGCCGTTGACCTCGGTCATCGACGCCGACAGCAGCGCGCCGTCGGGCGAGATGTCGAGGTCGTACGGGACGACGCCGTACGGGAAACGTGTGGACTGCTGGTACCATCGGTCGTAGGGATACGGAATGCGCACCAGCGTCGCCAGGCCGTTCGCGTGGCGCACGCCCATCAGCGAGCGGTCGGCCGGATTGAAGACGATCTCGCCGATGCGCGCGTTCTCGAGCAGCATCCGCTCCTCGCCGGTCTGCACGTCCACCGCCATCAGGTCGCGGCAGCGCGTTGTTGTCGTTGGTGTAGAACGCGGTGCCGCTGTGCCGGATCGTAGGCGAACGACGTGACGCGGTAGAGCATCGCGCCCTTGATGTCGGCCAGTCGCCGGACGCTGCCGTCGCGCGTGTTCGAGCGCGCCGACGTGCTCGACGACGCCGGGATAGCGGAACGCGCCGTACAGCATGCCGGTCGCCTCGTCGTAGTACATGCGCGACACCGATCCCACCGCGCTGCCGGCACGAGCTTGCGGTACGGCGTGACCGGGTACTTGCGCACCTCGGCGAGGTTGCGCTCGCTGGAACTCGTGCTCGAAGGCGATCCAGTCCTGCCAGGCCTGCTCGAGCGGCATGCCGAACACCTGCTCGAACTGGTCCGCGTAGTAGCGCTCGCTTCCTTCGTCGCGCTTGATCCACTCGACGACCTTTTCCGGCGAGTACGTGTAGGCGAGCCAGGTGAAGAAGCGCGTGCCGTAGAGGTAGGCGTTGGCGCCGACCTGGAAGTCGACCTGCGACGCCGCGCGACACGAGCCCGAGCGGATCGTAGAAATGCGCGTCGTCGCGCACCATCGCGCGGAACACCATCTCGTCGTAGCCGCCCTGCGCGCGGCCGAGGCCGCCGCCCATCCAGGTCTCGAGGAAGACCGCGCCGCCTTCGAGGTACCAGCGCGGCGCCGTGAAGCGCGGAACGGTCAGGTAGCTGTAGAGCAGCGTTTCGGGATTTGCGCGCCTGCGGCGGCGACCTTGCCGAGGAAGAACCGGCGCCAGCGCCGTCCTCCTCGGTGGACGATGTCGCTTCGTCGCGACGTGGACCAGCTCGTGGTTCATCAGCGAGTACATGCGCTCGCTGGCGGGGATACGTCTCGAACGCGTGCGACAGCGGCGCGACGTCGAAGATCAGCACGCTGCGCGGCGCGGCGAACGTCGTGGCGTTGCCGTAGTCGCGAGAGGTCCTGGAGCAGGACGTCGTGCGGTCGGACGGCACCCAGCCGAACATCCGGCGCTGCCAGGCGAGCGAGTTGGTGAAGGTGCGCACCGCGTGCGGCACGAGGTAGCCGAGCGAATCGGAGTAGATAGAGCTGAAGGTCCTCGTGTCGACCCAGGACATGCCGACCGGACTCTCGTCGGCGGCGACGCCGCGACGGCATCAACGCCACAACAGCAGGCACAGAAGCGCCACGCATTCGAGCCCCCCCCCGAGCGACGAGTCGCCGCATAAGCATAACGGGGCAGGACCCGCAAAAGCAAACCGCCGGCGCGAGGCCGGCGGTTGGTCGGAGGTGACGTTGGCGTCCGACTATCGCTGGTCGCGGCTGCTCATGGCCGTCGCTCTGGCCGCTGGGTCTGGCCGCCGTTGAGCCTGCCGCTGCTGGCCGTTGCCGCCGCTGGTATTGCCGCCGTTGCTGGACGCCGCCGTCTGGCGGCTGTGCCAGCCGCGCATGTTGCCGGCGTTCTTGCCGCGCGCCGCTGGGTTGCCGGCCGCTGCGGATTGCCGCCGCGCTGTTGCCGGCCGTTGCTGGGCTGCCGCCGTCTGAGCCGTTGCGAGCCGCTCGGTCTGGCCGCGCTGAGGCTGCCGCCGCTGAGGTTGTCGCCGCTGAGTTGCCGCCGCTCGTACTGCCGGCGTTCTGTTGCCGGCCGCTGATTGCCAGCGCCGTTGCGCCGCTGCTGGCCGCCGCTGAGTTGCGCGCCGCTGAGTTGCCGCCGCTGTTGCCGCCGCTGTTGCCGGCCGCTCATTGCCGGCCGTTCTGGTTGCGCACCGCCTCGTTGCCGGCGCTGTGCGGCCGCTGTTGCTCGCCGCTCGTGGCCACCGCTCGGTTGCACCGCTAGCGTCGGCCACCGCTCGGTTGCGCGCCAGGTTGCCGACCGCTCGTTGCCTGGCCGCTCGGTGGCCGCCGCTCAGGTTGCGCGGCCAGGTCGGCCACCGCTCGTTGCCGACCGCTCGTTGGCACGGCCGCTCAGGTTGCTGGCGTTGTTGCCAGCCTGCTCGGTTGCCGCCGCTGAGCCCGCTCTGTCGCCAGCCGCTCTGCGCGCCGGACGTAGCCGCAGGCACCGCTCTGCATCAGCTGCCGTCCCGGCTGGCCGCCGAGCTTGACGTCGTCGGCGGTGATCTGCGGCGCCGATAACGCTGCGCCGGGACGATCGTGCCCGCCGTGTCCTTACCGCCGGGCGGGAAGTCGATGCCGAAACCGCGACGAGCAGCCGCGGCCGCGGCGGCGATGCCGCCACCGATCCAGACTCTTGCGCTTGAGGACCCGCTGCTGTCCGCTCATGTTGTCACCCCTGAGAATGGCCCGTTGGAAGAGCCCGACAGACCGTTGCCGATCGCCCGGGCCGTGCCCCGGGCTTCGTTCGAAGGTCCCCAATTACACGCGGCCGCCGAGAAAAGTTGGTCGCAGTCCGCCGCGAGCCGCGGCCGGCACGCGGCGGCCATCACCGCAGCGACCAGGCCCTCCGGCGGAAGCGCTGTCGGCACGCGCGCCAGGCCGTCGAAAAGAGCGCGCGCAGCTCGTCGAACTCCGCGCCTGGGCCGCCGCATCGGCGGCCAGGCGCGCGCTCGAGCTCCTGGCGCTCCTCCGGCGGTGGCCTCGCCGTCGAGGACGGCGTGCATCAGCTCGTTGAGTTCGAGTGGAGTTCATGTCAGTCCGGGGCTCGCAGGTCCCTCAGCAGCTCGCGCAGCCGCTGCCGCGCCTCGAACAGGCGCGACTTCACGGTCTTCTCGTCGAGATCGAGGATCTGCGCGATCTCCTCGTAGCTGCATTCCGAAAAGTGCCGCAGCATCAGCACCGTCCGGTCGTTCGTCGGACAGCTGCATCAATGCGCGCTGGATGCCGGCGCGAGACGCTCGGCACTCGCCGCATCTGCGACTCCGGGTTGTCGCGCGTCGCGCGTCCGGGACAGCTCGATCTCGTCGTCGAGCGCCTCCTCGCGCCCGTTGCGGCGCAGCAGGTTGAGCGACTCGTTGACCGCGATGCGATAGATCCAGCTGAAGAACCTGTGCTGCGGGTCGTATTCATCGAGCCGCTCCGCGACCTTCAGGAAAACGTCTGCGCGACGTCGCTGGCGTCCTCGGCACTGCGCAGCATCCAGAACGCGGCGTTGTAGATCGGCCGCTGGTAGCGGACCACCAGCTCGGCGAACGCCTCCCGGTCGCCGCTCCGGTACCGCTCCACCAGCGCCTGATCGGCGTCCTCGTCCACAATTACACCCGGCGCGCCGGAAAGTTGGCGCGCGGGCTCAGCGCGGCCGGCTCGATCTCGAATATCCGGTCGAAACCCGGAGTAGACGAAGATGTCGCGCAGGTGGCGGTTCAGCCCGACCAGACGGAGCCTGCCGCCCGAGCGCGATCAGCCGCTTCTGCGTCTTGAGCAGCACGCCCAGGCCGGCGCTCGAGATGTATTCGAGCCGGCCGCAGTCGAGCGTGACCGTGCCGTCCACGCTTGTCGAGAAACGCCTGGGCGGCCGGCGCCTGCGCGGCGTCCAGCCGGCCGGCGATGACGACGACGCCGTCCGGCGCCAATTCAATCGCGAGCATCCGCTCCCCCATGCTTCGCGCGCCGTGCTCGCGCGGCCTCGCCCGCGTCTTGCGAAAGCGTGATCCGGCTCTGCCGGCGTCTCCTTCGACGTACTCGTAGTCGATCGAATCCACCATCCGGCGGATCAGGTGCAGCCCCAGCCCCCGGGCTCGCGCTCCTCGATCGGCGCGCCGATGTCGACCTCGGGCGCCTGCGTCACGTCGAACGGCTCGACATCATAATCGATCAGCGTCACCTCGACGCCGCCGTCGATCGCGGCCATGTCGACGCGCACCGTCGGCGTCGCTCGTCGGCGCTGTATTTGACCATGTTCGTGAACAGCTCCTCCACCGCCAGGTCGACCGGCCGGCAGCAGCGCGCGGTCGATCCCGAGCCGCGCGAACACGCTCCGCCGTGAACGCGACGATGCGCCGGGAGCGAGTCGAAGCTGCGCGCGAACGTCCGCGCGTCGCCGCCGGCGCCGTCGCGCTTGACGAGCACCGCCGTCATGTCGTCCTCCTGCGGCGCGCCGCGGGCGAACGCGTGCGACCGACTTCCGCAGCAGCACGTCGAGCGAGCTCGGCCATCGGCTCGCCGCGATGCGCCGCGACGACGCTCCGCGACCCGCGCCTCGCCGAACTGCTCGCCCGCGGCGTCGTGGTACTCGTAGATGCCGTCGGAGAGCAGCGACCAGATGTCGCCCGGCCGAGCATTTCGAGCGCGAGCGCAGGCCGCAGCGTCGGCGAGCGGCATCGCGCCGAGCGGGAAGCTCGTCGGCTTGTAGCGCTCGCACGCGCCCGTCTGCCGCCGCGGAAGTGCAGGATCGGCCCCTGGCCGCCGCTGTGGAAGCGCAGCCGGTGGGTCGGCGGATCGAGCACCCCGATGAACGCGGTGATGAAGCGGTCGTCGGCGAGCGTCTCGGCAAGCTGATTGTTGACCTCGATGAATGCGCGTCTCGAGGTCGGCGCCGAGGCGGAACGCCATCCGCAGCATCGCCTGCATCTGCGTCACCGACAGCGCCGGCGCGATGCCGTGTCCGGTGGCGTCGCCGAGCACCACCAGCAGCCCTGGTCGAGGAGCGACAGGTCGAAGGTGTCGCCGCCGGTGAGCTCGGCGGGCTCGAACGTCGCCGCAGACGTCGTAGCCGGGCACGTCGGCATCGCGCCGGCAGCGTGCTCATCTGCACCTCGCGCGCCATCTCCAGCTCCTGGCGCATCTTCTCGCCCTCGATCAGCGCGCTCGGTCATCCGCACGCGCTGCAGCGCCACCGCGCACTGCGCCGCCAGCGCCGTGGCGAGCGCCTCGTCGTCGGCGTCGAAAGACGCCGTCGCGCTTGTTGAGCACCTGCATCACGCCCACCAGCGCGTCCTTGTGGTCGACCAGCGGCAGCGTCAGCATGCAGCGCGTGCGGTACCCGGACGCGCGGTCCACGCTCGGGGTCGAAGCGCGGGTCGGCGTAGCAGTCGGGCACGTTGATGATCTGGCGCGTCGCGCGCGCAGGTGCCGACCAGGCCGGCGCCCGCCGGCACGCGCACCGGCGCGATGCCCGTCGCGACCTCGAGCACCAGCTCGTCGGTCGCCGCGTCGTAGAGCCAGACCGAGCCGCGCTCCGCGCCCAGGACCTGCTTGGCGGCGGCGACCACCTCGCCGAGCATCGTCGTCAGGTCGAACGGCGCCGCCGAGCGCGCGCGTGACATCGAGGATCGCCTCCATGTCCCGCGCGACAGCCGGCGCTGCGGGTCGGTGCGCTCATGGGGGCCCCAATGTAACAGAGGTCCGCCCCGGGCGTAGCGTTCGCGTCGCGACCAACCCCAGGCGCGTTGGCCCTTCGAGGATGTCGGTGTTGGCGTCGCAACGTCGAAACAGCGCGCGCAGGATCTGCGACGGCCGAGAGGGCGAGCATGACTGCGTTGATCGCCGCCAATCACGGCGGAGCAGGCGCTCCTCTAGTGCATACCTCGAGCCATTTCAAATCCGCGCAAGCGGCCGGAGGACGCGACAAAGCTATCGGGTCGGCAGAACGGCCTCTAGAACCCCATCCGCATGCGGCGGCCGCAGAGCTTGCTTCGCGTCGAGGTCCTCGGGAAGGAGGTGGTCGCGTCCGGCGAGTTGCGCGGTGCCGAACGCATCGAGCAGGAGCTTGCGCATGTCGCGCGGCGGGATCGTCGCCAACCGCTCGAGCACGCTCTCCGAAGGCTCGGGCGGGAACGGCCAGCGGTGCGCATCGAGGATCTCGCGATACACCGACGAGCGCGATCTTGCGTGAGCCTTCGGCGTCCGGGCGCTCGATCGCGTAGACATTCATCCGGTTCAGGATCGGGTCCGGAATCGACCCTCGTCGTTCGCGGTGGCGACCCACAGGATGTGCGAGGCGTCCATGTCGAGGTCGATGAACTCGTCCTTGAAATGAATCGGCGGTGTCGCGTTCCAGCAGGCCGTAAAGCGCCCCCATCGGGTCGTAGCGGTGGTCGCCGCCGGCCTTGTCGACTTCGTCCAGCACCAGCACCGGGTTGGCGTATTCGCCCTCGATCAGCGTCTGGGCGACCTTTCCCGGCCGCGCGTTGTGCCACTGCGCGGACGCGCCCGTCAGCACCCAGCCCGCGGTGAGCGAGCTCATCGAGACGAACTCGAAGCCGGTTCCGAGCGCGTGCGCGAGCCTCTTCGCGAAATACGTCTTGCCGAGGCCGGGCTCGCCCAGCAGCAGGATCGGCGTGAACTGCACCGCCTCGTTGCCCGCAATCGCGAGCGCGAGGTACTTTCTTGAGGTCGTCGATGACGGTCAGGAAATTGGGAGATGCGTCATAGAGCTCGTCGATCGCGGCGGTGCGCGACGGCTTGACGATGTAGCGCGATCCGCCGAGATCGCGCATGCGGTCGTACCAGCCCTTGAGGCTTTCGTTGCGTCGCGCGGCGCTGTCCTCGAGCGCGCGATCGACCTCGGCGACCGAGTAGATCGGCTGCAGATCGGCGAGCGGGATGACAGGGTCCATAAGCACCTCCTGTGACGCTGCTTCAGCACATAGCGTGCCAAATGCAAGGGTCGGCGCGCAAGTCGCCCGGCGTCCAACTGCGCTCAGCGATCGACGGGCGTCGCGCGTCTACGACAAAGCTCAACATTACGCGTGGTCGAGCGATTGCTGCATTGCACTGCACCATCGCGGAGCATGACTGGCAGATTTTGCGCCATCCCGCGCAGTTTTTGCGCAGGGCACTCGCGCAATTGCCACATCGATTACGGGGAGAAATTGACGATTCCCAGAGCGCCCGAATGCCGACGTGCGGCGCTAGCGCAAGTAGGCGAGCAACGGCGAGCCCGCCTGCCGCTTGACGAGGACGCTTTCGGCCTCGCGCATCTCACGCGGCGCGAGCTCCTGCATCCACTGCGTTTCGCCGGCGATGAGCGCCGCCACCGGGGCGCCGTCACGAAAGACGATGCGATTGCCCGTCACGGCGGGCACTCTCGGTCCTGGCAGCAGGTTGCCGATCAGGTTCAGCGGATCGGCGGCACTGAGCGAGATCCAGCTCGACGACGGCGGCGCGCGTCGCGTCTCGCGCAGCAGAGCCGACCGCTTCGGGCAGCGCGAACTGCTCGCCGGGGATGCCGGCGACGAATCGGCCGCCGCGGATTTCGCCGCGCGCTTCCAGACGCCGCAGCACGCGCAGCAGCTCGCGCCACGGCGGCAGCCACGCCGCCTCGCGCTCGAGGATGCGCCAGAAGACGACGCCGTAGCGGCGCAGCAGCGTGTCGCGCGACGTGCTCGACGATCTCGTGTCGGGTTCGTGCGCGCGCCGCCGGCCGCGAGTCTTGCCGCGGGTCGGCGGACGAGCGCCCAGCGTCCCGCGTCCTCGATGCCGAAGAGCGCCGTGCGCCGGCGCCGCCGGCCGCCGAGCGGCTTGCGCCGCTCGGACGGCGTGAGCAGCGCGCGCAAGCCGGCGAAGCTGTCCGAATGCACGAGCCCGAGCACGACGAGTTCGGCGAGCGCGTCCTCGACTTGCGTGCGCAGCATGCCCGTCGCCTCGACGATCTCGTCGAAGAAGCAGGCGCCGTGGGCCGTCAGGTGGTCAACGACGGTTTGCGCGCGCGCACTCACGGTCGAGGGCTCCGACGGCGCCAGGAACCGCGCGATTCCATACTGCCGAGATTGCGTCGCGGCAACAGCGTGACCGGCGTCGTGCGGATCGGCGCCGGCACTTCTCGCGGCGATCCGCGCCGGTGCCGTGAGGCGCGTCCACACGGCGCGTCCGGCGAGACACAGGTCGTCGAGCCAGGTGAAATCGTAGTTGTCGAGTCGCGCGGGCAGGATTTCGGCTTCCCACGCCGCCGCCGGCGCCTCGAAGCCTTCGAGCTGCGTGATCAATGCCGCCAACGCGTCGGGACCCTCGCGCCGTTCGCTGGGAACGACGTGCTGCCAGCGGCAAAGAAAACGCATGAAATCCCGCGTCGATACCGGCTCGATCTCCGCGCGCAGCCGGTTGACGGTATAGCGATGGATGCGCGCGAGGAGCGCCCGGTCGCACCATTCGGCATGGGTTGCACCCGGCGTGAACGCGCCGCGCAGCGCAAAGCCTTCCGCAGCAAGCTTCGCCAGCGCGGCGTCGATGTCCGCAACGCGGCAGCGCCATCGAATCCGCGAGCGCGTCGGCGGTGACCGGGTCCCAGTCCTTCGAGCCGGCTGCGGACGATCTCGACCAGTGCGTCTTCGGGCGGCCACGCGCGCGCGGCAAATTCCGCGGGCGCCGCAATCGGCGGCGAATGGCGCGCGTCCGGGAACACGGACGTGAACTGCGGCAGGCGCTCCGCAGCGAGCCACAGCGCTGTCTCGCTCGTGGCGGATCGCGTCGAGGCGGGGGGCGCACCGTCAGACGAGTGACGCGCTTCGCCTCCACCAGCGCAGCGAGGAAGGGTTGCCATTGCGTCGCTGCTCGCGACTTCGCCCTCCGTGACGAACGCCGAGCCCAGCAGCGCGTCGTGCAACTCGTCCGCGCTGGCGGCATCGGGCCACGCTTCGGCGCGCACGCGGGCGATCGCCTCGGGATCGAGCCGGCCGAGACCGGCCGCCGTTTCTTCGTCGAGCCAGCGGCGGCTCATCACCGCCTGGTGCGACGCTCCTCCAGCGGCGCGTCGTCGAGGAAGGCGTAGGGCCGCGCGCTCAGAATCTCGAGCGCCAGCGGCGAGGGCTCCGTCAGGTCGCGGTGATCGACGCGAACCTCGCCGGATTCGATCGCGCCGAGCAGCCGTCTCCAGCCCCTCGATGTCCATCGCCTCGTACAGGCAATCGTGAACGGTCTGATTGACGAGCGGGTGATCGGGCACCTCGCGCTCGCCGACCAGATTTTCTGCGCACGCGATCTGATCGGGAAACACCGCGGCGAGGAGGTCTTCGGCCGCCATCCGCTGCAGCTGCGGCGGCACCTTCTTGCCGGAGCGGAAGCGCGGCAGCGCGAGCGAGGTCGTTGCCGTCCAGCGCCAGCGCGCCGCGAACATCGGCGCGTCGAGCATCGCCTGCACCAGCAGCGGCCGCACGCTCTTCGAGTGCAGGTAGCGCGCCACCTCGTCGAGCGGGAAGCTGTGGCTCGTCGAGAGCGACAGCACGATCGCATCCTCGGTCGCTGCCGCCTGCAGCTCGAAGTTGAACTTGCGGCAGAAGCGCTTGCGCAGCGCGAGGCCCCACGCGCGATTGATGCGGCTGCCGAACGGCGAATGAATGACGAGCTGCATGCCGCCGGATTCGTCGAAGAAGCGCTCGAAGACGATCGTCTTCTGCGTCGGCATCGCCCCCAGCGCCGCGCGCGCGGCAGCCAGGTACTCGACGAGCTGCTCCGCGGGCGACGTGCCGAGCCGCAGCTCCTGCGTCAGATAGCGGCGAGCGCCGCAGCGTCGTCAACGCGTGCCACCACGTCTTCGCGCAGCCGCGATACCGCGAACGAAAGCTCGTCGGTGCGCCCGGGCGCTTCGCCGAGCCAGAACGGAATGTTCGGCGGCTGGCCGTGGGCATCCTCGACGCGCAACGCGCCCGGCCTCGACGCGGAGGATCCGATACGACGTGTTGCCGAGCTGGAAGATGTCGCCGGCCAGGCTCTCGATGGCGAAATCCTCGTTCACCGTGCCGACGAGCTGTCCCGCGGGCTCGAGCACGACGTCGTAGTCGGCGGTGTCGGGAATCGCGCCGCCCGACGTGATCGCGGTGAGGCGCGCGCCGCGCCGGCCGCGCAGCACGCCGTTCACCGCGTCGCGGTGCACGTACGCGGCGCGATGGCCGCGACGCGTGGTGAATCCCTCGGCGAGCATTCGCACGACGGCGAGATATTCGTCGCGCGTCAGCGTCGCATACGGATAGGCGCGGCGTGAAGGCGCTCGAACAGCGCGTCCTCGCCCCATTCGCGCGCCGCGACCTCGGCGACGATCTGCTGCGCGAGGACATCGAGCGGCTTGGGAGGTATCGCGACGCGGTCGAGCTCGCCGCGCCGCACGGCGTCGAGCAGCGCCGCGCATTCGACCAGCTCGTCGCGCGACAGCGGGAAGAGCCGCGCCTTGGGCTGCCCGCCGACCGTGTGATTGGCGCGGCCCGCGCGCTGCAGGAACGTCGCGATCGAGCGCGGCGAGCCGAGCTGGCAGACGAGATCGACGTCGCCGATGTCGATGCCGAGCTCGAGCGAGGCGGTGGCGACGAGCGCCCGCAGTTCGCCGCGCTTGAGTCGCTGCTCGGCCTCGAGACGCCGCTCCTTCGCGAGGCTGCCGTGGTGCGCCGTGACGACGTCCTTGCCGAGCAGCTCGGACAGATGCCGCGCCACGCGCTCGGCCATCCGCCGCGTGTTGACGAAGACCAGCGTGGTGCGATGCTCGCGCGTGAGCAGCGGCGAGCCGCGCGTAGACCTGCTGCCAGACCTCGCCCGACATCACGGCTTCGAGCGGCGACGGCGGCACCTCGAGCGCGAGGTCGCGCTCGCGCACGTGGCCGGTGTCGACGATCGTGCAGCTTCGAGCCGGCGCGTCGACGCGCCGACCAGAAAGCGCGCGATCTCCTCGATCGGCTTCTGCGTCGCGGACAGGCCGATGCGCACGCGGCGGCGCTCGCGGTCAGCGCGGCGAGGCGCTCGAGCGACAGCGCGAGATGGCTGCCGCGCTTGTTCGGCGCGAGCGCGTGGATCTCGTCGACGATCACCGTGCGCGTGGTCGCGAGCATCTCGCGGCCGGACTCGGAGCCGAGCAGGAGGTAGAGCGACTCCGGCGTGGTGACGACGATGTGCGGCGGGCGGCGGCGCATGCTGGCGCGCTCGGCCTGCGGCGTGTCGCCGGTGCGCACCAGCGTGCGGATCTCGACGTCGGGAAGCCCGAGCGCCGCGAGCTCGGCGCGGATGCCGGCCAGCGGCGCTTCGAGGTTGCGCTGGATGTCGTTCGACAGCGCCTTCAGCGGCGAGACGTAGACGACGCGAGCGTCTCGTCCGGCAGCGCGCCGCTCGATGCCCGCGGCGCACCAGCGCGTCGATCGCGGCGAGGAACGCCGCCAGCGTCTTGCCCGAGCCGGTCGGCGCGGCGATCGAGCACGTGCCGGCCCGCCTGGATCGCGGGCCACGCGCGCGCCTGCGGCCTCGGTCGGCGCCGCGAAAGGTCTTGCGGAACCAGGCGTCGACGGCGGGGTGAAACAATGCTTGCTGTGTCATCCTCCTAACATAGTCGCGGGGCGCGCCCGTTGCAACCACACGCCGTGCCCGGGCACTTAGGCGGCGCGCCCGACTGACCCCAGAACGCGCCTGAGCCTGCGACCGTGGACACAATCGTCACGTCTCCTCCGCGCCATTCGCCTGGGTCTCCACGGCGACACCGTTGCGGAGCGTCTGCAAACCACGCAGCTGCGTTCCGCTGCGGCGAGAAGGCCCTTGATCCGTTCGGGACCGACATCGCCGCTGGGTCGCAGCCGCACGCGGCACTGCATGCGCTGGAAGCCAACGGGGACCGTGCGTTCCCACGAGAAGGCAGCCGCGCACGTCGCATTCCGCGGTCACCGCGACCTCCAGCGATTCCAGGCGAATTCCAAGATGATCGGCGAGCATTCGCAACGTCGAGTCGAAACAGGCGGCGAGCGCCGCGCACAGGATGTCGCCTGGATTCGGGTGATCATGGTAACCGCCGACCGCTCTGTGAATGCCGAATCGCCATGGCGCCGACGACCCATTGGCGGGCATCACGGTGCCGTGGAACGGATCCTCGCCGCACGCGTTCCGGGTCTGCGCGGCATCGCTGATCCAGGCGTCGCCCGGCGAACGGTGGTAACGGTCACGCAGCGGATTCTGCCGCGACTTGACAATGCTCTCTGTGTGCGCGTCCATTCTTGCTCCAATCGGATCTTGACGCTCACAGGGTGCGCCAGGGAAGAACACTCGTCATGAGGCGACGGCCCCACCACGAACCATCGGGAGCGGCGCTTCTTCCGTGGGGCCGCGGCCCCAGTTGGCCCGAGGTCAGTCGCGGCCGAATCCGGCCTTGCGGGCAATCACGATGGCCTGCGCGCGATGCTCTGTGCCGAGCTTGGAAAACACGCTGGTGATGTGATTGCGGAACCGTCTTCTCGGGAGATGCGCAGGCGCGCCGCGATCTGCGGGTTTGTCAGACCTCGCGCAATGCAGTCCACAACCTCCCTTTCGCGCGCGGTCAACGCGGAAAGCTCCTTTGCGGGAGCGCTATCGGTTTGTTCGTCGGCGCTGAGGAAGTCGTTCAACTCCCTCCTGAAGGCGAACCATGCGGGCTCATCGGGGATCAGGATGTGGTTCTTCCCGTCGAGCGGCACGAAGCGTGCATTGGGAATCGATGCGGCGAGACGCCGGCCGGCCTCGAAAGGGACCATGGCGTCTCCGCGAACATGAAAGACCAAGGTTGGCGCGGTGACCTTGGGCGCTTCAGTTCGAACGTCGAAGGCATTGAAGGCATTCCACGGAGACACGCCGTTGTCGCCGCAGCACTGCGCTGTTGCAGCTCGCCGATCCACTTCTGCTGATGCCCGGCGGCATCCGGCATCAGCAGCTTGGCGAACACTTCGCGGAAGGCCCCGGTCCGGCGTCCCCAGCCGTGCTCGATAAGCTGCGAGAACATCCGCGCCTGCCTGGCCAGCTTCTCGCCTGCGTCGCCGGCGAAGGCGCCGTGAAGGTAGCTGTCGTAGAGCACCAGTCGACTCACGCGCTCGGGATGGCGAGCCGCGTAGGCGACGGCGATGACGCCACCTTGGCACAGGCCGATGATCGCAAAGCGGCGAAGCTTGAGCGCATCGACCACGGAGTCGAGGTCGGACACCATTGCATCGAGCGAGAAATCGGTCGTGTCGCGGTCTGACAGGCCCGAGCCCCGCGGATCGTAGCGAACCAACATGCGCTTCTCGACGAGCGCCTCGGACCAATGGCGCCAGACCGGGTTGTCCCAATCGAGCTCGAGATGCGTAAACCAGTTGTTGACGCGGACCAGTGGTGGACCCTCACCGGCGGTCGCAATTGCGATCCGTACGCCGCCGCTCGATGTACAGAAGCGTATCTGCTGATTCACCGTCGTCACCGCTTGCCATCAATCGCCAAAGTCATTCGCTCCGATCGGGCGCACGGGAGCCCGATACCTGAACCTCGCGGACCGCGAGCAACCCCGATCGGCAGGCTTTAGGTGCAAGCCGACCGCTTCTCGCTGGTCGCACAGGGCTGATCCGGTATCACCGCCGCCGGTGTCGACCACTACATGCAAGTCAGTACCGTCCGTGCTGCTTGTAGATGTAGTTGGAAAGCTCGACCTGCTGCATCGACAGCCGCCGCTGGATCTGATGGACGACGCGGATGATCGCGCGCATCACGCGGTAGACGATCTGCGGGTGCTTGTCGAGCAGCGATTCGAGCTTTTCGCGCTCGAGCGTGAGGACGCGCGCTTCTCCCAGCGCTACCTTGGATGCATAGAGCTCGGTGCCGTCCATGAAGCCCATCTCGCCGACGAAATCGCCGGCGTGCAGCGTGTTGATGGTGACCACGTTGTCGGTCCCGGCGTTTCACGACGCCCAGCACGCCGGAAAGGATGACGTAGAGGTGGTTGTCGACGGTTCCCTCCCGGGCGAGCGTATCGCCCTGCTTCAGGTCGTGCAGCGTCATCAGGTCCGCGAGCATGCGGCATTGCTCGTCGGTGAGCTCCGCGGCGAGCTTGGTCGAGCGCAGTGCGTCGAGTCTGGCTTTGTCGGTCATGTCGGTTCGCTCCGGTTGTTCGGTTCGGTGGCGCGTGCAGCGGAAGTCGGCGCGGATGGGGCCGGCGCTTCGACCGCCACCGGTGTCTCGTGCGCGGCGGCGGAGGCAGGCATCACCGGCGGTTCGCCCGCTGCGTGCATCCGCTCGGCGCGGGCGACGTAGGCATCGACCAGCGTGCTGGCGATCCGGTCGAACACCGGGCTCGCGAGCTTGCCGACGACCGAATGATCGAAGTCGTAGCGCAGATCGAATTCGATGCGGCAGCCGGCATCGGTGAGCGGCGTCAAATGCCACTCGCCGTGAAAGCGGCGAAACGGACCGCGCTCGAGCTGGATCGCCATCCACGCCGGTCGCCGTTTGGGGTTGCGCGTTCGAATGCCGAAGCGCACGCCATGGACGTCGATTTCGATGTCGGCGACCACGACCGATGCATCGCGCTCGACGATCGTCGCCGCGGCGCACCAGGGAAGAAAATCCGGATAGTGCTCCGCCGCTTCGATCAGGTCGAACATCTCTTCGGCCGAATGGCCCACAAGGACCGACTTGCGCAACTCCATGGTCCTATTGTAACGGCGGCGAGCGGGGCGGCGTCAGCCTGCGGTGCCGCCCTTGCGCATCCAGATCGCGTCTTCCTGCTCGAGCTCCTCGAGCCGCGTCTCGATCTCGTAGACGGTGCGGTCGAGCTCGGGCAGCAGCACGTCCTGCAGCGCCCGCGCGCGGCGCACCGAGCGCCGGTACTCGAGCTGCAAGCCGCTCGAGGTTGCCGGCGACTGCGGCGAGCGGCCCGGCCGCGCGAGCAGACGGCCGGAACGCGCGGCGGCAGGCCTCGGCCTCGGGCGAGTGGTCGACGCGCCCGGGCGCGGACGCCGGTTCGCCGCGCCGACGCAGTCCGCGTCCTGCAGCCGAACGCCCATCAGCGAGCGCGCCTCGCGCCGCAGCTCCGCGCGCCGAGAGTCCGCCGCCGGGTACACCTGCAGGCCCTCGAGTCCGTGGCGCGCGACCGCCGCCTGCAGCGCCGCGACCGCGCCGGTCCACGCCGCGACGAAGGCGCGCTGCAGCTCTGTCGTAGCGCGCGAGCTCGCGCAGCATCTCGCCGGCGAGCAGCAGGCACTTCTCGTCGAGGAAGACGTAGCCCTCGTGCATCGCGCGCCGCTCGTCCTTCAGCTCGAGGACGACGCTGCGGGTGGGGGTGGCGTCGCTCATGGGTAGGCCGTTCCGACGCTGTACCCGGTGCGGTGCCTTCGGCGCTGCCGCGCAGCGTTGCGCACGGCGGCGAAGCCTTCGCCCACAAGGCCTTCGGGCGCCGCGCTCATGCGCCGAGCTCCTTGCGCGGCGCATGCACATGCGCGGCGATCTGCGCGTCGGACAGGCGCGTCAGCTCGCGTCACCGGCAGATCCGGCGAGCAGCTTCCAGCCGGCGTCCATGCTCTGCTCGAGCGTGCGCGCGCCGGCCTGCATCGACGAGCGTCTCGCTCGAACGCGGTCGCCGAACGCGAGATAGCGGCGGTCGGTGTCGCGCAAGCCCTTCCTCGCCGACCACGCTCGCGAGCACGCGCGCCTGCACCGCGCGCGCGTAGGCCGCGTAGAGCTGGCTCGCGAGCGCGGGATGGTCGGGATGCGTGTACTTCGCCGCCGGTGCCGTCCTTCATCAGCCGCGACAGGCTGGGCAGCACGTTGACCGGCGGATAGATGCCGCGCCGGTCGAGGTCGCGCGACAGCACGATCTGGCCTTCGGTGATGTAGCCGGTGAGGTCGGGGATCGGATGGCCGATGTCGTCGGCCGGCATCGTCAGGATCGACAGCTGCGTCAGCGTTCCGTTCGTGCCGCGCATGCAGCCGGCGCGCTCGAACAGCGTGGCGAGGTCCGAATACATGTAGCCCGGGAAATCCCTTGCGGCTCGGGATCTCGCCCTTCGACGACGACACCTCGCGCAGCGCCTCGGCGTAATTCGTCATGTCGGTGAGGATCGCGAGCACGTGCTTGCCCTCGACGAACGCGAGGTACTCGGCCGCGGTCAGCGCGAAGCGCGGCGTCAGCAGCCGCTGCGTCGACGAATCGCTCGCGAGGTTGAGGAACAGCGCGGTGCGCTCGAGCGCGCCGCCCTGCTCGAGGCTCGCGGCGGAAGAACTCGGCGCTGTCGTAGGGCACGCCGATGCCGGCGAACACGATCGCGAAGTCGTCGCCGGACCGTGCGCCGGGCCGTCTGCGTCCCGGCGGCGCCGGCCATGCCGCGCAGCCGCGCATGACCGGCGATCTCGACCGCGAGGCGGTCGTGCGGCAGGCCGCCGCCCGAAAACAGCGGCAGCTTCTGGCCGCGCACGAGGCTGTTCATGAGGTCGAGCGTCGTGATGCCCGTCTCGATGAAATCGCGCGGCATTGCGCGCGCGACCGGATTGATCGGCAGGCCGTCGATCGGGTAGCGCTCGCGCGCGGCGACCGGCGGCCCGCCGTCGATCACCTGGCCGACGCCGTTGAAGACGCGGCCGAGGATGCCCGGCGAGAGCGCCGAACGACAGCGGCTCGCCGAAGAAGCGCACGACGGTGTCGGCGAGCGACAAGCCCGGACGTCGACTCCAGCACCTCGATGGTCATGATGCTCGTCGTCGATCGCCGCCATGCGGCCGAGCCGCGCGCGCCCGTCGCGCGCCGCGCACCTCGACCGCGTCGTGCAGGCCGACGTCGAGCGTGCGCCGCAGGAACAGCAGCGGGCCTTCGAGCCGCGTCGCGGCGCCTTCAACCGTGAGCCGCATCGCTGCTTCTCCGCTGCGTGCGGCCAGCGTCGCGAACTCGCGCTCGATCGCCGCCTGCGAGCGCGGCGAACCGCTGCGAGGTCGTCGTCGCCGATCTCCTCGCCCATCCGCTGCAGCGGCCGCATGCACGCCATGCGCGCGATCCGGTCGGTGACGATGCCCGCGTGCGACGCGCGTTCTCGGCCAGATCGATGAAGCGGCCGAGCAGGCGCATCATCGCGGCCTGGCGCGCGCGGCGCGCAGACGCGGTCGATCGGCCGAAAATGCCGACTGGCGCAGGAACGCTTCGTTGACGAGCTCCGCGCAGAGCAGCGTCAGCTGCTGGCGCACCGGCAGCGCATCCTTGCCGATGATGCGCGCCATGCGCTCGAGCCGCGCCTCGCTCGTCGAGCAGCGTCAGGAACCGGCGGCGCAGCGCGCAGCCACTGGCTGTTGCCCTGCTCGGTCCACCAGGCGCGAACGTCGCCGCATCCTTCGGCATACGACTGCAGCGGATGGATCGCCGGGTAGAAGCGCGCCTGCGCGCGCTTGACGTCGAGCGCCCAGAACGCCTTCACGTAGCGCTTGGTGTGGCTGGTCACCGGCTCGGAGAAATCGCCGGACGGCGGGCTGATCGCGCCGATCACCGTGACCGAGCCGGTGCCGCCCGCACAGCGGCTCGACGATCGCGGCGCGCTCGTAGAAGTCGGCGATGCCGCGACGACAGGTACGCCGGATATCCGCCTTCGCCGGGCAGCTCGCCGAAGCGCCCCGACACTTCGCGCAGCGCCTCGGCCCAGCGGACTGGTCGAGTCGGCCATCAGCGCGACGTGCAGTCCCTGGTCGCGGAAATACTCGGCGACCGTGATCGCCGAATAGATCGACGCCTCGCGCGCGGCGACCGGCATGTTCGACGTGTTGGCGATGATCACGGTGCGCTCCATCAGCGGCCGGCCGGTGCTGCGGGTCCGTCGAGCTGCGGGAACTCGTCGAGCACGCCCGCCATCTCGTTGCCGCGCTCGCCGCAGCCGAGATAGACGATCACGTCGGCGTTGCAGCCCTTGGCGAGCGCTTCGAGCAGCACCGTCTTGCCGGTGCCGAAGCCGCCGGGAACCGCCGCCTTGCCGCCGAGCGCGACCGGGAACAGGCAGTCGAGGATGCGCTGGCCGGTGACGAGCGGCGCGAGCGCCGGCAATCGCCGCGTCACCGGGCGCGGCACGCGCACCGGCCACGTCGTGGCGCATCGACGAGCTCGCGCGTCGCGCCGTCGGCGCCGCGCACCGTGCAGACGACGGCGTCTTCGCGATAATCGCCGGCGGCGACGACGCGTTGCACTTCGCCCGCCGGCGTCGGGCGGCGCAAGGCACCGCTTGCGCGCGGCCGCGCGTTCGCGGTGGCCTGCGCCGATGATCGCGCCGGGCGCGCAGCACGTCGTCCGCGCGACGCGCGGCACGAACGCGAACGTCTGCGGCGGCGGCGCGACGCATCCCGGGCTGCACGAACGCCGAGTCGGTTCCCGGACAGCGGTCGCAGCAGGCCGTCGAAGATGTTGCCGAGCAGCCCGGGCCCGAGCGGAATCGCCAGCGGCAGTCCGGTGCCGTCGACCTCGGTGCCGGGCCGCAACCCGGTCGTGTCCTCGTAGACCTGGACGACGATCTCGTCGCGATCGATGCGGACCACTTCGCCCAGCAGCGCCTGCGGACCGACGCGCACGGCCTCGCGCAGCGCGAACGGCCCTCGCGCGACGCGCCGCAGCACGGGGCCGCTGATCCAGCGGATCGTCGCCCGGCTCATGGCTGAGCGCTCTGCGCGTGCTCGATGCTCCGGCGCCCTCGAGCAGGTGCAGCAGCGACGCTCCGAATCGTCCGCTGCGGTCGGCGAGCAGCCCGGCGAGCGTGCCGTCGACGACGTTGCCGTCGCGCTGCGATCTTGAGCCCGGCGCGAATCGTCGGATCCGGCGACGAAGTGCGGCGCCGCACCGAGCGTCGCGGCAAGCTCGCGCGCCAGCGCGTCGCGCTCCGCCGCCGGCCAATCCGGCGCATGCGCGATTCGCCACGCGCAGTCGGGAGCGCCGCGCGCGCGCTCGACGACGACGCCCGATCCACGCGCTGCGCGCCGCGGATCGCGCCAGCGCGCGAGCGAGCGCCTCCGGGCAGCTGCTGCCAGGCCGCGGCGAGCAATCGCCGCCGCGCGCTGCTGCCGCGCGAGGCGTTGCCGCGTCGTGCAGGTTCGCCTGCGCCGCTGCGACACGCGCGTCGCGGCGCTGCGCGCTCCTCGGCGAAGGCCGCGCGCATGCGCGCGTCGCGCATCGGCGTGCGCCTGCTCGACAACGCCTGCGGCCTGCGTCCTCGCGTCGGCGAGGATCGCTTCGCACTTCTGCGCGCGATCGGCCTCGACGAGATCGAGCAGCGCCTGCGTTCGGTCGATCGTCATGCGCGTCACCTCGAGCCCGAGCTGACGGCGCAGCCGCGCGCCGATGTCCGGAACGGCCGAGCGTCGCGCGCAGATCGGGGACGATCAGCGTGAGCGGCGCGAGCGCGGCCTGCGCCGCGCGCATCGGCGCTTCGGCGATCCGCGCGGCAACCGCGGCGGAGACCAGCACCAGCGACGCATCGGCGCGCGCAGCGGCAAGTGCCGCCGCCTCGGCGCCCGGTTCCGGCACGAGAGCGCGAACGCCGGCGAGACGATAGCCGGCCGCGCTCACTTCGTCGCCGAGGTAGATCGCGACGGTCATGGGGCGCCCGTTGATGCTACGCGAGCCTATTCAGGATCAGGATCGAAACGATCAGGCCGTAGATCGCGATCCCTTCAGCCAGGCCGACGAAGATCAGCAGGCGGCCGAAGAGCTCGGGCTTCTCGGCGAGCGCGCCCACCGCCGCGGTGCCGACTTTCGCGACGGCGAATCCGGCGCCGAGCGATGACATCCCCGTTGCGAGCGCCGCGCCGAGCAGTCCCCAGCTCCACGCTTCGGCGCTGATGCCGATCGCCGGCCCGGGCGCCGCGGCGAGCGCGGCCGGCGCCAGCAGCGAAGAGCGCAGTCGCGACAACGCTCAGCACGCCCGCCAGCACCGTGAGCGCCGTCACGAACTTGTGCGAGGATTTCATCGAGTCTTCTCCTGCGGAAAGGAAGGGGGCGCCGGCAAGCGGACGGAAGATGCGGCCCTCGGCGGTCAGGAACCGGGTAAAGAATTCGAACAGCACGAGACGCGTGGTCTGGATCGACACGACCATCGTCTCCAGCACCAGCACGATCGCGTTGCCGATGACGAGCACCAGGGCCTTCGTCGACGACGCTGCCGCCGGCATCCATCAGTGCGACGATCGCCGACGAGAGGCCCGCGTGCGCGAGCGCGAATGCGCCGACGCGGGCGAACGAGAGCGTGTTGATCAGGATCTGCAGCAGGCGTTCGACGAGCTCGGCGATCGCCCTGAAGGCAGCGCTCGCGCGATGCGCGGCGAGCCGCGCGGCCGACGCAGAAAACGAGCGCGCCGGCGCCGGCGACGGCAAAGCCGACCGGGTCGAGGAATCCGGCGAGGATGCCCAGATAGGCGGCGACGTATCCTGCGTCGGTCGTGATCCAGGTCGCCGAGCTCGCCGCGCCACCAAGCCTCCAGGGCGTTGAGCGCGAGGCCGACCGTCAGCAGCGCCGCGCCGCCGGCAAGCGGCACGAACAGGATCTCGAGCGGATAGTCGAGCGGGTCGAGCCAGAGCGCCGGTAGCGCGTGGATGGAAAAGACGCTCCCGAACAGCACGCCGAAGACCGTGGCTGCGAGGCCGCCCGAGATGAACAGCCGCGCGATCGGAAACCGCCTGCGCAGGGCAAGCCCGGCGGCTGCGATCACCAGGCCCTGGCCGATGTCGCCGAACATGTAACCGAACATCAGCGGCACTGCGATCGCGAGCAGCATGCTCGGGTCGGCTTCGTTGCGCGACGGCATTCCGACCGCACGACTGAAGATCTCGAACGGCCGCGCCCATAGCGGATTGGCGAGCAGCAGCGGCGCCTTCGCGCCGGACGCGGGCGCCGGAAAATGCAGCAGAGCGCGGGCGCCCGAGCGCTCGAGCGCGGCGGCGAGCTTCCCGCCCCCGAGGTCGCTCGTCCAGCCGGTGATCCAGCAGAAGAGCTCGCCCGATTCCAGCGCGCGGATGTTCTCGATCACCCAGTGCAGCCGGTTCGCATCGCCGAGCGCTGTGTACAGGTCGTGCTTCGCGTGCAAAGCCTCGAGCGCGGCGCGCAGGCGACCTTCCTCCTGGTCGAGCGCCGCGAGCCGCGGCGCGATGTAGCGCTCCGTCTGTGCCGCATCGGCCCCGAGCCAGCGCGGCGCATCGTAGACGTGGCCCTTGAGGATGGCCGCCTGCTGCGCGAGCGAGTCGATGTCATCGGCGGCGCCGACCGTCAGGGTGGCCAGCGCGCATATCCTCGTTCCGTCGAGATCGACGTTGCGCACCAACGCCCCTGCGGGCAGTTCGGGCTCGCTGTCCGGCGGAAAGACGGCGAGGCGCACACGCACCAACGGACCCGCGCCCGCGAGGCGCGCGAAGTCGAGCACGGACGGGCCGATCGACGCCAGCACGCGTCGCCACAGCACGATCTCCGAGCGCTCGTTCGCGCAGCGTTGCAACTGCTGGATCACCGGCTCCGCCTCGTCGGCCCAGGCGCGCAGCTGCGCGATGCTGCGCGCGAGCGTCGCCGCGGGCGGCTCCGGGAATGGCGACACGCGATGCCCAGTGCGTGGCCAATAGGCGCAATAGCGGAGCGACAACTCGGAAAACCGGGCCAGTTGCGGGCGCAGGTCGGCGAGCTCCGCAGGCAGCACGGCGCATCCCCGCGCCTCGAGCTCGACGGTACCCGTCGTCGCCAGCGCTTCGAGGGCGAGCGTCGCGTCGTCGCGCGCCGCGAGAATTTCGAACCAGCGAGCGGGCTGCGGCCGGATCATTCGACGCCCGCGAGTGCGAAGCCGGGGAATGCGGCGCGCCGCACGAGCTCGCCGCGCAGCCGTTCGAGATCGACACCGATCTGCGCGAGAAAGACGAACGCCGCCGCGGGGTCGAGCATCGCGCGGCGGAAGAGGAACGTGAGCCGCGCCTGCAACGCGCGGCGTGGCGCGACGCTGTCCCCGAGCGCGGGATCGCGCAGCGCGCTGCGTTGTGCGGCGATCTCGCGCCCGAGGCGGTGCAGCAGCGAGTCCCTGGCGTCCGCGCGTGGCGGCAGCCGTCGCCGCCACTCCCTCACCCAGGCGCGGGCGGCGCGATCGGGGTCGGCCCACGCCGCGGCAAGCGGTGCAAGCGGACCGCGGACTCGCGACGCGCTTCTGCCCTCCGACGGGCGCTCGGCCAGATCGCGATAGACGGCATCGTCCTGCATCCACGGCAGGAATGCGCCCCCGCGCGCAAGATGCTGGACGACCGGCAGGTCGGCAGCGACGGCGCACCACCGGACCGCACTCTGCCATTCGTCGGGCATCCAGGACGCGACTTCGATGACGATATCGCGCCAGCGGTCGCGCAACAGCGTCTCTATCCGGTGCGGCGTCGCCGCCGCCTCGATGCCGGTGATCCAGTGCCGGAACGCCGACGTACGCGCAGCGTCGATCAGGGCCCCGAATTCGCGCGCATGTTCGAGCCGCCGCCATGCGCGCTCGTCCGGGCGCGCGCCGTAACGTGCCGACAGTCGGGCTTGCGCGTATTCGAGACTGCCCATTCGGTCAGAGGCCGGAGTCGGTGAGACGTGCGGCGAGGGCGATGACTGCTGCGTCGAGGCCCGCCGCTTCTGCGGGCGTGAGCTCATGATGCAGGTCGGCGGCAGCAGCCTCTGCCTCCAGTGCGGCGACCTCGGCCGCGGTGCGCGCCTCGAACGCGCTGCGCACGGCGCGAATCCGCGACTCGGTGCGCGACGCGAGCGCGCGCACGGCAGTGCGTGCGTCCTCGACCATCGCGGCCGCCGTTCTTTCCGTTGTCGTGACGGCGAGCCCCGCCGCATGCTCGGCGTCGAGGACGCGAGCAATGGCCGCCTCGACTGCGTCGTGGGGCGGTAGCCGATCGGTGATCGTCGTCACGGTCTCTTCCGTGCGCGGATGGCGCGCCACCGCATTGCGTCCGCGTCGCGGACACAATCTCGTGTGTCGAATGATGCTACCGGCCTTCCGGCGCTGGATTGATCTGCGTCAGGCGTCCGGGGAATAGGTCGCGCCACCGGCCCTTGCGCGCAACGTCGGTCGTAGGTCGCCGCACGTGGCCGGAGGTTGCATGAGGAGGGAGGCCTGTTACATCACCCGTTACACATTCGCGCATGCCGATACCTGTGCTTTTCACTCGGAAAACGCGTCTTGCGAATGTGCGCATCGCTGTTGATCCACATCAACCGGCACGCGATGCAACGAGTTCTAAATACGCAAGTTGCGATGAATCCTTGGGTGTCTCGCGTGAAGGTTCGCACGAGAGGCGGGGCCCGTCGGTGAGGAGGGGCGAAATGTTCGAAACTTATTATGAGCTGATGCGCCGGCAGGGGATTTCGCGCCGGAGTTTTCTCAAGTTCTGCAGCTTGACTGCCGCATCGCTCGGGCTCGGGGACGCCGGCGCGCAGCAGATCGCGCAGGCGATGCAGACGAAACCGCGCACGCCGGTCGTATGGCTGCACGGACTCGAGTGCACCTGCTGCAGCGAGTCGTTCATCCGCTCCGCGCACCCGCTCGCGAAGGACGTCGTGCTGTCGATGCTCTCGCTCGACTACGACGACACGCTGATGGCGGCCGCAGGCCATCAGGCCGAGGAGCAGCTCGAGCAGACGATCGCCAAGTACAAGGGCAACTACATTCTCGCGTGTGAAGGCAATCCGCCGCTCGCCGACGACGGCATCTACTGCATCCCGGGTGGAAAGCCATTCGTCGAGAAACTGAAGCGCGTCGCGAAGGACGCGAAGGCGATCGTGTCGTGGGGCAGTTGCGCATCGTGGGGGTGCGTGCAGGCGGCGAAGCCCAATCCGACGCAGGCGACGCCGATCCACAAGGTGATCACCGACAAGCCGATCATCAAGGTGCCGGGATGTCCGCCGATCGCCGAGGTGATGACGGGCGTGGTCACGTACATCCTGACGTTCGACCGGCTACCCGATCTCGACGCGCAGGGGCGTCCGAAGATGTTCTACAGCCAGCGCGTGCACGACAAGTGCTACCGCCGGCCCAACTTCGACGCGGGCCAGTTCGTCGAGCGCTTCGACGACGCCGGCGCGCGAATGGGTTACTGCCTGTACAAGGTCGGCTGCAAAGGGCCCGTGACTTACAACGCCTGCTCGGCGACGCGCTGGAACGAGGGCCTGTCGTTCCCGATCCAGTCGGGCCACGGCTGCATCGGCTGCTCCGAAGACGGGTTCTGGGACAAGGGCTCCTTCTACGATCATCTGACGACCGTCAAGGTGCCGGGCATCGCGGGCGCTGAAGGGACCGCGGACCGGATCGGCCTTGTGGCGCTGGCCGCGGCCGGCGCGGCCGTCGCGGCGCACGCCGCGGTAAGCGCGATCAAGCAGGCGCGCAGCAAGACGAGCAACGACAAGCTGAGCGAGGTGAAGGAGTAATCATGGCCATCTATCAAACGCAGGGCTTCACGCTCGACAACAGCGGCAAGCGCGTCGTCGTCGATCCGATCACGCGGATCGAAGGTCATCTGCGCATCGAAGTCAACGTCGACAAGAACAACGTGATCCGCAATGCGGTCTCCACCGGGACGATGTGGCGCGGGCTCGAGGTGATCCTCAAGGGTCGCGACCCGCGCGACGCGTGGGCGTTCGTCGAACGGATCTGCGGCGTGTGCACCGGCGTGCACGCGCTCGCTTCGGTGCGCACGGTCGAGGACGCGCTCGGCATCAAGATCCCGAAGAACGCGAACACGATCCGCAACCTGATGCACGCGACGCTGTACGCGCAGGACCATCTGGTTCACTTCTACCACCTGCACGCGCTCGACTGGGTCGACGTGGTGTCGGCATTGAAAGCCGACCCGAAGAAGACCTCCGAAATCCAGCAGAGCATCTCCAGCCATCCGAATTCGTCGCCCGCGTACTTCCGCGACGTGCAGAACCGGCTGAAGAAGTTCGTCGAGAGCGGACAGCTGGGAATCTTCAGCAACGCGTACTGGGGCCACCCGGCGTACAAGCTGCCGCCGGAAGTGAACCTGCTCGCGACGACGCACTACCTAGAAGCGCTCGACTTCCAGAAGGAGATCGTCAAGATCCAGACGATCTTCGGCGGCAAGAATCCGCATCCGAACTGGCTCGTCGGCGGGGTGCCGAGCCCGATCAACGTCGACGGCACGGGCGCGGTCGGCGCGGTCAACATGGCCACCCTCAACATGGTGGGCGACATCTGCAATCGCACGAGCACGTTCATCGACGAGGTTTATATCCCCGACCTTCTCGCCGTCGCGGGGTTCTACAAGGACTGGGCGCAGTGGGGCGGCGGGCTCTCGGGCAAGAACGTGCTCTCCTATGGCGAATTCCCGGAGATTCCCAACGATTACACGAACGCGAGTCTGGCGCTGCCCTCGGGCGTGATCCTCAACGGCGACTTGAGCAAGGTCTACGACGTCGATCTCAAGGACCCCGAGCAGGTCCAGGAATGGGTCACCCACAGCTGGTACAAATACGCCGACGAGAGCAAGGGGCTCCATCCGTTCGACGGGACGACCGATCCCAACTTCGTGCTTGGCAAGGAGACTAAGGGCACCCGCACCAACGTCGAGAACTTCGACGAGAGCGCGAAATATTCGTGGGTCAAGGCGCCGCGCTGGAAAGGCAATGCGGTGGAAGTCGGCCCGTTGGCCCGCTATATCGTTGCCTATGCGCGCGGCCGCAAGGACATCAAGGAGCAGGTCGACGCGACGCTGAAGACGCTCGACGTGCCCATCACCGCGCTATTCTCGACGCTCGGCCGCACGGCCGCGCGCGGGCTCGAGTGCCAGTGGGCGGCGCACAAGATGAAGCACTACTACGACGAGCTCGTCGCCAACATCAAGGCCGGCGATCTAGCGACCGCCAACACCGAGAAATGGGAACCGTCGACCTGGCCGGTCGATGCCAAGGGGGCCGGCCCCTGCGAAGCGCCGCGCGGCGCGCTCGCGCACTGGATCAAGATCAAGAATACGAAGATCGATCTCTACCAGTGCGTGGTGCCCACGACGTGGAACGCGGGGCCGCGTGACGCCAAGGGCCAGATCGGCGCCTACGAAGCAGCGCTGCTCAACACGCCGATGGCGAAGCCCGAGCAGCCGGTCGAGATCCTGCGCACGATCCACAGCTTCGACCCGTGCCTTGCCTGCGCGACGCACGTGATGAGCCCCGAAGGCGAGGAGCTCGTTTCGGTCAAGGTGCGTTGAGGAGATCTCCATGCGAGTCGAGCCTGTATCCGGACGGGTCTTGAGCGGTCCGTTCGAGCCCGTCTACGTCTACGAGGCGCCAGTCCGGCTGTGGCACTGGGTGACGATGCTCACGATCCTCGTCCTCGCGGCGACGGGCTACCTGATCGGAAGCCCGCTGCCGGCAATCGGCGGTGAAGCCTATGACAGCTTCTACTTCGGCTGGGTCCGCATGATTCACGAGAGCGCGGCGATGATCCTCGTCGTTGCGTTCCTGGTCAGGATCTACTGGGCGCTCATGGGCAATCATCACGCGCGCAGCATCTTCTACGTTCCGTTCTGGAGCGGCGCATGGTGGCGGGGTTTCTGGAGCCAGGTTGCGTACTACCTGTTCCTGAAGAAGGAGTCCGACCTTTGGGTCGGGCACAATCCCGTCGCCCAAGCGGCGATGTTCTTCATGTTCACGCTGGGCACGCTTTTCCTGATCGTCACCGGTCTTGCCCTGTACTCCGAGCAGTGGGGCTGGGGATTGCCGTGGATGAACTGGTTCGGCTGGGTATTCGTCGTCTTCGGCGATCCGCAGATGGTGCGCACGCTCCATCATCTTGCGATGTGGTATCTGCTGCTGTTCGCGTTCATCCACACGTACATGGTGTTCCGCGAGGACATCATGAGCGGCGAGTCGATCATCAGCACGATGGTGAACGGACTGCGGCTTTTCAAGCGTGAGCCGTAACAACGGATTGGACATGAGCGCCGCCGGGCCGCCCCAAGGCGCGAATCGCTCCCCCTCGGGGGGCAGCGCAGCGGCTTCAGCCGCAAGCGTGGGGGCACATCAAGGAACCATGGAGGGAGACCGGGCCGGTTGCGAGGCGCTGACCCGGCAGCGATGCTGACTCGGAACGAAGGCATTCGCTGGAAGGGCGCCGGCCGGGGAAGGCCGGCGCGCCTCGCCTTGGCCTCGCGCAAGCCGCCGCATCCGGGCGAGTTCCTCGAGACGAGGTACATGAGGCCGCTCGGGATCACGCAGACCGAGCTGGCCGCGGCGCTGCGCGTCTCGCGCCGGCGTGTCAACGAGCTCATCAACGGTCGGCGGGCGATCACGCCGGACACCGCCGTGCGGCTCGCGATGTATTTCGGCAACGACGCCGCGTTCTGGATGCACCTGCAGGTGGCGTGGGACATGCACTCTGCGCTACGCGACGCCGTCGCGCGCGAGCCGCGCAAGCGCAATCCGCGCGGCGCGTAAATCCTACAATCGAAACCGGGCATGGTCCGGCGGCGCGTGTCGCGCGCCGAACGCTCCGCTGCCCCTCACGCCGGGGCGAGCATGCAGACTCGCCACTTCAGCGTTGCGCCTCGCGCCTGGGCGCGGTAATCAGCGCCTTTTCTATTGCCTGGGGTTTGGCCAAGCTATCCGCCTGTTCGCGCGCACGCTGCTCGCGGCGGATCCTGGCGAAGGCCTCGCGCAGATCGGTCTCACCACTGGGAACATAGCGGAATGCGGGATCGAGGATCGATTTCATGGACCTCTCCTTGGCGCATCCATCCGTCGGCGAACGACCCGCTCGAGTCGTCCGCCGACGAATGGCGTTCGCGGTGCCGCACTACCTCACTTCTGCCCCGTTCCGCCCGAGGGGTAGCCGGTCGAGCTCTGTCCGGTCCCCGTTGAACTTTGTCCTGCGCCCATCGTGGGATCCTTCTTGCCGAGCGCACGATCGTGGGTCGCCATCGCGTCCCTGAGGCAGCTGTCCTTCTCGGCGCCGGTCTTGGCGTTGCAGGCCTGCTGAGCCGCTTTGTAGTCGGCGTCGGCCTTTGCCTTGTCGCCGGCCGCACCGCTCATCGTCTTCGGCGTATCGGCCTGGGTCTGGGTCGCAGTGCCGGAAGGCGTCTGCGCCTGAACGCCGGCTGCAAAGACGGCAATCGCCACTGCGTACATGAGTTCGCGCATCGAAAGCTTCATGGAAAATCTCCAGCGAAATGAAAGGGAACGTTCGCCACTCGTCGAGCAGTCGCCGCCCGCCGATCGGCGCAACGGAAGACGCAACGGGCATGCCAGGCGATTTCTTCTTTGTCTACAGGAGGTTGGCGATCGATCATCGAACGGCGTTTCCGACAATCAGGCAATTTTTTCAGAACTCGGATGGAGGGAATGCAAGATTTCGCATCCGGTGGGCGTCGCGTCCCACGGGCTGTCGGGCTGCGCGACACCTTTCCGACGGGGCGCGAATTCCGCGCTCCGCCACTCGCAGCCCGAGTTCTTGCCCGCGTCTGCGACGCGCGCCGCCCATCGCTTGACTTAACTCAATACGGCCGGCTGCCGGAACGGTAGATTCTTTCTGTTACGACATGCGTAACAGAAGGGGCGATGGAATACCGTTGCGAAGCGCTGGTACTGGGAATCGGCAACGTCCTGTGGGCCGACGAGGGTTTCGGTGTGCGCGCGGTCGAGGCCCTGCATGCGGCGTACGCGTTCCCCTCCGTAGTCGCGCTCCAGGACGGCGGCACGCTTGGCCTCAATCTGTACGAATCGGTCGCCTCGGCGCGACGCGTCCTGGTGTTTGACGCCATCGACGTTCGCCGGGAGCCCGGTACGCTGATCGTGCTGCGCGACGCCGAGGTGCCGGCATGGGGCCGGACGAAGCTCTCCCCGCACCAGACCGGCTTCAACGATGTGCTTGCCCTCGCGCAGTTGAACGGCCGCACGCCCGAAACGATCGTCGCGGTCGGCGTCCAGCCGCAGGAGCTTTCCGACTTCGGCGGCAGCCTGAGCGAGGGCGTCAGGAAGCGTCTTCCCGACGCCGTAGCGCTCGCCGTGCGGGAGTTGGCGCTGTGGGGCTATCCCGGCAAGCAGCGACGCGCCGGAAGCCGTTTCGAGCCGCTCAATGCTCGCTCGCTCGCGCTCGACGCGTACGAATCGGGACGCCCTTCCGCCGCCGACGCATGTCGCGTTGGAGACGCGCGCGTGCTCGCCCGCGCCGACGCGCGGAGACGCTGACCATGTGTGTCGGCATTCCGATGCAGGTCGTCAGCGCGGACGATGGGGCCACGATTTGCGCGGGCCGCGGCCGGCGCGAGCGGATCGACGTCGCGCTCGTCGGCGATCTGCCGGTCGGCGCATGGATTCTCGCCTACCGCGGGTCGGCGGTGCGCACGATGACGCCGGAGGAGGCCGCACAGACCGGCGCCGCGCTCGACGCGCTCGAAGCCGCGCTCGCGGGCGCGTCGTGCGTCGACGAATACTTCGCGGATCTCGTTGGACGCGCGCCGCAGTTACCGCCGCATCTCAGGGGAAAAGAGCCATGACGATCACGATTCCGCTCCCGGCGTCCGCGGGCGCCGACGCCCGGACACATCCGTTGCTCGCGCAACTCTTCACGAAGCACGGCGCGACCGAGGTCGACGCCGCGAATTTCGACGCGTTCACGCGCCGCGCCGGGCACACGCTGCTCCTGTTCGCCGAGGATCCCGTGCGCTACAGGGAAACGCTCGACCTTGCGGTGATCGTGCCCGAAATCGCCAAGGCCTTTGCCGGCCGCTTCGCCATCGGTGTTTTGCTGCCCGAGGCGGCGCGGGCATTTCACGCGCGCTACGGGTTTCGCCGCTGGCCGGCCGTCGTAATGCTGAAAGACGGGGAGTACGTCGGCACGATCGACGGCCTGCGCGATTGGGACGAATACGGCGAAGAAATCGCGCGGCTGCTCGCTGCCCCGCCGACGCGTCCGCCGACCGTCGGCATCGCCGTCAAGAGCGCGAACGATGGCTCCGGCGCCTGTGGCGCGTGAATTTCGCAAGCGAAAGGACTCCAACATGTCGGATTTCCCGCTGCCGGTGCGCATGATCGGTCCCGGATCGCAGACCGTGGAGGAGGAACTGCAGTACCTCCCGCTGCCGCACGAGATGAACACGTTCCGGATGCCGGCCGTTCCAGAGAGTGCCGACACCGTCGCGCTTCGTGCTTCGCGCGATCTGCTGGCGGCGTTTTTCGCCGCGATGGAGCGGTGGAACCCGAGCGCGAGCCCGGAGGGACCGCAGTTCGATCTCGCCCACGTGCCGGCCGACGCGCTCACGATCACGAACCAGATGCTGGGCGAAGGCGAGGTCAGCATCGCGATCGAGGGCGATCCTTCGTTTCGCATCCAGGAGAGCGTCTTCACCGGCGTTTGGCGCGTCTGCGCGTTCGACGGCAGCGGCGAGACGATCGGCGACTGGCTGGAAGCGGGAGCGCTGCCGCGCGTCGTGACCGAGGCGGCACGGCGAGGCTCGCTGCCGCAGATCACGGCGCCACCGCTGCCCGTGGGCGTGATGAACTCGCCGGCACTCCTGGCCGAGATCGGCGCCCAGATGCGCGAACGTCCGGCGAACGGCCGCGCGCACGTCATCAATCTGACGCTGTTCCCGATGACGCCCGAAGACCATCAAGTGCTCGAAGGCGCGCTGGCGGTCGGGCCCGTGGCGATCATCTCGCGCGGCTTCGGCAATTGCCGCATCACGTCGACCGCCGCTCGCGATGTCTGGCGCGTCGAGTATTTCAACAGCATGAGCACGCCGATCCTGAGCACGATCGAGGTCGTCGCCGTGCCGGAGGTCGCACTTGCCGCCGTGGAAGACCTCGAAGACAGCCGCACGCGCCTGGCCGAGCTCGTCGTGTGGATGAGCGAGTCGTGCGCGCAATGAGCGCTCGCGGGACCGGCGCCCGGATGACGAAATTCGAAAGCTTCGGCGACGCCGCGAAAAGCGGTGCGAACTCGCGGATGGAATGCAGGATCTGCTGGTACATCTACGATCCGGCTGAAGGCGACGTCGTCTGGCAGATCGCACCGGGGACGCCGTTCTCGCAGCTGCCGCCGCACTGGACCTGCCCGAACTGTTCGGCGACCAAAGACCAGTTCCTGGTGCTGTCCGACAACCAGGTTCAGACACGTTTGGAGCCATGAGATGCAATCGGATGTGCCGTGCATGAACGTCGTCGGCAACCCCAGCGCCCGGCTGACCGACGCCTTCCGCACGGTCGCGCAACGGATGGCCGGACTCGCATTCGTCAATCCCGCGCTCGAGGTCGAGGCCGTCGCCTTCGCGCCCTGGGAGGGCCGCTGGCTTGGCGTGATGCTGACGCCATGGTTCATGAATCTCACGCTGACGCCGCGCGATCCCGCCGCGTGGCGACCGCTCCTTCCAGGGGCGAAGCGCCGCTATCGTTTCCCCGCCGGCGACTACGAGTTTGTCGGCGCCCGCGACGACGCGATCGGCGAGTACCAGGTGTGTTCGCTCTTCTCGCCGCTGCTCGAATTCGACGATCAGGAAACGGCCCGGCTCGTCGCGACGCTCGCACGCGAGGCGCTGTTCGATCCCGCAAACGCCGAGGTAGCCGAAATGCCGGTGGCGAATCTCTCGCCGCCTGCGCAAGCGCAGCCGGGCCCGCTTGCGCAACTCGAGGAAAGCCTCGGCGCCCCGCTGTCGAAACGCGATTTCCTTCTCGGGCGCCTGGGACGCGATCGTGATGATCGAGGGTGAAATCGCCGTGCGGCTCGCGTGGGACGGACAAAACGTGCGTCAGGTCCGAATCGACTCGACGCGCCCGTTCGCGGCGGGTCGCGTGCTTGGCGGCAAGACCGGCGCCGACGCAGCGGCGATGGTGCCGTTGCTGTTCTTCGATCTGCGGTCGCGCGCAGGGTGCCGCGGCCGCGGCGGCAATCGAAGCGGCGGAAGGCATCGAATCCGCTCCGGACACGATCGCGGCACGCGAATTAGCGGTCGTGCTGGAGGCGATCGCCGAATACCTCTGGCGCATCCTGATCGATTGGCCGGAAGCGATGGGTCATCCCCGGATGACCTGGCCGGTGGCGGCGGTACGGCGCAGGATCGCCGCGGCCGCAGCGGCCGGGCCCAGCGCGCGTGCGGCGCTTGCGCGCGAGCTCGCCCAGGTCGCCGAACAGTACGTCTACGGTGAGGCGCCCGACCTCTGGCTCGACCGGATCGATGGCGACGCGCTCGACCGCTGGTCGCGCCGCGCGCCAACACTCCCTGCTACGCTGCTGCGAGAGCTGAACGACGCCGCGCCGACGCTCGGCGTGAGCGACGTCGCCCTGATGCCGGCGCCGCGGCGCGATGCGCTTCTCGTATCGGTGCTCCCGGCGATGCGCGCGGTACCGGCCTTCGAGCGGGCGCCGGAATGGGATGGCGCGCCAGCCGAAACGGGCGCGCTCGCGCGCATGCACGCGCATCCGCTTCTCGTCGCGCTCCGCACGCGCTGGGGCAATTCCGTGCCGACGCGGATGGTGGCACGGCTCGCCGAATTGGCGCTGCTGCTCCGCGTGCTCGGCGGCGCACGCACGAACGGCGAAGCCACGCCGTGGGTCCAGGCCTTCGCGCCGAATCCCGGCGAGGGTGTGGCGGCGGTGGAAACCGCCCGCGGGCTGCTGCTGCATCGCGCGTGCGTCGCAGGCGGGCGCATCGCGAGCTACCAGATCGTCGCGCCGACCGAGTGGAATTTTCATCGCAGCGGTCCGTTGACGCGCGGACTCACGGGGCTCCCCGCAGACGACGAGGCGACGCTCAAGAGGCACGCGCGGCTCGCCGTGCAGGCGCTCGACCCCTGCGTCGCATTTGCCGTCGAGGTCGCGCATGCATGAGATGGCGCTCGCCGAGGGCATGCTCGAAATCGTCGAGGATGCTGCGCGCAAGAACGGTGCGGAGCGGGTCGCTGTGGTCTGCGTCGAGCTCGGCGCGCTGTCGCATGTCGAGGCGGAGGCGCTTCGCTTCTGCTTCGATGCGGTGACGCGGGGCGGCCCGGCTGCCGGCGCGCGGCTCGATATCGTCACGACACCCGGCGAAGCATGGTGCATGCCCTGCGGCACGCGCGTCCCGGTGGCGGCGCTCGGCGACGCCTGTCCGCGCTGCGGCAGCTATCAGCTCGAAGTCGTCCGGGGCGAGGACATGCGGGTGCGCGAAATCGAGATTGCTTAACGGGCCGGACGACACGCGACCGGCGCTCACACGAAAGAGAGAAGAGCCATGTGCACTACCTGCGGCTGCGGCCACGGCGACACACGGATCGACGGCACGCCCGTCGACGACTCGGCGCACGAGCATGAGCATCCCGGCGGCGCGATCCGCGCGCAGTCGGGCGACCGTGGAGGCAAAGCCGCGTTCGGCGGCGAGCATGCCGGCGCGCACTGGCACCGTCACGCGGATGGCGCGTGGCACAGCCATGTTCACGGAGGTGGCAGCCCGCATGATCACGGACTCAGTGCCGCGGGCGGGCTTGGCGCGGCGCATGCGCCCGGCATGGTTCCGTCGCGCGTCGTGCAGATCGAGCGGGACATCCTCGCAAAGAACGACGCATTCGCGGCGATCAATCGGCGAGCGCTCCGCGACCGCGGCATCTTTGCGCTGAACCTCGTATCGAGTCCGGGTTCGGGCAAGACGACGCTCCTGGTTCGCACGATCGAGGCGCTCAAGGGTCGCATTCCGGTATGCGTGATCGAAGGCGACCAGCAGACTTCGCTCGATGCCGATCGCATCCGCGCGACCGGCGCGCCGGCGGTGCAGGTCAACACCGGCAAGGGATGCCACCTCGATGCGCACATGGTCGGTCACGCGCTGTCGACGTTGAATCCGGCGGACGGCAGCCTTCTCCTCATCGAGAACGTCGGCAACCTCGTGTGCCCCGCCGCGTTCGATCTGGGCGAAGCGCACAAGATCGTCATCCTCTCGGTCACCGAAGGCGACGACAAGCCGCTCAAGTACCCGGACATGTTCCACGCAGCCGATCTGCTCGTCATGAACAAGATCGATCTCCTCCCCTACGTCCAGTTCGACGCCGACGCGGCGATCGGCTATGCGCGTCGGGCGCGGCCCGGCCTCGACGCGATACGCGTCTCGGCTTCGACCGGCGAGGGCTTCGACGGGTGGCTCGCGTGGCTGCTGCGCGGCATCGAGGAAGCCAGACGCGTCCACGACGCGGATATCGCGGTGCTGCGACTGCGGGTCGCCGAGCTCGAAGCCGAGCTTGCCGGGCAAAGCGCGTTTCGCAGGAGCCAACGCACACCCGCGTGACTCGCCACGACCGATGGATGCCACCGTAACCATTGCCGAGCCGCGCGTGCGCCGGCGCATCGCCGTCCGCGGGGTCGTCCAGGGCGTGGGCTTCCGGCCGTTCGTCTATCGGCTCGCTTGCGAATTGGCGCTCGATGGGTGGGTATGCAACGACGCTGCGGGGGTGACGATCGAAGTGCAGGGTGACGAACAATGCGTCGTCGACATGGCGCGGCGCCTGCGCGACGAGGCGCCGGCGAGGGCTCGCGTCGATGCGATCGCCATCGTCGATTGCGTGCCATTGCCCGACCGCGCCGGCTTCGCGATCGTCGACAGCGGCGGTGGCCGTGTCGCGACGGCGATTCCACCGGACAGCGCGATCTGCGCCGATTGCCTCGCGGAGCTCTTCAATCCTTCCGATCGCCGCTACCGCTACGCGTTCATCAACTGCACGAACTGTGGCCCGCGCTATACGATCACCCGAAGTCTCCCCTACGACCGGTCGACGACGAGCATGGCGGCGTTCGCGCAATGCCCGCAGTGCCTTGCGGAATATCGCGCGCCGCGTGATCGGCGCTTCCACGCCGAACCGAACGCGTGCCCCGCGTGCGGGCCCCGGCTCAGCTTGCTCGATGCCAGCGGCGCGCCGACGCGAGACGGCGATCCGGTCGCCGAAGCCGTGGCACGGATCGCGCGCGGCGAAATCGTTGCGATCAAGGGCCTGGGTGGCTTCCATCTTGCATGCGACGCGCGCAGCGCCGACGCCGTCGCACGCCTGCGGGCGCGCAAGGCGCGCGAGGAGAAGCCGTTCGCCGTGATGGTCGCCAACGCCGCGTCGGTGCGGCCGTGGGCGGATGTCGCGGCGGCCGAGTGCGCGATCCTCGAATCGCCCGAGCGCCCGATCATATTGCTGCGCAAGCGCGATGGCGCCGATGCCGCGCTTCCCGGCGTCGCGCCCGGTCTCGCGTGGTTGGGCGCGATGCTGCCCTATACGCCGTTGCAGTACCTGCTGTTCCACGAGGCAGCCGGCCGGCCCAGGGGGGAAAGCTGGCTTTCCGTGCCGCAGGAGCTCGTTCTGGTGATGACGAGCGCGAACCCCGGGGGCGAGCCGCTCGTCACCGGCAACGACGAGGCGCAGGCCAGGCTCGCGGGCATCGCCGACGCGTTCCTCACCCACGATCGCGACATCGTAGCGCGTTGCGACGACAGCGTCGTGCGCGCCACGCCCGGCAGCGCGAAGCGCTTCCAGTTCGTTCGCCGCGCCCGGGGCTACACGCCGCGCGCGATCCGCCTTGCCGGCGCCGGCCCGTCCGTCGTCGCGCTCGGCGGCTATTTCAAGAATGCGATATGCGTGACGCGCGCCGACGAGGCGTTCGTGTCGCAGCATATCGGCGACCTCGACAACGCACCGACGGCGAGGATGTTGATCGAAACGATCGACCATCTGGTGTCGATGCTCGGGGTCGAGCCTGCGATCGTCGCGCACGACTTGCACGAGGATTTCTTCAGCACGCGCCACGCCGCAGGGCTTGCGGCGCGCTGGGGCGTTCCCGCGCATGGGGTCCAGCACCACCACGCGCACATCGCCGCGGTGCTGGCGGAGCATCGCCGTGCCGGCCCCGTGCTGGGGCTCGCGCTCGACGGTGTCGGGCTCGGCACCGACGGCACGGCGTGGGGCGGCGAGCTCCTGCACGTCGACGGCGCACGGTGCGTGCGTCTCGGCCGTCTCGCGCCGTTGCGCCTCCCCGGCGGCGATCGCGCGGCACGGGAGCCTTGGCGGATGGCCGCCGCGGCGCTCGCGCGCGGCAACCGGGGCGCGACGATCGCGTCGCGGTTCGCCGACGAGCCGGCGGCGGGTGCCGTCGCGTCGATGCTCGCCCGCGGCTTCAATGCTCCGGAAACGAGCAGCATGGGCCGCTGGTTCGACGCCGCCGCGGGACTCCTCGACATAAGGCGCCGGATGGCGTTCGAGGGCCAGGCGGCGATGCTGCTGGAGGGCTTGGCCGAGCGCCATGGACCGATCGCCGCGGACTGCTCCCTCTACGCGATCAATGCCGCCAACGAGCTCGATCTCACGCCGCTTGCGATGCGTCTTGCCGACGAGAGCGACGCGGGCTACGGCGCCGCGCTGTTCCACGCGACGCTGGTTCGCGCGCTTGCGGACTGGGTGACGCACGCCGCGGAAACGCTCGATCTCACGACGGTCGCCTGCGGCGGCGGATGCTTTCTCAACGCCATTCTCGCCCGCACGCTCACTGCAACGCTCGCCGCGCGAAATCTCACCGTGCTCGAGGCCCGTGACGTGCCGCCGAACGATGGCGGGCTTTCGCTTGGGCAGGCGTGGGTCGCGCTGGCGGCGGCGCGGCGAGCGCAACGAGGGGAGAGCTGACGATGTGCCTCGCGATTCCTGCCCGCGTGGTCGACCTGCCGGCGCCCGACACCGCGCTCGTCGAGGTCGGCGGAGTGAAGAAGCGGATCTCGCTTGCGCTCGTCGACGGCGTTCGGTGCGGTGACTATGTGATCGTCCACGTCGGCTACGCGCTCACCCGGCTCGATCCGGACGAAGCGGAGCGCACGCTGCAGACGTTTGCCGAGGCCGGGCTCATCGATCCGGCAATGACATGAAGTACATCGACGAATTCCGCGACGGCGGTCTCGCGCGCGCGCTTGCGCAAGCGATCGCACGAGAAGCAAGGCCCGATCGCAGCTACAACCTGATGGAATTCTGCGGCGGCCACACGCACGCGATCTCCCGCTACGGCCTCAAGGATCTGCTGCCGGCGAACGTCAACATGATCCACGGTCCGGGTTGCCCGGTCTGCGTGCTTCCGGTCGGGCGCATCGACAACGCGATCGACCTCGCCGCGCGATCGGAGGTAATCCTCTGCACCTACGCCGATACGATGCGGGTCCCCGCGTCGAGCGGACGCTCGCTCATGAAGGCGAAGGCGGGGGGCGCCGACATCCGGATGGTGTATTCGTGCGCCGACGCGGTCCGCATCGCGCGCGAGTTCCCCGGACGCGAAGTCGTGTTCTTCGCGATCGGCTTCGAGACGACGACGCCGCCGACCGCGGTCGCCATCCTCGAGGCCGCGGCCTCGGGACTCGCGAATTTCAGCGTGTTCTGCAATCATGTGCTCACACCCTCGGCGATCTCCAACATCCTCGAATCGAAGGAGGTGCGGGAGCTCGGTACGGTGCCGCTCGATGGTTTCATCGGCCCGGCGCATGTGTCGACGGTAATCGGCAGCGAGCCCTATGAGTATTTCGCCGAGGAATACGAGAAGCCCGTCGTCATCGCCGGGTTCGAGCCGCTAGACGTGATGCAGGCGATCCTGATGCTCGTCCGGCAACTGAACGGCGGGCGGGCCGAAGTCGAGAACGAATTCACGCGCGCCGTGACTCGCGGCGGCAACGCCAAGGCGAAGTCGCTCGTGGCCGAGGTCTTCGAGCTGCGCCGCACTTTCGAGTGGCGCGGCCTGGGCGAGATCCCGTACAGCGCGCTCAGGATCAAGGAGAAATACCAGGCGTTCGACGCCGAGACGCGGTACGGCATCACCTACCGATCGGTGCCCGACAACAAGGCGTGCGAATGCGGCGCGATCCTGCGCGGGGTGAAGAAGCCGATCGACTGCAAGGTGTTCGGCACCGTCTGCACGCCCGAGAATCCGATCGGGTCGTGCATGGTGTCTTCGGAAGGCGCCTGCGCGGCGCACTACACCTACGGGCGGTTCAAGGACGCCGTTGACAAAGCTGCGCAGGCGGGCGTGAGCGCCGCAGGGCCGCCCCAAGGCGCGAACTGCTCCCCCTCGGGGGGCAGCGCAGCGGCGAGAGCCGCAAGCGTGGGGGCACACACTCGCGCCGCAGGGCCGCCCCAAGGCGCGAACTGCTCCCCCTCGGGGGGCAGCGCAGCGGCCGAAATTGCCAATGCGGCCGCAAGCGTGGGGGCCCATCCATGAGCGGCGTCGTCCGTGACGGCTACGTGCGGCCCGTCGATTTCCGCCGCGGCCGGGTCGACATGACGCACGGCAGCGGCGGCCGTGCGATGGCGCAACTCGTCGACGAGCTGTTCCTGCGCGCGTTCGACAACGAATGGCTCAGGGAGCGCAACGACCAGGCGCGCTTCGCGGTGTCGGCGGGACGGATGGTCGTGTCGACCGACAGCCACGTCGTATCGCCGCTGTTCTTTCCGGGCGGGGACATCGGCTGCCTGTCGGTGCATGGGACGATCAACGACGTTGCAATGGCGGGCGCGGTGCCGCTCCATCTGGCTGCAGGCTTCATCCTCGAGGAGGGCTTCCCGCTCGCCGACCTCAAGCGCATTGTCGAATCGATGGCGGCGGCAGCGAAGGACGCCGGCGTTCCGGTCGTCACCGGCGACACCAAGGTCGTCGAGCAGGGGAAGGGCGACGGCGTGTTCATCACGACAACGGGCGTGGGCATCGTTCCGGCGGGTGTCGACATTTCGGGCAATCGCGCACGGCCGGGCGACGCGATCCTCCTCAGCGGGACGATTGGCGACCATGGCGTCGCGATCATGTCGCTGCGGGAGAACCTGACCTTCGAGACGACGATCCGCTCGGACACCGCGGCCCTGCATCGTCTCGTCGCCGCGATGGTCGCGACGGTGCCCGGGATCCATTGCCTGCGCGATCCGACGCGCGGCGGACTCGCGACGACGCTGAACGAGCTTGCCCTCCAGTCGGGCTGCGGGATGGTGATCGCAGAGCGGCGGATTCCGGTGCACCCGCAAGTCAGCGCCGCGTGCGAATTCCTGGGGCTCGATCCGCTCTACGTTGCCAACGAAGGCAAGCTCGTCGCGATCTGCGCGCCCGATGATGCCGAGCGGCTCCTTGCCGCAATGCGCGCGCACCCCCAGGGACACGACGCCGCGATCATCGGCGAGGTGATCGACGACCCGCATCACTTCGTGCAGATGGACACCGCCTTTGGGGGTCGTCGCGTCGTCGACTGGTTGACCGGCGAGCAGCTGCCGAGGATCTGTTGATGCGAATCCTGCTATTCACGCATTCGTTCAACAGCCTGGCGCAACGCCTCTATACGGAGCTCGTCGCCGCGGGCCACGAGGTCTCGGTCGAATTCGACGTCAAGGACAGCGTGACCGAGGAAGCCATCGGTCTCTGGCGGCCCGAGCTGATCGTCGCGCCGTTTCTCAAGCGCCGGATCCCCGATTCGGTGTGGCGGCATCATCGCTGCCTCGTCATCCATCCCGGCGTCGAAGGCGACCGCGGGCCGTCCGCGCTCGACTGGGCGATCGTCGACGGGGAGAGCGAATGGGGCGTGACGGTGCTCGAAGCGAACGGCGATATGGACGGTGGCGACATCTGGGCGAGTGTTGGGTTTCCGATGCGCGACGCGACCAAGAGCAGCCTGTACCGCAATGAAGTGACGGAGGCGGCCGTCATTGCATTGAAGCTCGCGCTCGCGCGGATCGAGCGCGGCGAGAAGCCCGTGCCGCTCGATGATTCGCGTCCCGGCGTTCGCGGGCGGCTGCGTCCGCCGATGCGCCAGCCCGATCGCGCGATCGACTGGAACGCCGACCCGACGGCGACGGTGTTGCGCAAGATTCGCGCGGCGGACGGGGCACCGGGCGTTCGCGACGAGATTCTGGGGGAGCAGGTCTACCTCTACGATGCGCATCCGGAAGGCGCGATCGAAGGCCGCGCCGGCGAAGTCATCGCGCAACGCGACGGCGCGATCCTCCGTGCGACAGTCGATGGTGCGGTCTGGATCACGCACCTGAAGCGTGCGGCGGGAGACGGGCCGCAGTTGAAGCTGCCGGCCGCGCACGTGCTGGGAGACCGCCTTGCCGGCGTGCCGGAGATTCCGCTCGCGCCGGAAGCGAGCGTCGGGCATCCGACCTGGCGGCCGATCCGCTACGACGAAGAAGGCGCCGTCGGCTACCTGCACTTTCCTTTTTACAACGGCGCGCTGGGGACGGCCGCGTGCGAGCGCCTTCGCGAAGCGTATGCGTTCGCGAAGGGCAGGCCAACGCGAGTGATCGCACTCATGGGGGGGCCGGATTTCTGGTCGAACGGCATCGACCTGAACCTGATCGAAGCCTCCGCGCATCCGGCCGAGGAATCGTGGCGGAACATCAACGCGATCGACGACCTCGTCGGCGAGATCATCGCAACCTCCCGGCAGCTCACGATTGCCGCAATGCAGGGGAACGCGGGTGCCGGTGGCGTGTTCGTCGCGCTCGCTGCCGATCGGGTCTACGCGCGCGACGGAGTGATCCTCAATCCGCACTACAAGGGGATGGGGAACCTCTACGGCTCCGAGTACTGGACGTATCTGCTTCCCCGACGCGTGGCGCCCGAGCAAGTCCTGGCGATCACGCAGAGCCGGCAGCCGGTCGCGGCTCAGCGCCGCGGCGGCGATGGGGTTGATCGACGGCCACTTCGGCGCGACCCCCGCGCGGTTCCGGGCGGAGATCGCGGCGCGGGCGCACGCGCTTGCCGCCGATCCGGAATTGCCCCGGCTCGTCGCCGAGCGTAATGAGCGCCGGGCAGACGACGAGGCGGCAAAACCCCTCGCGGACTACCGCGCCGAGGAGCTGGCGAGGATGAAGCTCAACTTCTTCGGGTTCGACCCGAGCTATCACGTCGCGCGTTACCATTTCGTCTTCAAGGTCCCGCGGTCGAGGACGCCACTCTGGCTTGCTCGTCACCGGAGTGGGGGCGCCCGCCTTGCGGCGGCGTGAAACCGGCGGGCGCCCTGCCTTGCGGCGGTGCCAAGATTGCGCTATGTCAAGCCCCGGCGTGGCGCGGCATGAAAATATTGAGCCCGGGTGCGCCGGACCGTGGGCGTATGGATCGTCCATGCGCGCGGACCGAACACTTCCAAGGAGCCAAGATGAAACCGGTCGTCATGGCGGCGGTGATCGCCGCGGGTCTGGTCGCAGTGGGGAGCGCAAGTGCGCAGGATGGCGCCGCGCTGGCGCAGAAGGACGGGTGCATGACCTGCCACGCAGTCGACACGAAGAAAATGGGTCCGTCGTTCAAGGACGCCGCCGCCAAGCTGAAGGGCAAGTCGGAGGCCGACGTCGTCGCCACGATCAAGGCGGCCAAGCCGCACGCATCGTCCAAGGCGTCCGATGCCGATCTGGCGGCGATCGGCAAGTGGATTCAATCGCTGTAGCTTCTTTGCCACCGGGTGGGAAGCTCCGGCGTCGATCGGCAGCGCGCGCGGTCGGGCGCCGGGGTAGGCGTTCCCGGACAGGGCGGTTTCGCGGTGTCGCCGTCAACGCCTGTGCCCCCGATGCGTTAAAATGCTCGGTCGCAGGCCGCTTTCCGCGCGAGGGCAACGACGGTAGCCGCGCACACACGCGATCGGGCATTCAACCATCGAGGAGCGAAAAGGATGAAATCATTGGTGATTGCGGCCGTCCTGGCCGCGGGACTTGCGGCCGCTGGTGCCGCCAACGCGCAGGAAGCGCTGGCCAAGAGCAGCGGATGCATGAATTGCCACGACGTGAACACGAAAAAGATCGGGCCGGCATTCAAGGAAGTCGCCGCCAAGTACAAGGGCAAGGCCGACGCCGAGGCAACGCTCGTCGCCAAGATCTCGGAGCACAAGGGTCACCCGGAAGTGAAGGCCAAGGGCGACGACCTGAAGTCGCTGGTCAAGTGGGTGCTGTCGCAATAGCGAATGCTTTGCCTGCCTGCGAAAAAGCCGGCCCGTGCCGGCTTTTTTGTCATGGATCCTGAGCAATGAGCGGACTCTCCGCGCATGACGTAGACCCGCCTGCCGGCGTCGACGTCGGAAAAGAGCGCGCGCGGTCCGGGCCGCGCGCGCTTGCGCCTTCCCTGCGCTCCGCCGATCCGCCGGCGCTCCTCACGAGCCTGCGTCAGCTCGCGCGCCTGCGCGGCATCGCGATCGCCGGACAGGCTGCGGCGGTGGCGATCGCGCTCTCGCTCGGCGTTTCCCTGCCGGTGCTCCCGATCGTCACGGTGATCGGAGCGCTCGTCGTGATGAACGCGCTCACGTTTGCGCGGCTCAGGCGTGGAGCGCCGACCACGCACTACGAAGTCGCGGGCCACCTCGCGCTCGATCTCGTTGCCTTCAGCACACTGCTGCTGCTCGCCGGCGGCACGGCCAACCCCTTCGGCTTCCTGTACTTGCTCCACGTGGTGCTGATTTCGCTGCTGCTGCCGTGGCGGCTCGCGATCGTCGGAACGCTGCTGGTCGTGGGGAGCTTCGCGCTCTCCTTTCGTTTCGCCGCGCCGCTCACGCTGGAATCAGGCGAGCCGCTTTCCAACGCGCTGATGGCGGCGAGCCTCTGGATCAGCTTCGCGCTGACGGTGACGGTGACCGCGTGGTTCGTCGGCAGCGTCGTTGCGGCGCTGCGGGAGCATGAATGGCTCCTGCGCGAGGCCGCGCGAAAGACGGCAAACGACGAAGCGGTGCTGCGGATCGGTGCGCTCGCCGCCGGCGCCGCGCACGAACTCGGGACCCCGCTGATGACGATGGCTGTGCTGGTCGACGAAATGCGGCGCGCGGCCGACTCGCCGCAGCTCCAACGCGATACCGAAAATCTCGCCGCGCAGGTCAAGGCCTGCAGCCAGGCGCTCGCCAATCTCGGGGCGGCGGCCGGGCATACGTGCGCCTTCGGCGGGGGCCGCGCGCCGCTCCACTCCTTTCTTGTCGAGGTCACTGAGCGATTCCGGGCGCTCCGCCCGGATCAGGCGCTCGAAGTCCGCTGGCACGGGGCGGTCCCGGGCCCGGAGATCTTCACCGATCAGTCGCTGCAGCAGGCAATCCTGATCCTGCTCAACAATGCGGCCGACGCTTCGCCGCATCATGTCGACGTCGACGGCCGGTGGGACGCCGATTGGCTCGTGCTCGTGGTGGGCGACCGAGGCAGCGGCGTTTCCGCGGCGAACCTGGAAAAGCTCGGTCGGACGTTCTTCACGACCAAGGAGCCGGGCAAAGGCACGGGGTTGGGACTCGTCCTCGCCGCATCGACGGTTGCCCGATTGGGCGGTACGATCGGCTGGACGAACCGGCCGGGAGGCGGGCTTTCCGCCGAGATCAGGCTGCCGTTGCGCGGCCTCATGGTGACGACTTCGCGATGATGACCTCAACCGACGACTTCCACGATCGCGCCAGCCTGCTCCTTGTCGACGACGACCGCGCGCTCTGCGAGGTCCTCTCCCGCGCCCTCGAATCCCGCGGCTTTGCGGTGACCGTCGCGCACGCGGTGGATGACGCTCTGCAGGCGATCGAAGGCGACGCGCCGGAGTATGCGGTCGTCGATCTCAAGCTTCCCGATCAATCGGGGCTGAAGCTCGTGTCGCGATTGAAGGATGCCGATCCGCACACCCGGATCGTCGTGCTGACGGGACACGGCAGCATTCCGACCGCGATCGAAGCGATCAAGCTCGGGGCCACGTATTACCTCGTCAAGCCGACCGATGCCGACACCGTCGTGGCAGCGTTCGGCCGCGAGGAGGGCGACGCCGACCTTCCGCTGGAAGGCAAGCCGATCTCGATAGAGCGTCTCGAGTGGGAGCACATCCAGCGCGTGCTGCACGACAACGATGGCAACATCTCGGCCACCGCGCGCGCGCTGTCGATGCATCGGCGCACGCTGCAGCGCAAGCTCGCCAAGCGACCGACGAAAGCCTGAGGCCTGCCGCGCCACCTCGTAGTCGGGCGCGTTATCGGCGCGAAAATGTGCTCGGCCTGTCGGCAATTCCTCGACCGTCCGCCGCGCGAGCGCGGCCCCAGGCGGGTGGCGCTGCCCGCGCCCTTGCGAGCGCAGCCCCGTGCGGCGCCTAGCCCTTCGTCGCGTCGAGATCCATTTCCGGCCACTTGCGCCCATGGCATGCCGGATTGGCGCAGAAGTTGCCGCCGTCCGTGCCCCACTTGATCGGGCCGTGGCACATCGCGCACGAGCTGTCGACCTTCGAGCCGGTGATCGTGCATCCAGTTGGGCTCGTTGTGGCTGTCCGGCGGTGTCAGGCCGGGCGTCACCGTCGAGGCGACGCTGCGCGCGCCGTTCTCCTTCACGACCTGCGGAAGGGCGTGGCAGAGCGTGCACTGCAGACGGATGGCCTCGCCCTTCTCGTTCACGTGCTTGCCGTCGTGACAGCGGAAGCACCCGGGGAAATCCTTGTGCCCGACGTTGTTCGGGAAGTTCTTCCAGGTGAGGGGCTTGCCGTCGCGTTCGCTGCTGAACGAGGTCAGCATCAGGATCTGCTGCATCGTGTCGGCGAACTTCTTTTCGGCGTCCTTGCTGGCGGGGGCGACCGTCTTCGGCGCCGCCGCCGCGATAAGCTGGGCGAATTTCGCGGCGCGCTCCGGCGCGGGCCCCGCGACCCCGGCGGCGCTCTGGATGACGGCGTCCGAACGCGCCTTGATGGACGGCAGGCTGCGATCGATCCGCCCTTCCTCGATCGCGTCGTCGACGAGGTCGGCCGGATTCGTGAATGGATGCCCCGACGCGTTATGGCAGTCGATGCAGTCCATTCGGCGTTTTTCCATCTTGTCCACCTCGGCACGGCTCACGCCGGCGGTGGCGTCGAAGTAAGTGTTCTTGACCTTGCCGTCGGGGCCCAGAATCTGAACCCATGCGATCTTCTGCTTCTGCGGGCCCAGCGCGACGTACTCGACGTCCTGCGCGATGTGCCAGTGGATGCCCTTCGCAACGGCGCCGCCCGGCCGGAGCTGCGGCGTGATTTCGACGTCCCCGCTGGCCAGCGCCGGACCCGTACCGGTATGCATCTGCAACGTGGTCTTGCTCTGCATGCTCTTCGGGTCGTCGTCGTAGCGATACTTGGTGCGAATGGTGTCGTCGTGACGCGCTTCCGGCCAGTGGCAGGCCTCGCACGACTCGCGCGCCGGACGCAGGCTGTGCGTGGTGATCGGCCGTTCGTAACCGGTAATCATGCCGACGAGCTCGTTGAAGTGCGTCGGCTTGATCGCCATCAGCTGCAGCGTGGAAAGCCGTCCCATGTGGCACTCGACGCAATTGACGCGCGCGTGGAACGCCGCGGCATGCGCGACGGGCTCCTCCGGGTGCACCGCGTGGCAGACGTTGGTGCAGAACGCGTTGCTGTTGCTGTACTCCCAGGCGACGATCCCGCCGGCGCCGAGCACGGCGAGTGCAATCGCGCCGACGACGAGCGTCGTCACCGTTCCCAGCATCACCGTGCGCCGACCCAACGTGAGCTTCATCGCCGACTCCCCTCCAGATAGAACTTCGCCGTGCGCCCCGGGTATCCGCGCCGGTCGCCCCGCAACGCTACAGTACGCTATAGACGATCAGTGCGATCGCGATGACGCCGAGCGCCAGCGCGGTGCCGCCGACGACCCAGCCGAACCACTGCGATTCAGCAGTCGGCGGCGTCGTCTCGCTTTCGGCGAGCCGTCCCTCGCGGACGAGGCGCTCGTATTCCACGCGGCGCTCTTCCTTGAGCTCGTGTTCGGGGATGCGGCCGGTGAAGATCACGGTGTCCATCGGGAACTTCTCGGGCCGCAGGTGACCGTTGAAGAAGTGGATGGTGAAGATGAAGCCGACGGCGAGCAACGCCTCCTCGCCGTGGACCAGCGCTGCAATGTTGAACATGAAACCCGGGAGGATGTTCGCAAAGAAGACCGGGAACCACAAGAGCACGCCCGACCCGCCGATGATGAACATCCCCCAGAACACGGCCCAGTAGTCGAATTTCTCCCAATAGGTCCAGCGGTCGAACTGGGGCTGCGGGCCGCGGCCGACGAACCACTTGAAGTTGCGCCAGATGTCGACGATATCCTGCGGCTGCGGCACCATCGAGTCGGGACCCCACAGGAGGGACATGAGCCTGCCGCCCGCAATCGCCTTCCAGAAGATCATCACGACGTGGCTCACGAACACGACGATCATCACGAACGCGCAAATCCGGTGGATCAGCCCCGCGCCTTCGAAACCGCCGAGCAGGCGCGCCAGTATCGCGGCCCAAGGCTTGTCCGAGAAGATGAGCGGCAGCCCGGTCAGCGCGCAACCGACGAACGTCAGCATCAGGAATGCATGCATCACGCGTTCGAGCGGCGTGAAGCGCCGGTAGTAGCGCTGCGTCAGGGCGAGCCTGACCGGCGCCTGCCATTGCGGCCGAGCCGCTCGTAGCGATCGCCATCAATGCCTCACTTCCTTCCCGCCGCCGCCGAACTTCACGCGCAGCGATCGGTAGAGCCAGAACGCCGTGTGGATGCCGAAGAACGCGAATACGCCGATCAGCAGGTATTCCATGAACTTCGCCGCGTAGTAGTAGAGCGGATCGCGTGCCTTGTCGTGCCGGTTCGCGTGCGGATCGAAGCTCGCGAAATTGGCGCTCGCGTTGGCGTGGCATTTCTGGCACGTTGCGAGGCGATTCTGCTTCGAAACCGTCGATGCCGGATTCGATGCCGGCAGGATCTCGTGCGCGCCGTGGCACGACGCGCAGGTCGCCATCCGCGAGAATCCGAGTGCAGTGACCTGACCGTGGAACGTGTCGCGATAGGTCGACAGGTAGTCGGAGTGACAGGTCCCGCACTCCTTGATCACTTCCGTCTGGAATTTCGGCGCTTCGTGCTGCTGGATCGCATGCGCGCTATGACAGTCGGAGCATCCTGGCGCAGCCAGCACGCCATCCTGCCGGAGCTTGCCGTGCATGCCCTTCATGTACGCCGCGCGCTCCGGCTGGTGGCAGGTGCCGCAGGTGTCGGGCACTCTCGCCCGATTGGTCCGGCTTTGCGGATCGTCCTTGGCGAGAATGCTGTGCGCGCCATGGCAGTTGGTGCAGGTCGGCGCCGATCCCTGGGCCGCGCCCTTGAGCGCCCTGCCGTGGATGCTGTCGTGGAACTTGCTGCCGATATTGCCTCCCGGCAGCTTGGCCCTGGCCACCGTGGCATCGTCGCCGTGGCAACGCGAGCACGTCGCCTCCAGGTTCGCGTGATTCGTCCGTGACGCAGGATCCTTCGAGCGCAGGATGTCGTGGGTGCCGTGACAGTCGGTGCAGGTCGCGGCGACCGCATTGCCGCCCTTGCGCGCCTTGCCGTGCACGGTCGCGGCGTATTCCTTGACCGGTTGTTCGTGGCAGGTTGCGCAATTGACCGGCTTCAGCTTCTCGGCATGCGGAATCTTGTCCGCCGCGACGTCGGTGTGGCAGTCGGTGCAGCTGAGCTTCAGCTCACCATGTACCGATCCGGCGAACTTCGCTCCATCGACTGCGATCGACTTGCCGCTCGCGCTCTTGGCGTCGGCGGCGGCGTGGCATGCGAGGCAGATCTCGTTGACGCTCGGTGCGGGTGTGGGTGCGGCTGCGGGCTTCGACCAGGATGATGACGCGAGTCCGATGCACAGGATCGCAAAAAGAGTCCGCGGCAAGGTGACGGTCGTCATTCGGGTTCCCCGCGGCATCGGGTGATTCGCTTGGGGCCGAATCATCGGCCGTTCTTGTCGCCGCTAGGCCGCATCGTCGCATCCGCCCCTGGCGGCCGTGTTGACGTGGATCAAGCGCCGCCGGAGGGCCGCCGTCCCGCACCACCCGACGTGTGCATTTCAGGTTTCCGCCCATGGGCGGCGGCATTGACGTGGATCAAGCGCTCGCTGAGGATGACCGCAGTGCGCCAGTCGATGCGTTGCAATTCGGGCTTCATCGTGCCCACGCGACCGTTCCAGCGACGGAGACGCGGCACCGTGCGGGGCCCGTCGAATCGCGATGTTGTATCTCTTCGCGCAGGCTGGCAGCGGCGCTCTTGCCGAGTGCGATCTCGGGCATGGCTCGGCCAGGCGGGAGCAGCGCGCAGGGCCGCTCGCCGCGGACATTCAATGCGGCGCGTCGACGGTGCCGAGGTCGTGCTGCGGTTAAGAGGCGGCGTTCGAGGTCGAGCAACGATACAAGCGCGCTCTCTTCGCCGATCTGTCGATCGCGATCCTCAGTCTCTCCGGCGCGCGTCTCGCTCGCCGCGGGCGGCGCAGCGAGCGGCCTCCGCGCTGACGTTGTGCATCGCAAGCCGAGGTGTCGGCCGCAGCGTCGACTCGCCCGGGTCGCATCCCCAGGCGCTACCCGCGCGTGGGACCCCTGCTCCCAGGCTCGCGCCGCTACACGCGACGCCGGTACTCGCCCGTGCGCGTGTCGATCTCGATCTTGTCGCCGGTGGAGACGAACAGTGGCACTTGCACCTGGAAGCCGTTCGCGAGCTTCGCAGGCTTCATCACCTTGCCCGACGTGTCGCCCTTGACGGCCGGCTCCGTGTAGCTCACCTCGCGGACCACCGAAGTCGGGAGCTCCACCGAAATGGCCTTGCCCTCGTAGAACGTGAGCTCGCATTCGAGGCCGTCGGCAAGATAATTGATCGCATCGCCCAGATTGTCGGCCTCGACTTCGTGCTGGTGGTACTCCTCGTCCATGAACACGTAGAGCGGATCGGCAAAGTACGAATACGTCACCTGCTTGCGCTCGAGCTGGATCACGTCGAACTTTTCATCGGCGCGATAGATGGTCTCCGTGCCCGATCCGGACAGCAGATTCTTGAGCTTCATCTTGACCACCGATGCGTTGCGACCGGACTTCGAGAACTCGGCTCTCTGGACCACCATCGGATCCTTCCCGACCATGATCACGTTGCCGGCGCGGATTTCCTGGGCGATTTTCATCACGGCACCTGAATTGCTAAGGGGTTGATTTGGAAAGCTTTCAATTATAGCGCACTCCGCGCCGCAGTGACCAGTCCATTTGCGAGATCGGGAAGACGCAGCAGCTTCTCCGCCCATTCCTTGCCATGGGTCGTAAGTTGGGGGCGCATCCCGGCCCATTCCAGCCAGGCCGCGTCGATCGGGCCGGCGGCGGCAACGCCATTCCAGGACTCGAAGAACCGGTGCGCGGCGCCCGCCGCCGCGCCGTCGAGCCCATCCAGATAACGTTCGAGAAAAGCGTCGAGCTTGCGCAAATGCGCGCCCTCGCTCTGGGGGTAGACATGCCACGCGAACGGCCGCGCCGCCCACTGCGCGCGAACGAACGAATCCTCGCCCCGAACAAAGTTGACGTCGCAGGCCCAGAGCAGCCGGTCATAATCGTCCTGCGGCAGGAATGGAACGGCGTGGAGCGTGAGCCGACCCTGCGTCACCGGATGGCCGGCATGCGGAAGATCTCCACCGCTCCAGGCATCGAGCGCGCCCGTGGCCACGCCTTCGGGGACGATGCAGGTCATCTTGTCGTCGCCGTCTGCCCACGCCGACGAGGAGCGCAGGCAGTACCGGATTGGGATAGCAGAACAGGGAAACGCGTATCTCGCCCGGCGCAGGCGCGGGCATCGCTGAGCGAGCGCCAGAACGCTTCCCGCAGCCGGTCGTCGCCCTGGAAGGTGTCGCGCGCCTCGCGGAGATTCCGCTCGTGGAGGAGGCCGCCGCTCGCGGGCGTGAATCCCGGAAACCAGAACCGGCGCGCGAGCGGAAGGCGCGGATGCGGCGACGGCAGACCGTGCGTCCCGTCGACCCACGCCTCGGCCGACAGGTACTCGAGCACGAACCACACCGGGGGCCGAGCGCATTGCGCCATCGCTGCCGCATACGCTTCCGGCAGTCCGCAGCCGAAAGCCTCGACCACGACGTCCGCAGGGACCTGCACCGACGTCGATTCGGTCCACCGCCGGATCGACACCGCGGAAACGGTCTGCTTAGCGCGGGACCGATCGACGCCCGGAACCATGCGTTCGAGCGCCATGAGGTCGTCGATCGACAACGTGACGTCGAGACGATGTTCCGCCGCGAGCTGGCGCGCGAGGCGCCAGCTCACGCCGACGTCGCCATAGTTGTCGACGACCTTGCAGAAGATTTCCCAGCGGGCAGCCATGATTGCGGCACAGCGCGCTCGGTCCGGGCTTGGACGCGAGCGACATGCGGATTATCGCGCGGGCCGATGGCTGCGTGCCGAATCGGGGCCCGCGACGGTCATAATGGACGTTTCTCTCGGCAATCCATCCTCATGCCCGGAAATCGGGAGCGCCCCTTGTCCATCGACGTCGTTTCCGACGTTGTCTGTCCGTGGTGCTTCATCGGCAAGCGGCGGCTCGAAGCCGCGCTCGCAAAGCTCGAATCGCGCGGCGGGCTCGCGCGTCCGGTCGTGACGTGGCAGCCGTTCGAATTGAATCCGGAGCTGCCACGCGAGGGAATCGACCGGCGCGATTATCTGGATGCGAAATTCGGTGGCCGCGAGCGTGCTTCACAGATCTACGTGCGCGTTCGCGCCGCCGGCGCGACGGTCGGGATCGAATTTGCGTTCGATCGCATCGCGCGCCAGCCCAACACGCTCGACGCGCATCGCTTGATTTCGTGGGCGCAGGCCCGCGGGTCACGCCGGGCCGTTGGTCGAACGACTGTTTCGCGCCTACTTCCTCGAAGGTCGGGCGATCGGCGAGCAGGACGTCCTGGCGGGCATCGCGGCGGAGGCCGGGTTCGATGGGGGGAAGCGCGCGCGATGCTGTGCAGCGGCGAAGGAGAGGCGGCCGTTCGCGGCGCCATCCAACGTTTCGTCGAGCTCGGCGTGGGCGGCGTGCCCTTCTTCATCTTCGGGAACAGCGTCGCGGTGTCGGGCGCGCAGGAGCCGCAGGTTCTCCTCGAAGCGATGGGCGAGGTCGTGCAACGCGACAACGTGTGACCGCGCGTCGGACATCGCGAGGTTTGCAATCTTTACAAGCGTGGAAAGCAGGAACCGATGGTTCACCTGCATGGTCTTTTCCGACAGGTGCGGCCCGAGGAGGCGCCTGCGCGCCCCGGGGCGGCGTAGCATAGAGCGCGCGAGTCACCCCATTCGCCGCAATGTCGCAGCAAGCCGGGATCGGATATGGAGAAGAACAAACCGTTGCTCGGCGAGCAGGATGTCTACCTGTTCCGCGAGGGCACGCACGGTCGCCTCTACGCGAGATGGGCTGCCAGCTCGGTGCTGGCGGGGCGACGTTTCGCGTGTGGGCGCCGAACGCGTCGCGCGTATCGGTGATCGGCGAGTTGAACGGCTGGGACGCCGAGCGCGAACCCGCTCGCGGCCGCGGCCGACGGATCGGGCATCTGGGAAGGCGACGGTCGCCGGCGGTGACGCGGGGCGACGGCTACAAGTACCGCATCGTCGGCGCGCGACGGCCGCGGACGATGGACAAGGCCGACCCGTTCGCCTTCTACGCCGAAGTGCCGCCGCTCGACCGCCTCGCGCGCCTGGACGCTCGACTACGCGTGGGGCGACGCCGAGTGGATGCGCTCGCGCGCGCGCGCACAACGCGCTCGACGCGCCGATGTCGATCTACGAGGTGCACCTGGGCTCGTGGCGGCGCGACGACCCGACAATCGGCTGCCGACCTACCGCGACATCGCGCGGCCGCTCGCCGACTACGTCCGCGATCACGGGCTTCACGCACGTCGAGCTGATGCCGATCACCGAGCATCCGTTCTACGGCTCGTGGGGCTACCAGACGACCGGCTACTTCGCGCCGACCGCGCGCTACGGCGACGCCGCAGGACTTCATGTACCTCGTCGACGTGCTGCACCAGCACGGCATCGGCGTGATCCTCGACTGGGTGCCGTCGCATTTCCCGACCGACGCGCACGGCCTCGCGTACTTCGACGGCACGCACCTGTACGAGCACGCCGACCCGCGCCAGGGCTTTCACCCCGAGTGGAACAGCTCGATCTTCAACTACGATCGCCACGAGGTGCGCGCGTTCCTGCTGTCGAGCGCGCTGTTCTGGCTCGACAAGTACCACGTCGACGGGCTGCGCGTCGACGCGGTCGCGTCGATGCTCTACCTCGACTACGGGCGCAAGGCGGGCGAGTGGATCCCCAACGTGCACGGCGGCCGCGAGAACCTCGGCGCGATCCAGTTCCTGCGCCAGCTGAACGAGGCGGTCTACCGCGATCATCCCGGCGTGCAGGTGATCGCCGAGGAATCGACGGCGTGGCCGATGGTGTCGCGGCCGTGTCCATCTGGGCGGCCTCGGCTTCGGCATGAAGTGGAACATGGGCTGGATGCACGACACGCTCGACTACTTGCGCCAGGAGCCGATCTACCGCAAGTATCACCACGACCAGCTCACGTTCTCGATCTGGTACGCGTTCACCGAGAACTTCGTGCTGCCGCTGTCGCACGACGAGGTCGTGCACGGCAAGGGCTCGCTGATCGGCAAGATGCCCGGCGACGGCTGGCAGCAGTTCGCCAACCTGCGCCTGCTGTTCGGCTACATGTGGGGCCATCCGGGCAAGAAGCTGCTGTTCATGGGCGGCGAGTTCGGCCAGCGGCGCGAGTGGGCACACGACGAGCAGCCTCGATTGGGACGTGCTGCCAGTATCCCGAGCATGCCGGCGTGCAGCGCTGGGTGTCCGATCTCAACGCGCTGCTACGCGCGGAGCCGGCGCTGCACGAGCTCGACTTCGAGCCGGCGCGGCTTCGAGTGGATCGACTGCCGCGACGCCGAGCGCAGCGTGATCAGCTTCCTGCGCCGGCCGCGCGCACGGACCGCCGGTGCTCGTCGTGTGCAACTTCACGCCGGTGCCGCGCACGAACTACGTCGTCGGCGTGCCCGAGGGCGGGCTCTGGCGCGAGGTGCTCGAACAGCGACGCGCCGATCTACGGCGGCAGCGGCATCGGCAACCTCGGCGGCGTCGACGCGGCGCCGGTGCCGGCGCACGGCCGCTTTCACTCGCTGGCGCTGACGCTGCCGCCGCTGGCGACGTGTTCCTCAAGCGCCGGACACGCGCTGATGCCGATGCCGCGGCAAAAGACGACATCTCGGTGCCGCAGGCATTTGCCGTGCGACGGCGCGCGCGCGCGCGGTCATCGAGAACATCACGCCCGCGGTCGACGGCGGCCGCTTCGCCGTCAAGCGCGTCGTCGGCGACGGTCGAGGTCGAGGCCGACTGCTTCGCCGACGGCCACGACGTCGCTCGCCTGCGTGCTGCGCTATCGCCGCGACGACGAGGCCGCATTGGCGCGAGACGCCGATGACCGCGCTCGGCAACGACCGCTGGCGCGGCGCGTTCACGGTCGACGGCGCTCGGCCGCTATCGCTACACGGTCATGCGCCTGGGTCGACCCCTTCCTGTCGTGGCGGCACGACTTCGCGCGCCGCGTCGACGCCGACGACCTTCGCGTCGCCGCGCTGGTCGGCGCGCGAGCTGATCGCAGCAGCCGCGTGCGCGGGCGCGCGGCGAGCGATCGGCGCGCGCTTGCGCGAATGGGCGCGCGCGGCTGCGCGAAGCGACGAGGCCGCGGCCGATGTTGCGCCGCTCGGCGCTCGACGACGAGCTCGCGCGCGCTCGCGGCGCGGTACCCCGACCGCAGCCTCGCGACGACGTACCCGGTCGAGTTTCCGCTCGTCGTCGATCGCGCAGCGCGCGCGCTTCTCGCGCTGGTACGAGATGTTTCCGCGCTCGTGCGGCCGCGACGCCGGCACGCACGGCACGTTCGCGCGACTGCGAGGCGCGGCTGCCGTACGTCGCGCAGATGGGCTTCGACGTGCTGTACCTGCCGCCGATCCATCCGATCGGCCGCGAGCGGCGCAAGGGCCGCAACAACACGCTCGCGGCGGCGGCCGGACGACGTCGGCAGCCCGTGGGCGATCGGCGCGCGCGGAAGGCGGCCACAAGGCGATCCATCCCGCAGCTCGGCACGCTCGACGACTTCCGCCGCCTGGTCGCGAGCGCGCGCGCGCACGGCCTCGAGATCGCGCTCGACATCGCGTTCCAGTGCGCGCCCGACCATCCCTACGTCGACGCGCATCCGGAGTGGTTCCGGCAGCGCGCCGGACGGCAGCGTCCAGTACGCCGAGAACCCGCCGAAGAAATACCAGGACATCTATCCCGTTCGACTTCGAATCCGAGCGACTGGCAGGCGCTGTGGCAGGAGCTGCAGAGCGTGCTTCGCGTTCTGGATCGGCGAGGGCGTGCGCATCTTCCGCGTCGACAATCCGCACACCAAGCCGTTCGCGTTCTGGGAATGGGCGATCGCGCGGATCAAGCGCGAGCATCCCGGACGTGATCTTCCTCGCCGAGGCGTTCACGCGGCCGAAGGTGATGCACCGCCTGGCCAAGCTCGGCTTCACCCAGTCGTACACCTACTTCACCTGGCGCAACACCAAGCACGAGCTGACCGAGTACTTCACCGAGCTGACGCAGGGCCCGGGCGCGAGTACTTCCGGCCCAACTGCTGGCCGAACACGCCGGACATCCTGCCCGAGTACCTGCAGTTCGGCGGCCGCGCCGGCGTTCATGGCGCGGCTGGTGCTCGCGGCGACGCTGGCGGCCAACTACGGCATCTACGGCCCGGCGTTCGAGCTGCTCGAGCACGCGCCGCGCGAGCCGGGCGGCGAGGAATACCTCGACTCGGAGAAGTACGAGCTGCGGCACTGGGACCTCGATCGCGCCGGACAGCCTCGCGCCGCTTCATCGCGCGCGTCAACGCGCGCGCGGCGCGACAATCCGGCGCTGCAGCGCGACGGCGAGCTGCGCTTTCTTCGCCGATCGACAACGACGAGCTGATCTGCTACGCGCAAGATCGACGCCGACGAGCGAGCAACGCCGTGCTCGTCGTCGTCAACCTCGATCCGCACCACGCGCAGTCGGGCTGGGTGACGCTCGACCTCGCCGCGCTCGGCGTCGAGCCCGACCGCGCCGTTCCAGGTGCACGACCTGCTCACCGGCGCGCGCTTCCTCTGGAGCGGCGCGCGCAATTTCGTGCAGCTCGACCCGGCGCGGGCGCCGGCGCACATCTTCCGCGCTGCGCCGGCGCGTGCGCACCGAGCGCGACTTCGACTACTTCCTGTAGGAGCCGCGACCGATGGCGGATCCTGCCCGCAGCAGCGCGCCGCGGCCGCACGGCGGCGACCGCCGGCCGCGACGGCCGCGGCGACGACGCGCTACTGGTACAAGGACGCGATCATCTACCAGCTGCACGTCAAGGCGTTCTTCGACTCCAACGGCGACGGCATCGGCGACTTTCGCGGCCTGACCGAGAAGCTCGACTACGTCCAGGACCTCGGCGTCAACACGATCTGGCTGCTGCCGTTCTATCCGTCGCCGCTGCGCGACGACGGCTACGACGTCGCCGACTACCGCAACGTGCACCCGTCGTACGGCACGCGCGCCGACTTCCACCACTTCGTGCGCGAGGCGCACCGCCGCGAGCTGCGCGTCATCACCGAGCTGGTCGTCAACCACACGTCCGACCAGCATCCGTGGTTCCAGGCGGCGCGCCGCGCGCCCAAGGGCTCGGCGAAGCGCGACTACTACGTCTGGAGCGACGACCCGAAGCAAGTACGCCGGCACGCGCATCATCTTCACCGACACCGAGAAGTCGAACTGGGCGTGGGACGACGTCGCCAAGGCGTACTACTGGCACCGCTTCTTCAGCCACCAGCCCGACCTCAACTTCGACAACCCGCAGGTGCGGAAGGCGATCTTCCGCGTCATGCGCTTCTGGCTCGACATGGGCGTCGACGGCTTCCGGCTCGACGCGATTCCGTACCTGTTCGAGCGCGAGGGCACGAACAACGAGAACCTGCCCGAGACGCACGCGGTGCTGAAGGAGCTCCGCGCGCTGATCGACGCGCACTATCCGAACGTGCTGCTGCTCGCCGAGGCGAACCAGTGGCCCGAGGACGTGCGCGAGTACTTCGGCGACGGCGACGAATGCCACATGGCGTACCACTTCCCGCTGATGCCGCGGATGTACATGGCGATCGCGCAGGAGGACCGCCACCCGATCATCGAGATCATGGCGCAGACGCCCGACATCCCGGAGAACTGCCAGTGGGCGATCTTCCTGCGCAACCACGACGAGCTCACGCTCGAGATGGTGACCAGCAAGGAGCGCGACTACATGTACCAGATGTACGCCGCCGACCCGCGCGCGCGCATCAACGTCGGCATCCGCCGGCGGCTCGCGCCGCTGCTCGAGAACGACATCGGCCGCATCAAGCTGATGAACAGCCTGCTGCTGTCGATGCCCGGCTCGCCGATCCTCTACTACGGCGACGAGATCGGCATGGGCGACAACATCTACCTCGGCGACCGCGACGGCGTGCGCACGCCGATGCAGTGGAGCCCCGAGCGCAACGCCGGCTTCTCGCGCGCCGATCCGCAGCGGCTGTACCTGCCGCCGATCATGGATGCCGATCTACGGCTACGAGGCGGTCAACGTCGAGGCGCAGGCGCGCGAGCCCGTCGTCGCTGCTCAACTGGACGCGGCGCATGCTCGCGGTGCGCAAGGGCATTCGCGGCGTTCGGCCGCGGCACGCTCACGTTCCTGCGGCCGGGCAACCGCAAGATCCTCGCCTATCTGCGCGAGTACGACGACGAGATCATCCTGTGCGTCGCCAACCTCGCGCGCTCGGCGCAGCCGGTCGAGCTCGACCTCGCGCGCGTTCAAGGGCCGCGTGCCGGTCGAGCTGATGGGCCGCACGCCGTTCCCGCCGATCGGCGACCTGCCGTACCTGCTGACGCTCGCCGGCCACGGCTTCCTCTGGTTCCGGCTCGCGCGCCGGCGAGGACGTGCCCGGCGTGGCACGAGGAGCGGCTGCCGCGCGACGAGCTGCCGGTGCTCGTGCTGTTCGACGGCTGGGCGAGCCTGTTCCGCGACCGCGTCGTGCCGTGGCGCATCGCGCATGTCGGAAAAGGTGCGCGCGCAGCTCGAGCGCGAAGTGCTGCCGGCGTTCGTCGCGGGGCGGCGCTGGTACGCGGCGAAGGGCGAGGCGGTGCGGCGCGGTCGCGCTCGCCGACCACGTCGAGTGGAAGCGCGGCGACCGCAGCTGGCTCGTCGCGCTCGCGCGCGTCGAGCGCGACGGCGGCGAGGCGCAGACCTACTTCCTGCCGCTGACGCTCGCCTGGGAGGACGCGGACGAGGACACGCTGCGCGCGCTCGCGCCGCTCACCGTCGCCAAGGTGCGCCAGCAGGCGCAGGTCGGCGTGCTCGCCGACGCGTTCGGCGACGAGGCGTTCTGCCGCGCGCTGGTCGCGGCGATCGGCGCGGGCGAGCGAACTGAAGTCGGCGCGCGGCACGCTGCGCTTCAGGCCGACGCGCGCGTTCGCCGCGCTCGCCGGGCGAGCCGGCTACGACCGCTGCATGTCGCCGCACCGGGCGCGCAGAGCAGCAACACCATCGTCTCGCTCGGCGAGCGGCTGTTCCTCAAGGCGCTACCGGCGGCTGCAGGCCGGCGTCAATCCCGAGGTCGAGATCGGCCGCTACCTCACCGACGTCGCGCATTTCGCGCACAGCGTGCCGGTGGCGGGCAGCGTCGAATACGTCGCCGACGACGGCCGCGACGACGACGCTCGCGCTGCTGCAGGGCTACGTCGACGAACCAGGGCGACGGCTGGGACTACACGCTCAACTACCTCGACCGCTTCTTCGAGCGATCGCCGCCGCAGACCGAGCCGCCGGCGAACGGCGATCGACGCTGCACGGCGGCTACCTCGCGCTCGCTGCGCACGCTCGGCAAGCGCACCGCGGAGCTGCACGCGGCGTTCGCGCGCCCGACCGGCGACCCCGCGTTCGATCCCGAGCCGATCACGCCCGCCGACGTCGCGGCGCTGGACGCAGCGCGCGCAGCGGACGCCGACCGCGGCGCTCGATCGCCTCGAGCGACGCCGCGCGGCGCTGCCGGAGGCGGCGCGCGCGGCGGCGCGGCGTGCTCCTCGCGCGCGCGCGAGGCGATCCTCGCGCGGATCGACGCGCACGGCGCGCGACCGCCGGCCGCGCGCCAAGACCCGCGCTGCACGGCGACTATCATCTCGGGCAGGTGCTGCTCGTCGCAGAACGACTTCGTCATCGCCGACTTCGAGGGCGAGCCGACGCGCACGATGGCCGAGCGCGCGCAGAAGCAGTCGCCGCTGAAGGACGTCGCCGGCATGCTGCGCTCGTTCGACTACGCGATGCACGCGGCGCTCGCCCGCGCTCGGCCCCGAGCGCGCCCGACGCGCAGCGCGCGCTCGACGACGCGTCGGCCGCGAATGGCAGAAGCAGACGCGCGCAGGTGTTCCTCGACGGCTACGACGACGTCGCGCGGGCGCCGGGCTTGCGCTCGCCGCGCGGCGAAGGCGCGCGGCGCTGCTCGAGCTGTTCCTGCTCGAAAAGGCGGTCTACGAGTTGCGCTACGAGGTCGACAACCGGCCGGACTGGGTGCGCATTCCGCTCGCCGGCCTGCCCGATATTCTGGCGCATCGGGACGCTGACGCGCGCGCCGGCGCGGCGAACCGCGCGTCGAGGCGACAAGGAGGACGCGATGGACAACATGGACATGCTGCTCGAGCCGATCCGGGCGTCGCTGCACCAGATCGGCGACTTCCTGCCGCGGGTGCTGCTCGCGATCGTCATCCTCATCGCTCGGCTGGCTGCTCGCCAAGGCGCTCCGCTTCGCGCTCGTCAAGGCGCTGCGCGCGATCAACTTCAACGTCGTCACCGAGAAGGCCGGCATCGACCACTTCCTGCAGCAGGGCGGCGGCGAGATCGACACGACCGCCGTGCTGGGACTGCTCGCCTACTGGCTCGTGATCCTCGCGGCGCTGATGATCGCCTTCAACAGCCTCGAGCTCGCCTACGTGACCGACCTGGTCGGGCGCGTCGTGCTGTTCGTGCCGAAGGTGATGGTCGCCGTGCTGATCCTCGCCTTCGGCGCCTACTTCGCGCGCTTCGTCGGCACCGCGCTCACGACCTACTGCGCAACATCGGCATCGGCGACGCCGAGGCTGCTCGGCCGCCTCGCGCTCTACGCGATCATGATCTTCGTCGTCCTGATCGCGCTCGACCAGCTCGGCCTCGGCGACATCATCCGCCAGACGTTCCTGATCATCGTCGCGGCGATCGCGCTGGGCCTCGCGCTCGCGTTCGGCCTCGGCGGGCAGAAGCGCGCGGCGGAACTGCTCGAGCGCTGGTCGCGCCGACAAGGACAACGACAAGACCGCCTTCGGCGACACAGGCCGCCGCCGCTCTGACCCGGACGCGGTGGTGGGTGCGCGTGTCCTTGCGTCGTCGTTCGGATCTCCGATGAAGCCGATCACCGCAGTCTGGCCGGGACGGCCCGACCCGCGCGGCGCGCACTGGGACGGCGAGGGCGTCAACTTCGCGCTGTTCTCCGAGCACGCCGAGGGCGTCGACCTGTGCATCTTCGACGCCACCGGCCGGCGCGAGCTGCAGCGCTTCCGCTCGCCGAGCGCACCGACCAGGTCTGGCACTGCTACCTGCCCGAGGCGCGGCCGGGCATGCTCTACGGCTACCGCGTGCACGGGCCCTATCGACCCGAGGAGGGCCTGCGCTTCAACGCGCAACAAGCTGCTGCTCGACCCGTACGCACGCAACATCGTCGGCGCGCTGCGCTGGAGCGACGCGCTGTTCGGCTACACGGTCGGCCACAGGCGCGCCGACCTGTCGTTCGACCGCCGCGACAGCGCGCATGCGATGCCGAAGTGCAAGGTCATCGATCCGGCGTTCACCTGGGGCGACGACCGCCGCCCCGACGTGCCGTGGCACGACATGGTGATCTACGAACTCCACGTGCGCGGCTTCACGCTGCAGCATCCCGACGTGCCGCCGCCGCTGCGCGGCACCTACGCGGGGCTCGCGACGGCGCCGGTGATCGACTACCTGCAGCGCCTCGGCGTCACCACGGTCGAGCTGATGCCGGTGCATGCGTTCGTCGACGACCGCCGGCTCGTCGAGCAGGGGCTGCGCAACTACTGGGGCTACAACACGATCGGCTTTTTCGCGCCCGACGCCCGCTATTCCGCGTCGGGCAAGGTGAACGAGTTCAAGACGATGGTGAAGACGCTGCACTCGGCCGGGATCGAGGTGATCCTCGACGTCGTCTACAACCACACCGCCGAGGGCAACGAGCTCGGCCCGACGCTGTGCTTCCGCGGCATCGACAACGCGTCGCACTACCGGCTGCGCGCCGACGACCGGCGCCACTACATGGACTACACGGGCTGCGGCAACACGCTCGACATGCAGCATCCCGCGCGTGCTGCAGCTCATCATGGACTCGCTGCGCTACTGGGTCACCGAGATGCACGTCGACGGCTTCCGCTTCGATCTCGCCTCGGCGCTCGCGCGCGAGCTGCACGAGGTCGACCGGCTCGGCGCGTTCTTCGACATCCTGCGGCAGGACCCGGTGCTATCGCAGGTCAAGCTGATCGCCGAGCCGTGGGACCTGGGCGAAGGCGGCTACCAGGTCGGCAATTTCCCGCCCGGCTGGGCCGAATGGAACGACAAGTACCGCGACACGATGCGCGCTTACTGGAAGGGCGACGGCGGCCTGATCGGCGAGTTCGCGCGCCGGCTGACCGGCTCGTCCGACCTCTACGGCCGCAGCGGCCGTAGCCCTCGCGCCAGCATCAACTTCATCACCGCGCACGACGGCTTCACGCTGCCGACCTCGTCTCCTACAACGGCAAGCACAACGAGGCCAACGGCGAGGACAACCGCGACGGCAACGACCACAACCTGTCGTGGAACTGCGGCGTCGAGGGGCCGACCGACGATCCGGCGGTGATCGCGCTGCGCGGCCGGCAGATGCGCAACTTCCTCGCGACGCTGTTGCTCTCGCAGGGCGTGCCGATGCTCCTCGCCGGCGACGAGATCGGCCGCACGCAGCAGGGCAACAACAACGCCTATTGCCAGGACAACGCGCTGAGCTGGGTCGACTGGACGATCGCCGAGGCACACTCGCGGTTGTTCGAGCTCGTGCGACGGTTGATACAGATCCGCCGCGACCATCCGGTGTTTCGGCGGCGGCACTTCTTCCACGGCAGAGGGCTCTCGGGAAGTCCGGCGAAGGACATCGCCTGGCTCAAGCCGGACGGCACCGAGATGACCGCGCAGGAGTGGAACCACGACTTCGCGCGCTGCCTCGGCATGTACCTCGGCGGCGAAGCGCTGGACGAGGTCGACGCGCGCGGGCGGCCCGCCAAGGACGACAACTTTCTGGTGCTGTTCAACGCCCATGACGATGCGATCGCGTTCGCGCTGCCGGGCTTTGGCGCGAGCGGCTGGCGCGTCCTCGTCGACACCGCGCGCGACGATCGCCTCGTCGCCGACGGCACGTTCGAGCCGCATGCAACCTACCCGCTCGAGGGGCGCAGCCTCGCGCTGCTGCAACAGGTCGCTGCACGATAAGGCGCGGTGGGCCGATTCCCCGATATCGGCTGCTAGACTGTCGCTGATGAGTTCCCCGCGGACGAGCGCGCAGGATCACGCGCTGATCGACGAGTGCACATCGCGTGCGATCGCTCTGCTTCGCCGCAATCTGTCTCCGCGCGGCATCCTCGCCGCGACCCCGGGCGCGCGCGCCCGCGCGCGGGGCTACGCAGCCGTCTTCGGGCGCGACGCCGCCGTGTGCGCAATCGGGATGGTGCTTTCCGGCGACGCGCTGCTCGAACGCGAAGCCGCAGCCGGTCTCGTCACGCTCGCGAACCATCAGGCAGCGAACGGGCAGATTCCGAAATTCGTCGATACCGAGCGCGCGGAGACCGACTTCTGGTACCTGGGCTGCATCGACGCGACGCTGTGGTGGCTCATTGCGATCGCGTTCCTCGACCGGCGCCGGCCGCATCGCGGGCTGCGCCGGCGGTTGGTCCGCCGCATCGACAACGCCGTCCGCTGGCTCGAATGCCAGGAGCACCAGGGTTTCTTCCTGCTGCAGCAGAACGAGGCGAGCGATTGGGCCGACATCATGCCGCGCTCGGGATTCGTCCTCTACACCAATGCGCTGTGGCACCTCGTGAAGCGACTGTACCGCCTGCCTCGCCGGGCGGAAACGCACGCGAGCTTCAATGCGCTCTTCCATCCATTCTCGGCGAAGCTCGCCGAATATCGCCGCGCGCGCCTGCTCGTACGCTACGTGACGAGCAAGGCGCGCCATCGGGAACTGTATCTGAGCTTCGTCAATTTCTCGTTCTTTGGCGAGGAGGGCGACGTCTTCGGCAACCTGCTCGCGATCCTTTGCGGTCTGGCCGACCTGCACGCGACGCGGCGCACGCTCGGGGCGCTTTCACGGGCGGGCGTTGACGCGCCGTATCCGGTGCGCACCGTCTGCGTGCCGATCGAGGACGACGATTTCCTGTGGCGACCCTACATGTCGCGGCACCGGCAGAACCTTCCCCACCAGTACCATAATGGCGGCATCTGGCCGTTCATCGGCGGATTCTGGGTGAGCGCGCTCGCCGCGGCGGGAATGCGGACGAAAGCGCGCACGGCACTCGCGAACCTCGCACGCGCGAACGCGCTCGCGGACTGGCAATTCAATGAATGGCTGCATGGTCTGACGTTCGCGCCGCGCGGGATGCCCGGCCAGTCGTGGAATGCGGCCGCGTTCCTGATGGCGCGCTACGCCGTGGAGCACGTGCGACCGCTGTTCCGCGCCGGCGGAGGGTGACCCCGCCTTGTTATCCGATGGTCGTCCGGGCCGCTGACGGCGACGTCAGCACCGTCGCGAGCCATCCGCGCACCGCGGCGACGTCACGCAACCGATAACCCGCCGCGGTACGACCCGGCCCGACCTTGATCGGCCAACCGCCGAGCTCCCCGACCGCAGTGAATCCGAACTCGTCGGTCAGATCGTCGCCGACGAATGCGGGAAGGCGACCACGAAACGGCGGCTCGGTCATGAAGTCGGTGATCGCCGTTCCCTTATCGCGATCGGACGGCCTGATTTCGAGCAGCTTGTTGCCCTCCTGTAACGTCCACGCGCCGCCGATCGCGGCAACCTGCGCGCGCAGCACCCTGTGCACCTGCGAGGCAAGGCGCGGCGCGAGCCGATAGTGGAGCGCGAGCGTATAACCCTTGTCTTCCAACAACAGACCAGGATGGCGCGCAGCGAACCGCTCGACCTCACGCCGCATCCGGGCGAGATCGCGCGCCGGCGGCGAGTGGCGGCGCATCGAGCCATCGGCGATGCGTCGCTCGTTTCCATGCTGGCCGGCGATCGGCAGCGTGAGCCCCGGGAATAGCCGGTCGGCATCGGCGATCGCGCGCCCGGTGGAAAGCGCGAGCGCGCCGCCGAGCCTGATCGAGAGCGCCCGCAACAGCGCGACGACGCCAGCGTCGGGGCGCACACTGTCGGGAGTTGCGGCAAGATCGAGCAGCGTGCCGTCGATGTCGAGAAACAGCGCACGGTCGGCGCCGAGGGGAGGGGGAGGGCGAAGCCTTGCGTGCGGTCGGCCCATCGCGTCAGAGGGGCCGCGCCGCGGCTTCGGCCGGCTGGAAGCGGCCGCGCTGGCGCATCACCGCCGCGTCGAGCAGCATCCGGCCCGGCCCAGCGATAGACGTTGAATTCGCGGACCAGCGCCGCGCATCAGGCGCATGCGGTCGCGCTGCTCGTCGGCCGGCATCGTCAGCGCCAGGTGCAGCGCCGCGGCGCACTGGTCGGCGTCGTAGGGATTGACGATCAGCGCCTCGGGCAGCTCGCGCGCGGCGCCGGTGAACTGCGACAGGATCAGCACGCCCTGCTCGTCGTCGCGCGCGGCGACGAATTCCTTGGCGACGAGGTTCATGCCGTCGTGCAGGCTGCTGACGAAGCAGAGATCGGCGGCGCGATAGATACTCGTAGACCGACTCGCGGCTCGTGGTGCTCGGACGAGCAGGATGATCGGCGGATGCGCGGCGTCCGGGAAGCGGCGCGTTGATGCGCGTCGGCCAGCGCGCGCACGCGCGCCGCGTAGTCGCGGTAGTCGCTCGATGCTGCCGCGCGTCGGCGCCGCGATCTGGACGAAGGTGAAGCGGCCGATCCATTCCGGCTGCAGCTCCAGCAGGCGCTCGACGGCGCGGAAGCGCTCCATGATGCCCTTGGTGTAGTCGAGGCGGTCGATCGCCGACGCCGAGCCTGTGGTCGGGCGGCAGGCCGCAGGCGCTCGCGCACGGCCGCTGCGCGCCGTCGGGGACGCTCGTCGACCGGCTGCGAGCGCCGCCGGCGGCCATTCGATCGAAATCGGATAGCGGTGCACCGTCGGTCAGCTGCGCCGCGGAAGGAGACGGTGAACGTTTCGCGGTCGACGCGCGCCTCGAGCAGGCGGTCGACGGTGTCGACGAAATTGTTGCAGTGGAACTGCGTGTGGAAGCCGAGGATGCTGCTGCCGAGCAGGCCGTCGAGCAGCTCGCTCGCGCCACGGGCAGATCGCGAACGCCTCGGGATTCGGCCAGGGAATGTGCCAGAACGTGATGATCGTCGCGTCGGGCAGGCGCTCGCGGATCATCCGCGGCAGGAGCGCGAAGTGGTAGTCCTGCACCAGCACGATCGGGTCGTTCGTCTTCGGCTTCCGCGACGACCGCGTCGGCGAACCGCGCGTTGACGCTGCGGTAGTACTCGCCAGTCGCTGGTGCGGAACGTCGGCCGCACGTGCGCGATGTGGCAGAGCGGCCACAGGCCCTCGTTGGCGAATCCGTAGTAGTAGCCGGCTTCCTCCTCCTTCGATCAGCCAGATGCGGCGGATCTGGTAGCGCGGGTGTTCCGGGCGGCACCGCGACGCGGTCGTTGGCGATCGACCGTCTCGCGATCGGCCGAGCCGCTGCCGTGCGCGATCCAGGTGCCCGAGCACGCGCGCATGATCGGCTCGAGCGCGGTGACGAGGCCGCTCGCCGGCCGCTGGACCTCGATGCCGTCGGCCGTGCCGCACGTGGATGTACGGCTCGCGGTTGGACACGACGATGACGTCGTTGCCGCGCAGTTCGCCGCGCAGCATCGCGCGCAGCGCCTCCGGGTCCCAGATGCGCTGGCTGCTCGTCGAGCGGGCGGTACTGGCGCTCGAGGTCGCGGATCAGCTCGCGCAGGTCGCGCGCGATCGGGCGGCAGCTCCGGCGCCGTGGACCTTGCCGCGCGGCCGGAGCATGCCCTTCGCCGCGCAGCAGCGCGCGCAAGCCGTGCACCCAGCCGCGCCACGACAGCTGCGCGATGACGACGGTGATGAGCGCAATGCACGGCGCCCAGCGCGATGAAGAAGTAGAACAGGTAGCGGCGCGTCTCCTCGCTGCGGCGCTCGACGAAGCTCATGTCGTGCACGAGCACGAGCCGGGCGTCGGGCGTGACGTCGGGGTCGACGTCGCCGCACCGCGACGTGCAGCGGCCCCTTGCGCCGACCGCAGCACGTGCTCGCCGTCGTCGGCATAGGCGTCGAGCCCCGAGCAGTCGATCTCGCGCGGAAAGTTGGCGGTCGCGATCGGGGCGTGCCCTGGCGTCGATGCAGACCGCTACCGCATACAGCCGCTCGTCGCGCAGCATCCGATTGAAGAACGCCACGATCGCCGGCGTCGATCCGGCGACGATCAGATTCGACAGGGCTCCTGCACGGTCGCCGCGATCAGGCTCGAGCGCATGTCGAGGTCGCGGACGAACCAGCGCTGCATCAGCGTGTCGGCGAGCGGAACCGCGACGTACGCGAAGGCGCCAAGCGCGAGCATCAGCGGGATCAGGAAGCGCAGCGACAGTCGCATGATCGTTGGCGGATTCTTGTAACCGGCCACCGGAAGCCGCACGGTAGGCCTTTACTGCACGATACGCGGCCGGGGATCAGGACCCCTCTGCTAGCGACAGCGGAACGCGAGCGAGGTTCCTCACCGGCGGGCGCAAGCCTTGCCCGGCATGCCCTCGCAGAATGCCAGAAGTTTGATCTTTGATAACGCGAAAGATGGCGGTCGCCCTTACCATGACGACACCGTGGATAAGAGGTCGGTGTGATTTTTCGCTCCGGCGGCTGGACTTTCCACGCTCAAACGCTGTCGAGCGACCATCATGAACGCCGTCCGCCGCATGGCCCTCCTGTCGATCGCAACGTCGGTGGGCACGATCGTGCTCAAGTTCGGGGCATATTTCCTGACGGGGTCGGTGAGCCTCTGGTCCGATGCGCTGGAATCGCTCGTCAACCTCGCGGCCGGCCTCGTGGCCCTGGGCGCGCTCACGCTGGCGGCGCAGCCCGCCGACGACCGGCATGCCTACGGCCACGACAAGGCCGAGTATTTCTCGAGCGGCGTCGAAGGCGCGCTGATCATGGTCGCAGCCGTGGCGATCGTCGCCTCCGCGGCCCAGCGCCTGATCGCGCCGCTGCCCCTCGAGCGCCTCGGTCCGGGCATCCTCGTCGCCTTCGTCGCCGGCGCGATGAACTCCTCACCTCGCATCATGATGAAAGTCGCGCGGCAGCACGACAGCATCACCATCGAGGCCGACGCGAAGCACCTGATGACCGACGTCTGGACCTCGGTCGGCATCCTGGCCGGACTCGGTCGTCGTCATGGTAATGCCGCAGTGGGCGATTCTCGATCCGCTGATGGCGATCGCGGTCGGCATCCACATTGTCGTGACCGGCGTCGATCTGCTCCGCCGCTCGGCCGACGGACTGATGGACGCGGCGCTTCCGGCGCAGGAAGTGAGGCGCGCCGAGTCGCTGATCCGCGCCGAATTGCCGGCCGAGCGAGCTTCCACGCGCTGCGCACGCGCAAGGCCGGCGCGCGCCGTTTCCTCGAGTTCCACCTGCTCGTGCCCGGCACGACCACGTCGCCGAGTCGCACAGCTGTGCGACCGCATCGAGGCAGCGCTGACCGCGCATCTCCCGAATGCGCACGTGACGATCCACGTCGAGCCGCAAGAGACGCAGGCGCCGCACGCGTAGAGCGTCCGACCCCTTCGGCGCTCGATCATCGCAACGGGTTCGAAGGCCGCGGCGCTAGCCGGGAACGGGGCTCCGGGCCACGCGCACGCCGACGCAACGCCGATTTCGATGTCCGAAAACGGCGAGCGCGCGTCGCGGCTCGCGGCCCATAATGCGCGCCATGCCCCTCGACCCCGACAGCTGCTACCGCGCGCTCGCGGCGCACGACGCGCGCTTCGACGGCCGCTTCTTCGTCGGCGTGTCGTCGACGCGCATCTATTGCCGGCCGGTCTGCACGGTGCGCATGCCGCGGCGCGAGAACTGCCGCTTCTTCCCGAGCGCGGCCGCGGCGGAGGTCGACGGCTTCCGGCCCTGCCTGCGCTGCCGCCCGGAGCTCGCGCCGGGCAACGCCGAGCGTCGACGCGACGGCGCGGCTCGCGCAGGCCGCGGTCGACCTGATCGAGGACGGCGTGCTCGACGACGGCGGCATCGAGGCGCTCGCCGCGCGCGTCGGCGTCACCAGCCGGCACCTGCGGCGCGATCTTCGACGCGCGAGTTCGGCGTCTCGCCGATCGAATACGCGCAGACGCAGCGGCTGCTGCTCGCCAAGCGCCTGCTGACCGACACCGCGCTGCCGGTGACCGAGGTCGCGCTCGCGAGCGGCTTCGCCAGCCTGCGCCGGTTCAACGCGCTGTTCAAGGACGCGCTACCGGATGGCGCCGCGGACGGCTGCGCGCGAGCCGCGCCGCGCGTGCGCTGCCGGCGCGCGCTCGCGCTTCGAGCTCGCGTATCCGGCCGCCCTACGACTGGGACGCGATGCTCGCGTTCCTCGCGCGCGCGCGCGATCGCCGGCGTCGAGGCGGTCGACGCGGCGACGCTATCGGCGCACGCTCGCGCTCGCGCACCGCGGCGCGCGCACGCCGGGCTGGATCGAGGTCCGCCGCGTCGCCGCGCAAGCCTGCGCTGCGCGTCAGCGTGTCGCCGTCGCTCGCGCGCGCGGTTCCCGCGGTGCTCGCGCGCGTCAAGCACGCGTTCGACCTCGCCTGCGATCCGGAGCGCGATCGCCGCGGCGCTCGGGACGCTGGCGCGCAGCGCACCCCGGGCTTGCGCGTCCCGGGCGCGTTCGACGGCTTCGAGCTGGCGGTGCGCGCGGTCGTCGGCCAGCAGGTCACGGTGCGCGCGCGCGCGCACGTTGCTCGGCCGGATCGCCGCCGCGTTCGGCGCAGCCGCTCGATGCCGATGCCGTGCCGGCGGCTTGACGCGGCTGTTTCCGCCGGCCGGCGCGCTCGCGGCGCTGCGGGCGCGGAGCTCGCGCGGCTCGGCCTCACGCGCGCGCGCGCGCGGACGCTCGATCGCGCTCGCGCGGCGGTCGCGGCCGGCGACCATCGCGCTCGACGCCCGGCGCCGACGTCGAGCGCGACGGTCGCGCAGCGCTCGACGCGCTGCCCGGCATCGGCACGTGGACCGCGCAGCTACATCGCGATGCGCGCGCTGGCTGGCCCGACGCGTTTCCTCGCCGACGATCTCGTCGTGCTGAAGGCGATGGGCGAGACCCGACCGGCGCGCGCGCGCGCGCGGAGCGAGGCGTGGCGCCCGTGGCGCGCCTACGCCGTCATGCATCTGTGGAGGAATGCCGCATGAAGACAGTGATGTCATTTCGTTCGGTACGCACTGGTCCCGCTGGGCGCCATGCTGCTCGTCGGCGCGCGGCGATGCGCTGTCGGGCGTCTATTTCGACGGCCAGAAGTACCAGCCGCCGATGCGGGCGCGGACATGGCGCCCGACGCCGCGGCATCCGCGCATTGCAGGTCGCGCAGGCTCAGCTCGCGAATATTTCGCCGGCGTGCGCACCCGCTTCGACCTGCCGCTCGCCGCCGGCCGGAACGCCGTTCCAGCGCGACGGTCTGGTCGGCGATCGCCGGCGTGCCCTTCGGCGCAGACCATCGACGTACGCGCGAGCTCGCGCTGCGTGCCGGCCGGCCGCGGCAGCGTTCGTGCGGCCGGCGCCGCGACCGGCCGCAATCCGCTGTCGGTGATCGTGCCCTGCCACCGGATCGTCGGCGGCGGCGGCGCGCTGACCGGTTACGCGGGCGGCCTCGAGCGCAAGCGCGCGCTGCTCGCGCTCGAGTCGCGGCTACGCGTCGTGCAGCGCGCGTGCGGCCTGAAGCGTGCGCGCCGGCCGACGTCGCGCCGGCTCGTCGCGCTGGCGGCGATCTGGAGCGCGTCGTTCGTCTTCATTCGCGTGCTCGCGCCGGTGCTCGGGCCCGTCGTCACGGCGGCGCTCGCGCGTGCTGATCGCCGGCGTCGCGCTGGTGCGTCTGTTCGCGCGACCGGCTTCGACGCCGAACTCTCGCGGCTCTGGCGCGCACTATCTCGTGATCGGCGCCGTCAATTCCGCGCTGCCGTTCCTGCTCTTCGCGTACGCGGCGCTGCACATTGCCGGCGTCGTACTCGGTGATCCTCAACGCGGCGACGCCGCTGTTCGCCGCAGTGCTCTCGGCGGTGTGGCTCGGCGAGCGGCTCACCGTGCGCGAAGATCGGCGGGGCTCGCTGCGGGCGCCGCCGGCGTGGCGCTGGTGAGCCGTGCCGGGCCCGTCCAGCCGGACGCGATGTTCGGCGTGGGCGGTCGCCGCGTGCCTGGGCGCGGCGTTCTGCTATGCGCTCGCCGGGATCTAGGTGAAAAGCATCGCAGCCGCCGCGCAGCCGCTGGCGATCGCCGGGTGGAGCCAGTTCCTCGCCGGCGCGGTCCTGCTGCCGCTGGTTCCGTTCGCGCCGCCGCCCGGCGCGTTCACGATCGTGGTCGTCGCCAACGTCCTGCGGTCTCGCGCTCGTGTGCAGCGCGATCGCGTACCTGCTCTATTACCGGCTGATCGCGGACGTCGGCCCGACGCGCGCGATGACCGTGACGTTCCTGATGCCCGCGTTCGGCATGCTGTGGGGCGCGCTGCTGCTCTCGGCGAGACGATCACGCTGGCGATGATCGGCGGCTGCGCGCTGATCGTCGGCGGCACGCTCGCCGTGCTGCGGCCCGCGCGCTGATCCGCGCGAGCGCGCTCGCGTGCCGATGCTATTTCGACGTCGGCAGCTTGCCCTGCACGCCTTCGACGTAGTAGTCCATCTTCGAGAGCGTCGCATCGTCCATCACGATTCCGGCGGCGAGACGCTCTTTGCCCTCGCTGTCCTTGATCGGGCCCGTGAAGGGATGGAACCTCCCCGCGGCGATGTCGGCGGCGGTCTTATTGACGAGATCCTGCGTCTCCTTCGGGACGACCGGATTGAACGGCGCCATCCGGATCATGCCTTCCTTGATGCCGCCCCAGACGGTCTCCGGCTTCCACTTTCCGGCGAGGGCGGCGCTGACGGTCCTCGTGTAGTAGTCGCCCCATTGATGCGTCACCGCGGTCAGGTGGGCATTGGGGCCGTATTTCGACATGTCGGAGTGATAGCCGATCGCGTAAACCTTTTTCGCCTCCGCCGCCTGCACCGTCGCCGTCGAGTCGGTATGGTGCGTGACGACGTCGGCGCCCTGGGAGATCAGCGTCTCCGCGGCTTCGCGCTCGCGTCCGGGGTCGTACCATGAATTCGTCCAGATCACCTTCACCTCCGCCTTCGGGTTGACGCTCCGCATCCCGCGCGTGAACGCGTTGATCCCCATCACCACTTCGGGGATCGGAAACGCGGCAACGTAGCCGGCAACGTTCGACTTGGTCATTCTGCCGGCAACCTGGCCTGCGAGATAGCGGCCCTCGTAGAAGCGCGCGTTATAGGTCCCGACGTTCGCCGCGGTCTTGTAGCCGGTCGCGTGATCGAACTTCGTGCTCGGGAATTGCTCCGCCACCTTGATCGTCGGGTTCATGTAGCCGAACGACGTCGTGAAGATCGGGCTGTACCCGTCCTGCGCAAGCTCGCGGATCACGCGCTCGGCGTCGGCGCCCTCGGGCACGCTTTCGACGTACTTGGTCGTCACCTTGCCGGCGAGTGCCTTTTCCATCTCCTTGCGGCCGGAATCGTGCTGGAACGTCCAACCGGCGTCGCCGATGGGGCTCACGTAGACGAAACCGACTTTGAGGGCGTCTGCAACGGCTCCCTTCGGCGCAGGAGCGGCCGTGACCGGCGCCTTCGGCTCTTCCTTCCCGCAGGCAGCGAGCACGGCCGCTGCGGCGAGCAGGACGAAGAACACGGCGCGGCGCGATAAGGGCATGGCGATCTCTCGAGTTCCGGAGGAGCGACGAAGGGATCCGGCGCGGAGGCCGCGCGGGCCGCGGCATTGTACCGCGGCGACGAGCCCGTCGGGCCTGCTACGAAGCGGGGTGAAACGGCTTGCCGAGCGACGACGGCGCGTTCCGGCGGATCACGAGCGCGTCGCGCGAGATGATCGAGAGGACAACGATCGTCGCGAGATACGGGAGCATCGCGAGGATCTGCGACGGCACCGCGACACCGCTCGCCTGCGCCTGGAATGTCACGAGCGTGACGCCGCCGAACAGGTATGCGCCGGCGAGCACGCGCCGCGGCTTCCACGTCGCGAACACGACGAGCGCAAGCGCGATCCAGCCGCGGCCTGCGGTCATGCCTTCGGTCCAAAGCGGCGTGTAGGCGACCGCGAGATAGGCGCCGGCGAGGCCCGCGCACGCACCTCCGAACAGCACCGCCAGATAGCGGATGCGCACGACCGGGTAGCCGATGGCGTGCGCCGAATGCGGCGCTTCACCGACGGCGCGCACGACGAGTCCGGAACGCGTCCGATAGAGGAAATAGTCGATCGCGAAGAACAGCACCAGCGAGAGGTAGACGAGCGGATTGTGACCGAATACCAGCTTCCCGATCACCGGAACGTCGGTCGCTCCGGCAATCGTGAACGGCTTGATACCCTCGATGACGATGCTCACGTACTGCTTTCCGACGAACGCGGAGAGCCCGACGCCGAAAAGCGAAAGCGCAAGCCCGGCTGCGACCTGATTGGCGAGCAGCGACAGCGTCAGCACCGCGAAGACGATCGACAGGGCGGAACCCGCGGCAACGCCGGCGATAACGCCGAGCCACGCGTTGCCGGTCGTCGCAGCGACCGCGAACGCCGCGAGCGCGCCGACGAGCATCATGCCCTCGACACCGAGATTCAACACGCCCGCCTTTTCGGTGACGAGCTCACCCAGCGCCGCGAATACGAGCGGCGTGCCGGCGGCGAGCATCAGGACCAAGAGCTCGGCTGCATGGTCCATCGTCAGTGGGCCCCCACGCTTGCGGCGCTCGCCGCCGCGCTGCCCCCCGAGGGGGAGCAATTCTCGCCTCGTGGCGGCCCTTCGGCGCGAATGTGGGCCCCCACGCTTGCGGCGCTCGCCGCTGCGCTGCCCCCCGAGGGGGAGCAATTCGCGTCTCGGGGCGGCCCTTCGGCGCGAATGAGTGCGGTGCTCACGGGGCAACCTCCGCAGGCGCGGGGGGAAGCACGCGCAGCCGATAATTGACGAGGACGTCTGCGGCGAGCAGAAAGAAGAGCAGCGTCCCCTGAAACAGTCCGGTGACGGCCGAGGGAAGCTGCAAGCCCATCTGCGCCGCCTCGCCACCGAGATAGAGCAGCGACAGGAGCAGGCTCGCGAACAGGATGCCCACCGGATGCAGCCGGCCGATGAAGGCCACGATGATCGCAGCGAAGCCGTATCCGGGCGAGATCGACGGCATCAGCTGTCCGAGCGGGCCGGCGATCTCGTTTACGCCTGCGATTCCCGCGCAGGCGCCACCCGCCAGCATGCCGATCCACACGGTGCGCGCGAGCGAGATACCGGCGTAATTGGCGGCGGCGGGCGCGAGCCCCGCGACGCGCATCCGGTAACCGGAGAGACTTCGCTTCATGAACAGCCATCCTGCCGCGACAGCGGCAAGCGCGATCAGGAAGCTCATGGAAAGTCTCGTCCCGGAAAGGAGATTCGGCAGCAGCGCCGCGGCGCCGAACATCTTCGACTGGGGGAAGTTGTAGCCCTCGGGATCGCGCCACGGGCCCTGGACCAGCAGCGACAGCGTGTAGCCGGCGACATAGACCAGCATCAGCGATACGAGGATCTCGCTCGCGTTGAAGCGAGTGCGCAGGAACGCGGGAATCGCCGCCCATGCCATGCCGCCGACCGCACCGGCGACGAGCATCGCCGGCAATACGAGCGCGGAGGTCGAATCGTGCAACGCGAGCGCGACGCCGCCGCCGCAGATCGCGCCCATCGTCAGTTGCCCTTCGGCGCCGATGTTCCAGACGTTGGCGCGGTAGCCCACCGCGAGCCCGACCGCGCAGAGCATCAGCGGCCCCGCTTTGAGCAGCAGTTCCCCGACGCCATAGCGGGTCTCGATCGGCTTCACGAAAAAAACATGCAACGCCTGCCACGGATCCCTGCCGAGTGCGGCGAACAGCGCGAAACCCACGATGAGGGTCGCCGCCGCGGCGAGGATCGGCGAGAGCGCGCCGGCGATGCGCGAGGGCTCCTGGCGCGCTTCGAGGCGTATCCTCATCGTCCCCTCACGCTTGCGGCGCTCGCCGCTGCGTCCCCGGTTTCGCCCGCCGCGCTCATGTGCTGATCGCACCCGCTGGCGAGAATGCTGGATGGCCCGTTGCGCCCGGCGCGATGAACGAGCCGCTCATCATCAGGCCGATCGCCTCGGCGTTGGTCTCCCGCGTCGGCATCGACGCGGACAGCCGTCCCTGCGCGATCACGACGAGGCGATCGCATATTTCGAACAGCTCCTCCAGATCCTCGGAGACGACGAGCACGGCGACGCCGGCATCACGCAGGTCGATGAGCGCCTGCCGGATCTGCGCGCTGGCGCCGACGTCCACACCCCATGTCGGTTGCGCGGCGAGGAGCACCTTCGGACGTTGCAGGATCTCGCGTCCGACGATGAATTTCTGGAGGTTCCCGCCCGAGAGGCTGTGCGCCGCGGCCGCAGGGCCGGCGGCCTTGACGCTGTACGCGTCGATGATCGCCGCAGCGTAATCGCGCGCGGCATCCCAGCGGATGAAGCCGTGGCGCACGAGATCGCGCCGCTGCGCGGTGAGAAGGGCATTTTCCGTGAGCGACATCTCCAGGACCGCACCGTGCGCGACCCGCTCCTCGGGCACGAACGAAAATCCAAGCGCGCGACGCGCCCCGGCGTGGAGACGCCCCGCCGGCACGCCGTCGATGATGACTGCTTGCGCGTCGGCGACCGGTCGCTCGCCGCTGATTGCGGCCAGCAACTCGCGTTGTCCGTTTCCGGTCACGCCTGCGATGCCGAGCACTTCGCCCGAGTGCACGGTCAGGTTGACGTCTGCCAAGGTGACGCCAAACGGATCGTCCGTCGCAATCGCGAGATGCTTGATGACGAGCGCCGCGGCGCCTTGCGCGCGCGCGGCCCGATGCCGCGGCTGGGGGAGGTCGCCGCCGATCATCATTGCGGCCAAGGTGTGCGGCGTCTCCGCCCGGGGATCGCACTCGCCGCTGACCCTTCCCGCCCGCAGCACGGTGGCGCGATGACAAAGCGCGCGGATTTCGTCGAGCTTGTGGCTGATGTAGAGGATGCTGCAGCCGCCGGCAGCGAGTCGTTTCAACGTCTCGAAGAGTTTCTCGACGGCCTGCGGCGTCAGCACCGACGTCGGCTCGTCCATGATCAGGAGCTTCGGATCCTGCAGCAGACAACGGACGATCTCGACGCGTTGCCGCTCGCCGACCGCCATCGAATGGATGTGGCGCCTGGGGTCGACCGGCAGGCCGTACCGAGCGGAAACATCCCGGATGCGCGCAGAGAGCCCGCCGTCGGATTGCTCGGCATCGAGCGAAAGCGCGATGTTCTCTTCGACGGTCAGCGTCTCGAACAGCGAGAAATGCTGGAACACCATCCCGATCCCGAGCTTTCGCGCGCGCGCCGGATTGCCGATCGTCACCGGCGTTTCGTTCCAGCGGATCGTCCCCGCGTCCGGTTCGACGACGCCGTAGACGATCTTCATCAGCGTCGACTTTCCAGCGCCGTTTTCCCCGAGCACCGCGTGGATCTCGCCCGCCAGGACGGTGAGGTCGATGGCGTCGTTGGCGACGACCGACGGGTATGCCTTCGTAATTCCGGATAGCCGCAGGCGGGGAAGTGCGTGCATCCTGCTACCGCGTTCCGGCGGTGGTACGGGCGGTGGGCTGCGGTGCCGTGCGTTCGCGAACGGCCAAGAGTTCCGCCGCGATCGCGACCGCGATGGCACCCGGCTCCTTGCTCCTGATCGGTGCAATCGCGACGCCGATCGGCATCGTGATGCGTGCGAGCGCCTCCGGTGGGAATCCGCGCTGCGCGAGCTCGTCCGCGAGCTGCGCGCGCTTTGCGCCCGAGCCGATCATGCCGATGTAACGCCAGTCGCTTCGTGCCAACGCCGCGATGGCCAATCCGAAATCGAGCGCATGGCTGTGCGTCAGGATCACGACGAAACTGCCTGTTGGCGCCGTGCGCAACTCGGTCTCCGGGGCGTCGGTCGCAACCATCGCAACGTTCACGGGAACGTCGGCGGGAAAACCCTCCGCTCGCTCGTCGATCCACGTCACGCGCGCGGGCGTTGCTCCGAGCACATGCACGAGCGCACGACCGACATGCCCGTTGCCGAAGACGAGCACCGAGAAATCGGTGCGGCGGACAAGATGGATGAACAACGTCGCCGCGTTGCGCTCGATCACGCCGGAACCGGCCTTCGCGTCGCCTGGGCCCGCCCCCAGGCGCTCGCGCGCCGCGGCGATCGCCGCCGAATCGGCGGACGCATCGCCGAGCGTGCCGCGCGCGTCGTCGGCGGTGACGAGAAGCCGCGCACCCGCATCGCAGCCGCTGCCGATGCGTGCGACGAGCGCGATCATCGGCTGCGTGCGCAGGCATGCGCGTGCCGGCTCGAGCCAGGCCGCGGTATCCGAGGTGATCGTCTGGAACGCGATGGTGGCGACGCCGCCGCAAGCCTGACCAAGCTTGGTCCCAAGCGGAAAGCGCACGAGCCACGCAGCCGCCGGCGGGTCGCGTCGGGCCAGCGCCTCGCGCGCGATCCGCGTCGCCTCGAACTCGAGAGATCCGCCGCCGATCGTGCCTGCGACGCTGGCTGCGCCGACGATCATCGTCGCACCGGATTCGCGCGGCGTCGGGCCGCGCGCATCGGCAACGGTCACCAGCACCACGCGCCCGGCGCGTTGCAGCGCCGTGGCCAGCGCGTCGGGCCAATGCTCAACTGCGGGTCGTGCCGTCGCGCTCATCGCTTGACGATTACACGCCTTACGCAAGAAAAACGCGAGGGCCCGCGCGGGGCCCTCGAGATGGACGATACGGCCCGAAAGCTACTTCGCCGCTCGGGCGACCTCTCCAAGCAACTTGTCGGCGGCCTTGTTGTGAGCGGTTGCGCGCACGAGGATATCCGGCGCGAGGACGCTCTTGCCGTAGTAGGCGTTGTTCCATTCATTGTTGGCCGTGATGACGGTGCCGTCGAGATTGAGGCCGCCGTAGACGCCCTTGGCCCGGGCAAAGGCGACGAAATCGGTCGTGACGTCGCCGGCCGCTCCGGCCCCCACGGGACCCGCGGCGACGCTCGCGTCGCCGCCCAGCTTGACCGAAGTTGCGAGCAGCGTGTTGAGGCCTTTTTCAGTCATCACCAGCGTGATGTTCTCGGATGCCTGGATGCCTGCCTGGAAGCCGACGCTCGCCGTTGCCAGCGTGTAGAACACTGGACCATGCCATTTGCCGTCGGGACCGCGACCCAGCAGCACAGCCCGGCCGCCCGATCCACCGAAGATGAACCCTGCCTTGACGACTTCGGGCGCGATCAGGACGCCCTTGGCGCGGCCGATGTTCTTCTGCAGCCAGGTCATCTGGGGGTCGCGCAGGAAATTCGACAGCGTGGTCTCGGCGCTGTTGACGAGCTGTTGCTGCTCCGATTGGGCCTGCGCAGCAGTAACGAACAGTGCCGACGATGCGGCAACGAGCAGGGTGATACCGGTATAGCGGAGTAGATTTTTCATCATTTACGTTCTCCTTGGTGCGATTGAATCGCGTGATCACGGGTTCCCGGACGGCAGCGACCCCAGGCCGGGAATGCCCTCAATTATAGCCCCTCGGACCAACCGTTTGATTGCGGCTGCGGCCGCCGGTTCCCCCCAGCGTGGGCCGTGGGGCTTAATTCGGGAGTGCGTTCAACAGATACATCGCCGCGAGCAGCCCCGAGGGCCGGCCAATCTTGCCCAGCCATTGCTGGAAGATCGCCTCGAGGTCGCCACCAACGTAAATCTGCGTCAACGCCTTGTTGACCTCGAGCCGGTATGCGGAGTCGTTGCGCGGCAGTGCGAACGCGATGGGCTCGATCGACAGGTCCTCGGGCAGCAGCGCGAGCGCGCCCGGGTCCTTCGCCTGCGCGGCGAGACCGATCAGCTTCACCTTGTCGCTCGCGAACGCATCGAGCGACCCCGATTCGAGCATCGCGATGCCTTCGTTGCCGTCGCGCACTTTCACTACGTTCGCGTTGACGAGCCGCTGCCGCAGCATCGTGTCGAGGCGGATCTCGGTCGTTGTTCCGGCGATCACCCCGATCTTCTTGCCGGCGAGGTCGGGAAGCTTCTCCACTTTCGATCCGGCCTTGACGAGAAACCCGCCGCCATCGATGAACACGAGTGACGAGAAATCCACGTTCTGCATCCGCGTGGCCGTTGCCGTCGTGTTCGCGCAGTCGAGGTCCGCCTTGCCCGACGCCACCATCGCCAGCCGTTCGGAGACGGTGCCCACGAGCCAGTTGACCTTGAGATCGGGAACGCCGACCGTCCGGCCGATGTGCGCGATGATGCGCTGGCAAAGATCGATCGAGTAGCCGGCGGGTTTGTTGTCCTTGCCGACGAAGGAAAACGGCAGCGAGTCGCCGGAGAAAGCGACGTTGATCCTCTGCGCGGCCTTGATCTTCGAGAGCGTGTCCGGCAAGGTGGACGCGGTCCGTACGGGCGCACCCTTCGCGGGCGCGGCCGTCTGTTGGGCGAGGGCCGAGCCTGCGGCCAGTGCGAGGGCGACGACTGCAATCGACAACGACGCGATGCGATTCACTGGGATCTCCGGTAGCGATGCGAGCGGCGACGGCGCCGCGTTCGAAGAGGATGCCGCTCTCCACCGCTCGCACCCTCGGCGGGGCCACGGCGAGCGGCGTCGATTATAGCGTGCGCACGGTTGCGAGCGTGCCGAGAAAGCGCGGCTGATCGCGGATCGTCGCAGTGGCGCGAGAGCCCCGAATGCCGCCGGTGCGAAGGTCGGTGATCGACGCTGCGCTCGCCTGCGGACCTCGGTGCAGGCATGCTACACTCGGCGCGGTCCTGGGGAGGGTCGATTTGCAATGGATCGCACGTCATTATTCGTCGTCGCGCTGGCACTAGCCGGCGCCGTGCTCGGAACACCCGCATTCGCCGCCTCCGCGACCCTTGATCGAATCAAGGAGACCGGCGCGATCACTTTCGGCTATCGCGACGGCGCGGCGCCGTTCTCGTTCAAGGACCGCAAGGGCCGTGTCCGCGGCTACAGCGTCGACCTCTGCACGAGGGTCGCGATGGCGATCCAGAAGGAACTCGCGTTGAAGGACCTCAGGGTCGAGTGGCTGCCCGTCGACGCGTCGACACGTCTCGACGCAGTCGCGAACGGCAAGGTCGACGCCGTCTGCGGGACCACGACGATGACGCTGTCGCGGATGCAGGTGGTCGATTTCAGCGTCCCGATCTTCGTCGACGGCGGCAGCGTCATGGTGCGCTCGAAATCGAAACTCGTCCGGATGACTGACCTCAAGGGCAAGCGGATCGCCGTGATCGCGGGCACGACGACCGAACCGGCGTTGACGCGCGAGCTTGCCACGCTGGACGCGCCGGCGGTGCTGGTGCACGTGAAGAACGGCGCCGAAGGCATGACGCTCCTTACGCAAGGCAAGGTCGACGGCTACGCGGGCGATCGCACGGTGCTCGCGGAGCTGCGGATTCGCGCCCAGTTCCCCGAGAGCTTCACCCTGATCGCGAGCGACTTTTCCTACGAGCCCTATGCGCTTGTTCTCCGTCGCGGCGACCCCGACTTCCGCCTCGCAGTGAACCGCGCGCTCGTCGGGCTCTATCGCAGCGGCGACATCGACCCCATTTTCCAGCACTGGCTCGGAGGCCTCGGCAGGCCCGGGCCGTTGCTCCACGCGATGTTCTATCTCAACACGTTGCCGGAGTGAGGCAATGAGCGCCGTTCCGCGGGGAGTCGGACTCGCCACTGCAGCGGCGCTGACCCTCGCTGTGGCGGCTGCGAGCGCGCAACCGCCGCCACCCGCAATGCCGTCGGCTGCGACGAAGCCCGCGTCGGAGACGGCTGCGGCGCCGCCATCTGCCGACTGCGGACAGTGCGGCAAGGTCGTGTCGATCCGGCAGACGACGGTGAAGCAGTCGTGGACACCGCTCGGCGCGGGCGTCGGTGTCGGCGGTAGCTCGGATCTGGGATCGCAGCCGACCGGAATGACGAGCTTCCAGTTCGGACCGGGATTGTCCAACCAGGGTCTGGTGATCATCGGCTCCGCCGGCGGCGCGTCGTACCGGAGGAAACCGAACAGTTACGAGCAGCCGCGCTGGGAAGTGACGGTGAAGCTCGACAACGGCCAGACGCGGGTCGCGACGCTGAACTACGAGCCGTACGTCATCGAAGGCGATCGCGTGCGCGTCTCGGGCAACAGCGTCGACCTCGTCGAATAGTCGGGCGCGACGGCGAAATTACCCGGCATGGCGGCGCTCGCGATCACCGATCAACCCGACGGCCGCCGCGTTCTCGCGGTCACGGGCCGTCTCGACGCGACGACGATTCCCGAGGTGTGGGACACGGCGCGCCGGGCCGCCGCCGAAGCGCCGCAACGGGCGATCGTCATCGACGCCGCCGGAGTCGATTACTGCGACGGTGCCGGCGTCGCGCTGTTCGTTGACTTGCTGCGCCAGGTGCGCGAAGGCAAGGTCGAGGTCACGAACCTCAAGCCGTCGATCGAAGCGCTGCTGAAGCAGTTCGATCCCAAGCTCCTCGAGCACGACCTCGATCCCGAGCCGAAACGCCGCCCCGCCGTCGAGGAAATCGGCTTCGCTGCCTACGGCGTCTGGCGCGACATCAGGCTGCAGGTCTCGTTCATCGGAGAGACGACCTCGGCGCTGCTGCATGCGGCGACTCACCCCGCCAACGTACGTTGGAAGGACGTCTGGCGGATCTGCGAGCGCGTCGGCGCCGACGCGCTGCCCATCGTGGGGCTGATCTCGTTCCTGCTCGGGATGATCCTCGCGTTCCAGTCGGCCGTGCCGATGAAACGATTCGGCGCGGAAATCTTCGTCGCCGACCTGATCGGCCTTTCGATGCTGCGCGAGCTGGGTCCGCTGATGACCGCGATCCTGCTCGCCGGCCGCTCGGGTGCTGCATTCGCAGCCGAGATCGGCACGATGAAGGTCAATCAGGAAGTCGACGCGATGACGACGATGGGGTTGAATCCCGTTCGTTTTCTCGTCACCCCGCGGATCATTGCGGCGATTCTGATGACGCCGCTGCTGGTGCTGTTCTCCGATCTGATCGGTCTCCTTGGCGGCGCGCTGACGATGCAATCCTTCTCGATTCCCTTCGTCACCTTCCTGAAGGAAGTCGACAGCGCGGTCACCATGACCGACTTCCTTGCCGGTTTTGTCAAATCGTTCGTGTTCGCGATGCTCGTCGCGGGTATCGGCTGCCTGCGGGGCCTGGAGACGGCGGCCGGCGCGTCTGCCGTCGGCGATTCGGCGACGCGCGCCGTCGTGACGGGCATCATCATGCTCGTCGTCGTCGATGGCCTGTTCGCCGTCGCCTACTATCTGCTCAACATCTGACGCATGGACGAGAGCGGCGAGCCGATCATCCGCGTCGTCGACGTCTTCGCCGGCTACGAGGACGTCGCGATCCAGGAGCACATCAGTTTCGAAATCCGGCGCGGCGAGGTGTTCGGCATCCTCGGCGGCTCGGGATGCGGCAAGAGCACGCTGATGAAGCACATGATCGGCTTGAACCCGCCGATCTCCGGGCATGTCTTCATCGGCGGCGACGACATCGTCACGGCCGACGAGGCGACGCTCGAGAAGATCCAGCGCAGGTTCGGCGTGATGTACCAGTCGGGCGCGCTGTTCGGGTCGATGACGCTGCTCGAGAACGTGCGGCTGCCGCTCGAGGTCTACACCGATCTGCCCGACGACGCGATCGATCTCGTCGCCCGGATGAAGCTCGAGCTGGTCGGACTCGAAGCGTTCACCGGGCACCTTCCCGCGGAGCTTTCCGGCGGCATGCAGAAGCGCGCGGGCATCGCGCGCGCGATGGCGCTCGATCCGGCGATCCTGTTCCTCGACGAGCCGTCGTCCGGCCTCGACCCGATCACCGCGGCATCGCTCGACGCGACCGATCCGCCGGCTCGCCGACAACCTCGGCGTCACGTTCGTCGTCGTCACGCACGACCTCGGCAGTATTTTCGTTGCGATCGACCGAGTGATCCTGCTCGATCGCCAAGCGAAAGGTATCATCGCAGAAGGCGACCCGCGTCGCCTGCGCGACGAGACCTCCGACCCCCGCGTGCGCGCCTTCTTCCGCCGCGAAGCCGAGTCCGCCACCGCCTGAGTCTGTCCCCTCCCGATGAGCCTAAAAGCCAACTATTTCAAGCTCGGCCTGTTCGTGATCGGCGCGATCATCGCCGGCGTCGTGCTGTTGGTGGTGATCGGCTCCGGCCGCTGGTTCCAGCAGAAGGTCACCGATCGAGTCCTATTTCAACGAATCCGTGCAGGGACTCGACATCGGCTCGAAGCTCAAATACCGCGGCGTGACCATCGGCGAGGTGACGAGCATCGGTTTCACCTACAACAAATACCAGCAGGATGAGCCGATGGCGCTGCGTGCGCGCTACGTGCTGGTCGAGGCGCAGATCGAGCCGCGGCTGCTGGGTGGTCGCGCCGGCGCCGGCGACATCACGAGCCCGGAGGCCGCGGCGCAGGAGGTCGAGCGCGGGCTGCGCGTCCGCCTCGCGCCGCAGGGGATCACCGGCACGAGCTATCTCGAGATCGACTATGTCGATCCGCCGCCGCCGGTGCTGCCGATCGACTGGGTTCCCGACAACATCTACATTCCGAGCACGCATTCGACTGTCGCCGCGATCGTCAATGCGGTGTCCGACATCATCGACAGGCTCGCCAAGCTCGACATCGAGGGAGTGGCGAAGCATCTGAACCAGCTGCTGGTGACGACCAATTCGCGCATCGACGCGATCGACACCAAGACGATTTCTCAGCACACCGAGCGCGTGCTCAGCAAGCTCGAGAAGACGCTCGACAACATCGACAGCAAGAAGCTTTCGGACGAGGGCGTCGCGTTGCTCGCCGAGCTCCGCAAGAGCAATGCCGAGCTTAACAAGACGCTCGCCAACCCGGCGTTGCAGAAGCTTCCCGACGATGCTGCCGCAGCGATCGCCCGCGCCCGCGCGATCCTGGACGACCCGAATCTCACCAGGACCGTCGCGAATCTCTCGCGCACGCTCGGCGCGGCTCGACCGGATCCTGGGCGGCGGCGAAGCCGATCTCGCAAGAACGATCGACAATCTGCGTCTCATCACCGACAACCTGCGCGACCTGACCGAGGAGACCAAGCGCTATCCGGCGAACGTCCTCTTTGGCGGGCCGCCGCCCCCGCTGGAGCGCAAGCCATGACGTCCTGCCGACGCAACACCACCCGCCGCGCGGCGATAGCGCTTGCGCTTGGCGCGCTCGCGTTCGTCGCCGGCTGCAGCTTCACCCGATCCTCGCCGGTCAAGGAAACATACCTGCTCGCCCCTGCTGTCCCGCCGGCGATCGCCAAGCCGCAACCGGGCTCGCTGCGCGTCGGCGCGGTCAACGTCGCGGCGCCGTTTCGCGCGCGCAATTTCGTGGTTCGCGACACCGAGCTCCAGTACGAATCCGATTTCTACCACGAGTTCATCGTCCCGCCCGGCGCCGATGTTCACCGATGCGACGGCGCGGGCGCTCGCCGGCGCGAAGGTGTTCGCCAACGTGTCTCGGCCCGGCGTCACGGCGAGCGCCGACTGGGTGCTCGACGGCTTCGTCAGCGCACTGTATGCGGATATGCGCGACGCGAAGCAGCCCGCCGCGGTCATCGAGGTGATGTACTATCTGTCGCGCGACGACGGCGGCGTGAGCTCGCCGGTCTGGTCGCAGGCGTATCGGAAGCAGGTCGCCGTCACGGCGAACGCGACGAGCGCTTATGTGGACGCTCTCAACACCGCGCTCTCCGAGATCCTGGCTGACCTCGCGCACGACCTCGCGGCTGCGCAATTGCCGAAGTCATGAGCGCCCCCAAGGCGGCTTAGCGCCGCAGCCGCAGGCGGTCGCATCACTTCGCCTGCGAGCACTCGACGTTCATCTCCTTGCAGATCCGGAGGATGTTGCCCTGGATCATCGCTGCGGCATTCGGCTGGGCACCGGTGTGCGCGGACGAGATCATGATGTGCGACAGGTCGTCTCCGAGGGGACTCACCTTGAGGCCGGCGATCTGCTGGCCGTTCGTGAACTGGATCGTGCGTGCACTGTCTTCCTCTAGCGTGATCGAGACGCCTTCGGCTGCCCTGATCTGGCGTACGGCCGTTGCGTACACCTTGTCTGCCGGCGCGTCGAGCATCACCACCGCCGTGTCGTAGGTGACGCCGGTAGAGGGCTGCGTCTGGCTCATCTGCTCGACGCGGCCGATCGCCCGCCGTGCGACCAGGACCCATTGCGCTTCCGCGACGCTCGACGCGAGCAGCGCGGCAACGCCGTACACAATCACTGCAGCACGAAAGCAGGCGCGCATGTCGATCTCCTCTACGAAAAGCCCGATGTCCGCGGTATGCCGACGGGCTAGAACAACGGCGGAAGTCCCGCGCCGCGCTCGCTGACGGGCGGCGTGGCCGTGCCGGTCATCTTGTCCGCGGTGACGACCCAGCCGCCGCCCATCGCCTTGTAGATGTTGACGCTCGACGAGAAGACCGAGGCGCGGAGCGACGCGAGCTGGAGCTGGGCAGGGAAAAGCGACTGTTCGGCCTGCAGCACCGTCGTGTACGACGTGTAGCCGCCGTTGAACTGCAGCATGGCGAGCTGCGCATAGCTCTTGAGCGCGTTTACGAGACGCTCCTGCGCCGCCTGCTGCTCGACGAGCTTCTGGTTCGCGACGAGGGAGTTGTCGACGTCCGCAAACGCGTTCTGGATCGAGAATCGGTAGTTGTACAGCGCCGCCTGCTGCGCCGCCTCAGCCTGCGCGACCTGGCCGCTCACCGCGCCGAACGTGAAGATCGGTCCGATCACCTGCCCGGCGTAGCTCCACACCCGCGCCGGCCCGCTGAAGAGGTTCGACAGGTCGGCGCTGGCGCTGCCGAGCGCGCCCGTGAGCGAGATCGTCGGGAAGTACAGGGCGCGCGCCGCGCCGATCTGCGCGTTCGCAGCGATCAGGTTCTCCTCCGCCTGGAGAAGATCGGGACGCCGCGTCAGGAGCTCCGAGGGGACCCCGGCAGGCACCTTCGGCAAGACCAGGTCGTAGACCGACTTGCCCCGCTCAATCGGTCCCGGATTGCGGCCCAGCAGCACCGAGAGCGAATTCTCGGT
>CAVTFF010000024.1:0-192917 GCA_963733985.1 uncultured beta proteobacterium | reverse complement strand
CACCCCGGCACTTGCGTTCTCCTGCGCGACCAGGGCTACAACACCGGCGAGTTCGGCAAGAACCATCTCGGCGACCACACCGACGCTTTGCCGACCGCGCACGGGTTCCACGAATTCTGGGGCTACCTGTATCACCTCGATGCGATGCAGGGAGTGAGCTTCCCCGACATCAACAAGTCCCCCCTCGAACAGGGTATCGCACCGTGTCGCAACACGCCGATCACGGGCTTCCGGAGGTCCCTGGTGCAGTAGATCCCAAACGGCGACTTGCCTGACGCCCCCGCGGCCGGTCCTCTGTGCAGTCCTCCGACGGCACGGCGAAGAATCAGACGTGCAAAGACGAGGGCCCGCTGACGCTCGAGCGCTCGAAGACGGTCGACGAGGAGATCTCGTCGCATGTCATCGACTTCCTCGACCGCAACGATCCCAAGAAGACCAACAAGCCGTTCTTCGTCTGGTACAACCCGGCGCGGATGCACGTCACGACGGTCCTGCCGGACAAGTACCTGCAGATGGTCGGCGAGCCCGGCGGCAAGGATTGGGGCGTCAACGAAGCCGGCATGAAGCAGATGGACGACAACATCGGTTACGTGCTGAAAAGCTCGAAGATATGGGCCAGCTGGACAACACGATCGTCGTCTTCACAACCGACAACGGCGCCGAGAACGCTCACCTTCCCCGACGGCGGCGTCACGCCGTTCAAGGGCGGCAAGCTCACGACGTGGGAAGGCGGCATGCGCGCGCCATGCGTCATCCGCTGGCCCGGCGCCATCAAGCCGGGAACGATCTTCAACGACATTTTCGCGTCGCTCGACTGGCTGCCGACGTTGGTCGAGATCGCCGGCGGACCGAAAGGCAATGCGTTGAACGAACAAATCATGGCCGGCAGGTATCCCGGCATCGTCAAGACGAAGCTCGACGGCGTCAACCAGATCGACTACCTGACCGGCAAGTCGCCGAAATCGGCACGCGACACCTTCTTCTACTACTCGGGTTCGCATCCTTCGGCTGTGCGCTACAAGAACTGGAAGCTCTACTTAACGATGGTGGCGATTCACCGGAAGGCTGGCTCTCGGGGTGCAGACGATCGCATGGGCGCAGGTCGTGAACATCAAGCGCGATCCGTTCGAGGTCACCGTCGGGTCGCAGCTCAAGACCCTGTTCGGGCAGGCCGGCGCCATCGCGTCGCCGTCGACCGCGTATATCTACGACTGGAACCTGCTGCCGATCGGCCAGCTGCTGTGGCTGAGGGAGCTCGAGTCATACGTCGCGTTCCCACCGCTGCAGGACCCGGCGAGCTACAACCTAGACCAGGTGATGGACCAGGTCAGGAAGATGCAAACGGCAAGCCACGCGGGGCAATAGCAACCGCGCACGACTCTAGAGCGACGGGTCGGGCCGCGCGAAGCAGTCATGCGCATGGCCCTCCCCCTATGCTGGCGGAGGACCAGCGAGCGGCACCGGCGTGGTCGCATCCGACTAGGTTGTCGCCAAAGGAGATAACCATGCTGCTGCAGCCCGACGAAACCGGACCGCCGCTTCGGTCTTCGCGCTGCTGTTCGTGGTTGTGCCGGCTTTCGGCCAGGCGACCGACCCGCTTCCGTCGTGGAACGACGGCCCCGCGAAGAAGGCGATCCTCGAATTCGTGCAGGCGACGACGACGCAAGGCAGCGCGAACTTCGTGCCCCCGGCGGAACGCATCGCCACGTTCGACCAGGACGGCACGCTATGGGTCGAGCACCCGATATATTCACAGGTGATCTACTGCCTCGACCGTGTGCCGGCGCTGGTCAAGGCAAAGCCCGAGCTCGCCCAGGTCGAGCCGTTCAAGACCGTGATGACCGGCAACCGCGAGGCGATCGCGAAGCTGCCCGAAGGCGAGCTGCTGAAGATCCTCGCCGCCACGCTCACCGGGATGTCCGTCGGACGAGTTTCAGGCCGAGGTGAAGAAGTGGCTCGCCGAGGCAAAGGACCCGCGCTGGAAGCGGCCCTACACCGAGCTCACCTATCTGCCGATGCAGGAAGTGCTCAAGTATCTCCGCGACAACGGCTACAAGACCTACATCGTCACTGGCGGCGGCCAGGACTTCGTGCGCGTGTATTCGGAGTCGACCTACGGCATCCCGCCCGAGCAGGTCGTCGGTACGGCAGGAGGCACGAAGTACGGCTACGGCAAGGACGGCAAGCCGTTCCTCACCAAGGAGCCGAAGCTGCTGCTCAATGACAACAACGCCGGCAAGCCCGAAGGCATTCATCTGATGATCGGCCGCAGGCCATATGCGGCCTTCGGTAATTCCACGGGCGACCAGCAGATGCTGGAGTACACGACGGCAGGCGACGGCGCGCGGCTTGGGATGTTGGTCTTGCACGACGATGAGAGGCGCGAGTACGCCTATGGCCCGGCGCAGGGCCTGCGCGACACCAAGGTGGGCACGTTCACGCAGGAGCTCTACGACGAGGCGAAGAAGAAAGGCTGGACCGTCATCAACATGAAGAACGACTGGAAGCGGATATTTGCGTTCGAGTGATGGGAATGCCGTCTGCCGCGCGACCGGCGATCGTGGAGAAGTGAAATGAACGTGAGCGTAGGTGGAATGGTGGATGCGGTCTTGCCGGCTCCACGGATCATCCGCGAGCGCGGGCTGCGCAGTGTCCCCTGGATCGAGCCCGACAGTGGCTCTCAACGAAGGAGCTCAGTGATGAAGCCAGTCTCATTGATGATGGTCGTGATGGCCGGAGCGCTGGTTGCCGCCGGAACCGCAAAGGCACAAAACGCAAGTGCGCAGGACGGCGCGGCACTCGCGCAGAAGCACGGCTGTTTCAACTGCCATGCGGTGGACACGAAGAAGGTGGGCCCTCCGCTCAAGGAGGCCGCGGCCAACCTCAAAGGGAAGTCAAATGCCGAGGCCGCTGCGGTGATCAAGAGCAAGCATCCAAGCGTCAAGGCATCTGACGAGGATCTGCAGGCGATGAACGCGTGGATGCAGTCGGGCTTCGCGCGAGCGGCGGGAATGTAGCCGGGAGACCTGCTGCCGATCCAAGTATCGCCGGAGGAGTCATGGAACATGATCCCCGGGCGGTGAGCCCCCGCGGCACGCGGGTTGCTCTGGGGAATGTTCCTAGCGTTGCCCACGGGCTTCATCGCCATCCCTGACGGGCTGATACACCCCCGAGTTCGGACGGCAGCTGTAGGTCGTTTAGGGCTTGCTGTGCGCGAGGGATGCGGTGATGCCCTCACTCGCCACCGGCGGTGTGCTCTTTTCGCGCAGCGGCTATTTCGTCGTGCACTCCGTAGCTGTCGCTGTCGGCACGTACTACATGTACGAACTGCTGCGCGACGGGCCGACCGGTGAAGCAATGCCGATCCCCAGCGCCCAACCGGCCGACGGCAGCAACCCGGTAGATGCCGGAACTTCGTCACGCGCACCATCGTCCCCGTCATCTGGCTTTCATCGCCCGGCCCGGGTGTGGATGAATCGATGGAAGGCGCATCGCGAAGTCGCGAAGCGAGCCCCACCCTCTACTGAAGCGAGGACGGGAAATCCAAGCCTATGCTCTAATGTGAAACGATTGCGCTAAGAAGGAGGGGTATATGGCGAAGGAAAGGCCTACGACCGGCACCGACGGACGCCCACTGCCGATATTGCCGCCGGAACGCGACGCGCGGGTGTGGGCCCGATTGGTCCGGGTGATGTTCTACACGCCGGGTTTCCTGGCTCTGCTGCTGCTCAAGGCCGGCGAACCGACGAGCTTCGGCATTACGGTGGAACTGCTGATGCTGTCCAGTGCGGCCGCCATCGTCGGCGGCATCTTCGTCGCCACCGAGTCCGAAGGCAAGGGGGCCGATCACTCGTCGAGGACCGGCGTCTGGAGCGGGTCGCTGGTGCTCGAGCTGCTGGCGGTCGTGCCCTTCCTTTGCGCCGTGCCGCCTTTGTTCCACGAACTCGCGAGCAGCACGCTGCTGCACGCCAGAGCACCCGACGCCGTCAATGTCTCGCTCGGAGCGTCGGAGCTGCTGCCGATGATGGCCATCCTGCCGTTCATGCTCTACCAGCTGGCTGGCTTCGGCACGCTGCACTTCGTCGTTTCCAGGCCGGTGAACTGGATCATCAACATCGCCATACTCGGCTTGATCATCGCTAGCTATGTTGCCAACCGCGAAGCCGCCTATGTCGCGGAAAGGATGTTGACTGGACTGCTGGTCCTGGGCTTGGGCGCCACCGTGCTCTTCGGCATCCTCAAACTCAGGCAGATGCAGATGGATTACGATCTGCGCTGCCCGACCAAGGACGAGAAGTAAGGCGACCGCGGGGTACGCGGCCGCGTCCTCACACTCGAGCACTGGGGCGGCTCGCGCGACCGACGCATTTGGGAAGCGCCAGAGCAGTGAAGGAAGGACATCGTGTGGTGGATCAGCTATCGAGGTGAGGGCAAGGCCGGCGTCGAAAACATCGGCGTCTTCGAGGATGACGGCACTCCCCGCAAGAAGCATCCGCTGCTCCTCGACCCGTCGCCCGATGCACACCCGTTGCACATTGCCCGCGGCTTCGCGCTGGTCGGCGACGATCTCTACATTGCCAACGCCTGGCGCAAGGACAGCCATGTCGCCCGATACCGCCGCCACGGCGACACGTTCCGCTTCGCCGAGGTGGTGGTAACCACCAAGCAAGTCTCGGCGATGGTCCACCCGTTCGACGTGGAGTTCGGTGACGACGGCCGCCTCTACGTCTCCTGCCAGGACACCAACACCGTCCTCGCCATCCTGCCCAAGACACGCAAGCCGGCGCCGGTGGCCTCGCACCTTCGCAAGAACTTCCCCAACGGCAACTTCCTCCCCGGCACGCTCGTCGCCTCCAGCCAGGGCCGGCTTCCCGAATGCGGCGACCGCGCGCCGGGGGACGTACCGTCACCGCAGGGCCTCGAGGTGGTGCTCGACGTGCACGGCAAGCCCCGACACTCCGTGCGCGGGATCGTCGTGCATCGCAAGCATCTCTATGTGGCGGGCGAAGCGGGGAACGTCGTCAAGGTCTACGAGCTGAAGACCGGGCGGCTCGTGGCGCGCATCCATGGGAAGAAGCTCGCGAAACCCGTGCATCTCATTCTGCACGGCGACACGCTCTACATCGGCGCTGCCGGCACCGGCAGCATCCTCGCCTACGACATCCCCAAAGTGGCTCCGCGCGGCAAGCTCAAGGCGCGGGTAGTGATCGATGGCAAGCTCAAGGCCCCGTCCGGCTTTGCGATCGGTCCGGACGGCGATCTCTACGTGGCCGAACGGTTCGATCAGCGGATCCGGCGCTTCTCGATCAAGGGGAAGAAAAAGGGCACGTTCATTGAGGGACTCCCGGACATGCCGGAGTTCCTGGTGCATATACCCGATCCGGCGTAAGGCAATTCAAACCATCGAGGTTCGAGAGGAGAGCGTGATGTCGACTTACGTCATCTCACTCGACGAGGGGATGTGGGGCAGCCTCCTGGTGGCGATCACCATGGCGATCCACGGCACCGGCATGTTTGGGATCCTGAGAATCATCGATTTGCTGAAGGAACGCTTTGCGCCCGTGGAGTCCTTCCTGGGTGGCCTTGGCCTCGTCATTCTCGCGAGCCTGCTGATTGTCGTCACCAACGTCCTCGAAGTGATCGTGTGGGCTGCGTTCTTCCTCGTGCAGGGCGCGCAGCCTAACCACAGCGTCGCGATGTACAACGCCCTGCTGAACTACACGACCCTGCAGGCAGGCTACCTGCCGCAGCACTGGCACCTGCTCGAAGCACTGCTCGGCATGGCCGGGCTGCTCACCGTCGCCTGGTCGACCGGCATCCTGTACATGCTCGCGCAGGATTTCCAGGACACCCAGCTCCGCAAACGCAGGCGCAAGCGTGAACAGCACGGTGAGACGACCCGTAAGTCGGAGCGCGACGCACCGGCTGACAGTAGAAGATCCTAACTCGGGGCGGCGTGGGCACCATTCCGTCAACGCGAATCTCGCTCAGGGCGCTTCACTCCGAATCGCGGATGCCCGCATGGGGAACGCGCGTCCAAGCTATCGACCGATGTTCTCCAGGGCGGTTAGCAGGGGCGTTACGGGGATCTTGACCAGCCCGCCGACTGGATCGTACATCTCCAATATCAGGAATATCGCGCCGGAGGCCGCCAGCGCCGAGAATAGCAAGGCGCCGACGACGGTGAGCGTTGGAAGGTGCGAAGAGTCCGAAGGCGAAGAATGTGATCACAAGCCAGAGTACGAGGATCACGAGAAATGCCGCCGGAACGCGGTCGTGCGTCAGTTCCAGGAGCAGCCACGTCGCCCGCGCCATCTCGCCGCTGAGCAGCACGGCACGGGCCTGGAGCTGGCGCTGCGCCTCGTCGGACGGCGCAAGCCTGCGCACTCGCTCCTGCACTTCCTGCAGCCCCGCCGACGGCTTGATGCCGTCGAGTGACGGAACCTGGATTCCGGCCTCGGGCCAGCCCGCGCGAATCATCGAACCCGTCACCCGGCGCAACAGTTCGCGTGCGTCCTTCGTCTCGGGTCCGTATTGAGCCATCGTGTGATCGAGCAGGATGACGTCGGCCGATATCTCTTGCAGCTTGTCGCTGATCGCATCGTAGGATCCCTTGGCCGACGCCACCAACAGGCCGAGCACGAGCGCGGCAAGTGTCACGATGATGCGGAGGGTGCGATCGACGGTGGCCTTCGACTCGTCGCTCAGGTGATGCTCGGGCAGAATTCGGCGAAACAGGAGGCCGAGAAGAGCGGCGCCAAACACGCATGCGAACGAGACGAGGGCGATCCAAAGCGCATTCAATCTGGATGCTCCGGGTCCTTGGACGGACGGGCCGATATTACCCTCATTACCCTTCCGCCTGGCATGACGCCGTTCACGCCACGCTCGTCATTGCTCGACGAGCCGATAGCAAGACGCCGATAACCGCACACGCCCGAACCCGCCAATGACTCGCACGAGACGAAATGCGACCGCGCTGCTGGTCATGATCTTCGCTACGGCAGCGATCGCGCTACAAGCCAGCGCGGCAAAGGCGCCGGGCGCGACGGGAACGCAGGCCGAAATCCAGATCGGACTTTGCGCGCCTGCTGACCAGATCGTGCAAGCACTTGATCTGCGCCCGCGCGGCACCCCGATCGAGGTCTGGCAGTTCGACGATGCGGCGCTTGTCCTCTTTGGGCGCGGGCTGCGCCTTCGCCTTCGGGTGGCCGCGGACGGTCGCTCCGAATTCACGCTGAAGGTGGCCGACCAGGATTGTGCGCGGATTGACCCCAAGCTCATACCGCCGGGTGAGGGCAAGTGCGAATACGACGTATACGGCACGAGCCGGGCCGGCGCTGTGTCCCTTACCCGTAGCCTGGATGCAAAGAGCACGCACGATCTGCTTGCCGGACGCATGGCGCCGGCGCAGGCGCTCAGTGTGTCGCAGATCAGATACCTGCGCGAAGTCGTCGGAATCTGGCCGCTGCCACCCGGAATTACGTGCGCTGGGTCCGATGCAAGTCCGGACATACCGCACCAAGGGTAAGCTTTACGACATCGATATCTCGCAGCTTCCTGGCGGCGAGCAATTTGCGGAGATCTCGCGCAAAGTGCCGCTGACTGACGCCACGCGGACCAAGGAGGTCATGGAAGCTGACCTCGCCCGAGCCGGCGTCGAGATGTGTGCCGATCAATCGTCGCAGGCCGTTAACAAGCTACGCGCCCTGTTACGTTAGCGGTGAAACGCGCACGGCCGCCCGGAGCGCGGGCGTGACCGGCGCGAGGCAGTGAGATCGCCTACTGGAACGGCTTCGCGCGCTCGATCAGTTCGTCGAGGCCGGCCTCGTTCGGATTGCGCGGCTTGCCCGGATGGATGATCGCGACCTGGCACGCCTCGGCAGCTTCGACCAGTTGCCGGTAGGTACCGGCGTTGATGTCCTTGATGTAGGCCTGCTTGTTTTCGTTGTACGTGAACATCTTGTCGTTGATGTTCTGGCATTCGTTGCAGCTCGGACAGCGCGCCGTTTCGATCCACGCCTCATCCGACGGCGGCTTCTCGGCCGCCGGCGCGGCATCGGCTGCCGCCGGCGCTGCCGTCGTTGCCGCAGGCTCCGCCGCCGCGGGCGCCGCCGTTCCGGCGGCCGCCTTTTGCAACGCCTCGAGCGCCTGCTGCTTGTCCGCCTCCCACGTAGCCTTCTCGCGCGCGAGCAGCAGCTCGGCATGCGAGTCGTGGATGCCCGCGTGCTCCTGCAGCCGGTGCCACAACAGCAGGCAGCGGCGTGTCGCCTGCATCAGCCGCGCATCGACGATGACGCGATGGAGCCGGTTGTCGGCATCGACTGCCCACAGGTAGGGGACGCGCTCGGTCGCTGGATGCTCGGGCTGCCGGATCCATTCGGAAACCGGAAGCATGCCCGCGTTCCAGCGCTCGCGCGGAACGACGGCGAAGTGCGACGCGTAGCGGCGATCGCAGAGCACGAAATCGGCATACGTGAACGCGACCTCTTCGGTGACGCGCTGCAACGCCTCGTCGGCATAGTCGACCGGATCGACAGCCCAGTCGGCGTCGGGGCTGCGGTTGTTTTCGAGCGAGAAGCGCGCCGCCCAGTTCTCACCAGCGGTCGCATCGTAGGTGAACGCCGGAAACGCGCGCGACTCCTTGGCCGCAGCCGCGGTCAAGTAAGGCGCCAGGTCGCCGGCCGCAGCCGGCGAGCCCGCGAAGACGCTGAACAGCGCGGGCCCGCGCGCCGACAGCCCGCGCCGAACGCGCTCGCGCATCGCGTAAAGGTCGGCGCTCGTTGCCTGCAGCACGAACATGCCGCCCAGCCCCATGGCCGTCGTGGCGAGCCGCGCACTGCGGACGCCGAATGCAAAATGGCCGGTGCCGATCGACGCTTCCTCGAGCAGATCGGTTTGCTGGACAAGCACCTTGACGGGCAAGCCGGCGGACAGCATCTCGATCAGTCCGGCGTTTTCCGGCGCGCCGTTGCGATCGGCCGGGATGCAGACCAGGTAATCCGGGAACAGCGCGAGATCGTCGGCAGTGAGCGCATTTTCGTCGTAGCGCTCGAAGAACGGATCGTGGTCGGCCTCGACGTATGCTCCGCTCGCTTCGAGCTCGGCGATCGCGATCGCCTTCACCACCTCGACGAGACGCGGCAGCCGTTCCCGGTAAGCCTCTGCGGCGTCGGCGCAGCTGTCGAACGCGAACTCGAAGGCCGCGCTGGCGCCGGCGCCGGTCGGATCCGCGTAGAACGGCTGCGTGCGGAGAACTTCGAGCGCCCATTCGATGCGTTGCCTGCGCGCCGGCGGGAGCTCGTCGCTGGGCGCGCCGCGCACCACGAGCGTCGACATGACGGCGAAATCGAAAACGTCAGCGTGTCCCGATCCGATCGACGCGGCGAGCGCCTTCGGCTGCTGGCCCGCGGCCGAGCGCGCGAAGGCCGCGCGCCGGATGTCGGAGAGCTTGCGCATCAGCGAGTCGACCAGCGCGCGGAATTCCTGTCCCTTGCACGCCTGCGCGTGCCGCCACGCCTGCGTGACGAAACGCGCCGGAAGCCGCGCATCGCAATCGACGACCTCGCCATCGACCTGCAGCGATTCTCCCGCCTGCGCTAGTACCTTGCGGACGGTCTCGTCCGAGGCGCTGTCGAGGCGCTCGATCGCGCCGGCCCAGAGCTCGGACAAGCGTCCCCGCCGCTCCCTGCGCGAGCATCATGCGCAGTTCGCGCTCCAGACGCAGCACGTGCTTGCGCAGACGCTCGCCCTCGATACCGCGCGGCGCGAGCTCGGCCAGCAACGTCGGCCACGATCCCCGAAAGCGAATACGCATACTCGGCGTCGGCGTCGGGTTCCGGCAGCACGAGCGGGAAGTCGTAGCGCAGGTGGGCGAGGTCGCGATACCCCGCGAGCAGCACCGGGCGCAGGGCACCGGAGTCGATCGGCACGAGGCCATCGCCTGCGCGCTTGCCGGTCATGTGGAAGACCAGCTGGTCCTGGAATCTTGCGGCCATGTCCATGCGGCTCGCTCTCGCTCTTGTCTAGGCCGCGCGCTGCGCGGCTCCCGCTTCCGGCCAGATCGTGACCTTGTCGAATTCAGCCTCGAGGCCCGCGCGGGTCTTTTCCGGCGTGCGCGGCGCACCTGCGCCCCGCAAATCCTCGTAGCAGGGCACGTCGGGGTTTTGGTAGAGGATGCCGACCGGGATCGGATCCTCTGACGACGCGATCTCGCGCGCCCGGTGGATGTCGAGCGGATCGTGCTCGCGCTGGTTCTTGTAGATGCGGCTCGTCTCGGCGGAGAGCTGCAGGCCCTTCGCATGCGTCAGCAGCAGCGTCTTCCCCGGGTCGTGCAGCCACGGCTCGAACATCTTGGGCAGGAACTCCGGACAGCGCTGGATGATGCGGATGAACGAGAAGCCGCGGTGGCGGTACGCCTTGGCGATGATGTCGTAGAGCAGCTCGGGGATCCAGTCGACCGCCTGCGCGACGAACGAGACGTTCTGCACGCCGAGCGTGACGGTGAGCGGATTGAGCGCGTCCAGCACCGAGCCGCGCGGCGTCGTGTTGCTCTTCATGCCGATCGGCGAGGTCGGCGACGCCTGCTTCTTGGTGAGCCCGTAGACGTGGTTGTCGTGCAGGATCACCGTGAGGTTCATGTTGTAGCGGATCGCGTGGATCCAGTGCGCGGCGCCAATGCTGCAGCAGTCGCCGTCACCGGTATTCACGAACACCGCGAGGTCCGGGCGCGCCATCTTGACGCCCTCGGCGATCGGGAACGCGCGGCCATGGATCCCGTGGAACCCGTAGGTCTTCATGTAGTGCGGAAAGCGGCTCGAGCAGCCGATCCCCGAGACGAACACCGTGCGCTCGGGGGCGAGGTCCTCGTCGCGGCACAGCCGCTGCACGGCGGCCAGGATGGCGTTGTCGCCGCAGCCGCTGCACCAGCGCGGCACGCCGCCCTGGTAGTCCTCGAGGTTGTGGTGCTCCTCGTGGAGCTTGATGATGCATTGGGTTACCGGGCTCGCCATCGCTATTTTCCTTCCTTTCCTTCGCAAAGCTTCGCGCGCATCGCCTTCACGACGTCGCCGGGCTTGATCGGCTGGCCGCGCGCCTCGCTCCAGCAGTCGACGTCGACCAGGAAACGCGAGCGCAGCAGCAGCGCCAGCGCCGAGTACCGACGGTTGTCCTCGTCGATCAATTCGTCCTCGCAGCCGGTCGGACCAATTGCTTTCGACGGTCATGACCTTGCCTGAACTTTTGCAGGATCTCGCGGATGCCGGACGGCATCGGCTGGATGAAGCGCAGGTGCAGCGACGATACCTTGAGGCCTTCGGCGCGCGCGCGCTCGACGGCTTCCTCGATCACGCCCTTGGTGCTGCCCCAGCCGACGACCAGCAGGTCGCCTTCGGGGTCGCCGAACACCGGCGGCGTCTTCAGCGTCTTCTGCAGCGCGGCGAGCTTGAGGCTGCGCGTCGCGCAGCCCCTCCTCGTTGATTTCCGGGTCGTAGGCGACCTTGCTCGTCGCGGTCGTGCGCGAGCCCGGTCAGCGTGTGCATCCCGTTCGGCTGCCCCGGCACGAAGCGCCGCGCGATGCCTGTCAGCGGATCCCAGTCGTAGGGCTTCGCGCCCTCGGGCACCGGCGTCTGGTCGAGCGGCGGCGCGAGCCAGTCCTCGGATCGAACTGCGGCCGCGGGAACGGCTGCTGCGCGGTGGCGAGACTCGCGTCCGACAGCACGACGACCACCATGTTGAAGGTCTCGGCGATCTTGCGCGCGGTGATCATCGAATAGAAGCAGTCCTCGATGTCGCTGACGGCGCCATCACCACCTTCGGCGCGTCGCCGTGGCTGCCGTAGATCGCGGTGAGCAGGTCGCCCTGCTCCATCTTGGTCGGCTGCCCGGTGCTCGGGCCGCCGCGCTGGACGTTGACCACGACGAGCGGGATCTCGGCCATCACCGCGAGCCCGATCCCTTCCTGCTTAAGCGAGTAGCCGGGTCCCGAGGTGATCGTCACCGCGCAGCTTGCCGGCATACGAGGCGCCGATCGCGAACGCGCACGCGGCGATCTCGTCCTCGGCCTGGTGCACCATGCCGCCGACCCGCTCGAACACGTCGGACAGGTAATGCGACGCCGACGTCGCCGGCGTGATCGGATACATCGCGCAGATGTCCATGCCCGGACGCGAGCACGCCGAGCGCGATCGCGGTATTGCCGTTGACGACGATCTGCGGCTCCTTCGACCGCTCCGCGGGAATCGCGGTACTTGAAGTCGAGGTTCGCCTCGCCCCACGCGAAGCCGGCTTCGAGCAGGTGCACGTTGGCTGGCGATCACCTTCGCGTCCTTCTTGCCGAAGATTCGCGCGACCTGGTCGCGCGCGAGCTGCATGTCGAAGCTGTAGATGCTGCACAGCATCCCGAGCACGAACATGTTCTTGCCGCGCCGCGCGTCCGCCACCAACGCACGGCACTCCCGCTCGAGCGGGACCTCGATGACGCGGTAGCCGCTTCGTTGAGCGAGGCCACCGTCTCGACATATGACGCGACGATCTTCGGGTCCGTGTGCTCGCGCCACATGCTTTCAAGCAGGATGGTCGCGCCGGGCTTCAGTTCGCCGGCGCGCACGCGGCCCAGCAGCACCTGCTCGTTGAAGGCGACGACGAGATCGGTCTCGTCGCCGCCGTTGGTGACGCGCCTGGCGCCGATCCGGATCCGGATGCCGCTCGCGCCGGCGACGCTGCGCGCGGGCGGCTGGATCTCGGCCGGGATGATCTCGACCGTCCAGATGCCGTTGCCGCTCGTGCGGCAATCGCGCCCAGCGATTGACCGCAGCGCTGCGCGCCCTCGCCGGAGTCGCTGATGACCTCGACGATGTGCTCGGTCAGTATCTTGGGGCGCTTGGTGCGTGCCGGATCCGGTCTTGCGCCGGGCGGTCGATCAGGGCGGCGTCAGTCATGAGAGGCCTTGTAGTGACGGATAAGGACGCGTGAGGCGACGATCAGCGCGAGACGCACGCGAGCGAAGCCGTGCTCCTCGCGGGGAATGCCGAAGCGTGTTCCGGTCGATTCGCTTCGATAGACGGATTCGGTGTCGCGCAGGCCAAGCTACGCCTTCATGGCGCGCGCGGCCTTGCGCCCGGCGCCCATCGCCTCGATCACCGTCGCCGCGCCGGTGACGATGTCGCCGCCCGCATAGACTCCGACGATGGACGTCGCCAGGCTCTCGTCGGTCGCGATGTAACCCCGCTTGTTGAGCTTCAACTTCGAGGTCTGGCCGAGGATCGGATTGGCATTGGTGCCGATCGCGAATACGACCATGTCGGTTTCGAGCTCGAATTCGCTGCCGGGAACGGGCACGGGACGCCGACGGCCCGACTCGTCGGGCTCGCCCAGCTCCATTTTCTCGCAGCGCATGCGCGCGCACGTTCTTGTCTGCGTCGCCGAGTACCTCGATCGGGCTCGTCGAGCCAGTTGGAACTCGACGCCCTTCCTCCTCCGCGTGGTGGATTTCCTCGGCGCGCGCCGGCGCCTCGGCTTCCGCGAGCGGCGGTAGACGCAGTGAACCTGCTTCGGCGCCGAGCCGCAGCGAGACGCGCAGCGCGTCCATCGCGGTGTTGCCGGCGCCGATCACCGCAACGTGCTTGCCGGGCTTGCAGCGGCGTGTCGAAGTTCGGGTAAGTCGCGGGCGCGCATCAGGTTGCAGCGGGTCAGGAGCTCGTTCGCCGACAGCACGCCATTCAGCGACTCGCCCGGAATGCCCATGAAGCTCGGGTAGCCCGCGCCGGTGCCGATGAAGACCGCGTGGAACCCCATCTCGGTCATCATCTGCTCGATCGTGAACAGGCGGCCGACCAGCGTGTTGCACTCGAACTTGATGCCGAGCTGCCTCAACTTGTCGATCTCGGCGTCGATCACCTCGTTGGGCAACCGAAAATCCGGGATGCCGTACTTCAGTACGCCGCCCGGTTCGTGGAACGCTTCGTAGACGACGACTTCGCAGCCGGCCTTGGCCATGTCGGCCGCGCACGCCATCCCCGCCGGACCGGCTCCAACGATGCCCACCCGGAATCCGGACGGCTCGATGTACGGGATATTCGCCCAACCTTCCTTGATCGCCGTGTCGCCGACGAAGCGTTCGAGCCGGCCGATCGCGACAGGCTCGAGCGTGTCGCCGACCGTGCACACGCCTTCGCACTGGTTCTCCTGCGGGCAGACCCGGCCGCAGATCGACGGCAGCAGATTGGTGTCGGTAATGATGTCGTAGGCGCCGTGGTAGTGCTTCTCGGTGATCTTCCGGATGAACCCGGGAATGTCGATCCCGACCGGGCAGCCGCGAACGCAGGGCTCGTCGGCGCATTGCAGGCAGCGCTCGGCCTCGACCAGCGCTTCCTCGACGCCATAGCCGAGCGACACCTCGAGGAAATTGCGCGCGCGCTGGTGCGGGTCCTGCTCCGCGCATCGGCGTGCGCTCCTGCGGAATCGTCCGGATCGTCTTTTTCTTGGCCATGGTCTAGTCAGCAACTCCGGATCGGATTTGCTCGATGCCGCCGCCATCTCATCAGCCTGCTTCATCAGGCGACACGTGTCGTTCCAGTGCTCGAGCGCCATCCGCTCCTCGGCAGTGAAGCGTTTGAGGCGCGCCATCAGGTCGTCGAAATCGACCTTGTGGCCGTCGAAGTCCGGACCGTCGACGCACGCGAACTTGATTTGGTCGCCGATCTTCACGCGACAGCCGCCGCACATTCCGGTGCCGTCCACCATCAGCGGATTGAGGCTCACCATCGTCTTGATGCCGAACGGGCGCGTGGCCTCGGCGCAACCTTTCATCATGATCGGCGGGCCGATCGCGACGCATTCATCGATATCGGGATGCTTGGCGATCGCAAGCCGGATGCCTTCGGCGACGGTACCTTTGACGCCGGCCGAGCCGTCGTCGGTGCATACGATCACCTCGTCGCACACCGACCGGAACTTGTCTTCCCAGAACATGAGGTCCTTGGTGCGAAAGCCGATGACGCCGATCACGTAGGCGCCCGCCTCCTGGAAGGCGCGTGCCTGAGGGAACGTCGGTGCGACGCCCAGACCGCCGCCGACACACAGCGCCTTCTTCGCATGCCCGAGCTGGCTCGGCACGCCCATCGGGCCGACCATTGCGTACAGCGAACTGCCGACCTTGCAGCTCTGCTGCATCTCTTTCGTCGTCTTGCCCACGGCCTGGATTACGAGCGTGATCGTGCCGCGATCGCGATCGAAATCGGCGATCGTCAGCGGAACGCGCTCGCCATGCTCCGTGGCCATCACAATGACGAACTGGCCGGGCTTCGCCGCCCTCGCCATCAGCGGATGCCGGACTTCGAGCAGATAAGTGACGGCGGAGAAATCCTCGCGCGCCACCACTTCGAACAGCTGCGGTGTCTCCATGTTCGCGTCAGGTTCCGGTTGCTCGGGCCCGGCGGCAGCGGTGACCCGTGATCGAGTGGAATGGCGGCGGATCAAGAGGCGATGACCGACGCACGACTTGTCGAAAGTCGTCAGGGGGCGCTCCGTGCATCGGCTTCAATCCACATCCTCCGCGTGCGGCGACGGGTCCGATGGCCTCGCGCAATTCGCGCTGGTGGCAGCGCGCGGCCGGACCGTAGTCGCTCAGGACGGATGCTACGCTGGCGCGTCGGTCAGCGGCGGCGAGACCTTTGATCTGCATCACATTTCCCCGCGAAATTGCGGCGGAATGTCGCAGCGGCGCGCTACGGCGCGGCCCTCTTGCATTTCGTTCTTGCCATTGCACCGATGCTGCGCGCGACCGACCCTTGCGCGATCAGGGTGAAGCCTCGACGCGAAGGGCACCTCATCGAGCGCCCGTGGCGACCAACCACCTGACAGCCCCGGGGCTTCAACTGCGCGAACACCACGAGGGACGCGTCCGGCGGCGCGTCTTCCCGCCGAACGTTCATGCGCAAGTACGGAAGCCGACGAAGGGATCGTGCCGCTCGGGCCGGTAGAAGTTACGGAAGCGATGATGAACGAGCCGCGAGCGCGTCGCCCACGATCCGCCGCGGAGCACGTGATGGTCGCCGAACCAAGGCGCCGAATAGTCGGCATAAGGATCCGGCGCGAACCCCGGATACGGACCGAACGCCGTCGCCGTCCATTCCCAGACATTGCCCAGCATCTGCGCGAGATGATGAGGCGTCGCGCCGGCAAATGCATCGGCGGCGACCGGCCCGCCTGCGACCGCGTCGAGATTGGCGTTGCCCGCCGACGTCGGCCACGGGCGATCGTCGGCATCGGCGGGAAGACCGGCGCGCGCCGCGCATTCCCACTCGGCTTCGGTCGGCAGCCGCCGGCCCGCCCAGCGACAGTAGGCTTCCGCCTCGTACCATGACACGTGCTGCACCGGCGCGTTTTCATCGAGTGGATGCCAGCGATCGAACCGCCTTGACTGCCACGATCGACCGACGCGCCGCCAATACGCCGGCGCGGTCCGCGCGGCCGCGGCAAGCCACCTGCGTCCTGGATCCGACCACCCCTCCGGTCGCGTGTAGCCCCCGCTGTCCACGAACGCCGCGAACTCGGCATTGGTCACGCAGCGACGCGCGATCGCGAACCGCGCGACGTTGACGACGTGCGCCCATTTCTCGTTGTCGAACACGAAGCGGCCGTTCTGCGCGCCGCGCGCAGTCCCCGCCACGAGTTCGCCGCCCGGGACCGCGACATCGCCCAGCGCGCCGGACGATGCAGCCGACGGCAATGAACGCACTTCGGCAAAGGCCGGCGGCGCCGGCAGGGCAAGCGACTGCAGCGTCATCAGCAGCGCCTCGGCGTGCATGTCCTCGTGATAGAGCGCGAGCTCGAAGTAATAGCGATCGCCGTCGCGCGATGCGGCGAGCGACTCGAGCGTGTCGGCAAGCGTCGCGCCGAGGTACGCGTAGAGGCCTTCCCAGTCGGGCAGCGGCAGGCTCCATCGCGTTGCGTGCGGGACGGTGCTCGAATTCCACAACGCATCGGCATTCGCGATCCGTGACGGCGTTCGCGAGCCCGTCGGATCGTCGGGATGGAAGCGGCGGCACCAGAATTCCTGGAACCAGCCGATGTGGCCGATCTCCCACCGCGGTGGATTGACGATCGCGATCTCGCGGAAAGCGTTGCTGTGCCTCGGTCAGATGTGCATAGAGCCCGAGCGTATAATCGCGCGCAGCGCGCAACGCTGCCGCAAGCGCCGCCGCGCTCCGCGGCGCAGGCACCGCCGCGCCCGCCCCGGAATCCGCAGTGTGCGCGATGTCCCGCCCCGCCACTCCGACGCTCGTCATCGTTACCCCTTATTCGGCGGCCGCGAACAACGGCAACTGGCGCACCGCCGCGCGCTGGGCCCGTCTGCTCGCACCGCATTACCGGACGATTGTACAAGCGGCCGACGCACCGGTGACGGGCGGCCCGCGCGACGACGCCATCGGCCTCGTGGCGTTGCATGCGCGTCGCAGTCGAGCCGCGATCGCCGCCTTTCGCCGCGCGCATCCGGACCGTGCGCTCGTCGTCGTGCTGACGGGCACCGACCTCTATCGTGACGTTCCCGCGGGCGACGCCGACGCGCGCGCCTCGCTCTCGGATGCCGACCGGCTGATCGTGCTGCAGGAAGACGCGCGCGATTTCGTTCCGGCCGAAGCTCGGCACAAGGTCGAAGTCGTTTACCAATCGGCGCGCGCGCTGAAACCGTGGGCCGGGAAGCCGCCCGACCGCGTGCACTGCGTACTGGTCGCCCACCTGCGCGATGAAAAAGATCCACGGACCGTATTCGACGCGTGGCGTCTGCTGCCTGCCGATCTGCCCGTCACGCTGACCATCATCGGTGCAGCGCTCGATCCGGCCCTTGGGCGGGCCGCCCGCGATCTCGTGGGCGCCGATCGCCGGGTGCGCTGGGCGGGGCCGCGGCCCCACCCCTGGACGCGGCAGGCGATCAAACGGGCGCATCTGCTGGTTTGCCCCTCGAAGATGGAGGGTGGGGCCAACGTCATCGTCGAAGCAATCACTGCGGGCACGCCCGTCGTCGCCTCACGCATGTCGGGCAACCTCGGCATGCTGGGCCCCCGGTACGCCGGCTATTTCCCGGTTGGGGACCCAGCCGCACTCGCCCGGCTCCTCACGCGGATCGTCCGCGAACCTTCGTTGTCAAACACGCTCGCCGCGCAATGCGCCCGCCGCGCCCCACGCTTTACGCCGGACGCCGAGCGGTCGGCGCTGGAAAGAGCGATCGCCCGGGCTATCGCGGCAAGCACGGCCGGCCCCGGTACAATGGTCGGCCCCGCCGCAACCAGGATTGGACTTCCATGAACGCGCCTGACCGGCCCCAGCTCCGCCTCACCCAGTTCAGCCACGGCGGCGGCTGCGGCTGCAAGATCGCCCCCGGCGTGCTGGAGCAGATCATCGCCAAGGTGGGGCCGTCGCTCGTGCCGAAGGAGCTGCTCGTCGGCATCGAGACCAGCGACGACGCCGCGGTCTATCGACTGAACGATGCGCAGGCGATCGTCGCGACGACCGATTTCTTCATGCCGATCGTCGACGATCCCTTCGACTTCGGCGCGATCGCGGCGACCAACGCCATGTCCGACGTCTACGCGATGGGCGCCACGCCGCTCTTCGCGCTGGCGCTCGTCGGCATGCCGGTCGACAAGTTGCCGCTCGAGACGATCCGCAGGATCCTCGAAGGCGGCGAGTCGGTCTGCGCGAAGCGCCGGGATCCCGATCGCCGGCGGCCATACGATCGATTCCGTCGAGCCGATCTACGGGCTCGTCGCGATCGGCCTCGTCGATCCGCGCAAATCTGAAACGCAACGCCGGCGCGCGTCCCGGCGACGCGATCATCCTCGGCAAGCCGCTCGGGGTGGGGATCTACAGCGCGGCGATGAAGAAGGACAAGCTCTCGCCGGACGGGTACGCGGCGATGATCGCGAGCACCACCCAGCTCAATACGCCGGGCATCGCGCTCGGCACGATGGACGCCGTGCACGCGCTGACCGACGTCACCGGCTTCGGCCTGCTCGGCCACCTGCTCGAGATCTGCCGCGGCTCACAGGTCGGCGCGATGCTCGACTTCGCCAGGTTCCCGCTGCATCCGGGCGTGCTCGAGCTCGCGCGAGCGGGACATGTCACCGGCGCTTCGCGCCGCAATTGGGCGTCGTATGGCAAGCGAGGTCACGCTCGGCCAGGCACCGTCGACGCCGAGCAAGCGCTGCTTACCGACCCGCAGACCTCCGGCGGGCTGCTCGTCGCTTGCGCGCCGGAGGCTGCCGATGAGGTCCTCGGCATTGTTCTCGCGCCGAAGGCTTCGATCGCGCAGCCGTCATCGGAACCATCGTCGCCGGCGCGCCGCGCGTGACAGCTCGTCTAGGCCGGCCGCATGCCATCTCGCGCACGCAACCCCCGGCGGCGCATCGGCGACGACCGACGCGCGTCCCGACGTCACTCTCGCGAACGCTTCGCCGCGGTGCGCGCCGCGACGCGTGCAGCTCGCGGCGCCGCTGTCGGCGGAGGATTGCGCGCTGCAGTCGATGCCCGACGCGAGCCCCGTCAAGTGGCATCTCGCGCACACCACCTGGTTCTTCGAGACATTCGTGCTCGAGCGCCATGTCCGCGGCTACGCGACCGTTCCACCCGCGGTTTCGCATGCTCTTCAATTCCTATTACAACGCCGTGGGCGACCGGCATCCGCGGCCGGAGCGCGGACTGCTGTCGCGCCCGTCGCTCGATGAAGTCCTCGCCTACCGCGCAGCACGTCGACGGACCATCTCGCGCCGCTGTTCGACCCGAGCCGTCGACGATGCCGCGCTCGCGGCGCTGATCGAGCTCGGCGTGCAGCACGAGCAGCAGCACCAGGAGCTGATCCTCACCGACGTGAAGCACCTGCTGTCGCGCAATCCGCTGCAGCCCGGCTATCACGAGCGACTGGCCGCTCACGCCGATCAAACCGCAGCAGGCGCGCTGGATCGGGTATGGCGGCGGGTCATCGCCGCGGGTCATGCGGGCGCGGGCTTCCGTTTCGACAACGAGGCTGCCGCGCCACGCGGTCCTCGCTGGATCGCCTTCGAGATCGCCTCGCATCCGGTGACGCACGGCGATTTCCTCGCGTTCATCGACGACGGCGGCTACCGCCGCCCCGAGCTGTGGCTGTCGCTCGGGCTGGGACGCCGTTCAGGCACAACACTGGTCCGCGCCGCTCTACTGGGAACAGCGCGATGGCGTGCTGGACAACGTTCACGCTGCACGGCGCATGGACCTCGATCCGGCATACGCCGATGACGCACCTGAGTTACTTCGAGGCCGACGCCTATGCGCGGTGGGCGGGCGCGCGCCTGCCGACCGAATTCGAGTGGGAAGCGGCAGCGGCCGGTTGCGCGATCGACGGAAATTTCCGTCGAGAGCCGGATGCTGCATCCGCTTGCTTCGCGCGCCGATCCCCCGCCGGCCACGCCGGCGCAGCTTTACGGCGATGTCTGGGAATGGACGCGCAGCGCCTACGCGCCCTACCCCGGGTACATGCCCGCTGCGGGCGCCGTCGGCGAATACAACGGCAAGTTCATGTGCAACCAGTACGTGCTGCGCGGCGGCTCGTGCGCGACGCCGCAGATCGCACATTCGCGCGACCTACCGCAATTTCTTCCCGCCCGACGCACGCTGGCAGTTCTCCGGGCTGCGGCTCGCGCGCGACGCGCGCTAGGCCGGAGCATCACGCGCCCTCCGCACAGCGGTTCGTCGCAATCGGCTCGGTTGTCGGGCGCTCTCGGTCGCTCGGCGACGCGCCCTTCGGGCCTGCGCTCGGCTCACGCCTCGCGCGCCTCGCTCACTCGGCATAGAACACCGCAAAATCGCCGCGCGCATCCTGCCAGCAGCGCACCGCGCGATATCCCGCCCGCCCGAGCAGCACGGAGAACTCCTCCGGCGCGTACTTGTACGAGTTCTCGGTATGGATGCGCTCGCCGGCGGCGTACGCCCGCGAGGTTCCGTCGAGCATCACCGTTTGCGCCGACCTCGCCTCGAGGTGCATTTCGATCCGGCTTGCCTCGCCCATTGTAAAAGCCGCGATGGGCAAAGGCATCGGGTACGAAATCGCTCCCGAGCACGCGATTCACGTGGTTCAGCACGTTGCGATTGAACGCCGCGGTAACGCCGAGCGGATCGTCGTAGGCGGCGTCGAGCCGCGCCCTGTCTTTCTTGGTGTCGACGCCGATCAGGAGTCCGCTGCCCGGAACGACACAATGCAGCCGGATGGCGCGCAGGAACGCGAGCGCCTCCTCCGGCGTGAAATTGCCGATCGACGAGCCGGGATAGAAGAACGTCGTCGGAAGGTCGGCCAGATCGGCTGCGAGATCGAGCCCCGCGGTGAAGTCGGTGATGACGCCCAGCATTTCGACGTCCGGATAATCCGGCGCGAGGCGGGCGAGCGCGCGATTGATCGCCTCGGCGGCGATGTCGACCGCGACGTAGCGCTTTGCCGCGACGAACGCGAGCCAGCGTCTCGCCCTTGCAGCAGTCGCCGGCGCCGAGATCGACGAATTGGCCTCCGCTCCCCATCGCCTTCGCGATCTCGGCGCGGTATTCGTGGAAGATCGCGCGTTCCGTGCGCGTCGGGTAATACTCGGGAAGCTCGCAGATCGCGCCATAGAGCGCGCAGCCCAGGACGTCGTAGAAGTATTTCGGCGGAATGCTGGCGGGCATCGCGCGGAGGCCCGCGACCAGGGCGCTTCGCTCCGCCGCCGAATCGACGGATAGGCGCTGGACGATGCGGTAAGCGGGCATGGCGCGGAGCGAGTAGGCAGCCGGGAGGCGCGATGATAGCGTGGAGTCCGCGGATCTTGCGTCATAATTCGCGCGACGGGGGACCGTCGCTGCGGCGCGCGGCGCTCCGTTCCGAATTCCTTCCGTGCTCGATCCATGTCCGGCAACCCCGCCCCGCGCGAGACGACGACGCTACCCACCGCCGTCGCGTCCGGTGCCGATCTCGGGCTCTATGCGGCCGACGATTTCAGGATCACCACCGGTCGCTGCACCGATTGTCCGGCGATCCGCCAGGCGCTGTGGTACTTCGAACGCGAGACGATCGCGGTGGCGAAGGAGGGGCGACCGGTCGCACGCTTCGTCCGCGGGTTGCGATTCGATGAGGATCTCGCCGCGTGGCTCGGCGCCCGGGACGAGCTTGCGCAACTCGAATTCCCTCCGCTCGTCTGGATCGCCGCCCCGCATCTCGCCACCGGCGCACGCCTCACCGGCGATCTTGACGGGCTCGTGACCGGCTTCGGCCCGCTCTCGTTCAGGCTCGCCCCGAAGATCCCCCTCAATCGCTCGTACTTCGATGATTCCTCGGCGCGGTTTTTTGTCGGACGCGAGATCAAGGTGCGCGGCACGGTAACGAGCGGCGCGATCGTCGCGCGCACGCTGTGGCCGGAGGACTTTCGGCTGTCCGTCGCCCCGCCCGCTCGGCCCGCACCTTTGCATGCGCCGCCCGCCATCGCGCTGCGCGCGCGGATGCGCGCCGAGAAGAACGGCGGTGCGATGAGCCCTTACGCGATCGAAACGCTGTGGCAGCGCCCGGGCAGCAACGCCGACCTGCGGGGACGCGCCGTGCTGGCGTTCATGATCAACGGCGCCCAGGGCGACGACGACGAAGCGCACGCCGGCCACTTCGCGCTCGTCACCGGCCGCGTGCAGAGCGACGGCGCGATCGGCGACTGGCTCGTCAACAGTTTCTACACGCTCGACACCGAAAGCGAAAAAGGGATCCTCGCCGCGCCGGTGCCGCTTGACGACTATCTCGCCGACCTCAACGCGGGACAGAACTGGTATCGGCCGTCGTACATGCTCGTCGCGGTGCTGTCGGCGGGCCGCGCGGCGGCACTCGTGCAATCGGCGCTGGGTCGCGTCTACAACCAGTTCTACCGGCATCAGATCGTCTACTATCACCCGACGACCAACTGCACGAGCCTTTCGATCGACACGCTGCGGGCGCTGGGCTGGGATGTGCCGGCGCGTGGCCAGACGAGCCGTCTGCTCGCGTGGGCCGGCTTTCCCCTGCTCGCGCTCAAGGAACGCTCGATCGCAAAGGCCCGGGTTGCGTTCGATTATCTCTGTGCGGACCAGACGCGGCTTTTGCCTGCCGCGGCCGCGGAGGAGATCTTCGGAAGCCTGCTCGACCTGGGCACGGGAGACGCCATGAAGGCGCCGGCGGGCGGTCCGCTGGCGCAGATGCTCGCGCGCGACCTCGATGCGCTCGTCTTCGTGCGGTTTCCGCAATTCCCGTCGAGTCGCGCGTGGGGCGACGCGCCCGCGGCGACGGTGCCGGAATACAAAGAGCGGCTTCCCCGCGATCCGGCGATGGCGAAGGTTGTTCCGGTGCCGCCTCGGCAGCTTCCCCGATGCGCTGCGCGACCCGGACCTGCTCCCTCCGCCGCGCCCGCCGTCCGACACCGCGTCGGTGGTGTGGGGGATTTTGCTGATCGTCGGCATCCCGTGGGCATTCGTGCAATTGTGGCGGCGATGGCGCGAGCGGCGGGACACCCGGGCGATTCGACGCCGGTTCAGCGCTTCGCGGATCGCACCGCCGCCCGATAGCCGATGAGCGCCGCGAGTGCGAGCAACAGCAGCACATACGGCGTGCGCGTGCGCGCGGGATCGATGGCGAACAGCAGGCTGAGCGCGACCGGTGCGATCGCCTTCAGGATGAATTGCGGCAGGGCGAGCCGGCCCAGCAGCGCGCCATAACCGCGTGTGCCGAACAGCTCCGCCGGCACGGTGCCACGGGCGATCGTCATCACGCCGTTGCTCCACCCATAGGGAATCGCGAACGCGAGCGCAACGATCCACACGCCGTGCACCTGCGTGAAGACCGCGAGCGACACGGCCATCAGCGCAAACGCGAGCGTTCCGACCGCCTGGGCCCGAAGGTGCCGTCCGAACGCGAACTCCATCACGCGTCCGGCCACTTGCATGGGTCCGATCAGCGACCCGATCAGCACGGCATCGCGCGCGGAGAGCCCCGTCGCCGTCAGGAGGCCGATCAGATGCGCGGCAATCGCCGTGCTCAGGAACGATGCCAGCGCCAGCGCCGTGGCAAGCCATGCGTACACGGCGCCGCGACGCGCGTCCGCGGCAGAGTCGGCCGGCGTCGGGTTCGTTGGCGCGGCGTCGGGGACCGCCACACGTGCGCCCGATGCCGGAACGCTCAGCAGATGCACCGGCAGGCAAAGGATCAGGTGCAGCCCGGCATAGATCGCGAACGTCGCGCGCCAGCCGACGGTGTCGAGAAGGAATTGCGACAGCGGCCAGAACACGGTGCTCGCGAAGCCGCCGAAGAGCGTCAGCGCCGTCACCGCCCGGCGATACTGCGGGCCGGCGATTCGGTGCAGCGTCGCGAAGGCGGGGTCGTACAGACACGCGGCCATCGCGACGCCGGCAAGCAGCCATCCGGCGAGCATCGTGGTCGGGCCTTGCGCCGTCGCCAGCACGACACACGCCGCCGCACCGGCGACCGATCCGCCGGCGAGCATCCGCCGCCCGCCGTGCCAGTCGATCTGACGTCCGACGAAAGGTGACGCGAGACCGGAGACGAACAGGCCCGCGGTAAAGCTGCCGAAGAGCATGACGTCGCTCACGTCCAGGTCGGCGCGCATCGCCGCGCCGAGCACCGCGATCGTGTAGAACAACGTGCCCCAGGAGACGATCTGCGCGACGCCCAGCGCGCACACGCGGCGCCACAGCATCGCAGTCTGCGGCTCGCTGGCTTCTTGCGCCACCGGTTCTGCGTCAAAGCTCAATGCGTACCCCAACGCTTGCGGCTGCCGCGGAAACGCTGCCCCTCGAGAAAGCGCTGTTCGTTTCCGGGGCCGGCCCGGCGGCGCTCATGGCCATCACTTCACTCGGGAGCGAGCAGATCCGCGAGAGCAAGAGCGACGACTTCGGTCGCCTTGTGCAGATCGTCGAGCTTGAGATTCTCGTCGGCGCCATGGCCGTTCGCCTCGGTGAGCGTCCGCGGTCCGGCGCCGTAGAGGACGGTCGGCACGCCGGCTGCGGCGTAGTGGCGCGCATCGGTGTAGATCGGCACGCCGGCCGAGGGCAACGTCTCGCCGATGATCGCCTCTCCATGCCGTCCGATCGCGGCAACGAGCCTCTCATGGCCCGGGATCGGCAGCAGAGGTTGCGCGAGCAGCCGTCGCGCGACGCGCACGGTGACCCCCGGCCACTTCGCCGCGGACCGCTCGATCTCTCCGATGAGCGTCGTCTCGGCTTGCGCCGGGTCCTCGTCCGGGATGATGCGGCGATCGAGCCGAAAGCGCACGCGATCGGGCACGACGTTGGTGTTGATTCCACCCGCGATCAGTCCCACGACGAGGGTCGGCGAATCGATGCCCGCGATCGTTGATTTGACGCTGGCGTAGCGTTTGCGCAGCGCGTAGAGATCCGACAGGATCGCCGTCGCCGCTTCGAGTGCGTCGATGGCCCTGTCGGGCTGCGCCGCGTGGCCCGACTTGCCCGCGACTTCGACGTCGAGGTGAAGACAGCCGTTGTGCGCGATCGTGATCGCGTAGGAAAACCCCGCCGAGATGGCGAGGTCGGGCGCGCTGATCTTCTGCCGCAGCAGCCAGCAAGGACCGAGAGCGCCGCCCACCTCCTCGTCATAAGTGAAATGCAGCTCGACGGCACCGTCGAGCCGCGCACCGTGCGCGGCCGCGGCTTCGAGCGCGCGCAGCGCGAATGCATAGGTGGCGAAATCGGACTTCGACACCGCAACGCCTCGGCCGTACATCGCGCCGTCGCGGATTTCCGCGCCATAAGGATCCGCGGTCCAGCCGGCGCCGGGCGGAACCGCGTCGCCATGCGCGTTGAGCGCGATCGTCGGGCCGCGGCCCGTGCCGAACTTCACGCGCGCCACCAGATTCGATACAGCTCGTCATGCCGTTCGCCCGCACGAGCTCCGGCGGCACGGAATGCTCTTCGACATCGAGCCCCATCGCGCGCAGCAATCCGGCGGCGCGGCGCGCGTGCGGCGCGCAATCGCCCGGCGGATTGTCCGATGGGAGCCGCACCAGGTCAGCGAGGAAGCGCTCTGCCTCCGTGCGGTGCGCGGCGAGGAAATCGTGAATCGCGCCTGCGGATGTCGACATGGAGGTTGGGCGCGTGTTGACGAGCTCTAGCGCGACGGCGCCGCGAAGTGCTCGATGAACCGCAGGAGGACGCGGGCACCGATGCCGACATCGGAGAGCGTCACCACTTCGGCGGGATTGTGGCTGATGCCGCCCGCGCAACGGACGAACAGCATCGCGATCGGCGCGATCGCGCAGACTGGACATGCCGTCATGGCCCGCGCCCGACGGCAGATGATGGACGGAAAGGCCCTCCGCACGAATCGCAGCGGCGAGTTGCTGCTGCAGGAGCGGCGAGCAGGCCGCAGTGCGCGCGTCCCACACCGGCGCGGCCGAGATCGCGACACCGCGGCGCGCGGCGATGGCGTCGAACTCCATGCGCATCGCCGCCACGGCCTGCTGCCGCGTTTCGTCGCTCGGAGCGCGCGCATCGAGTGAGAACCGCACTTTGCCGGGAATCACGTTAACCGCGCCGGGATGGGCTTCGATGCGGCCGACGGTGGCGACGACATCGGCGATGCGCGATGCGATCCGTTCCACGGCGAGCGTGCATTCCGCGGCGGCGGCGAGCGCGTCGCGGCGCAAGCCCATCGGAACAGTTCCGGCATGGCCCGCCATTCCCGCGACCTCGACCCAGAGGCGATTGCCGCCGTTGATCGCGCTGACCACGCCGACGGGGAGCCCGCATGCTTCGAGGACCGGCCCCTGCTCGATGTGCAATTCCACGTAGGCGAGCACGTCATCCGGCTTGCGCGCAGCGTCGCCGATGCGCTCGGGATCGAGCCCGAATCCGAGCAACGCATCGCGCATCGTTGCTCCGGCAGCGTCGGTGCGATCGAGCACGGCGCGATCGAACGTGCCGGCGATCGCGCGGCTGCCCGAGAGCGTGACCGAGAAGCGCACGCCCTCCTCGTCCGCGAAGCCGACGACCTCGACGGCGAACGGCAGGCGCCGGCCGCGCGCATGCAGATCGGCGACGCATTCGATCGCCGTGACGACACCGAGCATCCCGTCGTACTTGCCGGCATCGCGCACCGTGTCGAGATGCGAGCCCAGCATCAGGCAGGATCGCCCCGGCGTCTCGCCTTCGTAGCGTCCGATGACATTGCCGATCGCGTCGATGCGCGGCGTCCATTCCCGCTTCGCGCATCCACGCGGTGACGAGCTCGCTCGCGGCGCGCTGCTCCGGCGAGAGGAACACGCGCGTCAGGCCGCCGGCCTGTTCCGAGCAGCGCGCAAGTGCATCGCAGCGAGCGAGAATGCGTTCGGGATCGAGGGCCATCTGCTAGTGTACTGAGTCAGAAATTCACTCGATAGTTCACGGCGAAATCCGCTCCTTTATCTTCGGAACTTCTGACTCAGCACACTAGGGCTTTGCAGTCGGTGCGGGCAAGTAACGATGGTTCGGACTCCGGCAGGATCATACCTGCCGCCCGGGCCGCGAATATGTGAAAGCCGTTTTCACAATCACCGATGCCGGTGCTAGAATCGACGCGGCTGCGATCCGCCAGCATCGATTCAAATGTCCGCCAAGAACAAGCCCGTCCGGCCGATCGCCGGCGTCCGCGCGCGTGCCAAGCCGGCGCACCCGGCGCCGCGACGCAGCGTCGTGCGCAACGGCAGCGCCGGACACACACAGGCACTTTCACGCGGCCTTGCCGTGCTCGAGGCCCTCGCCGCGACGGAGGGCGGCGCGACGTTGACGGCGCTCGCCGTCAAGCTCGCATTGCCCGCGCCGACGGCGCACCGACTGCTTGCAACGCTGGGCAAGGCCGGCTACGTCGAGCAGGGCCCGGGCGGCGAGTGGCTGATCGGCGTGCGCGCGTTCCGAGTCGGCAGCGCCTTCCTCGATCATCGCAATCTCGTCGCGCAGGCCTACCCATTCCTCAAGCGGTTGATGGAAAAATCGGGCGAGACGACGAACCTCGCAGTCATCGACGACGGCGAGGCGGTGTTCGTCGAGCAGGTGCCCTGCCGCGAGCTGATGCGGATGTCGGTCAAGCTGGGCGCGCGGGCGCCGCTGCACGCATCCGGCGTCGGCAAGGCGATGCTCTCCGCGATGGACGAAGCCGCCGTATCGGCGGCGATCGCCAAACGCGGGCTCGCGCGGCACACGGCGAGGACGTTCACCACACGCGATACCCTTTCCCGCGAGCTGGCGGCAACGCGCGAGCGCGGGTACGCGATCGACGACGAGGAGCACGCCGAGGGCCTCTACTGCATCGCGGCCCCGGTCTGGAACGAGAACGGCGAGCCGTGGGCCGCCATCTCGCTCGCCGGTCCGACGTCGCGGTTGAGGCCCGCGCGGGCCGCCGATCTCGGCCGTCTCGTCCGGGCGGTGGCGGGCGAGCTCACGCGGGCGCTCGGAGGACAGCTTCCGGAGACTCGAGCCAAGGCATTCGGCCCTCGCGCGAGCGACGGCATCGCGATAGCCTCCATCCCCCAGAACCGTCGCCAATAGGAGGCCCGATGCGTCTTTCCCGTCTGTTGACTCCCGCATGCGCGTTCGTCATCGTCGCCTGCGCGCCGACCGAGCCCAAACCGCCCACGCTCCCCGGGTACATCAATGCGCCCCCACCAGCCATGGCCGCGGCAGGCGACGCGCTGCTGACTGGAGCCGTGTGGACGTGGCAGGGCACGCAAATGCGCGACGGCGCGCGGATCACACCCGATGCGCCGGAGCGATACACGCTCGAATTCCAGCCGGGCGGTAGGGTGAACGTTCGCGCCGACTGCAATCGCGGCGCCGCGAGCTACCTGCTCACCGGCAACGCGCTCAATTTCGGGCCGATCGCGCTGACCCGCGCGGCGTGCCCCGCCGGTTCGCGCGATGCGGAGTTCGTCAAGAATCTCGATGCGGTCTCGGGACAGCTCTTCCAGGGCAACGAGCTCGTTCTGACGCTCAAAGGCGACGCGGGCTCGATGCGCTTCACGACGACCCGGCAGTGACGACGGCGGGCGACGCCTGACGGGAAACGCGTTGCTGCTCGATTTCCTGACCGATCGCGACATCTGGCTGAAGGCATTTGTCGCGGCCGAGTGGGTGGTCCGCATCGGCATGCTGGTCGTCGTGCCGTTCCGCCGTTCCCCGGACGCGGCAAAAGGCTGGCTGCTGCTGATCTTTTTCGAGCCGACGATCGGCATCGCGCTCTACCTGCTGATCGGCCGGCCGCGCCTGCCGGCGTTGCGTCGCGAACGCTCGGAGGAGTTCATCGCCAATGCGGAGCCCATTTATCGGCGTCTCGCGCGGAGCCCGGCGATCTACCACCCCGAGCCCGGCCCCGAGCTCGCGCCGGCGGTGCGCCTCGCCGAGGCGCTGGGCGACATGCCGATCCTGGGCGGCAATGCGATCGAGGTACTGACCGACTACGAGGAAATCATCGATCGCCTCGTTGCGGACATCGACGCGGCGCAACGGAACGTCCATCTTCTCTTCTACATTTTCGCGGACGACAGCGTCTCGGCGCGCGTCGTCGATGCACTCGCCCGGGCCGTCGAGCGCGGTGTTGCCTGCCGCGTGCTCGCGGATTCGGTGGGCTCGCGACCTGCGTTCCGCAAGATGCTTCCGCGTTTCTCCGCGGCCGGCATCGCGGCAGCGGAGACGTTGCCGGTCGGGTTTCTCCGCCGGCACACGGCCCGCCTCGACCTGCGCAACCATCGGAAGATCGCCGTCGTCGACGGCCGTGTCGGCTGGACCGGCTCGCTCAACATCGTCGATTCGACGTTCAAGCCCGGCCTCACGTACGAGGAGCTGATGGTGCGCGTGACCGGTCCCGTCGTGCTCGAGCTGCAAGCCGTCTTCGTCGCCGACTGGTTCATCGAGACCGGTGAGCTCGTCGGAGACGCCGAGACGTTTCCCGAGCCCGCGATCGCCGGCGACATGGCAGCACAGGTGCTGCCGGCGAGCCCCGCGTTCCCGCACCAGAACACGCAGCGGCTGATCGTTGCGCTCATTCACGCAGCGAGGAAGCGCGTCGTCATCACCACACCCTATTTCATTCCCGACGCGGCGCTCCTGCAGGCGCTGTCGACGGCGGTGCTTCGGGGCGTCGACGTGCGGCTCGTCGTTCCGGCGCAGGACGATCAGATCCTCGTCTGCCTCGCCCAAAAGTCCTACTATGCCGAGCTCCTCGCGAGCGGCGTCAAGATCTGCCGCTACGGCAAGCGCTTTCTCCACGCGAAGCAGGCGACCATCGACTCCGATGTCGCCTGGATCGGCTCCTCGAACATGGATATCCGCTCGTTCGTCCTCAACGCGGAAGTGACGCTGCTCGCCTACGACGACCGCGTCTGCGCGCTCCTCGAAGCCGAGCAAGAGCGCTATTTCCGCGACGGCGAGTGGCTGGAAGCCGCCACGTGGGGCCGCGCGTCGCTGCCACGTCAGGTCGCGTGGAACCTCGCGCGACTGCTGAGCCCGCTGCTTTAGGGGTCAATGACGCGGCGAACTCAACCACTCCGTCATTCCCGCGAAGGCGGGAATCCAGTGGCGTCAGGACGCTCGCAAGACACTGGTCCCCGCCTCCAAGGGGACGACGAAGGCAGCGAGTTACTTGGCGGCGGGAATGAGTCCGCGCGCAGCGAGCTGGCCGATGATGACGTCGGCGAACCCCGGCGTCTCCTTTGCCACGGACGCCGGATTGAACGTGTCCGTGGTCGCCGCCCATACCACGTGCCGCGTCTTCACGTCCCAGAGATTCGTCTCGACCGTGGCGACGTCGTACTGCTGCACCTCGGGCACGGCCACCATCGAGGGACCCCACCAGCCGCCGTACGGCCCCCACATCATCGGCGCCGGCATCATTACGGTGCTCACGTGCGTCCTCGTGTCCACGTGCAGGAGCCGGACCGCAAGCAAACCGGTCGCGCCCGAAGCCTCGACCGCGGCGTTCCACACCGAATCGCCCGGCGGCGTCCCCTGCGGGAGCGCCTGATAACCGGGAACGCCGTCGACACCCGCGGCATTGAGCTTCTGCACGAAGATGTCCTCGAACACCCGCGTATTGGCGATGTTGCCGCCGACGCCGACGACGAGGATCTTGCGGAACGGCCCGCCGCTATAGCTCGTGTCGAACCACGCGTCCCGGATCGACGTCGACGCGCAGCCTGCGACGAGAAGGCCAGCGGCGCACGATGCAATGATGCGGCGGAGGATGCGGCTTGGCATGGGAACCTCCATGGTGACGTTCAACGCCCGGAGAACCGCGGCGCACGCTTGTCCAGGAACGCGGCGATTCCTTCGTTGCGGTCGTCGCTCGCCGCCAGCAGCGCGAATGCCTGCCGGTCAGCGGTGAGCGCCGTGGCGAGCGGCGATTCGAACGCGCGCAGTACGGCCTCCTTGGCCAACCGGACCGCGAGCGACGGTTTGGCGGCAATGATTGCGGCGATTTCGACGGCGCGCGCGATCGCGCTCTCCGGCTCATCGACTTCGACTGCGATCCCGGCTGTGAGCGCGGCGCGCGCATCGATCGGCTTGCCGGTGAGGCACATCTGCATCGCCACCGCCTTTCCTGCCACGCGCGCGAGACGCTGCATTCCGCCAGCGCCGGGAATCATCCCCAGATTGATCTCGGGCTGTCCGAACTGCGCATTCGTCCCGGCGACGACGATGTCAGCGCACAGCGCGAGCTCGCAACCACCGCCCAGCGCGTAGCCGTTGACCGCGGCGATCAGCGGCTTCGGAAACGTGGCGATCGCCTGCCAGTGCGCGGCGCGCGCGTGCAGCAGAACCTCGATTGGGCCGAGCGCCGCCATTTCGCGCAGATCGGCACCGGCAGCGAAGCATTCGAGACCGCCGGTGATGACGACGGCGCGAATCTCCTCGTCCTTGTTTGCCTCGGCGAGCGTGGCGGCGATTTCAACCAGCGTCTGCGTGCGCAGCGCGTTTCTTGCCTCTGGCCGACGGAGCGTGATTCGGGCGACACCCGCCGCCGGGTGGTCGACGACGATGTCGTGCAGCGGCACGGATGGCGCGGGCGCGTTCACAGCGTCGATTCTAGACCACGTCGCCCCCGCGGAGGCGGGGGCCCAGTGTCTTTCGTTTTCCCTGCGAACGTCAGCGACACTGGGTTCCCGCCTTCGCGGGAACGACGGCTCTCAACGATGCTTGAACGCCGGCTTTCGCTTTTCGACGAAAGCACGCATCCCTTCCTTCTGATCATCGAGCCCGAACGTCGCGTGGAATTCGCGGCGCTCGAACAGCAGCCCTTCGGCGAGCGAGGATTCATACGCGCGATTGATCGCTTCCTTGATCTTCAGGACGACGGGAAGCGAAAACGAAGCGATCTTCGCGGCGACGGCGAGCGCCTCCTCTTCCAGTTTGTCGGCAGCCACGACCCGCGCGACGAGACCGCTTCGTTCGGCCTCCGCAGCGTCGATCATCCGCCCGGTCAGGCACCAGTCCATTGCTTTGGCCTTGCCGACCGCACGCGGCAGCCGCTGGGTGCCACCCATGCCGGGCATCGTCCCGATGGTGATTTCCGGTTGCCCGAATTTCGCCGTATTGGCGGCAATGATGAGATCGCACATCATCGCGAGCTCGCAGCCACCGCCGAGCGCGTAGCCGGCGACTGCCGCGATCACCGGCTTTCTCGTCTTGCGAACGTCCTCCCAATCCTTGGTGATGTAGTTGTCGGCGTAGACCTTCTGGTAGTCCCATTCGGCCATCGCGCCGATGTCGGCGCCGGCCGCGAACGCCTTGTCGTTGCCGGTAATGACAATCGCGCCGATGGCCGGGTCGGCGTCGAATGCGGCGAGCGCCTGCGACACCTCGGCGGCGAGCGCGTCGTTCAATGCGTTCATCCGCTGCGGGCGGTTCAAGCGGATCAGGCCGACGCGAGCGCGGGTCTCGACGACGATGTTTTCGTAGGTCATCGCATCTTCCTCAAGAAATGTCGGCCATTCTACGGGCCTTTTCGAGCGTGGCTCAACAAGGAGCGACAAGTCGGGGAATCGATGCGCGAAACCGGCGGTCGCCGCGACTAGCCCTCCTTTGTCCGTGAATTTTCCGGTTCCGGGAGGTGAATTTGCCGATTCGTCGCGTTCGCCTATCGGGTAGGCTGAGATCACTCTAGCGTTTGGAGTAGAGCCGGGGGCAAAGCGGTGGAAGAGCAGGTCAGGCCCACCCCCTCGTCCGACGGCTCGGGATGGACCGGCACCACGCGGCAACGATGCCGGCCGTAACGAACGGCGTTTCGACAAGGAGGCTCATCATGTCGCACCACAGTCCAATCAAGCACGTCACCGCGACGCTCGCTGCAGCCGCGTGCCTCGCGTTCGCATCGGGTGTCGGCGCCACCGACGTGAACGAAGACCAGATGGCTTTCGCCGAACCTTTCTCGGCGGTATGCCATCCAGCGTACCTGCCTTGCCAGAAGTGGCAGAGCCTCGCCTATCGCGTCGACAAGGCGAGCGCCGCGCCGGAAGTGCTGATCGCGCAGGCATCCGCCGACCCGGCGTCCGGCGTGTGCCATCCTGCCCGGCAGTCGTGCGCAGCCCGGGCCAACCCGCGGTCGAGCGTCTCGAAGTAAGTCAGGGAAGCAAGGGGGTGCGTCGCGCCGTCAGTACGCGACGCACCTCGCTTTTTCGCGGACAGAACAGGCGCTCACGTTGGCCGGTGCGTCTGCCACGTGTACGGCAGCAGCTCGCCCAGCTTGACGACCTTGTTCGGCGCGACAACCACGTCGGTGTCGACATTGGCGTGGTCGACCTGGAAGATGAGCTCGCGGCAGCGCCCGCAGGGCGGAAGAATGACCCCACCGTCGTAGGTCGCGACGATCGCACGGATTCTCGTCGCGCGGTGTTTCAGCATTTCGGCGATCGCCGAATGTTCGGCGCAGAAGCCGATGCCGCACGAGCAGTCGATCGAGCAACCGGAGAACACTCGGCCATCCTTCGTGACGAGCGCTGCGCCGACGACGCCGGCGTGGCAATCGATCGACGTGGCGAACGAGACCGTCGCCTTCCGGGCTTCCGCGATCAGTTCTTCGTACATCGACACTCCTCCGCTCGTACCTCCGCGCACGACTCGACGCGCAGCAGTTGTCTCACCGCCCCTTCCACGAATCGACGTACGCGCGGTTCTCCACGCCCTCCGGCAGCGACGCAACCTCCAGCGGGAACCGCGTATCGACCATCACCGCATACTCGTCGGTTTCCTTGCGCGCATGCTTGGCGCCCGTCGCGAACGCCTTTGGATGCGGTCCGTGCGTGAAGCCGCACGGATGGAACGTCACCATGCCCGGCTTGATGTTGTCGCGGCTGAAGAAGTCGCCGCGGTGGTAGAAGATCACCTCGTCGTAATCGTCGTTGCTGTGATAGAACGGGACCTTGAGCGCGCCGGGATCCGACTCGATCGGACGCGGGGCGAACGTGCAGACGATGAAGTTCTTGCCGACGAACGTCGTATGCGCGGACGGCGGCAGGTGATAGCGGTGGCTCATCAGCGGCCGGATGTCGCGGACGTTCACGCGCACCACACAGAGGTCGCCGTGCCAGCCCACGGCGTCCAGCGGATTGAACGGATAGCGGATCGTCGAGAGCGTTCCCTTGCGCTTGACCACGACCGTCCATGGATCGTCGGTCTGCTGCTCGCGAAATGCCGCGTCCATCGCCGGGACGTCGAGCACGGCAGGGTCGAAGATCGCATGCGGACCGACAATCCCTTTTTCCGGCATCGTGTACGTGCCCTCGGTGCACTCGACGAGCAGCATCGTCGTCGCCTTGGCCGGCTCGATGCGCCAGAGACCGCCGCGCGGAATCACGAGGTAGTCGCCGTCGCGATACGCGAGATGACCCCAGTCGCAGAAGAATTCGCCGGCACCCTCGTGGACGAACAGGAGCTCGTCGCCATCCTGGTTGCGGACCAGATGGTCCATCGCGCGCTCGGTCTTCCAGTGGCGGATCCTGATGTCCGCGTTGGCCATGAACGGTGTCGCGTCCCACGGCGAAGCGCCTGTCGCCGGCAGCTTGTTCAAGTCGTAGGCGTGCGGATTGAGCGCGCCGCTGAAGCTCTCCCACGCGGTCGGCGGATGGCGATGATGGAAATGCGCGGCGGGTCCGAAAAAGCCTTCCTTGCCCATTTCGCGCTCGAATGTTCCTTCCGGAAGGTCGGCGTGCGCCTGCCGGCTGTGCGTGCCGTCGGCGCGCGGAAAGCGGATGTAATGCTTCATTGGGAAACTCCTGGGGGCGCGATGTCTTCGCGCGCGGCCTCCATGGCCGCCGAAAGAACCGCCGGGTCGCCGATGTGGTTGGCGAGCAGCAGGATCAGCTTGGCGTTGACGAACGCGCTCTGTTCCTCGGTCAGGTCGCGATGCAGCGCGATCAGCGCCTGGTAGAAATCGTCGGGCGCCGGCAGATTGGGTGCGGTAGTGAGCGTGGCCATGACGGAAATCGCCCTCAGTCGTTGCACGTTGCGTGTGCAATCGCCGCGCGAACCAATGCGGCGTCGAAGCTCCGCCAGCGCGCGCAGACATGCTGGTCGGGTCGGAAAAGGTAGCACGTGCCGGACTTCGCGTCGTAGCGTTCGGAAAGGAGCCCCGCGCTGTCGCGGACCGCAATGCGGTCTTCCGCCTTGCGGCCGTCGACCTGGACAATCCGGCAGGGGATCCTCGCACGCGCGAGCTCGGCGGTCGCGTCGGCCGGCACCGCGTCACCGAACGTCAGCAATGTGAAGCCGTTGTGGAGGTAGTCGAGGAGCCACGTCGAGCCGGGTCCTCTCACCGGCGCATCGGCGGCGCTGGCGCCCGGCACCATCGCGCCGACGAACGTCTCGCCGGAACGGTCGGGCGTGTTGAGCGGCGACTCCATGTGCACGTGAGGCACCGAAAGCCGGCCGCTGTTGACGAGCCTGCGCGCGAACGCATGATGCTTGGCGAGCGCCAGAACGGCGTCGCGGAACGTGCGTGACACAGGGCTTTTCGGCGTGATGAAATCGGTTGCGCGGGTCGAGTTGAGAATGTTCTCGTCGGCCGCGGCGCTGCGCTCGACATCGTAGCTGTCGAGCAGTCGCTCGGGCGCGAGACCATCCATCACGAGCTTGAGCTTCCAGACCAGGTTGTCGGCGTCCTGGATGCCGCTGTTGGCGCCACGTGCGCCGAACGGCGAAACGAGGTGCGCGGCGTCGCCGGCGAACAGGATGCGGCCATGGCAGAAGCGCTTCATCCTGCGACACTGGAACGTGTACACGCTCGCCCATTCGATCTCGAATTCGGCATCGGGGCCGAGCATCGCCCGCAGCCGCGGCAGGATCCTTTCGGGCTTCCTTTCCTCTTCCGGATTGGCGTCCCAGCCGAGCTGGAAGTCGATCCGCCACACGTCGTCGGCTTGCCGATGCAGGAGCGCCGACTGGTTCGGGTGGAACGGCGGGTCGAACCAGAACCAACGCTCCGAGGGAAAGCTCGACTTCATGCAGATGTCGGCGATCAGGAAGCGGTCGCGGAACACCTGCCCCTCGGCTTCGAGGCCCAGCATCGTGCGCACAGGGCTGCGCGCGCCGTCGGCGACGATCAGCCAGTCGCAGGACAGCCAATATTCGCCGTCAGGGGTGGCGATGCGCAGCACCGCACCGTCCGCCTTCGGCTTGACTTCGACGACCTTGTGTTGCCAACGGATTTCGGCGGATTGCAGCTCGGAGAGCCGATCCACGAGATACTCTTCGAAATAATACTGCTGCAAATTCACGAACGCGGGCCGATGATGGCCCGCCTCCGGCAGCAGATCGAACGCATAGACGAGCTCGTCCTTGAAGAAGACCTTGCCCGTCTTCCACTCGACGCCCTTCGCGACGATGCGCTCGCCGCAGCCCAGGCGGTCGAGGATCTCGAGCGCGCGTTTGGCATAGCAGATCGCGCGCGAGCCGACGCTGACCGTGTTGTCGTCGTCCAGCACGACGACGGGAACGTCGCGCTGCGCGAGGTCGATCGCGGCAGCGAGTCCGACGGGGCCGGCGCCGACGACGATGATGGGACGGCGCCGTGGCGCGGCGTCCTGGTCGGGCGAGCGCTCGTACGCGTAGACGGGGTTGGTGTACGTTTTCATCGCCGCGGATCGCGATGCGTCGCGCCGGTCATGATGCGGCGATTGCCGCCCTTCAGCCTTCGAGCGCTTCCCACATGTCCTTGTCGCGCTGCGCCGTCCAGATCCGCGGATCCTTGAACTGCGTCGCCTCGTCGTAGGCTCGCGAGACGTCGAACGGGAGGCAGTGGTCGAAGATCACCCAGCGGCCGAATTTCGGCTGCAGCAAGGCATAGGTATCGTGGTAGACGCGCTTCAGGTCCTTGCCCGTGGCCACGCCTCGCTTGACCGCTTCGAACATCTCGGTAACGAACGCACGCGTGCCCTCTAGACCGGCCTTCACCTGCGCGGGCGTCGAGAGTGAAGCACCGCGCCCCGGTACGAGCTTGTCCGGCCCGAGCGCGGCGATCGCGTCGAGCGTCGCGGGCCAGTCGGTCAGGTACGCGTCGCCGGTATAGGGTGTCGCGTCGTATTCGACCAGATCGCCCGAGAACAGGATCCTGTCCTGCGGCAGCCAGACGACCGTGTCGCCTTTCGTGTGGCCGCGACCGAGCTGCATGATCTCGACTTGCAGGGTGCCGAGCATGAGCGTCAGGCGCTTCTCGAACACGAGCGTCGGCCAGGTCAGGCCGGGGACCGATTCGACCGCTTGAAAAAGCCGGGGGAAGCGCTCGATCTCGCTCTTCATGTCCGCTTCACCGCGCTCGACGATGAGGTCGTAGGTATCGCGGCTCGCAATGACGTGCTCGGGCTTGTAAGCGGCCGCGCCGAGCACCCGCACCGCGTGATAGTGCGACAGCGTGACGTACCGGATCGGCTTGTCCGTCACCTCGCGGATGCGGCGGATCACGTCCTGCGCCATCACGGGTGTGGCCTGGGTGTCGATCACCATCACCGCGTTGTCGCCGACGACGATGCCGGTGTTGGGATCGCCCTCCGCCGTGTACGCGTAGGCGTGGTCGGAGAGCTTGTCGAAGCTCACCTTCTTTTCGACGAGGTCGGCCTGCGACGCGAATTTCTTCTCGCTCATCTTTGGTCCAGGGAGGGCGGCGGCCTGAAATGGTAACCGATCCGCCCGTTGCGGGAAATCGCGGCAATCGTCGAATCGCCGCGCCCCGCGTCACTTTGAGTTGGAGCTTCCGCCTAGCCCCCGTTTTTCTTGATCAGCGCCTTCGCGTCATCGAGCAACGCTGCACCGTTCGCACCCTTGGCGTTGGCTTCGCCGATCCAGTCCTTGTCGACGCCTTCGGTCGCTTTTTTCCAGCGTTCGTATTCCGCCGGGGTCAGCACGTTGATCGTCGCCTTGTGCTCCAGCGCCGACTTGCGCGCCGGCGCGATGGTCCCGTCCCAGATCTTGCCGGCCCAGCGAGATGCCTCGACACCGCTGTTCGCGTCGATGACCTTCTTCAGGTCGGCCGGCAGGCTATCGTACTTCGCCTGGTTCATCGCGACGACGAAAATCGTGTTCGACATCGTCGGTTGGCCAGGCGCGGATTCGGTATGAGTCCTGGCGATCTCGTCGATCTTGAGCGCCGGAACGACTTCCCACGGTAGCGACGCCCCGTCGACGACGCCCTTCGACATTGCCTCGGGAACCTGTGGCACCGGCATCTGCACGGGCACGGCCCCCAGCGCCGCAAGCACCTTCGTCGAGATGCGCGTGGGCGCGCGCACCTTGAGGCCTTTGAGATCCTCGAGCGTCTTCACGTCCTTCGTCGTGAAATGCAGCTGGGCACCATCGTGGACATGCGTAAGGATCAGCTTCGTCCCCTTGAATTCGTCCTGCGCATTCTTCTGGATGTATTCCCAGAGCGCCGGGCTGCCCGTTTCCGCCGTCTTGATGAGATAAGGCAGCTCGAAGACCTCGGATTTGACGAACCGTCCCGCCTGGTAGGTCGGAATGGTCCAGACGACGTCGACGACACCGTCCCTGACCTGGTCGAAGAGCTGCGGCGGCGTGCCGCCGAGCTGCATCGCCGGGTAGATCTGGCATTTGAGCTTGCCGCCGGACTCCGCGGCGATCTTGTCGCACCACGGTCCCAGCAACTGTTTCTGCGCCGTCGAATTGGGCCCCAGGAAATGCTCGACCTTGAGCACGACTTCCTGTGCGGGCGCGGATCCCCAGGCGAATGCGACGGCGAGCGGTGCGACCAAACGAACCAATTTGCGAGATTTCATGCGACCTCCTCCTTAGCGCTCGAACGCGTGAACGAGATAGAGCGAAATGATCGGAAAAAAGAGCAGCAGCGTCGTACGAACCGCATCGGAAACCAGGAACGGAACCACGCCGCGAAACGTCGCGGTCAGCGGCACGTCCTTGGCGAGCCGATTGATGATGTACACGTTCAATCCCACCGGTGGATGGACGAGCCCGATCTCGACCACCATCAGCGCGAGGATTCCGAACCAGATCGACTTGTCGGATGATGACATGCCCCAGAAGTCGAGCGCCATGACCATCGGATAGAAAATGGGGATCGTCAGCAGGATCATTGCGAGCGCGTCCATCACGCAGCCCAGGAAAATGTAGATCAGCAGGATCATCACCATCACCGAAAGCGGTGGGAGCCCGCTCCCTTTGACCCAGTTCGCAAGCTCGCCGGGCATCTGCGACAGGGCAAGCGTCACGTTCATCATGTCGGCCCCGAGCAGAACCAGATAGATCATCGCGGTCGCCTGCGCCATCCCGAGCGCGCTGTCGGCGAGACCCTTCCCGCGCATCCCGCCGCTCACGATCGCGATGACGCCGCAGGCGGCGGCGCCGATCGCCGCGGCTTCCGTCGGCGTCGACCAGCCACCGTAGATGCCGACGATCACGACGAGGAAGACGACCAACACGGGCAGCACGGAGAGCAGGCTCTTCAGGCGCTCGGGCCACGCGACGCGCGGGCCGGCAGGGCCGGCGTCCGGCTTCAAGGTGACGACGATCTTCACCACCAGCATGTACCCCAGCATCGCGATGCTGCCCGGCAGCACCGCGGCCACGAACAGCTTGCCGATCGATTCCTGCGTGAGGATCGCATAGATGACGAGCGGCACGGAGGGTGGAATCATGATTCCAAGCGTGCCGCCCGCGGCGAGCGCGCCGGTCGCGAGCGCGCCGGAATACCCGAAGCGACGCAGCTCCGGCAACGCCACCTGTCCCATCGTCGCCGCCGTCGCCACCGACGAGCCGCAGATCGCGCCGAATCCCGCGCACGCGCCGATCGCCGCCATCGCGATGCCTCCCTTGTGGTGGCCGAGGAACGCGCCGACAAACCGGAACAGCGCCTTGGAGAGGCCGCCGTGCGTCGCGAACTGGCCCATCAGCAGGAACAGCGGGATGACGACGAGATCGTAGTTCGACAGGCGCGCATAGGCGAGATTCTTGAGCGAGTTGAGGAGCGCGGTGACGTTGCCGCTCGTCAGGTATAGGTACCCCACTGCACCGACCACGAACATCGCGATGCCAATCGGCACGCGCACCACCATCAGCGCGAGCATCACAGCGAAGATGACGAAGCCGATTTCGATGCCGGTCACCGGGGCGCCCTCGTGCTTGGCGGCTCCCGCATCGAGGCGGCGAGCAAATGAATGCAAAGATAGAAGCCGGCCGCCGCGAGCAGCGCGAACCCGGGGACCATCAGTGCCTGCGCGATCCAGACGGGCCAGCCGAGGACCGCCGAAGTCTCGCCTACCTCCCGCAACGACCACGCGCCCGCTGCGGTCCGCCATGCGAGGAGCGCGCCGAACAGGCCGACCAGCAACGAACCGAACGCGTCGAGGCAAGCCACGTTGCGTGGGGCGAGGCGATGAGTGAAGAAGTCGACCTTGACGTCGCCATTGGCGAGATGGCACCAGGCGAAAAAGGTCGAAGCCGCAAATGCAGCGCACATCTGCAGGATTTCCACATCCCCGGGCACGGGCCACGCGAAGAGCTTTCGCCCGATGATCGACACGATCGACATCGCGACCAGCGCGACGAAGACGAGACCGCCGGTGATCGCCAGATTCCGCGCGAGCGTGCGCAGGGACCGGCCCACCAGTCCGAAGCGCTCTCGGCCGATCGGCGTCGCTTCCGCTGCCGCGTCCTGCATCGCCCCTCCTCTGTCGTTCGCAGTGCGCCCATCCCGCCCGCGAATTCCGTTCTCGTGATATTGGTCAGTGCAGCCGATTCGGGCCAGCCGGCACCATCACTCGAAGCGGCGCCGAATATCGTCCGGCGCCGCGACGGCCTGAATCCGCCTCGGATCGTCCGGATGACGGCGCGCGAACACGCGCGTCTCCTGGCCCTCGACGAGCACGTCGGCGCCGCGACGCACGACATGTTTCATGACGAAGCTCTTGCCGCGCCATTCGTCGATCCACGATTCGACGGTGATGTCTTCGCCGTAGGTCGCCGGCCGTATGAAGCGCATCGAGACCTCGACCAGCGGCGTCCCGATGATGCCGGTTGCGGCCTCCATCTCCGCCCACGACGAAACGCCGGCCGCGACAAAGAAGTGCCGTGCCGCCGAGTCGATCCAGCGCAGAAAGTTGGGGTAGAACACGATCTGCGCGGGATCGCAATCGCCGAACTCGACGGTGAAGTAAGTCGTATGCCTGAGGGTCACGATGTATGCTCTACGCGAGACGCACGCCCGGCTGGCCGCTTCGCCCAGACGACCGGCTGCGCCTTGGCGGGACGCGCCGGGGCGCCGTGCGCCACCAGCGCCTGATCCAGCGCCTTGCCGCCTTCGTCGGCGAGCGCGGCCTCGCGCGCCGCACGGATCGCCGCCGCACGCTCGCCGACGGCGAGCGCAGCGTTGCCGGCGAGATGGTCGAGGATGTGACGCAGATTGTCCTTGCCGCGCTCGTTGGTCGCGCCGTAGCCCTTGACGAGGCGTCCGCAGAGCGCGATCTCGCGGGCGAGGCGCCAGTCGTCGCGCGCGGCCGTCTCGATGGCGGCGAGCCAGCGCTCGATCGCTTCCTGCTCTTCGGCAAAGCGCGCGCCATGCCGGCGAAGCCACGAGAGTCCCGCGAGCGCGCGCAGCGCAGCGAAGCCGATGACGCTATCGGTGGGAAGCGTGAGCGCGAGTGCCAAAGGACGCTTGCCCGTCGCCTTACGACGGCGGTCCCAGGCAGCGAGCCGGCGGGACATCGTCGACGGCAGCAGCGAGGCGAACTCGGGCATACCCGGCTTGAAGTAATCGACGATCCGCACGATGTCGCGCCCACCCGCCGCAACCTCGTGCCGCACGCGCGCGAAGCGGCTCGCGCGGCATTTGAGATGAGCGACGCGGACGATGTCGTCGAACGCCATCCACAATGCCAGAAAACGCGCGGTCTCGCGCGTCAGCGCAAATCCGTTGCCGCCCGCCCCGTCGACCTTGCGCTCGGCCGCAACGATCCGTGCAAGCCGCCGCACATAGAGGTCGGCGTACGCGCGGTCCTGGTAATCGCGAAGCCGCGCATAACCGATTTCGACGAACTCGTGTGTCGCAGCCGGAAACGCCGCGCGCAGGGCGTCGGTCCACGCCGCAATCGGAGCCGACCGTCCCGCAGGCGCGGGGGCGGCGCCGCCGACCGCGCTGCGTTCACCGGACGTCGCCGCACGCGTTGCCTCCCAGGCGCGCGCGAAGCCGGCAAGGCTCGCCGCGGCGCCACGGCCGTATTCGCCGATGACCGCTTCGAAGGCGCTGCGATCGAACGGGAGCACACCCGATGCGGCGATCGCGCCGTACATCACCGCACTGACGACGGTCTCCGCGTCGCGAGCGGCTTGCGCCATGTCGAAGGCGATGAAGCTGCGGCTGTTCCGGCGTGCGACGTCCTGCAGCAAGTCCGAATCGAAGCGGCCGTCGCCGAGCGGCATCTTCTCGGCAGTCGTGAGCGTTCGGCTCGTCGAGGCAATCAACGTAGTGCGATCCGCGCTCACCATCCCATTCTGCACGGTGCGCACGGCTTCGAGGAGCTCGGAGGCGACGACAAGATCGACGCCGCCCGGAACCGGGAGCAAGCTCAGCACCGGTCGACGCCCCGCGAGCGCGGCGATGGACTCCGGATAGATCTCGACGTAATAGGTCGTGGCACCAGTCCGCTGCGCGACACCGGGGATCGACGTGCTCTGGGCCACGTACCCTGCTTTCGTCGCCACCGCGACCAGCCATTCCGCGAGCACGCCTCCACCCTCGCCGCCGAGCGCGCCGATCAGGATGGTGAGCGGACGGGTCATGACCGCATCGCCTATGCCGGCTGCAGCAAACGAATCACCGAATGCCGCAGCCACGCGCCGATGCGATCGCGAAAGTTCGGATTGCGGATGACTGTGCCGCGGTAGAACGACGGGCAGAGCGTTGCCGCATGCGCGTTTTCGCCGCACAGGCCGCAGCCGACGCAGCCTTCGAGCACGGTCGCGACCGGATCGACCTTCAACGGATCGGCGCTCTCCTTGAGCGACAGCGTCGGGCAGCCGGAGAGCCGGATGCACGAGTGATCGCCCGAACAGGTGTCTTCGTCGACGCCGTATTTGACGCGCACCGTGCGTTTTCCCGCGCTGGCAAGGCCGGCGAGCCACGGCTTGACGCGGCGCTGGCGCTCGAGCTGGCATTCGCCCTCGGCGACGATCACCTTGAGCCCGGGAAAGTCCGTCGTGAAGGCTTCGCGCAACACGCGCCGCATCTCGTCGACGTGATAGCTGTCGACGTTGCGCAGCCACCGCACGCCGATGCCCTTGAGCGTGCGCTCGATCGCGACATTGGTATGGACGAGGCTTTCGTGCTTGTCCGCTGCCTGCAGCTTGTGCTCCTCGTCCGGTGTCGAAATGATTTCCTGCGTGCCGGTCGCCGACGTATAGCCGTTCTTGAGGATGACGAGGACGGCGTCGTCGCCGTTGAACAACGCCGACTGCACGCCGGACACGAGCCCGTTATGCCAGAAGCCGCCGTCTCCCATGATCGCGAGCGCGCGACGGCGCATCACCGGCGACACGCCGGCGCGCGAGGCAAGGCTCATCCCGTACCCGAGAATCGTGTGTCCGGAGTTGAACGGTTCGAACGACGCGAACGAATGACAGCCGATGTCGGCGGCAATGTGCACGCGGCCGATCTCCTCCTGCAGAAGCTTGAGCGCCGCGAACACCGGGCGTTCGGGGCAGCCGACGCAGAACTGCGGAGGTCGCGCCGGCAGCGGTTGCGCGAGCTGCGCCGACACCGCCTCGCGGCGCGCGTCAGTTGCGGCGAGCCACGCCCGTCCCGCATCGAGCGGCAATTCGGGCGCACGCTGTGCCGCGAACGCCGCGACGCCGCGCGCGATCACCTCGATCGTGTATTCGCCCGCCATCTGCAGCAAGTCCTTGCCATGCACCGGCGTGTTGACGTCGAGCCGGCGCAGGATCGCCATGATCTCCTGCTCGATGAACTCGGGCTGGCCTTCCTCGACGACGAGCACGGCGCGCTTCCCCAGACAGAAATCGCGGATCTGGTCCGGCGCGAGCGGGCAGGTCACGTTGAGGACGAGCAGCGGCAGCGCGCTGCCGCCGAACTCGTCGGCGAGCCCCAATTCCTGCAGCGCACGGACGAGCGAGTTGTAGAGGCCGCCTTGGACGATCACCCCGAGATCGTCGTGCAATCCACGGAAGATCTCGTTCAGCGCATGCTCGACGACGTAGCGCCGCGCGGTGGGCACCCGCTCGCTCGACTTGAGTTTCTCGTGACGGTAGGTCGACGGCGGATGCGACAGCCGGCCATAGTCGAAGGCCGCCGGCGCGTCCTGCAGATGCTTCGCCGAAATCGCCGGCGCGACGTTGTTCTTGCAGACGAAGCTGCCCCGGACGTGGCACGCACGGATGCGCAGTTGCAGCATCACCGGCGTGTTCGACGCTTCCGACAGCGCGAAGCCTTCCTCGACCATCCGCACCATGTGCGCAAGGTCGGGGCGCGGGTCGAGGAGCACCAGCGACGACTTGAGGGCGAAGGCCGCCGTGCGCTCCTGGATGACGCTCGCGCCCTCGCCGTAGTCTTCGCCGATGACGATCAGCGCGCCGCCGGCCACGCCCGGCGACGCGAGATTCGACAGCGCGTCGGCGGCGACGTTGGTGCCGACGATCGACTTCCACGTCACGGCGCCGCGCAGCGGGTAGTGGATCGAAGCACCCAGCATTGCCGCGGCGGAGGCTTCGTTCGCGCACGCCTCGACGTGGACACCCAGTTCGGCGAGGTAGTCCTTCGCCTGCACCAGTACGTCCATGAGGTGCGACACCGGGGCGCCCTGATAGCCGCCCACATAGGCGACGCCGGACTGGAGCAGCGCCTTGGTGATCGCGAGGATCCCCTCGCCATGGAAGACTTCGCCCGCCCCCAGGCGCAGCGCTTGGACTTCCCTGCCGAACGAGACTTCCACGCCATCTCCCGCTGATCCACCCGCAGTGGCGCAAATCTAGTCGCCGCCGTATTATTTGTCGATAGCATAGTTTTGATATCGATCATTCCTTACGTGAATACCGCCGACCTCGATCTCAACCTGCTGCAGACGTTTCACGCCGTGCACGCCGAAGGCAGCGTAAGCCGTGCGGCCGGCCGCCTCGGGTGCTCGCAGCCGACGGTGAGCCACGGCTTGAAGCGGCTGCGCCTCCTCTACAAAGACCCGCTGTTCGTCCGCACGCAGGGAGGCATGGCGCCAACCGCAAAGGCCGACCGTCTGGCCGAGGCCGTCCGCCACGCGCTGCACGTCCTCGACGTCGCGATCCAGGAAGGGGAGCGTTACGACCCCGCCGCCTCCGAGCGGACGTTCCGCCTGCACATGAGCGACATCGGCGAGACCGTGTTCCTGCCGCGGTTGATGAAGGTGCTGGCGGTCGAGGCGCCGAACGTCCGTCTGGAGACGTTTCAGTTCGACGACAAGGACATCGCCCCGGCGCTGGAGAGTGGACGCATCGACTTCGCGGTCGGCTACATTCCGGCGCTTACCGACGTCGAGCGGGCGCCGCTCCTTTCCGAACGCTATGTCGTGCTGATGCGCGCCGCCCATCCGCTCGCCCGGCACCCGCCGACGCGGGCTGCACTCGCAAAGCTCCGCTACGCCGTCGTCAGGTCGCACGGCGCGACGGCGCGGGCACTGAAGGACCTCGGGCTCTCGGGCAACATCCGGCTCGCGATGCCGCACTTTCTGGTTCTGCCGCGCATTCTCGCGGAGACCGATCTCGCGGTCGTGATGCCCGCGCGGCTCGCCGAAGTGTTCTGCGCGATGGGCGACTACACCGTCTGGCGTCCGCGCGTCGGACTCCCTGCGTTCGACGTGAGCGTCCACTGGTCGTGGCGCTACGCAGGCGACCCCGGAGCACGCTGGCTGCGCGAAATGGTTATCACTCTCTTTCGAGAGAGTTAGAGCCTTTCGGCCTTGTTCTCACGTATGCGACAGTTTGTGGACTTCCGCGTGCGATCACCTGCAGTTTGACCTAGCTCAATAGAAGCACGTGTCGAGGCGCAGCGCGGCTCCCAACGTGCGTCGGCGAGGCTACCATCCGACCTCGTCTTCGCGATTCATGGGCCGGGATTCTCGATGCAACTCGTCGCCGACATGCTCAAGGCCAAGGCCGACCCGGCCGTTTACACGATTGAGCCGACAGCTTCGGTGTTCGACGCGATGAATCTGATGGCCGACAAGCAGATCGGCGCGCTCGTCGTGCTGGAAGGCGAGCAGATCGTCGGCATCGTTACCGAGCGCGACTATGCGCGAAAGATCGCGCTCAAGTCACGGGCGTCGAGGACGACGCCGGTGCGCGACATCATGACCTCCTCCGTCATTCACGTCCGCCCGGACCAGACCAGCGAGGATTGCATGGCGCTGATGGCGAGAAACCATCTTCGTCACCTGCCGGTGATCGCCGGCGCGAGGCTGGTCGGGATGATCTCCATTCGCGACCTCGTGAACGAGATCATCGCCAATCTGTAACCGCAACCTGCCAGGCCCCGCGGCGTCTGCCGCCCGCGATCCTGGTTCGCCTCACCCTGCGATTGCGGGAGGTTGAGATGTTGCGCCGAAAGCCCGAAAGGGCGGGAATCGGGTCGCGGCGGCATGGAGACGCGGCGATTCAGAGGTCCCGTCCGACTAGCCCGGCAGCATCGATCGCAGCACGCCGTCCCGCAGCACGAAGTGGTGGTACAGCGCTGCCGCAGCATGCAGCCCGGCAACCCACAGTATCGCGTCCCCCAGCCATGTATGAACCGATGCGATCGCGCTTCCGACGGAGTGGGTCTCGCGAAAGAGCGGGTTCAGTCGGACATTTCCAAGCAAGGTAAGGGGGTGACCTTCGAGCCAGGCGCCGAGGATCGCCGTAAGAGGAACCGCCAGCAAGAGAACGTAAATGGTCGCCTGAACGATCTTCGACGACAGCCCCATCCACGGTGGCACAGGCGGGTCACGCGGCGCGACGTCGAGTGCCCGCCATGCCACTCGCAGCAGCGCGATGGAGAGCACGGCCATGCCCAGCGTTTCGTGGAGCTGCCGGTCGAAATCCTTGGCGGGCGAGTAGACACGCTGCTCCGACCCACCGGGACCATAAACGAATGCGGCGACGACCAGAACGGCAGTCGCCCAATGAAAGATCTGCGCTACAGCGCCGTAGCGCAGATGCGTGCTGAATGCCGCCATGGCATCGACATCCTATTTGTGGCGTTGCGCATCGACGCTCCATGGGCCGGGACCCGCAGCCCACAGGTAGAGGAACACGAAGCAGTACAGCACGGCGAGATCGCCGTCGTTGAGAAGCGGCAGCCAGCTTTTCGGCCAATGCGCCATGAAATACGCGACCGCCATGTCACCCGACAGGAGGAACGCCACCGGTCGGCTGAATAGCCCAATCAGCAGAAGCAAGCCCCCTCCGGCCTCGAGGATGCCCTGCGCGCCCATGAGTGACGTGAGCTGGAGGTTGTCGAACATCTCCAGATGCGGAAGCTGGAACAGCTTCGCGGTGCCATGCATCATGAAAAGCAGCGCCGTGACGATACGGAGCATGCTCAACAGGCGCGGTGCCCATACTTGGAAGAAGCCTTGGTCGCCATCCATGGGTGCCTCATTCGTCCGTAAGGCGGGTATCCGCCGCGTGCTGCCCCGGAGTACGACATGCCGCGGCCTTGATGGTTCGCCTGCTTCACCCCTTCGGCCGCTTGTCGACGACGCGCTTCGCCTTGCCGAGCGAGCGCTCGATGCCGCCCGGCGGGACCACGCGCACCTCCGCGGTCACGCCGATCAGGCTCTTGATCAGGTGCGCGAGCCGCGCGCCGGCGGCGTCGCCGTCGGCGCGCGCCGGCGGCCGGCGCGCGCTCGACGAGCACCGTCATCTCGTCGAGGTTGCGCGGGCCGCGTGATCTCGAGCTGGTAGTGCGGCGCGAGCGCCGGGTCGCTTCAGGATCAGCTCCTCGATCTGCGTCGGAAAGACGTTGACGCCGCGGATGATCAGCATGTCGTCGGAGCGCCCGGTGATCTTCTCGATCCGCCGCATCGAGCGCGCGGTCGGCGGCAGCAGCCGCGTGAGGTCGCGCGTGCGGTAGCGGATCATCGGCATCGCCTCCTTGGTGAGCGACGTGAACACGAGCTCGCCCTTCTCGCCGTCCGGCAGCACCGCGCCGGTCTCGGGATCGATGATCTCGGGATAGAAGTGGTCCTCCCAGACGGTGAGGCCGTCCTTGGTCTCGATGCATTCCTGCGCGACGCCCGGCCCGATGACTTCGGACAGGCCGTAGATGTCGATCGCGTCGATGTCGAGCTTCGCCTCGATCGCCGTGCGCATCGTCGGCGTCCACGGCTCGGCGCCGAAGATGCCGATCTCGAGCGAGCACTGCGCGCGGATCGATGCCCTGCCGCTCCATCTCCTCGGCGATCGCCAGCATGTACGACGGCGTCACCATGATGATGTCGGGCTTGAAGTCGGCGATCAGCTGCACCTGCCGTCTCGGTCTGCCCGCCGGACATCGGGATCACCGTGCAGCCGAGCTTCTCGGCGCCGTAGTGCGCGCCGAGGCCGCCGGTGAACAGGCCGTAGCCGTACGCGACGTGCACGATGTCGCCGGCGCGCCCGCCCGCGGCGCGGATCGAGCGCGCCATCACGGTCGCCCACGTGTCGATGTCCTTGCGCGTGTAGCCGACGACCGTCGGCTTGCCGGTCGTTCCCGACGACGCGTGGATGCGCACGACCTGCTCGCGCGGCACGGCGAACATCCCGAACGGATAGTTGTCGCGCAGGTCGCTCTTGGTCGGTGAACGGAAACTTGCGCGAGGTCGCGAGCGTGCCGGCAGTCGCTCGGGTGCACGCCGGCCGCGTCGAACTCGCGGCGGTAGTGCGGCGACGTTGCTCGTACGCGTGGCGCGAGCGACCACTTGCAGCCGCTCGAGCTGCAGCGCGGCGAAGCTCGTCGCGGCTCGCCGTCTCGATCGGCTCGAGCTCGCCCGGGACGCGGCGCTTCCTCGACGGGCATGGTCGCTTCCTCCTCGGTGCCGTGGCACGCGGTCAGCTCGTCGACGACGTGCCCCTTGATGCGGTAGCTCTTGCCGCGGAACAGCGCGATCGTCTCGCCGCGCTGGTTGCGCACCTCGATGTCGTAGACGCCGGTGCGGCCCGGCTGCGCTGCGCTCCTGCGCGACGGCGCGTCAGCACGTCGCCTTCGCGCGCCGGCGCGAGGAAATCGATCGCGCAGCCCGATGGCGACCGTGTTGCAGGTTGTAGCTGTTGCAGGCGAACGCGAACGCGCTGTCGGCCAGCGTGAAGATGAAGCCGCCGTGGCAGATCGCGTGGCCGTTCAGCATGTCGGCGCGCACCGTCATCGCGAGCTCGGCGTGGCCGGGCCCGACGCGCACGATCGCGCATGCCGAGCGCCTGCGACGCGGGGTCGCGCGCGAACATCGCCGCGGCGACGCGCTCGGCGAGCGCCTGCGCCTCCGGCGCGCGATCGCACCGGTGTCGCCGCCGCGACGGGTGCTCACCCATGCGACCGTCGCCGCCGGTCGCGCGCACGGCCGCGCGATCAGCGGCGAGATGCGGTAGCGATCCTCGCCGTAGTGCGCGGCGAGATGGCGAGCACGTCGCGGACGCGCGCGCGCCGAGCGCATCGGCCCACGCGAGCGGCCCGCGCGGATAGTTGACGCCCTTTCTGCATCGCGAGGTCGATCGTCGCGCGCGGCGCGACGCCCTGCGCGACCGCGTCGGCGGCCTCGTTCGCGAGCATCGCGACGGTGCGCATCACGGCGAGCGCCGGCGACGTCGTCGAGCGGCGAGACCGCGATGCCCGCCGCCTGCAGCGCGCCCACCGCGGCCGCGTACGGCGGCGTCGCCGCAGCCGTCGGCGCGCGCGACCGCGAGGCGCGTCGCACGTCGCGATAGTCGAGTGCGAGGTCGAACAGCACGAGTCGCGCACGCCCGTCGCCGCCGCGCGCGCCGTCGCCGTGCGCCCGTCGGTCAGCGCGAGCCAGGCGCCGCCGTCGCCGGCCACGAGCGCGCCGGCGGGAAAGCGCGCATCGGCGCGCGCGCGCTCGACGGCGATGCCCGCGCCGCGCGATGCGCTCGCGCGAGCGGCGCCGGCGACGCCGAGATCGCCGTGCGACCGCGATGCGCGCCGGGCGCAGCCGCGCCGGCTTCGGTCGCGGCTGCCGGCGCGCGTCGCGCCGGCGCGCGTAGTCGTAGAAGCCGCGCCCGCTCTTGCGGCCGAGGAAGCCCGCCGCGACGAGCTCCTGCTGCAGCACCGACGGCGCGTAGCGCGGATCGTGGAAGTACGCCTCCCACACGCTCCTCGTCACCGCGAAGTTGACGTCGAGGCCGATCAGGTCCATCAGCTCGAACGGACCCATCCGGAAGCCGCCGGCCTCGCGCATCACCGCGTCGAGCGTCGCCGGATCGGCGGCGCGCTCGGCGAGCAGCCGCAGCGCCTCGCCGTAGAACGGCCGCGCGCAGCGATTGACGATGAATCCCGGCGTCGACGTCGCGTGCACCGGCGTCTTGCCCCATGCGGTCGCGGTCGCGAAGACGCGTTGCCGCGACGCGTCGCGATCGGTTGCGAGCCCGCTGACGACCTCGACCAGCGGCATCAGCGGCGCCGGATTGAAGAAATGCATGCCGACGACGCGGCCCGGATGCTTGCAGCCCCGCCGCGAGCGCCGTGATCGACAGCGACGACGTGTTCGTCGCGAGGATGCATTCGGCGTCCGACGACGTTCTCGAGCTCGCGCGAACAGCTCGCGCTTCGCGTCGAGATCCTCGACGATCGCCTCGACGACCAGCTGCGCGCGACGCAGGCGTCGGGCAGCGTGCACGACGCTCGTATCCGCGCGATGGCGGCGTCGGCATCGGCCGTCGGCGACAGCTTGCCCTTGGCGACCAGCTTGGCGAGCGCGTCGCGCGATCGCCGCTTCGCGGCGTCGCGCGGCGCCGAAGCGCGTGTCGTGCAGCTGCACGCGATGGCCCGCGCTGCGCGGCGACCTGCGCGATGCCCGCGCCCATCGCGCCGGCGCCGATGACGGCGACGGTCGACCCGGCGGGCAAGGCGGTGCCCATCGGCCGCTCAGCGCCCGGTGAATCGCGGCGGGCGCTTCGCCATGAACGCCGCGACGCCCTCGCGATAGTCGTCGCTGTTGCCGAGCTCGCGCTGCAGATCGCGCTCGAGGTCGAGCTGCGCGGCGAGCGTGTTGTCCGCCGATCGCGTGCAGCGCCTGCTTGATCGCGCGCGAGCCCGCGCGTCGGCGCCGTCGCGAGCTGCGCGAGCGAGCGATCGCGACCGCGGCGCGAGCTCGGCGTCGTCGACGCATTGCCAGATGAGCCCCCACGCCGCCGCCTGCTCGGCGCGTGACAGCTTGTCGCCGAGCAGCGCGAGGCCCATCGCGCGCGCGGTGCCGACGAGCCGCGGCAGGAAATACGTGCCGCCGGAGTCGGGAACGAGCCCGATCTTGCAGAACGCCTGGATGAAGCTCGCCGACCTGGCGCGCGATGACGATGTCGCAGGCGAGCGCGAGGTTCGCGCCGGCGCCGGCGGCCACGCCGTTGACCGCGCACACGACCGGCAGGGGCAGCGCGCGCAATGCCGAGCACCAGCGGCCTGTAGTTGCGCTCGATCGACGCGCCGAGATCGACCGGCGCGGCGCCCGGCGCGACCGCGCGGTCGGAGAGGTCCTGCCCGGCGCAGAAGCCGCGCCCGGCGCCGGTCAGCAGCAGCACGCGCACCCGCGCGTCGGCGGCGACGCTGCCGAGCGCGTCGCGCACTCCGCGTGCATCGCGTCGTGAAGCTGTTGAGCCGCTCGGGCCGATTGAGCGTCATGCCGCGCGATGCCGTCGGCGATCGCGAACAGGATGTGTCGTAGGTCATCGGCACGCCGGCGCCCATCAAAGCTCTTCGAGCTGTCCGCCGACACCTTCAGACGTGCATCCGATGCTGGACGACGCGGAACCGGCTCGCGACGAACGCCGCGTCGGTCAGCGCCGCGTTGGCCGCCGGATTGGCGCCGGTGCCGTGAAAGTCGGAAAACGCCGCCGACTGGTTGACGAACACGCCGCCGGTCAGGTTGATCGACAGCGCGACGCCGGCGTCCTCGGCGACGTCGATCGCGCGGTCGATCACGTCGTCGCGCGTCGAATACACCGACATCGTCAGCGCGCCGTGCGCCGCACCGCGTCGCGCGCGATCGCGAGGCTCTCGCGCGGTCGCCTCGGTCGCGATGACGAACGCGATCGGACCGAACCACTCGTTCGAGGTACTTGTCGCGATCGGCCGCGTCGAGCCTGACGATCAGCGGCGTGCGGATCCGTCGCGTTCGGGAAACTGCGGATGCGCGATCGCCTGCGTGTCGAGCACGATCGGTCCCGAGCGCGCGCGCCGCTTCGAGCCGGCTTCGGACACCGTCGTTCTGACACGGCGCCCAGCACCTCGACTGCGCGCGCCGGATCGGCGAGGAGCTTCTGCACGCCTTCGGCGAGCGCCGCGGCGACCTCGTCGAACGACAGGTGGCCCTCCGCGGTGTCGATGCCGTCCTTCGGAACGTAGATGTTCTGCGGCGCCGTGCACATCTGGCCCGTGTAGAGCGACGAGCGAGAAGGCGACATTGCGCACGAGGCCCTTGAAGTCGGACGTCGAGTCGACGACGATCTGGTTGACGCCCGCCTTCTCGGTGTACACCTGCGCCTGGCGCGCGTTGCGCCTCGAGCCAGTTGCCGTTCGCGGTGCTGCCGGTGAAATCGACCAGCTTCACCTCGGGCCGCAGCGCGAGCGTCTGCGCGATGTCGTCGCCGGCCGTCGTGCGCGACCAGCGTGACGACGTTCGGGTCGAAGCCCGCTTCGGCCAGCACCTCGCGCGCGATCTTCACCGTGATCGCGAGCGGCAGGATCGCGGCCGGATGCGGCTTCACGACGACCGCGTTGCCGGTCGCGAGACTCGGCGAACAGCCCCGGATAGCCGTTCCACGTCGGAAACGTGCAGCAGCCGATCACGAGGCCGACGCCGCGCGGCACGACGCGAAACCGCTTTTCCATCCGCAGCGGCTCGTTCTTGCCCTGCGGCTTTTCCCACAGCGCCTTGCCGGGGATCGCGCCGCATCTCGTCCCATGCGTAGGCGACCGCTTCGAGCCCGCGGTCCTGCGCGTGCGGCCCGCCGGCCTGGAACGCCATCATGAACGCCTGGCCCGTCGTGTGCATGACCGCGTGGGCGATGAGAAAGCTCTGCCTGGTTGATCCGCTGCAGGATCTCGAGGCACACGCCCACCCACGCCTCGGGGCCCGCCCTGCGCCAGCCGACCGTGCGCGCGCCTCGATCGCGGCGAACAGGCGCGTCGATGTCGGCCTTCGGGATAGGTGATGCCGAGCGCGAAGCCGTAGGGCGAGCGCTCGCCGCCGACGTGCGCCGACGGTCGCCGGGCTGCGTCGAGCGGAAAGGCTTGTTCGCGCAGCGTCGTCGAACGCGGCCTTGCCGGCTTCCGCCGCGCCTTCGCCGTAGTCCTTGGGACTCGCCGATTCCGGGAAACGGCGCTCCAGTAGCCGCGCTCGGCGATGGCCTGCAACGCGCGGTCGAGCGTCGCGCGGTGGCGTTCGAATAAGCGGATGCGGCACAGCGGGGCTCCTCGGCGTTCTCTCTGTTGGCGCTAGTGTAGCCGGAACGGACTCATCCGGTCTGGTCGTAATCGACGGTCACCCCGTCGGTCACCGGATAGCTCTGGCACGTGAGCACGAAGCCGCGCGCGACCTCGTAGTCCTCGAGCGCGAAATTGACGTCCATGTCGACCTCGCCGGCGACGAGCTTCGCGCGGCACGTCGAGCAGACGCCGCCCTTGCACGAATAAGGCAGCTCGACGCCGTGGCGCAAGCCCGCGTCGAGGATGCTCTCCTTGCCCTTTTCCAGCGATGAACGTGCGCGCAGCGCCGTCGATGATCACCGTCACCTCGCATTCGGTGTGCCCCGGCGCAGGCAGCGGCCCAGGCTTGTGCTCGTGCTTCGGAATGCTGGTCGCGAAGCGCTCGATCCTGACCTTCGATCCGGGATAGCCGCGCGCCTTCGAGCGCCTCGCACGACCGCTCCATCATGCCCTCCGGACCGCAGACGAACACGGCATCGACGTCGTCGAGCTCGACCCAGTGCGCGAGCAGCGCATCGCGCCTTCGCGCGGTCGATGCGGCCGTGCAGGAGCTCGATGTCCTGCGCCTCGCGCGACAGCACGTGGACGAGATTGAAGCGGGTCGAGGTAGCCGTCCTTGAGCGCCGCGAGCTCCTCCTTGAACATCACGGTGCCCGACGCGCGGTTGCCGTAGAACAGCGTGAACTCGCTTCGCGGCTCGGCGGCGAGCGTCGTCTTGACGATCGACAGCAGCGGCGTGATGCCGCTGCCCGCCGCGAAGCCGACGTAGTGTCGGCGGCGCTTCGGGTCGAGCGCAACGTTGAAGTGCCCCATCGGCGGCATCACGTCGAGCGTCGTCGCCCGCCTTCAGCGTCTCGTTCGCCCACGTCGAGAACACGCCGCCCGGGTTGCGCTTGACTGCGATCCGCAGCGCGCCGTCCTGCGCCGCCGAGCAGATCGAGTACGAGCGGCGCACGTCCTCGGCCGCCGATGGTCGTGCGCAGCGTCAGGTGCTGGCCCGGCGTCGAAGCGGAACGGCTCGCGCGAGCGCGGCGGGCACGGCGAACGTGATCGCGACGGCGTCGCGCGTCTCGCGCTCGACCTTCGCGACCGCCAGCGGATGGAATTTGCTCATCGCCCGGGGCCTCAATGCGGCTTGAAGTAGTCGAACGGCTCGAGGCAGTCGTCGCAGCGGTACTGCGCCTTGCACGCCGTCGAGCCGAACTGCGCGACGAGCCGCGTCCGCGCTGGAGCCGCAGCGCGGACACGGCACGGCGACGCTCGCGCGCCGCAACGGGCTGATGCCAGTCACGTCGACGGCGACGTGCGCTGCTCGCGCGCGGCCGACGCCGCGCGCCGGCGGCGCGATGCCGTAGGCGCGCGAGCTTGCGCGCGCGCCTCCGCGCGCGATCCAATCGGTGGTCCACGCCGGCGCCAGCTGCGGTCTCGATCGACGCGCGCGACGCCGACCGCTGCGACGAGCGCGTCGCGGATCGCCGTGCGCGATGAGATCGGTCGCCGGACATCCCGAATACGTCGGCGTGATGCGTGACGACGAGCAATGCCGGTCGGCGGCATCCGCAGTCGACGCCGCGCACGATGCCGAGCTCGACGATCGAGACCACCGGGATCTCCGGGTCGGGCACCGTCGCGAGCGCGCGCCAGACGTCGAGCGCCGGTCGGACAGCGGTCATCGCCGCGCAGCCGCGGTTCGGCGATCGCGATCTGCTCGGTGTCGCATCGTCGCTCGCCACGATCGGTCACCAGTTGCGCGCCCGGGTAAGCGCGCTGCAGGAACTGCATCTCGGCCAGCAGATGGCCGAGGTGCTCGGTATGCACGCCCTGCCTGCCGCCGCTTCGCGGGCGTCCCTGCATCCACGCGTCCGCGGGCACCGCCAGCGTCGCTTCGGCGAGCACGGCATCGACCTGCGTCGCGCCACGGCGCTTCGAGCGCGCGCGACGTCGGCGGCGATCCCCGCGTCGATCAGCGCGAGCTCGATCGGCGTCGGCGGCGAACATCTCGCCGGTGTACAGCCACAGCGCGTCGATCGCCGCCTGCATCCGCGCGTGCGACTCGTCGGTGCCGTCGCCCAGCCGGATCACCCAGTCGCCCGAGCGCTCGACGTGATACGCGACCTCCTTCGCGCTCTTGGCGGCGATGTCGGCGATGCGCGCGTCGCGCGAGCGCGTCAGCGCCCGCAGCGCGAGCAGGTGCCATGCGTCGAACAGGAACTGGCGCGCGATCGTGTCGGCGTAGTCGCCGTTCGGCTGCTCGACGAGCAGCAGGTTGCGGAATTCGTCGCCGTCGCGGAGGAACGCGAGCTCGTCCTCGGTGCGGCCGCTGCCGCTGATCCGCGCCTCGACTTCGCCGGCATAGCGCGAGCCACAGCCGCGCCTGCCCGAGAAGATCGAGCCCGACGTTGGTCGAGCGCGATGTCCTCCTCGAGCACCGGGCCCTTGCCGACCCACTCGCCGAGCCGCTGCGCGAGGACGAGCGGCGAGTCGCCGAGCCGCAGCAGGTACTCGAACAGTTGCCGGTCGCTCGTCATGTCAGTCCCGCCGGGCCGCCCCAAGGGACTGCACTCGCCCCCTCCGGGGAAGGCGAGCGAAGCGCGCATCGGGGTCGTTCACAGGTGCTTCACTTCGTCGGGCATCGGGAAGAACGTCGGATGCCGGTAGACCTTGCTGTTCGCCGGCTCGAACAGCGCCTCCTTGTCGCCGGGCGCGGACGCGACGACGTCGGAGGAGCGCACCACCCAGATCGACACGCCTTCGTTGCGCCGCGTGTAGACGTCGCGCGCGTTCTTGATCGCCATCGCCGCGTCGGCCGCGTGCAGGCTGCCGACGTGCTTGTGCGCGAGCCCGTGCTGGGAGCGGATGAAGATTTCCCACAACGGCCATTCGTCTGCCATCGATCGTTCCTCCTTAGGCGGCCGCTTGCCGCGCGCGCCGCGCGCTTCGTCCGCGTGCGCCATCGCCGCCTCGCGCACCCAGGCGCCGTCCTCCCACGCCTTGACGCGCGTGCGCGAGGCGCTCGCGGTTGCACGGACCGTTGCCCTTGATGACGCTGTAGAACTCGTTCCAGTCGATCGCGCCGAAATCGTAATGGCCGCGCTCGGCGTTCCATTCGAGCTCCGGATCCGGAACGGTCAAGCCGAGATATTCGGCCTGCGGCACCGTCTGGTCGATGAAGCGCTGGCGCAGCTCGTCGTTCGACAGGATCTTGATCTTCCACGCCGCCGACTGCGCGCTGTGCACGCTCTCGGCGTCCGGCGGCCCGAACATCATGATCGACGGCCACCACCAGCGGTCGAGCGCCGTCCTGCGCCATCGCCTTCTGCTCCGGCGTTGCCGCGGGCGAGCGCCATCATGATGTCGTAGCCCTGCCGCTGGTGGAAGCTCTCTTCCTTGCAGATGCGCACCATCGCCCGCGCGTACGGCCCGAATGAGCAGCGGCACAGCGGGAATCTGGTTCATGATCGCCGCGCCGTCGACGAGCCAGCCGATCGCGCCGATGTCCGCCCAGGTGAGCGTCGGGTAATTGAAGATGCTCGAGTACTTCGCCTTGCCCGCGTGCAGGTCGGCGACCATCTGGTCGCGCGACACGCCGAGCGTTTCGGCCGCCGCGTAGAGGTAGAGGCCGTGGCCGCCCTCGTCCTGGACCTTGGCCATCAGGATCGCCTTGCGCTTCAGCGTCGGCGCGCGAGTGATCCAGTTCCCTTCCGGCAGCATCCCGACGATCTCGGAATGCGCGTGCTGCGGAGATCTGTCGGATCAGCGTCCTGCGATAGGCCTCCGGCATCCAGTCCTTCGGCTCGATCCTGACGTCGGCGTCGATGCGCGCCTGGAACGCCTGCTCCTCCGGCGACATCTCGGAGCGCGACTGCACCGACTTGACGCCGGTGTCGACCATCTGCGCGTACATCGACTCCTCCTTTGCCGCGGGACATTCGCCCGCGAGCACCCCAACCCTGGCATCGGCGGCGACCGGCTTGCGAATGCAAATGATACACTTTATCGCCGACTGCTGTAAAGTATGTATCAGGTTGACCAACGCCAGTCGCATGCTTCCATGTCCCCGCGCCGCCCCGCCGCCGCTCTCCCCGATGCGCAGATCCGGCGCTGGGTTGCCCGCGAGCTCGTGGCAGCCCGGCTTCGAGCGCCTTCACTGATCATTACGGTCTGGGGCGATTCGCATTGCCCCGCATGGCGGCGCGGTCATGCTCCCCGGGGTTTTCCGCCTGCTCGCGCCGTTCGGTCTCAACGAGCGGCGCGTTCGCACCAGCGTCTTCCGCCTCGCGCGCGAGGACTGGCTCGCCGGGAAACCGATCGGACGCCGCAGCCTCTATCGCCTTACCGATGACGGCGCGCGCCGCTTCGAACAGGCGTATCGCCGGATCTACTCGCCGCCGGAGGAACAATGGGACGAGACCTGGGAGGTCGTCGTCGCGGACGGCCTCAGCACGACGCAGCGCCGCGCGCTGCGCGAGGAACTCGGGTGGGAAGGCTTCGGCACGCTCGCGGCGAGCGTGTTCGCGCGGCCCTCTCGGGCGCGCTCCGCGGTGCCGCGCATTGCCGATGCGCTGGGCGTGGCAACGCGAATCATCACCGTGCGATCTCGCGACGACGCCACGCTCGGCGGCGCGTCGCTCGCGCAGGCGGTGCCGCGGGCGTGGAATCTCGCTCACGTCGCCGCAGACTACCGTCGCTTCCTGCGGCGGTTCGGCGCCGTGATCGATCGCTTCCGCGAATCCGGCGACGGCGAGCACGATCCGGAGCAGTGCTTCGTCGTCCGCACGTTGCTGATCCACGCCTACCGTCGCGTGCTGCTGCGCGATCCGCAGCTACCCGCGGCGCTGTTGCCGCTCGACTGGCCCGGTGCGGCAGCGTATGCGCTCTGTCGTGACTTCTACCGGCTGACGCACCGGTCGGCGGAACGGCATCTCATGGCCGTCCTCGAGGGCCCTCACGGGCGACTGCCGCGTGCGAATGCGGCGTTCTATCGGCGGTTCGGCGGACTCGAAGGCTGACTTCGATTCGCGAGGAAGCCGGACGACGCCACCGGGGAGTCTTCAGCGCCCCGCAGGCCTCGACCAAATGACGCCGCCCGCGCCCACAGCGTCGCCCGGGTCGTCGATCGCACCGGAGCCATGTCGTCAGCGTGAAACGGCACGCTGAAGGGGCGATCGACCGATGCGGTGTCGGTGACGACGCGGACCGCGATGAACGGGCTCATGCCGCGCACGGCGGCGCCGATTTGCCGTGCACCTTCGGCATCGGTCATCGATCGCCCAATCGCGCGCTGGTCGCGGCGCCTTACCACGAGCCAGAGCACGAGCTTGCCGATCCTGTCGCCGGTGCTCACATAACTGCCCGACACCGCGATCATGTCGATCAGAAGCGGATTGCGGGTGGCCTCGGCATTGAGCTGCGCCGCGAGTTCGCACGCCGCTTCCAGAACCTGCTTCGCTTCCTCGCGATGCAATGGAGGAACCACCTTCGCCGCCGCGAACTCGCGAAAGCGCTGGGTCAGCCGGTAATCGCCCTCGCGGCCATCAGCTTCGAGCAAGCGGTCTGCAACAAAGGCGTGCAACAGCCTGCCCGTCTCCGCGTTGTCCAGCTGGAAGTCCTCGCGCAGGGTTTCCGCACGTACTCTCGCGCTTTCGGACGCTTGACCGGCGAGGCGCTCGAGCGTGCGCTCCGCTCCCCGCCGCAGGATCAACGGCTCCAGGCCGAAGTAGCTCTGATTCGAGACCAGGGTGCGTGTCTTCATGTTGTTCTCGAACGCTCTATGAAATCGGCACAAGCCACGATTCCGGTTCGCAATCGATCAGGACAGAGTCCCTGTCATCGCGAAATGGTCGTCTGCCCCATCGCAGCTTCGCGCAATACTGATCCGCCGGTCAATTGCGAGACGACGAACGGACTATGCTGCCGCCAACACCTTGTGGGGGACAAACCACGATTCGCGACATCGTGGTCCGCCCCCGATTTCGATTCACCTCACCGGCGGAATCTGCGCGCGAATCCGCGCGACGTTGAAACGCGTTACGGCGGCCGCCCATGCCGAGTCCACGGCAAGAGCGCCGACCGCGGCCTTGAGATCGAGCGCGAGGTTCGTCACGTACACGAAGCCGTTGCTGAACACGAGGCTCGCCGGAAACAGCAAGCCCCTGGCCATGCCGCCCGGATCGAGGCCTTCGAAATCACCGAGCTTCGCGATCGCGCGGCCGGTGGGATCCACCACTACGATCTCGTCCGCCTGGTTCGCGGCGACCCAGAGATTGTCGGCGCCGTCGATGATCAAGCCATCGGCTCCGTTGATGCTGTTGACGAACACCGCGGGCGCTCCCGGATTGAAGCTCGCATCCACCGGGATTTTCACGATGGTGTCGTTGCCGGTGTTCGCCACGAACATCGCGTCGTGCGCAGAGTTGAACGCGACGCCGTTGGCGCCGAACGGGGGAACGCCCGACGTGCCGAGCGTGGTCGGATCGGCAACCCACGGGATCGCCGCTCCGCCCGCCGCGGGAATCTTCCAGATCACGCCCGCGAACGAATCGGACACGTAGACGTTTCCGTCGGGATCGAAGGTCAGGCCGTTGATCCCATGACCGCTCGCAGGCGGACCGATGCTCGAGAATACGGTCGCCGCGCCGCTTTGCGGATCGATGCTGAGGACGTTGCCGGCGCCGAAGTCGAGCACGAGCAGTGCATTCGTGTGCGGCTGGAAAGCCAGCCCCAGCAACAGCGGGCTCGAGGGGGTGACATCGAGCTTGCGCAGCAGCTTGCCCGCGTGGTTGAAGACGACGACGTTGCCAGGGCCCGATGCCTTGCTCACATCGAAGTCCGCGACATAGAGGTTGCCCTTTGCGTCGGCGGTGATGCCTTCGGGATGCGCAGTCCCCGGCGGCATTTCCGCGAACTGAACAGCCGGGCTTCGAATCCACGCATTGGCCTCGAGCGCGAACCCTGCCACAAGAATCCAAAGCGCATACTGCATGCAACGGCGAGCGTTCATGATGTTGTGCTCCTATCGCTTGGGAGATGAAGACGATCTGCGCGAGTCCGCGCCACGTGGTATCGGGCGGACGCCTTTTTATACAACGCCTCCTTCGACTGCGCAATGCAACCCGGACGACGGAGGGGCCCGGCGCGAAGCATCGGACAGGCGTGGCCGCTGATCCCTCCCCCGGGGTCGCCGGCGCGACGCTCGGGGCACCCTATCGTCCCACCATCGCCAGCACGTCGGCCTTGAGGAAGCGCTCGACGACGAGCATGAAGCCGACCGACGGGATCAGCAGCAGGAGCGCGGTGATCGAGGCGATCTGATAGTTGCCGCCCATGCTCGCGTTGAACATCAGCAGCGGCAGCGTGATCACGTCGGGGACGCCGACGAAATAGGTGCCGGTGAACTCGTCGAGCGATTCGAGGAAGACGAAGATGGCGCTTGCCGATCAGCCCCGGCGCCGCGAGCGGCAGCGTCACCGTGCGAAAGCAGGTCCATGGCGACGCGCCCAGGTTGCGCGCCGCCTCCTCGAGCGAGGCATCGACCGCGGCGAATGCCGCCGAGGCGATCCACACCGCGAGCACGAGCCCGTGCGACGCGTGGACCAGCACGACGCCGGCAACGGTTCCGTTCAATCCGATCTCGTAGAAGATGCGGGCGATGTTCACGTAGACGGGCAGGTTCGGCACCGCCTGCGGCAGCAGGAACGCGAGCAGGATCGCGCCGCGCCACGGCAGCCTGAGGCGCGCGAGCGCGTAACCCGCCGGGATCGCCACCGCCAGCGCGAGCACGACCGTCAGCGTCGCGATCCAGACGCTCGTCCCGAGCGAGAGGAGCGCGTTGCCGCGGGGCTGGAACACGCGATACCAGAACGCGAGACCGAACTCCTGCGGCAGTTTGTGCGGGAAATACCACTTCTCCGCGAATGCCCAGAGCAGCAGGTTCGCGAGCGGCCCGAAGATCAGGAAGGCGAACAGCGCGAGCAGCGCCGCGCGCACGAGCGCCTCGGGCCACCGCCGCATCGCGAGCGTGTTCATGACGCGGGCGCCTTCCCGGTCGCATGTCGCAGATAGAAGGCCGCGCCGATGGCCGCCACCAGCAGCGACATCAGGCATAGCGCATTGGCCACGGCGTAGTCGGCATGGGTGTTGATCCGATACGCGACGTCCACCGTCATCATCGTCGGCGAATTGGGATTGATCATCATCGGCACCGACAAGACCGAGAGCATCGTCACGAACGACAGCACGAGCCCGACGAGCAGCGTGCCGCGCACCTGCGGCAGCACGATGTCGACGAGGACGCGCGACCGTCGCGCACCGAGGTTGCGCGCCGCCTCGATGTGCTGCTGCTCGAGGGAGGCCATCGCGCCGGCGACGAGCAGCGTGACGAACGGTGCCTGCTTCCAGACGAACGCGACGACGATGCCGCGCCAGTCGAGGAGGCTTTGCGCCGCGAGCGGCTCGATCAGCCCCGAGCCGATCAGCACGTGATTCAGCATCCCGTTCTTCGCCAGGAACGTGCGCATTACCTGGCCCGTGACGATGAACGGGATGAACAGCGGCCAGCGATAGAGCCAGCGCAGGATCGCGACTGCGCGGGGATTCTCGCCGAGCGTCAGGTAGCCGGCGATCGCGACGGCGACGAGCCCGATGAGCACGGTGGAAAGAAGCGTGATGCCGAGCGTGAAGACGAGGTCGGTCGTGTAGAGGTCGAACGACTTCGCGAAGTGCGCGAGAGTGACCCCTCCATTCTCGCCGCGAAACGCGAGGACGAACGACATCGCGAGCGGCAGCACGAAGAACAGGCCGACGATCGCGAGCGCGGGCGCGGCGAGCACAGAGCCCGACCCACCGCCGCTCGTTGGCGGTCACGAGTCCGCTCCGGCCACTACTTCAAGACGACGCGCTCGTAGCCCTCGACGATCTCCTTGAAATACGGCGACAGCGGGAACGGACGCCCGTATTTCGACAGATCGCTCGGCGAGATGTCGGTGAAGAGCTTGTTCCACGCGGCCTGATCGAGCTTCGGCTGCACGTATTGCGGATCGATTCCCGGATACCAGTTGAACTGCTTGACGATGCCCTCCGCCTGCACTTCCGGGCTCTCGGCGAAATCGACGAACTTCTTCGCGAGATCCGCATGCGCGGCTTTCGCCGGGATGACGTAGTACATCGGCTGCCCGGGCAGCCCCGGTGACGGCAGCGCGAGCTTGATCTTCGGGCTCATCTTGCCGTCGGCCTGCCACGTGTAGAACATGTCGACCCACACCGGACCCATCGCGATTTCGCCGCGGTTCAGCATGTCGAGCGTGCCGGCGTTGCCCGGCGTCATCACGACGTACTGATTGAAGTCCTTGAGGCCCCCGAGCGCCTTGTCGATCGCCGACGCGGCGGAGGCTTCGTACGGGCCCTTTTCGAGCTTCTCGCCGAGGCCGCTGTACGCGGCGACCCACGCGGTGACGAAGCCCACGCCCGACATCCCGCCCTTGACGCCGTTGTAGCCGAATTGCTTCGGATTCTTCTTCACCCACTCGGCAAGCTCGGCGAACGACCTCGGCGGAGCTTTCACGAGATCCGGGTTGTACGCGAACGCGATCTGGCTGTGGAACATCGGCAGCACGTAGCCGTCGACGTTGGCGCCGAGCGCGTTCTTCGCCGTGTCGCGCGAGACGAGCTTGCCCGCCGCGACGTCGTTGCGATAAGGCAGCAGGAGCTTTTCGTTGACCATCGTCGCGGAGCCGAGCTGATGGATGACCGCGACGTCGACGTCCCACGCCGCGTTGCCGGCCTTCTGCTGGGCAACCAGCTTTTCGTAGATCTTCTGCGAACCCGCATCGCCAGGACCCGTGCCGACTGCGCGCACCTTGACGCCGGGATTCGCCTTCTCGAACTTCGGGCCGAGATAGTTGTTGACGTAGTCGACCATGTTCTGGTCGCCGGCGGTGACGACGTTGAGCGTCGTCTGGGCGCCGGCTTGCGGCAGCGCGGCGAGCGCGCCGAACGTCGCGAGTGCTAGCAGCACGCAAAGCTTCATGCGACCTCCTGATGGTTGGTGGGTTGCCCGGTGGGAAAGAGCAGGAGCGCCGCGCGCGGCACGACGACCGAGGCGGCCGTGCCTTCCGGGACGCGCTCCGGCGCGTGAACCCAGATGTCGGCGCCGCCGGCGCGGACGCGATAGCGGTAGCCCTGCCCGACGTAGATCGATTGCGCGATCACGCCCGTGATGACCAGCGCATCGGCGTCGGCCGACGACGCAGGCGCGAGGCGCGCGGCATCACTGCGGAAATGAGCACGCAGCCGCGGCCCGACCGCGGCGCCGTTCGCCATCGCGACCGCACCGTTCGCGGCGCTGACGACGTCGAGCGCGTTGTCGGCGCCCATGAAGCCGGCGACGAATGCGCTCGTCGGCCGCTGGAAGATTTCCTCGGGCGTGCCGACCTGGATGACGCGACCGGCGTCGATGACCGCGATCCGGTCGGCGAGCATCAGCGCCTCCTCGCGGTCGTGCGTCACGTAGACCGAGGTAATGCCTACGCGCTGCTGCAGCGCGCGCAGCTCGTGACGGAGCTCGAGCCGGACCTTGTAGTCGAGGTTCGACATCGGCTCATCGAGCAGGAGCAGTGTCGGATCCACGGCGAGCGCGCGGCCGAGCGCGACGCGTTGCCGCTGGCCGCCCGAGAGCTGCGTGACAGCCCGCGTCCCGAAGCCCTCGAGTTGCAGCAGCTTCAACATCTCTCCGACGCGCGCGGCGATCGCGTCCTTCCTAAAGCCGCGCATTGCAAGGCCGTAGCTGATGTTGGCGGCAACGGTCATGTGCGGCCACAACGCGTACGACTGAAACATCATCGCCGTGTTACGCCTTTCGGGCGGCAGGCGAGTGATCTCCGCACCGCCGACGCGAATACTCCCTTCCTCGGGCGCGATGAAGCCGGCGATCGTGCGCAGCAGCGTCGTCTTGCCGCAACCGGAGCTACCGAGCAGCGCGATCATCTCGCCGCGCGCAACCTCGAGGCTCACGCGATCGAGCACCCGCGACGAGCCGTACGAAACGCAAAGGTTTTCGATCGACAGGTATGCGGGCATCCGGCAGGCCGTCCGCGGTGGAAATTAGCTGCGGAGTATGACGCGTCCGCGACACTCTGCGTATCGGAGGCGCGATGCGGCGCGCGAATATGGGCTCCCACGCTTGCGGCTAACGCCGCTGCGCTGCCCCCCGAGGGGGAGCGCTTCGCGTCTTGGGGCGGCCCGGCGGCGCAAATATGGGCCCCCACGCTTGCGGCTAACGCCGCTGCGCTGCCCCCCGAGGGAGCATTTCGCGCCTTGGGGCGGCCCGGCGGCGCGAATGCGCCAGCGAAGATGGGATTGGTGCAGTGCACCAACCCCTTCCGACTGCAAGCGCCGGGTATTAGCGGGAACGACGCTTGCCGGAAAAGCCGTTGCGCAACGACCCGGGCGGCGCGTCGCGGGCGCCAAAGCGCGGCGTTCCGCGATAGACGGGCTTCCCCGTCGCTGCGCGTCGAGGCTCGGACCCACGCGCGGAACGCGGGCGCGGCTCCAGCCCGGGAATGACGTGCGCGGGGATCTCCGTCCCGGTGTAACGCTCGATCTGGCGCAGCGCGCCGCGGTCGCTGTGATTGCGCGAGCGACACCGCGATCCCCGTCGCGCCGGCGCGGCCGGTGCGGCCGATCCGGTGCACGTAGTCCTCGGCCTGCCGCGGCAGGTCGAAGTTGATCACGTGGCTGATGCCCGGCGACGTCGAGGCCGCGGGCCGCGACGTCGGTCGCGACCAGCGTGCGCACCCGGCCGCGCCGCATGTCCTGCAACGTGCGCGTGCGCTCGCGCTGGTTCATGTCGCCGTGCAGCGCCGCCGCCGCGTGGCCGTCGCCGCTGCAGGCGCAGCGCCAGCGACTCGGCGTCGCGCTTGGTCGCGATGAAGACGATGCTCTGCCTGATCGCGGTGTCGGCGAGCAGATGATCGAGCAGTCGATGCTTGTGCGAATGGTCGTCGGCGAAATGCACGCGCTGCTCGATCGCGAGCGGCGCCGCCTGGTGCGCCTTGACGTCGATGCGCACCGGATCGCGCATGCAGGCGCGCGGCGAGTCTCGCGATCGCCCCGTCGAACGTCGCCGAGAACAGCACCGTCTGGCGCGTCTTCGGCGTCAGCAGCGCGATGCGCTCGACGTCGTCGACGAAGCCCATGTCGAGCATCCGGTCCGCCTCGTCGAGCACCAGCATCTCGAGACGCGACAGGTCGATGCGCCCGCGGTCGAGGTGGTCGATCAGCCGGCCGGGGGTCGCGACGAGGATGTCGACGCCGCGCGCGAGGTCACGGTTTTGCACCGGGTACGGCGCGCCGCCATAAATGCAACCGTCTTCGCCCGCAGGCCCCGGCCGTAGCGCACCGCCTGCGTCGCGACCTGTTGCGCGAGCTCGCGCGTCGGCGCGAGCACCAGCACGCGCGGACTCGCCGCGCCGTGGCGCCGGCGCGGCCGCATGCCGGGGGATGTCGGCGAGACGCTGCAGCGCGGGCAGCACGAATGCGGCCGTCTTGCCGGTGCCGGTCTGCGCGGAGCCGATCAGGTCGCGGCCGTCGAGCAGCGCGGGAATCGCCTGCGCCTGGATCGGCGTGGGTTCGCTGTAGCCGCATGCAGCAATCGCTTGCAGCAGCGGGGTGCGCGAGTTTCAGTTCTTCGAATGTCATGCGCGTTTCCTTCACGATTCCCCTCGCGGCGCGCGGTACGCGTCGCTCGAGGCGCGGGCAAAAATTCGGACCTCGCCAGTGGGCGGGCCGTACCCAGAATCCGGAATGGCGGTAAGGGAATGGAGCGACGCGCGGCGACCGAAGGCGCAAATCGCCGTCAGAAGCAACGCCGCGGACGCACGCAAACAGCCGCAACCGGGTCGACAGACTGCATTGCCATCGTCGCTAACCCATGTTGCCGCTGCTCACGCGAGCCGCCGGAGATGAGCTCGGGGACGTCGCGAACGACCTGCCCGGAAGATTAGAAGCCGATGATCCGATCGCCTTGGGAATGCCGCGTGCAGCGGGCAATCGTCAGGAACTCGCAGAATCGCCGCACGGGACGCATTGTACCACGGGATGCTGCAGCGCAGCGAACCGGCCGATCCGTGTCAGCGCGGCTCATTGCCCACAACGGATCTTCGTCGTCGTCATCGTCGTCCTCGTCATCGCCGTAATCGTCGTCGTCCGGATCGATGTTGCCGCCTCCACCGCCGCCGGTTTCGGGGCTGTCGTCGTCTTCGTCGTCATCGCCGGGTCCCTCGGCGGCGCCGGCGGGCAAAAGCGAGAGGGTATTCATGACAATGCCAATGCAAGGCGAATTTCGACTGCCGTCGTCGGCAGTGGCGGGTAGCGCTTCGGGCGCGAGGAAGGGGTCCATGGCGAGGTGTACGATGTTACTGCCGATTCGCGGCCATCGGCATGACGTGCTGTAATTCCTAACGCCAGCTCCTGTAATTCCTACGTGTTCAGTGACGGAGCCGAGACAACTTATCTCGCTAAATCAAGGCTTTCTCACAGGCACGCGGGTTGCGGTTCGTTCCGGGGTTACGTCGGATTGTCGAGAAGGCCACCCATTCCGAGACCGAAAGGAGTTCATCGCGAAAAGCCGACATTCGCCCGGCATACCTCCAGTTCGTGGCAGGATCGTTTAAATCCAAAGTGAAAAATGAGCAACCACAACCACGCCATCAGGGATCCTTCGGCGGCACTGCCGCCCGCCACGCCGTCCAAGGCGGTGGCCCGCAAGCTCGCCGCAGTTGCCGCGGCGACCGCGATTCCGTTCCGAGTCGTCCTGTCCAATGGCGCCGTCGTGCAGGCGCGCGACGTCCCACCCGCATTCACGCTCACGTTCCGCACCGCGGCAGCAGAGCGGAGCGTCGTCGCGTTCGGCTATGTCGGTCTCCTCGAGTCGTACTTTGCCGGTACAGTCGACATCGATGGCGACCTTGCGCTTGCGTTCCGGGCCGGCTTCGACGGTGGCTACGACCAGGTGCGGATGCCGCTCGTCTGGATTCGCAACCAGTGGCACGAGCTGCGCCATTCGAACCGCTCGATTGCCCAGGCGAAAGCGAACGCGCGCTTCCATTACGGACATGGTCAGGCGTTCTACCGGCCGTGGCTCGACGCGCAGGCGATGATGTACACGTGCGCGTACTGGAAGGAAGGCACGAGAACGCTCGAAGAGGCGCAGCGGAACAAGATGGACCACGTGTGCCGGAAGGTACAGCTCAAGGCCGGCGAGACGTTCGTCGACGTCGGCTCGGGCTGGGGCGGACTCCTGTTCCACGCGTGGGAACACTACGGCGCGGTGGGGACCGGCGTAAACGCGACGACCGAACAGGTCGAGGAGACGCGAACCGAAATCGAGCGACGGGGCCTGGCGGACAAGATTCGCGTCATCGACTGCGATTTCCGCGAGATCCCCGGTCAGTACGACAAGCTGCTCTCCATCGGCACGCTCGAGCACGCCGGGCGCGACCAGTTGCCCGAGGTGGTGCGCGCGCATGCGGCGGCGTTGAAGCCTGGCGGCCTCGGCGTCATCCACTTCATCGGGCACGTCGGCATCCGCGACACCGAGTTCTACATCCGCAAGTACATCTTCCCGGGGGGCTGGATCCCGAGCCTCTCGCATGCGCTCGATTGCATGGAGCGCTGCGGGCTCGAGGTCCTCGACGTCGAGAACCTGCGCCGCCATTACGCGCTGACGCTCGATGTCTGGGCCGAGCGCTTCGACCGCAACTGGGAGGCGATCCACGCGCTCGACCCGAAGCGCTTCGACGAGCGCTTCCGTCGCATCTGGCGCACGTATCTGTGGTCGTGCGCGGAAGTGTTCCAGACGAAGACCCCGCAGCTCGACCTGTTCCAGGTCACCGTCAGCAAGGGAAGCGTAGGTAGCGACTATCCGATGAGCCGATCGTTCCTGTATCGGTGAACGCCTACGCGCACAAGAAAACCAAGCTCGTCGCCGATCTCGCCGCGACGCCCGCCCAGGGTGCGGGTGCAATCGGCCTCGCCAAGACCACCTCGAACCTCTTCCGCGACAGGGCGGCGAAAGCGCGGCCCAGGATCGATCTCGCGCAGTTCGACGACGTGATCCGCGTCGACCCCGCCGGCGGCGTCGTCGAGGCGGAGGGGATGGTTCCCTATGTCGACGCTCGCCGACGCGACGCTGCGGGAGGGGACGATGCCGACGGTGGTCCCGCAGTTGAAATCGATCACGCTGGGAGGCGCGGTGGCCGGAGTGGGCATCGAGGCGTCGTCGTTCCGGTGGGGTCTCGTCCACCACACGATCGCCGCGCTCGAGGTGCTGACCGGCGATGGGCGCATCGTAAGCTGCACGCCGGACAACGAGCATCGCGACCTCTTTTTCGGCTTTCCGAACTCCTACGGGACGCTCGGTTACGCGTTGGCGGTGACCGCGCGGACGACGCCGGTCAAATCGTTCGTCGCACTCGAGCATGTACGCTATTCGACGGCCGACGCGTGCTTCGCCGATGTCACGCGCCACTGCGACGACGCGCGGCTCGATTTTCTCGACGGCGTCGTCTTCGCGCCGGACGAGATCTACCTCACGCTCGGCCGCTTCGTCGACCGTGCGCCCCACACCAGCGATTACACGTTCGAGAAGATCTATTACCGCTCGATCCGCGAGCGCAAGACGGACTTTCTCACCGTCCGCGACTACCTGTGGCGCTGGGACACCGACTGGTTCTGGTGTTCGAAGAACATCGGCGCGCAGCACCCGCTCGTGCGCCAGCTCCTCGGTCGCAAGCGCCTCAATTCGATCACCTACCAGCGGATCATGCGCTGGAACAGCCGCTTTGGCGTCACGCGCGCGCTCGACCGGCTGCGCGGGTCGCACTCCGAATCGGTGATCCAGGACGTCGACATTCCTCTCGATCGCGCTGCGGAATTCCTGGATTTTCTGCACCGCGAGATCGGAGTCCTGCCGATCTGGCTGTGCCCGATCCGGGTCCCGGCAGCGGCCTCGCCCTTCGCGCTCTACCCGCTGCACGCCGGAACGATCTACATCAACTTCGGCTTCTGGGACGTCGTCCGGGACCGCGCACCGCACCCGCCCGGCTACCGCAATCGCCTGATCGAACGCAAAGTGACCGAGCTCAACGGCCTCAAGTCGCTCTACTCGGATTCGTACTATACGAGCGACGAGTTCTGGAGCGTCTTCGACCGCGCGGCCTATTCCGCGCTGAAGGCCCGCTACGACGCCGCCGGAACGCTGCCCGACCTATACGCCAAGTGCGTGCTGCGGCAGTAGAACCTATCTCAAGATCGGCTGTGCGGCCCGATTGCTCGTCGTTGTCCTCGCTCGCCCCTCGCCGTACGTCTGCGTGTCTGGGGGCTCGCTGCGCGCCCTCATTTGGCTTGGGCACTCGGGGCGCTCGCCGGGATTTTGGATAGTTCCAGCGGGCCGCCGTCATCCCTTGACGCAGATCACCGGCTCGAGCCTCGCCACCTTGCGAGCGAGCCCGGCGCGGTCCGCGGCATCGACGACGGCGGTGACGTCCTTGTAGGCGCCTGGCGCCTCCTCGGCGACGCCGCGCATCGACGGGCTGCGGATCAGCATGCCGCGCGCGGCGAGCTCGTCGACCACCTTGCGTCCCTGCCAGCGACGCGTCGCCTCGTGGCGGCTCATGCTGCGGCCGGCGCCGTGACAGGCGGAAGCGAACGCCCGCGTCCCGGCTCTCGCGCGTGCCGACGAGGATGTACGACGCCGTGCCCATGCTGCCGCCGATCAGCACCGGCTGCCCGGCTGCGTCGCAGCGCAGGCCGGCAGATCCGGATGGCCCGGACCGAACGCGCGCGTCGCACCCTTGCGATGGACGAAGAGTCGCCGCAGCCTGCCGTCGACGACGTGATCCTCGACCTTGCACGTGTTGTGCGACACGTCGTAGAGCAGCGCGAGCTTCGCGTCGCGGCAACACGGCACCCACGAATGTTCCGCGTCAAGTGGGTGAGGATCTGGCGATTGGCCAGCGCGCAGTTGATCGCCGCGCGCATCGCGCCGAGATAGCGTTGGCCCACGGCCGAGCGGATCGGCGCGCACGCGAGCTCGCGATCCGGCAGCGTCGATGCCTGCGGCTTTCGCGCGTGATCGCCATCTCGCGCAGGAACTCGGTGCCGATCTGGTGGCCGAGGCCGCGCGAGCCGCAGTGGATGCTGATCGACCATGTCGCCCGTTGCGAAGCCCGAACGCGTCGGCCGCGGCGCGGTCGAAGATCTCGGCCACGTGCTGCACTTCGAGATAGTGGTTGCCCGAGCCGAGCGTTCCCATCTCGTCGCGCTGCCGCCGCTTCGCCGCATCCGAGACGCACGCCGGCTCGGCGCCCGCCATCGCGCCATGCTCTTCGATCCGGTCGAGGTCTTCGCGGCCGCGCCGTAACCGCGCTCGACCGCCCAGCGCGCGCCGCCCTCGAGCATGGCGTCCATCTTCGGACGGCGTGAGGCGCAGCGCGCCGGTGCTGCCGACTCCGGCCGGGAATGCGCTCGATAGAGCGCTGTCGGCCAGCGCCTCTTGACCGGCGCTCGATCTGCGCGCGCGTGACGTCCCGTCAGCAGCGTGCGCACGCCGCAAGAGATGTCGAAGCCGACGCCGCCCGCCGAGACGACGCCCCCGTCGTCGGGATCGAATGCCGCGACGCCGCCGATCGGAAAACCGTAACCCCAGTGCGCGTCCGGCATCGCGTACGAGGCGTTGACGATGCCGGGCAGCGCGGCGACGTTCGCGACCTGCTCGTACACCTTGTCGTCCATGCCGCGGATCAGCGCCTCGTCGGCGAATATGATGCCGGGCACGCGCATCGCGCCGTGGCGCGGCAGCTCCCACGCGTAATCGCGATCGCCGGATCAGCCGCCCGGGGTCCATCGCTGCTCTTCGGTTTCGTTCGCCATCGCGATGGTCAGCTTCATACGTCGACGACGCACTGCGCGACCCAGCTGCCGTCGCCGCGCGCTGCGCGACCGAGAGCGCGGTGTAGGTCGCCCCTTTGACCTCGACGGCCGGCCGATGCCGCGCGCGGTCGACCGGCTCGCCCCATGCCGTGGCCGTCAGCGCGTGGCCTGCGATGCGTCACGGCGAAGCGGCCGAACACCATCTTGCGCGTCGCCATTTCGTAGATCAGCGCGTTGAGCCAATCGACCAGCAACAACTCGTCGTCCGGGCGCCTCGCATGCGAATCGTCGACCGCGATCCTCGCGGCGCACGGCATCCGGGTCGGTGAGCACCGCCGTCAAGGCGAGCGCTGCCTGCTCGAACGCCTCGCCTTTCGTCGATACCGACGCCCCGCACGCCGATGTCGGCGCCGTGCGCGAAATGCTCCCATGCCATCGTCGCTTTCGGCGCCCGTCGCTTCAGTGCGAAACTCATCAGCGCTGCGCAAGTACGAGGCGCCACCGCATGGCATCTCCGCACTCCGACAGCGTCAGGTGCGCACCCCGTCTGTTCCGCGAACCTGGCCGGTAATTCGACGGTGTCAACACACTGACGCCGGCCCAAATGATGCTGCATCATCGCTCCGCCGGCTGACGGGAGTGGCCTGTCCCGCGAAAGGACCCCGACCTTTGATGCCCAGCGTGCTGCGTCACCGATCTCTACGAGCTCACGATGCTCCAGGCCTATTTCGAGGAACGGATGAACGCGACCTGCGGTGTTCGAGCTCTTCGTGCGCAAGCTGCCCCCTCATCGCAATTTCCTGGTCGCGGCGGGGCTCGTGCAGGTGCTGGATTACCTCACGCACCTGCGCTTCACCGCCGACGAGCTGCAATGGCTGAGGGAATGCGGACGCTTTCACGCGCCGCGTTCGTCGAGTCGCTCGCCGATCTGCGCTTCACCGGCGACATCGACGCCATGGCGGAAGGCACCGTCTTCTTTGCCGACGAGCCGATCCTGCGCATCGTCGCCCCTTTGCGCGAAGCGCAGCTCGTCGAGAGCCGGGTGATGAACCTCATCCACTACCAGACCGTCGTCGCAAGCAAAGCCGCGCGCTCGGTGCTGGCGGCGCCGACCGGCTGCTCGTCGATTTCGGCCTGCGGCGCGCGCACGGCGCGGAGGCGGCGCTCCTGTCGGCGCGGGCGAGCTATCTCGCCGGTTTTACCGGGACGGCGACCGTCGAAGCCGGCCGTCGAGTTCGGGATTCCAGCTGTACGGAACGATGGCGCACTCGTACGTGCAGGCGCATGCCGACGAAAGCGACGGCCTTCGATTCCTTCGTGCGGGCGCACCCCGACAATGCCGTGCTGCTGATCGATACCTACGACACCGAGCGGGCCGCGCACAGATCGTTGTCGAGCTCGCATCGGGCTCAAGAACGGCAGGGTATCGCCATCAAGGGCGTGCGCATCGACAGCGGCGATCTGGGCGACCATTCGCGCCGCGTGCGCGCAATCCTTGATGCCGCCGGCTTTCCCGACATCACGATCTTCGCCAGCGGCAATCTCGACGAATATCGGCTGCAGGAACTGGTCGCGCAGCAAGCCCCGATCGATGGATTCGGCATCGGCACGCGGATGAATACCTCCGCCGATGCGCCCTACCTCGACTGCGCGTACAAGCTGCAGGAATACGAAGGGCGACCGCGGCGCAAGCGTTCGGAAGGCAAGGCGACGTGGCCGGGCCGCAAGCAAGTCTTGCGACAATACGGAGCCGACGGGACGGCTCGCCGGCGACGTGCTGACGCTCGAGAGCGACGCAGCGCCCGGAGGCGCGGTACCGCTGCTCGCACCCGTGATGCGCCACGGCGCAGCATGCGGGGAGACCCGCCTCAGCGACGCGCGTGAACACGCCCGCGCCGAACTGTCGCGGCTTCCGGACGCGTTGCGCGCGCTCGACGATGCCCCGAGCTATCAAGTGGAGATCGCACCGGCGCTGCGCGCGCTTGCCGCGGAGATCGATGCGCAGACCTGACCCGCTTTCCGCGCGCTGGAAGTCTCGTGCGTGGGATTTCATATAATCCGCAACGCCCGCGGTGGGCACAACAAGCCGAAATATGGATTCGACCAAGAAGACCGATCCGTTTACCGAGCCGGCGCTAGGCCTCTCAACTCTGCGGCCCGCCGTGACGAATATTGACGGCCGGCGAGCTCGTCGGACGCACCCACTGTCGATGGAAGAGACGCCGGCGGCAACCGATCGCGCGAGCCCGCGGGCGCGGCTCCATGCGCAGGAGTGTCTATGGCTCGTCGGCGGACTGTTCCCGCCCAACCCATCAATCGACGCGGTAACCACGCGCGCCAAGTTCGGGGCGCCACCCGACGAAGTGTGGCAGACGATGATGTTCTACGAAGAAGTGCCGCATCGTCCACCGCTGCTGCTACGGATGTTCCTGCCGACCCCGATGAAAACCCAGGGAAACGCCAAGGCCGTCGGTGCGACGGTCGAATGCAGCTACAGCCGCGGCAGCTTGCGAAAGCGGATCACCGCGCTGGAGCCTCCCCGGCTTGTGCGTTTTGAGGTGATCGAGCAGAACCTCGGGGTCGAGCACTGCGTCACGACCGTCGAGGGCTCCTACGAGATTCGCAGCAACGGTAGCGGCTCCGAGGTTGCGCTCACCACGAGGTACCGGGGGCACCTGCGACCGCGCTGGCTTTGGCGTCCCCTGGAGCGACTGCTCGCGCATCGGCTGCATCGTCACATCCTCGCGGGGATGGGAGCCAATCGCGCGCGGGAATGCAAGTCGCCCCCGGCCGCGATTTCCTAGCCGATTGCGCCGAACTCCGCCGCCGGCCTCACGTCGACGATCCCCCACAGCATCGAGCGATCGTCAGCCGCACGGTTCGACGGCAGGGTACGCGCTGGCTCGCCGAAGCTCCTCAGCACGACAATGGCGCCCGGCGCCGCTGCGTGGGCGACAGCGTCGGCGAGCCGTCGGCGATAGCGGTCGTTCGTGCCGTCGAGGATGTTGGAAAGCGTGAGGCCATCGAAGCTTTGCGGCTGCGCGCGCTCGAGGAACGCGGCGGCATCGGCCCGCACGAGCTTGATTGTCTTCGCCTCCGGTGGGGGCGATTCGCTCGTCGCATCGCCGGCGAAGAACGCGCGGACCCAGGGGTTCGTCCGGTTCGGATGACGGCCGAAGCAGCGCTCCATGCGCGCCCGCATGACCGCTCCGAAGCGATGGGGGAGCGCCTCGAGCAGGCGCGGCGCATAGACCGCGCGCAACGCCGCGACCGACAGCAGCGTATCCAGTCCGGCGCGAAAGCGCCGCGTGTCGAGGTGCGCTCTCCAGAAGTCGTATTGAGTCGCCGGGTCGTCGAGATCGAGGAACGTTCGCAGCGTCGACGGCCGCCACCCGGCGAGGGGCAACAACGCGCGCCCGAGGTGCATCACGTGTTCGGCGGTTCCGCGCACCATCGGCGCACCCGCGATCCGCTGCGCAGCATAGGCGAGCTGTGCGGGGTTGAGGTCGACGGCGACGACCTCGTGGTCCCGCGCGAGGCGCAGCGCCGTGCAGCCGGCCGACGCGATGCAGAACACCCTTCCGCCGGATTTGAACGCCGCGCGCTCGATCGCCGAATCTTCGTACATGCGGCCAAAGAGAACGCGCGGCGGACCGCGGGCAGCATCGAACCGCCCCGCTTCCCACACGGTACCAGGCGTCATGCGGTCATCCGGCCAGGCCGGCGTTGACCCAGCTCAAGACGAGGAATGCGAAGTTCTTGAAGACCATGCCGCCTGGATCGTGAATCAGGTGCCGGGACCAGAGGAGCCCGCCTGCGTTCAGAGCGACGAGCAGGACCGTCTGCGCGAGTGCGCACAGGCCCGGCGCCCACCCGCTCAGCACCCAGACGCCGAACAGGAGCTCGATCCAACCGAGCGTCGTCAAGAACGAACGGCCCAACCTCGCGCCGTAGCGCGGGACCGACTCCACGATGAGGAGCTCGTTCTTCTGGCGTCCGAGAATCTTGCACCACAGCCCCTCGTAGATCCAGACGCCGGCGACGGCGATGCGGACGAGCCAAGGCGGAGGCATCAGCAGCAGAAGCGTGTCCATCCGCTCGGCGGGTCCATCGGCAGTCGTTCTGTTGGGCAGCTGTCGGCAATCCCGATCATACAAGAGCAGGGACGGGTGCGCCGGCCGCAGATCGCGCCACTTGCGGTGTGGGCGGGCCTTCGCCCGCACGAACGCCGGAGTACCCTTTTCTTGGAGGCGGCCCTGCCCCCGGCTCAATGCGTCAGACGAGGTGCGCTCCCCTGCTGCGCGAGTGCGACGGATGCGCCGTCCTTCGACCCGCCGCCGGCAGCGCGATTCCACCTTCTCTCGCGGCGATCACCTGCCGCAATTTGCCGGCGGATGGATCGGCGACGGGCGGGCCTTTGTCGAGGGAAACCCGCACGTTCGGCAGCGACTGCCGGGCGAGATAGCCTCGCAACGCGTCGGAGGCCGCGTTCCACGCGATGCGCCGCCGGTTTCGGTCGCCGGCGTCGAGCCGCAGCGTCAGCCGGTCGGGCGCGTCCTGAACGATCTGGAAACGGTGGATACCCGCTGATTCCTCGACCACGGTGGCGAGCGCCATAGGCAGCAGCTGCACGACGTGCCCGTCCGCCGCCGAGAGCGATACGACGTCGTCGCGCCGCCCTTCCACGTGAATTGCGGGCAGCGGACTGCCGCACGCGCAAGGCATGGCGTTCACCGTGACGCTGTCGCCAAGGTCGTAACGGATCAGCGGCTGGATACGGTTGGATAGATTGGTCAGCAGCACCGTATGCGACGCGGTTCCCGGCGGTGTCGGGCGATTATCGCGGTCGACCGGCTCCAGGACGACCCAATCGGCGTTGACATGGAGCCATCCGGCACGGCATTCGAACGCGATGCTCATGCATTCGGACGCGCCGTATTCATTGACGAGCCGCGATCCGAACGCACGCTCGATCGCCGCATGCGTCGCTGGCGCAAGCGTTTCGCCGCCCGACCACAGCACGGCTGGACGGATTCGCAACCGGCCCGCCGCCTGTTCTTCGGCGAGCAGCGCGAGGATCGTCGGATAGGCAGCGACGAACGCCGGCCGGTATGCGTTCAGCGCTTCGACGAGGCGGGGCAGCGGCTCGAGCATCGAGAAGCTCCGCGCTTCGAGCCACGGTCGCGTCCGCAAGATCCGCCGCCACGACGCGATGCTCGCGTAATGGTCGTCGGTCGCGGCAATCAGCGCGGCCCGGCCGGGCTGGACTGCAAAACCCCAGGCGAACCGTGCTGCGAGTCCGATGGCGTCGAACTGCGTGGCGATGAGGGCATCGAAGGTGGCGATCGCATCCGCATCCTGAACAAAGATGCCCGGGATGCCCGTGCTGCCCGAGCTTTTCCAGACGACGTAGCGGCCGAGATGGCGTTCGCCGATATGGGTGCGGTCGGCAAGGAACGCCTCGACGCCGGCACGTGTGACAGCGGGATCGGTGACCCAGTCGTCGAAGCGGGCCATCAGTTCCCCCTTCCGCACGACCGGCAGACGCCCCGCAGCAATGTCGGGCTCTGGAAGATGGCCGTACCGATCGCGATAGAAGGCCGAGTGCGTCCGCGCGAACTGCACCAGTTTCCCGAAGCGCTCGTGCGCTACGGCGTCGATCGCGGGTTTACCTCCGCGGCGCCGCCACCAGATGTCGGACGCGCGTGAAACCACATCCCACCAGTCGAGCATGGAACCCAGTGGTTCCCACGCGACGTGCGCCGATTCCGGCATCGCCTTCTCCTTCCGTTTACGGCGTGCGGCCCTCCGCGCAACGGGCGCTACAGCGTCGGCATCGCCTGATGGGCGTAGGTCCGCTCGTGCAGGCTCTGGCAATCGATGCAGCGCATCGCGGCCGGATATGCGGCGAGCCGCGCCGGCTCGATGTCCGCGCCGCAATCGATGCAGCAGCCGTACACGTGCTTGGTGATTCGGGACAGCGCGGCATCGATGTCGCCTATCGCCTCGACGTGTCGCCGCACGATCGCATGATCGAGGTCGGTCACCATCGTCGCGACCGACTGATCGCCCACATCGGGCACTTCCCCGGCAAGCTCGCCAATCGGGTGTCTGCCCCAGCGGGAGACCTCCTGCTGCGCGCCCTGGAGGAGCGCCTTTCGCTGCTCCTGCAGCTTGTGCTTGAGCCCACGCATCTGCTGCGAAGTCGACCTGACCATCCTGGCCTCCGATGTGCCCTTCGTCTACGCGCCGTTGGTCCAGCCCTGCCCTACGCAGCGAGCGTAGCGCCGCCCGCGCATCGCACGTTGACGCAGGTCAAACGGCGCGAAGACGACAGCGCAACGAGCGCCTGCCCCATTTCGTGATGGGCGACGATCTCGCGCTCTTTCGCGTTGAGGATTCGGCTCATCTTCTCGAGCCCGAGCGTACTCGCAACTGCCGGTCCGACGCCGGAGGACAGCTCCGCACGCATGCCCCAGCCGGGTTGTCACTCCGCTGCAGCAGTCGCCTTCAACCGGGCACATGCTCCACGTACCTGCGACGCGAGTACGCGCCTTTGACGAATGTCAACGCGTCCCCTTGGAGGCGTAGTAGTGTCGAATGAACGCACGGGCATCGATGCGCTTGGCTGAAGGAGGAGGCCATGCCAACCCTGGGTGCTTCCACACGCCGGACGACGACCGCTGGGCTCGGGCGGTTCGTGTGTCCGCGCGAGACGTGGGCAGACGGCGGCGACACACCCGGCACGGCGCTTCTCGCCGGCTGGATTGCGACACGGTGAGGTCACGATGGCCGCGCTGGCCCCGAACCTCGCGCGCGATCCTGCGGGCCGGCACATTTTCGGTCGGACGGCTTTCGACGCCTTGGCGCAAAATACGCTGGCGATCGTTCTCGCCGGTGGACGGGGAAGTCGCCTCGAGCAACTGACCGACTGGCGCGCTAAGCCTGCGATGCCCTTCGGCGGCAAATTCCGCATCATCGACTTCACGCTGTCCAACTGCGTGAATTCCGGCATCCGCCGGATCGGCATCTGCACTCAGTACAAAGCGCAGAGTCTGATCCGCCATGTCCAGCGCGGCTGGAGCTTTCTCGATGGCCGCTTCGACGAGTTCATCGAGCTGTTGCCGGCGCAGCAGCGGATCGACGCGACGTGGTACCAGGGCACAGCGGACGCGGTGTACCAGAACCTCGACATCCTGCGCCGGCACGCGCCCGACTATGTGCTGATCCTCGCGGGCGATCACGTCTACAAGATGGACTATCGGCGGATGCTCGCGCGACCACGTCGCGAAGGGCGCCGACATGACGATCGCCTGCATCGACGTGCCGCTCGACGAAGCCCGCTCGCTTGGCGTGATGGCAGATCGACTCGGGTCGCCGGATCGTCGGATTCCAGGAAAAGCCTGCCGAACCCGCGCCGATTCCCGGCCGACCGGATCGCGCGCTCGCCAGCATGGGCGTCTATGTGTTCGATGCCGCATTTCTCTACGACGAACTGATGCGCGACGCCGACGATCGCGAGTCCGGCGCACGATTTCGGCAAGGATCTCATCCCGCATCTCATCGGCTGCGGCGCGCGTGTTTGCGCCCACGATTTTGCCGACAGTTGCGTGCAACACGACCGACGGCGTGCCCTATTGGCGCGACGTCGGCACCGTCGACGCGTACTGGGAGGCCAACATCGAAGCTGACCGACTGGTCGCCCGAACTCAATCTCTACGATGAGGACTGGCCGATCTGGACCTATCAGGAGCAGTTGCCGCCGGCAAAGTTCGTGTTCAACGACGACGGCCGCCGCGGCATGGCCGTCGATTCGCTGGTCGCCGGCGGCTGCATCATCAGCGGCTCCGCGGTACAGCGCTCGGTGCTGTTTTCGAATGTCCGAGTGCACGACTACGCGACGGTGGAGGATTGCGTGATCCTGCCCAACGTGGACATCGGACGCGGGGCAGTGTTGAGGCGCGTAGTCGTCGACAAACATTGCAAGGTGCCGGCCGAGCTCATCGTCGGGCTCGATCCCGAGGCGGACCGGCGGCGCTTCTCCATGACCCCGCTTGGAGTCACTTTGGTGGTCCCCGAAATGCTCGGCCAGCACGTACACCACCTGCGATGACAAGCCGATCCAGCCTTGCCACCGAGAAGAAGGGCCTCGGCGCGCACTTCACCGTCCGGCACGAAGCGCCGCCATCGGTCGCCTGACCCTGCTGGGGAGCGTACCCCTGCAATCATCCCAAGGAGTACTCGGCCCGACCGCCATCGCCATCGTCGCGCGCACCCGGGTGCAACGTTGACGAAGGTCAAGATGTCGTGCGCGCCCGCGCGTAGCGTGGATGACAGGACGTCCGGTGCTATGTGCGGCAACTCGCCGCATGCGCAGAATACGGTTGAGCCGTGGGGAGCCGATATGCAAATACCACTGAAAATCACGATGCGTCATATTCCCCAGTCGGACGCACTGGAGACGCGCATCCGGCAGAGAGCTGCCAAACTCGACGAATTCCATCCCAACGTCACGGGCTGCCAGATCACGGTCGAAGAACAGCGCCGCCACCACCAGCAGGGGCGCTGGTTCAACGTCCGCATCGCAGTACGCGTTCCGGAACACGAGATCGTCGTCAACCGCGACCACGCGGAGGATCCGCACGTCGCCGTGCACGATGCGTTCGATGCCGTCACGCGGCGGCTGGAGGACGTCGTTCGGCTCCAGCGCGGCGCGGTCAAGGCGCACGCGACCGAACTGCGCGGCGCTGTCGCTAGGATCTTCGCCGACGAGGGCTATGGCTTTGTCGAAACCGGCGACGGCACCGAGTATTACTTCAGCCGCGAGAACGTTGTCGATCCTTCGTTCGACCGGCTGCGGGAGGGAACGGTGGTGCAGTTCATCCCTGAGCCGGCAGCGGAAGGCATGCAGGCGAAGCGCGTGAGCGCCGGCAAGCACGGTGCGCCACGCTGACGCATCGTCCCCCGGCGTCGGCGCGGGTTCGGTGACGTACAAATGGTCGGACGCGCCGCGCTTGACCGAAGTTTTTCCACGGGAGCCAACCCGATGACGACATCGACAGGTCATGGCGGCCGAAAGCGCAGGCCGGCGAACAGCAAGCCCCCGAAGTTGCCGATGCACGCGCGGCGCATGCGGCCGACGCAGGATTCGCCGTCGGTGATGATCCGCCCGGAAGTCGACTACGAGGATGCGCTTCCTGGATCGCTTTTTCTCGAAGGCGAACCTGTGGAGGAAGATGAAGCCGAGGCTGCCGCGGACGACTGGCCGGCGAGGGACTGTGAGGAGGATGACGCAATCGCCGAACCCGCCGAGGTCAGCCGGCGCGGCGGGCACTGAGCGCCGTCCGATCTCAACGAGGGTTACGAGAAAGCGAGACGACCACCATGACGATAGGTGAAACCTGCAACCGGAACGTTGTCTGCGCGACGCGCGACACCACGGTGGTCGAAGCCGCGAACCTGATGCGCCATCATCACGTCGGCGATCTGGTTGTCGTCGACGAGAGCGACGGACGGCGCACGCCTCTGGGCATCGTCACCGATCGCGACGTCGTGGTGGAGGTGGTGGCGCCGGGACTCGACGCGAAAGGCATCAAGCTCGGCGATCTTCTGATCGGGCATCTCACGACCGTGGAAGAGCGCGAGCACTGCGCCGATGTCGTCCGGCTGATGGCCGCGAGGGGCGTGCGGCGGATGCCGGTCGTCGATACCGCGGGAATCCTGGTCGGGATTGTCACAATCGACGATCTGCTGCCGCAACTCGCAACGCAATTGGCAGAGTTGTCCGAATTGCCCGGCCGCAGTCGGGAACACGAACTGCAGACCCGGAAGTAGCGATCGGGGCTCGGTTGCGCGCGACCAGGCCGAATCAGCGGCCGACGAGCCCGGCCAGAGCGTCGAGGCGGCGAATCTGGATATGCCGCCGCTGCACGTCGATCAATCCGTGTCCGTGCAGTTTCGTCAACGTGCGGCTGACGGTCTCCAGCTTGAGACCCAGGTAGCTCCCGAGATCCTCGCGGGTCATCGGCAGCCGGAAATCCGACGGTGAGTAGTTCCGGGCCTGCAGCCGCCTCGAAAGATTGATCAGGAACGTCGCCAGGCGCTCCTCGGCGGACAGGCCGCCGAGCATCGCCATCACGCTCTGGTCGCGGCTGATCTCGCGGCTCAGCATCCGGTGCAAGTGATGCTGGATCGGCTGGCTCTCCAGGCCAAGCTGCATGAGATTGGCCAGGGGAATCACGCAGACTTCGCTTTCGTCGAGCGCGACAGCCCGGCTGGTGTGATGCCCGCCCCCGATGCCTTCGATGCCGACGATGTCGCCTTCCATGTGAAAGCCCGTCACCTGCTCGCGACCATCCTCGGACACCACGCTCGTCTTGAAAAAGCCCGCGCGGATCGCATACACCGCCTCGAGTTTGTCGCCGATGCCATAAAGCGTCTCGTCACGCGTGTATCGCCGGCGCGAGCTGATGGCAGCCCCGAGGCTCGCATGCGTCGACGCTGGCAGGTCAGAGGGAAGGCAAAAGCTTCGGAGGCTGCACTCCGCGCATTTCGCCCCCTGCCGATCAGCCGGCGTCAGCTCCCCACGCGGCGCCGGGTCTCGAGTGCCCTCGGATGGGGACTCGATCGTTGTCTGCCGTCGCGAATTTTCGGGGGGGCCGCCCCATCGTCCTCTCCGGCCAATCGGGTGTCGCGGCGGGCGAGCCAGAAAGCTCGCCGACACCGCAGCGGCGATTGTATGACAGATGGGGCGAAGTATCGACCGCGTCACCGTGGATGGTCGGCGCGCCGAGGCTCGCGCCCGCTGAGGGCTTGCGCTCCTGAGCCCTCGCTCATTCCGGCGCCAGGCGATGGTCAAGCGTCCAATGGTCGCCGAGATGGGCCATGAGGTTGAGATCGATGCCCGGCGAAGCGTAGACCCATGTGGGCTGGCTCTGATCGAAGCGGTGGAACTGGCCGGCCTGGACATTCACCGTCTCGACGGGCAATTCGAGCTTGCGATACGCCTCGATCTCGCGTTCTGCGTGGCGATCTTCCGGGTAGAAAAGCCATTCGTCGGCGAACTCGGATTGCAGACGCGCAAGCTCGTGGCGAATGGCCTCGGGAACCGGGCCACCGGTTGCGGCCGTCACCCTGCCGGCAACATCCGCCTTCCACGGGCCATGAACGTCGTCCTCGACGCTCTGCCAATAGATCGTGAGCCTCCCTCGAGTAATAGCGCTCGAGCGCGAAAAACGCAGCCTCGGACTCGTGGTCGTGCGCCCCGATGAACCAGCCATAGACATTCTCGCCCTGCACGAGGTGGAACGTCGCCGCGGCGACACCCGCACCGCGCGGGGTATAGGCGAGATAGAAATGCGGTTGCATTCGTCGACTCGTGCCGGCATCCCGCAGCTCTGCGGAAACCGCCGACCTCCTGGCTCGATGCTAATGACACCCCCAACCGGAATCTTGACTAAGGTCAACGACGCTCATGCCCGGGCAGGACCCGCTGGGCAGCGGCAAAACATGATTCCGGTCAACCGATCCCGGCACAATCCCGCGATAATGGTCATGAGCGACGCAAAAGCGACGCCGATCGCGTGGGTTTTGCGATTCTTCGACCCGACCGATCGTCGCGATGCCCAGGCAGGGACGATGGTTCGATGACGGGCTCGACCACGGTTGATTCCGCGACAGATCAGGCGCGACTCATCGCGGCGCTCTGCGATCCTTCGGTGTTCGGCAGCGATTGCGAGCGCGTCGAGCGGCTCGAGACGCACATTTCCCACGTGCTCCTGACCGGGCGCTACGCGTACAAGATCAAGAAGCCCGTTGCACTCGGGTTCCTCGATTTCACCACGCTCGCCGCCCGGCGCTTCTATTGCGAGCAGGAACTGCGGCTCAATCGCCGGCTCGCGCCCGCGCTTTATCTCGACGTTGTCCCAATTACCGGCAGCGTCGCGCATCCGGCGATCGGCGGCAGCGGCCCGGCCCTCGAGTACGCGGTGAAGATGCGCGAGTTCGCGCAGGACGCGCTCGCGAGCCGCGTGCTCGCGCGCGGTGAGCTTACTCCGCGCGCACATCGACGCGCTAGCGACCATCGTCGCCGATTTCCACGGACGCATCGACATCGCGCGTGCCGACGGCCCGTTCGGGTCGCCGGAGGACGTCCTACGACTACGCGCTGCAGAATTTCGCGCAGATGCTCCCGTTATTCCGACGCTGGGACCGACCGGGCGTCGCTCCTCGAGCTCTCCGACTGGACGGAAACGGAATTCGCGGCGCGCGCGACGACGTTCCGGCGACGCAAGAGGGACGGCTTCATCCGCGAATGCCATGGCGACCTGCATCTCGGGAACATTGCGCTCGTCGATGGCGCGATCACGCATCTTCGACTGCATCGAGTTCAACGACGATCTGCGCTGGATCGACGTCATGAGCGAGGTCGCGTTCGCGGGGATGGACCTCGAGGATCGCGGCCGCGCCGGATCTCGGCCACCGCTTTCTCAACGCCTATCTGGAGGCCACCGGCGACTACGCCGGGCTCGCCGTGCTGCGCTTCTATCTCGCGTACCGGGCGCTGGTGCGCGCCAAGGTGCTGTCGCTTCGGCAGAGCCAGCTCGCTCTCGGCACCGACCGCTCGGCGTTGCTGGCCGAGTTCCGCGGCTACGTGCGTCTCGCACAGCGCTACGCCCGGCGACCGCAGCCGGCCATCGTCATCACGCACGGCTTTGCGGGATGCGGCAAGACGACGCTCACGCAGGGGCTTCTCGAGCTGACCGGCGCGGTGCGCGTTCGCACCGACATCGAGCGCAAGCGCCTGCACGGACTTTCCGCGCAGGCACGCACCGGGGCCGCGCTCGACAGCGGCCTCTACGCGCCGGAAGTGACGAAGGAGACCTATCGTCGCGTGCTGTCGCTGGCGGGCAAGATCGCGGACGCGGGCGACGTCGCGATCATCGACGGCACGTTCCTGAAGCGCTGGCAGCGTGACCTGTTTCGCGAGTTCGCGGCCACGCAGGGGATTCCGTTCGTCATCGTCTCCTTTGCCGCGGACAATGCAACGTTGCGTCGGCGTGTCGAGGCAAGGATGCGCCATGGCGCTGACGCTTCGGAAGCCGACATTTCGGTGCTCGAACACCAGTTGCGCACCCACGAGCCGCTCGCAGCAGACGAGCTCTCCCTGGACGTTGCGTACGACGCCGGCGCCCCTGTCGATCACTCGCGGCACCCCGAATCCTGGCGCGAGGTCATCGAGCGGCTCGCCACCGCCGGGCCGGCGCCCGAGGCGCTGCGGCTCGCCGTAGATCCCGGTCTCGCGGCGAAGGTCGCGTTCCTGTCGCAACCGGGAAGCTATAGGGAGCCGACCACGCGCGTCGAGACGATCGAAACGCACATGTCGTGGGTCTTCCTCACCGACCGCGACGCCTGGAAGCTCAAGAAGCCCGTGCGCTACGACTACCTCGATTTCAGCACCGAGGCCGCGCGGCACCAGCACTGCGTCGAGGAGGTGCGGCTCAATCGGCGCCTCAGCTCCGGCGTGTATCTCGACGTCGTACCGCTGACGCAGGACGCCGCCTTGCGATTGCTGCTTGGGCCAGGCGCTGCCGTCGTCGACTGGCTCGTCCGGATGCGCCGGCTGCCCGGGGAACGAATGCTCGACCGGATGATCCGCAAAGGGCGGGTGCCGCTCGACGACTTCCGCAATGCGATCCGCGCGCTCTGCCGCTTCTACAGCGGTTGCGCGCCCATCGCGATGACAGCGGGCGAATATCGCGAGCGGCTCGCCCGAAGCATCGCCGACAACCTGCACCATCTCTCCGCGCCCGAGTTCGCATTGCCCGTCGCGCTGTTCGGGCCCACATGCGCCGGGCTCGCCGCACTGCTCGACCGCGAAACCGCGCTGTTCGACGAGCGTGCGCGCGCCGGCCGCATCCTCGAAGGCCACGGCGACCTGCGGCCGGAGCACATCTGCCTGCTGCCGGAACCGCAGATCATCGACTGCCTAGAGTTCTCGCGCGACTTCCGCATCCTCGATCCGGCCGACGAGCTCGCCTTCCTCGCACTCGAATGCGAGCGCCTCGGCGCCCCCGGGCTCAAGCGCACAATCTTCGACGCGTACACCGAGTTCAGCGGCGATGCGCCGCCCGAGATGCTCGTGCATTTCTATCAGAGCCATCGCGCGTGCATGCGCGCGAAGATTGCGCTCTGGCACCTCAAAGAGCCGGCGTTGCGCGATTCGCGTATCTGGCCCGCGCAGGCCCGGGATTACCTCCGGCTCGCGCGCGAGCACGTCGAACGGTGTCCGCGGCCTCGCGTCGGGCCGGCCGCTCAGGAACCGAGCAACTCCACGACGGAGCCTCCTGCATGAAGCCTCTTGATCGCTTCGGCAAACAGCCCCGCGGCGCTCACAGTGACGAGTTTCGCCCGGAGACCGGGATCGGTGACGCGCGCCGGCGGGATCGTGTCGGTCACGACGATCTCCTCGACGCAGCTCGCCGCAAGCGTCGCATTGGCCGCCGCCGCGAACACGCCGTGCGAAGCCGCCGCGTACACCCGTCGCGCACCCCGGTCGCGGCAGGCCTCCGCCGTGCGCGCGATCGTCGTACCGCCGCTGATCAGATCGTCGACGATGATCGCCACCTTCCCGTCGACGTCGCCCACGAACGCCTCGCCGCTGACCTTGCCTTCGCTGCGGTATTTTTCCGCGAACGCGGCACCGATCGTCCGGTCGAGCACCGCGCCCAGGCGCTGCCGGAACGCCTCGGCCCGCTTGATGCCGCCGGCGTCGGGCGAGACGACACTGACTTGCGCATCGGCAAGCCGGGGAGCGAAATGCGCGACGAACAGCGGATTGGCCTCCAGGTGCTCGGTGCGGCAGCGGAACGCGTTCTGGTACGCCGCGAGATTGTGCACGTCGATGGTCACGACGCAATCGGCGCCGACCGCTTCGAAAAGCTGCGCGACGTAGCGCGTCGTGACCGGATCGCGCGGCTTGCTCCTGCGGTCCTTGCGTGCGTACGCGAGATAGGGAACGACGGCGGTGACGCGACCCGCTGCGGCGTCCTTCAGCGCACCCAGGAAGAACAGCAGCCGGATGAGCTTGTCGTTCGCGCTCTGCGTCGCGTCGCCGTACAGCGAATGGATCACGTAGACGTCGCGGCCGCGCACGTTGACGAGTGGGCGTGCCTTGTGCTCGCCGTCCTCGAACTCGCGCTCTTCGTGTGCTGCGAGCGGAATGGAGAGTGCCTCGCTGACCGCCTCTCCGAAGGGCCGGCTGGCCGCGAGCGCAAACACCATCAGATCGTCGTTACTCATCCGCATCTTCCTTTCTGCGGTCAGCCAGGGCGACTGCCCCTCGCTTCATACGATTAGGCGCCTGGAGACCATGACCCATTTCGACGTGTTTAACGGCGACGCCGACGGCCTCTGCGCGCTGCAGCAGCTGCGGCTCGCCACTCCGATGGACACGGTGCTCGTCAGCGGCGTCAAGCGTGACGTCGCGCTGCTGCAGCGCGTCCAGCGTGCGCGGGCAGGTGACTCGGTTACCGTGCTCGATCTTTCGCTCGCCGTCAACCGGCCGGCGCTTCTTTCGCTGCTCGAGGGTGGCGTGCGGGTCGAGTATTTCGATCATCACTTCGCTGGCGACCTCCCCGATCATCCCAATCTGACCGCGCTGATCGACCCGTCGCCGGACGCGTGCACGGGCATTCTGGTCGATCGCCACCTTGGCGGAAGGTATCGGATCTGGGCCGTGGTCGCCGCCTACGGGGACAACCTCACGCGCGTGGCGGACGAGCTGGCCAAGCCGCTCGGACTCACCGCGCCGCAACGCGAGGCGCTGCGAGAGCTCGGCGGCGCGCTTGCCTATAACGCGTATGCGGACGTCGAAGCCGACCTGATGGTGCACCCGACCGCGTTGTACCGCACGCTCGCACGCCACGCCGACCCATTTGAGTTCATCGCGCGCTGAACCGGTCTACCACCGGATCAGCGAGTGCCGGCGCAATGATCTGCGAATGGCGCATCTCGAGGAGCCCGAGTTCGCGCTTTCGGGTGCGATGGTTTACGTCCTTCCCGACGAGCCGTGGAGCCGCCGCGTTCGCGGCAGTTTCGCGAACGAGCTCGCCAATCGCTTTCCGGGCCTCGCCCATGCGGTGCTGACCCACAACGCGCGACAGGGCTACACGGTGAGCGTGCGGACTCCGCTCGTCAAGGCTACCGGTGCCGATGCCCTTTGCCGGAAATTCCCGACCGGCGGCGGACGCGTCGGCGCCGCAGGCATCAACCATCTGCCGAAGGAGCGATTGCCCGAATTCGTGCGCGAGCTGGATCGAGCATTTTCCTGACCGTCGCCCTTGGAACCCGTCGACGGATCTCCATTGCAGCTTCGCACTGAACAACGCCATCCGGATCGCACAAGATGCCCGTTCAGAATCTCGTCATCGCCACCCTCCTCGACGAAATCGCCGACCGCCTCGAGATCCAGGGCGCCAACCCGTTTCGCATCCGCGCCTATCGCAACGCCGCGCGCACCGTCCAGGAACTCTCGCGCGACGTGAAGCAGATGGCCGAGCGCGGCGAAACGCTCGCCGGCCACCCGGGCATCGGCGCCGACCTCGCCGGCAAGATCACGGAGCTCGCGACGACAGGCAGCTGCGACGTGCTGCGACGCTTGCGCCAGGAAATGCCCCCGGCGATCACCGAGTTGCTCAAGGTGCCCGGGCTCGGACCGAAGCGCGTGAAGATGCTTTGGCACGACCTCGACGTGCAGACGCCCGAGCAGGTGTTGCGCGCCGCCCGGCGACGGCGCATTCGCGACCTCCATGGGTTCGGCGAGAAGACCGAACGCAACATCGAGCAGGCCGTTGCCGCCCATCTGTCCAAAGAGCAGCGCACAAAGCTCGCGGTCGCAGGCGGAATACGCCGACGCGCTGGTCGCGTATCTGAGCAGCGCCCGGCGTCGGCGGGTGGCCGTCGCCGGCAGCTACCGGCGCATGCGCGACACCGTGGGCGATCTCGACATTCTTGTCACCGCACCGCGATGGTCGCGCCATCGTCGAGCGTTTCGTCCGCTACCCCGATGCCGCGCGAATTCTGTCGCGCGGCGCGACGCGGGCGAGCGTCCGCCTGCGCGGCGGCCTGCAGGTCGATCTGCGCGTCGTGCCGGCGGCGAGCTTCGGCGCGGCGCTCCTCTACTTCACCGGCTCCAAGGCGCACAACATCGCGCTGCGCCGCATCGGCCAGGAGCGCGGCCTCAAGATCAACGAGTACGGCGTCTTTCGCGGCACGAAATGCATCGCCGGGCGACACCGAGGAGTCCGTCTACCGCGCCGTTGGCCTGCCGCTCATCCCGCCCGAGCTGCGCGAAGACCGCGGCGAGATCGACGCGGCGCGCGACGGGACGGCTGCCCGCGCTGATCGAGTACGGGGACCTCAAGGGCGACCTGCACGCGCACACGAACGCGACCGACGGCCGCGATACGCTGGAGGACATGGCGCCGCGGCGCGGGCGCTCGGCTTCGAATACCTCGCCATCACCGAGCATTCGCGCCGCCAGGCGATGTCGCACGGTCTCGATCCCGAACGGCTCGCGCGGCAAATGGCCGCGATCGACCGCCTGAACGCGCGGCTGGAACGGTTCCGGGTGCTGCGCGGCATCGAGGTCGATATCCTGGACGACGGCCGCCTAGACCTGCCCGACGAGGTGCTCGCCCGGCTCGACGTCGTCGTCGCGGCCGTCCACAGCCAGTTCCGACTTGCCGGCGCACGCAACAGACCGAACGGATCCTGCGCGCGCTCGACCATCCGCAGGTCACGCTACTCGCCCACCCGACGGGGCGGCTCATCGGCGAGCGCGAGCCGTACGACGTCGACATGCTGCAGATCGTCCGCAAGGCGAAAGCGCGAGGGGTCCATCTCGAAGTCAACGCCCATCCGGAGCGCCTCGACCTCACCGACACGTATTGCCGCATGTGCAAGGACGAAGGCGTGCTGATCGCGATCAATTCCGACGCGCACAGCACCCGGGAGTTCGCCAATCTGCGCTACGGCGTCGGCCAGGCGCGGCGCGGATGGCTCGCGCGCGACGACGTGCTCAACACGCGCTCGCTCGCGCAGCTTGTCCCGCTGCTGCACCGCGCCGAGGCGAAGAAGCGTGTCGCCGCGACGGGCGCCGGCACCCGTCCGGTCCGTTCGCACGCGCCCCACAAGCCGCGTCCGCGCTGACCACCGGACAGCGGCGCGCTCGGACCCCGAGCCGCGCTACGCATCGGCACCGACGACCTCACTGCGATTTCGTTCGGTCCGGACGATCTGCGGCGGCGCCGCGATGCCAGGGCCAACGACCTTCGACCTCCAACTGAAGGGTCATGCTCAGGAACGTGCGGATCAAAACGATGAGACCAAGCACGACAACGTTGATCACCGTCGGATCAACGACGACGCTGCGGATGATGTCGCCGGCAATCAGAAACTCGAGGCCCAGGACGATCGCTCGGCCGAGGTCTTCCCGCAGCGTGCGATAGCGATCGGCGATGCTGTCCGCCCGGCGCAATAGCGCGCGTGACATTCCAATGACTGCGCCGACGGCGACGATCAGAACGCCGACTCCGTCAAGCGCGAGCCCGATCATGGCCATGACGTCGCGAAACCCGGCCATCATGTCCGTGGCCCGAGGCGAACGTAGATCGAATTTGCCATTGCAGTCGGCAACCCCATGGAGACCGCGCGCGTTCTGGCGGTTTTAGCGTGCCCAGGCTCCGCGCGCTACGTCTCGCCCATCTCTTCGTTGCCGGGGACGCCGTGCTTGGGCCGCTCGACAATCACGCAATCGGTCGTCAGGATCAGGCTCGCGATCGATGCTGCGTTCTGCAGTCCAAGGCGCGTCACTTTGGTCGGATCGATCACGCCCATGCCGACCAGGTCGCCATAGGCATCGGTCGCCACGTTGTAGCCGAAGTTGCCGGTCCCCGCGAGAACGCGCTGCAGCACGACCGACGCTTCCTGCCCGGCGTTCGCCACGATCTGCCGCAGCGGCTCTTCGAGCGCCCGCCGGACGATCTTGATGCCTGCGTCCTGGCCGAGCGTCGCGCCATGGAGCGCTTCGAGAGCCGGCCGGGCGCGCAGCAGCGCCACGCCGCCCCCGGGACCGATCCCTTCCGCCACGGCTGCGCGCGTCGCATGGACCGCATCCTCGACCCGCGACTTCTTCTCCTTGAGCTCGGTTTCAGTCGACGCGCCGACCTTGATCAGCGCGACGCCGCCCGCGAGCCGCGCTGCCCGCTCCTCGAGCTGCTTGCGATCGTAATCGCTCGTCGCCTCGTCGATCGCCTTGCGGATCTGCGCAATGCGCGCCTTGATCTTTTCGGGGTGCCGGCGCTGCCGATCAACGTCGTGTCGTCCTTGTCGACCTCGATCCGGCGCGCGCGACCGAGCTCGGCGGTCGTGACCTTCTCGAGCTTCATGCCGGTCTCGTCGGAGATCAGCGTCGCCCCGGTCAGGATCGCGATGTCCTCGAGCATCGCCTTGCGCCGATCCCCGAAACCCGGCGCCTTGACGGCACAGGTCTTCAGGATTCCGCGGAGCGCATTGACGACGAGCGTGGCCAGCGCTTCGCCCGTCACGTCTTCGGCGATCACCAGCAGCGGACGGTTTTCCCGCGAAATCTGCTCGAGCACGGGCAGGAGATCCCGAATCGACGACACGGACTTGTCGTGGACGAGCACGTACGCATCGTCCAGCACCACGCGCTGCTTTTCCGCGTCGCTGATGAAGTACGGCGACAGGAACCCGCGGTCGAACTGCATGCCCTCGACGACCTCGAGCTCATTGGTTATCGCCCGGCCGTCCTCGGTCTTGATGACGCCGTTGTCGCCGACCTTCTCCATCGCGCTCGCGATCATCTCGCCGATCGACGCATCGCCGTTGGCCGATATGGTCCCCACCTGCGCGATTTCCTGGCGTGCGCTGCACGGGCGCGAGTTCTTCTTGAGCTCGGCCGCAACGGCATCGACCGCGGCGTCGATGCCGCGCTTCAGGTCCATCGGATCGAGCCCGGCGGCGACGTATTTCATCCCCTCGTTCACCATCGCCTGTGCTAGCACGGTAGCGGTCGTCGTGCCATCACCCGCGGTCTCCGATGTCTTGGCGGCGACCTCGCGCGCCATCTGGGCGCCGAGATTCTCGAACGGGTCTTCGAGCTCGATTTCCCTGGCGACCACGACGCCGGAGTTGATCACGATGGGCGCCCCGAAGGAGCGTTCGAGCATCACCAGACGCCCCTTCGGACCGAGCGTCACCTTGACGGCGCTGGCGAGAATATTGAGACCGGCGCACACCCTTTCTCGCGCGTCCTGATGGAATCGGAGGATCTTGGCAGCCATAAGACTCCCTCCCCCGGGCGTCGTTCACCACCTCCCAGCATGCCGGATCCGGGCGGGCACCAATTGCGCTGGATCAAACGCAACGGAAGCCTTTTCGGGCCTCGATCCGGAGTGCACGCGATCGAGCGGCGCTTGCCGCCGACAAAGCGCCGTCGCGTTTGACGCTAATCAACGCGACGGGCGCGTTCCGGGCTCAGCATTGACCTGATCTCAGCCGTCGCGTTTGAAAGAACATGGCCATGACGCGCCGCACGCCAGCACCCTTCCCGCTCACGCGAGCGGGCCATCGCCCCGAGCCCGCTCACCCTGCACACTTCGGATTCGGGCATGAGGGGCGCGGCACCCGTTGCGCCGAATCATGAAGAGCGCCGAGCGCGGGGACCGGATCGAGGTCTTGACCACCGACATTCATTTGCCGCAATGGATCGGCAAGGCGCTCGAGAGCGCATATGACGGCGAACTCAGCGTGCGTTGCGGAAGCGGCCAGTGCAGCGTGCGCGGGCATTCGATTCGCTGAAGGAACCCGCCATGCCGTGGGGACCGGACTACTACCCGCCTGCGATGAGCCGGTTGCCGCTGCGCGTCCGCCTCAAGGCGATCGAAATCGCCAACTCGCTTCTCGCCGAAGGCTACGACGAGGGCCGCGCGATTCGAATCGCGATCACGGCAGCGAAGCGATGGGCATGGCGCAGGCGCGAGGAGCGGTCGCTCCTGTACGCTGGATCGCCCGAATAGCATCCGCGACCAGCCCAGGGCCTTGACCGGACCCGCACTACTCCCCCCGGGTCATCCGGGAACGGTGCTCTCCCTTCGCTCGTAGTATGCCCGGCACTCGATCTCGCGCCCGCGAACGACCCGGCGGCCGCTGAGCGTGCCGCGCGGCTCGGTGACCACCGTGCGCTGCCGCTCCGCATGATCGTGGTCATCGAAGTACAGGACGACCCAGTCGTGGGTACGGCCGAGCTCGTGCGCCTTCGCCGTGTTCGAGAACAGCGCCGTGAAATGCCAGTCATCCCGCTTTGTGTGCAGCACCGGGAGCCAGGCGCGCTTGTCCGGATTGAAGCGCCGCGGAGCGATCGTCGGCAACGCGCCGGCATCCGCCTTTTCGACATATTCGCGATCGACGTCGAGGAGGACGTCGACCGACGGTTCGCTGGCCGGCGCCTCTGCGGCACGCCGCCGCAGCCTCGAGCGGCCGAGGATCTCGGCGAGCGCGGCGCGAATCGCCGCCGCACGGCGCCGCCCGACGCCCGGGACTTCGTCGAGCCGCCCGTCGTGGCAGGCCACTTCCAGGGCTTCCAGCGTTTCGATACCCAAGGCATCGTGAACGCGTTGCGCGAGCCCGGGGCCGATGCCGGGAACCGTTTGAAACAGCGTCGCCGGATCGAGGCTGCCACGCAGCCGGTCGAGTTGCGTCCAGCGACCCGTTTCGACGATCTCCGCGATGGCCGCAGCGATGCCGGCGCCGATCCCCGGAAGCGCATCGAGTCCAGCACGACCCTTCGCGACAAACAACTCGCGCAAGCTTCCGGGGAACCGCTCCACGGTATCGGCGGCCCTGCGATACGCGCCCACGCGAAAAGGATTTGCGCCCTGCGCCTGCAGGATCTCCGCCGCCTGGCGCAGCCATTCGGCAATCTGCGCGTTCTCCGCGGAAGGCAATCTGGCATTCGATGGCATGGCGCTGCGCCCTGATGCTGCGAGCGAGCGAAGATTCTGTAGCCGCTCGCTTATAGCGAATTCTCGGGCGGATGCTTCGGAGGAGCTTGACTTCCGTCAAGCCGGGAGGCGACGCCGAGACTATGATTGAACGGGCTGGAGCCCGATTCGCGGCGTATCCATGACCCCCGACGATCGTGCACCTTTGGCAGAGGTCCCGCGAAGCAGCGCGGCTGAAGCAGTGCTTGACGTCATCGCGGGCATGCTTCGCGAACTGCGGCCGGAAGCAGCGTTGCCGTCCGTAGGGCTCGATGACAGGATCGAACGCGATCTCGGTCTCGACAGCTTGTCGCGGGTCGAGCTGATGCTGCGCATCGAACGCGCCTTTGGCGTGCGTTTGCCCGAGCGCCTCGCGGCCGCCGCCCGCACGCCGCGTGATCTGCTCGACGCGATCGCCAAGGCGGAGCGCGGCCCCCGCTCCGTTCAACTCGCGCGAACGCCCGCCAGGCTCCCGCAGCCCGTTGTCGGCACGCCCGAAAACGCCTCGACGATCATCGAAGCGTTTTGCTGGCACCTCGCGCACCATCCCGAACGCGAGCACATCCGACTGATCGACGGCGACGAAACGCTCGAGACCCTCTCCTACGGGCAGTTGTGGGCCGCCGCAGGTGAGGTCGCGCGGGGTCTGCGTGCGGCGGGGATCGTCCGGGGCGACGCGGTGGCGCTCATGCTGCCCACCGGCAGCGCCTTTTTTCAGGCGTTCCTGGGGGCGATGCGCATTGGCGCCGTACCGGTTCCGCTTTATCCGCCGCTGCGCTGGGCGGAGATCGAGGAGCACGTTCGCAGCCGCGCGGCGATCCTTGCCAATGCTGTTGCCCGCGTGCTGGTTACCGTTCCCGAAGCGATGTTCGTAGGGCAAATCGCGCGCGCCGTGCTGCCCCACCTGCGAGCGGTCGTCACCGTCGATCGCCTGCGCAGCGCGAGCGGGACCGGCGAGGTCGCACCGCCGTCCGGCGGCGACACCGCGCTGCTGCAGTACACGTCGGGAAGCACCGGCGACCCGAAGGGTGTCATCCTCAGCCACGACAACCTGCTCGCCAACATCCGCGTGATGGGCGCGGCTGCGGCAGTGAGCTCCAGCGACCGATTCGTGAGCTGGCTGCCGCTGTATCACGACATGGGCCTGATCGGTGCGTGGCTCGCCACAATGTATTACGCCGTGCCATTGACGCTGATGTCGCCGACCGCATTCCTTTCCCGCCCGGCACGCTGGCTCTGGGCCATTCATCGGTATCGGGCGACCATTTCCGCCGGTCCCAACTTCGCCTACGAGATCGCCGCATCGAAAGTGCGCGACGAGGATCTCGAGGGCCTCGACCTCAGTTCCTGGCGTCTCGCCTTCAACGGCGCGGAGCCCGTTCGCGCGGCGACGCTCGAACGCTTTGCGGCCAGATTCGCGCGCTACGGCTTCGATCGCCGGGCGTTGACGCCAGTTTACGGGCTGGCCGAATCGGCCGTGGGGCTCGCGTTCCCGCCGGTCGGCCGCGGTCCGCGGGTCGAGCGCATCGATCCACGATCGCTCGCGCGCGATGGACACGCCGCCCTAGCGACTGATGAGACGCAAGCGGCGCTCGAAGTGGTTTCCTGCGGATCACCGCTGCCGGGACACGAGATCAGAGTTGTCGACGAGGCCGGACGCGAAGTCCCGGCGCGCATCGAAGGGCGCATCGAATTTCGTGGACCTTCCGCCACCGCCGGCTACTACCGGAATCCCTCCGCCACCGAGCGTCTGTTTCGCGGCGATTGGCTCGATACCGGCGACGTCGGCTACATCGCCGAAGGTGAGCTGTTCTTGACGAGCCGCGTCAAGGACCTGATCAAGCGCGGCGGCCACAACATCCATCCATACGACCTCGAAGCGGCGGCGGGCGACGTCCCGGGCATCCGCAAGGGCTGCGTGGCCGTATTCGGGACTACGGATCGCGCGAGTGGAACCGAGCGCGTCATCGTCGTGGCAGAGACCAACCAGTCGGACCCGGCCTCGTGCGCGGCGCTCCGCGATCGCATCATGGCGCTCGCGGCCATCCATTTGAATGGTCCTGCCGATGACCTGCTTCTCGTCCCCGCGCACACGGTGCTCAAGACATCCAGCGGCAAGATCCGCCGGACCGCGTGTCGCGAGCTCTACGAAAAGGGGCTGCTGAAAGCGCCGCGGCGCGCAGTCTGGCTGCAGGTCGCGCGCCTCGTCGGTCGCGCACTCGCGGCGAAACTGCATCGCGGCGCGCAGGCACTGGGGCAAGCGGTCTACGGGATCTACGCGTGGATCATCTTCTTTGCCATGGCGATCGGCGGGATTGTGCTCCTCACCGTCGTCCGCGGCACGAAGGAGCGCTTCCATCTTGCCCACGTTGCCGCGAAAGCCCTGCTGCGCAGCTGCGGCATCCCGCTCGAGGTGAACGGCCTCGAGCACCTGCCGGCCAACCGGGCAACAGTGATCGTCGTCAATCACGCAAGCTACGTCGATGCGTTCGTTCTGCTCGCCGTCCTCCCGTACGAGGCTCACTTCGCGGCCAAGCGTGAATTCGCAGGCGTACCGCTGCTCGGTTTCGCGCTGCGCCGGCTCGGCACGTACTTTGTCGAACGGGTCGACCCGGCGGGGGGAATCGAGGACACCCGCGAATTGGCGGCCGCGGTCGATCGGGGACAAACCGTCGTCTTCTTTCCCGAGGGAACGTTCTCGCGCGTTCCGGGCCTGGCGGCATTTCGCCTCGGCGCGTTCGCGGTCAGCTCCGCAGCCGGCGTGCCGATCGTTCCGATCGTGCTTCGCGGCACGCGCTCGGTGCTGCGCGAGCATCGCTGGCTTCCCATCCGCTATCCGGTGGCGGTCAGCGTGCTGCCGCCCGTCATGCCCGTCGGGCGCGACTGGTCGGCTGCCGTGCGGCTGCGCGATCAGGTCCGCGACATCATGCTGCGCCGTTGCGGGGAGCCCGACTTGGCGCGGTGATCTTCGAAGATCGGCCGTCGCGGCACGACCGCGGGTACTTGCTCGTCTCTCAATGCACGCAATACGCACAGCGCGCACAGTGCCGAGAAGGCATTTCAAGATGCGACCGCCTGCGGCCATCCGCCGCGGGTGAACGCTTGGAGGGGCAGCCCATGACTGCTCCGATCGCGAAGAGCTGACGTATTGGCCCGCCTGAACCTGATCGAACGCCCCGGAGACCGTTTCCAGCACGATCGAGGTTGACGGGCGTCAAATTCTGATCCCGCGGGGAGACCATACTGGATCAATAGCGCGAGCAAGAAAAGAGAGGGCATGCTGCGAGCGACGATCATTCGCAAATCGGTGTCGGACTTGCAGCCGGCGCCGCATCTTGCCGATTACGATGCCGAGCGGCGCCGCTTCTCGTGGGATGCGGTCCGCTCCGAGCTCGGGTTGCGTCCCGGCAGCTTTGTCAACATCGCTTACAGCGCCGTCGACCGCCACCTTGCGACGCCGACGTGCGATCGTACCGCCTTTCGCTTCATCGACCGCGACGGGCGACAGCGCGACCTTACTTACGCCGAGCTCGCGCGGCTCACGAACCGGTTCGCGAACACGCTGCGCGGCCTTGGCATCGGCAAGGGCGATCACGTTTTCATCCTCGCTGGTCGCATCCCCGAGCTCTACATTGCCGCGCTCGGCGCGCTGAAGAACGGCAGCGTCGTGACACCGCTTTTCTCGGCTTTCGGCCCCGAGCCGATCCGGACGCGGCTCGCGCTGGGCGAAGCGAAGGCGCTGGTCACAACCGAGGCGCTCTACCGGCGCAAGGTCGCGGGGATCGCCGGCGACCTGCCGCTGCTCGAGCACGTGCTGCTCGTCGGCGACGGCGGCGCTCGCACGGACGTGCCGGGGACGCTGGATCTCGCAACGTTGATGGAACGCGCGTCCGAGCGCTTCGACGCCGAGCGCACGAGCGCCGAGGACATGGCGCTGCTGCACTTCACCAGCGGCACGACGGGGACGCCCAAGGGTGCGATTCACGTTCACGGCGCCGTCGTGACGCACTACGCGACAGGCAAGTACGCGCTCGACCTGCATTCCGAGGACCTCTTCTGGTGCACCGCCGACCCCGGCTGGGTGACGGGCACGTCGTACGGCATCATCGCGCCGCTCCTGCATGGCGTGACGAGTCTCGTCGACGAGGCAGACTTCGACGCTGAACGCTGGTACCGCCTGTTGCAGCAGCAGCAGGTGAGCGTCTGGTACACGGCACCGACGGCGATCCGCATGCTGATGAAGGCGGGGGCCGAAATGGCGAAGCAGTATCGCTTTCCAAAACTGCGCTTCGTCGCCAGCGTCGGCGAGCCGTTGAACCCGGAAGCCGTGTGGTGGGGCGAGGAAGCGTTCGGCCTGCCGATCCACGACAACTGGTGGCAGACCGAAACCGGCGGCATCATGATCGCGAACACGCCGGCGATGGACATCAAGCCCGGGTCGATGGGCAAGCCGCTGCCCGGCGTCGAGGCGTTCGTCGTGCAGCGCCGCGACGACGGCTCGTGCGAGGAGATCCGTGCGCCGGAGGTCGAAGGCGAGCTCGCGCTGCGCGCCGGGTGGCCATCGATGTTCCGCGGCTACCTGCATCAGGAAGAGCGGTACCGCAAATGCTTCTGCGGCGATCTTTACCTGACCGGCGACCTCGTCAAGCGCGATGCCGACGGCTATTTCTGGTTCGTCGGCCGGGCCGACGACGTCATCAAGTCGGCCGGACATCTGATCGGCCCCTTCGAAGTCGAGAGCGCGCTGATGGAGCACCCGGCTGTCGCCGAAGCCGGCGTCATCGGCAAGCCCGATCCGGTCGTCGGCGAAACGGTGAAGGCGTTCGTCTCGCTCAAGGCCGGCTATGCGCCGAGCGACGACCTCGGGCTGGAACTCCTCGGCCACGCGCGCAAGCGCCTCGGCGCAGCCGTGGCGCCCAAGGAGATCGCATTCCTCGGCACGCTGCCGCGCACCCGCAGCGGCAAGATCATGCGCCGGCTGCTCAAGGCGCGCGAGATGGGCTTGCCCGAAGGCGATACCTCGACGCTTGAGGCAGGCGCATGAACGGCGACGAAAGCTCGGCGAAGCGAGCCGCATGAACGACACCGCGCAGAAGCCCGTCACGCTGCCGCGCGCGCTCGCGCTGACGGTTCTCGCGGACATGGTGCGCATCCGCCGCTTCGAGGAGCGCTGCGCCGACCTCTACGGCCAGCAGAAGATCCGCGGCTTCCTGCACCTGTACATCGGCGAGGAAGCAGTGGCCGTCGGGGCGGTGCACGCGCTCGCCGCCGACGACGCGATCGTTGCCACCTATCGCGAGCATGGCCACGCGCTCGCGCGCGGCGTTTCCGCGAATACGATCATGGCCGAGATGTACGGCAAACGCGAAGGCTGCTGCCGCGGCCGCGGCGGCTCGATGCACCTGTTCGACGCCGCGACGCGGCTCTACGGCGGCAATGCGATCGTCGGCGGCGGTCTGCCGCTCGCGGTGGGACTTGGCCTCGCCGACAGGATGCAGGGCAAGTCCCGCGTCACGGCGGTGTTCTTCGGCGAGGGCGCAGTCGCCGAAGGCGTCTTCCACGAGTCGCTGAATCTGGCGGCGCTGTGGAAACTGCCCGTCGCGTTCTTCTGCGAGAACAATTTCTATGCGATGGGCACGGCGCTCGCGCGCTCCGAGTCGCAAACCGACCTGTGCACGAAGGCCGCCGCTTTCGGAGTACCGACGGCAAAGGTCGACGGGATGGATGTGGTCGCCGTCCACGAGGCCGCGCGGGATGCGGCCGAGTGCGTCCGCCGCGGGGACGGGCCATTCTTCGTCGAGTTCCAGACGTACCGCTACCGCGCGCACTCGATGTACGACCCCGATCTCTACCGCGACAAGGCGGAGATCGAAGCGTGGAAGAAGCGCGGACCGATCCACAACCTCACGAACCGGCTGAAGGCCGAAGGCAAGCTCACCGAGGACGAGTTCGTCGCCATCGACGCGGCCGCGATGCGGGAAGTCGATGCGGCTGTCGCCTTCGCCGAAGCGGGCACAGGGGAGCCGGTCGCGGATCTCGCGCGCGACCTCTACACGGAGCCCGCCCGATGAAGATCACCTACCGTGAAGCGGCGCGCCAGGCGCTTCACGACGCGCTCGTGAGCGACCCGCGCGTCTTCCTCATGGGCGAGGACGTCGGCAAGTACGGCGGATCCTACGCCGTGTCGAAAGGCTTTCTCGACGAGTTCGGACCCGAGCGCATCCGCGACACCCCGCTCTCCGAGCTCGCGTTCGTCGGGGCCGGCATTGGCGCGGCGCTCGGCGGAATGCGCCCGATCGTCGAGGTCATGACGGTCAACTTCAGCCTTCTTGCGCTCGACCAGATCGTGAACACGGCGGCGCTCTACCGCCACATGTCGGGGGGCCAGTTCCACGTACCGCTGGTGATCCGGATGGCAACGGGTGCGGGGCGGCAGCTCGCCGCCCAGCATTCGCACAGTCTCGAGAACTGGTACGCCCACATTCCCGGCATCACGGTGGTTGCGCCGGCGACCGTCGACGATGCGCGAGGGATGCTCGCGCCGGCGCTTGCGGATCCTGATCCCGTCGTGATCTTCGAGCACGCGCTCCTCTACAACTTCGACGGCGAGCTGACCGATGCATGGCGAAGCGCCGACCTGCGCTCGGCGAAGGTGCTGCGCGACGGACGCGACGTCACGCTGATCGGCTGGGGCGGCACTGTGTGGAAGGCGCTCCAGGCCGCGAGCGAGCTCGCCGCCGCGGGCATCGAGGCGGAGGTCATCGACCTGCGCGTGCTGCGCCCGCTCGACGACGCGACCGTGATGGCATCGGTGCGGCGCACGCATCGCGCCGTCATCGTCGATGAAGGCTGGCGTTCCGGTAGCCTCGCGGCGGAGGTCATGGCACGCATCATGGAGCAGGCGCTCTACGATCTCGACGCGCCGGTCGCTCGAGTGTGCAGTGAAGAGGTGCCGATACCGTACGCGAAGCACCTCGAGGAAGCGGCGTTGCCGCAGCCGGCGAAGATCGTCGCCGCCGTCCGGCAGGTTCTCGGCAAGGCGTGACATCATGATCGAGTTCAAGCTGCCCTCGCTCGGTGCCGAGATGGACGAAGGCACGCTGCTCGAGTGGAAAGTGAAGCCCGGCGATCCCGTGCACAAGGGAGACGTCGTCGCCGTCGTGGACACCAGCAAGTCGGCGATCGATGTCGAAATCTGGCAGGAAGGAACGGTTTACGAGCTTCCGCTCGAGCTTAACCAGACAGTGCCGGTGGGGACGGTCATCGCGCGCTTGCTCGAGCCCGGCGAAACACCCGAGCACGCGGAAGCGGAAAAGCGCAAACGGGCGACAGCAACTCCCGCGCCGGTCGTGGCACCGCCCTCGGCTGTAGCCCCGGCGCCCGCTGTACCCGCTGCCGCGGTGACCGAGGCGCGCCGACGCGTGTCGCCGGCGGCCCGCCTGCGCGCGGAGACGCTGGGCATCGATCTTGCTCGGGTTCCCGGCACCGGTCCGCAGGGCGCGGTAACGCTCGAGGACGTCGACAAAGCCGCTTTCGCAAAGCCACCGGCCCCCACACCCGGCGACCGAGCACTCGCGATGCGGGCCGCGATCGGCGCAGCGATGGCACGCTCGAAGCGCGAGATTCCACACTACTATCTTGCGACAGATATCGCGCTTGCGCGGGCGACGCGATGGCTCGCCGCACGCAACGAGGGCCGCCCGGTGACCGAGCGGGTACTGATGGCGGTGCCTCTGCTCAAGATTGTTGCGCTCGCGCTGCGAAAATTTCCCGAGCTCAACGGCTACTACCGCGACGGCGCATTCCTGCCGGGGTCAGGCGTCCATCTGGGCGTGGCGATCTCGCTCCGCCAGGGTGGCTTGATTGCCCCGGCGATCCGCGACGTCGATGCGCTTGGGCTCGACCCTCTCATGCAGCGGCTCTCCGACCTCGTCGCCCGGGCGCGCGCGCTCACGCTCAAGAGCTCCGAAATGACCGACGCGACGATCACCGTCACGAATCTCGGCGATCAGGGTGTCGGGGCTCGTTCACGGCGTCATCTACCCACCACAGGTCGCGCTCGTCGGGTTCGGCAAGGTGACCGAGCGGCCATGGCTTGACCACGGACAGGTGATCGCGGCGCCGGTTGTCACCGCGAGCCTTTCGGCCGACCACCGGGCAAGCGACGGCCACCGCGGTGCGCTGTTCCTGAACGAGATCGACCGGCTGTTGCAGGAACCCGAGAAGCTCGATGAGGCGACGACATGACGACTACCCGAATTGACCCCGCGACGCTGCGCCAATCCGTGCTCGACACGCTGCGGCGGATCGCACCCGAGATTTCGCCGGATGAGCTGAAACCCGGCGTGCCGCTGCGCGACCAGGTGGATCTCGACTCGATGGACTGGTTGAACTTCCTTGTCGCGTTGCACGGCAATCTCGGCGTCGATATCCCCGAAGGCGACTACGCGAAGCTCGTCACGCTCGACGATCTCCTCGCCTACCTCAAGGCGAAGATGTAGTCGGCCGCGGCCGCCGACGGCGCCTGCGCCGGCACGCTTTGCCGATTCGCGAGTGCCTCATGAGCGATGAGACCCCGCGAGCTCTCCCCGAGCGATTGCGCGACCACAGCGTTGCGCTCGCCGTCGACATCGGCGAGCGGAACGTGTTCCGGCCGCAGGCGCTCGCCGCTGCGGCAGATTTCATTCGCAGCGAGTGGAGCTCGCAGGGGTACGCGGTCCGGTCGCAGCCCTATCGCGTCGGCGGCATCGACTGCGAAAATCTGGAAATCGCAATCGTCGGCGCCCAACAGCGCGACGAGATCGTCCTGTTGGGCGCGCACTACGACACCGTTGCGGGCAGCCCCGGCGCGGACGACAATGCAAGCGGCGTCGCGGCGTTGCTCGAAATCGGCCGGTTGCTGGCGCACGCCCGACCCAGACGAACGGTCCGGCTCGTCGCCTTCGTCAACGAGGAGCCCCCGTTCTTCCGCTCGGGCGAAATGGGCAGCCGGATCTACGCGCGCGCGGCGCGCCGGCGAGGCGACGACATCCGTCTCATGCTCTCGCTGGAGATGCTCGGGTGCTACAGCGACCGCCCGGGCAGCCAGCACTATCCTCCCTTCATGCGCTGGTTCTATCCCGACCGCGGTGACTTCATCGCCTTCGTATCGAACCTCGCGTCGCGGCAAGCGCTACACGAGACCGTGCGCGCGTTTCGGGCGCATTCCGATTTTCCGTGCGAGTCGCTCGCGACCTTCTCGTTCGTGCCGGGCGTCGCGTGGAGCGATCAGCTCTCGTTCTGGCGCGAAGGCTACGCCGCGCTGATGGTGACGGACACCGCGTTCTATCGTTACCCGCACTACCACACGGCCTTCGATACGCCCGATCGACTCCGTTACCCGGCGATGTCGCGAGTGGTCCTCGGTCTCGCGCTGGCCGCGAACGAGCTTGCCGGCGGCTCGCACGTCACCGTCGCGCCAGCCAGCGCAGACGCTTGCGCGCCATCAGGTATTGCCAATCGATCCGCGTGAACGCGTAAACCGCACCCAACAGCAGCACCTGTGTCATAACGAAATAGACGCCCAGATACGGCTGTACCTCCTGCGCCTCGAAATCGAACCGTTGCGAGACGCGGGCCGCGGTGAAGACGAAGAAGCTGTAGCTCACCCAGCGACCCATGAAGAACGGGACGGCGATCAGCCTGAGCGGAAGCGGTGTGAGCCCATACGCGATGAAAAGCCAGTTCGACGGAAATGGGCTGAACGCGTAGAACAGAAAGATCCCGAACGTCACCCGCTTGTGGGTAAGCAGCGTGCCGCGGAGTGCATCGACGTTGTCGCGGGTTCGATCGCTCAGGATCCGCTGCCTGATGACGACGCGCGCCAGTCGGGCGAGCACGATGCGTCCCGCGGTCGCCGCCGCCGCGCCAATCAGTGCGACGACCAGCGGGTTCGCGGCCGGATGCCCGAAACCGACCCACGACAGCGCCAACCATGTCGGCGGCGCGAACGCCGGCACGATGTTGAGCACGAAGACAACGGTGAAGAGCGTCGCGGCTGCGAGCATGTCATCCGATATCAGGCACCCGCCGGCGCGCAGGACCCGCTGGCGTAGACCACCGTCTCTCGGTCGACCCCCACGCCACGAGGGCGACGAACGGTGCGCAAACCTATGGCCGACCGAGCGTCAATCGAACCGGCCGGCGCAGCCCACGCGGTCTATTGGGCGGGCGCACGCATGGGCTTTCGCGCCCTCTTCTTGGCCGCCGCGCCCGGGCGCCTCCGCGTGGCCTCGTCGACGGCCACCATGGCACGCTTCCTCACGGCAGTCCTGATCGCCTTCAGCGCGCGGCTGACCGACCTCTCGACCTCTGCTGCCGCGTCTCGAGCAGCCTGGGCGGCACCCTTGGCCTCGCTCACGGCGGACACAAGGATCTTTTCCACGGCTCTCGCGAGCGTCTCGGCGGCGACACCCGACTGTTTCGCTCCGGACCTCGCGACGTTCCGAACGGCTTTTCCCGTCGCACGCGCCGCAGTCACCGGCTGCACCTTGCCAGCTCTCACAGCCTCCTTCACTGCCGTCCACGCCTGCTCCGTTGCGGCCTCGGCGTCGCTCGCGCTCGCGCGCTTCGCAGCCGGCTGTGGGTGTGGGGTAGGCTCAATCGCCTTGGCGCCGGACTTGCCAACGTTCCTGGTTCTTGCGACCTTTCTTGTGACCATGTTTACCTCCATGATTTCATGACGACAACGGCCATTGTCCGAATTTCATTCTTGCATCATTTCGGTCGCACGAGTTGACTCGCGTCAATCGGACACGCGGAAAAGCAGGCGAGCGAAGGCACAGATCGGGCACGGTTCGCCGGCCCCGGAACGCGTCCGACCGTACCGGCGCCGATAACCGCGATGCGGACGCCCGTGGTTCCTGCACGACGCGCAGGCGCCGTACACCGCTCGCCTCGACCGGAACGTCGCCTCGCTATTCGAAGCGAATCAATTCCTCGGCCAAGGTATCCGGCCCGTGGCGCTCGATGAAGCCATCGATCTCGGCGAGCAGCGTCTGATCTTCGTCCGGCTCGATCACGCCGTCGCCGACGAGCCGTGCGGTTAGGCCCGCGATCATCTCGTCGCGAACCATGTTGAGCGTCGGCCTGCGCCGAACGCGCGGATCGCTCATCGCAGTCTCGATGATGCGCGAGAGTGCCTCGCTCGCCTTTGCAGCTACGAAATCGATCGCCAGCGCGTCGCTCCCGAATTCGTCGACGAGATTGTCGATTTCGACAAGTGCCGAGGCGCTCTGCTGCGGATGCAGCGATTCCTCCCGTCGTTCGGCGGCGGTCGTGCGTCGTCGCACGGCGGCTCGCACGTCGCCGAGCGTAGCGGCCTCGGCGCGGTCAGGGTCGCCCGCCATTCTTTCCATCAGCGAGGAGAGTTCCCCGCTCACCCAGGTTGAAATGTCAATAGAAGGCTTCATGCCGCGTTCCTTGCAGAGGTCGCTCGCAATATGTCTACACTCCACCGTCGCAAGCGCTCGAAGTCAGAATAGCCCGCAACCGCACCGCCGTTGTTGCGTTTGCGCAAGATCCGTGAACGCGTGCGCCGAACGACCGTCGGCCCACGAGATGGCAGAACTCGCTGGCACGGACGCACTCAGCGAAAGTAAGCCTCCGCGACGTAACGGCGCATCATTCGATGGCTGTCGAAGTAGGAGGCGGACTTCGAGACGGCGCCCTTCATGACGGCGATCCATGCCGGCCGATTCTCGTGGTACAGCGGAAGCACGACGTCCTCGAGCTTCCGATAGAGCGATTCGCGGTCCTGATCGGACGCCGCCTCTGCCGGGTCGCCGATCGCCCAGCCATTGACGCCTTCGATGCAACCCTCGACCCACCACCCGTCCAGAATGCTCAGGCTCGGGATCGCATTGAATGCCGCTTTCATGCCGCTCGTGCCCGACGCCTCGAGCGGCCTCAATGGCGTGTTGAGCCAGATATCGGCGCCAGAAACCAGGTGGAGCGCCGTGCCCATGTTGTAGTCGGGCAGGTAGACGGCCGGGACGTCGTCCCGAATCTGGCGCAGGCGCTCGTGCACGAGCGCGATCAGGCGTTTGCCCGGCTCGTCGCTCGGATGGGCTTTGCCGGCCAGCACGAGCTGGAACCCTCGCGCCTGCGCGATGCGCTTCAGGCGCCCGATGTCGCCGAACAGCAGATCTGGGCGTTTGTACTCGGTCATGCGGCGGGCGAAACCGATGATGGGCAGATCGGCCCGCAGCTCGATCCCGGTCTGTGTCCGGAGCCAGTCGACGAGCGCCACCTTCTGGGCGCTGTGCGCCGCCCAGATCGCTTCGTCCGGGATGCGATCGGCCCGCACCAGCAACTGCGGTTCGTGGCGCCAACCCGGAACCCAGGAGTCGTAGAGCGTCGCGAAACTCGCGCCGGTCCACGTGTTGGCGTGCACGCCGTTCGTTATCGAATGGACCGACTGCCCGGGAAACAGCCGGCGGGAAGTCTCGGCATGACGCTCGGCGACGCCGTTCACGTACTCGCTCAGGCTCAAGGCGAGCTTGGTCATGTTGAGCACATCCGTGCCGCTCAGCCCCTTCAAGGTGGCGACATCGACATAGTCGCCAAGAACGCGGCTGACCATGTCGTACGGAAACCTGTCATGACCGGCCTCGACGGGCGTGTGCGTGGTGAACACGCACGTCTCGCGCACCCGCGGAAGATCGAAGCTGGGCTCACCGGGCCGCACCCGTTCAGGGGGATAGGCGAATCGGCGCATCAGCTCCAATGACAACAGCGCCGAGTGGCCCTCGTTCATGTGGTACTTTCGGATGTCGAATCCGAGCGCGCGCAGCATCCGGAATCCGGCAATGCCCAGGACGATTTCCTGCTTGAGCCGGTAGGTCGCATCGCCGCCATACAGCCGATCCGTGATGGCGCGATCGGCTTTTGCATTAAAGGGCAAGTCGGTGTCCAGCAAAATGGCCGGAACCTGCCCGCCGGTATGACCTTGGACGAGGTGAAGCCAGGCGCTGACCCACACTTCGCGGCCTTCGATGGGGACGGCCACGCCGGCATTGAGACGCGTCGCGTACCTTGCGGGGTCCCAAGGCTCGGGCTGCTCGGTCTGCCGCCCCTGTGCATCGAGCTGTTGTCTGAAGTAGCCATTTCGGCTCACCAGCGTCACCGCGACCAGCGGGATCTCCAGATCGGCAGCCGAACGGACCGTATCGCCGGCAAGCACGCCCAGGCCGCCCGCGTAGGTGGGTACCTCCGGCCGCAGCGCGATTTCCATCGAGAAGTAAGCGATTCTCGACTGGTGAGTGAATGGCTCGACGTGGTCCATTGGGAGCTACTTCGAATTCCACCGGGATTCCAGACGCCGGACTGTTCCGCGCACGGGTTCCGTTGACGCGCCGGGGCCATGAAAGTGGCGGACGAGCGCCCGCGAGCGGACGACCACGATTACGCGCCTCCGCCATGCTCCAGCGCGATGCCGACCACCTCGAGAAGGATCCCCAGTGCGAGTGGAATCGCCCCAATCCATATCGGCGGGGCAAGCATCATCAGGAGCCCTCCAAGGACGACAAGGACGAGCGCAACGGTGCGCCGCACCGCTCGGTTTCTGATCATCGTTGGATTCCCGTTTGCAATCGTTGGAAAGCGGTTCCCCGATCCCATGCATCGGCGCCCGATCCTGTCCCGCTATCGACGAGCCAAGCTAGAGATTCAACCCGGATTACGGAAGGCGTCTTGATTGTCGTCAAAGGCAGCGGCGATGCTGCGATACACGGAGGTCCCGCCGGCGCTTCGCCATCGCCGCAACGTCGACCCTCTAGCGGGGATAGACGACGAGCGTGTCGTCAGGGCGTGGCTCCACGCGCGTTCCCAGGTCGCGACCCTCGCGGGTGAGCATCGCCGCGAGCCACGCGACGTCGTCGTCACGCGCGCGGTTGACGCAAAAATGCCGTATCCGGGTCGGCACGAGCACCAATTCCTCGAGCGCGCCGTTCGGATCAAGCGTGGGAAAGTACATGAGCCCGAGCTCGCTCCTGAAGCTTTCGTAGCCACCAATGCCTTCGTAGTCGTTCAGGAAATCGCCGCAGCCGTAGAGGATCGGCCGGTTGCGATAGATCTCGATGCCCTTGGGGTGATGCGACGAGTGCCCGTGCACGACATCGACGCCGGCGTGGTCGACAAGCAGGTGCCCGAACGTACGCTGCGAGCGGGCCACGTCGTAGCCCCAGTTGCCGCCCCAGTGGATCGACGCGACGGCGATGTCGCCGCTGCGCTTGACGGCGGACACTCGCGCGGCGATCGTCTCGGCGGCCGATGGCGCGAGATCCGGGAGGTAAGACACGCCTGCCCGGCTTTTTCCCGCCGCCCATTCATGAGGCACGCCCGCGTTGCCCAGGCCGCATGCGAAGACGATTACGCGGCGGCCACCGGCAAGGTCGATGATCGCGGGCGCCCACGCCTCGTTCTCGCTGTCGCCGGCGCCGGCAGTGCGGATGCCGGCTGCTCGCAACGTCGCGAGCGTCTCCGCCAGGCCGCGGTAACCCCAATCGAGCACGTGATTGTTGGCGAGCGAACAGCAATCGATCGCGGCCGCCGAGAGGCAACCGATGTTGGCCGGATGCATGCGGTAATTGATTCCCTTGCGCGGCCATGCATCCTCGCTTGTGGTGATGGTCGTCTCCAGATTGACGATCCGCGCGGCGGGTCGCACGCGATCGAGCTCGCCGAGCGCGTCGCCCCAGATGTACGCGAAGCCGGCCGGACGCGCGATCGGCCCGGTCGCCTGCTCGGCGAGCTCGACGTATCGCAGCGCCGAGCGAACGTACGGCTCGTAGAGCTCCGGCCGGCTCGGGTGAGGAAGGATCTGGTCAATGCCGCGGCCCGTCATCACGTCGCCGCACACGAACAAGGTCATCCGTTGCATGGGGTCGACCTCAGTCGCCATGGGCATTCCCGCGAGGATGGACGTGACAGGCTGCGCCCGTTGCGCCGCGCCCGCGCCGGATTTCCCGAGTAGCGCCGAGGCCGCCCCCGCCAGAAACCGGCGTCGATCCATCACCATCGCCGCAAATGCACGCCTTCAGCCCGAAACCCGGTGCAACCGGTCGTCGTCGCCGATCTGCGCAAGCAACTCCTCGACGCGACGCGTGCCATCCGCGGTGGCGAGAAGCTCGCGCGGCGAGCGGCCACCGAGCTGCACCGACGGCCGATCGAGCCACCGCGCAGCTTTTTCCGCGTGGCCGAACACGCAGCCCGCAAGGTCGATCACGTAGGCGGCATCGTGGTGGTGCATGCGGACCGGTCTGCGAATGTGGCGCGCGTTAGACCAAGGGGAAACCAACGCTCTGCGCGAGCGCGATCCTTTGGTCGGACCGAAGCCCCATCGCGCGAGCGAGTCTCTTGCGGTCGACGAGCCCGCGCACAACGGTGGCGAGACCGGCGTACGCACAAAACAGATACACGTTCTGCGCGATGACGGCCGCATCGGCCGCCGCGAAGAATGCGCGGTCCTCGGCACTCGCATCGGTCATCCGGGCAAAGTCGGCGACATACACCAGGTCGAGCGGCGCGATCGCCACGAAATCCTGGACTCCCGTGAGCGCGCGAAGGTCGGCGGATACGGCGAGTCGCAGCGTGTGCGCGGCCGGCTCATAGCAGTATAGGCCCTCAGCGAGCGCGGCATAGATGGTGATTTCCTGCCAGTTGTGCGCCGAGGGCGCGGTGCGCCCGCCGGTGTCGGGCCGGTTGACGCCGAAGGCCACCCAAAGCAGATTCGACAGCAGTTCGGAAGACAGTGCCTTGATGGCGAACTCCCGGGTGCTCCTGCGAGACTTCAACGCCTGCATGAGCGTGCCCCCGCGCTCGGTCTGCGGTGGCGGAAGTTCGATCGCGACGTTTTGCTGCAGCAATTCGACGGTCGACATGGTCATTTTCCTCGGCAATTGCGGCGGGTTGCGCATAGGGCCTCTCGGACCGAGGCGCCCACCTTTCAACCATAGCCGCTCGACCAAGGCGTGTGTTGATCTTGCGCAAGTGCGGGGCTGCTGAGCCGATGACACTTGTTCGAGTGGCGGCGCGGTTTGGACCAACGGCCGGCCAGGCCCTATTTCTGCGCTGTTACTTCGATGCGGTTGATCACTCTGTCGACGGCGAAGAGCGCCCAAGCGTCGAGCTCGGCTTGCCATCGCTCCTCGTCGGTGCGTACAAGACCCTCGAGCGTGACGACGTAATTCCGGCAGCTCGCGGCGACCTGGTCGCTTTGAACTAGGGGATCCGCTTCGAGCACGAGCCGGAGCGCGTCGACCACCTCCGCGTCATTGTCTTCCTCGGGTGGCACGACGTCGAGCGAGTTGATGACGTCACGGCAACCCGGCGTCCACCAGGCCAGAACGCCCAGAAAGCGTTTGTGCGAAAGGCTGATCACCATTCCCTCGAGCGTGATCACGCCGTCGTCGATCGCCACCTCGATATCGCCGCTGCGCTCCAAAGGCGCCTCACGCAGCGTTTCGACGCGCCCCTTCAGGCGGATTCGGATCGTGCAGTTGCGCAACTCCGGCTCTACGAGCAGGAATTCGCAAAGTGCATCGCGCATCGCGCCGTCGCCTATGCGTTCCTTGACCGCGATGCGAACCCGATCCACGACGCCGCGAATCCCCGGGGCGGCCCCGGCGATCTCGAGCGCTACCTTCTTCGCCGCAACGCTTTCGACCTCGCCTTCGAGCAACACCGCGCCATCGACAACTGCGACCTTGAGCGGATAGCGGTGAAGATTGACGCGCGGCTCGCTCTCGAGCGCCGCGCGAATCTGCTTGACGATCGCCTCCTTGTTCATCCTCGACTCATTCGCCGACCCGGCCGTCTCGAGGCCCGCGGAGTTGCTGCGCCGCTTCACCAAGGCGGCGTGCGTTGCCTTGCCAACGGGCGCCGCTGGGCCATTGCGAGGCAACGCAGGCTGTCATCTTCGGAAACGAGGCTCTCGTTTGACGGTGGTCAACCACAAGGCGCGCGGCCGTGGTAATTGTCCTGCGAGGATGCCGGTAGCGGCAACCACGACCATGACCGAATATCCAGCTCATCTCCTCCACGAGCGGCGCCTCTTCGACGGCAGAACGGTTACGATCCGCCCGATCAAAGCCGACGACGCCGAGGGCATGCGCGCGCTCCTCAGCGCATCGTCCGAGGAAAGCCGCTACAAGCGATTCCAGAAATGGGTCCATGCGCCTTCGAACACGCTGATCCATTTCCTGACCGACGTCGACTACGACCGGCACATGGCGCTCGTCTGCTCCGTCGCGCGCGAAAACGGCGAGGAAATTGTTGGCGAGGCGCGCTACGTCGCCAATCCGGACGGCACGAGCTGCGATTTCGGCATCCTGATCGAGGATTCGTGGCGAAAGAGCGGCATTGCCGGTCTGCTGATGGAAGCGTTGATCCGAGCGGCTCGCGACCGAGGCTTCGCCGTCATGGAAGGGATCGTGCTTGCGAACAACGCGGCAATGCTGCGCTTCGCCCATGCGCTCGGATTCGAGATCCAGTCGACGGCGGACGATCTCACCACGGTTCGCATCGTGATGAAGCTGGAACCCAGCTTAGGTGCGACGGCCGGCCCGTCGCGGCAAGTGTGCCCGGCGTCCATTGGCGACGACGTTCGGAGGTGACGTCCGCCGGGACCAACAGCACAAGGAGCGTCACGGACGTCGGCAAGTTTCGCGCCGTTCAGCCGAAGAGCCCGCCGACGCGCGTCCCGGCGATGCGGTTGACGATGAACAGGCTCAGCGCGCAAAGCGCGATCAGGATCACGCCCAGCGCGGCAGCCTGGCTTTGCGAGCCGGCGATGTAGAAGCTGAAGATGCCGAACGGAATCATCTCGTTGCCCCCCGTCGTCAGGAATATCGTCGACGACGCTTCCTGGATCGAAGTGATGAACGAGAACAAGCGCGCCGACGAAGATCCCTTTCCAGACCAGCGGCACCGTGATGTCGCGGAACGTGCGCAGCTTGGTCGCGCCGACGTTCTCGGCTGCCTCCTCCATCGACTTGTGGACGAGCAGCAGCGATGAGTAGCTGCCGCGCACCGTATACGGCAGCCGGCGAACGGCCAGCACGAGCGGCAGGATGAGCCACATGCCAGTGAGCGGAACGTCGACGACGGGCAGCGGAAAGTTGAATGCGCGCACGTAGGCGATGCCGACCGCGGTTCCGGGGATGGCGAGCATCAGCGTGGTGAGCGCGTCCATCGCGCCGCGTCCGGGCGCGTTGCGTGCGCCCCATGATCCACGCCATCGGCACGCCGATCGCGATGCACATGAACACCGCGATCCCGCAGTACAGCAGCGAGTTGACGATGAACTTCGGCGTTTCGACGCTCACCTGCTCGAAGAACTCGAGCGTGTAGTGGATCGGAAACGGCGTGAGCGACCAGCCGCGGCCCACGGCGGCGAGCAGCACGCCGACCTGCGGGATGAACGCGACGAACATCAGGAGCGACAGGAAACCGACGGCGAGCCAGCGCGCGACCGGCCCCAGCCTGCGCCGCTCGACCTTCGAGTAGGCGAGCGAGCTGTAGTCCTTGATCGCCACGTACTGGCGCGCGGCGAGCACGAACACGATCGCGAGCAGCACGAGCAGCGCCGAGATGACGATGCCCATGCGGAAGATCCGCCGGTCGACGAACTGCACGATGTTCAGATACGCCTGCGGGGCGAGCAGATCCTGGACGCCGACGACCAGCGGCGTGATGAAATCGGCGAACGTCCAGATGAAGACGAGCAGCGCGCCCGAGATGTAGCCGGGCGTTGTGAGCGGCAGCGTCACGTCCCAGAATCGGCGCCAGCCTTTGGCGCCCATGCCTTGCGCGGCCTCCTCGAGCGACGGATCGACCCGCGCGAGCGCGTCGAGAATGCTCAACGTCATCATCGGAAACAGATGCACGGTCTCGACCAGCAGCACGCCGTGCACGCCGTACATGAAGTTCATCGGGTGCTGCAGGCCGAACCAGTCCATGCAGCAGCACGTTCACCGTGCCGGCGCGGCCGAGGATGAAGACGAAGCCGAGCACGCCGACGAGCGGCGGCAGGATCATCGGCAGCATCGTCAGATACGAGAAGAGGTTGCGGTACGGGAACTCGTAGCGGATGATGAGGAACGCGACCGCGATCCCGACCACCGACGTGGTGATCACCGCGGCGACGCCCAGGACCAGCGACTTCCACAGCGAGCGCAGGTAGAAGGAGTCGGTGAAGAACTCGTAGAAGTTCGCGAGCGTGAGCTGCCCGGCTTCGTTGGTGAACGCGTCGTAGAAAATCCGCGTCAGCGGATACAAGACGAAGATGATCAGGAACACCCAGATCAGGGCGAATCCCAGGACGGCCGGGCGCGCGCGGCAGCCGCATCAGTCCGCCGGAATCGCCAGCGTGCGTGCCGACCGGGAAGCTCAGACCGACCTCGGTGCCCATCGGCAGCTCCTCGTGGTGCCAGCGGGTCGCGCATGTCGACCTTGAACGTGACGCCCTGTCCGAGGTCGACGTCGTAGCGCAGCGTGTTGCCGAGGTAGGCGGCGAAAGCGATCCTGCCCCGGACCACGGTTGCGCCCGGCAGCCGCCTCGGCGGCGTCCAGCGCGATGTTTTCGGGCCGCACGCACACGACGCAACGGTCGCCGACCTTGAGTTGCTCGTTCGCCAACACGCCGAGCCTCGCCGAGCGCGGTGTCCGCCCGCCAGCGTTGCCCTGCTCCGCATCGACCGCGCACGCCGTCCCGTCGATCAGGTTGTTGATGCCGATGAAGTCGGCCACGAAGCGGTTGGCCGGCCGCTCGTAGAGCTCCTTGGGCGCGCCGACCTGGAACACCTTGCCCTGGTTGAAGACGGCGATCCGGTCCGATAGCGTGAGCGCTTCTTCCTGGTCGTGCGTCACGTAGACGGTCGTGATGCCGAGCTCCTGCTGCAGCTTCCGGATCTCGGCGCGCACCTGGATCCGGATCTTCGCGTCGAGGTTCGACAGCGGCTCGTCGAGCAGCAGGATCCTGGGATTGAGCACCAGCGCGCGCGCGAGCGCCACCCGCTGCTGCTGGCCGCCCGAGAGCTGCCCCGGATACCGCTCGCCGAGCCCGCGAGCCTGACCTTCTCGAGGACGCCCTCGACCCGCTGCTGCGATCTCGGACCGGCCGAGCTTGCGCAGCCTGAGCCCGTAGGCGACGTTGTCGAACACCGTCATGTGCGGCCAGAGCGCGTAGTTCTGGAACACCATGCCGATGCCGCGCTCGTGCGGCGGCACGTCGTTGACGCGCCGGTCGTCGAAGCGAACCTCGCCCTCGTCGGGCGCATAGAAGCCGGCGATCAGCCGCAGCAGCGTCGTCTTGCCGCAGCCCGAGGGCCCGAGCAGCGTGAACAGCTCGCCTTCCTCGATGGAGAAGCTCGACGCGGTTCACCACCGCGAGGGGCCCGAAGCGCTTGGTGAGGTCGTGAACCGCGATGCGCATGGCGCAGCTTCCGGGTCCCGCGAAACGGATCAGTATTTCTTCTTCAGCTCTTCCGCGACCGACTCGATTTCCTTGCGGAACGTGCCGTTCACCTGCTCGTAGCGCTTCTGCGCCACGTCGTCGTCGTAGATGTTGGTCACGTCGACGTCGAAGTACGAGCGCAGGCCGCCGGTGAACTCGACCGCCATCTCGGCCGTCGATCCCGGGGCGCCCTGGACGCGGTATTTCGGCGTGATCGGGAACACGCCCGCGCTCCATCGCCACCTTCTGGCCGCGCTCGGACAGCATGAACTCGATGAACGCGCGCGCCGCCTTGGGATGCTTCGCGCCGGCGAGGATCGCGATCGGCTCGGGCGTGATCCACGCGGTCTTCGGCGCGACGAACTTGATGTCGAAGCCGGCGAGCCGGTCTTCGAAGGCCATGTAGCTCGGCACCGCGAAGCCCGCGGCGAACTCGCCCTTCGCCACCACCGAAGGCACGTCACGGCTGCGCGCGGTGAAGATGCCGGTGTTGCCGCCGAGATGCTTGAGCCACTCCCAGCCCTTGTCGTCGCCGTCGCGCTGCAGGATCACTTCGTAGGTCGCGTGACTGCTCGACGAGCGCGTCGGCGCGCACTGCGCGACGTTGCCCTTCAGCTTCGGATTGAGCAGGTCGTCCCAGTCCTTCGGCGCGCGCGACGCCGAGGCGCTGCGAGCAGCCGCGGGTGATAGACGAGGCCGTAGGGCTCGAGCACCGTGCCGATCCAGAAGCCTTTCGGATCCTTGAGCGGAATCGGCTTCGGCTTGCCGATGCTCGGTCGGGATCGCGTCCACGACCGCCTTCGGCAGATCGAGCGGCGCGAGCAGCTTCTGCTCGGCGAGCTTGTCGAAGAGCGCGCTCTCGCCGCCCCAGAAGATGTCGGCCTGCGGCCGGCCCTTCCATTCGACGATCTGCCCGTAGGCGACCGGGCGTGCCGGCGGCGAGCGCGCTGGTCTTGACGCGTGACGTTCCATTTTTCCTTCGCGTACTTGGCGAACTCGGCGAGCGAAGGATCGGTGAGGGTCTTCGCGACCGGCGTGATGAGGACCAGCTCGTTCTCGACTTGCTGCGCTGCAACCGGGCCTGCCGCGACCAGCATCGCCGCGAGTGCCGCGGCGATGAACTTGAACTGTCGTGCCATGACATTCCTCCTCGTAATCAATGGGCCGACTCTGCCAATGTAGGCGCCGGCGCAACAAGTGTCTTGATCTTCATCAACGGGCCGCCGGCGGGCCGCCCCAGAATCACAGCATGGCACTGGCAGGCATCGTCGGCGGCGGCGCATTCGGGACGGCGATGGCCTGCGTTCTGCGCAAGTCGGGCCACAAAGTCCTGCTGTGGGCGCGTGAGGCGGAGGTGCACCGCGATCAACTACGAACGCGAGAACAGCGTTTTCCTGCCCGGCGTACGACTCGAGCCGGGAATCGTCGCCACCGGTGATCTCGCCGAGGCAAGCAGGTGCGAATTCATCGTGATGGCGGTGCCAGCGCAGCATTTTCGCAGCGTGGCGGAGCGGATGCGCGAATTTGTCGCACCGCGGACACCGGTGGTGAGCTGCTCGAAGGGCATCGAGCGCGGCAGCTGCGCGCTGATGCCCGAGGTCATCGCGCAGGCGCTCCCCGCGGCAACGCCGGCGGTGCTTTCGGGCCCATCGTTTGCCCGCGAAATCGCGAACGATCTTCCGTGCGGCGTGGCGCTGGCGTGTGCGGATGGCCCGCTCGCCAGCCGTCTGGCGCGCGAGATCGCGAATCCGCATTTTTGTGTGCATCCGGGCGTGGACGTTCTGGGTACGGCGATCGGCGGCGTGATGAAGAACGTCATCGCTATTGCGAGCGGCATCGCGGCTGGCAGGAAACTCGGCGAGAACGCGCGCGCCACCCTGATCACGCTGGGACTCGAGGAGACGATCCGGTTCGGACTCGCCAAAGGTGCACGACGCGAGACCTTCCTGGGGCTTTCGGGGATCGGGGACGTGATGCTGACGGCGAACAGCCTGCAGTCGCGCAACACCTCGCTCGGGTTTGCGCTCGCCGAAGGCAGGCCGCTCGCCGGAGTGCTCGCCGGGCGCAAAGAAGTAACCGAAGGCGCCTTTTCCACCGAAGCCGTCGCTGCGCTCGCGAAGCGGCTCGACGTCGAGATGCCGATCACTCGGGCGCTCGACGAGGTATTGAACCACGGCGCCGACCTCGACGCGGTGATCGCGCCGCTTGTCAGGCACCTCGGTCAGCTCCAGCGCGCCGGCTGATCGAGCGCACTACGCCGTGGCGCAGCGATCGCGAGGACCCTAGCCAGGTGCCGCCGGACGCGAGACCCGCATGGGTGGGAACCAGCGCTCGAAACCGAGCATTCGCGCGGGACGGAGCACGCACGAGCGTATGATGGCGGAAATTTCCAGCCGCCTTGACCCGGTTACATGCCAAACTCGTCGAAGCATCAAGCCGTTTTCGAATCGGCGCGGACGCGACGGACGGCCCGTCGCCGGCTGCTCGCGGCCGGCGCGGCGCTTGCGGCATCGCCCCTCTTTGCGCTGCCGGGCTACTCGCGCGCGACGACCACGTCGCTGCGCGTGCTGTCATTCCGGCACACGCATACGGGCGAGACGCTTTCGCTCGCCTACGCCACGGCCGACGTCTACTTGACGGGCGCACTCGCGCGCATCGATTGGTTCCTGCGCGACTTTCGCAACGGTGAATCCCGGCCGATCGATCCGCAGCTCCTCGATCAACTCCACACATTGTCTTCCTTGACGGGCACGAACGCCCCGTACGAGGTGATTTCGGGTTACCGCTCGCCCGCCACGAACGCGCTGCTGCAACAGCGCGGCGGTGGGGTGGCCACGCACAGCCTGCATCTCGAGGGACGTGCCATCGACGTGCGGCTCGCCGACGTTCCGCTAGCCGATCTGCGCGATGCGGCAACGTCGCTGCGCGCCGGTGGGGTCGGCTTCTACCCGCAATCGGAGTTCGTGCATCTCGATACCGGCCGCGTGCGGCGCTGGTAGCGCTTCCCCGCGCGGGCGCGCGGCGGCGCTATGGTATGCCGCGTAACGCGTCGCGCAGCTTGCTGTCGTGGCCGTAGATGTCGCGCAGGAACAGCGCGCGCCCCTCGCCATCGACGATGACCGTCGTGTAGAAAACGATGACCGGAACCGGCGCGGCGAGCGGCACGGTACGGTTCACGCCCGACGTCATCGCTGCCTCGATCTGCGCCGTCGTCCACTCCGGTTTTCCCTGCAGCATGAACTGCGCGAGGGCCTCGGGTTCGCGCACGCGTATGCAGCCGTGGCTGAAGTCCCGCCGGGTGCGCTCGAACAGCTCGCGCGCAGGCGTGGCATGCAGGTAGATGTCCATCGTGTTCGGCAGCACGAACTTGACACCCCCCAGCGCGTTCCTCGCGCCCGGCCGCTGTCGCAGCCGCGCCTCACCCGAACGCAGCGCCGCGATCAACTCGTTCCCACTTGCCGCGAGCACCCGTCCGCTGCTGCTCGTGCCCACGACCTCCATGTCCTCGTGATCGAGGTAGGACGGATCGCGCGCGAGCAGAGGTAAGAGTTCGTTGCGCAGGATGCTGGGCGGCACGTTCCAGTACGGGCTGAACTCGACGAAACGCATCTCGCCGATGAAGACGGGCGTCTCGGTGCGCATGGCCCTGCCGACGACCACGGCCATCGACAGAATGGCGGGTTGCGCTCCGGATGCATCGGCAAAGGCCCAAAGCCGAAAGGAAGGGATGTTGATGGCGATCAGTGGACCCGGCTGCAGCTGCGGCAGCCAACGCAGCCGCTCGAGCGACAGCCTGATCTGAGCGAGACGCGCCGTAAGGGGTGTGTTCAATGCGCCGAGAGTGTCCTTGCCCAGAACACCGTCCGCTTCCAGACCGTGCCGCGTCTGGAATCGCCGCACCGCTTCGGCGAGCGGCGGGGTGTATTGGTCATCCGCCGGAATCGCTGAATCCGCGGCCAGATCTCCCAGCCGGAGGAGTTGCGCATGCAATGCCGGCACGCCGACATACGCGTCCCCTACGACGACCTTGTTGCGCGGCGATGCAAGGGGCGGCAGCACGATCCCCGGTTGCGCCGCGAGCACCCGGTAAGTTGCCAGCAAGCGCTTCAGCCGGACGTACAGTGGGAATGCGGGCTCGGCCGCGTCGATCGTCGCCGCGAGCCGACCGCGAGCCACGGCATCGCGCAACTCCGCCACGAACGCGGCATCCTTCGCCGGCGCGCGAAAATGGGGTTCGACCTGTTGCGGACGCACGCGGCCGAAGCGAAGATCGGACAGGAACTGCAACATCGTTACCGTCATCGCGGCGTCTGCGCGCGACACTGCATCGGGATCGCGATCGCCGCCTCCGAGTGCGTCGATTTCGCGCTCGAGCGCGCCGATGTCGTAGTCCTCGGGCGCAAGCCCACGCTCGCCAGCAGCCCGCAGCGCCTGCAGCGCGACGCTTGCGTCAGCGCGCGGCCCGTCGGCAGTGAACCAGACGGGATCGGGATTCGAAGACGAGTAGACCTGTTCGATCCAGGCGGGGCTCACGCGCAGCCGCGGCGGCGCCGCGACGGGATTCGCGTGAATGGAAGCGACGGGGGAATTCCGCGCCTCGAGATGAGAATCGGCGCACGTCGCGCAGCACGTCAGGAATGAGAGCAGCGCGGTTCCCAACTGATGGAGTCGTGAGATACCCGTAACGCCTGCAAGTGGGTGAGCTACCGCTTCCGGCCTCGTTTGGGGCGAGCCGATCGCGGTGCTTCGGCCGCGCGCACCAGCAGGACCGGCACGCGGGTCGAGCGCACCACCGCCTCGGCATCGCTGCCCATGACCATCCGGGTGAGGCCGCGACGGCCGTGCGTGCCAAGAACGATCAGATCGGCGCGGCGCTTCCTCGTCTGCTCGATGATGACATCGGCGATGCCGCGGCCGAGCGTCTCGAGCAATACCGACTCACAGCGGATGCCGTGGTTGCGTGCTTTCGCCTCCGCCTTCGCGAGGATCTTCTTACCGCCTTCGCGCAGTGCATCGATGAATTCGTCGACGTAGGCAGCCGCTGCATACATGGTGGCGCTCAACCCCTGCGTGACGACCAGGTCGTCGACCACATGGAGCAGGCACAGCGTTGCGCTCTGGTCCTTGGCGAGCTTGATGGCTTCGTCGAGGCCCCGATTTGACGTGGGGCTGCCGTCGATTGGTACCAAGATTTTCCGGAACATCGCGGCCCCTTTCCTGGGCGTTTCGTGCTCGCGGCCTGCCGAGCAGTACCGATTCTTGTCGTCAATCAAGTTGCGGGGAAGCACCGTGCTGATAGTGTGTGTCTGAAGCGTGCCCGCGGGTTCGTGTCTCACCAGCTGCGATGCTGGCCGCACGTCAGGAGTCACCCATGGAACAACCATCGCCGGCAACGACCGCGCTCGTCATCTTCTGGGTTGCCTACGCAATCATGGCTGCGCTCGTGCTGTATGCGGCGCTACCTCCGGTCAACCTCGAGTTGGTGTTGATTCTCGGTGGCGCTGAAGCAGTGTTCGTCATTGTCGCGCTCGCGGTCGCATACCGCTCGCGGCCGAATCGATCAACCAACGAACGTGCCTAGTCATTGCTGCGCACGACGTCCCAGCTCGTCGAACCGAAACGGACCGTCCATCAGATCACATGATTGACGGTGAAGTGCGCTTCGATGGGCTTCGCGCCCGGCCGTGTGATGACCACGCGGATCGAGTACTCGCCAGACCAACCGAACCTGAAGAGCTCGCTGTAGTCCGGAAGGCCGCCCGCCTGCGTATGCAGCAAGGGCTTCTTCTCGACGCCGCCGTGAGGATCGGCTATTTCGATCACTACCTCGGCATCTCCGATCCGCTTGCCGGTCTTCTCCTCGTCGAGCGTAATGAGAAGATGCTGCGAACCGCTGGGCGGATGTAGCGGATGCGCATCGCGATGGCCCTCGGCCGTCAAGGCGACCTCCGCGGGGACGATACCGAGATTCACGACCAAGCCGGCCACGGTCTTGCTTTGCTGCGCGGCTGCGGTCGGGGAGACGAGCACGATCGCCAACGCGCACGTCGCGCTCACGCACGAGCGCCAAAAGAAAGACTTCATCACATCACACCCCCGCCACTTTTTCCTGATCAAGCAATTACTCCAATTTCATCGGCAGCTTGTTGATGAGCATCAATGGCCGCCGACATCAGGCGCTTGGTGCGGTGCAGCACATGCTCCGACAGATTCATCGCATGCGGCGCGCATCCTGGTCTCGTCCGTAGGACCGCGTGCCCCACGCCAGAGCGGCGACGCGCTACGAACATTGCACGTTCTGCTTCGGCGCTGATGCATCCCTTTGAGAGCAGCGCGGGCTGCGCGAAGATCTCGAGGTTTTCACGTCCGCTGAGCTCGCCGTCCGCAGAAATCGCCTGCGGCACGTAACCAATGATCGCGCGCACGCGCGCCGCCTCCCGCGCGATGTCAAAACCGCCCACGGTCGCGCTTCCATCGCTCGGCGGAAGCAGCGTCGTCAACATCTTGATCAGCATCGTCTTGCCCGCGCCATTGCGCCCAAGCAACCCGAACACCTCCCCCTCGACGACGGCGAGATCCAGAGCGTCGACCGCGACCACGTCGCCGAAGCGCTGAGTCAACGCAGCCGTGACCAGAATGTCGACCACCGCCCGCTTTCCTTGTGGCTCCAACGTCACACCGGTGACCCCTGTCTGCCGCGCTGGGTTCCGGGGCAGACCCTACTGGTACCGGAGCGCTTCGATTGGTTTCAACCGTGCGGCCTTGTGCGCCGGATAGAAGCCGAAGAACACACCGACCGCGGCTGCGACGCTGAACGCGAGAAAGACCGCCGCGCCGGTGATCACCACCGCGACGCTCGCAAGCAGACTAGCGGCGACTGCGGCCGCAACGCCGAGCATGACGCCAACGACGCAGCCTATCAGCGAGATGATAATCGCTTCGAGCAGGAATTGCGCGAGGATGTCCCGCTGCCTCGCCCCGATCGCGATTCGAATGCCGATTTCGCGCGTGCGCTCGGTGACAGAGACCAGCATGATGTTCATGATTCCGATGCCGCCCACCAACAACGACACGGACGCGATCGCTCCCAGCATGATCGACATCACGCGGGCGGTCTGCGCGGCTGCATTGGCAAGCGCGGTCAAATTGCGGATGTCGAAGTCATTGTCCGCCCGATCCGGAAGGTGATGACGCTGCCGCAGCAGGTCCGCCATCTCGCGCTCGGCCGAGGGCATCGCCTCCGCCGTCGTCGCCTGTGCCATGATGAACCGCACGCTGCTCGGAAACCGACTGCCGAACACTTTGCGTTGCGCGGTCGTCACCGGGATCAGGACCGTATCGTCCTGGTCGCGGCCGTCGAGACTCTGTCCCTTGGACGCGAGCACGCCGATGACCGTGAACGGACTGCCCTTGATGCGGATCGTCTTGCCGAGGGGATCTTCGTCGCCCAACAGATTTTTCACGACGGTTTGTCCCAGCAGCGCAACGCGCGTCTGCGAACGCACGTCGGCGTCGGTGAACGAAAAGCCCGACTCGAGATTCCAGTCGCGCACATCGAGGTATGCCGAGGTGGTTCCGGTCACCGTCGTGCCCCAGTTCGCGCCGCCGGCAACGAGTTGCGCGCCGCCCGATGCGACTGGCGCGACCGCCGCGATCGACGGCAATTCGGCAATGGCCTCCGCGTCACCCGTCGTGAGCGTCGGCGCGGCGCCGGAGCCCAGACGCACGCCCCCCGCCGTGGCCGAACCCGAAAGCACGATGAACAGGTTGCTGCCCATCGACGCGATCGACTGGTCCACCATGAACTGCGCGCCACGCCCGATCGCCAGCATCATGATCACCGCGGCGACGCCGATCATCATTCCCAGCATCGTGAGAAACGTGCGCATCCGGTTCGCGCCCATCGCGTGCCAGGCTTCGGCCAGCATCTGGCGGATCATGCTTCCGCCCCGGCGATCGCCGAACGGCTGACGACACCGTCGTGCGTGATCCTACCGTCCACGAACCGGACGAGTCGGTGGGCATAGGTCGCGATGTCGGGCTCATGGGTCACGAGCACGATCGTGATGCCCTCCGCGTTGAGCCGCGTGAACACGTCCATGATCTCGTAGCTCGTCTTCATGTCGAGGTTGCCTGTCGGCTCGTCGGCGAGGATGAGCTTCGGCTCGCCGACCATGGCGCGCGCGATGGCGACGCGCTGTTGCTGCCCGCCGGAAATCTGGCTCGGCACATAGCGGGCATACGAAGCGAGCCCGACCTTGGCGAGGAGGTCCAGCGCCCTCCGGCTGCGCATGTCACGGCCGATCCCGGCATACACGAGCGGCAGCGCGACGTTGTCCGCGATCGTCGCCCGCGGCAGCAGGTTGAAGCCCTGGAACACGAAACCGATGCCCGTGTTGCGGAGGCGCGCGAGCTGGTCGGAATCCAGCGTGCCCACGTCGCGTCCGTCGAGGAGATATCTGCCCGAGGTCGGGAGGTCGAGGCAGCCGAGGATGTTCATGAACGTCGACTTGCCGGAGCCGGAAGGACCCATGATTGCGACAAATTCCGATCGCTGCACAACGAGGTTCACGTCGGTTAGTACCGGAACCGGTCCGGCCTCCGTTTCGTATTCCTTGTACAGGTGCTCGATGCGAATCAGCGGCTCGTCTGACATCAGAACATCCGCATGCGCAGCGTGGTCGTGCTCTGTTCGACCGGCCCTTCGACGGTGCCGACCACGACTTGGTCACCATCCTTCAGCTCGGAGCTGGTGATCTCGGTCGAGCGCCCGTCGGTGATCCCCAGGCCCACGCGAATCGCGCGCGGTTGGCCCTGAGCGAGCACATAGATCGTGCCGGTCGAGCCTGGCCCTTTTTCCCCAGCGGCGGAACGCTGCCGACCCGCCTCGGCCGCGCCTTCTGGGGGACGAAAGCGGAGCGCGGCGTTGGGCACCAGCAGAACATTCTCGCGCCGGGCGACGATTACGTTGACGTACGCCGTCATTCCCGGCATCAGGATTTCCTCGGGATTCTCGACGGCGACAACGACGTCGTAAGTCACGACGTTTTGCTGCGTGGTGGCGTTGAGGCGTACCTGCCGCACGCTCGCGGTGAAGGCGCGACTTGGGAATGCGTCGACGGTGAACTGGACCGGCTGGCCCACCTTGATGTTGCCGACATCGGCTTCGGCAAAACTAGAATCGATCTGCATCTTGCGCAGATCCTGCGCGATCTGGAACAGCGTCGGCGTCTGAAAGCTCGCGGCGACGGTCTGTCCGAGATCGACGGCGCGGTTGACGACGACGCCCGAGACCGGCGAGCGAATCACGCTGTAGGCCAGGTTGGTGCGATCCTTGGCGAGCTGGGCTCTTGCGAGATCGAGCTGCGCTTGCGCCGACTTGTGCGACTGGATCGACTCGTCGACCGCCTGCCGAGCGATGGAATCCTGCTGCCAGAGTGTGACGCTGCGCCGCTCGTTGGCGATGGCGAGATCGAGCGATGCCTGCGCATTGCTCACGTTGGCTTCGTCCTGCCGAACCTGAGCCTGGAGCAGGGCCGGATCGAGCTCCAGCAGGATCTGGCCCGCCTTCACGTGATCGTTGAAGTCGACATGCAGTTTCTTGACCGTTCCCGACACCTGCGTCCCGACATTGACGAGCACGACGGGATTGAGCGTTCCGTTGGCAGACACCGTTTGCGTGACATTGCCCGTCTTCACCGCGGCCAGCCGGTACTTGACCCCTGCGGCGTCGCGGTTCTGCATCCACGCAATGCCGCCGCCGGCGAGCGCCAGGATTGCGACGGCGGAAACGAAATATCGGTTGAAGAGAAGATTGGGGATGTTCATCACGGCACTCGGCGTAGGTCGGTCACGGCGCACCACAAGGCGGCGACCCTTACGCGCATGCCGCCCTTAACCACGCTCTTTCCCCTCGCATTGGTGAGAGCAATAGCGTCTATGGTTCCCCGATCGAGGAACCGGAGTGTGATCTCGGTCAAACAATAGCGGTCGAGCAGGCTGCCGCCGTTTCTCGTGGCCCCCGGCAAAGCCGAATCCATTCAAAAGTGTATGCATTTGTGTCAAAGCGACCCGTCCAGCACCGATGTGATCGGGAGTCGTGGCGCCGCGTGCCCCCGGTCAGCGTCGAGGGTCAGCTCGTTCCTAATTGGAAAGAGGATGACGCGCGGCTGATTATCTGGCTATGATTGCGCCGCGTGGACGAAGCCGCCGTGAAACCCGAATTGTTGCTGTTCGTCGCTGCATTGATGACAGCCGGAACCGCCTGCGCCCAAGACGGCCCGGCGCTGATGGAGCGCTACGATTGCTACATCTGTCACGCGAACGAACAAGCGAAGACCGGCCCCGCCTTCACGGATGTCGCGGCAAAGTACCGGGGCGATTCCAAAGCCGCTGCAAAGCTGACTGCCGTGGTGAGGAATGGTCGTCACGGCACCGGACCATGGCCGATGCCGCCCCTACCGCAGGTCCCGAACGCCGATGCGGGGAAGATCGCCGAGTACATTCTTTCGCTCGAGAAGTGAATGCTGTCGGTTGTCCTGCTCTCTGTGCAACCACCAAGATCGAGCCGATCCCGTCATGCTCGTCGGCGAAGTATCCTGGCGTAGAGCGTTTGTAGTCGACTTGCCGAGACGCGGTGGTCCGGCGGACCTCGAGTGGACGGTCAGCGGCGGCGAACGCGTGGAAATGATCGCGGCGGGCTTAAGCCAAGGAGGCCCCTAAGGAGACCGCCTGGTTTTGGTGGCCCTTTTATCCGCACGCACCCGTGTGCCCGCACGCCGTGCAGAAATCGCAACCGTCCTTGCGGATCACCGTCTTGTTCCCGCATTCCGGGCACTTTTGGCCGGGCAGAGGTCTCAGCCTGCCGGCGTTCCTCTGCTCCGCCTCCGGAACCTCGAGGACACCGGCATGCGTGACGGGATAGCCTTCCTCGGTCAGGATGCCTAGCATCGAGTAGCGGTGAATCATAAGCCGCGCAAGATAGGCGATCGTCGATGGCCACGCCTGCGTCTTGTCGGAGCCGGGGAGCCGGGCACGGAACGAGCCGTTCATTTCGCCGTAGTTCAAGAGCTTGCGCAACTTCATGCCGATCCATGCCGGATCGCACACGCGCATGTCGAGGGAGAGCGCCTTGCACAGGCCGTCGAGCACGCGCGGGTACTCGCCGGAGAGCCACATCGAATACGGCCGGCGCTGGCCGTCCGGCATGACGAGCTCCTTCAGGAACAGAACGCAATCGTCGCCGGTGGCGTGATTCACGACGTCCACGGTCCAGCTCAGCGTTCCGTCGGGGCCGGCCTTCGGCTCCTTCAGGCCGATCAGCGCATCCATGACGGGTGTCTTGCCTTTGCGATCGTCGGCGAAGGCGCCGAGCTCGTCGCAGCGATAGCGGATCAGCCTCGCGAAGCCTGACACGAGGCTCGGCACGCGTACCTTCTCGCCAAGAGGCGGCATCGCCATGTCGAAGGCGTCGTCGCCGCTCGCCTTTTGCAGCGCCGAGAGCTTCATGTCGAGCCATTGCCGGTCTTCCGCGCGCATGTCCATCGACAACGTCTTGGCGATCGCGCCCAGGCCACGCGGTTGCTCGGCCCCGTTCACCCATACCTCGAACGGATACGGCGGCCCGTTCTCGATGTGGCCGACGAAGACGGCGAAGTCGCCCAGTGGATGACGCACCGCATAGGTCCAGCACGGGTTGCCCTGGGGCAATTCCGGACGCCCTGGCCAGCGCAGGCTTGCGAGCGGTGGCTGGGGCGCCCTGTCGAGCCGGATGCGGCGATCGGGATCCGCGACGTCGAAGTCCTGCGGGGCAACCGCCTGCGGCGACACCTCGAGAACCGCTCCGACCACGGTGTTGGGTCGGTAAGTCGTGAGCCCCTTCAACCCGCTCTTCCATGCCTCGAGGTACAGGTCCTCGAAGTCCTTGAACGGATAGTCCGCCGGCACGTTGACCGTCTTGCTGATGGCCGTGTCGACAAAGGGCTGCACGGCAGCGCTCATCCGCACATGATCGAGGGCCTTCATGTCCAGTGCCGTCACGAAGTACTCCGGCAACATCGCAAGGCGCTTGCCACCTTCCTGCCACACGCTTCCCGGGCTCGCCTTCTTGCGCGCATCGAACGGCACGACCGTCACGTCGTCGCCGATGCCATGTAGATGCTTGAACAGCCGGTAGCCATGATCCTCGACCGGATACTCGCGGAGCGTCTCGTCGGGCATGCGCTTCTTGCGTGTGTAGAACCAGCTGAACGCCGGCTCGATCCCGTTGGACGCGTTATCCGCGAAGGCGAGCGAGATCGTTCCCGTCGGCGCGATCGCCAGCAGGTGGCTGTTGCGAATGCCATGCTCGCGGATTTGAGCCTTGATCTCGTCCGGCAATCGCGACGCGAAGCGCGGCGCCGCCAGGTATTTCTCCGCATCGAACAGTGGAAACGAGCCCTTCTCCTTGGCGAGATCGATCGAGGCGAGGTACGCTGCATCGCGCATCTCGCGCGCGATCGTCGCTGCCATGCGTCTGCCTTCCTCGGCGTCATAACGAAGCGCAAGCATCAGCACCGCGTCGCCGAGGCCGGTGAAGCCGAGACCTATGCGCCGCTTGGCCGTGGCTTCCCGCCGCTGCTCCGGCAACGGCCACACGGTTGCGTCGAGCACATTGTCGAGCATCCGCACCGCCACGGTGACGACCGCGCGCATTTCTCCAAAGTCGAGCTCGGCATCGCGGGTGAAAGGCGCCCGCACGAACCGCGTGAGGTCGATGCTTCCCAGGTCGCAGCAGCCGTACGCCGGTAGCGGTTCCTCGCCGCAGGGATTGGTCGCCTCGATCACCTCGCAGTAGGAGAGATTGTTCTCGCGGTTGATCGTGTCGATGAACACGACTCCGGGCTCGGCATGGTCATAGGTGCTCATCATGATCTGCCGCCACAGCTCGGCTGCACGCACTTTGCGATACACCCAAGCCCCGTCGATGCGCTGGTATGCGCCGGTCTCGACCAGCTCGGCGGTCGGTGGCGCGCGGTGCACGAGCTCCCACGGCGCGTCGGAGCACACCGCCTCCATGAACGCATCGGTAACGGCGACCGAGAGGTTGAAGTTCCGCAAGCCTCCCTGATCCTTCGCGTGAATGAATGCTTCCACGTCGGGGTGATCGCACCGCAGTACACCCATCTGGGCCCCGCGCCGCGACCCGGCCGACTCGACGGTCTCGCACGACTCGTCGAACACCCGCATGTAGGAAAGGGGTCCGCTGGCGCGGCTGTGCGTGCCTCTGACGTACGCGCCCTGCGGCCGGATGCGCGAAAAGTCGTAGCCCACGCCGCCGCCACGCCGCATGGTCTCGGCGGCCTGGTTGAGCGCCGCATAGATGCCGACTTCGCCGTCGTCGGTGGAGATGCTGTCGCCCACCGGCTGGACGAAGCAGTTGATCAGCGTCGCCTTGAGATCGGTGCCCGCCGCGGAATTGATCCGGCCGCCGAGGATGAGTCCGTCCACCTGCGTGCGGTAGAAAGCTTCCTCCCAAGCCCCGCGCTGCTCCGGCCGTTCCACCGCAGCGACCGAACGCGCCACTCGGCGCCGGACTTCATCGACGGTACGCTCGCCGCCTTTCGCATACTTTTCGAGGAGGACCTCCTCGGCGATGGCTTGCGGCGGCAGCGCCTTCGCCATCGGCGGCCCGCCAACCGCTACTTCATAGAGCTTCATGTCCTGCTCCGTTCCCCGCCAAGCCCAAGGGGCAATCCGCTGGTCGCGATTCGCCTTGGTCGATCGGAAAGGCGCTTCACCGAACCAGCGCCCAGCGCCTGTTTCGCCTCCATTATCGTGCTACACGAAGGTTGGCGTCGATGCCAACCCCTACCCCCGGCCCAACGACATGCCGCGCCCTTGACCTTCCGCGACCTTATTCAAACCTTCGACCAACGGTGACGGCTGAGATTGCGCTCGCGATCAAAGAGAAATGGCGAGCGACCCGAGCGCATGATGTGACGAACGCAGAATCCTTCGCCAAACAAGTGCCTGACCCAAGGCCCTCTCTCTAGCTAGAGCCACATCGTTAGCGGGAGTGGGGGCAGCGTCGCGCAAAGCGAAACGATGCTGCAGGAGACGCCGCAGCAAATTGCCTGATCGCCCGCATGAGGCCTTCGGCGACTCCGATGCAGGCCTACGCTGTGCCTCGGCGTTGACAAAAATCAATATGCGACCGTTTACGGAGGCGAACAATGTTGTGTAGCTCGCCTGGAGGTTGCACCGCTATGCAGTTCGCGCGTGATCAACTCGTCAAGGCACACCGGTGCACCATCCGGCAGGGTGGGATGCGTATGCACAAAAAACTCGCCACCGGGCAAATCCTCGGCTTCGTCCATCGCCGTGCCAGCAGGCGCGGGCGTGGTCACGGCCATTCGATCGGGGAAGGAGGAGAGTCATGAATACCCTCTGGATCGTCGTCCTCTGCGTGCTGACCAGTTACCTGGCCTACACCCTGTACGCAAGGCGCATCGACCGGAACGTCATCCAGTCCGACGCCAAGCGGGCCACGCCGGCCAAGATGTACATGGACGGCGTCGACTTCATGCCGACCAGTCGCAATGTGCTGTTCGGCTATCACTTCAAGGCGATTGCGGCCGCCGGGCCCATCGTCGGACCGATCACCGCCGCCAACCTCTGGGGCTGGTCGCCCTCGCTGGCCTGGCTGATCCTGGGCGTCAGCTTCATCGGCTGGGTGAGCGACTACTCCGCCATCGTGGTCGCGGTGCGCAACGACGGGAACAGCCTGTCTGCGATCGCGCACAAGCTCATCGCGCCGCGCACGCGCACGATCCTCTTCGTATTCATCTTCTTCTACCTGATGTTGCTCGCCGGCGCGTTCATCGGCATCCTGGCGGCGATCCTGTCCGCGCGTCCGGACGTCCCGTTCGGCATCATCATGCTCGCGCTCATGGGACTGCTCGCCGGTCAGATGATGTACCGCTGGAAGATGGGCATCATGGGCGTCACGGTCTTCGTCGTCGCGCTGACGCTTGCCGGCATGGCGGCCGGTCCCTGGGGCCAGCACCGCGATGAGAAGGGTGCGCTGGTGCAGGGCCCGGTGGCGGCCGCGGTCGTGAACCTGAACAGCGCTGTAGACCAAATCAGCGATGGCAAGCCATTGTTCGCGGTGGAGGATCCGACGGCCGCAGACCCGCGCATCCCCGCGCCGGGCAAGGACGGCAAGCGTGTAAGCACCCCGGCGTATGACGCGAGCACCGACCTTCTCAAGACGCTGCCCAACTACATCTGGTGGATGGTCTTCCTCTTCGCCTTCAGTTATATGGGGGCGAACCTGCCGATCTGGCGCTTCGCGCAGCCCGTGAACTACATCGGCTTTTGGATAACTTCGATCACCATCTTGCTTTCCGCGCTCGGCATGGTCGTCGCGCCGATCTTCGGCACAACGGACGCGGCTGGCAACCTCATCGGCGCGTTCGCGCTGCCGGCGCTCAAGGATCTTGGATTCTCCATCGACGCGACGAAGGCATGGCAGCCGCTATGGCCGATGCTCTTCGTCACCATCGCGTGCGGCGCCATCTCGGGTTGGCACGCACTCGTCGGCTCGATCGGCACTGCGCGGCAGCTCGAGTACGACACCGACGCACTGCCGGTCGGCGCAGGGGCGATGTTGTTTGGTGAGTTCCCCTTGGCGATGTTGTCTCTGACTGCCGTCTCCATCGCCGGAGCCGGCGGCGGCGGCGGCCGGTTCGCGGCTGGCGTCGGCAAGCTGGTGTACGCGGGCACCTTCGGGCTTCTTCCCGAGGCGTTCGGCACCGCGCTCGGCTTCGCTACCTTCGTGATCATCGTGCTGACCGTGACGCAGCTTGTTTTCCGCGTGATGCGCGTGACCCTCGCCGAGTGGGTGGGCGACGCCATCCCGCCCATGCGCAACATGCACGTCGCGAGCTTCATCTCCATGGGCTTCACGGCCGCGCTCGTGCTCACCGGCACGTGGGTGTACCTCTGGCAGATGTTCGGCGCATCCAACCAGTTGATGGCAGCCCTCAGCCTCCTCGTGGTGGCGGTGTGGCTCAAGTCGGAGAAGCGCAACCCGACGTACGCGGTGGTGCCGATGGTCTTCATGTACGTGACCACGCTCGCGGCCACCGCCGTCACGGCGCGGAATCTCTATGTGACCATCGCGGCGAACCCGAAGATGTCGGCGCTGCCCGTGGCGGGCGCGTGGGCGATGATCGCGGTCTCCGCACTGCTGTTCGTGGCGGCCGTCATCATCGGGTGGGACGGGTACAAGGCCTATTTCCGCCACGGCGCAACGCCCGCGGCGCCGGCCCGGCGGCCGGTGAGTGTGCCGCCCACTGCGCCGCCCGCGCATGCGGACTAGGGCGGGCTAGATCGTGTCAGTCCAGCGCGCGTTCGGCGAGGGCATGCACAGCGTCGAAGAACACGCGCGCAGGCTGGCTGCGATCGGGGATCGGGACGTGAAGCTGGAAGTTCGGCTCGGTGCGGCGGACGGAGAGCCGTCGCACTGCCAAGCCCGTGCGCTCGGCGAGCGCCGAGCAGCGTATCGGCGTGCCCGAGCGCCTCAGCGCTCTCGTGATGCACGACTACGCCGCCCGAAGCCGCGGCCGGGTGCACCAGCCACCCGTGCGGGACACGCGGGAGCGCATCGCGACCGGACCAGCTCACGGGATCGAGCGCTTCGACTTCGACCGTCGGGGTTCGCCGAAGAACGCCACGAATGATGAGCGTGTCGCGGCGGCCGCCGCTGCGGCCGAGTGCCCACATCCAGGGCAGATCGCGTGCTTCCAGGAATATGACCACCGTCGCGGCGGCAAACGGAGGTTTGCCGTCATGGATCACCATCTCGACCGCGGTCGAGCCCAACCAGCGCACGGTGGTGCGCTCGCCGAGCGCCGGCAGGCCACCCTGCATCCAGCGCATGACCTCGCGCCCCAGGCGGACGTTCCAGATCGTCCCGGCCGCGAACCAAGCTACGACTGCGACCGCGACGATGCCGATGAGCTCCGTCATGGAGGCAACGATAACACGCCCGTAGGCAGCGATAGCACGCGCGTCGCCGGCGGATGGAGGCAGGTCGCTGCGCGAGTTCATGTACGGGCTCTCCGGCTACGAGATCGCGCAGCAGGCGCTCGAGATCCGCGCCACGATGGAGACGCTGTTCATGCTCGGCGTATTCGGGGACATGCTCGGCGTGCCGATCCTGCCGCCGTACTACGGGCTGCGCCTGCTGCCCTGGGTGGTGCCGCAGATCGAGACGTGGAAGCGCCACGTGCTGCGCGAGCGCGAGCTCGGCACCGACCACGAGCATCACCTGCACGGAATGTAAAGGAGAAGGCCATGACAGAGCGAAGAAAAGATGACGGCGGCGAAGAGAATCTGGCAGAACGTCCGCGACACGGTGTACGGCATGGCCGCGCACGACATGAGCCGCGCGGCGCTGCGCACGCGCGCGTCGATGGAGCACCTCTTCATCCTCATCACGATGGGCGACCTGCTCGGCATCCCGATCCTGCCGCCCTACTACAGCCTGCGGCTCCTGCCTTACGTCGTGCCGCAGATCGCGACGTGGAAGCGGCGCATGCTGCGCGAGAAAGACGTCGCGGACGCGATGTTCTAAGGGGGCGATGATGGGATTCAAGGACGTGTTCCTGCAGCATCCCGAGCGCCGGTACATCATGTTCGGCGGCGGGGGCGGAGTCGGCAAGACCACCTTCTCCGCGGCGGCGGGGTACTGGCTCGCAAGCCAGGGCAAGAAGGTGATGGTGTTCTCCGTGGACCCGCAGGCGTCGCTCACCGACATCTTCAAGCGCGACATCTTCGGCAAGGGGCCCGTGCAGATCATGGACAACCTCTGGGCCCAGGAGATCGACGCGGACAGCGCACATCAGGGCGTACCAGCAGGAGATTCGCCAGAAGATCCTGGACATGTACGGGCTGCCGGCCGTACCCGAGGAGATCGAGCACTACATCCAGGCGGCGAGCGCCGAGCCGGCGATGGAGGAGAGCGCAATGTTCGACGCCGTGGTGGACGTGGTCATGAAGGGCGACTACGACTACTACATCTACGATCTCGTCCCCCTCGGTCACGCGCTCTACTACCTGTCGATGGCCAAGGTCTACGACGAGTGGATCAACAAGGTCACCAAGCTGCGGGAGGACATGCGCGAGTACGAGGAGATGGTGAGCCGGCTCAAGCGCGAGAAGCAGACCGAGCAGGACCAGATCCTCCAGGAGCTGCTCTACATCAAGAACCGCATCAACACATCGGCCGGGATCCTCACGGACAAGACGAAGACGGCTTTCTTCTTCGTGGTGATCCCGGAGGCCGGGGTCATCAACGACACGCAGAAGGCGGCCAAGATGTTCGCGCAGTTCGACGTGCCGATCGCGGGATACGTGGTGAACCGGGTCATTCCGCACGAGCTGCTGGACCAGAACATCCCGGAGTACCTGCGCCACCGCATCGCCATGCAGGACCAGCATCTGCGCGAGGTGCACAAGGTCTTCGACGACCACGTGATGGCGCTGGTGCCGGAGATGGAGCGCGACGTCACGGGGCTGCCGATGATCGAGAAGCTCGCCGACATCATGTACGCCTAGCGGAGGCTCGCCATGACAGAGATCACCATGCCGATGGGCCGGCACCTTCGTGAGCACCCCGCCGCTGAAGTATCTCTTCTTCGGCGGCAAGGGCGGCGTGGGCAAGACCGTCTTCGCCGCCGCCGCCGCCATCGGGCTCGCCCGGCAGGGACGCCGGACGCTGCTCGCGTCCACGAATCCCGTCCACAGCCTGACGACCTTGCTCGGCCAGGACGTGCTCGGCAAGCACGTCCCCGTCGAGGGCGTGCCCAACCTCTGGGCGTACGAGATCGAGACCAAGGAGACCATCGAGCGCAGCAAGGTGCAGATCCGGGAGAAGATCCGGTGGTTCCTCAAGTTCGCCGACATCACCACCAAGGCCGACGACTTCGTCGAGACCGCGACGATGAACCCCGCGTTCGAGGAGTCGGCGATGTTCGAGAACATGATCGACCTCATGTTCAAGAACGAGTACGACGTCTACGTCTTCGACACCGCGCCCACCGCCAACGCGCGGCGGCTGCTCGGCATGTCGAAGGTGTACGCGCTTTGGGTCAACAAGATGATGAAGAGCCGCGAGGAAGCAAAGACCCTCCGCGAGATGCTCTCCTTCACGAAGAAGAAGGAGGCGGACCCGCTGATGGAGTACCTCGTCTCATTCCGCGACCGGATGGAGCACGCGCGCGTGCTCCTGACCGACCCCAAGCTCACGGCGTTCTATTTCGTGACGCTGCCGGAGGCGCTCCCCATCGCGGTGGTCACGCGCTTCATCCAGTGGTTCAAGGACTTCGGGATCCCCGTGGGCGGCGTGCTCGTCAACATGGTCATCGACCCGGCGTCGCTGGGTCCGGATTCTGCGGAGTTCGTCAAGAATCGCGTCGCCATGCAGCAGGAGCACATGCGAACGATCTGGCGGGAGTTCGACGACAGCGTCCGCGCCATCGTGCCGCTGTTCGAGACCGAAGTCCGCGGCGTGCCGATGCTCCAGCGCCTGTGTGACGCCATCTTCGTCGCCGACGGCGCGAAGCCCGCACTCGGTGACAGCGCCGGCCAGCCCCTATCGTCCAAGGCCTCGGCCGAGGTCCATTAGACTGCATTCGATCGCAGTAGCCAAGCATCCCCGCTGAGCCGAAGGTCGGCAAGATCGATCCTGCGCGACAAGCACGCGGGGCGACGCCTCCAGCAAACGACCCGGCAACGGGTGTTGGGTCGTCAGGCCGTGAGGCCCTTGAGCTGCTTTTCCAGGCTTCGCGCTGATGTACAACGTCGAGTCCCGGCAGATTCGCGCCCCTTGCCCGCAAGTACGCATTCGCGGGCTTGGCCACGCTGCCCGTCGGGAAAGCGCGCGTGTTGAGGCGCGTCAAGGCGTCGCTTCGGGCGGGCGCATATGCTGAGACAGGAGTTCGAGTGGGCCATTAACTCAGGTGAAGACAATGACAGCGCACAAGACAACACCGACGCCCCTCACGCCGCCGGGAGGTATCACACGCCACGGCGCGGGGATTTATGACGAAGCGCCTCACGATCCTTACGAGGCCAAAGGAAAACAGCGGGAGCCTGCGCGATGCGGCGATTGTGGCGCGGTGTTTCACCGGGGCCGGTGGTCCTGGGGCGAAGCGCCGCAGGGCGCGCACGAAGTGCTCTGTCCGGCGTGCCATCGCATCCGCGACAAGCTGCCGGCGGGGACGCTGACACTCGAAGGCGCCTTCGTCGACGCGCATCGCGACGAACTGGCACGGCTTGCGTTCAACGAGGAAACGCGCGAAAAGGCCGACCATCCGCTGCACCGGATCATGGCCATTGACGAGGGGCCGGCACGCTTCGGCGTCACGACGACCGACATCCACCTCGCGCGCCGGATTGGCGAAGCGGTCAGGCATGCCTACCAGGGCGAGCTCGACCTCGAGTACGGCAAGAACGAGTACTCGCTGCGCGCGCGCTGGCGCCGCTGAACCCCGCCGGCGGGCTCCTGCTCTGTCTCCGTCCTGACGAGATGACGATGGCGGGCAATCCTTCGGCCCCACCCCCGCGGGTCAGGAATGTCGTCATTGCTGCCGACGCGGTACGCCTCGACGGCGTGCTGACGCTGCCCGTCAATGCGGTTGGACTGGTGCTGTTCGCGCACGGCAGCGGGAGTTCGCGTCATTCCCCTCGCAACACCTACGTCGCCGGCGTGCTGAACGATGCCGGCGTCGGCACGCTACTCTTCGACCTCCTGACGGCAGCGGAAGACCGCGCATACGAAACGCGTTTCGATATCTCGTTGCTTACCTCGCGGCTCATCGCAGCGACCGGCTGGACGGACAAGCATGCCGACACGGGGGCACTTCCGGTCGGGTATTTCGGCGCCAGTACCGGAGCTGCGGCGGCGCTCGCTGCCGCGGCAACCGCCGGAGACCGGATCGCCGCCGTCGTCTCGCGCGGCGGCCGGCCGGATCTTGCCGGCGCCGACGCGCTGGCCCACGTGGTGGCGCCAACGCTACTCATCGTCGGCGGGCGCGACGATGTCGTCATCGATCTCAACCGCGCCGCCTATGCGCATCTGCGCTGCGAAAAACGGCTGACCATCGTTCCCGGCGCGACCCATTTGTTCGAAGAGCCGGGGACGCTCGAAGAAGTCGCTGCCGCGGCGTCCGCGTGGATGCTGCGCTGGCTCGTCCCAAGGGCGGCGGCCGGCTGACCTTTTTCGCGCTAGGCGCCCGCGGGTTTCGCGGACACCGCCGAACGGAGGAGCGCGACGACTTCATCGTCGCCGACCTGCCGAAAGTCCTGGTAGAACTGGCCGACCGCGCGAAAAAACGCGGGTGTCTGCAGGCAAACGACGTCGTCGGCGTGCGGGCGCACTTTTTCCACGGCGTCGATCGACGCGACCGGCACCGCGCAGATCAGGCGCTCAGGCCCCCGTGCGCGCACCGCGTGCAGCGCAGCGATCATCGTCGCACCCGTTGCGAGGCCATCATCGACGACGATCGCGATGCGCCCCGCAGGATCGAGCGGCGGCCGCACGGGCGTGTACTGTGCACGCCGGCGCCGCATCGTCGTCATCTCGGCGGCGGTCGCGCGCGCGATGTATTCCGGTGTCGCACCCGCCTGCGACGCGTAGTCCGCAACGTAGCTCCAGCCGGTTTCGTCGACGGCCCCGATCGCGAATTCCGGGCTCCCGGGCGCGGGCAGCTTGCGGATCAGCACGACGTCCAATTCGCCGCCGAGTGCCTCGGCGATGACCTTGGCCATCGGCACCGCACCCCGTGGAATCGCGAGCACGAGCGGATTCTTTCCTTCCCATTGCCGCAGCGCCTTGGCAAGCTGCATCGCAGCATCCGTGCGGTCCCGAAAGATCATTGGCATTTCCCATCCCCTTCTGCCCTGGAGCGTCTCGCCCTCGTCGCGACGTCACGCCCGGCCACCTTCGATTCGAGAATACCGCGCCTGCGTCGGCGCGAGCTTTGACGCGGGTCATCCGGGCGCGAGGTGAACGGCCCGATCCTGGCGCAGAGTCCCTATAATCACGCCCTCCATGCCCTCAAGCCAATCCGAGTTCCGTGCCGCGCCCTGACGCCGCCACGCTCCCATCCATCCGCCCCGGCTCGTGGGACGCGTGGCGCATTGCGCTGCGGCCCAAGACGCTGTGGATCGCGACGATCCCCGTCATCGTCGCCACCTGCCTCGCGTGGTCGCTCGAGGGCATCTTCGACGCGTGGATCGCCTTCATCGCCCTCAACTCGGCGATGATGATGCAGGTCGTCACCAACCTGCAAAACGACGTCGGCTACACCGAGCGCGGCGGCGAAACATGGCGCCGGGTCGGCCTGCCGCGTGCAACCGCGAACGGCTGGCTCGCGCCAAACGAGGTCAAGCGGGCGATCGTGGCGGCAATCGTGGTGGCACAACTCGTCGCGCTGCCGCTGATGATTCGTGGCGGCTGGCCGATCGTCGCCACTGCGGTTTCGTCGACCGTCGCCGCTTATGCGTACATGGGCGGCCCCCGGCCGATCGCCTACACGCCATGGGGCGAGCTGACCGTATTCGTTTTCTTCGGCCTCGTCGCCGTTTGCGGCTCCTATTACGTACAGGCCGGTGCGATCGGAGTCGCCGCGTGGATCGCGGCAGCGGCGATCGGGATGCACGCGTCGGCCGTGTTGCTCGTCAACAATTTCCGCGACCGCGAGCATGACCGAAGCACCGGACGGCGGACGCTGGCGGTCGTGCTGAGCGAGACGACGGTGATGCGCTTGTACGCGCTGCTCGTTCTCGCGCCGTTCGCGCTCGCCGTTGTCCTCGCGTGGATCGAGGCGAGCGCCTGGTTTGCACTGCCGCTCGCAGCGGCGCCGTGGGGATGGCGCCTCCAGCGCGAGCTCCGCCGGACCGCGCCCGGCCCCGCGCAGAACGCGCTGCTGTTCCGTACCGTCCTTCTCGAAGTCGCGTTCGGGCTCCTGCTGTCAGCGGGCGCGCTTGCGCACGGCGGGCGCTGAAGGCCTACAGCGCGAGCGCGACTTCGGTCCCCTGCGCGATCGCCCGCCGGGCGTCGAGCTCCACCGCCACATCGGCGCCGCCGATCAGCGTAAGAGGAATGCCGGACCCGCGCAGCGGCTCTGCAAGCTCGCGCCGCGGCTCCTGCCCCGCGCAGATCACGATCGTGTCGACCTCGAGCACCCGGGGCAGACCCTCAATACGCAGATGAAGACCCGCATCGTCGATGCGCTCGTAGATGACGCCGCCGAACATCTGCACGCCGCGGCGTTTGAGCAGCGCGCGGCGAATCCAGCCGGTGGTCTTCGCGAGGCCGTCGCCGACCTTCGTCGCTTTGCGTTGCAGAAGCCACACTTCGCGCGGCGAGCGTCCTTCCACCGGGGCCTTCACGCCGCCGCGTTGCGCGTAACCCGTGTCGATACCCCATTCGTCCTGGTATTCGCCGATCTCGTCGTGGCCGCCGTGATGGGTCAGGAATTCACCGACGTCGAAGCCGATGCCGCCGGCACCGATGATCGCGACGCGCGAGCCGGCCTCGCGGCGCCCGAGGACGATATCGATATAGCTCGCGACCTTCGGATGGTCGATGCCGGAAATCGCCGGCGTACGCGGGACGATTCCGGTCGCGAGGACCACATGGTCGAACCCCGCGAGGTCGGACGCGGCGACACGTTGCTCGAGTTGCAACGTCACGCCGGCGCGTTCGATCATCCGTCGGTAATAGCGCAGCGTCTGGCCGAACTCGTCCTTGCCCGGAATGCGCTTCGCAAGATTGAACTGGCCCCCGATCTCCGCGGCTGCATCGAACAGCGTGACTGCGTGCCCCGCTTCCGCCGCCGTCGTCGCACAGGCGAGGCCCGCCGGCCCGGCGCCGACGACGGCGATGCGCTTCTTCCGTGCCGCAGGTCGGAGCACGATCTCGGTCTCGTGGCAGGCGCGCGGATTGACGAGACACGAGGCGACCTTGCGCTCGAAGATCTGGTCGAGACACGCCTGGTTGCAGCCGATGCAGGTATTGATCTCGTCGGCACGGCCCGCGGCGGCCTTGTTGACGAACTCGGCATCGGCCAGGAACGGCCGCGCCATCGATACCATGTCGGCGTCGCCGCGCGCGAGCACCTCCTCGGCGACCGCGGGATCGTTGATCCGGTTGGTCGCGATCAGCGGGATCCCCACCTCGCCTTTCATCCGCTTCGTCACCCACGAATACGCAGCGCGCGGCACCATCGTGGCGATCGTCGGCACGCGCGCCTCGTGCCAGCCGATGCCGGTGTTGATGATCGTCGCGCCGGCGGCCTCGACGGCCTTCGCGAGCGCGACGACCTCTCCCCACGTGCTGCCGCCCTCGACGAGATCGAGCATCGAGAGCCGGAAGATGAGGATGAAATCACGGCCCACCGCCGCGCGCGTGCGGTCCACGATCTCGACGGCGAACCGCAGGCGATTGTCGACCGACCCGCCCCATTCGTCGTCGCGATGGTTCGTCCGCGGCGCCACGAACTCGTTGATCAGGTAGCCCTCGGATCCCATGATCTCGACGCCGTCGTAACCGGCACGTTGCGCGAGCCGCGCACAACGCACGTAGGCGGCGATCGTCCTGCGGATCCCCCAGGGCGTCAGCGCGCGCGGCCGGAATGGCGTGATCGGCGAGCGCAGCGCCGAGGGCGCGACCGACAGCGGGTGATACGCGTAGCGCCCGGCATGCAGGATCTGCAGTGCGATCCTGCCGCCGGCCGCGTGGACGGCGTCCGTAATCAGCCGATGGCGACCCGCCTGCCACGGGAACGAAAGCTGCGCCGCGCGCGGCTCGACCCGACCGGCGAAATTCGGCGCGATACCGCCGGTAACGATCAGGCCCACGCCGCCGCGGGCGCGTTCCGCGTAGAACGCCGCCATCCGCGCATATCCGTCGGGCGCTTCCTCGAGGCCCGTGTGCATCGAGCCCATCAGCACGCGGTTCGCGAGCTTCGTGAACCCGAGATCGAGCGGCGACAGCAGATGCGGGTACGGCGTCGGCATGGTCTCTCCGATCGCGCTACAGCGTTCGCGCGATGATTTCCTTCATGATCTCGTTCGACCCGCCGTAAATCCGCTGCACGCGCGAATCGGCGTACATCTGCGCGATCGGATATTCGCGCATGTAGCCGTAACCGCCATGGAGCTGCAGGCACTCGTCGACGACCTGGCATTGCATGTCGGTGAGCCACCACTTGGCCATCGACGCGGTTGCAGTGTCGAGCGTGCCGGCGAGATAGCGGACGATGCAGGAGTCGATGAACACGCGGCCGATGTGCGCAATCGTCTTCGCTTCGGCGAGCTTGAAGCGCGTATTCTGCATTTCGATCAGCGCCTTGCCGAACGCGTGCCGCTCGCGCGCGTAGTCGGTCGTGAGCCGAACCGCGCGCTCCATTACCGCCACGCCGTAGAGCGCGACGATCGTGCGTTCATACGGCAGCTCGTCCATCATCTGCGCGAAACCCAGGCCCTCGGTGCCGCCAAGCTGGCAATCGGCCGGAACGCGGCAGTCGTCGAAAAACAGCTCCGACGTGTCCTGGCCCGGCATGCCGATCTTGTCGAGCGTGCGGCCGCGGCGGAAGCCCGCGAGCCCGTCGGTCTCGACCATGAAGAGTGAAATGCCCTTCGCTCCGGCCTTCGAGTCGGTCTTCGCGACCACCATGATCAGGTTGGCGACCTGGCCGTTGGTGATGAACGTCTTCGAGCCATTGATGGCGTAACGATCGCCGCTGCGCACAGCGCGGGTCCGGATAGCCTGCAGATCCGAGCCGGCAGCAGGCTCCGACATCGCGATGGCCCCGACGAGCTCGCCGCTCGCGAGACGCGGGAGCCAGCGCCGCTTCTGATCTTCGGTCCCGCAAGCGACGACGTAGTGCGCGCAGATGTTGTGGACCGACTTGCCGAAGCTCGCGACACCGGCATAGGCGAGCTCCTCGAAGACGATGCAATCGTGCGCGAAGGTGCCGCCGCTGCCACCGTATTCTTCGGGAACGTCACACAGCAGCAAGCCCATCGTGCCCATTTCGCGCCACGAACCGGCATCGACCCGGTGCGCCGCCTGCCACGCGGGCTCCCGAGGCGCCAGCACGTCGGTGATGAAGCGACGGACGGTGCCGCGAAAGGATTCGAGCTCGTCGTCGAGCCAGGGCGAACGATAAGGTTCCATGGGGCTTCCTTCAGGGCAGCGCGAACAAGGCGCTGCCGGCGAGCTTGATCTCACCCGCCTCGTTGGCGGTCGCGACGTCGATGCGGACCAGCCGCTCGCCGTCGCGCTCGAATTTCCCCGCGACGCGACCGGAACATTCGATGCGCTCGCCGACTTGCGTCATCGCGGTGAACCGCACCTCGAACTCGCGCAGGCGCTCCTGCGGCGCGAAGTTCGTGATGAGCCGGCCAAGCCAGGCCATTGACAGCATGCCGTGGGCGAACACGTCGGGCATCCCGGCCGCGCGGGCGAAGTCGATGTCGATGTGGATCGGGTTGTGATCGCCCGACGCGCCGGCGTAGAGGGCAAGCATCGTACGCGTCACGCGCGGCAGCACGAGCGGCGGCAGCGCATCGCCGATGTTGATCGAATCGAACGTGGGCCCCATCGCGAGCTCGCTCAGGCCGCCCGGACGATGATCGTCGCCCGCAACTCGGCCACGCGGACGCCATGCTGATTGGTCACGGCCGTCTCTTTGATGATGAACGTCAGCGCGCCATCTTTCTTCTGATGGACATCGACGATCCGCGACGCGAAGGTCAGGTGATCGCCTGCATAGATCGGCGCGAAATACCGGAAGCGCTCGCCGCCGTGAAGGACTTGTGCGATGTCGACGCCGAGCTCCGCCATCCATGCGAACGGATCGGGCACCTCGAGGTCCAGGCACAGCGTGAACGTGGGCGGGGCAGGCAATCGCGGATGTCCCGCAGCGCGGGCTGCGGTTTCGTCGATGTATTCGGGCCGCGTCTCGCCGATCGCCTTCGCGAACAGCCGCAGCCGCCCGGGCTCGACGTCGGCGGAGTGCACCGGCAGCACACGTCCGATGTGGCTGCGGTCGACCATCGACGACCGGGTCAGCTCGCCTGGTACAACGTGATGACGCAGGCGCCGCCCAGCCCGAGGTTGTGTTGCAATCCGATGCGCGCGCCGGCGACTTGCCGGGCCTCCGCCTTGCCGCGCAGCTGGTTCACGAGCTCGTAGCATTGCGCGAGGCCGGTCGCCCCCAGCGGATGCCCCTTGGACAACAGGCCGCCGGACGGATTGGTCACGTAGCGGCCGCCGTAGGTATTGTCGCCGTCGTCGACGAACTTCGCAGCGCCGCCTTCGGGACAGAGCCCGAGCGCCTCGTAGCTGATGAGCTCGTTTTGCGCGAAGCAGTCGTGCAGCTCGATCACGTCGACGTCCTCGGGTCCGATGCCGGCGGCTTCAAAGACCTGCCGCGCCGCTTCCTTGGTCATATCGTAGCCGACGAGCTGCATCATGTCGTGCGCCTCGAACGTTCGCGGCGTGTCGGTCGTCATCGCCTGCGCCGCAATCGATACCGCGGCGTTCAAGTCGTGCTTGCGCGCGTAGTCGTCCGAGACAAGGATCGCCGCCGCCGCTCCGCATGTCGGAGGGCAGGCCATCAGCCGCGTCATCACCCCCGGCATGATCGTCGGCGACGCGAGCACCTCGTCGGCGCTCACCTCCTTGCGGAAAAGCGCGAGCGGGTTGTGCGCGGCGTGGCGGCTCGCCTTCGCGCGGATCTTCGCGAACGTCTCGAGACTGGTTCCGTATTTCCTCATATGCGACAGCCCTGCACCGCCGAAATAGCGGATTGCGAGCGGAATCTCTGGCTGCCCGACGAGCGCGTCCGTTTCGCGGTCGAAGTCGTCGAACGGCGTCGGCCGGTCGGTGAACTTGGCGGTGAGCGCGCCCGGCGCCATCTGCTCGAAGCCCAGTGCCAGCGCACAGTCGACTGCACCGCTTTCCACTGCCTGGCGCGCGAGGTACAGCGCTGTCGAGCCCGTCGAGCAATTGTTGTTGACGTTGACGACCGGAATCCCGGTCATGCCCACGCGGTAGAGCGCCTTCTGGCCTGCGGTCGAATCGCCATAGACGTAGCCGACATAAGCCTGCTGAATCTCGGGGTAGGCGACGCCGGCATCGGCGAGTGCCGCAACCGTCGCGTCCGCACCCATCTCGTCGTAGGGCGCGCTCGCGCCCGGCTTGGCGAACGGGATCATGCCGACGCCGGCGACGATCACTTTTCTGTCCACGGTCTCTTCCTATTGTCAACGATGCGGCGCCATGTCTCCCGCGTCCGGGACTGCGCCGCTTCGACTTTCGATTCTACCTTGCCACCGGGACAATTTGCGAAGCCGGACCTCCAATCTCGACCGGAGTCCGTTCACGTCCTCGCCAAAGCCGCAACTTGCGGGTCATCGGGCTTTCGACCCTCGACGAGCGCGCGCAGCAGCCGATACGCCGTCTCCGCGCAGCGATACGGCGGGGCGACCGCCGGGTCCTGCTCGCCTTCGACGACCAGCCAGCCGCGATAGTCGGCCTTGCGCAGGATCGCGATCACGGCCCCGAAATCGACACAGCCTTCGCCGGGCGTGCTGAACGCGCCGTTGATCACCGCCTCGAGAAAGCTCCAGCCGCGATTGCGCGCCATTTTGGCGATGGCGGGCCGCACGTCCTTGCAGTGGACGTGGACGACCCGCGCGACATGCTTTGCGAGCTCGGTAGGCGCATCCCCGCCGGCGAAAGTGGCATGCCCGGTGTCGTGCAGCAGCCCGACTTCCGCTCCGGTCACCTGCATCAGCCGGTCCACGTCCTCGGCAGTCTCCACGTAGGCGCCCATGTGGTGATGGTAGGCGAGGCGCACGCCGCGAGAGCTCGTGTGCCGCGCGAATTGCGTCACCCGCTCGCCGTAAGCTGCCCATTCGGCGTCCGACCGGAACTGTGGTCGCCGCGACAGCGGCTCGGGGCGACCCTGGATCGAATCGGCGACTTCGCCATAGACCATCACGTCGGCGCCGTTCGCCGCAAGCAACCGCAGATGCGCGTCCACCGCCGCGATTTCGTCGCCGACAGTGCCGCGCGCGAGCCGGCCCGAATACCAGCCCGACACGCACGCGAGGCCATACCGCGCGAGCACCGTGCGCAGCGCTTCGGGCTCGCGCGGAAACTTGTTGCCGAGCTCGAAGCCCTCGAAGCCGATCGCCTTGCCCTCGGCCAACGCGGTTTCGAGCGGCGTCTCGCCGCCGAGCGACGGCAGGTCGTCGTTGGTCCACGAAATCGGGTTGATGCCGATGCGCACGTCGAACGTCATTTCAGGCGCCCTGCCCGCGCTTGGCCTGCTCGTACTCGGCGCGCGCCGCGCGGACGGCTGCCGATTCCGACACTTCCGGCACCGCGACTTCCCACCAGCAGCCGCCTGCCTCGGTTGCGCGCAGCGGGTCGGTGTCGATGACGACGACGTACGTGCGCTCGGAAGCGCGCGCACGGACGAGCGCGGCTTCCAGCTCGACGATCGAGCCCGCATGCTCGGACACCGCACCGAGCGAGCGCGCGTGAGCCGCATAGTCGATCGCCGGCGCGCCCGGCGATGCCTGCACGCAATCGCCGAACAAATTGTTGAAGCCTTCGCCGCCACATGCTTGTTGCAGGCGGTGGATGCAGCCATAACCGCGGTTGTCGAGCACGACGATGACGAGCTTCATGCCGAGCATCACCGACGTCGCGATTTCCGAATTGAGCATCAGGTAGCTGCCGTCGCCGACCAGCACCACGACGTCGCGGTCAGGGTTCGCCATCCTGACACCGATGCCGCCGGCGATCTCGTAGCCCATGCATGAGTAGCCGTATTCGACATGGTAGGCGCCGGGACGCGCTGCGCGCCACAGCTTGTGCAACTCGCCCGGCAGCGACCCCGCGGCGCAAACGACGATATCGTGCGCGGCCGAGTCCGGGTGCGTGCGCTGCACCGCGCCGATCACTTCGGCTTCGTACGGCAAGGCGGGCGGTGCAATGTCGCGCATGCCGACGATTCGCGAGACGGTTTCGCGCCACGCGCCTGCCTCGGCGACCGCCCGTGCCTGCCACGCGGGTTGGGGCGCCCAGCCTGCAAGCCTGCGGTCGAGCGCGTCGAGCGTCGCGCTGGCATCGGCCACGAGCGCCGTCGCGCGCCCCTTGATCGCGTCGAACGGATTCACATTGATCCCGAGGATCGCTGCCTGCGGGAAGAGCGCGCGCGACCCCGTGGCGAAATCGGCGAGCCGCGTGCCCACGGCAATCACGACATCCGTTTCTCGGGCGAGCGCGTTCGCCGCAGTGCCGCCGGTAACGCCGATCGCGCCGGCCTGCAGCGCGTGGTCCCAGCGAAGCGCCCCCTTGCCCGCCTGCGTTTCCGCAACGGGGACGCGATGCGTTTCGGCGAAGCGCGCAAGCGTCTCGGGCCCACCGTCGCTGTAGAGGACGCCGCCGCCGGCAACGATGAGCGGCTGCTTCGCCGCTCGCAGCAGCGCGATCGCGCGATCGAGATCGCGCTCCTCCGGCAGCGGAGCGCGAATGCGCAGAACCTGCGGGGCGAAGAATGTCTCCGGATAATCGTACGCAGTCGCCTGCACATCCTGCGGCAGCGCGAGCGTCACCGGCCCGCACTGCGCGGGATCCGTGAGCGTCGCGAGCGCCCGCGGCAACGCGGTCAAAAGCTGCGCAGGAGCCACGATGCGATCGAAATAGCGCGAGACCGGACGAAGGCAATCGTTCGCCGAAACGTTGCCGTCGGCGAAGTCCTCGACCTGCTGCAGCACCGGATCGGGGGCGCGCGAGATGAAAATGTCGCCGGGCAGGAACAGCACCGGCAGCCGGTTCACGTGCGCCGTCGCTGCCGCGGTGACGAGGTTCGTCGCGCCGGGTCCGATCGACGTCGTGCACGCCATCATCCGCCGCCGGAAGTGAGCTTTCGCGTACGCGATGGCGGCGTGCGCCATCGCCTGCTCGTTGTGTGCGCGATAAGTTGGCAGCGCCGTCCGATGCCGATAGAGCGCCTCGCCAACGCCCGCGACATTGCCATGGCCGAAGATCGCCCATACCCCGCCGAAAAGCGGCACCTCGCGTCCCTGCCACATCGTTCGCTGCGCTGCGAGGTGCCGGATCAGCGCCTGCGCCATCGTCAATCGCATCGTCGTCACCGTTACCTCCCCTTGCGCGCTTCGACCCACGCATCGATCAGCGCCTCGTAGTTCGTTCGCACGGCTGCGACGAGCCCGGCATCGTCGATGGCACCCGCGAGCCAAGCGCGCGCCGGCTCGCCGAAGATCGTGCGCCCGACGGCGAAGCCTCTGGCGCAAGCACTGGCCCTGGCCTCGGCGAATCCGCGCGCCAGCTCGTCGATCGGCACGCCGAGACCGAGGATCACGACGCCGCGGCAATACGGATCGCGCTGCGCGATCAGCGCGTCGAGCGCCGGCCATTCGTTGCGCGAAGGCGGCGGCAGTTTCCACCACTCCGGAAAGATGCCCAGGTTGTAGAGGCGCGTGAGGGCGCGCAACAGGATGTCCGGCTCGTGTGGCAGATGCGCCGGCGGCACGATCTCCAGCATCAGCTCGTGGCCGCTTGCCTGAACCGCATCGTAGAGCGCACGCAGTTGTGCCTCGTTCTCGAGCCGGGTTTCGATGTCGTCGTCCGGGTGAAATCGCACGAGGCACTTGACGACGTGCTCGATGGGCCACGAAACGAGCGTCGTGCCGATCGAGCGACCGTGCTCGAAGACGACCGGGTTGGAGCCGGGCCATTCGACGGGCCGGCCGATCCACCAGCCGCGGCCTGTCGCGGCATTCAACGCGCCCTGTCCGTAACGATCGTCGCACAATAGGCCTACGTGTCCAGCGAGGCACCTCGCGGCCTCGGTTTCGGCGACCGCCCGCACGAACAGTTGCTTCAGCGCCGCAATCCGGCCCTCTTCGGCGCGTGTCGCGCGGGCAAGCTCGAACAACGGATCGCGGTGATCGAACGCGAAGACGAAGAGCTCCGGACGCGGCGTCCGCGGCGCGGTCACGCGATGAAGCCGCGCAAGCTCGCTGTCCTTGTCCGGATGCGTGATGCGTTCGGCATTCGCGAGAAAGTGATCGAGCTCGGCGCGAGTGGGCATCGCCGGTGCACAGCCGTGCCGCGAGACGACCAGCGCGCCGCACGCGTTCGCATAGCGGCTGCAGGCGTCGAAGTCCTCGCCGCGGATCCAGCCGGACAGGAAACCGGCGTTGAACGCGTCGCCCGCGCCCAGGACGTTCAGCACCTCGACGGTGACGCCGCGCCCGTTGAATGCCTGATCGAGCGACGCCGGAATCGCGCCGTCGATCACCGCGCAGCCGAGCGAACCCCGCTTGACGACAAACGTCGCCGCCGTCACCCGCCGCACCGCGCGCAGTGCCGCGACGATGTCGGTGCTGCCGCCCGCGATCGCGAATTCCTCCTCGGTGCCGATCACGAGGTCGAACTGCGGCAGGATCGCCTGCAGATGCGCGGTGACGGCATCGTTCGCGACGAAGCGGGTCGCGCCGTCGCCGCGCTTGGTGAGTCCCCAGAGCACGGGGCGGTAGTCGATGTCGAGGATTGTCCGCACGTCGTGGGCGCGCGCGCGTTCGAGGGCGAGGCTGCTTACGTCGTGCACGTGCCGCGTCGAGAAGTGAGTGCCGGTAATCAGCAGCGCTTTCGTCTGTGCGAGGAAATCCGCGGCGACGTCGGCGTCGGCGACCGCCATGTCGGCGCAATTCTCCCGGTAGAAGATCAGCGGAAACGTGTCGCGATCCTTGATGCCGAGCACGACCGCCGCAGTCAGGCGCGTCGGATCCACGCTGATGTGCGAAACGTCGCAGCCTTCGCGTGCTAGCGTTTCCACGAGAAACCGCCCCATCGCGTCGTCGCCGACGCGCGCCGCCATCGCCGCCTTCAGACCCAGCCGCGCACAGCCGAACGCCGTGTTGGCGGACGACCCCCCGAGGTACTTGGCGAAGCTCGCGACATCCTCGAGGCGGGCGCCGATCTGCTGCGCGTAGAAGTCGACGGCAAGGCGTCCGAGGCAAACGATGTCGTAGCGCCGCGCGGCGGCAAAGCGGGTGTTGTTTTTCATCGGGAGGAAGACGGACTGCGGACGGCGCGCGACCGACAGCGGCTGCACCGCGATCCGGTAACATAGAACGACTCAACCGACGGCGCAACTCGCGCCGCGCCACCGGACGGCATACCATGGTCGACGTTGCACTCTTCGGCGCCGGGCGCATCGGCACCATTCATGCGGGCAACCTCGCGAAGGAGGCCGGCGTGCGGCTCAAGTACGTCGTCGATCCCAACGCGACGGCGGCCGAGGCGCTGGCCGGGCGAACGGGTGCCCGGACCGCGACCGTCGCGCAGGTGTTCGACGATCGCGCCATCGGCGCCGTTCTGATCTGCTCGTCCACCGACACGCACGCGGAACTGATCCATGCCGCCGCAGACGCCGGGCAAACCGCTCTTCTGCGAAAAGCCCGTCGATCTCGAACTCGCGCGGGCGCGCGCCTGTGCGGACGCCGTCAAGCGCGCCGGCGTCACCTGCATGGTCGGCTTCCAGCGCCGCTACGATCCGACGTTCGCCGCGCTGAAGACGCGCATCCTCGCAGGCGAGATCGGCACGCCCGAGATGCTCGTCATCACGAGCCGCGATCCGGGTGCACCACCGATTTCTTACCTACGCTCGTCGGGCGGCATCTTCCGCGATATGCTGATCCACGACTTCGACATCTTCCGCTGGATCCTCGACGACGATGCCGAGACCGTGCACGCCAACGCCTCGTGCCTCACCGATCCGCTGATCGCCGAAGCCGGCGACGTCGACAGCACCGCGGTGACGATCCGCACCCGACGCGGACGCCTGTGCCAGATCAACACCAGCCGCCGCGCCGCCTACGGCTACGACCAGCGCTTCGAGGTGCTGGGCAGCGAAGGGATGCTGCAGGCGGGCAACCACGCGCCGACCCAGGTCGTCGCGAGCACGGCGAAGGCCGTGACCCGCGATCTGCCCGAGCACTTCTTCCTCGAGCGCTACCGCGCCGCCTACGCGAACGAGATCCGGCATTTTTTCGCCGTGCTCGCCGGCCGCGACAGGCTGCGCACGACGATCGACGACGGCGTTAAGGCGCAAGAGCTCGCCGACGCGGCGACGACGTCGTGGCGCGAAGGCAGGATCGTTCGACTTTCGTGACTCACAATCGCAGCGGCGCGCCGTAGCCGGTGAGCTCGAGATAACCGCGGCCTGCGTCGCGGCCGCCGGAGAGCGCGCGCACCGCGCCCTCCCAATAGATTGTGCCGGTACTCGCCGACGCGTCGAGCTCCTGATCGTCCTGCAACGGTTCCAATGCATACTCGCTGCCCCCCGCCGTGAGCGCCATCGCCACCGGGTATGAGACGCCGGTGCGCGGCGAGCGCCAGAAGCGCGTCGCAGCGAAACGCACCTCGTTCGTCGCGAATCGGCGCGCATTGCCGCCGGCGGTCCGATACGACCCGCCTGCCCACAGCGTGCCGCCTTCGGAATCGCGGATCCGGAATGCCATCAGCGCACCGCCGTCGGCAAGGTTGATGCCAGTCCAGTCCCAACCGACTGCGCCGGGCATCAAATATTCGCTCGACCATTCGTGATCGAGCCACGCAGTCCCCCTCACCTCCATCTCACGATCCGCAACGGTGATCACACCGGTCGCGGCGAGCTGCGGCTCGCTGTAGTAATAGCTTGCCTCGTGCGGATCCGGGCCCTTGCGCGAATAGCCCCCGTCGCCCTGCAACAGCAACGGTTGCGTCGGCGCGAAGCGCAATCGCAACGCGAAATCGCGCGCGGCGACCGTCGCGACGTACGCGCCGTCGGAGAGCACGAGCGACCAATCGTCGATCCATGTGCGGGTCGTCTCTTCATCGGCACCTGCGAGCCCGAAGCCTATGCGCGCCGCGCGCTCGCCGTGCCGCAACCGGCCGTAACGCGGATCGGCGAGCGCCGCATGCGCGAAGATCAGTTGCCGTGGCGCGAAGGCGCTCGGATTGCCTTCGGCGACGCGCGGACGATTGCGAAAGAACGTGACCTGTATCCCGTAGCGTGCGCCGGCGGCATCGGTGACCCAGCCGGTGACGTACCACCATTCGGTCCGGAATTCGGGATGGCTGCCTTGGTCGCGTGGAAACGCGAACGCACGGCCCGGCGTCGCGGGTGGATATCCCCCGGCATCGGCGCCGATGGCGCGCCGGGCGAGAGCCAGGAGGGGCGCAGCGATGAACGCGCGACGTTTCATCGCACCGTGTCCGACGCTGCCAAGCGCGCGCTCACCAATCGTCTTTCACGGCGCGAACGACGTCGACACTCGTCGCCTGGCGGGCGCTCGCGAGCACCGTGACGACCGACAGCGCGAGCAGGACCAGGGTGAATCCCGCGAGTGCCGGCCACGGCAGCGCGAGCTCCATTCCCCAGTGGAACGACTGCCGGTTGACGACGTGGATCAGGATCAGGCTGATCACGAACCCGAGGGCGAGCCCGACGACGAGGCCGATGCCGCTTACCGCGAGCGCCTCGGTCGCGAGCATTGCGCCGACCTGCCCGCGGGTCATCCCGAGATGCCGCAATACGCCGAACTCGCGCCGCCGCGCGAGCACGAGCGCACCGAACGACGACGACAGTCCCGTGAGGCCGATGATGACCGCCGCGAGCTCGAGCGCGTAGGTGACCGCGAACGTGCGATCGAAGATCCTGAGCGATGCGTCGCGGATTTCGCGGGGAGTCCCGATGTCCATCTGGTCGCCGCCCGGAATGTCTCGGCGAAGCGCATCCTCGACCCCTGCACGATCGGCGCCGGCTGCAAGCCACGCCGCGCCGTTGGTGACCGCGCGATCGCCGGTCAGCGCCACGTACGCGCTCGCGCTCGATCGCGACGGCGCCCTGCGGTCGCCCGTAGTCGCGCCAGACGCCGGCGACGGTGAAATATGCCGGTCTGCCCGCAAGCGGCAGCGCGATCACGGCACCGGGACGAAACGCGTACAGATCCGCCGCTGCCTCGTTCACCCATACCGGCGGCGGTGCGCCGGCGCCCACCGGAAGCGAAGCGCCGACGAGCGGCAAGCTGCGCGCCGGGTTCGCGGTGTCGACTGCGCGCGCTTGCAATACGACGCGCGGACGCGACGGGTCGAGGAGCAGCTGCTGCTCACGGAGGAAATCCACGCGCCGTACGCCCGGCAACGCGGCAATCCTTGCCTGCACGTCGGGCGCGAGGTACGCGGTGTCGCCGCCCGCCGCGGCACGGAAATAGAGATCCGCCGGCAGGATCCGGTCGAGCCACGCATCGAGCGAATTGCGAAACGATGCGACCATGATCGCCATCGACACCATCAGTCCGACGCTCGCGACGATTGCCGCGAGGCTCACCGTCACCTGACCCGGCGCCCCGCGCAGCTGCGCGAGCGCGAGCTGCGGCCCGGGCCGGTGCGGCACGGGCATGAGCGACAGCGCGATGGCTGCGACGCGCGGCATCAGCATCAGCGTCCCGATGAGGAGGAGTGCGATCGCAGCGTAGCCCGCCAGCGGCAATCCGCCGACCGGGGGCAACGCAGTGGCGGCGGCACCGAGCATCAACGCAAAGATTCCCGGCACCGGCGATGAAAGACGGGCGAACGCGCGCTCCTCGTCGCCGGCCTTGAGCGCCGATGCGGGCGCGGCACGCGCCGCGTCGAGCGCCGGCACCAGGCTCGCCAGCACGGCCGTCGCGACGCCGAGCGCGAAAAAAACGGCGAGCATCGCCGGATCGAGACGTAGCGAGGGAACGACGCCGCGAAAGTAGCCGGCTCCCAGGTCGGCGCCAATCGTGTTCACCGCGAGATGTGCAAATGCGAATCCCAGCGCGAGTCCGCCGAGGCTGCCTCCAACGCCGACGAGCGCGCCTTCGGTCGCAATCGAGGCAACGAGACGCCGGCGGGTCATGCCCAGCACGCGCAAGAGCGCGAATTGCGCGCGCCGCCGCACGACGGAAAGCGCTTGCGTGGAGAACACGAGCAGCCCCCCGGTGAAGAGCGCGACCAGCGCCAGCACGTCGAGATTGACGCGGTACGAGCGCGAGAGGCCGGCGCTGGCGGCGATGCCCGTCTCCGGCCGTTCCGCGGCAACGCCGGACGGCAAGACGGTGTGGAGTCGACGGCGAAACGCATCGACGTCGATGCCGGGCGAGAGGCGCAGATCGACGCGGGTGATGCGTCCGAGCCGATCGAACTGGGCTTGCGCGCCGGCGATGTCCATCACAGCGAAGCGCTGCTCGCCCGCCGCCAACGTGCCGGCAACGCGCAAGGAGCGAAGCGAGAGCCCCACCTGGAACGACACGATGTCGCCGGTGGCAACGCCGAGCCAGCGCGCCGCTGCTGCGCTTACGAACAGCGCGTCGGGGCGCAGCGCATCGAGACGATCGGTCGCCGCCGCGATCAGTGCCGGCTGGATCCCGGCTACGCGAAACGCATCCTGGCCCAGGATGCGCAGCGAATCGTCGCGGCCGGCGAGCTTCGCGTCGACCTCGACTACGGGGCTCGCGACGGCGACCTCGGGCATCCGCGCGATTGCCGGATAGAGCCCTTCGTCGAATCCGGACCGCGGGCCGCGCACTTCCAGATCCGCGTCCCCGGATAGCGTACGCACGCCCTGGGTGAGCTCGTTCACCGCCGTCGCGTTGATGAGCTGCACGGCATAGCCCAGCGCGACACCGAGCGCGATCGCCAGCATGGCCAGCGCCGCACGCAGCCGGTTCTGGACGAGCGAACCACGCAGCACGGCGGCGGTCGGTGTCACGGCCCCGGGCCCCGCGGCCGACGCATCGGCGCTATCCGGCGTCGAAATCACGAAGGCCTTCCGGCGTCAGCAACAGGACGCGGTCAGCGGTCCGCGCGGCGGCGCGCGAGTGCGTGACGAGGATGCCCGCGGCGTGCTGCGCCTTCGCCTGATCACGCAACAGCGAAAGCACTTGCGCCGCACTTTCCGGATCGAGATTGCCCGTAGGCTCGTCGGCGAGGACGAGACGCGGGTTGTGCGCGAGCGCGCGGGCGATTGCCACGCGCTGCAGCTCACCGCCCGAGAGCTCGCGCGGCATGCTCGTCCCACGGTCGGCAAGACCCACGGCCACCAGCATTTCACCGGTGCGCCGCGACATCACCGCGGCATCGGCACCTGCGAGCGACAGCGGCAGTGCGACGTTCTGCGCGACGGTGAGATACGGCAGAACGTGGAACGCCTGGAACACGAAGCCCATCGCGACGCGCCGCAGCGCGGTCAGCGCATCGTCATCGAGCGTGGTGAGTTCCCTGCCATCGAGCGCGATCGAGCCGGCATCGGCGCGATCGAGACCCGCAATGAGATTGAGCAGCGTCGACTTGCCCACGCCGGACTCGCCCATCACGGCGACGTATTCGCCGGGCAGAAGCGTAAGGTCGATCCCGTTCAGCACCGTGCGCGGCCGCGGGCCGGCGTACGACTTGGCGAGGTTTCGGATCGACAGCATCGCGACGAGCTTAGCAGAGCTGCGCCCGCCGCAACCCGCAGGTCATTCCCGCGGACGCGGAAATCCAGTGTCCTCGTGCAGCGTCACTGCGTCGCCGCCTCCGCGGGGACGACGATCATATCGTGCGCCGCGCGTGCGGTTTCGGATACTGGACGATCCTCGCGGCTTCGCGCTCGAACGGATCGCGGCGGGCAAGGAGGCGCGCCTGTCCTCGTGACAGCAGCGGGTAGTGCCGCAGACCGGCCAGAAGATCGTTCGCTTCGCGGCAGGGCCGCTCGCGCGTCACCCAGAGCTCGGGATCGATGCGCCGCAGGTCGAACGCCGTCGAATAGCTGCGCAGCGTCTTGTACCCCCGCGTGTTGAAATATTCGTGGAAATAGGACAGCGCAAGCTCGCGCAACGAGCGATAGACCGGATCGCGGTAGCGCAGCACCGCGCCGTTCGTCTTCGAGATCGCGCCCCAGCGGCCGCGGCGGCGAAAGAGCGCCACGACATGCGCGTGGTCGGTCGCATCGCACTCGAGGTGCAGGACGAGCGGCCGCTCGCCGCGGATCCACAGCGCGCACGCGGCGACGAAGGCCCCTTCGATGCAGAGCGCGCGCCGATGCCGCAGCACGCCGCGCACCGAAAAGAGCGTCTCGCCGTCGAGTTCATGGTTGATGGGGAGGTCGTTGAGGAAACCCTGGATCTTCTGCGGCGTGGTGAGCCGCCGCAGCAATGCGAATTCACCCCTGGCGAGGCCGAGATCCTCGCGACGGACGTAGCGGCGCTGCGCGAGCCGCGTCATCGGGGTGCAGTCAATCGGACGCTCCTTCAGTAGGCCGCTCGCTTGCGGCAGGTCGTGGCGCTGCGCCTGGCGGAAGGGCGCCGCCAGCCGCGACGCGCGCACCCTTTTTACCCATAATAGCCGTCCGGTCCGTAAAGGCCAGCTCATCCGGTAGAATGCGCGCCGCATGAAGACAATTCCCTCCCTCCCCCTTGGACGTCTGGCACCTTCGGTGTTCGGCGCCCTCTTCGCGATCGCAGGTGCCCTCGGCGCGGCCCCTGCCGCTGCCGATTATCCTGACCAGCCGATACACTTGGTGGTGCCGTTTCCCGCCGGTGGCGGCGCCGACAACCTCGCGCGGATGATCATGCCACGCGTCGAAAAGATCCTGGGCCAGCCGATCGTCATCGACAATCGCCCGGGCGCGGGCGGCAACATCGGCGCCGAGATCGTCGCGCGCGCGAGCCCGGACGGCTACACGCTGCTCTACGGCACCAACGGCACGCATGCGATCAACAAGAGCCTCTACGCCAAGCTGCCGTTCGACCCGATCAAGGACTTCGCGCCGGTGTCGCGGATGACGCAGATCGCAGCGATGCTGATCGTCAACCCCGCATTTCCGGCGGAGACGGTGGGCGCGCTCATCGCCTACGCCAAAGCGCATCCGGGCGTCGTCAACTTCGCGTCCGCCGGCAACGGCACAACCTCGCATCTCGCCGGCGTACTGTTCGCGTCGATGACCGACATCGACATTGTGCACATCCCGTATCGCGGCGGCGCCGCCGCTGCCCTCGGCTTGATCGGCGGCCAGGTCCAGATGATGATCGACGTCATGCCCAATGCCTACCCGCTCGTAAAAGGCGGCAAGGTCAGGGGCATCGCCGTCACGACCGCGCACCGCTCGCCGGCGGCGCCCGAGTTCCCGACGATCGCGGAGTCCGGCGTTCCCGGGTTTGAGGTAAGCGCGTGGGATGGCATCCTCGCGCCGGCGGGAACGCCGATAGCGGTGATCGACAAGCTCAACGCGGCGATCCGGCAGGCGCTCGAGGACCCGCAGCTTGTGGCCCAGCTCCAGGCCAGCGGTGCGCAGCCGGTGCCGGGCACGCCCGCCGATTTCGCGCACCACATCAGCGCGGAAAGCGAGAAATGGGCGGCGGTCGTCAAGCGCTCTGGGGCGAAGGTCGACTGAGCGAGGCGGGCGAGCATGAGCGAGCCAAGGCACGAGGACGCCCGTGCGAGCAGGGCGAAGCCAAGGCCCGAAGGGCGCGTCTGCGAGCGCGGGTGGCGGCCGACCCCGAGGCGCGACGAGCAAGCGCTAGTAGTGCGGAGGCCGCGCGTCGCCGAGCGATGGAGGTCGGCCGTTGGTTCGGCATTTCGAACAAGGCCTATGGCGGAAGAGGCCGACGACTGAGCGAGGCGGGCGAGCGTGAGCCCGCCGCGACGCATCGCCGCCTCACCAAGCCGCTGGAGATTCCGATGGACGTTGACCCGCTACCGCCGCCGACCCCGATCTGGAAGCCGCAGGGTAGCTATCGCGACATTCTCTACGCGAAGGCCGACGAGGGCATCGCCCGGATCACGATCAACCGACCCGAGGTGCGCAATGCGTTCCGGCCCGAGACCGTCCAGGAAATGCAGGCGGTATTCGCCGATGCGAGGGACGATCCGGCGATCGGCGTCGTGATTCTCACGGGCCAGGGCAAGGAGGCGTTCTGTTCGGGCGGCGACCAGCGGGTCCGTGGCGAAGGCGGCTATGTGGGCAGCGATGGCGTTCCGCGCCTGAACGTGCTCGATCTGCAGCGTCAGATCAGAACGCTGCCGAAGCCCGTCGTCGCGATGGTCGCAGGCTACGCGATCGGCGGCGGACACGTGCTGCACCTGATGTGCGATCTCACGATCGCGGCCGACAACGCGCGCTTCGGACAGACCGGCCCCAAGGTCGGCAGCTTCGACGGCGGTTACGGCGCCGCGTACATGGCGCGCATCGTCGGCCAGAAGAAGGCGCGCGAGATCTGGTTCCTCTGCCGGCAGTACGACGCGCAAGCCGCCCTCGACATGGGGCTCGTCAATCGCGTCGTCCCCTACGCGCAACTGGAAGCGGAGACGGTCCAGTGGTGCCGCGAAATCCTCGCAATGAGCCCGATTGCGCTGCGCTGCCTCAAGGCTGCGCTCAATGCCGACTGCGACGGGCAGGCCGGTTTGCAGGAGCTGGCGGGCAACGCGACGCTGCTCTACTACCTGTCGGCGGAAGGGCAGGAAGGCAGGAACGCGTACGTCGAAAAGCGCAAGCCGGATTTCCGCAAGTTTCGGCGGTTCCCCTGACGGAATCGTCGTCCTGCCCGGGTGGGGAACCCAACGCCTATTGTCGCGGGGCGACCGCGCGGTGCGCAGCCATGACGCGTTTAGGTCATCGCCATTGATCCTTGCTCCGCGGCGAGCGATGCCGCCAACGGACGTCGATGAGCGAACCCTTTTCCATCTTCGACGCCGCGAAGGAAGCGGGAAACTCGCCCGCGCTGCGAGACGGCGATCGCGCCTATTCGTTCACGCAACTTGCCCAAAGGGTCCGCGCGCGGCTTCCCGCGCTCGAGCGCGACGCGCGTGACGGCGCACCGTATCCGGTCGCGGCGACCAATTCGCTCGAGACGCTCGTGACGCTCTACGCGTTGCTCGAGCGCCGGATCCCTGCGCTGCTCCTGCACCCGCGGCTCACGACTCCGGAGCTCGAGAGCCTGCTTGCTGCGGCCGAGCGTTCCGGCCCGGTCGCGCATTCGGGCGCTGCGGCGATCCTGTACACGTCGGGCACGACGGGGGTTCCGCGCGCCGCGGTGCTGACCCATTCGGCGCTTGCCGCTTCCGCGGAGGCCAGCGCGGCCAACCTCGGATGGTGCGCCGACGACTGTTGGCTGTTGTGCATGTCGGTCGCACGCGTGGGCGGCCTTTCGATTCTGACGCGCTGCCTCGCCGCGCGTCGTTGCGTGGCGCTGTCGTCGCGTTTCGACGCCGAAGCCTTGCCGAAACTGATCGCGGCACAACAGGTGAGCCTCGTCTCGCTGGTGCCGACGATGCTCTCGCAAGTGCTCGATGCGCATCCCGAGTGGACCGGAGATGAGCGCCTTCGCGCGATCCTCGTCGGCGGCGCCGCAGCCTCGCCGCGATTGCTGCAACGGGCGGCGAAGCGCCGGCTACCGATCATCATTACGTACGGCCTCACGGAGACCTGCTCGCAGGTGACGGCAACGCCGTATGCGGCGCGCTTTGAACCGACGACCGAGGGCGCGGGCCCGCCGCTGCCCGGCATCGACGTCCGCGCCGTCGACAGCCGCATCCAGGTACGCGGCCCCGTCCTGATGGCAGGGTACTGGAACGAAGCACCGCTCGCACCGAATGCATGGTTCGATACGGGAGACCTCGGTGAAATCGATCAGCGCGGCTGCCTGCGCGTGCATGCGCGGCGGACGGACCTGATCATTACCGGCGGCGAAAACGTCTACCCGGCGGAAGTTGAGCGCGTGCTGGAAAGCTGCCCCGGCATCGCGGCCGCCGCAGTGTTCGGCGTACCCGACGAAGCCTGGGGGCACAGGGTGGCCGCCGCCCTCGTGCCGGATGCGGATCGACCCTCCGAAGCGGCCCTGCTCGACCATATCGGCGCGCGGCTTGCGCCATACAAGCGGCCACGCGAGATCTGCTACGTACCGCACCTTCCGCAAACGCCGGCGGGCAAGCTCGATCGTTCCGCGCTCGAGGCGCTCGCCGATGCGTTGCAGCCGCTCGGTCGGAAATCCGACACCGGGCCGACTTGGCGCTGACGGTGTGGTACGGTGGGCACTTGATCCGCGTTTCCTTTGCGTCGCGTGAACACGATTCCGTCCCCGGCCTCCGACGTCGACGCGACTTACGCGCCGACGCCCGCGCGTGCACCCCGATTCGCAACGCGGGTCGTCACAACGCGAATGTGGCGCAGCCTCGCAGTGCTGGCGCTCATCGCCGTCGTCACGGGCGGCGCTGTCTGGATGTATGCGGGCGTGGAGCGATCGCTGCGCGACCTTCGCGCGCAGGGCTTGCCGGCCCTGCTCGATGCCAAGACCAAGTCGCTCGAGGTGTTCATCGACGAGCGTCGGGCCGATGCGGCGCGCTGGGCCCGCGATCCGCAGCTCGCCGCGACGACGGCCGATCTCGCGCGGCGCGCCCTCGGGAACGCCCACGCGCCGGCCGAAATCTGCAAGAGCGGCGAAAGCGACGATTGGCGCGCGCTGCTGGCGCCGCTCCTTCGCGACGAAGGCGTGGTCGCCATCAATGCCGTGGATCGCAGCGGACGGATCATCGCCTCGACGCTTGACGGCACGTGTGGACTGCGCGTGCGCCCGCGGACGGCGGCGCCGCAGCTCACGCAGGTGTTCGCCGGCGAAACCCAATTCATCCGTCCTTTCGCCGCCGACCCGCTCCTTGTGGCCGCACAGCCTTTTCTGGGCACCCGTCCTCTCGCCTGGGTCGAAACACCCGTGCGCAGTGCGGCAGGCACGATCGTCGCAGCGCTCGGCTTCGCGACGTATGTCGACAAGGACTTCGAGAGCATCCTTACGGAAGCGCGACCGGGGGAAACGGGGGAGGCTTATGCGTTCGACGAAAACGGCGTGCTGCTTTCCGAGATCCGGTCGACGCAGGGCTTGCGCGCGGCCGGGCTCTTGCCTGCGGATGGCAATAGTGGCGCCGCGTTCCGGATCAAGGTTAAGGATCCTGGCGTGGAATTGGAGGGAGGAGCAAGTACCGCCGCGAAATCCGACGCGTGGCCGCTGACAAGACCCGTGGCGGCGGCCCTCGCCACGGCGAGCGCCTCCGGCGAGGCGACGCTGCGGGGCGTGCTTCTCGATCCCTATCGCAACTATCGCGGCGCGGAAGTCATAGGCGCATGGCGTTGGCTGCGCGACGAGCGGATGGGGATCGTCGCCGAGATCGGAATCGACGAGGCGTATGCGCCGTTGCGTTACGTCCGCTATACGCTCGCCGGCACGTTTGCGCTGCTTGTGCTGACGGCGGCGTGGGCGGGCTGGTCGACACTCGCGCTCGCGCGCCTGTCGCGCAACGTGAGTGCCGGACGCAAGATCGGCGCCTACCGGCTCGAGCGCGAGCTCGCCGAGGGCGGGATGGCCACCGTCTATCTCGCCCGCCACGCGCTGCTGAAACGCCCCACCGCGGTCAAGATCCTGAAGCGCCATCTCGCGACCGACGAGCTTCTCGCCCGCTTCGAGCGCGAAGTGCGGCTCGCAAGCTCGCTCGAGCATCCGAACACCGTCGAGATCTACGACTTCGGCCACACGTCCGACGGCCTCTTCTACTACGCAATGGAATACCTCGACGGCCTGACGCTCGATCTGCTGGTCGTCCGCGACGGAACGCCGCCGCTCGCGCGCACGTGCCACATCGTCCGCCAGATCTGCGCCGCCCTCGCCGAGGTCCATGGCAAGGAGATGGTCCATCGCGACGTAAAGCCGGACAACGTAATGTTGACCGAGCGTGGCGGCGAGTACGATTTCGTCAAGCTGCTCGATTTCGGCATTGTCAAGCGCGTCGGCAACGGCGGCGCCGTCGCGCGACCCGAGGACGACCGCCTGCTGACTCAGCAAGTGCGCGTGCTCGGCACGCCCGCCTACATGGCGCCTGAGCGCATCGGCCACCCGAGCGACGTCGATGCGCGGGCCGATGTCTACGGCGTCGGCGCGATCCTCTTCTATCTCGTGACCGGGCGCCCGCCGTTCGACGAGCGGGATCAGGCTACGCTGCTGCGCATCGTGCTGTCGGAGGCCGCGCCCCGCGCGTCGACGCTGGTCCGCGACATTCCGGCCCCGCTCGACGCTCTCATCGCGCGCTGCCTTGCGAAAGCCCCGGCGGAGCGACCGAATACGGTCGCCGAAATCGTTGCAGTGCTGGACACCCTCGACCTCCCGCCGTGGACGCGCGAGGATGCGCGCGCGTGGTGGGTTGCATGGCGGGAGAAAGCGGCCCGCGGAGGACCGAGCGGATCGGCTGGCGCAGCGGGTTGACACGAAGGCCATGTGCTGCCGGTCGCCGCCGTGGTCACGACGCCCGTGATTACGGCCGAATGCGTAAACCTTTCCTGGCCTTGCGGCAATTGTGGGAATGCACGCCCCGCGTCAGTCGACTGCCGTAGCGCGACGGCAGGCGTCCCGTTTCGGTGCCGCTGCCGATTTTGCGAGGCCCCGCAAGAACTTCCGAAAGACCGCAGGCCTCACCGGTTCGGCCGGCCCGAGTGGTTCGCAGCGGTCAAGTCGTACTGGTACGGTCCTTGCGTGAGGAAGGACAAGACGAGGGCAGCAGCGAGCGGCAACGTGTCACACTTTCGCTGCGCCGCCTGGGCTGCAAATGGAGGCGCCCCATGGAAATGCCGGTCCACATCGAAAAGAGCGGTATAGCTTCCGGAGAATTCGTCTCCGAGGTCGAGGAATTTCGCGAGGCGATTCGCGATCCGGCCGTCGACTTCGAAACCAAGAAGCACGCCTACGACACGATCCTGCGGCACGCAGCGAAGCTCGATCCGCGAGACGTGGGATTCTGGCGCGCCGGCGTCGCGCTCAAGGATGCGCTCTGTGCGTGGCTCGATTTCCGGCCGCTAACGGGACACTGAAGCGACCGCACTACGGGCTCGCGCTCGCCGCGAATGACGAATGCGGCGCGTGGAACGGCCGCGCCGCGTTTTTCAATCGATGGGCGCAGCACGCCGCGTCACGATTCGCGCTGCGTGCGCGCCACCCTCGCCTGCGGGGATCGGGACCTAGTAATGCCCGTGCTCCCGCCCGTGCTCCCGCGCCTCTTCCGAAACCGACCGACCGGCGGCGGAAACGTCTCTGCCCATTCCTTCCATCGTATTGCAGGCAGTCAGCGCCGGCGACGCCAGCGTGGCAATGCGAAGGACGATTTTCTTGAGCATGAGTCCGTTCTGGGGTCACCGCGGAAACGAAGAGCCCCGCTGCCCGCAGTGACGACATCATCGTCGCCGGGCGAGGGTGAGACCGCCATCGCCGGACATCCGATTATCCTGTCGGCTGCATCGCTGGCGACACGTAGGACAAGCACCAATCCCTATTGGCAAGCGGTGCCGGGAGCGACCAGCACGTCGCGCGTGATCTGCTTCGTCACGCCGAAGCCGTTGATCGTGAGCGCGAGCGTGCCGCGATTGCCGTCGGCAAAGGCGACGCTTGCGCTGCCAACCGGTATCGCCGTCACCTGCGATGCATCGAACGGCATGGCGGCAAACGAGGGCCCGGTCGTCCGATAGAGCGTTCCCGCATACATGCCGGGGCCGGTTTTCGGCGCGCTCGCGGTGAGCCACATCGACGCTCCGTCGAGATCGTACGTGAGCAATGCCGCGAACAGCGTGTCGCCTTGCTGGGTTACGCTGATGGCCCAGCCGGGCTCGGAGCCGGAAGGTGCGTTCCACCACAGATCCTGGTAGTTAGTTGCGAGCGCGAGATTGGGCTGCGCGCCGAACACACAGGTCGGCAACGGCCCGAACGCGTAGCGGGTGATCGATTTGGTCTGCGCCGCGCCGCTGACGCTGTAGGTGAACATGCCGTTGGTCGGATCGCCGAAGGTGAGCGTGCCCGACCCCACGGCCGTCACGGTAACGCGAGCGGGATCGTACGGAATCGCATTGAAGGGCGGGCCGGTCGTCCGGTAGATCGTCCCGGCGTACGTGCTGGAGCCGGCTCGTGGCGCGATCATCGACAGCCACAGCGGACGGCCGGAGAGATCGTAAGTGAGCCACGTCGCGAAGACGAGATCGCCCTCGTGGGCGACGGTCAAGCCCCACCCCGGCTCCGATCCTGCGGGCGCGTTCCACCACAGTCCGCCGTAATTGATCGGTGCCGCGGCGTTCCACGGCAGGACAACGTGATCGTCGCCCCCGCCCGCAACGCTCGCCATTTGCGCGAGCCTTGCCTGGGCCGCCGGATCGCCGCGAACTTCGGCGTCGAGGAACGTCACCGTCCACGTGAAGATATCGTTGGTCGAGGGGATGTCGAAGCCATGCTTGACGCCGTTGAGGGCGACCAGCTCGCGGGGGCCGGCTAGCGGCGTCAGCCCCTGGAACGTCATCAGGATCGGCGCCGTCGTGTCCGCGGTGCCGCTGATCGCGAGAAATGGCAGCGAGACGCCGTCGAGCCCGTGCTGGTCGCGGCCAAACGCGGGAAAGATCGGCTGGCCGAAATACGGGACATAGCCGACGGCCGCCTTGAGCCGCGAATCGTTCATCGACTGCGACCACGACAAGCCGAGCGACGTTGTGAGGCCCGCCCCGACCATCAGCAGCATCGTTTCGCCGCCCAGGCTCGCGCCGAAGCCGCCGATCCTTGTCGCATCGATGTGGTCGCGCCACCCCGGGTTCGCGAGCAGCAGGTCGATCGTCGCCGACATCGACAGCGGCCGGAGCGCCTGCAATGCCAGGAAATCGCGAAGATGAAGGATCAGGTAGACGATGTCGCCGACGTTGTCCAGCACGAGATTGGGCGCAATCCGCGGATCGCCGTGGAACGGCGCGGCGACGACGTAACCGAAGCTCGCGAGCACCGCGATCGCATGACGTAATCGTTCGAGATCGGGCTCCCCATGTAGCCGTGGGAGAACGCGAGCAACGGAAAACGCGTCGTGGGATCGGGCCACAGCGGCGGGTCCGACCCGCGCTGCATGTGCGGCACCGACCGCCCGGTCGGCAGCGTGTAGTCCGGCCGCGGGTTGTCGCCGGCGGTCGGATAGCAGACCAGCACGACGTAAGGTACGGCGCGACCGGCGAACGAGCCGTAGACGTTTTCGTCGCTCGGCGCGTTGACGACCACGGAGAGTGTGTTTGCGGCGTCCGACAGGAGGTCCGTGACGTAGCGCGGCGAGCCGTCGGCGCGCGGCACGCCCTCCCAGTACGTCTGCACGTCCTCGCCCGGAGCGAGACGGCCGAAGTCCTGGGTCACGTTGCTGCAGGCGACCGGATAGGGTCCGGGAAGCGGCAACGGCGGCAGCACGAGCGACGGATCGGCCCGCGCCGACGCGGCGCCGAGGCCGAAGAGCACCACGAATGCGCTTGCCGCGCTCCAGCGCGAAAGCCGCGTCACGATCGCTCCAAGCCGGACGACCGCATAAGGGTCGTGCGTGTTGGAGCAGCGAAGGCGACCGCGGGTTCCGGCACCCACTAGATCAGCTTGCTCAACACCTGATCGACCATCTTGCCTGCCTGCCCGAGGTAATTGACGGGATCGCAGAGCTTCGCCAAGGCGTTGCGGTCGAGGTGCTTGTTGATTTCCGGATGCGCCACCAGGACATCCAGCAGCGGACGCTTCGTCGCGATCGCTTCACGGCAAAGATCGTAGACGAGATCGTGGGCGTGCTCGCGTCCGATGTACGGGCCGAGGCCCATCATCACCGCTTCGGACATCACGAGGCCGTGAGTGAGGTCGATGTTGGCGCGCATCTTGGCCGCGTCGACTTCGAGCCCGCCCGAGGACGAGTCGTGTCTGCTTCAACGCGCCGGCGGTCAGGCAGAAGGCCTCCGGCAGCGCGATCCATTCGATTTCCCACGGACCGGTCGACCGTTCGTGGTCGGCGATCATCGCGTCGAGCAGCGCCGCCGTGTGCTGGCGCACCATCGACACCGCCGCGTGGATATAGCAGCTCGAAATCGGATTGCGCTTCTGCGGCATCGTGCTGCTCGACCCGCGTCCCGGCGCGAACGGTTCGTAGACCTCGGCCACCTCGTGCTGCATCATCAGCTTGACGTCCATTGCGATCTTGCCGAGCGAGCCGCCCACCAACCCGAGGAAGCAGCCGACTTCCGCGATGGTGTCGCGCACCGTGTGCCAGGCGATGTCGGGCACCGCAAGCCCAAGCTCCGCCATCAGGCCGGCCTGCGTTTCCAGTGCGCCCTTCTCGATCGACGCGAGCGTCCCGCACGCGCCGCCGAACTCGCCTATCAGTACCCGCGGCCTCAACTCTACCAGGCGCTCGCCGGTGCCGCTCGATGCCGGCAAGAATCGCGGCCATCTTGAAGCCGAACGTGACGGGAATCGCCTGCTGCAGATTGCTGCGACCGATGATCGGCGTATCGCGATACCGCCGGGCCAGCGCGGCGAGCGCGCCTGCGATCGCGTCGAGATCCGCCTCGATCAACTCGAGGCCGTCGCGCATCTGCAGCACGGTCGCCGTGTCGGTGATGTCCTGCGTGGTCGCGCCCCAGTGACAATATTCGCCGAGCTTGTCGCGGCAGAGCGCGTTCAGCTGCGATACGACGCCGAGGACCGGATACCCGATCCGCTCCGTCTGCGCCCGAAGCTTGTCCATGTCGATCCGCGAGACGTCGCAGTTGCGGACGATCTCGTCGGCGGCTTCCTGCGGAATGATCCCGAGACGTCCCTGGACCTTGGCGAGCGCCTTCTCGATCTCGAGGTACTTCGCGGTGCGGTTCTCGTCGGACCAGACGCGGCGCATCGCGGGGGTCGAGAAGATGTCGCCGAAGATCGCGGAGTCAATCAGGGTCGCGCCCATCGTTTCGCTCTTTCGTTCGCGGTGATCGATCGGGTCCGGTCGGCGTTCAAGGCAGCTACTTCGCCTTGCCCGCCACCGCGTCGCGGATCATCGTGATCGTTTCCTTCTTGACGCGCGACGCCATCTCGTCCTGCACCGGCAGCATCGCCTTCACCCACGCCTCCTTTTCGGCCGCCGTCGGCATGTAGATCTCGCTCTTGCCCGACGCCTTGATGCCGGCGATCGCCGTCTGCTCGTCCTTCACCGAATTCTGTCGTTCAGCGCCGTCGCGTCCTTGATCGCGCCTTCGAGGATCGCGCGGATGTCGGGCGGCAGCTTGTCCCAGAAGGGCTTGTTCACCGACGACGACGTAGTTGCTGATCGTGTGGTAGGTGAGCGTGACGTGCTTCTGCACCTCGTACTGCTTTTGCGTGTACAGGTTGGAGAGCGGCCCCTCGGTGCCGTCGATCACGCCGGTCTGCAGCGCCTGGTAGACCTCCGAGAACGCCATCGTCTGCGGAACTGCGCCGACCGACTTCATGATCGCCGCGTTGACCTTCGACGAGTTGATCCGCATCTTGAGACCCTTCATCTCGGCCGGCGCATGGATCTGCCGGTTCGCGCTCATGACGCGAAAGCCGTTGTTCCAGAACGCAAGGCCGACCATCCCCTTCGATTCGAGCTTCTTCAGCAGCGCCTCGCCCGCCGGGCCCTTGATAGACGCGCTGCAGGGCCTCGAGGTCGGGAAACATGTACGGCAGATCGAACACCTCGAATTCGGGTATTCCCGCGGGACCGAACTTGCCGGGCACCGGCGCCAGCATCTGCACCGAACCGAGCTGCAGCGCGTCGAGCTCCTCGGCGTCCTTGAACAGCTGGCTGTTCGGATAGACCTCGACCTTGACGGCCCCTTGGTCCGCTCCTCGGCGAGCCGCTTGAATCGAGGGCGGCCTGCCCCTTCGGCGTGTCGGGCGCAGCTACGTGGCTGAACTTGATGACGATCGGCTCGCTGCGCATGCCGGCCGGGCCGGCCGCGAGCAGGGCGATGCATCGCTGTGCATGCGAGCAGAAGCCTTCATGGATCTCCTCCGTTGGATTTGAGGTCTGATACTGCCGGCACGTCCGTCTGGTACCGTGTCAGCTCTCGTTCGTATCTTCTATTCCGCAGCCCCATTCCGGCATAGGGCCGGCGCCGCTCGACGTGGAAGCGGACGAGCGCCGCCAAGCGATACACGGCGTGCACGAACTTGCCGTACGGCAACGTGAGGAACAGCGCCAGTACGATGCCCAGGTGCAACCGCCAGCAGCGCGCCCATCGCCGCCGTCTCGCGCAGCGCGAGCAGGGCAAGACCGCTCGCGCTCGCGAGAACAGCAGCAGGGCCAGGAAAGCGACGTCCATGCCCGGTCTGGCTCGGCTCCACAGCGCCGCGATCGCGGCGCGACTTGAGCCACAGCAAGCCGGCCGGCCCGATCAGCATCCGATGCCGCCGAGCGTGTCCCCAGCACCACCGGCACGCTCGAGAACGGATACGGCGCGCGCCACCCGAAGCCATAGTGATAGACCGTGGCGACCGAGGTCGAAGCGAAGCAGAGCAGGAAGCCGTAGAATGTCGAGGTGATGGAACCGGCGGCGGCAGTGCGACGGACGTTCATCCGGATAAGTGCAGCCGTCGCCGCCGCCGCCGAGGTACTTGAGTTGCAGCGCGTCGCTCACGCGATTGCGGAACGGCGCCGGACGCACGAGCTCGCGCGCTTCCGTCCCCGGTGTCGCGCCAGAACCGGGCGGCGCCGATGCCCAGCGCGAAGACGGCGAAGACGAAGACCAGGCCGAAAGCGTACGCCATCAGCGCGGTGCGGAAACAGCGCGTAGAACGAACCTTCGCCATCGGGCGTGCGCCGCGAAGAAGCGCCACGGTCGACGGCAAGACCATCGCCAAGCAGGAAGAGCGCGAGACCCGCCGCGCGTAGCCAGGCTGACCGACGAGTCCGTTGCGCTCGAAGAGCCGCGCGAGCGCTCCGGGCCATGCATACTTCGCGATAGCTCTCGCGCGCGGATCTCGGCCATCATTCTGCGGCACATTGAGCTGCGAATTCGTGCGGCGGCGCGTACTGGCACGCGTAGTAGCAGGACCCGCAGTTGTGGCAAAGGTTGGCGAGATAGTCGACATCGCCCTCGGCGAATTCGAGCGTCGCTCGATCGCCGGGAAGACCGCGCAGAAGCCCTCGCAGTAGCGGCAGGCGTTGCAGATGGCTCGGCCATCGCGCTGGCCCTTCGGCTCGACGCAGCGCCACGGGGATCGTCACTAGCGCTGCGACATGGCGCGCGGCCTCCTCGCCCGCGACGCGGCCGAACGCCGTGCCGATCGACATGCCGATGCCCGCCAGATATCCCTTGCCCGAGCACGTTGCCCGCCATGATCTCGCCCGGCCGCGAACATGTTGGCCGCTGGCGTGCCGTCCGCCGAAGATCACCTGCGCCTGCTCGTTCACCGTGACGCCCGAGGTAGGTGAACGTGATGCCCGGGCCGCAGCGGATAACGCGAAGAACGGCGGCGTGTCGATCGGCCGCGCCCAGTGCGTCTTCGGCGGCGTCAGCCCTTCCGTCGCGCAGTCGTCGAGCATCGTGTGGTCGAAGCGTCCCGGGCGGCACGGCCGCGTTGAATCGCGCGACGGTCGCGGTCGAACGCGTCCGCGGATCGAGCCGAGCGCGGCGTGCGAGCTCGCGCGATCGTCTGCGCCGTCGATCGCCGGGAACACCGGCGGCATGAACTTGCCCATCGCCTTCGCGTCGATGATCGAGTAGGCGATCTGGTCCGGCTGGCCGCGCGACCAGGCGCCCCCAGATCGCGTAGCGCTTCGGCCAGAAATCCTCGCCCTCGTCGTAGAAGCGCTCGCCCCGCTCGTTGACGACGATGCCGAGCGACACGCAATCGACGCGCGTGCAGATGCCCGCCGTCGAACTTCGGCGCGCGCGCGTCGATCGCCACGCAGTGCCCCTGCGTCGGGTCGCCGATCGGACTTGGCGCCGCTGTCGAGCAGGAGCCGCAGCACGCGCCCCATGTTGTAAGGCGTGCCGCGGACGATGAAGTTGTCGGCCGACCGGGCCCCAGCCTCCCTCGAGCCACTGCGAGTTCGACTCGAAGCCGCCGGCGGCCGCGACGACCGTCCTTGCGCGAATCTCGTGCTCGGCGCCGTGCGCACGCAACGATGCGCCGAAACGAATCCGGCCGTCACGATGATCGAGTCGCGTCACCTCGCGTGTCGTAGCGCACCTCGCACGCCGAGCGCCTCCGCCGCGCGGTAGTAGGCGTTGATCAGCGCCTTGCCGCCGCCCAGGAAGAACGCGTTCGTGCGCGAGACGTGCAGCGTGCCGCCGAGCGACGGTTGAAAGCGCACGCCGTGCGCGACCATCCAGCTGCGGCACGTCGCCGCGTGCCGGATCGTCATCCGCGCGAGCCGCTCGTTGGTCTCGCCCTCCGGTGACCTTCAACAGATCCTGCCAGTACTCCTCCTCGGGATACGCATCGGTCAGCACGTCCGCGGGCGCGTCGTGCATGCAGCGCAGGTTGCGCGTGTGCCGGCTGTTGCCGCCGCGAAAATGCTTCGGCGCGCATTCGAGCACGAGCACGCTCCGCCCCGCGCGGCGGCCGTCAGCGCCGCGCACAGCGCCGCGTTGCCGCCGCCCAGTATCAGAACGTCATACGTGCCGGCCGTGTCCATCACGCCATCGTCCAAGGCGACATGGTACCGGAGGATGCTTCGTGCGAAGGCACGCGGCGCGCCCGCGGCGGGTACAGAACAACATCGCCACAACCCCTTGAAAGCATGCGCGCCCGCATGACGGCGCGGGCGGGCCTCCGGCGCGCGGACCGTCATTGGTCGGACTCCCCGTTCGGACGACGTCCGACGCCTGAATCGGACATCGCCGATACCGAGTTGCTCCCCGCGGGTCCAAATTGACCTCATCGATTCACATTTCCTGGAGCGAACGATGAGAAAACGCTTTGCATTGCGCCGCGGCGGTGCCTGGATCGTGCCTGGTTTGTCGGCGGCGACTCCGGCCGCCGCGGCGACCTCGACGCGTGATCTTCTTTCCGACGTCAATTTCGGCACGTACTTCAACTTCACGACGTTCAACTGGCCGACGCTGTTGCTTGCGGGCTCGATCGCTCTCCTGATCATTGCACTGGTGGCAAGGACCGTGATCGCTGCGCGACCCTCCCAGGATTCCGACGACCTCGCGAGCGGACGACGGCATCTGGCGGCGCGTGGGCAATATGCCCGCTGAACCGCCCGAAATGGCGCCTCGCCGCCGCATTGACACTGAAACCGATGCGCGTCGTGGCACGGAAGGTCATTTGCCGCCGGCATTCCCGGTCTGACCATGCAAACGGCGAGTGCGCTCACCAATCACAAATGCGATCACGCACCGTGCAATTGCATGGTTGCGCCCGGCGAAAAGTATTGCAGCGACCACTGCGAGGACCGGGCGAGCGCTCCAGTCCCCGACGCCGACATTGCCGGTGGCCCGGGAGGCTGCGGATGCGGCCATGCGGAATGCGGGGAGACGTCGCACGACGTCCGCGGCTGACCCGATGGGGCGTCTGCGTGAACGGGCGCTCCCCATGAACCGTAACTCACAAGGAGGCACCATGAATCTGCGAACTATTGCTGCTGCATTGGCGTTGGCGATCGGTACGTTCGGCATGGCCACGATGGCGCAGGCAGCGCGCGTGATCGACGTCGAAATCGGCGATGCCCCGCCGACACTGCCGGGCCGCATCGACATCATTACCCCGGCGCCGCGTGAAGGCTACATCTACGAGCCCGGCCACTATGCTTGGGACGGGCACAACTACGTTTGGCGCGACGGCGAATACATCGTCAATCGCGAAGGTCATCACTGGGTACCCTACGTGATGGAGCGTCACGGCGACCGGTGGCATTACCGCGCCGGCCACTGGGATGACGAAGACTGACGCTCGAGGCTGCTCGCCGATCCGTCGAGCAGGGCCTGGCGAACGCCGGGCCTTTTTAGCTGTCAGCTCTTCAGCCGATAGCCCGTCCTGAAGATCCACGCGACGATCGCCAGGAAGATCGCCAGGAACACCACGGTCATTCGCGAGGCTCACCGCGACGCTCACGTCGGCGATGCCGTAGAAGCTCCAGCGAAAGCCGCTGATCAGATAGACCACGGGATTGAACAGCGTCACCTTCTGCCAGAACGGCGGCAGCATGTCGATCGAATAGAAGCTGCCGCCGAGGAAGGTGAGCGGCGTGACGATCAGCAGCGGCACGAGCTGCAGCTTCTCGAAGCCGTCGGCCCAGATGCCGATGATGAAGCCCAGCAGGCTGAACGTCACCGCCGTGAGCACGAGGAACAGGAGCATCCACGCCGGGTGCGCGACGTGCAGCGGCACGAACAGCCCCGCGGTCGCGAGGATGATGAGCGCCGAGGATGATCGACTTGGTCGCCGCCGCGCCGACGTAGCTCACGACGATCTCGAGATACGAGACCGGCGCCGACAGGAGCTCGTAGATCGTTCCCGTGAACCGCGGAAAGTAGATGCCGAACGACGCGTTGGAGATGCTCTGCGTCAGCAGCGACAGCATGATCAGCCCGGGCACGATGAACGCGCCGTAGCTGATCCCGTCGATCTGCTGGATGCGCGAGCCGATCGCCGCGCCGAAGACGACGAAATAGAGCGAGGTCGAGATCACCGGCGAGATGATGCTCTGCATCAGCGTGCGCCGCGCGCGCGCCATCTCGAAGCGGTAGATCGCGCGGACCGCGTGCAGGTTCATTGCCCGTCCCTCACCAGGCTCGACGAAAATGTCCTCGAGCGAGCTCTGCGTCGTCTGCAGATCCTTGAACCGATGCCCGCCTCGTCGAGGTCCTCGAGCAGCGCGGCGATGCCGGCGCGCTCGCCTTGCGGTGTCGTAGGTGTAGGTGAGTTCGTTGCCGCCGCCGGCGAGCTCGAGGCGGTAGGCGCGCGAGCCGCGCGGGAACTGCGCGCGAGCGGGTGCTGCAGCTGCAGCGTCAGCTGCTTCTTGCCGAGCTTGCGCATCAGCTCGACCTTGTCCTCGACCAGGATGATCTCGCCCTTGCTGATGACGCCGATCGCGGTCGGCCATCTCCTCGGCCTCGTCGATGTAATGCGTGGTCAGGATGATCGTCACGCCGGCCGTCCCGCAGCGAGCGCACGAGGTTCCACATGTCGCGGCGCAGCTCGACGTCGACGCCGGCGGTGGGCTCGTCGAGAAACAGGATCTGCGGCTCGTGCGACAGCGCCTTGGCGATCAGCAGCCGGCGCTTCATGCCGCCCGACAGCGTGATGATCCTGCTGTCCTTCTTGTCCACAGCGACAGATCCTTCAGCACCTTTTCGATGTGGGCGGGATTCGGCGGCTTGCCGAACAGCCCGCGGCTGAAGGACACGGTCGCCCACACGGTCTCGAACGCGTCGGTCGTGAGCTCCTGCGGCACGAGGCCGATCATCGAGCGCGACGCGCGGTAGTCGGCGACGATGTCGTGGCCGTCGACGAGCACGGTGCCCGCGGTCGGATTGACGATGCCGCAGATGATGCTGATCAGCGTCGTCTTGCCCGGCGCCGTTCGGGCCCGAGCAGACGCGAAGATCTCGCCGCGGCGGATGTCCAGGTTGATGCCCTTCAGCGCCTCGAAGCCCGGACGCGTAGGTCTTGGAGAGGTTCGACACGGAGATGACCGCCGGCATGGACGCGACGATAGCAGATGTCGGCGTCGGACAGGCGCGCGTGCGCCGGGCTTGCGACGCTCGATCAGCCGACCGATGCTAATATGACACGTTCGCCGCATTGCCGGTTCGATCGCCATGCCCACCGAATTGCTGTACAGGGACGATGCATACGCGAGGACCGCGGGCGCGCGCGTTGTCGCGGTGAACGATGACGGCATCGAGCTCGATCGAACGATCTTCTATCCGCTGGGCGGCGGTCAGCAGGGCGACACGGGGGTGCTGCGACGCCCCAATGGCGAGTGCATCCCGATCGCGGACACCCGCAAGGGCGGCGGCGGCGAGACGGTGCTGCACGTCCCGGTCCCCGATGCGCCGCGGCCGGCGCCCGGTGAAACGCTCTCGCTCGAGATCGACTGGGAGCGCCGTTACGCGCTGATGCGCCTGCACACTGCGCTCCATGTGATGTCGTGCGTGGTCGTCGCCCCCGTCACCGGCGGCAACATCTCCCCCGAAAAAGCCCGCCTCGATTTCGACATCGACATGAGCCTCCTCGACGCCGAACGGATCGCGCGGGAAACCAATGCGTTGATCGCTCGCGCCGTCGAAACGCAAACCGTGTGGATCACCGACGCTGAGCTCGACGCCCGCCCCGAGCTCGTCAAGACGATGAGCGTGCAGCCGCCGCGCGGCGCGGGGCGTGTTCGCCTGCTCGAGATCCCCGGTATCGACCTGCAACCGTGCGGTGGCACGCATGTCAGGAACATCGCTGAGATCGGCGCCATCCGCGTGCTGCGGATTCGCAGCGAAGGCAGGCGCAACCGCCGCGTGGAAATCGCGCTCGGCCGCTGACCTCGCGTGCACGTGGATCTCGAATGCTCACGGGTCGGCCTGTTCACGCGCAAGGAGACCCCGTGACGGATCGCGATGCGCAGGCGCGGCGACTGGCCGATGAGCCCATGGTGCGCGGGGGCCATGCCGTCCGGATGGTTCCGGTCGTGGGTGCACGCGTGTCACAGGAACGGGAGCGACCCTGATGGACGCATTGGAAGCCCTGACGACGCGCGCGAGCCCGCTCTCGCTCGCGGACCCTGCCCCGGATCGCGCGGCGTTGGACGCAATGCTCCGCGCCGCGGTGCGCGCCCCTGATCACGGCCGGCTGCATCCATGGCGCTTTGTCGTCGTCCGCGGCGCGGCGCGATCCGAGCTGGGCGACGTGCTGGCGGCCGCGCTCAGGGTGCGCGATCCGGGTGCGCCGGAAGCGGCGCTCGCGAAGGAGCGCGCAAAACCGCTGCGCGCACCGCTGATCGTCGTCGTGGCCGCGCGGCTGCGCGAGCACAAGAACGTTCCCGCCGTCGAGCAGATCATCTCCGCGGGTGCCGCCGCGCAGAATATTCTGGTCGCGGCGCACGCGCTGGGCTTTGGCGGGTTCTGGCGCACAGGACCGGCGGCCTATGACGGCGGCGTCAAAGCGGCGCTCGGATTCGATGCAGGGGACAGCATCGTCGGTTTTCTCTATCTTGGAACGCCTGCCGTCGCCGCGCCGCCGACTGTCCCGCCGGATCTGGCGGAATTGGCCACCGAGTGGACCGGGCCGGTCCACGAGCCTCGCCACTAGGAGCCTGTCGGGCTTGCTCTCACGTATGCGTTGCTGGGCCAAAAAGCGATGGCTGCCAGGCGCGAGGCGAAGCGAATATCGGGAATATTCGCAAGCCTTGCAACGACGCAGACGCGCCTTTTGGCAGCAACCCGAAGGGACGGGGCGATTTGGGCGCATTTCTGTGTTGCGCGCCCTCGCCATACTCCCGGTATGCCTTCGGGCGCGCGCCTTGAACTGCACCCAACTCGTCGCCGTCGCATGCGCGACAGCACGCCCGACAGGCTCCTAGCCCCGTGGCTGCCCGTTCGCGCACCCTCGCCAAGCTCACGCGGCCCAAGCTCTACGACGCGCTTCCACGGCCGCGTCTCTACTCGCTCCTCGACGAAGCGGCCACGCGACCGATCGTCTGGGTGTGCGCGCCGCCCGGCGCCGGCAAGACAACGCTCGTCGCGAGCTACGTCGAGGCGCGCAATCTGCGTCATGTCTGGTATCAGGTCGACGTCGGCGATGCCGACCCGGCGACATTCGTCCATTACATGCGCATCGCCGCGCAGCAGGTCTCGGCGAAGGCGGCGTCGCTGCCGTTGTTCACGTCCGAGCCGCAGCAGAATCTCGCCCGCTTCGCACGCGGTTTCTTCCGCGACCTGTTCTCGGCGCTGCCACATCCGTGCGCTATCGTTCTCGACAATTTCCACGAGGCCCCGACGCAGCCCGACCAGCGCGCGGCGCTCGCGCAAGGGCTGGAGGAAATCCCGGAAGGCATCACGCTCATCGTGGTGTCGCGCTCCGACCCGCCACCCGAGTTCGCGCGGCTCGTCGCGAGCCGCCGCATCGCGCGCATCGACGAGGCGGCGCTCCGCTGCACGGCGCAGGAGGCCGAGGCGATCCTCGGCGGCAAGCATTCCGAGCAGGACGATCTGCAGCGCATTCAGCGACAAAGTGGCGGCTGGGTCGCGGCGCTCGTCCTCCTGCGCGAGCACCTGAGTCGCCACGGCGGCACACTCGACGAGACGCTCGGCGAGGGCAAGGACGCGATCTTCCAGTATTTCGCCGGTGAGATCTTCAACGGCGCGCGACCGGCGAACCAGCGCGTGCTGATGCTGACGGCGATTCCGCCGTCGATCACGTCGTCGGAGGCGATTGCGCTCACCGGTGACGAGGAGGCCCCGCGCCTGCTCGAATACCTCTATCGCCGCCATCTCTTCACCGATCGCCGCCGCGGCGACGAGACGAGCTACCACTACCACGCGCTCTTCCGGGAGTTTCTTCTCGAAGAGATGCGCCGGCGGCTCTCGAAAGACGAGCGCCGCGTCGCGAGCGTGCGGGCCGCCGAGCTTCTCGCCGGCCGCGGGCAGGTGAGCGACGCGCTGGCGCTCTTCCGCGATGCCGGCGAGTGGGAAGCAATGCGCTCGCTCATTCGCGCGAACGCGCTCGATTGGGCGCGCCAGGGCCGAGCGCAGGCCCTGTCGGACTGGATCGAGGCGCTGCCGTCCGGCCTGCGCGAAAGCGATCCGTGGCTCGAATACTGGTTCGGTCGGGCATGGATCTTCGTTCTGCCGCAGCGCGGCCGACCCGCGCTCGAGCGCGCCTACGACGCCTTCCGCGCAGCCGGCGATCTTCGCGGCCAGGCGCTCGCGCTCAGCACGATCGTCACCGGTTACTACTACGAGTGGGCGAATTTCGCTCCGCTCGATCGCTGGCTGCCGGAATTCGAGCGGCTGCTGGGTGAAGGACAGATTGGCGAACTCGATCGCGAGTCCGAGCTGCGGGCGCGCGCCGCCTACGTGATCGCACTTCTGTTTCGCCGTCCCGAGGACGAAAACCTGGACCATTGCGCCCAACGTCTCGACGAGCTGATCGACGGCGAAAACGACGTCAACGCGCGGATGATGGCGGCCTCGACGCTGTTCAATTACCTCAACTGGAAGGACAAAGGCGAGCGGGCCTCTGCACTCGTTGCCCGCATCGAGCCGATCGTCACCCGGCCCGAAGTGACGCCGCTGATGCAGGTGTGGTGGCGCACCCACCTGTCGTTCTGGCATTACATCGGCGGCCGCTACGGCGAGTCGGCCGCCGTGATCAAGGAAGCTCGCGCAATCGCCGAGCGCTATGGGCTCGAGGCTCATCTGTTCGAGATCGATCACGCGGAAGCCTCCGCGCTGGTGAGCAAAGGCGATCATGCAGCGGCGAAGGCGCTGATGGAGGCGATGGAACGAAGGATGTCCCCGACCCGCCGCATGGACTGGGCGTATTTCCACTACATTCGCTCAACGCTCGAGCAGCGCGTGGGGCAGTTCGCCGTGGCGGTGCAGGACGCCGAACGGGCGGTCGCGCTCGGCAGGGAGCACGGGACTTCCCACGATGCAGATGCCGCATTTCGTCGCGCGCCTCGCCCACGCGCGGCTCGCGTCCGGCGATCGCGAAGGCGGCCTGCGCGACCTTGACGAAGCGATCGCACAGGCGTCGCCCGTCGATCGGCGGACCTTCGAACAGCAACGCGAGCTGTTCCAGATCGACTTCGACATCGAGGGCGGCAATACGCTACGCGCGTCGGAATGCCTTGCAAGCGTGCTCGCCGATTACCGCTCCCGCGGGCAGCTCGTGCTCATGCGCAGCCGGCCCGACTTGGCGGCGCGACTCGCGAACTACGCGCTCGAGCACGGCATCGAAGCCGATTTCGTGCGCACGCTGATCGAGCACAATGCGCTCGCGGCGCCTCCCGACGCCGGTCCGGCGTGGCCGTTCCGGTTGCGCATTCGCGCGCTCTCCGGATTCGAGCTGATTCGCGACGGGCAACCGATGCGCTTCACCGGCAAGGCGCAGCAGCGGCCGCTCGAGATGCTCAAGCTGCTGGTGGCGCTCGGCGGCAACGACGTCGACACCCAGCAGCTGATGGCTGCACTGTGGCCGGACGCCGACGGCGCGGCGGCCAAGACATCCTTCGACACGACACTGTTCCGACTGCGCAAGCTGCTCGACGTCGACAATGCGCTCGTGCTCGCGGGCGGAAAGCTTTCGCTCGCCCGTGCGCTCGCCTGGACCGACGTCTGGGCACTCGAAGCGGCCTTCGACGCCGCGGAGCGCGTCAGCGAGAGCGATGCGGGGCCTTCGCAGGCCCGCATCACGCGCCGCTTGCTCGACGCTTATCCGGGCCCGCTGCTGGGCGCCGAGGAAATCCCGTGGATCGCGAAGCCACGCGATGCCCTGCGTGCGCGCTTCGTGCGCTCGGTGATGCGGCTCGGTGAGCAACTCGAGCACCGAGGCGACTGGGTGACCGCCATCGACGTCTATCGGCGCGGTCTCGAAGCGGACAACCTTGCCGAGTCGCTCTATCGCGGCCTGATGCGCGCTCTTGCCGCGCGCGGCGATCAGGCCGAAGCGCTCAGCGCGTTCAGGCGGTGCCGCGAGCTCCTTTCCATTGTGCTCGGCGTCAAGCCCTCCGCCGAGACCGAGCGCCTGCACCGGCAAATCGTTGCCGGCACGGGCGTAGCGAGCCCGCCCTGAGCGTGCGGTAAGTCATCGGTAAGTCGTCGATGCGGTAGCCGCACGCGCGGCAGCGACGCGCGTGCCGCGCCGCATGGAAAGGCCGGCGAGTCTTCGCTCCGCCGGAAAAACTCCTTTCGAATCAATGCGCTAGAGCGCCAGCGGGCCAGCCGCTCGCGTCGCGACCGCGCGCCGTTCGCCGGTAGGCGAATTCGTCAGCGATCGGCAAGCACCCCACACGCAGACTGCCGCATGTCCCGGGGGCATCCCCCGGATGAACGAATCGGAATGGAGAACACGAAATGAACCGTCGTCACACGCGCCCCGCGGGTCTGCCCGGCGAAACGGCGTCGAACGGCGGCACCGGGGAGAGCCCGGCGTCCGCGGTTGAACGCAGTCGGTCCCCGGCAGCGAACAACGAAAGCAAACGCAACGCGCAAAAACCGGACGCTCGCGCCGGGGCCTCCCGGCGCAAGAAGCGGTTCGTCTTGTAGATCGCAACGGAGACAAAGAGGAGCAATCACGTGGACACGACCGTCGTGCGAAGCATCAGGTTTCTCGCAAGCCTCATCCAGAAGGCGGGCCCGTACCTGCTGCTCGAGATCCTGCTCCCCGGCGGAACGTTGTTCGCCCTGCTCCTTTTCGTCTATCAGCGGCGGCAGGCGCTCGGCGGCGCGCACGGGCAGCGGGGCTTCGTTGTCATCGCCCAGGCAATCGCTCGGGCGCGCGCGAAATTCGTGTCCTTAGCGCGGCCGTTCCGCATCGCCGCGTCGGTATGGCGCGGCCGGCATCGCGAGCGTGACGGCCTCGAAGCGTTGGCGATCGGGCCGGCGACGTAGGTAACGGCGGTCCGGTATCACGAGAGCACCCCTTTAATCCAATCAAGGAGAAACGATCATGCAATACGCGACGACTGCCAACCCTCCCGAAGCGCTCTCCTTCGCGCCCTCGGCGACCGTCTGGCTCAAGCTTGCGATCCTTTATCTGATCGTCGGCGTCGGGCTCGGAATCGCGATGGGAGCGAGCGAGAACTTCGCACTGCGACCGGTCCATGCGCACCTGAACCTGCTGGGATGGACGACGCTTGCGTTGGCGGGATTGATCTACAGCGTCTTCCCCCAGGCGGGCGAAAGTCGCCTCGCCAAGATCCACTTCTGGCTGCACAACCTCGCGCTGCCCGTGATGATGGGGTCGCTCACCCTGCTCCTGCTCGGCAATTCCAAGGCCCTGCCTTTCCTCGCCGGCTCCGAAATCGCTGCGGCGGCGGGAGTGCTTGTCTTCGCGTTCAACATCTTCCTGAACGTGAAACCGCGATCGATGCAAGAGTCTGCGCGCGCCGGGTCGCGCTAGGCTCGCCGCAGGCTGCCATGTTGCAGAACGAACGTGACGGCGTGTCCGCCCCCGGAGTACCGTTCCGCGGTCGGGCCTGGCCGCGATCGACGCCGTATGCCGCTGCGCAATCCCAGCCGGCGTCGGTTGCGCGAATGGGCGGCGTCCTCGACTGGCTGAGCGGCCCTTCCTTCGCACGGGTCTCGCTCGTCGCGCTCGGTGCCTGGGCCCTTGTCGAATTCGCCGATATTGCGGAGGCGATCTTCGCGAAGCGTGAAGACGCGCAGGTGGTGACGGCCACCGCCATCGTGGTACTGCTCTCCGCCCTCGTGTCGAGCATCGCCGGTTTCGCCTTTTCGGCGCTGGCCGGCACTGCGCTCGCGTATCTTGCGGTCGATCCGCTGCACGCCGTGCAGACGATGGTGCTGTGCTCGATCGCGACCCAACTCTATGCGGTGTGGAAGTTGCGCGAATCGATTCCGTGGCCCGTGTTGTGGCCGATGGTCGCGGCGGGTGCCGTGACCATACCCATCGGCGTGTGGCTGCTCGTGCACGTCGATGGTGCCTTCTACGCAGTGGGGTTGGGAGCGTTCCTGACAGCCTACGGGTGCTACGTCGTGATGCGGCGCGAGACGCGCATCGTTCGCGGCAGCGTCTGGCACGACGCCACCGCGGGTGCGCTGGGAGGACTCGCCGGAGGGCTCGCCGGGTTGCCGGGCTCGGTCGTGACGATCTGGTGCGGGATGCGCGGCTGGGACACGCTCCGACAGCGCGCTGTCTACCAGCCTTACATTCTGGCGATGCAGATCGTGACCATCGCTTGCCTGCGCTGGCAATCGCCGAGCCACGGCGATGTCGCTCGAAACCTCTGCTTCGTACCCTTTGCTCTGTTGGGAGCCATCGGAGGTCTCGCTTTGTATCGACGGCTGACGAACAAGCAGTTCCACATGGCGGTGAGCCTGTTGCTCGTCGTATCCGGCGTCGGGCTGCTTGCGCGAGCGTTCTAGACGGGCTCATGACCCGAAAGTCGAAGATTCGAATCCTTCCCCGCAACAAGACAGATCAACGGCTCGCCATTCGGTGGGACATTTTCTTTTGCGGTCAGCCGATGGCTCTGCATTTGGCCGCTACCCGCATCGCTGCTTGAGCGATGGTGTTCGCGCCAATTCGCGAGCGACCGCTCTCCGCCCGACCGGCCGTCAGCGAAGGTGCCTCAAATCTATTGCGCCTCGATCTTGCCGAACAGCCCGTTGGTCTCTTCGTTCGGGCCCGCGGTGAAGAACAGCGTGTCCGTCGGCTGGTGCTGGAAGCCGTTGCCGAACGAGAGCCCCCAAAGACCGTCGATGGTCAGCAACCTTCCGTTGGGCGTGCCCAGTTGCCCGTCGAAGGAGAAGTTCTTGAGGTCATACGCGTTGATCCTGCCGTCGCCGTTGTTGCCGACCAGCAGGTGGTTGCTGAAGCGGCCGAAACCGGCAGGCGCGATGGCCATGCCCCACGGAGCGTTCAGCTTGCCGCGCGAGGCGACGCGCTCGATCAGGAAGCCGTCGGCATCGAAGACGTCGACGAAGCCAAGTCCTTCACCGGCGACCTCGTCATCGCCATCGTCTTCGCGCACCGCGTAGGCGACGTAGAGATTGCCCTGCAGGTTCATGATGTTGAAGGGCTTGAAGCGGGTCGGCATCTTCGGATCCGCGAAGCGGCCCGGCACCGTCGTGGGCGCAAACGTGTTGTCGAGGACGTCGATCTTGCCGTTGTGGAAGTCCGCCGCGTACAGGCGAAGGTCGGTGCCGTTGCCGGCGATCGCGATGCCCTTGTAGACGGCGCCGTCCTTCGCCGTGAACGTGATGAATGCGCTGGGTCCGCCTTTCCACGCGGCGATCCCGCCATCCTCAGTGGCCCAGAGGAAGATCGCGGCCGCCCCGTCGACCAGGAAGTCGGTCTTCGAAGGATTGGTCGTGATGCCGGTCGGCGAGCCCGGCCCGGTGCCCGACATGGCCGGGACCACGACGGGCGAGGGCGGCGTGATTTGTGCACCCAGGCCGTTATACAGCGTGGAGAAGCCCGTGTGGTTCGCGGAGATCCAGAACGTGCTCGTGGCGCCCGCGACCAGGCCCCAGGCGTTCTGGAGGTTGCCATCCGTATTGGGCGCCTTGCCGCTCTGATCGGCGACCAGCGTCGTGACTTGATAATCGTTCTGCTCGGCGAAGAGTGGTGCGCTAAGGGTCAGCGCACAGGCGAGTACCGCGATCCGCCTTGCGCCGCGCGCGATCGATGACGATTCCGGCATGAGAGAGTCTCCTTCCGTGAGATAGTCGAAACGTCGGGTTGCTGCAGATGCAGCGCCGACGGGAAGAACTCAACGCGTGAGTCCCACGGCACAAACAAACGGTCGTCGACGCGCATTCCGGACGCGCGTGTTGCGTTTGTTTCGCGCAACGCACGAAACAAAACGGCGCTTGCGACGAAGTTTGCGTGGCGCGCGCGCGGTGGATTTCGCGCGCGCAGCAGGCTAGCCGCGGCGTTTCACGCTGGACGAGGCGTGACCGTAGTGGCGTCTCAACCAGGCCGGGCGCGCGGATGCGGCAACCGGATGCGCGCGCACTGCCTCGAGCTACCGTTGCGGCGTCCGGTGCGAGGGCGGTGACCGCGGCGCGCAGGGCAAGTTGGCGGCGAGGATGCCGAAGTAGCGGTGGCGCGAACGTCAGCTTCCGTCAAATTGACAGTCAGCTTTCAGGAACATCGGCGGGCGGCTCGGAGTCGAAAGCAGCCATTGAGTCAAAGCAGGATGGGGTGCCGCAACTGTGACTGGGTGAGCTTGGTTTTGAGAATGGCAAGCGCCGCAAGTGTTGATTGACAACACGCCCAATTAGTACGAATTTGCCTCATCACCCGACGACCGGGCGGGCTCACTCGTCCCGCCTTGGCGTGCGCATTGCGCCGGAATCGTCTCAAGTCGCCCAACGGCGAAGATGGGATCGCCGTCCTCGCCCGGCGCCTGCAGACGGCTCCATAGCCGCGAACGCGGCTGCACGCACGTCATCCAACGGCAAAGAAAGTCGGAGGTCTTGCCGTCAGTGACGGGAATCCAGCATCTTGCGTCGAACGTCACTGGCCGCCGCCCGGGGGCGACGCCGGCGTGCAATGTGCAGTTACGCGAAGCGCCGCTCGCGTTAGCCCACGCACGAGAACTCGAGCACCTCGGTCGGGTCGTCGGCGTAGGCATGGCCAAAGCTGATATGGCCGTGCCCGCGCAGCGCCAGCTCCTCGCGCCGCAGGTGGACCTCGGCCTCGCGCTCGATCGTGACGTAGGTGCCGTTCGAGCTTTGATCGATGAGCACGAACTTGTCACGGCGACGCTCGATCCGCGCGTGCACCCGCGATGCCATGCGATCCGCGATCACGACGTCGTTCTGCGCTTCACGGCCGATGGTGAGCGGCGCATTCATTTCTCCCAGCTCGAATTCCTTCCCGCCGTGGCAAAGGTGGATGCGCGCCGGCGCCAGCTTCACGCGGGTCCTGATCTGGGTGAGCTCGTCCTCGGTTTCCTGCCAGTTGAGCTCGAAGATACTGATGTCCTTGAGCTTGCCTTTGACGGTGAGGATGTCGACCTCGCGGACCCGCGTGCGAAGCCATGGCGCGAGCGACTCGGCCGTTTGTGCCGACAGGATGACCTGTGCACCCTTGGCCAGAGCGACCATGCGGGCGGCGACGTTGACGGAATCCCCGAACACGTCGCCATCGGCTTCGATCGCCGGGCCGAAGTGAAACCCGACCCGGATGGCGAGCCGCGCGCGGCCGACTGGCGGCTGTCCGGAGATTGTCTGCTGCATCGCGGTGGCCGCCTGCGCGGCCTGGTTGACGCCGGGGAACACCGCCATCGCCTCGTCGCCAATGGTCTTGACCACCCGGCCGCCATGGTCCTCGCACGCGCGCCGGATCAGGGACAAGCAACCATCGATGGTCGCCAGAGCCTGGGCGTCGCCGAGCGCTTCATAAAGCCGCGAGCTGCCGCTGACGTCGGCAAACAGCACGGCCAGCTCGGTGGCGGTGGTGTTCACGGCCGAGCGGAGAAGTGGTCCATGGCGCCAAGTATAGAACCCCGGTGGCAATCCGGCAGCGCCGGACGATCGACACGTTCCGTGTCGAGTATTCGCGTTGACTCCCGCTGTCGGCGCGGCCTAGTATCACCGGTCGTCAGATACCCATCACGCGAGTCCGGGGCCATCCTGTGAAATTCGCCGTTTTTTCGTTGGCGCTTTGCCTGGCATTGCCGCTCGCCTCCGCGCAGGCGGCCGATGGCGGGATCGTCACGATCGTCGACGGCCGCGCCCGCCTCCTTCGCGACACGACGTGGTACAAGCTGGTTCCGGGCGCGCGCGTACGGCAGGGAGACATCCTCGAGGCAATCGACGTAGCCCAGCTCCAGATCGAGTTCCTCGTCGGCGGCACCGCTTATCTGGGCGGGCCGGGAGCGCTGTTCGCCGCGTCGCTGCCGATCGCCGGCGACAAGCTGACGGGCACGATCGATCTCGATCTCGCGCGCGGATGGCTGAAGCTCGTCGCCAAGGCCCCGACCGCGGGCGTGCGGGTCGGGTTCTCGGGGGTCGTGATGAGTGCAACCGACGCGATTGCCGTCATTCATGCCACGCCGGATTCGAGCGAGTTCTTCGTGGAATCCGGTGCCGCGAAGATCGCCGTTCTCGGAGCCGGCGGCAAGCCCGGCCCGACGGTCGATGCGACGGCCGGCGAATACCACGGCCGAACGGGCGACCGGCCGTTCCGCGTCGAACGGCATGCGCCGCAGCCGTTCGTCGCGTCGATGCCCCGCGCGCTCGAGGATCCGTTGCCGACCCTTGCGGGCCGGTACAAGTCGCCTGCGACACTCGTGGCAGAGGGGGAAATCGCCTATGCCGAAGCGGAGCCATGGCTTGCCGGGCCGTACCGCAGGATTTTTCTGAAGCAGTTCGCGCCAAGGCTTCGCGATCGGGAATTCCGCGCCGCGGTCGATGCCCGCATCGCGCGCTATCCGGAGTGGGATCGCATTCTGCATCCGGAGAAGTACCTGCCGAAGGTTCCGACGGAAGCCAAATGACGCGAAAGCGCAGACTAGCCCCGTCTTCAAGGAGCAAACCGTGAAGCTGATCTGGAAATTCAATCTGGTGCTGCTGGGGATCTTCCTCCTGGGCTTCGCGATCTCGGGCTACGTTTCGCTACACGATGCTGCAGAGAACGCACGCGAGGAGATCCTGCAGCACGCGCGACTGATGATGGAAGCCGCGCTCGCGTCGCGCACCTACACCAACACGCAGGTCAAGCCGCTGCTCGAGACGCAGTTCAAGTACGTGTTCCTGCCGCAGTCCGTGCCCGCGTACGCCGCGACCGAGCAGTTCAACGACGCTGCGCAAGACGCACAAGGACTACGCGTACAAGGAAGCGACGCTCAACCCGACCAACCCGCGCGACCGCGCGAGCGACTGGGAGGCCGACGTCGTGCAGATCTTCCGCAACACGCCCGAGACCACCGAAGTGATCGGCGAGCGCGACACGCCCACCGGTCGCTCGCTCTACCTCGCGCGGCCGATCCAGATCAAGAACCGCGCCTGCCTGGCCTGCCACAGCACGGTGGATGCCGCGCCCAAGACGATGCTCGATGTCTACGGCGGCGCCAACGGCTTCGGCTGGAAGATGAACGAGATCATCGGCGCTCAGGTCGTGTCGGTGCCGATGTCGGTGCCCATCGAGCGGGCAGACCGACCTTCCGGACCTTCATGATTTCGCTGGCCGCGGTGTTTCTCGCCACCTTCGTGCTGCTCAACGTGATGCTCCACACGATCGTCATCCGGCGCGTGACCCGCCTCGCCGCAATCGCCGACCAGGTGAGCCTCGGCAACCTCGAGGCGGGCGAGTTCCGGACGCGCAGCAAGGACGAGATCGGCGTGCTCACCGAAGCGCTGGGCCGGATGAAGACGAGCCTCGTCCAGGCGATGAAGATGCTGGAGGAATGACGCAGTGGCCTGCCGCCGCTTTCACTCGCGGCATCGCGCCGGGCACGGCCATGACCGAGGCCGACCGCCTCGGCAAGTACGAGATCAAGAACGTCCTCGGCAAGGGCGCGATGGGCATCGTCTATGAGGGCTACGACCCGCATATCGAGCGCACGGTCGCGATCAAGACCGTGCGCAAGGACCTGGTGGACAAGGAGCTGCCGCCCAGTTCCTGGCGCGTTTCAAGAACGAGGCGCAGGCCGCCGGCCGCCTGCATCATCCCAACATCGTCGGCATCTACGAGTACGGCGAGGAGGACTGCGTCGCGTTCATCGCGATGGAGTTCGTCGAGGGCACGGGCCTGCGCGAATATCTCGAACCGCAAGGTCAGCTTCGACTTCGGCCAGCTCGTCAACATCATGCGCCAGCTCCTGCAAGCGCTGGACTTCGCGCACGCGCGCGGTGTCGTTCACCGCGACATCAAGCCGGCCAATCTGATCATGACGACGCAGCGGCGAGCTCAAGGTCGCCGATTTCGGCATCGCGCGCATCGACACGTCCGAACCTCACGATGGACGGCACGGTGCTCGGCACGCCCGCGTACATGTCGCCGGAGCAATGCATTGGCAAGCCCAGCGATCATCGCTCGGACCTTTTCAGCGCGGCAGTCGTGTTCTATGAGCTGCTTGCCGGCCATAAGCCATTCACCGGCACGTGGAGACGCTCATGCTTACCAGATCTGCCACGCCGACCGCGGCCGCCGTCGGAGGTTGCCACGCTTTCGCTGCCGCCTGTCCATCGACGACGCTGTTCGCAAGGCGCTGGCCAAGTCACCGGAGGCCCGCTTCCAGACAGGCGCGCGATTTCCAGCATGCGCTGGCCGAGGCGGCGGGCGCGCCTTCCCTCGCGGCGGACCGTCCGACCGACGCTCATGAACCTGCCAACGTCGACCCGCCGCCGACCACTGCGGCCAATCGTCTTGGGACGACGACGTCCTGACGACTGTGGAGAAGCATCTTGCACGCTTCGTCGGCCCGCTGGCGAAAGTGCTCGTGCGCAAGGCGGCGCGCACGCCACCGATTGGGCGAGCTTTATTCGATCCTGGCTACGAACATCGGCGATCCGCAGCAACGCGAGCGCTTCGTGGCCGAGCCGCACGCTGTTGAGGCCATTGCGTGGCGAGCGTCGCGCGCCGGGCACAAGACCGGCAGTCACACGCAGCCCCAGCGGCCATGCCGTCCGCATCAACCCCGCAATCCGCGCAGCACGCATTCGGGATGGCGGCCGCTCTCCCAAGCCGCTGGAATCCGCATTTTCGACGCCACCGCCCGCGACTTGCCGTCTACCTGGGCCCGATCGCGAAGGTCGTCGCGAGAGAGGCGCGCAACAGGCGAGCAGCCAGGACGAATTCGTGCGGATCGTGGCCGGCCACATCGGCACGCAGGACCGGCGCGCGTTTCTGCGCGAGCTGGGCTTCGACGAGAACTGAGTACACCGCCGCTCGGCGCAGCCCTCGCGGCAAACAGCGCCGCAGCGACTGTCCCGGAAGGGTTGCCCCCACCTATACGAAACGATACGGTTGCGTTGCGTTACGCGACGTGCTAGCGTGAGTTCCTATTGGACGCAGCTTGTCCTCGCGCCACTCTCGGAGGCCCCGCGATGACCCGACCCCAAGTTGTTCTATTCGGCAGTCTCATCGGCGCCGCGCTCGCGCTTGCGCCGCTATCGTCTGCGTACGCCGATCGGGGCGGTCATTGGGGTCACGGAGGCTCGGGGCACGGCAGCCACGCCCAATGGGGTCACGGGGGCTACGGACATGGGTATGGCGGCAACGGCTGGCATGGCTATCACCATGGCGGCTATGGCTATGGCTATGGCTACGGCTGGCCGATCTTCGGCTTGGCCGCGGCCGTCGTAGGGACGGCTGCCGCGATCGTGACTGCACCAATTGCCCTCGCTGCAGCCGCCGCGAGCGCTCCCTACTACGGACCGGCACCCGCGTATGTTGCGCCGCCCGTCTCTTACGCTCCGCCGCCCGCCTATTACAGCGCGCCCGCGGCTCCGGCGTATTACGGTCCGCCCGAGGCTCCGACCTATTACAGTTCGCCCGCTCCCGCTTACTACGCGCCTGCCGCGCGCGCGTACTACAGTCCGCCGCAGGCGAACTACAATCCGCCCCCCTGCTCCCGCATACAGCGCTCCGCCCGTTCGTCCCTACTACAACGCGCCGGCCCCCGCCTACTCCGGGGCACGCCAGGCCTACTACGCGCCGGAGCAGGTCCGATACGCACCGCCTCCGGACTATCGCGGTCAACCCGCTGCTCAATACTCCTACGGCTACTACAACTACGGACGGTGATCGCGTCACGGGATGACGCTGTCGGCGCCCAGCGGTTCGGGATCGCACCCACGTAACGAGGAAGCGGTTACCGATGCCACCGCCGCCGCTTCTCGCCGCGGCGGTCGCCCGTCGCGCACGCAATCGCAACAACTGGGCGAGAGGATTCTCGACGCCGCGACCCATCTGTTTCTTGCGCACGGCTACGGCGCCACGAGCATCGAGGCCGTCGCGCGACAGGCGCGAATCTCGAAACGCACGTTCTACCATCGCTTCGACGGCAAGCCCGCGCTCTTTGGCGCCGTTGTACATCGGATCATCGACCGCCTGAGACCGCCGGCCGACTTGCCGTTGCAGAAAGGCGCCGACGCCGAGGAAATCCTGCTGCGGCTGGCGGGCTTGATCCTGCGGGCGGCGCTTTCGCCGCCGGCGATCGCTCTCCACCGATTGATCGTCGCCGAATCGGCGAGATTCCCGCAACTGGCCAACGTCGTGACCAAGGAAGGGGCGACCGAAGAGGCAACCGGCCTCATCGCCGGCGTTCTCGCTCGCGAAGCGGACGCGGGAACGCTTGACGTCCCGAATCCTGCCTTCGCCGCGGAACAGTTTCTCTACATGGTGATGACGCTGCCTCAGCGTCGCGCGATGGGCCTTGGTGTGCCGATGACGCCCGCCGAAGTCGATGCCTGGGCGCGTGACGTCGTCGATCTGTTCCTGAACGGATGCCGCGGCAGCGCGCGGCGAACCGAGCGCTAAGGCCCGCTGGTCGCGCGCGCCTCCACGAGCGCGACGCAGCCACGCGAAACCGCGTAGGCGAATACGGTCCAGTACCAGTGCGCGAGGAACATCGAGGCGAGGACGGCGAGATCGAACGCGACCGCCGCGAGCTGCGGAACCGGGATCGACGCAATGCGCCGCGATGCAGCGCTTTCCGGAATTGCCCACACGCTGGTGACGAGCATCCACCAGGTGAATCCGGCGATTGCGTAATCGAGCCCGCCGACGTGACCGATGATCGCGAAATAGAGCGCGACGGCGAATACGCCGCTCCGCGCGATCCAATCCAATCGCTGATCCATCCCTGAGCCCCCGTCGACCTCTGCGGCGGGGATGCTATCACGCTCTCGAACCTGCAGTGACTGTCCTACAAGAGCAGCGACGATTTCGCGCGCACTTACCACCGCAATGTTCTTGTCGATGCGCTCGTTCCGCAGGCGAAGCTGGGCGCCGCACGTGGCGTTGCAGCGATGTTAGTCTATCGCCACAGCGATCCGCTGGTACGAATGGAAGGAACGACGATGCCCGACCTGACCCTTGCCGCGTCTCCGCCCGCGCCCTGGTCGAGTTTTCCGTGGCTGTGGCCGTTTGCCGGCTCGCCTGGCAGCGGTGCAACGGCGCCGAAGTCCGGCGCCCTGGCGATGCCGCTGTCCGGCAACGTCGATCAGGTCATCGATCCCTGGACGCTGATGCTGCGCATGGTCGGCAATCAGTTCGGCTTCGTGAATATCAACCTCGGCAAGTCGTCCGACCCGGACCTCGAGAAAGAGATCCTTCAGGACGTCGGAACGTACGGCAAGCAGCTCGGACAGATCGGCGACGCGTTGCGCGTGCTGATCGACCACGTCAAGCTCGACGATCTCACGCGGGAGGAGAAACGGGCGATCGCGGCGGTACAGTTCCAGCTCGAGGAGATCGATCGGCTCAAAGCGAAGCGCAAGTGACGCCCTCGGCGCGCGGGGCGACGGGCGCCGTCACCCGCGCGTACGGCTGCGTCGGTCGCGTACGAGGCAAGATGCGGTGAGCGGTCGCGCGCCTCAACGCGACGAGGCCCTGGACGTGACCTCGAACATTTCCTGCAGCAGGAATTCCTCGAGCCCCGCGTTGTCTTCCGGACGTGCCGACAGCGTGACGGTACGCCCGAGCCGCCACGACTCCCAGTCGAAATTCCCGTGCTCCTGCTCGCGGATGATCGCGATCATCTTGCGCACGACGGCGATCTGCATGTCCTTGTTGTTGCCCAGCCGGACGTCGTAGGCCTGCGTGGTCCGGCTGCCGGCATCCTTGTTCCAGCCGAAAAAGAGAAACTGCGCGTCATCGAAGGCCATCCGCGTGATCTCGAACAGGCCGCCTCCTCTCTTGATTTGACGGCCGGCGATCGGGCTCTGCGTGGCCGGCATGCTGGCCGCGATCATCCGATCGCGGCGCTCGCTGTCGGTCTCGGCCGGCGTCGGCGACTCGCCGCGTGCCTGGCGCCGCGACGCGACGAACGATGACAAATCGCCCGCGACCGGCGGAGCGGGTTGGGCCGGCGCGGCGACCGCGGGAGGGGACGGCGGAGGCGGCGTCGTGGGAGCCTCGACGGGTGGCACGACAAGCACCGGCGGAGCCTTGGGCGGCGGCGCACTGCGCGGGCGCGCAGGTGCCGACAGGATCGTCCGTGTCTCGCGGGTGGGTGCCGGCAGGCTCGGCGGGGGCGGCGGCGCCGAAGCAGGCGAAGGCAGCGCCGCGATCCGCACCTGCAGCCGATCGGTTGCCTCGTTTTGCTCCGTTCCCGGTGCCAACAGCGGCAGCCGCGGCACAATGAGCCAAAGCGCAATGCCATGAACGAGAACCGACAGCGCGAACGTCACCCAAACGCGCGGGATTGCGACGAGGTCGTCCCGGGACTTGGCGAACCGGTCGTACATCGGCTAAGAAATCTCCGCTGAGACGAGTGTGAATCGAAACATTGACGTCGCGAGGCGCTTGCGATCGGCGGGCGCGACGACGACTGTCGCGCACTGCCGCTGCTCCGGGGCGCAGTTTATAGGGACTTGCGCAACGCCTTATCGTTCCGGGCCGTCGACGCCGGTCCGTGATTCACGCATCTGCATCGATGGGCCGCTGCGCATGCGCAGATTGCCCTCGAAGCCCGGCTAGACCGAGAACGACTGTCGGCGAAACCGCGGGTTGCCTGCGGCATGCGGGGGCCACCCGAATCGCCTACGGTAAAATGGCGCCGCCGGAGAGGTGGATGAGCGGTTTAAGTCGCACGCCTGGAAAGCGTGTTTAGGGTAATACCCTAACGCGGGTTCGAATCCCGCCCTCTCCGCCAGTATATCGTTATAAATCAATCACTTAAAATTTAGTTGTGACCATATTTTGGTCACTTTTGGGCCTGTTTGGGCATCGCTTGGTCACTTTTTGGTCACAGGTTTGCTTAAATTTTGAGCAGTATTTTTGGCCCACCAAGACGAAGCTTTTTCTCCGGCGTTCGGCTCCACATCAGGCATCCATCGCGCGTACGTGCGGCGGATCATTCCCCAGTCGGCGTGGCCCATTTGTCGAGCGATCCATGCCGGATTCTCACCCGCCGACAGCATCATGCTCGCGTACGTGTGCCGCATCTGATACGGATAGCGGTAGCGCACCCCAGCAGCGCGTAACGCACGACGCCATGGTCCCAATCTGAGCGCTTGATCGCCCAGCCATGGCGCATTGGTTCTGGTGTCGTGGAAAATCTCGCCGCCAAGCAATTCAGTATGCGTTCGTTGCGCCTGTAGCGCCTCGAGCGCCGGCGGCAACAGCTTGACATCGCGCACGCCAGCCGCGGTCTTGGTGGTCTTGATTTCACCGCGCACGCGCGCTCGCTGCACGCGCACCGATCCATGCCGCCAGTCGACATCCGACCAGCGCAGCGCGAATAGCTCGCTCGTGCGCACACCGGTCCAAAACCCGAACTGCACGAGGTTCCGTACCCGGCCGTCGCACGCGGCGCAGATCAGCCGGATCTCATCGGGCGTGAACGGATCGATCGCGGTCTCGTCGCGCAGCTTGGCCTTGATTTCGGGCTTCCAACCGTGCAGCACGTTGCGGTCGATGATCTCGTCGGCAGCAGCGTCCTTGAGCACCGCTCGCAGCGGCAGCAGAATGTTTGCCAGGCGCTTTGGAGTGACGTCGAGACCAGATGCCCATTCGCGCAGCTTGGCGCGCGTGAGCTCCGTCAGATGCAGATCGCCAAATGCCGGGATCAGCTTCGAATCGACGCTTCGCTTGTAATCGAGCCACGTGGAACGCTGTAGAGAGCGCTCGGCGGTGTCGATGTACCGGCGTAACACCTCGCGCACCATTATCGCGTCGCCGGCGCGGCGCGACAGCGTCCGCGCTCGCGGCGAATCGGGAAAGAACTCGGCGTAGTTGAACTCGGCGCGCGCGATGCGGCTCTCGATTTCCGCCTTGAGGCGGCTCGCATAGCGCCGATTCGCCGTGTTTGGCGCCAGCTTTAATCGCTCTCGGCAGCGGACTCCGCGATAGTAGAAGTCGATCTCGATCGATTGCGCAGTCCGAACCCGCACGCCAGGTGTTGCAAGCTTCCCTCTACCCATTTCTCGTATCCCTGCAGGTCGATCAGTACCCGGCCGTCCGGCGCACGATGCCATACGGCGCCCTCAAGCCAGTCGCCACGCTTGATCTTAGACCGGATGGCATCCGGGGTATACCCGGTAAGATCCGACGCCTTTTCGATCGTGACGTAGCGCATGGCGGAGGAACTAACTTTTTCGCCCTATGCGCGCGAAATCTCGCCGCGACTCGAGCGACTCCGTCGGGCCGATGCCCGTGGTGCACGCGATGCGTTGACGCCGCGAAAGGTGGGCGCAGCCTGCAACGGTCCTGTGGCCGCGGTTGCGGGCCCGGTGAGAAGGAGGATGCAACTCACGGCGATCACGGATAGATGCACCTCAATTGGAGCTTGGATCATTAAAAGTGAAGCGAATGTGGCAAGCGCACGTCATGGGCCCACGAACGTGCGAGGTACCGGTGTAATTGAATGGTTCTGGTTTGCTCATCGTGCCTCCTGCCGCATGTGTTAAGAAAGTTGTTAAAGCCGCACCTTGTCCCTTAGCATGAGCTACGGAAATTCTTTCGCCCCGGCCATGCGAGACGCGACTTGGGTTGTGAAGCAGAAACCGACCGGGCGGTCACGGGTCCGATGCAGGCGTGCACGCGCCCAGTGGCACTCCGGGATGGCGCCACGATGTGAAGACGCGTGGACACGAAAAGAAAAGGCCCTCGGTCCTTGCGAACTGAGGGCCTTGCTGCGTGACGCGCCGTCGAGTCCATGCACGAGGCATGGCCGAAGGCGCATCACCTGGCACCGCCAGACCTTGCGATCCGGCAGCACCAGCTATGCTCGGGCGCTAGACCGAGCGCACAACCTAAGTCGCTTGCGCGACGAGATCGGAATTGCTTCCGATCACTTCAAGGGCGGGTAACGACCGCAACGCCAATACCGAGGTACTGGACTTCATGTATGGCTGGATGACCAGCCGACATGAAGGCTGTGTGAGCACGATGCTCACGGACAAGCGACTTGAGTATTGCACTGCCGGTGCGCCACTTCAAGGCTCTTGTGCGACGAAAAGCAGGGTGCAAGCCGACAAGCACGGCATTTCGGGTGTTTTCCGTCTTGACAGCGCGCGCGTTGCAACGAGAGGTGACAGACACGTCGCTCAAAGCCAGCGGGGCAGTCGACCGGGACGCGACCCGGGCGCAACGTCCCGGACTGCGCGGTAGCCGCAACGACGTCGGCGCCTTGCAATCCGTCATTTGACGGATTACACTCTCGGGCATGATCCGAAGCTTCAAGAGCAAGAAGCTTCGGCGCTTCTTTGAAGCGGATGACGCCGCCGGACTGCCTGCGGGTCAGGCGCAGAAGATCGCCGACATTCTCGCCGCCATCGATACGGCCGAGCAACCCGCCGACATCGCGTTGTTCCCCGGCTGGCGTCTGCACCCGCTGAAGGGTGAACTGAAGGGTTTTTGGAGCGTGACCATCACCGGAAACTGGCGGCTGATTTTCCGGTTCGAACAGGGTGACGCCTTCGACGTCGATCTCGTCGACTACCATTGACGAAGATCCTTTGCAACGGCAGCCAATGGAGTGGAACATGCCGATGAAGAATCCGCCCCATCCCGGGGGGCTCATTCGCCGGGAAGTCATCGACCCCCTGGGGCTCACGGTGTCGGACGCCGCGGCCATTCTCGGCGTGACGCGCCAGGCGCTGTCGCTGCTGTTGAACGAGCGGACGGGCCTGTCCTCGGAGATGGCGCTGCGGATCGAGAAGGCGTTCGGGCCGAAGATGGACCACCTGATGCGCATGCAGCTGGCTTTCGACCTGGCCCGACAACGCGAACGGGAAAAGACCCTCAAGGTGAAGCGCTACGAGCCCGCATGAGCGACGCGCTCCGGCGGCCCGGCGCCGCGACGCGAGCTCGCACCCCTTTGGGCGTTTGGTTGCGAGTCGCGACGCCGAAAACCGGTCTGTAGGAAGAGGCTCATCGCGACGCGGGCGATGGGCCTCTTTTATGTGCGCCGCGCATTGACGCGCGTGGTTCTCGGCGCGGACTTGAAGGGGAGGGCATTCGCGGTAAGTTGTTCGCATGCCCCACGAACCGCGCCTGCGCGACTACCTCACCCGCGACGAAGTCGCTTCACTTCTGCGCGCCGCGAAGAAGAGCCCGCGCCACGGCGCGCGCAACTACGCGATGATCCTGATCGCCTACCGGCACGGGCTGCGCGCCTCCGAGCTCGTGAACCTGCGCGTGAGCGACCTCGATCTCTCCACCGGGACGATCTACTGCCGCCGCGCCAAGGGCTCGCGCTCGAGCCTGCACCCGATGAAGCCGGACGAGGTCGCTGCGCTGGAGAAGGTGCTGCGCGTCGCAAGCTGCCGGCGAGCGACTATGTGTTCCAGTCCGAGCGGGCCGAAAAGATGAGTCGCAGCGCGTTCTGGCGCATCGTATCGCAGGCCGGTGATCGGGCCGGACTCCCGGTGAAGGCGTACGCGCACCAATTGCGTCACGCCTGCGGCTATTACCTGGCGAACAAGGGTTGCGATCTGCGCCTCATCCAGGACTACCTCGGGCACAAGCAGATCCAGAATACCGTATGT
>CAVTFF010000023.1:0-169225 GCA_963733985.1 uncultured beta proteobacterium | reverse complement strand
CCGCAACGTGAGCACGCACAACGCAGCCCAGCGCCTACGCCCTGCTGACCGACGGCACCACGATCGAGATCCGGGCCGCACGGCCGGAGGACTTCGACGCGGTGCGGGACATGCACGCCAAGATGTCCCCGGACAATCTCTACCGGCGTTTCTTCAGCATGAGCCGGGTCGCGCCCGAGCAGGAGGCGCGCCGGGTATGCCGCGAACCCACACCGGACCACGCGGCGCTGCTGGCCGTGCTGGACGGCGAGGTGGCCGGGTGCGGCAGTTACGCGCGCACCGGCCCCGGCTCCTCTTCCGCCGAGATCGCCATGGCGGTCGCTGATGACACGCATCACCGCGGTGTCGGCACACTGCTGCTGGAACACCTGGTCTCGCTGGCCGACGGCCGGGGATTCCGTGCCTTCACCGCCGAGACGCTGACCGACAACGCGCCGATGCTGAAGGTGTTCGCCGACGCGGGGTTGCCCGCGCAGCGAGCCCTGTCGGACGGCGTGTACGACTTCACGTTCCCGCTGCCCGCCATGGAGAGCGACGCCGCTCTCGGCACCTACCGTGACGCGGTGGCCGAGCGGGAGCGGTCGGCCGACGTGGCCAGCCTGCGGCACCTGCTGGCACCAGCCTCGGTCGCGGTCGTCGGCGCCAGCCATCGCCCCGGGTCGGTCGGGCGGTCCATCCTGCAGAACATCGTCACCGGCGCTTTCTCCGGCGCGGTCTACGCGGTCAATCCGGGCGTGACCGAACTGGATGCCGTCCCGTGCGTACCGTCCGTGGCGGCGCTGCCGGAGGGGGTCGACCTGGCGGTCATTGCCGTGCCGGCGCCTGCCGTACCCGGCGTCGCGGAGGAATGCGGACGGCGGGGAGTGCATGCCCTGGTGGTGATCGCGACGGGGCTGTCCGGCGCGGTCCGGGCGGAGTTGATCGGTATCTGCCGCCGCCACGGCATGCGGCTGGTCGGGCCGGGCTCCTTTGGCGTGGCCAGCACCGGTATCGGCCTGGACGCGACGTTCGCGGCCCGCCATCTCCGGCCGGGCCACGCCGGCCTGGCGCTGCAGTCCGCCGGTGGCGTCGGCTTCATGCTGCTTGAGCACTTGTCCCGGCTGGGGGTCGGGATCTCCTCTTTCGTCTCGTTCGGCGACAAAGACGACGTGTCCGGCAACGACATGCTGCTGTGGTGGGAGTCTGACTCCGCCACAAAGCTTGCCGTGCTGTATCTCGAGTCGTTCGGGAACCCGCGCAAGTTTGTCCGCATCGCCCGTCGTGTCGGCCGCACGATGCCTGTCCTGACCGTCAGCGTGGGCCGGTCCGCGACCGGCCGGCGCCTGACCAGGGCCCGTGCCGCGCCGGCTACCCCGCTGCTGACCAGGCAGGCCCTGTTCGAGCAGGCCGGGGTGATCGCGGCCGCCAACCTCGGTGAGCTGCTCGACGCCACGGCCCTGCTGGCCGCGCAGCCGGTACCCGCCGGCCGCAAGGTGGCGATCGTGTCCAACACCCTTGGCGCCGCGGCGCTCGCCGCGGACGCCTGCGGCGATGCGGGCCTGCGGGTCGCCACCCTGGCCCGGGACACCCAGCGGACGCTGCGTGACCTGCTTCCTCCCGGCGCCATGGTGACCGGGCCGGTCAATACCACCATTGTGGCTGGCCCTGGCCTCTTCCGTCAGTGCCTGGAGCTGGCCGGCGCCGACCCGGGCGTCGACGCGGTCCTGGCGCTGACCGCGACGGCCGCGGGCACCGACCCGGTCCCCGAGCTGAGCGCGGCGCGGCTGCCGGTACCGATCGCCGCCGCGGTGATGGATCAGGTGGAAGTGGTCCGGCTGCTGCGAGGCCCGGGTGAGCAGCACGCTCCGCCCGTCCCCGCCTACGCCTACCCCGAGTCCGCCGCCCGCGCGCTCGGCCACGCCGCGCGTTACGGCGTGTGGCGGGCGGCCCCGCCGGGCCAGGTGCCCGACCTTGACGGCATCGACCCGGACCGGGCCAGGGAGCTGGTGGCCGGCTTGCTCACTCTGCCCACGGGCGGCTGGCTGGCCCTGGACCCGACCGTGGAGCTGCTGGGCTGCTACGGCATACCGCTGGCCGACAGCATCGGGGTCACGACCGAGGACGCCGCGGCCGCGGCGGCGGCACGGTTCGATCACCACGTTGCGCTCAGGGCGGACGTGCCCGGCCTGGTCCGCAAACCCGGCACCGGCGCCGTGCTCACTGGCCTGCACGGGGCGGACGAGGTCCGGCACGGGTTCCGCTCGCTGAAGCAGGCCTTCGGCCGCCTGCTGGCCGGCGTCATCGTCCAGCCCATGGTCACCGGCGGCGTCGAGGTGGCGATCAGCGTGCTGCAGGAGCAGGTGGTCGGCCCGCTCGTCCTGTTCGGGACCGGCGGCCCGAACGAGCGGCTGGCCGACCGCGCCGCGCGGCTCGCTCCCCTGACCGACTCCGACGCCGATGACCTGATCCGCTCGATCCCCACCGCGCCGCTACTGCGGGGACACCACGGCACCGCCGCCGCCGATCTCGGCGCGCTGCGGGACATGCTGCTGCGGGTCTCCCGGATGGCCGACGACCTGCCGCAGATCGCGGAAGTCGAGCTGAGCCCGGTCGTCGCCCGCCCGGATGGCGCCGTGGCCGTCGACGGCCGGATCCGCCTCCAGGCCGCGGAGCCCGCCGACGCCTACCTGCGCCAGCTACGGTGACGGACCCGCGGGCAGGGGCCGCGTCGCCCTGGCCGGCGGGCATCTCGGGACCTCGGTCTCTGGCGATACCGAAACGGCGTGCCCACCATTGTGTCGGAGGCGATAACGATGGTTGCTTCGGATGCGGCCACACCCGACGAGGCAATGCCGGCCGGATATCCGGCCGCGTGGGAGTTCGACGGGCTGCTCAGAAATGGTGAGGCGGCCGTGGTCCGCCCGATCCGGCGGTCTGACGCGGCCGCGCTGGTCGGGCTGCACGGTGCCGCATCGCCCGGCACGCTGCACAAGCATGTGCTCTTGGACCAGCCGACCCTCAGCCTGGCCGCGGCCGCGAGCTTCAGCGAGGTGGACTACAACACCCGGATGGCGTTTGTCGCGGTCGTGTCCGGCGAGATGGTCGGGCTGGCGAGCTATGACCGCCCCGGCGCGGCGGCGGCCGAGGTCAGTTTCATCGTCACCGACGCCTACCAGCGTCACGGCGTCACGACCCTGCTGTTCGAAAGCCTGGCGGAATACGCCAGGACGAAGGGGATCCTGACGTTCACCGCCGAGGTCAGGGCGCAGAACGCGGCGATGCTTGAGTTGTTCGCAGCGACGGGCCTGCGCTGCAGCCGACGCAACGGCACGGCTACGCTCCAGGTCGACATCGATCTGCGGCCGACGGCGGCGTACCGCGCGTCGTGTGATCAGCGGGAGGCGATGGCGGAAGTCGCCAGCATCGCGGCGATCCTGCGGCCGCGCTCGATCGCCGTCGTCGGGGCAGGCCGCCACCCGGGCAGCGTGGGGCATCAGGTGGTCCGGGCCCTGCTCGTCGGCGACTTCTCCGGCACGGTCTACCCGGTCAACCCCACGGCGCGGGCGGTCTGCGGGGTGCCCGCGTTTCCGGCGCTGCTGTCGATTCCCGAGCCGGTCGACCTGGCCGTGGTCGCCGTTCCGGCATCAGCCGTCCCGGGCGTGATCGACGAGGCCGCCTCGATCGGCGTACGCGCCGTCACGATCATCACCGCAGGCTTCGGCGAGACGGGGCGCTCCGGCGCCGCGGTCGAGACCGCACTGCTGAGCGTCGCCCGTACGCACGGGATGCGGATCGTCGGCCCGAACTGCCTGGGCGTGATCAACACCGACCCGGACGTCCGGATGAACGCCACGTTCGGCCCGCTCGATCCGCTGCCCGGCCGGCTGGCCCTGATCTCGCAGTCCGGCGCGGTCGGGATCGTGCTCGGCGAGCAGACCCGCGCCGCCGGCCTGGGCCGTCGGCGTTCTTGTCGGTGGGCAACAAACTCGACGTGAGCCCGAACGATCTGCTGTGCTTCTTTGAGCACGACGACCGCACCTCGGTGATCGCGCTCTACCTGGAGTCGCTGGGCAATCCGCGCAAGTTCGCCCGGATCGCCCGGCGGGTCGGCGCGGCCAAGCCCATCGTGGCGCTCAAGGCGGGCAGAACCTCGGCGGGGGCCAGGGGCGCCCGTTCGCACACCGCGGCCGCGGCGACTCCGGAGGTCACCGTCGCCGCCCTGCTGCGAGGCGCAGGCGTCATCAAGGTCGACCGTCTCGAGGAACTCCTCGACGTCTCGGCCATCTTGCTCGCCGCGCCGCTGCCCGCGGGGCGCCGCGTCGCGCTGGTGGGGAACTCCGGTGGCCCGCTCATCCTCGCCGCCGACGCGTGTGAGGGCGGTGACCTGACCGTTCCGGAGCTTGGCGAGGCAACCCAGCACGCGCTCGGTGAGGTCCTCACCAGCGCCGCGGCGACCGCCAACCCCGTTGACCTCACGGCGGACGGGACGGCGGCGATGCTGGAGCGGGCGCTCGAGATCGTCCTGGCCGATGACGCGATCGACGCCGTGATCACCATCGTCGTCGCGACCATGGCGATCTCGGCCGCGGAGGTGCAGGAGACCATCGCACGCGCCGCGCAACGGGCCGGCAAGCCGATCGTCGCCTGCTCCGTGGAGGCAGCCGCCGCGGGCACGCCAGCCGGTGCGGCGGACATCGCGGGCACGCCAGCCGATGCGGCCGTCGCGGAGCTTCCGTCACCGGAGCGGGCGGCGGCGGCCCTTGGGCACGTCTGCCGCTACGCGCAGTGGCGCCGGCGCCGCTGCTGCCGGCGGAGGAGCCCGAAGAGCCATCCAGCCATTCGGTGATCGGCGAGATCGTGGCCTCGACGCTCGCCCGCAGCCCCGCCGGGGGCTGGCTCGACCTGGACCAGGGGACGCGCCTGCTGGAGGCGTGCGGCCTGCCCGTGCTGCCGGCCCGCGGCGCGGCGACCGCGGACGAGGCGGCCTCGGCGGCGAGGGACGTCGGGTTCCCGGTCGTCTTGAAGGCCCGGTCCGGCGATCTCGTCCACAAGACCGACGTCGGCGGCGTCGCGCTGAACCTGGCCGACGCGGACGCGGTACGCGCCGCGTTCGAGACGATGGAATCGCGGCTCGGTGCGCAGATGGGCGGGGCGGTGGTCCAGCCGATGGCGTCGTGGGGCGTCGAGGCGATCGCCGGGCTCGCCTCCGATCCCGACTTCGGCCCGGTCGTGATGGTCGGCCTCGGCGGGGTGATGACCGACCTGCTGCGGGACCGTGCCTTTGCCGTCCCTCCGCTCGAGCCCTGCGCCGCCGACGCCATGGTGGCGTCGCTTCGCGCCGCGCCGCTGCTTGATGGTTACCGGGGCGCGCCGAAAGTGGACCGCCGGGCGCTCGTGACGGTAGTCGAGCAGATCGCGCGGGTCGCCGAGGAAGTGCCCGAAGTCGTCGAACTCGACCTCAACCCGATCCTGGTCAGCCCGGACGGGGCGCTCGCCGTCGATTGCAAGGTGCGGCTGGCCCCGCGCCAGCCCGGGCCCGGCCCGTTGTTCCCCGCGCTGCGCCGGCGGCCGCAGCTTCCCGGCGGCGAGCCAGGGCCGGCCGCAGCGGATCCGGTTCCGTGACCGGGCGGCGGGTCCGCCTCAAATCTCCCGGATCTGGACGCCCGCGCGGCGTCCCCGCAGGGATACCAAGAGTACGGGCAGAGTCTTGGGCAAATACTGCCCATTGCCCAAAACTCTGCCCGTAAGCGCCGGGGCCGCGGGCGGAGGCGCGGGCGGGGGGCGCGGGCGGGGGCGTCAGGCGGACCGTTGATCGTTGGTGTCCGTTCATGCTGGCTGAGCGGTCTCGTCGGCCGCCCGCCGGGCCGCGCCTGATGGGCCCGGACCCTTGACGGAGGACGCTGATGGGCTTTATGTTGCGTGAAACGTCGTTCGGCTATGTCGAACACGTTTCCGGCCCGGGCCCAGTCTCGCCGAAGGAGGTGCGGAGCCCCGGCATCCGGCTTGTCTCCGGTGCGCGCCGCGGGCGAATCGAGAAGGGAACCTCGGTGCCGGCCGCAGCATAGGCCAGATCCGCACCGGCGCGTCGTTGTTCACCAGCCTGGCGCCGGCCAACCCCGCCTCCGCACCTGCCCCTGCCCCGGCCGCCGCCCAGGCCGCCGGGCGAGTCCCGGAAGGCACGTCATGAAGAAGCTCATCAACTCAGCCGACACGATCGTCACCGACGCGCTGGCCGGAATGGCTGCGGCGCACCCCTCGCTGGCCGTCGACCTGGAGAACAAGGTCATCACCAGGGCCGGCGGCCCGCGGGCAGGCAAGGTGGGCCTGGTGTCCGGCGGCGGTTCCGGCCACGAACCCCTGCACGGCGGGTTCGTCGGGTACGGCATGCTCGATGCCGCCTGCGCCGGTGAGGTGTTCACCTCGCCGGTGCCCGATCAGATGCTGGCCGCGACCACGGCCGTCAACGGCGGCGCAGGCGTCCTGCACATCGTGAAGAACTACACCGGTGACATCCTCAACTTCAAGATGGCCGCCGAGCTGGCCGAGGACGAGGGCATCGAGGTCGTCTCGGTCGTGACCAACGATGACGTCGCGGTGCAGGACTCGCTCTACACGGCCTGCCGCTGGGGCGTCGGCGCCACCGTGTTCGTGGAGAAGATCGCCGGCGCGCTCGCCGAGGAAGGCGCCGATCTGGCGTCGGTCGCCGACGTGGCCCGGGAGGTCAACGAGCGTTCCCGGTCCCTGGGGATAGCGCTGACCTCGTGCACCGTCCCCGCCGCCGGCAAGCCCACCTTCGAGCTGGCCGAGTCTGAGATCGAGATGGGGATCGGCATTCACGGCGAGCCAGGCCGGAGCCGTGAACCGCTCGGCACCGCGCGCGAGCTGGCCACCGCGGCGCTCGATGCCATCAACGCGGATATGCCGCTGTCCGGTGACCTGCTCGTGATGGTCAACGGCATGGGCGGCACGCCGCTGCTCGAGCTCTACGTCGTCTTCAACGAGGTACGCCAGTACCTGGAGGGACGCGGCGCGCGGGTCGCCAGGAACCTGGTGGGGAACTACATCACCAGCCTGGAGATGCAGGGGTTCTCGGTGACGGTCTGCCGGCTTACCGACACGCTGACGCGCCTGTGGGACGCGCCAGTGGACACGCCCGGCCTGCGCTGGGGACGCTAGTGCCACCAGCTCCCCGATCGTAGGAGAAACCCATGGATGCTGAAGTCTTCCGCGGCTGGATCGTGGCCGTGGCCGGGGTCGTCAACGAGCAGCGTGACCACCTGACCCAGCTGGACGCGGCGATCGGTGACGCCGATCACGGCATCAACCTGGCCCGCGGGTTCGGCGCTGTGCTCGGCGCCCTGGAGGCGAAGGCGCCCACGACGGCGGGAGCCATCCTGACCCTGACGGGTTCCACCCTGATCTCCAAGGTGGGCGGCGCCTCCGGCCCGCTGTACGGCACGGCCTTCCGCCGCGCCGGCAAGGCGCTGGGCGACACCGCCGACGTGGACCTGCCCGCCCTGGCCGCCGCGCTGGAAGCGGCGCTGGCCGGCGTGCAGCAGCTCGGGGCCGCCCAGTACGGGGACAAGACCATGGTGGACGCGCTGGGCCCGGCCACGGAGGCCTTCAGCAAGGCAGTAGCGGAGGGGGCGTCGCAAGCCGACGCCCTCGCCGCACTGGTGGACGCCGCCCAGGCGGGGGCGACGGCCACGATCCCGATGCAGGCGCTCAAGGGACGGGCCAGCTACCTCGGGCCGCGCAGCGTCGGTCACGAAGACCCCGGCGCCGCCTCGACCGCACTGATCCTCGGCGCCCTCCGCGATACCGTGCTGGCGGCCCAGTGACCGGCAGCCGCCGTTACCAGGGTGTGCCGGTGTCCGGCGGGAAGGCCGCCGGGCAGCTTTACCTCGCAGGCCCCCAGGATGGCCAGCGGGCGGCGAGCCCGGATGAGGTGGAAGAAGCCTTCGCCGCGGTGGCGCGGGAACGGTCCGCACTCGCGCAGCAACTGCGGCAGGACGGGCGCGACGAGCAAGCTGACATCGTTGCCGTCGGGGGGCTGATCGCGGCCGACCCCACCCTGATCGAACCGGCCGTGGCGGCGGTCCGCGACGGCGTGGACGCGGCCGACGCGGTCGGGCGGTCAGCCGCCGTCCAGGCGGACGCGATCGCCGCGCTGGCCAATCCGGACCTGGCCGCCCGCGCGGACGACGTGCGCCAGGTCGCCAACGCCGTGCTGGCCCGCCTGGCCGGCGGCGGCACCACCCCTCCCGCCGGGGACTTCATCCTCGTCGGCCGTGAAGTGGACCCGGCCGACCTGATCCGTCTCACCGAGTCCGGGCTGGCCGGTGCGGTGTCGGTATCCGGCGGCGCCAACTCTCACGCCGCGATCATCGCGCGCGGGCTGGGTGTCCCCATGCTGGCGGGCGCGGACCCGGAGGTGCTCGCGGCGGGCGCGGGGCAACCGGCCATCCTGGACGCCACGGCCGGCCAGCTGATCGTCGATCCGTCGCCGCAGGAACTGGCCGCCTTCGCGCCGCCCGGCGCACCGGCACGGGTCCGCGGCGCGCCCGGCCAGGCCGAAGACGGCGACGGTGGTCCCGGCGCTGCTCCCGGCACGCCGCCGCGCACCAGAGACGGCCAGGAGATCACCCTTCTCTGCAACGTGGCGTCCGCGACCGAGACCCGGCTCGGCCTGTCGTACGGGGCCGCCGGAGTCGGCCTGCTGCGCACCGAGATTCCCTTCCTCAAGGCGGCCGGCTGGCCGTCGGAGGCCGACCACCGGGCCGCGCTGGACCCCGTGCTCAGCCTGCTCACCGGCAAGCCGGCGGTGGTGCGCCTGCTCGACTTCGCCGGGGACAAGACCCCGCCCTTCCTGGCGGGTCAGGGAGCCGGCCTGGACATGCTGCTGACCCATCCGAGCGCGCTGGGCGATCAGCTTCGCGCTGTGCTGCGCAGCGGCCGGGATACCCAGCTTCGCGTCATGGTGCCGATGGTCAGCTCCCTGGACGAGATGGCCGCGGTACGCGCGGCCCTGGCCGGCGCAGCCGCCGAGGTGGGCGCCGCGATGCCGCCGCTCGGCATGATGGTGGAAGTCAGCGCGACCGCGGCGGCCGCCGGCATGTTCACCTCCGTGGCCGACTTCTTCTCGATCGGCACCAACGACCTCACCAGCCAGGTCCTCGGCATCGACCGCGCCGACCCCCGCATGCGCCCCGCCCTGGCCGCCGACCCGCGGGTCCTGACGCTGATCTCCCGGGTGGTGAAGGCCGCCGACGCGGCCGGGGTGTCGGTGTCCGTGTGCGGCGACGCGGCCGCCGACCCCGACGTACTGCCTCTGCTCATCGGCCTGGGGGTGCGCACGCTCAGCGTGGGGGCCGCGCGCCTGCCCGACGTCGCGGCGCGGATCGCCGGCGCCGACGCCGTGGAATGCGCGGCGGTGGCTGCCCGCGCCCTGCAGGCGGCCACCGTGGAGCAGGTGTGGACGCACGTGCAGGCACCATGACCTCAGCTCAGCGCGGACAGCACGCTCCCGCCGCGGCCTGCCCCCAGATCCCTGGAGATGCTGCGGGCCGTCTCCTGCACCGCGCGGACCAGCTGATCCCGCCGGGTCGCGGCCAGCAGCCGGTCCGCCGCGCCGACCACGCCGATCGCACCGGCCACCGACCCGTCCCGCCCAAGGATTGGCGCGGCGATCCCCCCGTCGCCTACGGTCGCCTCCTGGTCCTCAACCGCGTAGCCCTGCTTGCGGACCTGGGTCAGGGCCCGGCTCAGCGCGGGGCGTCCGATCTTCGTCAGGCCGGTCAGCGGGGCCCGTTCGCCCGCCAGCACGCGAGCGCGTCCCGCCTCCGGGAGGTGCGCCACGATCGCGTGCCCCAGGGCGCAGGCGTGCCAGGGATCGTCGCGCCCACTTCGAGGATCTGCACGGTGTTGTCCGGGCGGAACACGTGGTGCAGCACGATGACTCGCGATCCGGAGAGGATCGCGACCCAGACCGCCTCGTTCGCGCGCTGGGCCAGGGACTCCGCCCACAGCAGCGAACGCGCCCGCAGCTCCGAACCGTCCAGGAAAGCGTTGCCGAGCGACACGACACCGGGCCCGAGGCTGTACTTGCCGGTGTCGGGATCCTGGGCGACCAGATCGTGCTTCTCCAGCGTGCGCAGCAGTCCATGGACGGTGGGCTTGGCCAGGCCAACCCGTTCCGCGATCTCCGTGACGCCGAGACGCGGGGAACCCGAGCCGAGAACGGCGAGAATCCGGGCCGCTCGCTCCACCGACTGGATCATGAAAACCTTTCCATGATGCCGAACACGATTCAGGATATGTCATGAGCCTAGACGCCAGAGTAGGGATCGTCCTTGTCTCGCATAGCGCCGCGCTGGCCGAGGGGACGGCCAGCTCGCCGCCCAGATCAGCGGCGGTACGGTCGCCATCATCCCGGCCGGCGGCACCGACGACGGCAGGCTCGGGACCAGTTCCGCGAAGGTGGCCCGCGCGGTGAAGCTCGCCGACAGCCCTTCCGCCAGGCTACCGCTTCGACGTCGGCGGACAGGCGAAGGACCAGAAGGAATCGTTCGACGCGGCGATGGCCGCGCTGGGCCTCGCGGTGATCTTCATCTACCTGATCCTTGCGTCACAGTTCGCGAGCTTCCTGCAGCCGATCGCGATCATGGCCTCGCTGCCGTTCTCGCTGATCGGCGTGTTCCTGGCGCTGCTGCTGACCGGAACCACGCTCAACCTCTTTTCGATGATCGGCTTCATCATGCTGATGGGTCTCGTCACCAAGAACGCGATCCTGCTCGTCGACTTCGCCAATCGCGCGCGCCGCGCCGGCGCAAGCCTCCACGACGCGCTGCTGCAGGCGGGACAGGTGCGATTGCGGCCGATCCTGATGACGACGGCGGCGATGATCGGCGGCATGACGCCGCTGGCGCTCGGGCTGGGCGAAGGCGGAGAAACGCAGGCGCCGATGGGCCGCGCGATCATCGGCGGCGTCATTACGTCGACGCTGCTCACGCTCGTCGTCGTGCCGGTTCTCTACACCTATCTCGACGCGTGGGCCGAGCGTCGCAAGGCGAAACGCGCCGCGCGCACGGCGCACAAGGCGGCCATCGCCTCCGGCGCCGCACACGCGCCGGCGGAGTAGCCGAAGTCCCCCGATTTGACGTGCGATAATGGAAAACAGCATAATAAATGACTCCGGGTCAGTTGCTTGGTGCGGGATCGCCGCGCCGGCCGGCACGGCGGCCCGAAGTCGAGGGTCATGTGACCCAAGTTACCGACGGGGGCACTTTCGCCATCCAGATTGCAGCCCTCGGATCGGCTTGGCCCTCTACTCCAAACGATCGCAATGGACATCGAGCAAGCGCGTTTCAACATGGTCGAGCAGCAGATCCGCACCTGGGAGGTGCTCGACCAGGACGTGCTCGACCTGCTGTTCGCGGTCCGGCGCGAGGAGTTCGTGCCGGCGGCGTACCGGATGCTCGCCTTCGCCGATCTCGAGATCCCGCTTCCCGGCGGCCAGCGGATGTGGGCGCCGAAAATGGAGGCGCGCGTCGTGCAGGAGCTCAAGCGCGAGCCGGGCGAAGCCGTGCTCGAGATCGGCACCGGCAGCGGATACCTGACTGCGCTGCTGGCGAGCCAGGGCGCGCGGGTCACGAGCGTCGAAATCGATCCGCAGTTGTCCGCGGATGCGAAGCGCGAAGCTTGCGCGTGCCGGGCTCGCGGGACGTCGAGCTCGCGGTCGGCGACGGGGCGCGCGGCTTTGGCGCGGCGACCTACGACGCGATCGTGCTGACCGGGTCGACGCCGGTCCTGCCCGATGCCTTCATCGAACAGCTGAAGCCCGGCGGCCGCATCTTCGCGGTCGTCGGCGAGGCGCCGGTGATGACGGCGCGGCTCGTCCATTGGGTTGCGCCGGGGTCGCGTCGTGACACGGGATCTGTTCGAAACGGTGATCGACGCCGCTCGCAGAACGCCGCGACGCCGTCGCGCTTCGAATTTTGATTCCGCAGCTCGCCCCCGCCGAGCTCGCCGCGCTGGCGCGCCGACGCGCGCGCGCGGCGCCGGTGCTCGTCGACGTGCGCGAGCCGTGGGAGTTCGAGTACTGCCGGATCGACGGTTCGGTGTCGATTCCGCTGGGCAGCTCGCGGCGCGCCTCGACGAGCTCCCGCGCGACCGCGCCGCTGGTGATCGTATGCCACCACGGCCAGCGCAGCCTGCATGCCGCCGCGATGCTCGCGCACGCCGGCTTCGTCCAGCGTGCACAACCTGCGCGGCGGCGTCGAGGCCTGGGCGGCCGAGGTCGATCCGTCGATGAAGCGATACTGAGGCGCCGCCCGCGCGAGATCCAACAACGGAAACAACGATGAAGCGACGTTTCAATGCCATCGCTCCTGGCCGCAGCGCTCGGGTTCGGCGCCACTGCCGGTCTTGCGCACGGCGAGGACCTGCTGCAGATCTACCGCGAGGCGCAGCAGAACGATCCGACGATCGCCGCGGCGCAGGCCAACTGGGAGGCCGCGCAGGAGCGCGTGCCGCAGGCGCGCGCGGGGCTGCTGCCCAACGCGTCGCGCTTCGGGCGTCGCCGCCGAGACATCAGTACGATGCGACGATCAAGACGCGACCCGAAGACCAACATCTCGTCGACACTACGCGCAATACACGGCGATCGTGTCGGCGTCGCAGCCGCTGTACCGGCAGCAGAACTGGTCGCGCTCGACCAGGCGAAGCAGCAGGTCGCGCAGGCGGACTACCTCGCTCGCGATCGCGCAGCAGGACCTGATCCTGCGCGTCGCGCAGGCGTACTTCGACGTGCTGCTCGCGCAGTTCAACGTCGAGCTCGCCGAGAGCCAGAAGGCGGCGGTGTCCGAGCAGCTCGCGCAGGCGAAGCGCAACTTCGAGGTCGGCGTCGCGACGATCACCGACACCAACGAGGCGCAGGCCAAGTACGACTCGATCGTCGCGCAGGAGATCACGACGCGCAACGACCTCGACAACAAGCGTCACCGCGCTGCGCGCGATCATCGGCCGCACGCCGGGGAGCTAAGAAGCTCGGGCACGCGGCTTCGAGCCGACGCTGCCGGAGCCCGAACCACGGTCGATTACTGGGTCGACCGCGCGCTGCAACGAGAACCTGCAGGTGCGCATCGCGCAGTCGAACTTCGAGATCGCGACGCTCGAGGTCGACCGCGCAGCGCGCCGGCCACCTGCCGACGCTCGACCTCGTCGGCAGCTCAACTGCGCGCAGCGTTCGGCAGCGGCTCGATCAACTTCGGCGTCGGCAGCGACTCGCGCGCTCGGCCACGATCGGCCTCGCGCTCGACGTCCCGATCTACCAGGGCGGCTTCGTCGATTCGAAGGTCCGCGAGGCGATCGCGCTGCAGGACAACGCGCGGCAGGACCTCGAGGTCGGCGCGGCGCAACGCGCTGTTCACTCGCGCAGACGGGCTTCGCCGGCGTCACCAGCGCGGCGGCGTCGGTCAAGGCGTTCGAGCAGGCGGTCGTGTCGGCGCGAGGTCGCGCTACGAGTCGAACAAGCTCGGGCAGGAAGTCGGCGTGCGCACCAACCTCGACGTGCTGAACGTGCAGCAGAACGTGTTCTCGACGCGCCGCGACCTCGCGCAGGCGTACTTCAACTATCTCATCGGCGTGCTGCGGCTCAAGTCCGCGGTCGGCACGCTGACCGAGCAGGACGTCGAGGACATCAACCGCCAGCTTCGCGGCTGACGCGGCGCGTCGCGCGGCGCGTCGTCGCGCATGACGCGGCGCTAGCTGCGGCGCGAGCCACGCCCACAGCCGGTCGGCCGGCGCCGCGGTGCGCGGCGTGGAATGCGAGCGCGGCGTCGCGCATGCGCCGCGCGCCGCGCGGCGTCGCCGAACAGCGCGCCGACCTCGCGCGACCAGCGCGTCGGCGTCGGCGACTCGCAGCGCCGCGCCGCGCCGCACGGCGCCTGCTGCGCCGCCTCGGCGAAATTGAACGTGTGCGGGCCGACCAGCGTCGGCCGCCCGACGGCGATCGGCTCGATCAGGTTCTGGCCGCCGAGCGGCAGCAGGCTGCCGCCGACGAACGCCACGTCGGCGGCCGCGTAGTAGCGCGAGCATCTCGCCCATCGAATCGCCGAGCACGACGCCGACGTCCGCGGGCACCGCCGCGTTGTCGCTGCGGCGGACGAACGGGATGCCGCGCTCGCGCAGCAGCGCGGCGACGGCGTCGAAGCGCTGCGGATGGCGCGGCACGATGACCGTCAGCGTCGCCGGGCGGCAGCGGCCGGCGCGGCGAGCGCATCGAGCGATGCAGCGCCTCCTCGCCTTCGCGCGTCGACGCGGCGAGCCAGCACGGGCGCGCGCGGCGCCGAAGCGCGCGCGCAGCTCGCGTCCAGCGCAGCGCCGCATCCGGGGACGCCGACGTCGAACTTGAGGTTGCCGGTGACGATCGGCGTCGCGCGCGCCCAGCGCCGCGCAGCCGCGCGGCGTCGGCGTCCGTCTGCGCGGCGACGCCCGCGAGCGCTGCGAGCATCGGCCGCGTCAGCGCGGCGATGCGCGCGTAGCCGCCGCCGAGCGCTCCGACAGCCGCGCGTTGACGAGGAAGAGCGGCACGCCGCGCGCGCGCGCGCGCGCGACGAGGTTCGGCCAGAGCTCGGTCTCCATGCAGCAGGCCGGCGCGCGGCCTGAAATGCGCGAGGAAGGCGCGCACGGCGAACGGCACGTCGTAGGGCAGCCACGCCTGCACGACGCGATCGCCGAACGAGCGCGCGCCGGCGGCGCGGCCGGTCGCGGTCATGTGCGTGACGAGCACGGTGCGTCGCGGGAACGCGCGCAGCGCCGCGTCGATCGAGCGGCGCCGCGGCGCGCGTCTCGCCGAGCGAAACCGCGTGCACCCAGAGCACCGGTCGCCGGCGGCGTGCCGCGGCATAGCGCCCGAAGCGCTCGCCGATCGCGCTCGCGATAGCCGGGCTCGCGCCGCCCGCGCCACCACAGGCGCAGCGGCAGCAACGGCAGCGCGAGCTACCACAGCAGCGTGTAGAGCGCGCGCATCGATGCCTCCGTCAGCAGCGCGGCGTCGCGCGCATCAGCGCGCCGGCGCCGCATCGCTCGACGTCGGCGACGGTCGGCACCCGCCCGTTGCCGCCGAGGTCGCGCGCTCGCGCGCCTGCGCACGCCGACGCCGGCGAGCGCCGCGTCGGTCGCGGTGAACAGCGACACCGTCGGCGCGCCGAGCGCCGCCGCGAGATGCATGAGGCCGGTGTCGACGCCGACGACGAGCTCGGCGCGCGCGAGCAGCGCCGCGAGCGCCGGCAAGCGACTGCCGCGGCGGGCACGATCGCGCTCGGCGTGCCGCGGCGAGGCGCTCGCTGCGCGCGCGTTCCGCGGCGCTGCCCCACGGCAGCAGCACGGCGAAGCCCGCGCGCTGCGAACACGCGCGATCAGCGCGCGCCAGTTCGCCTCCGGCCACAGCTTGTCGGCGCGGCTCGTCGCGTGGAGGAACACGACGTACGGGCGATCGGGCAACGCGCCGGCCGCCGGCAGGCGGCGCGACGAGCCCGAAGCGCGGCGGTCCGTCGACGTCGTAGCCGAGCGCGGCCGCGGCGAGCTGGCGGCAGCGGTCGATCGAAATGCTGGTCGCGGGTCGATCGCGTGGTGCACGTCGTGGGCGAGCGTCGCGAGCGGCTCGCGGATGCTCGCGCGGTCGGGGCCGTGCCGCGGGCCGCGCGCGAGCCGCGCGACCAGCGCGCCCTTCACCTGCTCCTGCAGATCGAGCACCGCGTCGTAGCGCGTCGCGCCGCAGATCGCGCGCGGAACGCCGCCATCTCGCGCCACGTCGCGGCGCGAACGGCGTGTCGCCGCCAGCGGCGCAGCGCGACCGGAATCACGCGCCGCACGCCGGGATCGAGCGCGACCAGCGGAGGCGAACGCCTCCTCGGCGACCCAGTCGATCGGCGAGCTCCGGCCGGTGGTCGCGGACGTCGGCGACGAGCGCCAGCGCGTGGACGATGTCGCCGAGCGACGACGGGCGCACGACGAGGATCGGCGCTCACGCTGCGGCCGTCGTCGCGTCGCTGCCAGCGCGGCGAAACCCACGTAGAATGCGCGGCATCGCCGACGCACGCGCTGCTCGCCGCGCACCCGTCGTCTCGCGATGTCCGGGCCGCTTCCCTTGTCGCTTTGTGTGATCACGCGCGATGCCGCCGGCGAGCTCGCCGACTGCCTCGCGTCGGCGCCGTTCGCCGGCGAGATCGTCGTCGTCGATTCGGGCAGCCGCGATGATACCGTAGAAATCGCGCGCCGCTGCGGCGCGCGCGTGATCGTGCACGCCTGGCGCGGGTTCGGCCCGCAGAAGAATTTCGCCGTCGCGCGAGGCTGCGCACGACTGGGTGCTGTGCCTCGACGCCGACGAGCGCGTGACGCCGGAGCTCGCGACCGCGATCCGCGGCGGCGCTCGGCAAGCCCGCAGCCGGCGGCCGTACGCGATGGCGCGGCGCAACCGCTTCCTCGGCCGCTGGCTCGCGCACGGCGAAGGCTATCCCGACTGGAACGTGCGCCTGTTCGACCGCCGCCGCGCGCGCTGGAGCGACGATCCGGTGCACGAGCACGTGATCGCCGACGGGCCGGTCGCGCGCCTCGCCGGCGATCTGCTGCACGCGTCGGCCGAATCGCTCGACGCCTACATCGCGAAGCAGAACCGCTACACGACGCTGCAGGCCGAGGCGATGCACGCGCGCGGCGAGCGGGCGAGCGTGGCTGCGCCTCGTCGCTGTCGCCGCTCGCGCGCTTCCTGCGCTTCTACGTCGTGAAGCTCGGCTTTCTCGACGGCGTCGCGGGCTTCGCGCACATCGCGATCGGCGCTTCGCGAGCTTCCTGAAGTACGCGAAGCTGCGCGCGCTCGACACGACAGACGAAGCCGGAGCGATGAGCCCGCGCGAAGAGCGCGCAAGGACACGTCCTCGTGACCGGCGCCGCGGGCTTCATCGGCATGCACGTCGCGCGCGCGGCTTGCTCGACGCCGGGCAGCGGTGTCCGGCGTCGACAACTTCGATCCCTACTACGACGTCGCGCTGAAGGAGGCGCGCGTCGCGCGGCTCGCCGGACGTGCCCGGCTTTCGCTTCGAGCGCGTCGATCTCGCGCGAGCGCGGCCGCCGCGGCGCGGCTCTTTCGCGACGGCGGATTCACGCACGTCGTCCATCTCGCCGCGCAGCCCGGCGTGCGCTATTCGCTCGTCAATCCCGAGGCGTATCTGCGCGAACAACCTCGTCGCGTTCGGCCACGTGCTCGAAGGCTGCCGCCACGCGCGCGTCGCGCATCTCGTCTACGCGTCGTGCTCGAGCGTCTACGGCGCCAACCACGCGCTGCCGTTCTCCGAGGACCAGAGCGTCGACCATCCGGTGAGCCTGTACGCGGCGACGAAGAAGGCGAACGAGCTGATGGCGCACAGCTACAGCCACCTGTTCGCGCTGCCGACGACCGGGCTGCGCTTCTTCACCGTCTACGGGCCGTGGGGGCGCCCCGACATGGCGCCGATGCTGTTCACGAAGGCGATCCTCGCGGGCGAGCCGATCCACGTGTTCAACGACGGGCGGATGCGGCGCGACTTCACGTACGTCGACGACATCGTCGAAGGCGTCGTGCGCGTGCTCGCGCGCCGCCGCCCGCGCGCGGCCGGCGGCGCGCCGTACGCGATCTACAACATCGGCAACCACGAGGCGGTCGAGCTCGAGGCGTTCATCGCGACGCTCGAGCGCCTGCTCGGCCGCGCGGCGATCGCGACTACGCGCCGATGCAGCCCGGCGACGTGCCGGCGACCTACGCGTCGATCGATCGGCTGCGCGCGGCGACCGGCTTCGCGCCGCGCACGCCGCTCGCCGACGGCCTTGCGCGCTTCGTCGCGTGGTATCGCGACTACTACGGCGCGTGTGGCACGCTGCAGCCGGCGATGCTGCCGCGTTCGCACCGGACTCATGACCGCCGCGGCGCTGTCTGCTCCGCATCCGTGCACGCGCGACCGCCGCGATGGCGTCGCGATGGACGGCACCACGCGTTCCCATGAGCCTGCACTCCGGCCGCAGCATGATCCTCGTCACCGGCGGCGCCGGCTTCATCGGCGCCAACTTCGTGCTCGACTGGCTTGCAGTCGGCGACGAGCCCGTCGTCAATCTCGACAAGCTCACCTACGCCGGCAATCTCGGCAACCTCGCGTCGCTCGCAGGACGATCGCGCGGCACGTCTTCGTCCGCGGCGACATCGGCGACCGCGCGCTGGTCGAGGCGCTGCTTGCGCGAGCACCGCCCGCGCGCGATCGTCAACTTCGCCGCCGAGAGCCACGTCGACCGCTCGATCCACGGGCCGGCGGCTTCATCGAGACCAACGTCGTCGGCACGTTCACGCTGCTCGAGACGACGCGCGCGTGGTGGGCGGACGCTGCCCGAGGCCGAGCGCGCGGCGTTCCGCTTCCTGCACGTGTCGACCGACGAGGTGTACGGCTCGCTCGGCGCCGGACGATCCGCCGTTCTCGCGAGACGACGCCGTATGCGCCCAACAGTCCCTACTCGGCGTCGAAGGCGGCCTCCGACCATCTCGTGCGCGCGTACCACCACACCTACGGCCTGCCGACGCTGACGACCAACTGCTCGAACAACTACGGGCCGCGCCAGTTTCCCGGAGAAGCTGATCCCGCTGATGATCGTCAACGCGCTCGCCGGCAAGCCGCTGCCGGTCTACGGCGACGGCCGCAACGTGCGCGACTGGCTCTACGTCGGCGATCACTGCGCGGCGATCCGCGACGGTGCTCGCAGCAGGACGGCCGGGCGAGACCTACAACGTCGGCGGCAACGCGGAGATGACGCAATCTCGACGTCGTGCGCGACGATCTGCCGCATGCTCGGCGAGCGGCAGCCCGGCCGCGATTACGCGGCGCTCGATCACCTTCGTCAAGGACCGGCCCGGGCACGACCGCCGCTACGCGATCGACGCGACGAAGATCCGGCGCGAGCTCGGCTGGACGCCGCGCGGAAACGTTCGAGTCGGGCATGCGGCGCACGGTGCAGTGGTACCTCGACAACGGCGCGTGGCTCGCGAGCGTGACGAGCGGCGACTACCAGAAGTGGATCTCGCTCAACTACGACCTGTCACCGCGTGAGCGGACGACGCAGACGCGATGAAGCAGGCAAGGGGATCATTCTCGCCGGCGGCTCGGGCACGCGGCTCTATCCGGTGACGCAGGTCATCTCGAAGCAGCTGCTGCCGGTGTACGACAAGCCGATGATCTACTATCCGCTGTCGACGCTGATGCTCGCCGGCATCCGCGACATCCTGCTGATCTCGACGCCGGAGGACACGCCGCGGTTCGCGCAGCTCCTGGGCGACGGCGCGCAGTGGGGCCTCAATCTCAGCTACGCCGTGCAGCCGTCGCCCGAGGGGCTCGCGCAGGCGTTCGTCATCGGCCGCGACTTCGTCGGCGCGACGCGTCGCGCGCTGGTGCTCGGCGACAACATCTTCTACGGCCACGACCTCTCGCACGCAGCTCACGCGGCGCGAATGCGCGCAGCCTGGGCGCGACGGTCTTCGCCTATCCGGTCGCCGATCCCGAGCGCTACGGCGTCGCCGAGTTCGACGCCGCCGGCAAGGTGATTTCGCTCGAGGAGAAACCCGCGCACCCAAGTTCGCGCTACGCGGTGACCGGGCTCTATTTCTACGACAATCGCGTGCTCGACATCGCGGCGGGATTGAAGCCGTCGGCGCGCGGCGAGCTCGAGATCACCGACGTCAACCGGACGTATCTCGACTGGGGCGAGCTCGACTGCGAGGTGATGGGCCGCGGCATGGCGTGGCTCGACACCGGCACGCACGAATCGCTGCTCGAGGCCGCGCAATACATCGAGACGATCGAGCGGCGGCAGGGTCTGAAGATCGCCTGCCCCGAGGAGATCGCGTACCGCCTGGGCTACATCGACGCCGCGCAGCTCGAGCGGCTCGGGCGGGCGATGGCCAAGAACGGCTACGGCCAGTACCTGCTCGCCTTGCTGAGCGAGCCCTCGATCCGGTTCCGATGAAGGTCACGCCAACCGCGCTGCCCGACGTCCGGATCATCGAGCCGCGCGTGTTCGGCGACGAGCGCGGATTCTTCTTCGAGAGCTGGAACGCGCGCACGTTCGCGGCGGCAGGCATCGAGGCGACGTTCGTGCAGGACAATCACTCGCGCTCGCGACGCGGCGTGCTGCGCGGCCTGCACTACCAGATCGAGCATGCGCAGGGCAAGCTCGTGCGCTGCGTGACAGGGGAGGTGTTCGACGTCGCGGTCGATCTGCGCCGGTCGTCTGCGACGTTCGGTCGCTCGATCGGTGTTGCGCTGTCGGCGGAAAACAGGCGAATGCTCTGGGTGCCGCCTGGGTTTGCGCACGGCTTCGTCGTGCTGTCGGATGTCGCCGATTTCCTCTACAAGACCACCGATTACTGGCATGCCGAGCACGAGCGGACGCTGCTTTGGAACGATCCGACGCTCGGGATCGCGTGGCCGCTCGCCGACGCACCCGTGCTGAACGCGAAAGACGCCGCGGGAACGCCGCTCGCGAGCGCGGACGTCTACCCGTAGCGCGGCCGCACACCGGGCATCCATCGTCACGATGGCGCGGCCGACGATTCTAGTCACCGGCGTGACCGGGCAGCTCGGCCGTGAGCTGGCGGTGGTTCTGATGCCGCACGGAGACGTCTTTGCCGCCGACCGCGCGCGACTCGACCTCGCCGATCCCGATGCCATCGTCGCCGCAGTGCGCGGCGCGAAGCCGGCCTTGATCGTCAATGCCGCGGCGTACACGTCCGTCGACCAGGCAGAGAGCGAGCGACCGTTGGCGCACGCGATCAATGGCCGCGCGCCGGGCGTCCTGGCAGAAGAAGCGAAGCGCGCCGGCGCGGTGCTGATCCATTACTCCACCGACTACGTGTTCGACGGCAACCGCACGACGCCCTATCCGGAGGATGCCCCCACGGGCCCGCTCAATGTCTACGGGGCGAGCAAGCTCGAAGGCGAGCGGGCGATTGCCGCGATCGGCGGCCATGCGCTCGTGTTCCGCACGAGTTGGGTCTACGGGTTGCGCGGGAGGAACTTTCTCCTCACGATCCGCCGCCTTGCCGCAGAGCGCGGAGAGCTCCGGATCGTCGCCGATCAGATCGGAGTCCCCAACTGGTGTCGCGCGCTCGCCGAAGCGACGGAGCGTCTCGTGGCGATGGGGCTGCCGGCGCTCGCCGAGCGCGCCGGTCTGTATCACCTCTCGTCGACGGGGTGCGCGAGCTGGTGCGATTTCGCGCGCGCGATCGTCGGCGATGCGCAGACGCCACGGATCGTGCCGATCACGACCGCCGAGTATCCGTTGCCGGCGAAACGGCCTGCATATGGCGTCCTCGCGACCGAGCGGTTCACAAGGTCGTTCGGATTCGCGCTGCCGGACTGGCGCGATGCACTTGCACGTTGCCTCGCGAGGTCACCTGATCCGGCAGAGCTCCGCTAGAAGCGGAACGTGCACTGCGCACTCGCGCCAGCGGCGAGCTCGCGGCCGGCGCCGCCAATGACGATCGCGTTCATGCCGAACGTGACGCCGCCAAGCCGTGTGTTGTTGCGATATGTCGCGAGCATCGCCAGGGGCTCCGCGCCCCGGACCGCGGTCTCCTGATCGGTGGTCGTGATCTGGCAGCGTATGCTGGGCTTGACGAGCTTGAGGACAACGCCGTCCGCTGCGATCGTGTCGAGATGGTCTTCGTCGTAAGGTTCGAGCCCGGCGATAACGACATTCGGTCGAAACCGGTTCATCGGCAGCGCAGCGCTGCCGGTCGCGACGAGGCGCGCATTGAGATCGGCGAGCGAGGCCTCGCCGATGACGAGGATCGGGTAGCCGTCGGCAAACGCGGTATGCGCGCCCGAATCGCCGGCGTACTCGGGATTGCAGCGCCGCTCGCGCGAAACGTCGAAACGCACGAGCCGAACGGATACGGCGATGAAACCGGCGAGCCATCCCGCCGCTTCGGCGCCAACGTCGTGCGCCGCGACGCGATTGCCCCAGACGTCCACTTCGCATGAGCGCTCGCCGCGGGGCAGCAGCGGCACGCGAAGAGGATCGCGGCCCGGAGCGGATAGCCGCAGCGCGTCGCCGTCGACGGCAACTGCCACGCGTGCAAGCTGCGGATGCTCACGCTGGGTGATGAACCGGCCGTCGCCGTCGACGATCATCCACTCCCGGTCACCCACCATTCGCGGGCCGACGCCGGTGACGAGCCCGCGCGGGGCGACGCCCGCGCGTGCGAGTGCGATTCCGCGACAGCTCTTGATCGGATAGATGTTGAGCGCGGTGATGACGGAAGTGGCCATCGATGTTGCTGCCTAGCGAAGACGCGGGAACCAGCCGGTCGCCCTCGCTGCGCGCACTTGCCGTGACGTCGGGGTCTGCGCGGTCAGCGCAGCCCGCTCGTATACTCGGCGGCGGCTTTCATCTGCGCGTCGCTCATCTTCGCCGCGATTGCCGCCATCACCCGGCCGTTGACGTCCTTGCCTTCGGCATCTGCGCCGCGTTCGCCCGACTTGAAGGCGTTGAGTTGGGCAAGGGTGTAATCGGAATACTGGCCGGCGAGCCGGGGATAGCGCTTTGGAATGCCGGCGCCGTCGGGCGAATGGCAGGCGGCACACGCCGGCACGCCGGTCGAGGCGTCGCCGCCTCGGTAGAGCTTCTGGCCGGCCCTGACGAGCGCTGCATCCTTCGCCGAGAGACCCTTTGGTTTTTGCTGCGAGAAGTAGAGACCCAGCGCTTTCATGTCGTCCGGCGTCAGCGCCGCCGCCATGCCCTGCATGACCGGATTGACGCGGATTCCGTCCTTGAAATGCGCGAGTTGCAGAGTGATATACTCGGCCGGCTGCCCCGCGAGGTTCGGATTCACCGGGGTCGTGCTGTTGCCGTCGGTGCCGTGGCACGCTGAGCAGACCTGGTTGACGATGGTCTGCGCCTTCGCGAGATCGGGCGTGCCGGGCTGGCCTTGCGCCAGCGCGGCAGCCGCAGGCCACGCGCCCATGACGGCGAGCAGCAGCATGCGTTTCATCGGTCACTCCCTAGAATACGGCGGCGTTGCGCCAGCAATTGCGGTCTTCCGCCGCGCGCCCTTGGCCAAGTGATGCACAAACATCGTATTCTAGCGGAATCGGCACGCCCGCCCCAAGCGCGAATGACAGCGGCGGGCGGGCGTCGGCGAGCCAACGCCCGAGGAGCGCGCCGTCGCGCGATCGAGCTTCGCCCGACGGCGCGGTGCAACGTTTCTTCAACGCCGTGGACAGGACGCGAGTGCGCGAGCCTCTGGGCCAGGCGCGAAGCGCGCGCCGGCGAGCGACCGCGTCCCCCGCGACCGGGCAATGCGCGGCTCATCGGCGACTTGCGGGCGTGAGTGAACCACCTGGATGCGCGAGGGCTTCGGCGCCGTGAGGCATCCGCTGCAGCAGGCGGAGTTCGCGCAGAGCGTCGCCGACGATACGCAATTGCCACCGCCGGGACCGCCGGAAATCGCCTTCGCGGGGCGGTCGAACGCCGGCAAGTCAAGCGCGATCAACGTGCTCGCGAATCGCTCGCGCCTCGCATTCGTGAGCAAGACGCCGGGCCGTACGCAGCACATCAATTTCTTCCGGCTGCGGTCGGGCGCTCTGCTTGCGGACCTGCCCGGGTACGGCTATGCCGCGGTGCCGCTCGCGCAGAAGAGGCACTGGCAGGATTTCCTCGGCCGCTACGTGGCGACCCGGCAGGCGTTGATCGGGCTCGTGCTGATCGTCGACGCGCGGCACGGGCTCGCCGCTTCCGATCGCGACCTCCTTGCGGGATTTCTGCCAAGCGGGCGCCCGGTGCTCGTCCTCGCGAGCAAGATGGACAAGCTTTCGGCCTCGGCGCAAACGCGCGCCGAGCGCGAAATCGCGGGCTCGATTGCAACCGAGTTCCCGCTGCATGCGGCCCGAGTCGCGGTGATTCCGTTCTCGGCGCTGCGGCGGATCGGTATCGATGCCGCCGAGGCGGTGATTGCCGATTGGCTCGGGCTGGATCGGTCCGCCGCGAAATCGCGTGGAAAACGTCCGCCCAAAGAAAAGGCCCCGCGATCAAGGGGAGTGCCGCGGGGCCCGAAACGCCCGTCGCAGGATTGATCGCTGCGAGGGCACCCGCTCAGGGAGGAAAGCGGGAGACGTTGCCGTCTGTGTTCATAGACCGTTCCCCGTTGCGCAGAGTTCCGAAAATTATTCTGCACGCAAATGTCCGCTCCGTCCGGAGGGAGATCGAAACACATCCAGCGGGTATATTCCTCAAAGTCCTACGTTGCCGCTCCAAAGGTCCTACGTTCGGAGGACGGCCGAATGCCTCGAGGTGCGATAAGAGGAAGCCGCGATGCTCGTGGCGGCGCTGCAACCGAAACGCTACGATGCGCGGCTCACACAGATTCCATGGGCGATTAACCAGCAGGAGCGGCAATCATGGTTTTTGACTTCTCAGGGCGATATCCGGGAACGCGGATGCGGAGGATGCGACGCGACGATTTTTCGCGCCGGCTGATGCGCGAGCACCGCCTTCTTGCCGACGATCTCATCTACCCCGTGTTCGTTCTCGACGGCGCGAATCGCGAAGAGGCGGTGCCGTCGTTGCCGGGGATTTCGCGCAAGAGCCTCGACCTCCTGTTTCAGGACGCCGAGCGCTGCATGCACGCTCGGCGTTCCGGCGCTCGCGCTGTTCCCCGTGATCGCACCGGCGCAGAAGTCGCTGGATGCCGCGGAAGCGTGGAACTCCGAAGGCCTCGTGCCGACGGCTGTCCGCGCACTGAAGGAGCGCTTCCCGGAGCTGGGCGTCATCACCGACGTTGCGCTCGATCCCTATACGAGCCATGGCCAGGACGGCCTCATCGATGCGACGCGGCTACGTGATGAACGACGAAACCGTTGCCGCCCTCACACGCCAGGCGCTGTGCCATGCCGCGGCGGGCGCCGACATGGTTGCGCCATCGGACATGATGGACGGTCGCATCGGCGCGATCCGCGATGCGCTCGACGGCAGCGGTTTTCAGCGGACGCGGATTCTCGCCTACGCGGCCAAATACGCGTCATCGTTCTACGGACCGTTTCGCGATGCCGTCGGCTCGGCGGGCAATCTCGGCGGCGGCAACAAGTACACCTACCAGATGGATCCGGCCAACAGCGACGAGGCGCTATGGGAGGTTCACCTCGACCTGGACGAGGGCGCCGACATGGTGATGATCAAGCCCGGCCTGCCCTATCTCGATATCGTGCGCCGCGTGAAGGACGACGTTCGGCGTGCCGACCGCGGTCTACCAGGTGTCCGGCGAATACGCGATGCTCAAGGCCGCAGCCGCGAACGGCTGGCTCGACGAGCGTGCCTGCGTGCTCGAGGCGCTGATTGCGATGAAGCGCGCCGGCGCCGACGCCATCCTCACGTACTTCGCGCTCGCCGCCGCAGCGTGGCTCGCCGACGCGCGGCGCTGAAGGTCTCTCAGGCCCCCGACAGCAGGGCCTCCACCGCGGCGGCTTCGAGCCGGGGTTCGTCGTCGCGCCGCGGCCGGTTGCCGCCGCTGCTGCGGCGTGACGATCGACGAGGCGCACGCCGATGCGCGGCGTTTCGACGAGGAGCTGCGCGCCGGTGTCGGCCTCGCGCGGCGGCATGGCGGCGATACCGGACTCCGGCACTGGCGAGCGCGATTTCGACCGCCTTCGCATCGTCGGCGACGAGCTCCAGCCGGACGTCGCTGTGCGCGGTCGCCCAGCCCGCGGCGACGCCGCCGACGAGCAGCGGCGACCAGGCGGCGAGCCGCTGCATCCACGCGAGCGCCTCCTCGCGCTGCAGCGCGCAGCGTCGCCGCGTGCGCTTCGCCGCCGAAGAGCGCGTGATGAGTCAGCGAGCGCCTCCTCGATTTCATCGTCGGACGGAAAGGTCGCGGAGCCGCCGAGCATCAGCTGCCGCGCCGCCTTGCGCTTGGCGAGCGACCAATCGGTGAGGCCGTGCTCGGCGATGAGGCGGGCGGCCGTCTGGGCGATCCGGAGGCGGTCCTCGCGGGCGCGAGCGTCGCCACGCGACCGCGCTCGCGATCGCGAGGGTCGGCGCGGGTGCGACGGGGCATCAGAAGATCTGGTCGCGGATGTCCTTCGCCGGCACTCCGGCGGCGCGACGGCGTCAGGCTCGTCGTCGCGCCCCCGCGGCGGGAACTCCGAGTAGAAATATTCGGTGAGCGCGCTCGAGTCGTCGCGCAGGCCCGAGTCGGCCTGGATCCGCACCGCGACGACGCCGTTGGGCATCGGCAATTCGGCCGGCGGCATCGCCCTTCAGCGCCTTGCGCGCATGTACGCGATCCAGATCGGCAGCGCCGCCTGGCGCGCCGGTCTCGTTGGTGCCCAGCGTCCGCGGCTGGTCGAAGCCGATCCAGGCGACGCCGACCACCGCGGCGTTGAATCCGCAGAACCAGGCGTCGACGTTGTCGTTGGTCGTGCCGGTCTTGCCGGCGAGGTCCGTGCGCTTGAGCGCCAGCGCGCGCGTCGCGGTGCCGACGCGGACGACGTCCTTGCAGCAGCGAGGTCATGATGAACGCGTTGCGCGGGTCGATCGCCCGCTCGGCGTCCGCGCCGGCGCCGCCGGGCTTCGCCTCCGAGAGCACGTTGCCCCTGGCGTCGACGATCTTGGCGATGAGGTAGGGCGTGACGCGGTAACCGCCGTTGGCGAACACCGAGTAGGCGGCCGCCATCTGCAGCGGCGTCGCCGATCCCGGCGCCGAGGCCCATCGTCAGGTAGGCCGGATGCAGCTTCGGATCGAAGCCGAAGCGGGCGATGTAGTCCTGCGCGTACTGCGGGCCGATCGCCTGCAGCACGCGCACCGTGACCAGGTTCTTCGATTTGGCGAGCGCCATGCGCAGCCGCATCGGCCCGTCGAACTTGCCGTCGTAGTTCTTCGGCTCCCAGTCCTCGCCGCCCGCCTGCGCGGCCGGAACGAAGAACGGCGCGTCGTTGACGACGGTCGCCGGGCGTGAAGCCCTTTTCCAGCGCCGCCGAGTAGATGAAGGGCTTGAACGCCGACCCGGGCTGCCGCTGCGCCTGCGTCACGTGGTTGAACTTGTTGCGGTCGAAGTCGAAGCCGCCGACGAGCGCCAGCATCGCGCCGTCGCCGGGCCGCATCGAGACGAACGCGGACTCGACCTGGGGCATCTGCGTCGATCCCCCACCGCCCCTTGTCGTCGTGCGTGAGGCGGATGACCGCGCCGCGGCGGATCCGGGTCGTGGCCGCCGCCTTGTCGCCGAGCGTGCGCGCAGCGAACTTGAAGCCCGTCGCCGGTCACGCTCACGGTCTCGCCGTCCGCCAGCACCGCCTTGACCTCGGCGGGCGTCGCCTCGACCACGACGGCGGGCAGCAAACCGTCGCTTTCTGTCGCATCTTGGAACACCTGCTCCAGGACCGCGTCCCGCTCGCCCGCGTCGTCGGGCAGGCTCACGAAGGCTTCGGGACCGCGGTAGCCGTGGCGCCGGTCGTAGTCGAGCACGCCGCGCCGCACCGCCGCGTAGGCGGCCTCCTGATCGGCTCGCCGGATCGTCGTATAGACGGTGAGCCCCTTCGTGTAGGCATCGTCGCCGTAGGCTTCGAACACGACCTGCCGCGCCATTTCGGCGACGTACTCGGCGTGGGTCGGGATCACTTCGCGCAGCCCCTGACGAACGACGAGTGGCGCGGTTTGTGCTTGCCGATACTGGTCGTCATCGAGGAACCGGAGCTCATGCATTCGGCGCAGCACGTAGAGCTGCCGGCTCTTCGCCCGGTTGGGGTTGCTGACCGGGTTGTACGCCGACGGCGCCTTGGGCAGCCCGGCGAGCATCGCTGCTTCGGCCGCGCTCACGTCCTTCAGCGGCTTGCCGAAATAGATCTGCGCGGCCGCCGCGAAGCCGTAGGCGCGCTGGCCGAGGAAGATCTGGTTGATGTAGAGCTGCAGGATTTCGTCCTTGGTCAGGTTGGCCTCGATCTTCCAGGCGAGCAGGACCTCGCGCAGCTTGCGGGTGATGGTCTTCTCCCGGGTGAGGAAGAAGTTGCGGGCGACCTGCATCGTGATCGTTCCGGCGCCCTGCTGGCTGCCGCTCGTGACGTTGGTGGCGGCGGCGCGGAGGACGCTGATGTAGTCGACACCCCCGTGCTGATAGAAACGCTCGTCCTCGGCGGCCAAAATCGCCTTTTTCATGACATCCGGGACCTCGGCGATCGTCACGATCGCCCGTCGTTCCTCGCCGAATTCGCCCAGCAGGTCGCCTTCGGCGGAAACGACGCGAAGCGGGATCTTCGGCTGGTAGTCGGTCAGGGTTTCGAGCGAGGGCAGGGTCGGATAAAGCAGCGCCAGCACGAAGGCGCCCAGCAGGGCGCCGACGACGGCCAAGCCAAGCAGGACGGACCCGACATAGAGGAGCCAGCGTTTTAGCATGGAGGAATAAAACTTGCTGGACGCGAGGGGTGGAACCCCCAATTATAGGCGGGCTTACAACAACCCAATGCCCAGGAAGCAAACAATTTGACAAGATTCATACTTGCTGCCAACGTTTAATGTAAATTATCAGCATTGCGCCCAGGGACGGCCATGCTCGCTGAAAAACTTAGTTCCGCGCTGGACTTCTTCAAAACCAAGTCGCCAGCGCTGATCGGCGTCGACATCAGCTCGACGTCGCATCAAGATGGTCGAGCTCGCCGAGGCCGGCAAAGGCGTCGTACCGGCTCGAGCGCTACGCGATCGAGCCGCTGCCCAAGGACGTCGTCACCGACGGCAACATCGCCAACCTCGACCAGGTGAGCGACGGGCTGAAGCGCGCCTGGAAGCGCCTCGGCAGCCGCAACCGGAACGTCGCGCTGGCCCTGCCGGCGGCGATGGTCATCACCAAGAAGATCATCGTGCCCTCCGGCCAGAAGGAGGAGGACCTCGAGCTCACGGTCGAGGCCGAGGCCAACCAGTACATCCCGTTCGCGCTCGACGAGGTCAACCTCGATTTCCAGATCCTCGGTCCGGCGCCGAACAACCCCGACGAAGTCGAGGTGCTGATCGCCGCCTCGCGCAAGGAAAAGGTCGAGGACCGCGTCGCCGTCGCCGAGGCCGCCGGCCTCAAGCCGCGGGTCATGGACGTCGAGTCCTACGCGACCCAGGAGGCGTTCGGGCTGATCGCGCCGTCGCTGCCGGCGAACGGCCGCGACCAGAACATCGCGCTCGTCGACATCGGCGCCCACGTCACGCACTTCTACGTGCTTGCGCAACGACCAGTTCCTCTTCTCGCGCGACCAGGCGTTCGGCGGCAACCAGCTGACCCAGGACATCCAGCGCGCGTTCAACCTCTCGCCGGAAGAGGCCGAGTCGGCCAAGAAGAACCAGGGCCTGCCGGAGAACTACGACGCCGACGTGCTGCAGCCGTTCATGGAAACGCTGGCGCTGGAGGTCACGCGGGCGCTGCAGTTCTTCTTCACGTCGACGTCGTACAACCAGGTCGACCAGATCGTGCTGGCCGGCGGCTGCGCGCTGCTGCCGGGGCTCGACGAGCTGGTCGCCAAGCGCGCGGGCGTCGCCGCCGTCGTCGCCAACCCGTTCGCGACCATGGCGACGTCCGACCAGATCCGCCCGCGGCAGCTCGCGCAGGACGCGCCGATGCTGCTGATCGCCTGCGGGCTCGCGATGCGGAGCTTCGAATGATCCGCATCAACCTGCTGCCCCACCGCGAGCAGAAGCGGCAGGCGCGCCAGCGGCAGTTCGTCTCGCTCGCGATCGGCCTCTCGGTCCTGGCGCTCGCGCTCGTCGGGCTGGTCCACGTGATCCTCGCCGCGCAGATCGAGAACCAGCAAAGCCGCAACAAGCTGCTCAAGACCGAGATCGCGAAGCTCGACGAGCAGATCAAGGAGATCGACAAGCTGCGCGAGCAGACGCAGGCGCTGCTTGCGCGCAAGCAGGTCGTCGAGACGCTGCAGACCAACCGCACCGAGGCCGTGCACCTGCTCGACCAGATGGTGCGCCAGCTTCCCGACGGCATCTACCTGCGGTCGCTCAAGCAGACCGGGACCAAGGTCACGCTGGTCGGCTACGCGCAGTCGAACGCGCGCGTCTCCACGCTGATGCGCAACATCGAGGCCTCCCCCTGGCTCAAGCAGCCGGAGCTCGTCGAGATCAAGGCGGTGCCGGCGCCGGGGTCGAAGGACAGGGATGCGCGGGTCAACGAGTTCACGCTCAACTTCCAGATGAAGCGCGCCGCGCCACCGCCGGATGCGAACGCACCGGCCGGGAATGCGCCGCCGGCCAAGACTGCGCCTGCGGCGCCCGCCAAGACGGCGCCGGCGAAAGGAGCCAAGGCATGACGCTCGACGACATCCGCCGGCTCAATCTCCGCGACGTCGGCAACTGGCCGCTGTACGCCAAGGTCGGCTTGCTCACGATCCTGGTGCTGGCGATTCTCGCGGCCGGCGCCGTGCTCGACTGGAAGGACCAGTACGACGCGCTCGAGCGCGCGAAAGCCGAGGAGGTAAGGCTCAGGGAGCAATACGCGACCAAGAAGGCCAAGGCGATCAACTACGACCTGTACGTCCAGCAGCTCAAGGAGATCGAGCAGTCGTTCGGCGCGCTGCTGAAGCAGTTGCCGAACAAGGCCGAGATGGACGCGCTGCTGACCGACATCAACCAGGCCGGCCTCGGCCGCGGCCTCCAGTTCGAGCTGTTCAAGCCGGCGGCGCAGGAGCGGATGGCCGATTTCTACGCCGAGCTGCCGATCAACGTCAAGATCACCGGCAACTACCACGACATGGGCGCGTTCGCGAGCGACGTCGCGCAGCTCCCGCGGATCGTCACGCTGAACGACGTCTCCGATCGCCAACGACAAGGGCGTGCTGACGATGGACGCCGTCGCCAAGACGTTCCGCTATCTGGACGAGGAAGAGATCGCGAAGCAGCGCAGCAGATGTCGCAGGACGCAAAGGACAAGGCAAAGGGCAAGGGCAAGAAATGAAACGCGGCTGATACTCGCGGCAGGCGTGCGTCCTCGTTCTCGCCGGCTGCGGCGGCGAGAGCCACCAGGACCTGCGCGCCTGGATGGCGGAGCAGGGCAAGGGCGCCAAGGGCAAGCTCGATCCGCTTCCGCAGATCGAGCCCTACGAGCCGTTCGCGTACAACGCGTTCGACCTGCCCGACCCGTTCAAGCCGCGCAAGATCGAGCCGACCAAGGGTGCGCAGCAAGCTCGCGCCCGACCTCACGCGGCGCAAGGAGCCGCTCGAGGCGTATCCGCTCGAGTCGCTGAACATGGTCGGCACGCTGGAGAAGGGCAAGACGGTGTACGCGCTGGTGCGCACGCCGGACAAGGACGTCTACCAGGTGCGCCAGGGCAATTACCTGGGGCAGAACTACGGCGTCGTCATCGGGGTCACCGACAGCGAAATCCGCTTGAAGGAACTGGTGCAGGACGGCGCCGGCGACTGGACCGAGCGGTCCAGCACGCTGCAGCTGGTCCAGGCCAGCGATACCAAGACACAGGAGCGAAGAAAATGAGCGCGTTCGTCTGCGTTGGCTTCATCGCACGCCCGGGGCCGATCGCCCGCGGCGCGTTCGCGTGGCTCACAGCCGCGCTCGTGGCGGTCGTTTCCGCGGCCGCCTATGCGCAGGGGGCGAACTCGATCGAGTCGCTGGCCGTCTCCAAGGGCACGTCGGGCAACACGATCGTCAAGTTCGTCCTGAAGTCGCCGCCGGCCAATCCGCCGGCGGGCTTCGCGATCGCGAGCCCGCCGCGCATCGCGCTCGACTTCCTCGACACGGCGAACGGCCTCGGCAGCACGCAGCGCGCGATCGACGATCCGGCGCTGCGCAGCCTCAACGTCGATCCAGGCCGGCAACCGCACGCGCGTCGTCTTCAACCTCAACAAGCCGCAGACGTTCGAGACCAACGTCGAGGGCAACACCGTGCTGGTGACGCTGTTCGATCAGAGCGAGCAGCTCGATGCGAAGACGCAGGTCGTGCAGCGCTTCGCCGAGGCGCGGCCGGGCGACATCACGCACGCGCTGCGCGACGTCGATTTCCGCCGCGGCACCAACGGCGAAGGCCGCATCGTCGTCGACCTCTCCGACAACGCGACCGGCATCGACATCCGGCAGCAGGGCAAGCACCTGATCGTCGACTTCATCAAGACGACGCTGCCGCGCAACCTCGAGCGCCGCCTCGACGTGCAGGACTTCGGCACCCCGATCGTAGCCGTCGACACGTTCAGCCAGGGCGGCAACGCGCGGATGGTGATCGAGCCGAAGGGGCTGTGGGAGCACTCGGCGTACCAGACCGACAACCGCTTCATCCTCGAGGTGAAGCCGGTGCAGGAAGATCCGAACAGGCTGGTCCAGGGCAGCAGCAGGGCTACAAGGGCGAGAAGCTGTCGCTCAACTTCCAGAACGTCGAGGTGCGCGCGGTGCTGCAGGTGATCGCCGACTTCACCGGCCTCAACATCATCACCAGCGACACGGTGACCGGCAGCCTGACGCTGCGGCTGAAGGACATCCCCTGGGACCAGGCGCTCGACATCATCATGCAGACCAAGGGCCTCGACATGCGCAAGAACGGCAATGTCGTTCTGATCGCGCCGCGCGAGGAGCTTGCGCTCAAGGAGAAGCAGCAGCTCGAGAACGCAGATGCAGATCGGCCAGCTCGAGCCGCTGCTGATGGAATCGTTCCAGCTGAACTACATGAAGGCCGAGGACTTCGTGAACATCCTCTCGACGAATCGGCAACAGAAGTTCGGTCTCGGCGCCGGGCAGACCCCGACCACCGGCGGCCAAGGGTCGATCCTGTCGAAGCGCGGCGTCGCGTTCGTCGACCCGCGCACCAACATCCTGTTCGTCCAGGACACGGCGTCGCGGCTCGAGGAAGTGCGCAAGATCATCCGCCAGATCGACACGCCGGTCCGCCAGGTGCTGATCGAGGCGCGGATCGTCATCGCGAGCGACAAGTTCAGCCGGCAGCTCGGCGTGCGCTTCGGCGCGCAGACCGGCTTCACGTTCAACAACCAGAGTACGCGGTCGGCCAGGGCGGCAGCCTCGACACGCAGCCGGTCGTCCATCTGCAGGGCACTCAGCTGATCAGCGACACGCGCACGCAGACGCCGTTCGAGCTCGCCTCCGGCATCGCCAGCGCCGGCTACTCCGATTCGCCGCAGCTGAACGTCAACCTGCCCGTCACCAATCCGGCCGGCCAGCTCGCGCTGACGCTGATCAATCTCGGCAGCGGCAACCTGATCAACCTCGAGCTCTCGGCGCTCGAAGCCGACAACCGCGGCAAGGTCGTCTCGAGCCCGCGCGTCGTGACCGCCGACAACCAGAAGGCGCACATCGAGCAGGGCACGGAAATCCCCTACGTGACGCCGGGCAGCGCGAACTCGCCTGCCACCGTGGCGTTCAAGAAGGCGGTGCTGCGGCTCGACGTGACGCCGCAGATCACGCCCGACAACCGGATCATCATGACGGTGGAAGTCCGCAAGGACACCGTCGGCCAGTTCGTCCAGCTCGGCGGCGGCTTCCAGGTGCCGTCGATCGACACGCGGAACGTCCTGACGCAGATCGCACGTCAACAACGGCGACACCGCGGTGATCGGCGGCATCTTCGAGGAGACGATCACCAACGACCGTCGACGAAGGTGCCGTTCCTGGGCGACATCCCGTTCCTCGGCTACCTGTTCAAGACGACCGGACGCACCAGCGACAAGCGGAGCTGCTGATCTTCCTCACGCCGCGCGTCGTCAAGGAAACGATCAACCGGTCAAGTGACGAATCCGTACAAGAGCGGGCACGAACGTGCCCGCGATTGGAAACGGATCGTCATCCGCGGCTTCAGGGGGGATCCAGAGTCGTTCAGCAAAGACCCAAAGACGCTAGGTTCCCGCCTGCGCGGGAACGACGGGAGTGAGGAGCCGCGCGCTCCCTGATCGCCGTCACCTCTCGCGCCGGCGCTGCCGCTTCAGCAGCGATTCCTCTACAATGCCGCGGTGCACCTGCATCGCGGCAATCTGTTTCTGGTCGGTCTGCCGGGCTCGGGCAAATCGACGCTCGGCCGCCAGCTCGCCCGCCGACTCGGCAAGCCCTTCGTCGACGCCGACACCGAGCTCGAGCGCCGCCTCGGCGTGACGATCCCGACGATCTTCGAAATCGAGGGCGAAGCGGCCTTTCGCGACCGCGAGGAAGCATCGATCGCCGAGCTCGTGGTCCGCACGGGTGTCGTGCTTGCGACGGGCGGCGGCGCCGTGATCCGCGCGGCGAACCGCGAGCGACTGAAGGCCAACGGCACGGTCGTCTATCTGCATGCCGAGCCCACGACGCTGCGCGAGCGCACGCGCAAGAGCCGGCATCGACCGCTGCTCAACACCGCCGATCCGCTCGCGCGGCTGGTGGAGCTCTATGCGCAACGCGATCCGCTTTATCGCGAAGTCGCCGACCTCGTGCTCGAGTCCGACCGCGACCACGTGAGCCGCTTTGCGTTGAACCTTCTGGACGAGCAGAGCCGGGCGCGGCGTGCCTGACGCCGATCCGAACGCTCGACGTCGCGCTCGGCGAGCGCAGCTACCCGATACACATCGGCACGGGCATCCTGGGCCGGGCGGGCGCGCTCGTCGGGCCGCTCCTTCCCGCGCCCCGCGTCGTCATCGTCACCAATCCGGTCGTCGCGCGCTTTTGGGCGTCCGCTGCGAGCGAGCCTCGCCGCGCAGGACATCGCCGCCGACACGATCCTCGTCCCCGACGGCGAGACGCACAAGACTTGGGCGACGCTCTCCGACGTGCTGACGCGCCTGCTCGAGCAGCAGGCCGAGCGCGCGACGACGCTGATCGCGCTCGGCGGCGGCGTCGTCGGCGACATCGCCGGCTTCGCCGCGGCGATCTATCAGCGCGGAATGCCGTTCGTGCAGGTGCCGACGACGCTGCTCGCGCAGGTCGACTCGTCGGTCGGCGGCAAGACCGGCGTCAACCACCCGCTCGGCAAGAACATGATCGGCGCGTTCCATCAGCCGCGCGCCGTGCTGATCGACACCGACTGTCTGCGCACGCTGCCGGACCGCGAGCTTGCCGCGCGGCCTTGCCGAAGTCATCAAGTACGGCGCCATCCGCGATCGCGCATTCTTCGACTGGCTCGAAGCGAACATCGATCGCTGCTCGCGCGCGACGCCGAGGCGCTCACCCACGCGATCGGCGAGAGCTGCCGGATCAAGGCGGAGATCGTCGCGGCCGACGAGCGCGAGGCGGGCGAACGCGCGCTGCTCAACTTCGGCCACACGTTCGGCCACGCGATCGAGGCCGGCGTCGGCTACGGCGAATGGCTGCACGGCGAGGCGGTCGCCGCGGGGATGGTGATGGCCGCGCGGCTGTCGGCGCGACGTCGGGCTCGTTGCCCGGCGCCGACGTCGCGCGCCTGCGCGCGCTGCTGCAGCGCGCCGGGCTGCCCGTTGCGGGCGCGCCGCTCGGCGGTGCGCGCTACCTCGACGCTGATGCGGCGCGACAAGAAGGTCGCCGCGGCGCGATCCGCTTCGTGCTGCTGCGAGCGACTCGGCGACGCGTACGTCGCGGCCGAAGTCGCGGAGCGCGGATCTGGCCGCGGTTCTTCGCGGCTGATTTGCGCGCGCCGTGCGCCCAAAAAAACGGCGCCCGCGGGCGCCGTTTTTCGGTTGCCGCCTCCGGGGCTATGGATTGCAGGTGATCGTCGCAGTCGTCGTGAGCTGCGGCGTGCTGGCATCGCGATGAAGATCGTATGCGCACCGCTGCCATCGCTCAATGCGCTGACATTGAACGATCCGGGCGACGTGTTCACCGGATTCGGAAGGATCGTGGCGCCAATGGACACCACGCTGAACGGCGCCGTTCCGCCCGTGATGATGAACGGGAACGTCTTGCCCGTACAACTTCCGCCCGCCGGCGACCGTCACCGACGGCGGCGTCACGACGATCGGCGCCGGCGGCGTCGTGCTCCCACCACCACCGGCCGTTGGCTTGTTGTGGAGCGTGGCCGTCGTCTGCAGCCCGGCCGCGTCGACGATCGAGAAGACCAGCGGATCGACGCATTGCCCGTTGGTGACGGCCTCGAAGGATCCGCCGCTGGCCGCGACCGTCGAATTGACGAGCGTGACCGCGTCGGGGAACGTCGACGTCACGTGGTAAGGCGGCGTGCCGCCGTAAATGAAGTAATCGACGCGGAACCCGCTGGAGCACGTCGCCGTCGCGCTCGTGATGATGGCGTCGGCCGGGACGACCGACAAGATCGCCGCCCCGTTGATCGTCTGGACGATCGTGAACTGGCCGGTGACCTGGTTTTGCCGTCTGCAATTCGGTGGCCCGGAGCAGCGCCGGCTGCGTGAGACGCGCTGACAGCCGCCTTGATCAAGACCTGGGCGAGCCCGTTGGCGTCGGACACGACGGTCAGCGTCGGCGAGAGCGGCGAGCCGGGATTTCCCGTCTGGATCGCGAAATCGCCGGAGACGACGTCGAACCTGACCTGACGGTTGGGGATCCCGCCTCCTGCTGGCCCGGTCACGGTGACCGAGGCAGTCGCGGTCTGTCCCGAGCACACTGCATTGGTACCGCAGGCCGCGGCGTTCGGCGTGATCGTCAGGCCATCGAGCAGCGGCGCAGACTGCGACGGTAACGATGCTGCTCGCGATCGTGCCGGCCGAGTCCTGGACACTCACCGTCACGTTGACGGCCGAGCCGACCGGGGCCGGAAGGAGGACGATCGTGTCCGCCGACGCTCCGAGGCTCACCGGCAGAACGGAGGTGTCGCTCGAAAACGCGCGGTAGGGCGGCGAAGCCGCCGGAAATGGTCAGCGTCGCCGGCGTGCCGGCGTAGGCGGTCAGCGTCGCGGGCAGGACCGCCAGCGCGGCCGGCGTTACCGGCCCGGGCGCATATGGATTGTTTGGCGCGCCGCTGCCGCCGCCGCACGCGGTCAGCCCGAGCACGCCGACGAGAGCAAAGATGCCGGCGAGGGGTCGCAGCCAGGCGGAGAGCGGGCGCTTTTCCATCATGATCGAATCCCTGATGATGTTGTCCTAAAAGATGGTGGTGGGCGGCGCTGTTTTGGACGCTGCAACAAGCATCTAGCCCATTTTGTTCAGATTAAAGCCTAAGAACTGCGCTGGCGCAAGTGTTTTGCCTCGGTTGAATCGACCGTCCAGCGGGAGTGTGGCGTGCGACGCTACTCCGGCGGCGTCGGGCGCTCGCCGCCGCCTTGCCGCAACGCACCATTGCGACTAAGATTTATAGGTTTCGCCGCCTTTTCCGCGAAACCCGGCCTCGCGGCCGTCTTGTGGCGCCAGGACCGTCGACAGTTCGACATCGGTGAGGTCTCTCGTGGAAGAAGGTTCCGTCGATCAACGGCTTATGCCTCCGGCTCGCCAGGGGCTCTACGACCCGGCAAACGAACACGACGCGTGCGGCCTGGGCTTCATCGCCCATATCAAGGGCCAGAAGACGCACGCGATCGTAGCGCAGGGTCTCGCGATCCTCAAGAATCTCACCCATCGTGGCGCGACTGGCGCGGACCCGTTGCAGGGCGACGGTGCCGGTATCCTGATCCAGCTTCCCGACGCGTTCCTTCGCCGCGCCTGCGGCCGCCAGGGGCTCACGCTGCCGGCAATCGGTCAATACGGCGTGGGCATGGTGTTCCTGCCGAAGGAGCCCGCTTCGCGCAAGGCCTGCGAGCAGGAGATCGAGCGCGCGGTCGCGAGCGAGGGCCAGATCCTCCTCGGCTGGCGCGACGTGCCGACCGATAACAGCGGTCTGTCGCTGCGCACCAAGGAGGTCGAGCCGGTGATCCGGCAGGTCTTCATCGCACGCGGTGCCAACGACATGGACCAGGACGCGCTCGAGCGCAAGCTCTACATCATCCGCAAGAAGTCCGGCCATGCGATCCAGGCACTGAAGCTGCGTCACGGCAAGGAGTTCTACGTCCCGTCGATGTCGACGCGCACGCTCGTCTACAAAGGGATGCTGCTCGCGCATCAGGTGGGCGAATATTTCCTCGATCTGCAGAACGAGAGCATGGTCTCGGCGCTGGCGATGGTCCACCAGCGCTTTTCCACCAACACGTTCCCGACCTGGGACCTCGCGCACCCGTTCCGGCTCGTCTGCCACAACGGCGAGATCAACACGCTGCGCGGCAACGTCAACTGGATTCGCGCGCGCCAGCAGGGCGATCGCCAGCACCGTGCTGGGCGACGATCTGGACAAGATCTGGCCATTGATCTACGACGGCCAGTCGGACTCCGCATCGTTCGACAACTGCGCTCGAACTCCTCGTCATGGGCGGCTACCCGCTCGCTCACGCGATGATGCTGATGATCCCCGAAGCCTGGGCCGGCAATCCGCTGATGGACGAGGACCGCCGCGCGTTCTACGAGTACCACGCTGCGCTGATGGAGCCGTGGGACGGCCCCGCGGCGATGGCGTTCACCGACGGCCGACAGATCGGCGCGACGCTCGACCGCAACGGCCTGCGGCCGGCCCGCTTCATTGTCACCGACGACGACTACGTGGTCATGGCGTCAGAGGTCGGCGTGCTCGACATCCCCGAGCGCAAGATCGTCAAGAAATGGCGCCTGCAGCCTGGCAGGATGCTTCTCGTCGATACCGAACAGGGGCGCATCATCGACGATGCCGAGCTCAAGCGCGAGCTCGCAACGGCCAAGCCGTATCGGGCATGGATCGAGCGCTCGCGAGTTGCGCTCGACGATCTGCCGGAACCGGCACCGCCGCAGCATACCGATGTGCCGCTCCTCGATCGCCAGCAGGCCTTCGGCTACACGCAGGAGGATCTCAAGGTCGTCCTTGGCCCGATGGCGCAGGCGGGCGAGGAAGCCGTGGGCTCGATGGGCAACGACGCCGCGTTGCCGGTGCTGTCGAACCGACCGAAGGTGCTCTACAGCTATTTCAAGCAGCTGTTCGCCCAAGTGACGAATCCGCCGATCGATCCGATCCGGGAGGAGCTCGTGATGAGCCTCGTCACGTTCATCGGTCCGCGGCCGAATCTCCTCGCCGTTGACGTGCCCGCAGATGCGACCGATCTGCCGATGCGCCTCGAAGCGCAGCAGCCGATCCTCACCTGCGACGAGATGGAGAAGCTGCGCCACATTTCGCTATTCACCGGCAGCGCGTTCAAGGCCTACGAGCTCGACATCTGCTATCCGGCCGCGTGGGGCGCAAACGGCATGGAGGCGGCGATCGCCTCGCTCGCGGCCGAAGCCGAGGATGCGGTGCACCTGGGTTACAACATCCTGATCCTGTCCGATCGCAAGGTGTCCGCCGAGCTGATGCCGATCCCGGCGCTGCTTGCGACCGCCGCGGTGCACCAGCATCTCGTGCGCAAGGGTCTGCGCACGAGCACGGGCCTCGTCGTCGAGACGGGCTCGGCCCGCGAAGTCCATCATTTCGCGCTGCTCGCTGGATACGGCGCCGAGGCGATCCATCCGTATCTCGCGCTGGAAACGCTGGCCGCTCTGCCCGATCTCGGGGCCGGTGCGGCGCCGAAGGACGCAGCCTACAAGTACATCAAGGCGATCTCGAAAGGTCTCTACAAGGTGATGTCGAAGATGGGCATCTCCACCTACCAATCGTACTGCGGCGCGCAGATCTTCGAGGCGGTGGGTCTGCAACGCGAGTTCGTCGACAAGTACTTCACCGGCACCGCGAGCAACGTCGAGGGCATCGGCCTGTTCGAGGTCGCCGAGGAAGCCGCGGCGCCTGCATCGCGCTCGCGTTCGGCGACGTCCCGCTGCTGCGCAGCGCGCTCGATGCCGGCGGCGAGTACTATTACCGCGTCAGCGGCGAAGACCACATGTGGACGCCGGACTCGATCGCCAAGCTGCAGCACGCAACGCGCGCCGGGAGCGCGCAGACGTACAAGGAATACGCGGCGCTGATCAACGACCAGACGAAGCGCATGCTGACGCTGCGCGGGCTGTTCGAGTTCCGCTTCGCGCACGAGGCCGGTACCGCTCGAGGAGGTCGAGCCGGCCGCGGAGATCGTCAAGCGTTTCGCGACCGGCGCGATGAGCCTCGGCTCGATCTCGACCGAAGCGCACACGACGCTCGCCGTCGCGATGAATCGCATCGGCGGCAAGTCGAATACCGGCGAAGGCGGCGAGGACGCGCATCGCTATCCGCCCGTGAAGGCGGGCGAGACGCTTTCCTCGCGCATCGAGGGCGCCGTCGCCGACGTCCCGCTGCGTGAAGGCGATTCGCTGCGCTCGAAGATCAAGCAGGTGGCTTCGGCGCGTTTCGGCGTGACCGCGGAGTATCTCGTCAATGCCGACCAGCTGCAGATCAAGATGGCGCAAGGCGCGAAGCCCGGCGAAGGCGGCCAGCTGCCCGGACACAAGGTCTCCGAGTACATCGCGAAGCTGCGCTACTCGGTGCCGGGCGTCGGACTGATCTCGCCGCCGCCGCATCACGACATCTACTCGATCGAGGATCTGGCGCAGCTGATCCACGACCTGAAGAACGCCAATCCGCAGGCGTCGATCTCGGTCAAGCTCGTGTCCGAAGTCGGCGTCGGTACCGTCGCCGCGGGCGTGGCCAAGGCCAAGGCCGATCACGTGACGATCGCCGGCCACGACGGCGGCACCGGCGCCTCGCCGGAGTCGTCGATCAAGCACGCCGGCACGCCGTGGGAGCTGGGGCTCGCCGAGACGCAGCAGACGCTGGTGCTGAACCGGCTGCGCGGCCGCATCGCGGTGCAGGTCGACGGCCAGATGAAGACCGGGCGCGACGTCGTCGATCGGCGCGCTGCTCGGCGCCGACGAGTTCGGCTTCGCGACGGCGCCGCTGGTCGTCGAAGGCTGCATCATGATGCGCAAGTGCCACCTCAACACCTGCCCGGTCGGCATCGCGACGCAGGACCCGGTGCTGCGCAAGAACTTCACCGGCCAGCCCGAGCACGTCGTCAACTACTTCTTCTTCGTCGCCGAGGAAGTGCGCGAGATCGATGGCGAAGCTCGGCTTCCGCAAGTTCGACGACCTGATCGGCCGCTCCGACCTGCTCGACATGCGCAAGGGCATCGAGCACTGGAAGGCGAACGGCCTCGACTTCTCGCGCGTGTTCCACCAGCCGGACGATGCCGGCCGACGTCGCGCGCCACCACTGCGAGACGCAGGACCACGGCCTCGCGCGCGCGCTCGACCACGCAGCTGATCGCCGCTGCGGCGCCGGCGCTCGAGAAGAAGCAGCCGGTGCGCCTCACGTACAAGATCCGCAACGCCCACCGCTCGGTCGGCGCGATGCTGTCGGGCGACGGTCGCGCGCAAGTACGGCCACGCGGGCCTGCCCGACGACACGATCCATGTCGCGTTCGAGGGCACCGCCGGCCAGAGCTTCGGCGCGTTCCTCGCCCGCGGCGTCACGTTCGAACTGCAGGGCGCGACCAACGACTACGTCGGCAAGGGCCTGTCCGGCGGGCGCATCGTCGTCTATCCCGACCCGGCCTGTCCGGCGAAGCCCGAGGACAACATCGTCATCGGCAACACGGTGATGTACGGCGCGATCGAGGGCGAGGCGTATTTCCGCGGCGTCGCGGGCGAGCGCTTCTGCGTGCGCAATTCGGGGGCGACCGCGGTCGTCGAGGGCACCGGCGACCACGGCTGCGAATACATGACCGGCGGCACCGTCGTCGTGCTGGGCCCCACCGGCACGCAACTTCGCCGCGGGCATGAGCGGCGGCATCGCGTATGTCTACGATGCCGACGGCACGTTCCGCGTCGCGCTGCAACACGTCGATGGTCGCGCTCGAGCCGCGTGCTGCCCGAGGCCGAGCAGGCCGCAAGCAGAGAAGGAGCTGGTCGCCGCCGGCAAGGGCCGGCTGCGGCATCTCGGCCGCGCCGACGAGGCGCTCGCTGCGCGAGCTGATCGAGCGGCATCTGCGGTTCACCGGCAGCACGCGCGCGCTCGCGATGCTCGATGACTGGGACGCCGCGCGCAGCGCTTCGTCAAGGTGTTCCCGAACGAATACCGGCGGGCGCTGGCCGAGATGTACGCGCAGCAGGCGACGAAAGCCGGCCGCGCCGAGTGCAGCCAGAAAGAGGCTGCGTGATGGGGCAAGATCACCGGCTTCATGGAGTTGCAGCGCATCCAGGAGGTCGCGCTGCCCGTTGCCGAGCGGGTCACGCAATTTCCGCGAGTTCATTCTCGCGCTTGCGGACGACGACGCTTCGAAGCAGGGCGCGCGCTGCATGGATTGCGGCATTCCGTTCTGCCAGAGCGGCTGCCCGGTCAACAACATCATTCCGGACTGGAACGATCTCGTCTATCGCCAGCAGTGGCGCGCCGCGCTCGACACGCTGCATTCGACCAACAACTTTCCGGAGTTCACCGGGCGCGTCTGCCCCGCGCCGTGCGAGGCGGCGTGCACGCTCAACATCAACGACGACCCGGTCGGCATCAAGTCGATCGAGCATTTCATCATCGACAAGGGCTGGGAGGAAGGCTGGGTCGTGCCGCAGCCGCCGCCGCGAAGACCGGCAAGCGCGTCGCCGTCGTCGGCTCGGGCCCGGCGGGGCTCGCGTGCGCGCAGCAGCTCGCGCGCGCGGGACACGCCGTCGTGCTGTTCGAGAAGGCCGACCGCATCGGCGGGTTGCTGCGCTACGGCATTCCCGATTTCAAGATGGAGAAGCACCTGATCGACCGGCGCATGGCGCAGATGTCGATCGAAGGCGTCGAGTTCCGACCGGGCGTCGAGGTCGGCAAGGACGTCGACGCGCGCGAGCTTCTGGTCGGACTACGACGCCGTCGTGCTTACGGGCGGTGCCGAGGCTCCGCGCGATCTGCCGGTGCCCGGGCCGCGACCTCGACGGCGTGCATTTCGCGATGGATTTCCTGCCGCAGCAGAACAAGGTCGTCGCGGGCGACCGGTCGGCAACCAGATCGTCGCGACCGGCAAGCACGTCATCGTGATCGGCGGCGGCGACACCGGATCCGACTGCGTCGGCACGTCGAATCGTCAGGGCGCCAAGTCGGTCACGCAATTCGAGTTGCTGCCGCAGCCGCCCGAGCAGGAGAACAAGCCGCTCACGTGGCCCTACTGGCCGGTCAAGCTGCGCACGTCGTCGTCGCAGGAAGAAGGTTGCGAGCGCGACTGGGCGGTCGCCACCAAGCGCTTCGAAGGCCGCAACGGCAAGGTCGAGAAGCTCGTTGCCGCGCGCGTCGAGTGGCAGAAGGGCGCCGACGGGCAGATGCGGATGGTCGAGATGCCGGGAACCGAATTCGAGATCGACGCCGACCTCGTGCTGCTCGCGATGGGCTTCCTCGGGCCGGTCGGCACCGGACTGCTCGAGCAGTTCGGCGTCGCGCGCGACGCGCGCAGCAACGTTGCGGCGAACACCGACGACTACCGGACCTCGGTCGACAAGGTGTTCGCCGCCGGCGACATGCGCCGCGGTCAATCGCTCGTCGTGTGGGCGATCCGCGAAGGCCGGCAGTGCGCGCGCGCCGTCGACGAGTTCCTGATGGGCGCTTCGCGAGCTGCCCCGCTGAGCCCGTCGACGATGTCGGCTCTGGTCACGCTCGACCTCACGGACTGGTGCCCGACGCTCTCGCCCCCCGCGCAACGCGCCGCCGCGCAGGCGCTCGAGGAAGGCGCCGTGTTGGTGCTGCCGCACGTCGACTTCGCGCTGACGCCGGCCGAGCGGCGTTTCCTGTCGGCCGCTGGTCGGATGGACGATCGAAAAACATCAGCCTCGAGGGCGGCGCGCTCAAAGGCGCGCGCGGAAACGCGGCGGATCTCGCTGCGCTCGCGGCGATGATCGGGCGCTTCGCCACCGATGCGGCCGATCTCGTCACCGCGCTCTTCCCGCGCTACGCGGCCTACGTCAAACGGGCGCGAACGAGCTTTCGGCCGCAGCCGGCTGTCGGGCGCGACGTGTCCTGGCGCAAGGACGATTCGCGTCTGCACGTCGACGCGTTTCCGTCGCGGCCGAACCGCGGCGAGCGCATCCTGCGCGTGTTCTCCAACATCAATCCGACCGAGGACCGCGTCTGGCGCGTGGGCGAATCGTTCGAGACGATGGCCAAGCGCCTTCCTGCCCCGGATCAAGCGTCCGCTGCCGGGGGCCGCGCTGCTGCTCGCGTCGGTGCGCGTCACCAAGGGCCTGCGCTCCGAGTACGACCATCTGATGCTGGGTCTGCACGACCGCGCCAAGGCGGATCTCGAATACCAGCGCGATTGTCGCGCAGGAGATCGCGCATTTCGCGCCCGGGACGACATGGCTCTGCTTCTCGGATCAGGTGATGCACGCGGCCGTTTCCGGCCAGTTCATGCTCGAGCAGACGATCCATCTGCCGGTCTCGGCGCTGTATGATGCGGGGCGTTCGCCGCTGGCGATACTCGAGCGGCTGACCGGCAGGGCGCTCGCGCCCGCGCCCTGAATTTTGCGTCGCGCCGGCGAGTCGCCGCCGCGGCGCGCTCGCCATACCCACGCCGCATGATCCCAAAACTCTACAACGACACGTTGCTGCGCGCGCTCCGACGCGAGCCCACGCCGTACACGCCGGTATGGCTGATGCGGCAGGCGGGTCGCTATCTGCCCGAGTACAACGTGACGCGCGCAAGGGCGGGCAGCTTTCTCGCGCTCGCCAAGACGCCGGCGCTCGCAACCGAAGTGACGCTGCAGCCGCTCGAGCGCTTTCCGCTCGATGCGGCGATCCTGTTTTCCGACATCCTGACGGTGCCCGACGCGATGGGCCTCGGCCTTCACTTCGCCGAGGGCGAGGGGCCGCGTTTCGAGCACCCCGCAGCCGACGAGGCGGCGATCGCGAAGCTCGCCGTGCCGGACATGGCGAAGCTGCGCTACGTATTCGACGCGGTCCGCGAAATCAAGCGCGCGCTCGCCGGTCGCGTTCCGCTGATCGGCTTCGCCGGCAGCCCGTTCACGCTCGCGTGCTACATGATCGAAGGCGGCGGCAGCGCCGACTTCGGTGCCGTGCGGCGGATGGCCTACGGCCGGCCCGACCTGCTGCAACGTCTGGTCGCTGTCAACGCGCGGGCCGTTGCCGCATATCTCAACGAGCAGATCGCCGCTGGCGCCGACGCGGTGATGGTCTTCGACACGTGGGGCGGATTGCTGTCGGCCACGGCGTACCGGACGTTTTCTCTTGCGTCGATGCGGGAGGTGCTTGCCGCGCTTGATCCTGGCGCCGGCGGTCGCGCCGTGCCGACGATCGTCTTCACCAAGGGCGGGGGTCAATGGCTCGACGACATCGCGGCGAGCGGGGCGTCCGCGGTCGGGCTCGATTGGACCGTCGATCTCGCCGATGCCCGGGCGCGGGTCGGTTCGCGGGTCGCTCTGCAGGGAAACCTCGATCCGCTCGTGCTCCTCACCGATCCTGACACGGTCCGCCGCGAGGCGGCGAGCGTCCTGCGCGCGGCCGGTCCGGCACCGGGACATGTGTTCAACCTGGGCCACGGTATCCTTCCGGCGACGCCCCCGGACCACGTGCAGGTGCTGGTCGACGCCGTCCATCGCGAGTCGCGCGCAATCCGCGCCGCCGCCTGAACCTCGGCGCGGTCCACGGGACCTCCGGCAAGCCCCGCTGGCACTGGGATTCCGCCTCACGGGGCGCCGACCCGCGTGTAACGCTCACTTATGCACATGGCGCGATCGGAGGTGCTCAATTTTCACGGCACCCCGCACGCAGAGGGAAATAACGAACAACCCATTGAAATCGCAGGGCAAAAATCGCACCTGCCCTGACCGGTCAGTGAGGATACGGCATCCGACGTCCAGACGTTCGTTCGCTAGCGATCACTTACCCACAAATTTATCCACAGCGCGATGTGGGCCGGTTTTTGCGTTCCATATAAACCAATGACTTGCTATTCTTTGCTGCGGCGAGACGTGAAGATTTGGAACACTACAATCTGTTGCATGATCCGTCTTGCTGACCGGCGCGCGCGATGACGGTCGCATGCGTTTCGCTACCCATTGCCGCCGATACGGCCTTCGATTACTGGGTGCCCGCGGGGCTCGCCGTCGAACGCGGCTCGCTCGTGCGCGTGCGGCTTGGCCGCCGTCCCCTCGTGGGAGTTGTCGTTGACATCGCGGATGCCACCGACGTCTCGCGCGAGAAGTTGCAGCCGATTGCCGCGGTCCTGGGCGGAATGCCGGCGCTCTCCGGCGATCTTCTCGATCTCGGGCGCTTCGTCTCGGACTATTACCAGGAGCCGCTGGGGCGCGTGCTCGCGCAGATGCTCCCGCCGTTTGGCGCAGGCGACGCCGGGGTTGCCGGTCGCACGCGCACCGTCCCCGCTGCATATCGGCTGACCGAGGAGGGGCGAAACGCGCTGTCGGGCGAGCTCGCCCGCGCGCCGAGAGCGCGCGCATTGTACGAACAATGGCGCAATGCCCCCGATTGGCTGCTCACGGCGGAGGCCACCGCGCTGTTGCCGCCGCATCTCAAACGCACGCTCCGCCGCTGGCGCGACGCGGGCTGGGCGGAGGACGTCGCGGTGCCATTGCCGTTCTCGCCCGATGCTTCCGCCGCCGGCAGCGTGCTACTGAATGCGGAGCAGCGCAGCGCGGTTGCGGCGATTGACGCGGCGCACGACAGGTTCGCGCCGTTCCTGCTCGAAGGCGTCACCGGAAGCGGCAAAACCGAGGTCTATCTCGCGGCGGCGGCGGCGTGCATCGCCCGCGGCCGTCAGGCCTTGCTGCTCGTTCCGGAGATCAACCTGACGCCGCAGTTTGCGCAACGAATCGCCGCCACGCTGCCGGGGCGCCGTACGGTGACGCTGCACAGCCGCCTCGCCGCGGGCGAGCGGCGGCGTCACTGGCGGCAGCCGCCGACGGCGAGGCCGACCTCGTGCTCGGCACGCGGCTTGCCGTGTTCACGCCGATGCCGCGGCTCGGCCTCATCGTCGTCGACGAAGAGCACGATCCGTCGTTCAAGCAGCAGGAGGGCGTCCGTTACCACGGCCGCGATGTCGCGGTCTGGCGGGCGCGACAGCGTGGCGTGCCGATCGTGCTGGGCAGCGCAACGCCATCGCTGGAGACGCTCGTGCATGCGCAGCGAGGCCGCTACGGCTTGCTCGCGCTACCGCAACGCGCGGTGGCGCCGGCGCGGCTTCCGCGGCTTGCGCTTCTTCCCCTGTCGCGAGGGCGCGGCGGCAGACGGCGTCGGCGAGCGGCTGCTTGCAGCGATCGAGATGCGGCTCGCGCGCGGCGAGCAATCGCTCGTTTTCATCAACCGCCGCGGCTTCGCACCGTCGCTGCTGTGCGCGGCCTGCGGCTGGCAGGCAGGTTGCACGCGCTGCAGCGCGCGTCTCGTCGTGCATCGCGACGCGGGCGCGCTTGCGTTGCCATCATTGCGGCTACGCCGAGACGCTTCCGCGCGCATGTCCCGAATGCGGCAATGTCGACCTCCAGCCTCTGGGCCGCGGCACGCAGCGGCTGGAGCGCGCGCTGGCCGCTGCGGTTTCCTGCCGCGCGGATCGCGCGAATCGATCGCGACAGCACGCGCCGCATCGGCGCGTTCGCAGCGATGCGCGACCAGGTCGAAGCAGGCGAGCTCGACATCCTCGTCGGCACGCAGATGCTGGCCAAGGGCCACGACTTCCCGCGCCTGACGCTCGTCGGCGTCCTGGGCGCCGACAACGCGCTCTACAGCGCCGACTTCCGCGCAACCGAGCGGCTCGCCGCGCTGCTGTTCCAGGTCGCGGGTCGCGCGGGCCGGGCGACACTTCCGGGCGAGGTGTTGGTGAGACGGACTTTCCTTCGCATCCGATCTACCGGGCGCTCGCCGCGCACGACTACGCGGCGTTTGCCGAGGTTGTCAAGGTCGAGCGCCGCGCGGCGTGCCTGCCTCCGTATGCGCATCTCGCCCTGCTTGCCGCCGAGGCACCGAAGCGCGAGACGGTCGACGCTTTCCTCGGGGAGGCGCGCGCAGCCGGCATCGGACTCGTTCGCGATGCGCGCGCCGCGATCGAAGTATTTCCGCCGCTGCCCGCCGTGCTTGCGCGCCGCGCCGGGATCGAGCGCGGCCACGTGCTCGCACAGAGCGCCGATCGCGCCGCATTGCAGCGGTTCCTGCCGCTCTGGCGAAGCGCCTTCGCCGCGCTCCCGCATCGGCGTGTGCGGTGGTCGCTCGACGTCGATCCGCTCGGGTTCGCATGAGCCCGCCGGGCCGCCCAAAAAGCGAATACTGGAGTGCACAGCGCGAGTCACTCCAGCGCGCGCGCCGGGAGCTGGGCGCCAGGCGTGGCCGGACCATGCGGCTATAATGCGTGTTATTGCGTCATCGCTCGCGCGACGACGGAATAACTCCGCGAATTCGAACGGCGCGAATCGCGCCGCTCAATTCGCGGTTTTTGTGTCGCGTCCGACAGTGCATTTTACCGGTGCGCCAGTGAACGACCTGCAAACCCAACTCGGCTCGTGGCTCGCGCAAGGATTGGCGTCGATCGCGCCCGAGCGCGCGGGGACGCCGGTCGTCGTCGAGCGGCCGAAGCAGGCGGCACACGGCGACTACGCGTCCAACGTCGCGCTCCAGCACGCGAAGGCGGCGGCGCGCAATCCGCGCGACTTTGCGCAGGCGCTCGTTGCGGTGCTGCCAGCGTCGGAGCTTGTGGCAAGAATCGAAATCGCCGGCGCCGGATTCATCAACATTTTCGTAACGCCGACCGCGCGGCAAGCGGTCGTGATGCGGATTCTCGACGAGCGCGACCGCTACGGCCGCAGCGATGCCCGGCGCGGCGAGCGGGTGATGGTCGAGTTCGTCTCCGCGAACCCGACCGGTCCGCTGCATGTCGGCCACGGCCGGCAGGCGGCGCTGGGCGACGCGATCGCGAATCTCCTCGAATGGCAGGGCGCCGCCGTGACGCGCGAGTTCTATTACAACGACGCCGGAGCAGCAGATCCAGAACCTCGCGATTTCGGTGCGTGCGCGAGCGCAGGAAATCCTCGGCGAGCATGCGACGTTTCCCGAGGATGGTTATCGCGGCGAATACATCCGCGAGCTCGCGCAGCGGTATCTGGAGGAGGTCGGGCACGACCTGGGCGACATCGAATCGATACGCCGCTTCGCGGTGACCGAGCTGCGCAAGGAGCAGGACCGCGATCTCGCGGCATTCGGCGTTCGCTTCGACAACTACTATCTCGAAAGCTCGCTCTACACCGAAGGGCGCGTCGACGCGACGGTGCGAGCGTCTCGCCGCTTCGGGAAAGACGTACGGCACGAGGGCGCGCTGTGGCTGAAGACGACCGACTACGGCGACGACAAGGATCGGGTGATGCGGAAATCCGACGGCGGGTACACGTATTTCGTGCCCGACGTCGCCTACCATGTCACCAAATGGGAGCGCGGTTTCGCGAAAGCGATCAACGTGCAGGGCTGGGATCACCACAGCACGGTCACGCGCGTTCGCGCCGGCCTGCAGGCGACGGGACTCGGCATCCCGGAGGGCTACCCCGACTACGTGCTGCACAAGATGGTCACGGTGATGAAGGGCGGCGAGGAAGTGAAGATCAGCAAGCGCGCGGGCAGCTATGTGACGCTGCGCGACCTGATCGACGAGGTCGGCCGCGACGCCGTCCGCTTCTTTCTCGTGTCGCGCAAGGCGGACAGCGAATTCACGTTCGACATCGATCTCGCGCGCTCGCAGTCGGAGGAGAACCCCGTGTACTACGTGCAGTACGCGCACGCGCGGGTCGCCTCGGTGCTGAGGCAGGCGGGGATTGCCCTCGAAGGTGCGGCGGCGGCGCTCGCTGGCGCCGATCTTTCGCCGCTGACGAGCCCGTACGAGGAAGTGCTGCTGCGGAGGCTCGCCGATTTTCCGGCGGAGCTCGCGCTCGCAGCGCGCGAGTTCGCGCCGCACGCCGTCACGTTCTATCTCAAGGAATTGGCCGGCGCTTTCCACAGTTACTATAATGCGGAACGTTTCCTCACCGATGATGGACGATTGCAGCGGGCGCGCCTCGCGCTCGCCGCAGCGGCGGGCCAGGTGGTGAGGAACGGGCTCGCCGTGCTCGGTCTCCGTGCGCCCGAGCAGATGTAGCGCCCGCACCGACGCCGACTTCACCTGCCCATGACCTCCCGCGACACGCGCCGAACGCTACGCGCCGCGACGCCACCGCGCGCGCCGCGCAAATCCGGCGCCGGCGGCACGCTGCTCGGACTTTTCATCGGCATAGCGCTGGGATTGGGACTCGCCGCGGCCGTGGCGTTCTACCTCATGAAGTCGGGCAATCCCTATCAGGCGCTATCGACGGCCAAAGAGCCGGTGCGTGAGCCTTCGCGCGAGCCGGCGAAAACGGCAAGGGCCGAGCCCGGCGCAGCGGAAAAGCCGCGCTTCGACTTCTACAAGATCCTTCCGGGCATCGAAGAGCCGAAGGTGCAGGGGAAGGGTGCGGAGCGACCGGCACCGGACAAGGCCACGGCCGAGCGCGCGGCGGCTCCCGAAAAATCCCCGCCGCCCGATCGGAACGTGGCGAAGCTCGGGGAACGCACCCCTGCGGAGCCTCCTCGAACGGTGAAGGCGTCGGAGCGGTTTTGGCTGCAGGCGGGTTCGTTCGCGGCCGAGCCGGAGGCAGAGAATCTTCGGGCGCGCCTTGCGCTGGCGGGCTGGGAGGCGGCCGTGCAGACGGCGACCTTGCCGGACAAAGGCGTCCGTTACCGAGTACGCCTCGGACCGTACGACAACACCGACGAATTGAACCGCGTCAAGGGCGAGCTCGGCAAACGCGGCTTCGACGTAGCCGTGATCAAGTACTGAGCGGATTGACTGGGCCGCAGCGGGAACTCCGCGCGGCGCCGCCGGACCAACAGTCGCTGCGGCATGCCTTCGCCGCAAAAAGGGAGACGGAATGATGCTATCGATGTCGAACAGGATTCGCCGCCGGGTCGTGGCAGCGCTTGCTATTGCCACGCTGCCGCTTGTCGCGGCGGTCCACGCACAGGGCCCCCAGGAGGGCCGGGAATACGCGCGGATCCGCAACCCCGTGCCCGTCGAAACCGGCAAGAAGATCGAGGTCATCGAGTTCTTTTCCTACGGCTGCCCGCATTGCGGCGAGTTCGAACCGATCCTCGACGCCTGGCTGAAGACGGTTCCTCCCGATGTGCAATTCCGGCGCGTGCCGGTGATGTTCCAGGACCGCTGGGTTCCGCTCGCGAAGATCTACTACACGCTCGATGCGCTGGGCGAGGAGGCGCGGCTCTCGCCTGAGGTCTTCACGGCGATCCATGGCAAAGGGATGGCGCTGTGGCAGGAAAAGACGTTCTTCGACTGGGCCGCGAGCAAGGGGCTCGACCGCAAGAAGGTCGAGGACATGTACAACTCGTTTGCGATCGCGGGCAAGATGAACCGCGCGCGCCAGCAGGCCGAGCTCTACCGCGTGCAGTCGGTGCCGCTCGTCGTCATCGACGGCAAGTTCATCACCGCATCGGACAAGGTCGGCACCCACGCGATGCTGCCTCCCGTGATGGACGCGCTGATCGCCAAGGCGCGGGCCGAGCGGCCGAAGAACTGAGCGGCGCTCGCCGGCGGCAACGGCGGACTCGCCAATCCTGAACGTCTTCATCACCGGCGCGAGCAGCGGCATCGGCGCCGCGCTTGCGCGCCGCTATGCGCGTGAGGGCGCTGCCGTCGGCCTTTTCGCCCGGCGGCAGCGCGAGCTCGACCTGGTCGCTGCGGAGCTCGGTACCGATCGTGCCGCGGTTTATGCGGGCGACGTGCGCGACGCCAAAGCGCTGTCGAGCGCGGCAACGGCTTTCATCGCTCGCTTCGGGCCGCCGTCGATTGTCATCGCCAATGCCGGCATCTCCCGCGGCACGCTGACCGGGCACCCGGAGGATCTCGCGGTGTTTCGCGCGGTGTTCGACATCAACGTGCAGGGCATCGTCAACACGTTCGATCCATTCCTTCCTGCAATGCGCGCGGCGCGCGCAGGCGCGTTGGTAGGTATCGCGAGTGTGGCCGGGTTTCGCGGCCTCCCGGGCGCCGGCGCCTATTCGGCGTCGAAGGCCGCAGCAATCGCCTATCTCGAGAGCCTGCGGATCGAGCTTCGGGGGACCGGGATCGCGGTCATCACGATCTGCCCCGGCTACGTCGCAACGCCGATGACCGAGAAAAATCCGTACCGGATGCCGTTTCGCATCGGGGCGGACGAGGCGGCGCGTCTTATCGCGCGCGCGATCGCGCGAAGGCGGCGCTTCTACGTGCTGCCGTGGCCGATGGCGCTCGTCGGACGCGCATTGCGGATGCTGCCGCGGCCGCTCTACGATGTTGCGTTTGCGCGCGCGCCGCGAAAGCCGCGCATCACGGAATGACCCCCGCGTCGCGCAAGCAGGTGCAAACGAGAAAGGGCCGCCAGCGAGGCGGCCCTTCGCGGCACGACGCCAGGAACGTCAGATCGGCATGCGCAGGCCGACGGTGACGGCCCAGTAATTACCGTCGCCCTTTGCCGCCGTCCCCGATCCGGAAATGTAACCGGTGACGCCGCCCAGATCCGCGGCGGCGCCGACGTTGAACAGCGCATAGTTGTTGTCGGGCTTGGGCGCCGGGATACTGTACCAGCCGCCGAGTGTCGCCGACTGTGCGCTGACCGTCCGGTCCTTGTCGAGCGAATCGTATTCCCATGTCGCGCGCGCCCACGGCCGGATGCCGCCGAAGGTGCCAGCGACCTGCCAGCCCAGGCTCCACAGAAGTTGCTCGTTGTCCTGCTGGCCGTAGGTGAGCGCGGTGCTGTCGGACCCGGTCTCCGAAAACTGGCGGACTATCGTCTTCGTGTACGTCACGCGCGCATAAGGACCATGCAGGATGTCCTGAAGGTGGAACCAGTAGCCGCCAAGCAGGCGTCCCGTGTACTCGTAGCCGCGCGTCTGCCCGCTCTCGTTGCGCACGGAGGGGCCCAGCACGATGTTGCGGTTCACGTCGTTGTAGTCGAGGCTGCCGGCGCCGAGCGTCGCGCCGACGTACCACGGGCCTTCGCCGTAGCCGGCGTAGAACGTGCCCGTCGGCTGGCGAAGCGTGTACCCGCCGCCCGCGCCGCCGAAGTCGCCCTTGCTGTCGGTATAGCCGAACATGCCGCCGACGAGCAGCCGGTCGGAAACTTTCCCGTCGAGGCCGACGACGATCGAATTCCCGTGCGCGCTGCCGTTGGTCGGCCCCGCGTTCATGTCGCTGCTGCCGTAGTCGTAGGCCACCCACGCATCGAATTTCTTGCCCGTCCGCGGCGCGTCGAGGCTCGACCACATGCGGCCGTCGAGCGCGCGGAAGTTCGCGTCCTCGACGCGGAACGGCGCTTCGCCAAGCGCGGCGATTTGCTGCGGGCCGGTTAGCATCGAATTCACCACCTCGGCCATGATGACCTCGGCGGCGGGCGTCGGATGGATGTCGTCGGCGAACAGATAGGTCTTCTCGGCACCCGGCGCGACCAGCGTCGAGGTCGTGCAGGCGAGCGAGCTTGGTACGGTGCAGGCGGGCGAAGTGACGTTCGTGAAGCCGAAGAACGCCGGGTTGGCGAGCATTTCGCTGAACAGCTGGTTTGTGTTGACCCGGATCACCTGGAAGGGAGCTTGGTTCAGGCCGGCGGTGAGCGTCGAATTGAACAGGCCGACGAGTGCGCTGTACGGCACGGCCGGACTCGCATTACCGCGTGGGGACTTGCCAAGGTCGTACAAATTGAAAACGACAAGATACTGCGCGCCCGCGGCGTTAAGGCGCGCGACCTGCTGCACGAGCTGCCCGGCCGCCAGCGCGACGTTCGCCTGCGCCTGGGCCACGCTTATCAGGCCCAGCTGGGCTGCGGTGAGTTCGTTGAAGATGTCGTTGTATCCGGCGCTTACCCCGTACAGCGCGCGCGAATCGAGCGTCGGCGAAACTTTCAGCAGCTCGCTGATCTGTGTGGACAGCGGACGGTCGGGCGCTCCGGCGGCAACGAGCAACGACGGCGAATTGATGTTGGTGCCGCCCTGCGCGAAGTCAGTGCCGCCCTTCGCGACCGTGATGATCGTGAGGCCGTAGTTGGCACCCAGGTCTTGTGCCCATATCAGCCCTGGGTTCACGGTGAAACGCGCGCCATAGAAGCCAGCGTCGGTGCTGCTGTCGCCGAAGAAGAACATGTTGCTGAACTGCGCGGCGGCCGGGGCCGAAACGGCGAGTGCGATCGCACCGGCGACGAGAGTGCGCTTGAAGTTCCGCATGACGGTGTCTCCTGGAAGAAGGGCAGCGAGGACAGCGAAGAATGGGAAAACGCGAAGAGCCGACGCTCGTTCGATTCTAGTCCAAAAGTCGGCCCGCGGACCGACGGAAGGTGCGCCGAACGGGTCAACGGCCACCTGGGGCGGATCGTTTATGCAACACTGCTCGAAGGAGGGGCCATGCGCGGGCGTGACGTCGCGCGGGGTGGCGGAGCGCTTTCCGCTGTCCGCGAGAACAATTCCGGTTTCGCTTTTCTTGCCATGCTATGCGCGGCGCTTGTCGTCGCCTGCCTCCCGCCTGCGGCGCGCGCCGACGACGATCTGCCGGGTCGCGTCGGTCGCATCGCCGATTTTGCCGGGCAGCTCTACCAATCGCCCGAGGATCGCGCCACCGAGTGGGTATCGATCGGTCTCAATTATCCGGTCACGTCCGGCGATAACCTGTGGGTATCCGGCGACGGCCGCGCCGAGGTCGACTACGGCGGCGGCCAGTTTCGTCTCGCGGGCGACACGAACCTGCACGTTTCGCGTCTCGACGAAAACCAGATCGCGGTGTTCGTCGCACAGGGCCGCGTGATCCTGCGCGTCCGCATGCTCGATCCGGGCGAGTCGGCGCGCGTCGATGCCCCCAACACGCAAATCCAGCTGACGCGTCCGGGACTGTATCGGATCGACGTCTCGCCGGACCGCCAGACGACGGTCGTCACCATCCGCGAAGGCGAGGCGCAGGTGGCCTTTCCGGCCGGGGTGCAGCAGGCATTGCCCGGGCAGACGGTCGCCGTCAACGGAGCGGATGCTGCGGTCGTCGATGTTCGCAACGGCGTCGGTCAGGACGGCTTCGACACGTGGAGCGCGAGCCGCGACCGACACTACGAGCGCAATCGCGCCCAAGCCTACGTTTCGCGCCAGATGGTCGGCTATGCCGATCTCGACGACTGGGGCACGTGGCAGACGACACCCGACTACGGGCCGGTCTGGTACCCGACGGCGGTCGCCGATGACTGGGCACCGTATCGCTTCGGGTACTGGACGACCGTCGGGGGCTGGGGCTACACGTGGGTCGACGACGCCCCCTGGGGCTATGCCCCTTTCCACTATGGCCGCTGGGCGTTCGTTGGCGGCCGTTGGGGCTGGTGTCCCGGCGCCTTTGTCCCGCGCCCGGTGTGGGCACCGGCGCTGGTCGGCTGGGTGGGTGGCCCGGCGTGGGGCGTTTCGGCTGGGCTCGGAGCGCCCGTCTATGGCTGGGTCCCGCTGGGCTGGGGCGAGCCGTACCACCCATGGTGGAAGCGCTGCTCGTACAACTGCTGGACGCGCTACAACCGCCCGTACGCGGTGAACGTTGCGGTGCGTCCCACCACACCGCCCCCGCGGTACCGGAACGTCGAGATGCCCGGCGCCGTCACCGCCGTCAACGGGGCGACATTGGCGGGCCGCGTTTCGGTCGCGAACAACCTGGTTCGGGTGCCGACGCAGCAGGTGTCCGCGGCCCCGGTACTCGCATCGGCGCCAGCGGTCGGGTCGGGGCCGTTGCATGTGCCGATGGTGCGCGCGGGAACCGGTGGCACGCCGCAGCCGGCCTCGACGTTCTATCCGGTGACGCGCGCGGGTCGGGGGACGGTGGGTGCGAGCCAATCGCCGCGGGTCGTGGTTCCGTCGACCGGAGAGACGCGGTCGGGAACGAATCAGAGCGCGAATGCACGGTCCGGCAGCGCGGATACGTTTACGCGCGCTCCGGCGCCGGCTCGTCCGACGCCGCCCCAGGCGGTCGCGAAGCCCGGCACCGTTACTCGCGCGCCGACCGGCGAAGCCGCCGTGAACCCAGCGGGCAGCCAGAGCCTCTCGCGGCAATCGCCACAGGGGCAGTCGCTCGCGCCGGGTGGCCGGACGGCAACCGTGCCGGAAGGCACAATCAACGCCAATCCGCCGACGCGCAGTGCGCCGCGAGTGGCTCCGCCGCAATCGTCGGGTGTGCCGGTGCCACCGACGATGACGCAGCAACCCTTGGCCACTCCCGCTGCGCCGGCGCGCAGCGAAGCCCGGCCCGCGCCGCGAAGCGCACCGCCGCAATCGTCTGGCGTTCCAGTGCCGCAGTCGACGTCGGCGCAACAACTGCCGGCGGGCGCCTCGGCTGCACGTCCCGTGCCTCAGCGACAGCCACCCGTGGAGCGGGGCGTCCCCGTCCGCGCCGCAGATGTCACGGGGTGCGCCACCTGCAACGACGGCACCGATCGGGGCGCCACCCGCCGGACCCGCCGCGGGAGCTCCTCACGGGGGCGGCCAAGCCGCACCCGCTCATCCGGGGGGATCCGCGCAGGAGGGCGGAAAGCCCGCTCACCAGGCACCGGCGACGCCGAAGGACAATTCCGGCACGGGCCCGCCGCCACGGCAGTAGGCTCCTTCGCGCACAAGAAACGCGGCGAGTGAGTTAACGGCGCAAAGCGCAGGCCCGCAGGGCGCGTCCGCTAATGACCGAGCAGCGCCCGACAGCCGTGCGCAAAGCGATTAACCGGCGGTGCGGAAGGCGCACGCCCGGCGTTTTTCCGTACGGCGCGCGCCGCGCGTTCAGTTTGCCACGAGCGCAAGACGCTTTCCGCCGTCGACGAGCTTGACGCGCTCGCCTTCGTGAACCGTCGGTTGGCTGCTGTACGTGAAGGTCCGCGATTGGCCGCTGTCCATCTTGATCGCCACGGTCCAGTACGATTTCTTGTTCTTGTTCTTTTCGACCTGGTTGCCGACATACGCGCCGCCGGCGGCGCCCGCGACCGTCGCGACGGTGTTGCCGCGGCCGCTGCCGATCTGGTGGCCGAGCACGCCGCCCAGAACGCCGCCGGCGACCATGCCGACGCCGGAAGTCTGCCCCTGCTGCTCGACATAGCGGACCGATTGCACCACGCCGCAGTCGGTGCACTTGGAGGGCGCCGCGGCGGGCGCAGGCGGCGGGGTCTGCGGTTGCGCGAATGCTCCGGGAAGATAAAGGAGCGCGGTTCCGGCGATCGAGTAGGCGAGGAGCTGGGCAAGGAATCGGGCCATGACGGGCCTCCCTTGGTGAGGTGACGATCGCGTCACTATAGCATCGCCGCCGATGCTCACTTGCCGTCGGCGCGGATCCGCGCGTACGTTCCCGGCGCAGCTTCGATCACTTTGAGCTTCCCCTTTCCGGGGATGCGCGCCGGCACGTCGCGGCCGCGATTCGGCGCGAGCCATTTCGCCCAGTCGCTCCACCACGAGCCTTCGTGCTGCTTCGCGCCCTCGAGCCAGGCGTCGGCCGTGGCGGGCAATTTGTCGCTCGTCCAGTAGCCGTATTTGTTCGCGGCGGGCGGGTTGATCATCCCGGCGATGTGGCCGGAGCCCGACAACACGAAACGCGACTTTCCGGAGAAGAGGCGCGGCCCCGCGTAGGTCGCCTTCCACGGCGCGATGTGGTCCTCGATCGCCGAGACGAAATACGTGGGCACCGCCACCTTCGCCACATCGACCGGCACGCCCGCGAGCGTAATGCCCCCGGGTTCGCGCAGCAGGTTCTTCATGTACATGTTGCGCAGGTAGAAGCTGTGCATCGTCGCCGGCATCCGCGTCGCGTCCTGGTTCCAGTGCAGGAGATCGAACGGGAACGGGTCGCGCCCCATCAGGTAATTGTTGATGACGAACGACCAGATCAGGTCGTTCGAGCGCAGCATGTTGAAGGTGGTCGCCATCTCGCTTCCCTCGAGATAGCCGCGCTCGCTCATCTTGCGCTCGAGGGAGGCGACCTGCGCCTCGTCGATGAATACCTCGAGCTCGCCCGAACGCGTGAAGTCGACGAGCGAGGTCATGAACGACGCGCTGATGACCCGCTTGTCCTTCTTCGCCGCCATGTAGGCGAGCGTCGCAGCGAGCAGCGTTCCTCCCAGGCAATAGCCGAGCGCGTTGACTTCGGATTCGCCGGTCGCCTTCTCGATCGCATCGAGCGCCGCGAGCGGTCCCTCGACGAGATAGTCCTCGAAGTCCTTGTGCGCGAGCTTCGCGTCCGGGTTGACCCACGACATCACGAAGACGGTCATGCCCTCGTCGACCGCCCACCTGATCAACGAGTTCTTCTCGCGCAGATCGAGGATGTAGTACTTGTTGATCCACGGCGGCATGATCAACAGCGGGCGCTTCGCGACTTTTTTCGTCGTCGGCTCGTACTGGATCAGCTGCATCAGGTCGTTCTGGTAGACGATCTTGCCGGGCGTGGTGGCGATGTTGACGCCGAGCTCGAACGCCTTGGTGTCGGTCATCGAGATCTTGAGCTGGCCGTTGCCGCGCTCGATGTCGTCCAACAGGTTGTGGAGTCCCTTGACCAGGTTCTGGCCGCCGGTGGCGATCGTCTCGCGAAAGACCTCTGGATTCGTGAGCGCGAAGTTCGACGGCGCCAGCGCGTCGATGTACTGGCGTGTGAAGAAGTTGACCTTTTTCTTCGTGCCTTCGTCGAGGCCCTCGACGCTGGCGACCGCGTCGTGCAGCCACCGCGCCGTGATGAGATAGCCCTGCTTCATGTAATCGAACAGGAAATGCTCTTCCCAGTCCTCGTGCCGGAAACGCTTGTCTCCCTTGATCGGCGCCGCCACCGGCTCCGCCGGCGCGCCCAGCATCTTCATCGTGGACGCCTGCCACAGGTTCATGTAATCCCACCACAGGTTCATTTGCGTTTCGGCGAGCCGGTAGGGATTCGAAAGCATCTTCGATGCGAGCTCCAGGAACGCCTGTCCGATGCCGAGTTCGTCGGCGACGAGCGATTTGCCGGCCTTGGCCTGGTGGGCGGCGAAGTCGCCGATCAGCTTGGCGCTCTTCTCGGCGGCGGAGGCGAGCGATTCGGCCAGGGCGACAGGATCGTAGGCGGGTGCCGCTGCGGTATCTGTCGGTGGAGAGGTGTTGGCGGTCGTGGACATGGTGCGCGCCTTCGTGCGTGGTCGTTGTTTACGCGTGATGCCGCGGCGCGAAGCGGATCGTTCCGTCGGCGGCGACACGGCGGTCGAGTCGCCGCGCGTGCCATAGGTGATTGAGGTGGGCGATCGCTTCGCCCATTGCAAAAAAGCGCTGCTGCAGGTCGAGTTCGCGCCGGAACAGCACCGGAACCAGGTCGGCCGCGGTCGGCGGGCTCGCCGCAACCGCGACGGCCGCGGCAAGCTCGTCGAGTCTTGCAGCGTGATGTGCCGTGAGCTGCGCGACGCGCACCGCGATTCCTCGGAAGGGCAGGCCGTGCGATGGCAGCACCAGCGTCTCGGGAGGGAGCGTCTCGAATGCGGCGATCGAGGCAAGAAAGCGCCCGAGCGGGTCGCCGTTGGGCTCAGAGGCCCAGACGCTCACGTTGGTGCTGATTTTCGGCAGCAGCATGTCCCCCGAGATCAGCACGCCACGCTCGGCGGAGAAGAGCGATGCATGCTCGGGCGAATGGCCGTGGCCCTCGACGATACGCCACGTCGTGTCGCCGGCACGTCGCAGGTCGCCGTCGAGCAGGCGATCGAAGGACTCGGGCAACCCGGGGACACCGCGCCGATACGCGTTGCCGCGTGCGGCGAACGCGGCGAGGTGGTCGGCTGTCATGCCGTGCCGCCGGAACATGTCGACGGTCGCCGCAACGCCATGGCCGGCGTGCTCGCCGAAGATCGCGTGCGCCGTGAGGAACTCGGCGTGCGTCATCGCGACGTCGACGTTGAAACGTGCCGCAAGCCACGCCGCATTGCCGACGTGATCCGGATGGCAATGCGTCGCGATGATCCGGGAGAGCCCTTGACCCGACAGCGTCGTCGCGAAGTGGCGCTCCCACAACGCCCGTGTCGCCTCGTTGCCGTAGCCACAATCGACAAGCGTCGCGCCGTCGTCGCCGGCGAGCACCCACAGGTTGATGTGGTCGAGCGCGAAGGGAAGCGGCATCCGCAGCCAAAGAATCCGCGGTGCAACCGCGATGACCTCGCCGGGCGCCGGCGGAGCGGCGAACGGATACTCGAGCACGGCAGGCATCGCGGCGGTCATGAGATTGCGCGGAAGGTCTCAGAGATGAATCGGCGTCGATCGGTACACGAAGGGCTCCATTTGTGTTGCCCGCATTTTGTGCAATGCAACATCGTCAGTGAATCCCGCGGTGCTGTCAACCCGATATGGTATCGTGAGTTGATTGCCGCCGCGCACCAATGGCCTTCAGCCGCCGCCGCACGATGTCCGCGCTCAACAACCCCGTCGGAACCCCCTCGCTGTCTGGACGAAAGGCGGCCGACCGCACGTCCCCGACGTATTCGATCTCGGACTTGGCGCAGGAATTCGCGTTGACGACGCGCGCGATCCGCTTCTACGAGGACGAGGGCCTGCTCGCCCCACTGCGCCGCGGCCAGACGCGGGTTTACGGGGAACGAGAGCGAACGCGAATCAAGCTGATCCTGCGTGGCAAGCGGCTCGGACTCGCCCTTTCCGAAATCCGCGAGCTCTTCGACATCTATGCTGCGACCGGCAGCGAACGGCCGCAGCTCGCCAAGTTCCTGCAGATGCTTGCCGACCGGCGCGCGATGCTCTTGCAGCAGCGCGAGGACATCGACGCGGTCCTGGCCGAGATCGCCGTGCTGGAGCGAGACTGCCGGCGCCGTTTGAAGACCGTGCGCGCGGGAAAGCCGGCGCGCGACGGTTAGGACGCCTTCCCCGATCTCGTCCGCCGGCGCCAATTGACGTTTACGTAAACGTCAAGTAGAGTTCCCCGTTCCGCGCGCCTCGCGCTCCGCCGCCACCCCATCGCACCCTCCGCCGCCGTGTCCCACGCCGCCCCGCTGCACGCCGAACCCCAGGCGCACTGGAAGCCGCTCGACCCCGGCTTTGCTGCACGCGTGCACGCGAGCTTCGCGCGCCAGGGGGCGATGCGCCTGATCGGCGCCGTGCTCGCCGACGTGCGGCCGGGCTACTGCGCGATTGCGCTCGTCCCGCGGCCGGAAGTATCGCAGCAGCACGGCTACGTGCATGCGGGGGTCGTCGGGGCAATCGTCGATTCCGCCGGCGGCTACGCGGGCTTTACGCTGTTTCCGCCCGACGCGTCGGTGCTGACCGTCGAGTTCAAGTTGAACCTGCTCGCACCGGCCGCCGGCGAGCGCCTCGTTGCCGAAGGCTTCGTCGTGAAGCCGGGCCGCACGCTCGCGATCACCCGCGGCGAGGTCCATGCCGAGCACGGCGGCAAGCGCACGCTGGTGGCGCTGATGCAGCAGACGCTGATGGTGATGCACGGCAAGGCCGACAGGTGAGGCGAGGCGGAAAAGGCGGAGAATCGCGAAGGACTTTGCTCGATCCAGGAACGACAATGCGAGACTTTCCCGCGCTCGACTTCAATCACGGCGAGACGATCGACATGCTGCGCGCCACCGTCCGGCAATTCGCCGCCGACGAAATCGCGCCGCGCGCCGCCGACATCGACCGTACGAACACGTTTCCAATGGACCTGTGGCGCAAGATGGGCGAGCTGGGCGTGCTCGGGATCACGGTCGAGGAAGAGTACGGCGGGACGGCGATGGGGTATCTCGCGCACATCGTCGCGATGGAGGAAATCAGTCGTGCATCCGCGTCTGTCGGACTCTCGTACGGCGCGCACTCGAACCTGTGCGTCAACCAGATCCGGCGGAACGGGAGCGAAGCGCAAAAGGGCAAGTATCTGCCGAAGCTCGTCTCGGGCGAGCATGTCGGCGCGCTCGCGATGAGCGAGCCGGGCTCGGGCTCCGACGTCGTGTCGATGCGCCTTCGCGCGGATCGCGTTGGCGGCGACTACGTGCTGAACGGCAGCAAGATGTGGATCACCAACGGGCCGGATGCGCACGCGCTGGTCGTCTACGCGAAGACCGACCCGCAGGCGGGGCCGCGGGGGATAACGGCCTTTCTGATCGAAAGCGGGATGGCCGGCTTTTCGACGGCGCAGAAGCTCGACAAGCTCGGGATGCGCGGTTCGAACACCTGCGAGCTCGTCTTCGAGAACTGCCGCGTGCCCGCTTCGAACGTGCTGGGCGAGGAGGGCGGTGGCGTCAACGTGCTGATGAGCGGCCTCGACTACGAGCGTGCGGTGCTTGCCGGCGGCCCGCTCGGCATCATGGCTGCCTGCATGGATGCCGTGCTGCCGTACGTGCACGAGCGGCAGCAGTTCGGGCAGCCGATCGGCGAGTTCCAGCTGATGCAGGGAAAGATCGCCGACATGTACACGACGCTGAACGCGTGTCGCGCCTACGTGTACGCAGTCGGCCAGGCGCTCGACCGCGGCGACCTCGCGGGTCGCTCCGCGCGCAAGGATGCCGCGGGCGCCATTCTCTACGCGTCGGAGAAAGCGACATGGATGGCCGGCGAGGCAATCCAGGCACTCGGCGGCAACGGCTACATCAATGACTATGCGACCGGGCGCCTGTGGCGCGACGCCAAGCTCTACGAGATCGGCGCCGGGACGTCGGAGATCCGGCGGATGCTGATCGGACGCGAGCTGTTCAACGAAACCAAGTAGGCGAGAATCCCATCATGACCAATGATCCGGTTGTCATCGTCGGCGCAGCGCGAACGCCGATGGGCGGGTTTCAAGGCGACTTCGCCGCGCTTGCGGCGAGCGATCTCGGCGCTGTTGCGATTCGAGCGGCGGTTACGCGCGCGGGACTCAAGCCCGCCGACGTCGAAAAAGTGATCTTCGGCTGCGTGCTTCCTGCCGGGCAGGGGCAGGCGCCCGCGCGCCAGGCGGCGATCAAAGCGGGGCTGCCGCTTGCCGTTGGCTGCACGACGGTCAACAAGATGTGCGGCTCGGCGATGGAGGCGGCGATGCTCGCGCACGACGCCCTTGTCGCCGGCACGGGCGAGGTCATCGTGGCCGGCGGGATGGAGAGCATGTCGAACGCGCCGTATCTGCTGCCGAAGGCCCGCGCCGGCTACCGGATGGGGCATCAGGTCGCGCAGGACCACATGTTTCTCGACGGCCTCGAGGACGCGTACGACAAGGGCCGGCTGATGGGGACCTTCGCCGAGGAATGCGCGTCGAAATACGCTTTCACTCGCGAGGCGCAGGATGCGTTTGCGCTGGCGTCGCTTTCGCGCGCGCTCGCCGCGAACAACGACGGCACGTTCGCGTGGGAAACGGCGCCGGTGACCGTGCCGAGCCGCAAGGGCGATGTCGTGATCGACAAGGACGAGCAGCCGGCGAAGGCTTCGCCCGACAAGATCCCGACGCTGCGGCCTGCCTTTCGCAAGGACGGCACGGTGACGGCCGCCAATTCGAGCTCGATTTCCGATGGCGCTGCTGCGCTCGTGCTGATGCGTCGCTCGACCGCCGAGAAACGCGGGTTGAAGCCGCTCGCGGTCATCGTCGGTCACGCGACCCATGCGCAGGAGCCGGGTTGGTTCACGACCGCCCCGGTCGGTGCGATCGAAAAACTGTACCGGAAGACCGGCTGGACGACGAAAGACGTCGACCTCTTCGAGATCAACGAAGCGTTCGCCGTGGTGACGATGGCGGCGATGAGGGACCATGGGATCGCGCATGGGGCCGTCAACGTTCATGGCGGGGCATGCGCGCTCGGCCACCCCATCGGGGCGTCGGGTGCGCGGATCGTGGTTACGCTGCTTGGCGCGCTCCGCAAGTACGACAAGAAGCGCGGCGTTGCGTCGCTTTGCATCGGCGGCGGCGAAGCGACCGCGATGGCGATCGAACGCGCCTGACAAATGGTTCCGCTCACCACGTGGCTCCTGTTCTGCGTCGCGTGCGCCGCGCTCGCGGTGACGCCGGGGCCCAACTTGCTCTATCTCGTATCGCGCACGCTGGTCCAGGGCCGCGGAGCGGGGATGGTTTCGCTCGCAGGCACGGAGTCCGGGCTCGCCGTGCACGTGCTCGCCGCAGCGCTCGGCCTCTCGGCGCTCCTTGCGACGGTCCCCGCCGCGTACGAGGTCGTCCGCTTCGCGGGCGCCGCTTATCTCGCGTGGCTCGCGTGGCAGACCTGGCGAGCACCCGCGGCGGCGGCGAGCTCCGCGCCGCCCACGGCGCCGATGTGGCGCCTGTATCGGGATGGCGTGGTGACCGGCGTACTCAATCCCAAGGTCGCCCTGTTCCAGCTTGCGTTGTTCCCGCAGTTCGTCGATCCGGCGCAAGGCAGCGTGCTTGCGCAAAGCCTCGTCCTCGGCGCCACCGAGCTTGCGATCGTGCTCGTCTTCGATGCATCGTGCGTGTTCGCGGCTTCCGGGGTGCGCTCGTGGCTCGACGCGCGCCCCGGGTTCTCGCGCTGGTCGAAGCGCGTGCTCTCCGGCATTTTCGCAGCACTCGCGATGCGGCTCGCGCTGGAAGAGCGGCATTGAGCCGGTTTCCATGCTGCTTAGCGAAACGCAACAGCTGATCCGCGACACGATGCGCGCGTTCGCGCAGGAGCGGCTTCTGCCTTCCGCCGCGCGCTGGGACCGCGAGCATCATTTTCCGCGGGAGGAGCTCGCCGCGCTCGGCGCGCTGGGTGCGCTCGGCGTCGTCACGCCGGAGCGCTGGGGTGGCGCCGGGCTCGACTACGTTTCGCTCGCCGTTGCGCTGGAAGAGATCGCCGCCGGCGACGGCGCCACGTCCACGATCGTCAGCGTGCAGAATTCGGTCGTCTGCGGACCGATCCAGGCGTTCGGTACCGACGCTCAACGGGAAACGTATCTGAAGCCGCTCGCGCGCGGTGAAATGCTCGGATGTTTTTGCCTGACCGAGCCTCATGTCGGCTCCGACGCCGGCGCAATCGCGGCCCGTGCAGAACGTCATGGCGAACACTACGTGCTGAACGGCGTCAAGCAATTCATCACCACGGGCAAGAACGCCGATGTCGCCGATCGTTTTCGCCGTGACCGACAAGGCGGCGGGAAAAAAGGGATTTCTGGCTTCATCGTCGATACGAGAACGCCGGGCTACGTCGTCGCGCGGGTCGAGGAAAAACTGGGGCAGCGCGCGTCCGACACCGCGCAGATCGTGTTCGAGAACTGCAGCGTGCCAGCGTCGAACCGCCTCGGGCGCGAAGGGGAGGGCTACCGCATTGCGCTTTCGAATCTGGAAACGGGACGCATCGGCATCGCCGCCCAGGCGGTCGGCATGGCCCGCGCCGCGTTCGACGCCGCGCTGGCCTACGCACGGGAGCGCACGAGCTTCGGCAAGCCGTTGACCGAGCATCAGGCGGTGAACTTCAAGTTCGCCGACATGGCCACGCAGATCGAAGTCGCGCGCCAGATGGTCTGGCACGCGGCTGCGTTGCGCGATGCCGGACAGCCGTGTCTGAAGGAGGCGTCGATGGCGAAGCTCTTCGCCTCGGAAATGGCCGAACGCGTCTGTTCCGACGCGATCCAGATCCATGGAGGCTACGGCTACGTGAGCGACTTTCCGGTCGAGCGGATCTACCGCGACGTGCGCGTGTGCCAGATCTACGAAGGCACGAGCGAAATCCAGCGCCTGGTGATCGGCCGCGCGCTCGCCGGCTGAGGCTTTCAGAGGGGAGCGCCGTGGGCGACAAGTGGCTTGCTGCCGGCGGATTTTGACGCAATGGCTGAATACACGCTCTACTGTTTCGCGCAATCCGGCAATGCGTACAAGCCGGCGCTCGCGCTCGAGCTCGCCCATGCCGACTGGGCGCCGCGCTTCGTCGACTATTTCGGGGGCGAGACGCGCACACCCGCCTATCGCGCCATCAACGTGATGGGCGAGGCGCCCGTGCTGGAGCATCGCGGCGAGCGGCTGTCGCAATCGGGAGTGATCCTCGATTACCTCGCCGAGGCGACCGGGAAGTTCGGCCCCGCCAATGCCGCGGAGCGACGCGAGATCCTGCGCTGGCTTCTTTGGGACAACCACAAGCTCACGAGCTACACGGCGACCTACCGTTTCATGCGCACGTTCACCAAGGACGCGAACCCGGTCGTGCTTGATGTGTTCCGCAAGCGCGCGGAGACCGCGTGGGGCGTGCTCGATGCGCATCTCGCGGATCGCCGCTACGTCGTCGGCGACCGGCTGACGATCGCCGATCTCTCGCTGTGCGGCTACCTGTTCTGGCCGGAGGAAATCGGCGTCGACTGGGACGCGTATCCTGGGATCAGCGGGTGGCTCGAACGGATACAATCCGAGCCGCGCTGGGTGCACCCGTACAAGCTGATGCCCGGGCATCCGCTGCAACCTCCCGGCTGAAGCCTTTCATGCCCGTCATCGAATCGAAGCTCGATCCGCGCGACGCGACGTTCGCCAAGAACCGCGACGCGATGGCGGCGCTCGTCACCGACCTGAAAGCGAAGGTCGCGGAGATCGAGCAGGGCGGTGGCGAGGGGCCGCGCGCGAAGCACGTCGCGCGCGGCAAGCTCCTGCCGCGTGAGCGAGTGCGCGCGCTCGTCGATCCTGGCTCGCCGTTCCTTGAATTCTCGCAGCTCGCCGCGTACGGAATGTACGACGACATCATCGCGTCGGCGGGAATCATCACCGGGATCGGGCGCGTTTCCGACCGCGAATGCATGATCGTCTGCAACGACGCGACGGTCAAGGGCGGCACCTACTATCCGCTGACGGTAAAAAAGCATCTGCGCGCGCAGGACATCGCGCGCGACAACAACCTGCCCTGCATCTACCTCGTCGATTCGGGTGGCGCCAACCTGCCGAATCAGATCGACGTCTTTCCCGACCGCGATCACTTCGGCCGGATCTTCTACAACCAGGCGACGATGTCGGCGCAGGGCATTCCGCAGATCGCCGTGGTCATGGGCTCGTGCACCGCTGGCGGCGCGTACGTTCCGGCGATGTCCGACGAATCGATCATCGTCAAGGAGCAGGGGACGATCTTTCTCGGCGGCCCGCCGCTCGTCAAGGCGGCCACCGGCGAGATCGTATCGGCCGAGGAGCTGGGCGGCGCCGACGTGCACACCCGCGTGTCGGGTGTCGCCGACCATTTCGCGCTCAACGATCACCATGCGCTCGCGATCGCGCGTCGCATCGTCGGTCATCTCAATCGCCCGAAACGGCTCACGCTGGAGGTGACGGAGCCGACCGCGCCGAAGTACGCGGCCGAGGAGATCTACGGCGTCATCAGCGCAGACATCAAGAAGCCCTATGACGTGCGCGAGGTGATCGCGCGCATCGTCGACGGCAGCGAGCTCGACGAATTCAAGGCACGTTACGGGACGACGCTCGTCACCGGCTTTGCGCGGATCTGGGGCTATCCGGTCGGGATCGTCGCCAACAACGGCATCCTGTTCTCCGAATCGGCGCTCAAAGGCGCGCATTTCATCGAGCTCTGCGCCCAGCGCGGCATCCCGCTCGTCTTCCTGCAGAACGTCACCGGGTTCATGGTGGGGCAGAAATACGAGGCGGGCGGCATTGCCCGCGACGGCGCCAAGATGGTGACGGCGGTGTCGTGCGCGCAGGTCCCGAAGTTCACCGTCATCATCGGCGGCAGCTACGGCGCGGGCAACTACGGCATGTGCGGCCGCGCGTTTTCTCCCCGCTTCCTGTGGATGTGGCCCAACGCCCGCATCTCCGTTATGGGCGGCGAGCAGGCGGCGACGGTGCTGGCGACAGTCCGCCGCGACGCGATCGAGGCGAAGGGCGGCACGTGGAGTGCCAACGAGGAGGAAGCGTTCCGGGCGCCGATCCAAGCCCAGTACGAACGCGAAGGCCACCCGTATTTCGCCAGCGCGCGAGTCTGGGACGACGGCGTGATCGATCCGGCCGACACACGCCGCGTCCTCGCGCTCGCGATTTCGGCGTCGCTCAACCGGCAGATCGAGCCGACGAAGTTCGGCGTGTTCCGCATGTGAGGGGAATCATGGCCAAAGCAGCAACGAAAGCGACGACCAGGGGACGCGCAAGCCGCGGCAGGGGGAAGGGGCCCGCCGACGCGACGCCGTCGTACTCGACGCTCGACGTCGAGATCCGCAACGCGATCGCCCTCGTCGCGCTTGCCCGCCCCGACGTCCACAACGCGTTCGATGAAACGCTGATCGCCGAGCTCACCCGCGCGCTCGAGTCGCTCGACGCGGACACCGCGGTGCGCGCCGTCGTCTTGCACGGTCACGGCAGGAGCTTCTGCGCCGGCGCCGATCTCAACTGGATGAAGAGAATGGCGGGCTACGGCCACGCCGAGAACCTCGCCGACGCCAACGCTCTCGCCGCGATGCTGCGGACGCTCTACGCGCTGTCCAAGCCGACGATCGCGCGCGTGCATGGCGCGGCATACGGCGGCGGCGCCGGGCTCGTCGCGTGCTGCGACATCGCGGTGGCGACGCAGGACGCCACGTTTTCGTTTTCCGAGGCGAAGCTGGGGCTCATTCCCGCGACGATCGGTCCTTACGTGGTCGAGGCGATCGGCACCCGGATGGCACGGCGCTACTTCCTCACCGCCGAGCGCTTCACCGCCGCCGAGGCGTATCGCATCGGCCTCGTCCACGACCTCGCCACACTCGAAGCGATCGATGAACGGATCAATGAGCTGCTGGGCGCGCTGGTGGTTGCCGGCCCGCATGCGCAGGCAGAGGCCAAGGCGCTGATCCGCGCTCTCGCGCATCGGCCGATCGACGGCGCCGTGACTGCCGACACCGCGGCGCGGATCGCGAAGATCCGAGCGTCGCCCGAAGCAAAGGAAGGCGTTGCCGCCTTCCTCGGCAAGCGCAGGGCAGCCTGGGTCCCTGCCGATATCGACGACGAATGAACACGATCCCGGCACTTGCAACGTTCGACACGTGGCAGCTTGTCGCGCTCGCCGCGGCCGTCGGCTGGGCGAGCGGCATTCGGCTGTATGCGGTGCTGTTCATTCTCGGCGGGCTTGGCTATCTGCATTGGATCGATCTCCCCGGCGGGCTCGCGACGCTCGCGCATCCGTGGGTGCTCGCCGCATCCGGATTCATGTTCTGCGTCGAATTTTTCGCCGACAAGGTGCCGGGCGTCGATACGCTGTGGGACACCGTGCATACCTTCATCCGCATTCCCGCCGGCGCCGCGTTGGCCGCGAGCGTGTTCGGCGATTCGTCGGCGGCAGCGACGCTCGCGGCGGCCATTCTCGGGGGCACGCTCGCCGCGGGCAGCCATTTCGCCAAGGCCGGCAGCCGCGCGGCGATCAATCTGTCGCCTGAGCCCTTCTCGAACTGGGCCGCATCGTTCGGTGAAGAGCTTGCGGTCGGCACCGTGCTCTGGCTCGCGTTCGCGTATCCGATCGCCGCGCTCGTCGTCCTCGGTGTGCTCGTCGCGCTGACGATCTGGCTCGTTCCGAAGGTGTGGCACTTCATCGGCGCGCTCGTCGGCAAGTTGGCCGGCGCCCGGCGGGATGCAGGCAGCATCGGGAAGCCGCGCCCCGATGTTTGACAAGATCCTGATCGCGAATCGCGGCGAGATCGCCGTTCGTGTCGCCCGCACCGCGCGCCGGATGGGCATTCGCACGGTGGCCGTCTATTCCGACGCCGACGCCGATGCGTTGCATGTCGCGGTGTGCGACGAAGCGTATCGGCTCGGTCCGCCGCCGCCGCGCGAGAGCTATCTCGATGGTGAAGCGATCATCGCGATCGCGCAGAAATCGGGCGCCCAGGCGATCCATCCAGGTTACGGCTTCCTGTCCGAGAACGAGCTCTTCGCCGCCGCATGCGCGCGCGCCGGACTCGCGTTCATCGGCCCGCCGCCGGCAGCGATCGCGGCGATGGGCTCGAAATCGGCGGCCAAGCGGATCATGGGCGCTGCGAAGGTACCGCTCGTTCCCGGCTATCACGGCGACGATCAGCGCCCGGACGTGCTCGCGCGCGAAGCGGCGGCGGTCGGCTACCCGGTGCTGATCAAGGCGACTGCCGGCGGCGGTGGCAAGGGCATGAAGATTGCCGAAAGCCCCGACGAGTTTTCCAGCGCGCTCGCGTCCGCGCAGCGCGAAGCGCAGGCGGCGTTCGGCGACGACCGCGTGTTGATCGAGAAGTACCTGACTGCGCCGAGGCACATCGAGATCCAGGTGTTCGCCGACACGCGCGGCAACGCCGTCTACCTATTCGAGCGCGACTGCTCGGTGCAGCGCCGCCATCAGAAGGTGTTGGAGGAAGCGCCGGCGCCTGGCATGAGGCCGGCGCAGCGCCGCGTGATGGGCGAGGCTGCGGTCGCCGCGGCAAAGGCGATCGGCTACGTCGGCGCCGGGACCGTCGAGTTCATTGCCGCCGACACTTTCGCCCGCGACGGCGCGTTCTACTTCATGGAAATGAACACGCGGTTGCAGGTCGAGCACCCGGTCACCGAGATGATCACCGGAGAGGACCTCGTCGAATGGCAGCTATGCATTGCTGCCGGGGAGCCTCTGCCGAAGCGTCAGGACGAGCTTGCCATTGCCGGCCATGCGATCGAGGCGCGCATCTACGCCGAGGATCCCGACCGCGGCTTTCTGCCGTCGATCGGCAAGCTTGCGCATTTGTCGGTGCCGGCAACGGACGCGATGGTACGCGTCGATACCGCCGTTCGCGCCGGCGACGAAATTTCGTCGTGGTACGACCCGATGATCGCGAAGCTGATCGTTCACGGCAATGACCGCCCGGCGGCGCTGCGCCGGCTCGCAGAGGCGCTCGAAGCATTCGAGGTCGTCGGCGTCACGACCAACGTCGCATTCCTGCAGCGGGTTGTCGCGCACGAGGCTTTCGCATCCGGCAACGTCGACACGGGATTCATCGCGCGCCATCACGCTGCGCTCTTTCCGCCGCAGCCGCCCGCAGCCGACGAGGTTCTGCTCGCCGCTGCGCTGGCCGAAATCCGGTCGCTCGTCGCGGCCCGCGATGCTACGGCGCGAGCGTCGGGCGATCCACATTCGCCATGGCATGCCGTCGACCCTTGGTGGCCGGCGAGCGAAGCGCACGCGATCGCCTTTGTGTTCAACGACGGCGACGCGCGCCGCGAGATCGCGGTGCGCCGCGCCGGTGGCGCCTGGCAGGTGACATTGCCCGCGCGCGAGATGGCGGCAACTGTTACCGCGCGTGACGGACGGCTCGCCATCACGGCGGAGGACGCCGAGTTCCTTGCCACCGTCGTGCCGCATGACGAGGAGCGCCACGTCTTTTGCAATGGCACGCATTGGACGCTCCGGCTGATCGATCCGCTCGCGCATGCGGGGGAGGAGGAGGCGCATGCCGGCCACCTGACGGCGCCGATGTCAGGCACCGTCGTCGCCGTCATGGTCAAGGCCGGCGACAACGTCAAGCGCGGCGCGCCGCTCCTGATCCTCGAGGCAATGAAGATGGAGCACACGATCGCCGCGCCCGCCGCGGGTGTGGTGAAGGCCGTCAACTATCGCAGCGGAGATCGCGTCAAGGAAGGCGCGGATCTCGTCGATATCGGCGATGCCTAGTGGCGCGAGCGGCGGAGAGGGGCCCCGAGCGCGCGGGGCGCGCAGGGGATCGGAGCAAACGCGAGTCGCCACAGGCGGCCGACCGCTTGGCGGAACAATCCGAAAAGGCGGTGCGGAGGCCGCGGCGGGATTTGGCTTCGACGGCGCCGCAATCTCATGAGAATTCTGCTGCAGATGCCCGGCCGCGCAATCGAGGAGTGGCGCACGGAGCTCGCGCGCGCGTTGCCCGACGCGGAGATCGCGCTGTGGCCCGATGCTCCCGCGGTCTCCGACTACACGCTCGTGTGGCGACCGCCGCCGGAGCTGTTCGCGCGCATCCGAACGCTGAAGGCGATCTTCAACCTCGGCGCCGGTGTCGATGCGCTGCTGACGGTGCCGACGCTTCCCCCGACGTGCCGGTAGTCCGGCTCGAGGACGCGGGAATGGCGGAGCAAATGGTCGAATACGTGACGCTCGCCGTGCTGCGCGCGTACCGCGAAATGGACGTCTACGGTGTGCAGCAACGCGAGCGGCGCTGGCAGCCAAGGCGGCGTCTCGCCAAGGCCGAATTCGGCATTGGCATTCTGGGCCTCGGCGTCCTTGGCCGGGCGATCGCCGCGGTGCTCGTGGGTCTCGGTTTTCCGGTGGCCGGCTACAGTCGCAGTGCGAAGGACGCGCCGGGCGTCGCGACGTTCGCCGGACGCGCGTCGCTGCCGGCCTTTCTTTCGCGCTCACGGGTGCTCGTCTGTCTGTTGCCGTCGACTCCCGAGACGCGGGGGATCGTCGATCGTAGGACGCTCGCGGCGCTGCCTCCGGGCGCGCATGTCATCAACATCGCGCGCGGCGACCTCATCGTCGACGAGGACCTGATCGCGCTGCTCGATGCGGGACACTTGGCGGGCGCCACACTCGACGTGTTTCGCACCGAGCCGCTCCCTGCGGACCATGTGTTCTGGCATCATCCGCGGATCACCGTCACGCCGCACGTGTCCGCCGTCACTTTGATTGCGGAGTCTGCCGCGCAAGTCGCCGCCAAGATCCGGAAGACCGAGCAGGGGCAGACGGTCACCGGGGTCGTCGATCGGATTCGTGGCTACTGAGGCTTCTTACGGGTCGGATGCGAATGGAAGCGAAATTGCCGATACGCGTGCGCCTGGTCGAGGTCGGCCCGCGTGACGGGTTGCAGAACGAGAAGGCGATGGTGGCGACCGAAGTCAAGGTCGCGCTGATCGACCGCTTGACCGATGCCGGATTTCCGGCAATCGAGGCGACGGCATTCGTGTCGCCGAAATGGGTGCCGCAAATGGCCGACGCCGCGGAGGTCCTGGCGCGCATTCGTCGCAAACCCGGCGTCCGGTATCCCGTGCTGACGCCGAATCTGAAGGGCTTCGAGGCCGCGCTCGCGGCGAAGGCGGACGAGGTCGCCGTGTTCGTCGCGGCATCGGAGACGTTTTCGCGGAAGAACATCAATTGCTCGATCGCCGAGAGTCTGGAGCGGGCGCGACCGATCTTCGCCGCGGCGAAGGCGCATGGAATCCGGGTCCGCGGCTACATTTCGTGCGTGCTGGGATGTCCGTACGAGGGCGCGATCGACGAACACAAGGTCGCCGATGTCGCCGCGGCGCTTTATCGTGAAGGCGCCTACGAAGTCTCGCTCGGCGACACCATCGGCGTCGGAACGGCGGGCAAGACGAAGGCACTCGTCGCAACGGTCGCCGAGCGCGTGCCGATCGCGGCGCTCGCCGGACATTTCCACGATACGTACGGGCAGGCGCTCACCAACGTCTACGCCGCGATGGAAATGGGCGTTGCGACGTTCGACGCTTCCATCGCCGGGCTGGGCGGCTGCCCGTACGCAAAAGGCGCCACCGGCAACGTCGCGAGCGAGGACGTCGTCTATCTGCTCGATGGCCTCGGCATCGAGACCGGCGTCGACATGACGAAGCTGCGCCTTGCGAGCCGCTACATTTCCGACGCGCTTTCTCGTCCGCCCGTGTCACGCGTCGCCCGCGCGCTCGCAGCGAAGGACGCATGAGCGTCCGACGACCGATGAGCACGCGGCGCAAGCGGAATGCCGCCAGCAACGGCGTGCCGTCCCCGTGCACGAGCGTGTGCACGATGGATGCGGCGAGCGGCTATTGCCGCGGCTGCTTTCGGACGCTCGACGAAATCGCCGCGTGGAGCGTGCTCGACGACGCCGGGAAGCGGCGGGTGCTGGCCGCGCTTCCGGCGCGTCGCGCCGCGTGCGCCAAGCGCACCGCCTGACGTGATGATCGCCGACTGGTATTTCGATTTCGTCTCGCCGTTCGCTTATCTGCAGAGCGAAAAGCTCGCCTCGCTCGCGCCCGCGATCGCCGTGCGCTACAAGCCGGTGCTGTTCGCCGGATTACTCGCTGCCAACGGTCAGAAAGGCCCCGCAGAAATCCCGGCGAAGCGCGCGTTCACCTACCGTTTCTGCCTGTGGCAGGCGCAGAAGCAGGGCATTGCGCTAAAGTTTCCGCCGGAGCATCCGTTCAATCCGCTGCCGCTGCTGCGCCTCGCGCTCGCGTGCGACTCCAGCGCTGTGGCGGTACACAAGATCTTCCGTTTCGTCTGGCGCGACGGCCGGCTGCCGGATCTGCCGATCGAATGGGCGGAGCTCGAAAGCGAGCTCGGCGTGCCGGATGCCGCGGCGCGCATCGCCTCGCCGGACGTGAAAAGCGAACTCCGGCACAACACCGACGAAGCGATCGCCCGGGGCGTCTTTGGCGTGCCGACGCTCGCGATCGGCAGCGAGCTGTTCTGGGGCGCCGACGCGACGGCCATGGTTGCCGACTTCGTTGCCGCCGGATGCCGCTTCACCGATCCGGAATACGCGCGCGTCGCCAGTCTGCCCATCGGCGCAGCACGCAAGGACCGCGCGGCGAGGGCGGCGCCGCGGGACAAGCGCAAGACCCGGATCGTCGGGACGGCAACCTGATGCGGGATGCTTACGGGGTGTCGTCCGATTTCCGGATGACGCCCGCCGCGGCGAGCTCGGCGATCCGGGCATCGTCGTAGCCGGCATCGTGCAGGATCTCGGCCGTGTGCTGCCCCTGCGCGGGAGCTTCGCGCAGCACGCCGAACTCATGGCCGCCGAGCTTGAACGGCGGTGCATACTGGCGCGTTCCGTCCGGGCGCGTGACAACCATCGCGCGGGCTTCGAACTGCGGGTCGACGAGCGCCTCCTCGAGCGTTGCGATGGGCGTCACGCAGCAGTCGGCGTTGGCGAAGCGTTCGCGCCAGTGCGCGAGCGGCGCGGCCGCAAAAACACGCTGCAGTTCGCTTCTCACCCGCGCGCCTTCGGCACCGCGAGCGAGCCCGCCGCCGGAAAGATCGGGACGCTCGATCGTCGCGCACAGCGCCTTCCAGAACTTGTCCTCGAGCGCGCCGACGGCGAGCCACCGGCCATCCTGCGTGCCATAAACGCCATAGCACGGAACGCCGCCCGTCAGCAGATCTTCGCCGCGCGGCAGTGTCCGCCCCCACTCGGTCAATGCGTGCAGCGCGAAAATGTTGTGCGCGAGCGCGGCATCGGCCATCGCGACGTCGACGTAACGCCCGCGCCCGGTGCGCTGTGCGCCGACGAGCGCGGCGAGAATCGCGATCGCCGCTGCGGCCGCACCGCCGAGCAGATCGGCGATCTGAACATTGCACAACGCGGGTGGGCCGTCGCGCGTCCCGCACTGGTCGAGCACGCCCGCGTAGCCCAGGTAATTGATGTCGTGGCCGGCTGCCTGCGCGCGCGGTCCCTGCTGCCCGTAGCCGGAGATCGACGCGTAGACGACACGCGCGTTGATCGGCGCCACGGCTTCATAATCGATGCCGAGCCCCGCGACGGCGCCGGGTCGAAAGCCTTCGACGACGACGTCCGCATCCTTCGCGAGCGCGAGAAACAGCGCGCGACCGCGTGCGTGCTTGAGATCGAGCGAAACACTGCGCTTGTTGCGGTTGACGGCGCGATAGAACGCGGAAACGCCTCCAGGTCGAGCGCCGATGCTGCGCGCATAGTCGCCGGTGCCTGTGTCCTCGATCTTGACGACGTCGGCGCCCAAGTCCGCCAGATAGAGCGTACAGACGGGACCGGGCAGCAGGCGCGTCAAATCGAGGACGCGAATCCCGGCGAGCGGGCCGGCCACCGCTCCGCCGCTCACGTCTCGGCCTCCGCACCTGCTCCAATACGCCCTTGCCAAACGTCGGCGTCATGCGTCGATTCGCCCGGGTCGCATCCCCATGCGCTATCCGCGCGTGGGGCCTCTGCTCCCAGGCTCACGCCGCTGGCGGAACCCGCATCGCGCGCGCCGCGTTGGTCTGCTTCAGACGGAATGCGGAGAGCTTCTTGGCGACGGTCGGGTCGGTCGCCGCGATCAGGGCAACGGCAAACAGGCCGGCGTTCGCGGCGCCGGCCTCGCCGATCGCGAACGTGGCGACCGGGATTCCCTTCGGCATCTGGACGATCGAGTACAGCGAGTCCTCGCCGCGGAGGTATTTCGACGGCACGGGGACGCCCAGCACGGGCACCGTTGTCTTGGCGGCGATGATCCCCGCGAGGTGCGCGGCGCCGCCCGCGCCGGCGATGATGCAACGCAGTCCGCGCGGGAGCGCGTCTTCGGCGTATTCGAACGTGTCGTCGGGCATCCGGTGCGCCGACATGACGCGCGCCTCGTAGACGATGCCGAACGCGTCCAGCTGCGCGGCGGCGTGACGCATGATGTCCCAGTCGTTTTCGCTGCCCATCACGACGCCGACCAGGGGCGCGCTCTTGCGTTGTGCCATCGGGAGGTCCTCCGCGGGATCGGCGTGCCCGCGCGCTTGCCGAGGATCAGCGCCCGGTGCTGCGGCCGGCTTTTTCGGTGAATCTTATCACTCTGGCCCCGAACCGGCACGGCGCTGCGGTCTCACGACGGACTTTGACGATCGTCCGCCGAACGGGTTGCCGAGGTGCGCCCGCGTCATCGACAATGAGCCTGTGATCCCGTTGCTGACCGCCGCATCGCGACTTCTCGCCCTCGTTGCCGCCGGGTTCGCGGTCATCGCCGCCGCCGCACCCGAGCCCTCGGACGCGGATTTTCTTGCCGCGAAGGCCGCGTTCGACCGTGGCGACCGCGCCAGGCTCGACATCCTCGTCCCGAAGCTCGCGGGCCATGTCCTCGAGTCCTATGTCGAGTACTGGCAGCTCAAGGCCAAGCTCGACACTGCGAGCGACGACGAGGTGCGGGCGTACCTCGCCCGCTGGCCGGGCTCGCCGCTCGTCGACCGCTTCCGGAACGAATGGCTGAAATCGCTCGGGAAACGCGCGAAGTGGGACACCTTCGGCGCCGAATATCCGCTGGCCGCAGGCGAGGATGTCGAGCTTGCCTGCTACGGAATCCAGTATCGCCGCCAGCGCGACGGCAACGAGGCGCTCGCCGCGGCCAAGCCGCTGTGGTTCACGGGACAATCCACGCCCGACGCCTGCGAGCCGCTCTTCGCGGCGCTGATTGCGAGCGGCGACATTTCCCCGGCCGACCGCCGTGCGCGCTTCCGGCTGGCGAGCGAGGCCGGCAACGTCCGGCTCGCGCAATCAATTGCGGTCGACCTGCCTCCCGAAAGCCGGATATCGGCGCGCGAATTCATCCAGGTCGAGCGTGATCCGTCGCGTGCCCTCGCGAAAGGAGAATTTGCCTGGAAGCGTGAGGGCGGGCGCGAGCTCGCGCTGTATGCGCTCGAGCGGGCGGCGAGAAAGGACGCCGCGAGTGTTCGGGCCGCATGGGTAAAGCAGCGCGTGTGGCTGCCGGTTGCCGATCGCTTATACGGCAACGCGCGGATCGCCTTCCATGCGGCGCGGCAGTTGAACCCGCAGGCGAGCGACTGGTTTCGCGAAGCCGCGGGGATACCGCTCTCCAACGAGCAGCATGCATGGCGCGTGCGCGCGGGGCTGCGCGCCGGAGCCTGGCCGGACGTCCTGGCCGCGATCGACGCGATGCCGCCCGCGCTTGCCGAGCAGGGCGCGTGGCGCTACTGGAAGGCGCGTGCGCTCGCCGTCGCAGGTCATCCCGACGAGGCAAACGTGATCTACGCCGCGCTCGCCGCCGATTTCGACTTCTATGGCGTGCTTGCCGCGGAGGCGCTCGGCATGCGTCCGGATCCGCCCGCGGGCGCCGCCGAGCCGGATGCCGCCGCGCTGTCGGCCTTTGGCATGGAAGCCGGCGTCCGCCGCGCGATCAAGCTGGTCGAGATGGACATGCGCGCCGACTCGCGACGCGAGTGGCTCTACGTCGTGCGCGGACGCGACGACGAGGGCCTCCTTGTCGCCGCCAACTATGCGCGCCAGGCGGGCCTCTACGATCGTGCGATCAACACCGCCGAGCGAACGTCGGCGCGGCACGATTTCGCGCTTCGTTACCTGATGCCGTTCCCCGAGCATTTCGCGCAGGCGGCACGCGAGCAGGACGTCGACGAGGCATTGTTGCTCGCCCTGGCGCGCCAGGAATCGCGGTTTGTTCCCGACATCGTCTCCGCCGCCGGCGCCGTCGGCCTGATGCAACTGATGCCACCGACCGCGCGCTGGGTGGCAAAGCAGATGGGCCGTGCCGATTACCGGCCGGCGTTGATCGCGGACGTTGGCCTCAACACGCAATTCGGTGCGTTCTATTTCAGGCATTGCCTGGATCTGCTCGAGGGCATGCCTGCGCTCGCGGCCGCTGCGTATAATGCGGGGCCGAATCGCGCGCAGGTCTGGCGCAACGGCGCGCCGCTCGAAGGCGCGATCTGGGTCGAATCGATTCCCTTCAACGAAACGCGCGACTACGTGAAGAAGGTACTCGCCAACGCGATGTTCTACGCGCGTCTGCTGGACCAGCCCTACGTGCCGCTGACCGCGCGGCTCGGCACGGTCCCGCCACGCGGAAACGGCGACGGCGCGGCGATTGCGGCGCAAGGGCAATGAGCGCCGCCCCCCCGTCCCGAGACGCGAATTACTGCGGCCTCCGCGAGATCGTGCCCAACCGTTGCGCCGCCGGGCCGTCCCAAGGCGCGAATTGCACCCCCTTGGGGGGCAGCGCAGCGGCGATAGCCGCGAGCGTGGGGGCACACCCATGACGGCGGTTCCCCCGGCGGTCGTCGTTCTTGGCGGCAGCGGTTTCGTCGGTCGCCACATCGTGAATCGATTGGTCGATGCGGGGCGCCGCGTCGTCGTTCCGACGCGCCGTCGCGACAATGCGCGGCATCTGATTCTGCTGCCGACGGTCGACGTCGTCGAGGCCGATATCCACGACGCGGAAACCCTCCGCCGCCTCGTCGCGGATGCGTCGGCCGTCATCAATCTCATCGGGATCCTCAATGAAACGCGGCAGGAAAGCTTCGCGCGCGTCCACGTCGAGCTCACGCGCCGTGTCATCGCCGCATGCCGAGCCGCCAATGTGCGGCGGTTGCTACAGATGAGCGCGCTCAACGCCGACCCGGCGGGGCCGAGCCGATACCAGCGCAGCAAAGGAGAGGCCGAGGTGGCAGTTACCGGTTCCGGCCTCGACTGGACGATCTTCGAGCCGTCGGTGATCTTTGGGCGCGAGGACTCGTTCCTGAACCTGTTCGCGAAGCTCGAGCGTCTGTTGCCCGTGATGGCGCTCGCGGGTGCGCAGACAAGATTCCAGCCGGTGTACGTGGGTGACGTCGCCGATTGTTTCGCGCGCGCGCTCGATCTGCCTTCGACGATTGGACACAGATATCCGTTGTGCGGCCCGGACGTCTACACGCTGCGCGAGCTCGTCGCCTACGTCGGCAAGGTGACCGGCAACGAGCGTCCGATCGTTGCCCTCGGCCCGCGCCTCGGTCGGCTGCAGGCGCTCGTGCTGGAAATGCTGCCGGGCACGCTGATGAGCCGGGACAATCTTGCATCGATGGCGAGGGACAGCGTCTGCGGCAGCGATTTTCCGGCGGTCTTCGGCATCGTGCCGACGGCGCTGTCGGCGGTCGCGCCGGCCTACCTCTCGCCTGACGCGGAACGAAGCCGCTACGACGCGATTCGCGCGGCGAGCGGACGCTGACTCCATTGCGTGGACGCGGCGTTGCCGCTAACGTGAGCGGATGGCACGCCCGTCGCGCAGCGCGCAGCCCGTGAAGATCTATCGCGTCGGCGGCGCGGTCCGCGACGAGCTGCTGGGTCGTCCCGTCGCGGACCGTGACTGGGTCGTCGTCGGGGCTACGCCGGAAACGATGATCGCGTCCGGGTTCAAGCCCGTCGGACGCGACTTTCCCGTCTTCCTCCATCCCGAAACGCGTGAGGAATACGCGCTTGCGCGCACCGAGCGCAAGCACGGGCGAGGCTACCGGGGTTTCGAATTCTTCGCCTCGCCGGACGTGACGCTCGAAGAGGATTTGCGGCGCCGCGATCTCACGATCAACGCGATGGCGCGTGGCGAGGATGGCGCCCTGATCGATCCGTTCGGCGGGGAAGCCGATCTCCGCAGCGGCGTGCTGCGCCATGTCTCGCCGGCGTTTGCCGAGGACCCGCTTCGCGTGTTGCGCGTCGCGCGCTTCGCGGCGCGGTTCGCCTTCGCGGTGGCGCCCGAGACCCTCGCGCTGATGCGCTCGCTCGTGGCCTCGGGCGAGCTTTCGGAGCTCCAGGCGGAGCGCGTCTGGCAGGAGCTCGCGCGCGGGCTGATGGAGCCGCATCCGTCGCAGATGTTCGCGGTGCTGGGCGATTGCGGCGCGCTCGCGGCGATTCTGCCCGAAGTCGATGCGGTGGATGGCGCGCCAGGGCGATCGCGTGGCGCGCGGAAATCCGCCGCCGCTCATCTTGCGCGGGCGCTCGACTACGCGGCCGCGAGGCAATTCCCGTTGCCGGTCCGCTACGCGGTGCTCGCCCACGACTTGGGCGGCGCCCCCCGTCCGCGCGCCGCGACGAGACAGGGAGCGGCGCGGGCGCGCAGCGTCCGCCTCGCCCTGCAATTGTCGGCTCGGCTCAAGGTGCCGATCGAATGCCGCGATGCGGCGAGGCTCGCGGCACGCTGGCATTGCGATGTCGATCGCGCCTTCGAGCTCGCGGGAGCGAAGGTCCTCGATCTGCTGTCGGCTGCCGACGCGCTGCGGCGTCCGGAACGGCTCGACACGTTGCTCGACGCCTGCGAATGCATTGCCTTGTCGCGGCCGGGCGCGACTGGAACTTATGCGCCGGGCGAATTCGTTCGCGCGGCTCTGGCAACCGTCAGGGGCGTCGATGCGGCGTCGATCGCGCGGGGCGTCGCGGCGCGTCGGGAAATGCAGTCAGCGCCACCCTCTGACGCGATCGCGACGGCGCTCCGGGCCGCGCGACTGAAGGCGCTGCGGGACTGGAGGAAGAGCCGGAGGTAGGAGCCTTTCGGGTTTCGTGCTCGCGATCCCAAAGGCGAAAGATGCGCCGGTGGCGAGTCGGGCTGCCGAATCGTCACTGATCAACAGAGAGGTCCTCGGGTCGCAAACCGGCCTGAAAGCGCTCGTACATCGACTTGTACGCGGCTTCAATGCGTTTCGTGAAAAGCGGCGTATCGAATAACGGCATTGAAAGCCTGTTCCTCGCGAGGCTCTCTTTGATCTGCGCAAGTCGCTCGGGTCGCCTCGCCAGTTCGACGGCGAGGGCTTCGTATTCTTCTTCGCTCCTCGCAACGAGTTCATCCAAGCCGATGGCGTGGAGCAGACTCGCTGCCACCCTGCTCGCAAACGACTCTCCGATACAGGTCAGCACCGGCACACCCGCCCACAATGCATCGCTCGCCGTGGTGCCGCCGTTGTACGGATGCGTATCCAGGAAGAGATCCGCGACACGATATCTCGCCAGATATTCGGGCGTTGGCAGACGATGGCCAAACACGATGCGGGTTGCATCGATGCCCCGTTGTTCCGCTTCCTTTTTGAGGTTTGCGGCCGATTCGTCATTGTCGCCGTAAAGAAACAAGACGCTACCTTCCACCTGCCTGAGTATTCGCATCCAGGCATCGAAGATAGCCGGCGTGATCTTGTAGTTGTTGTTGAAGTTGCAGAACACGAGCCCGGTGCGGGGCAGTCCCGATTCTTCGCGAGTAAACACCCGCTCCGAGATGGCTCGCTTCGAGTCGTTTGCCTGGTAGCTCGGGATCCAGGCGATCTTTTCGGCATAGTGAAGACGGTATTCCGGGGGGATGATCGTTCGGTCGGCGATCAGATAGTCGATGTAAGGCGCCCCGGTTGTTCCCAAATAGCCGAGGTAACTCACCTGGATCGGCGCGGCGCGCATCGCGAAGATGCCCATTCTGCAGCCTTCGGTGAAGCCGCCAAGGTCGACGGCGATGTCGATTTCGAGCTGCCGCGAAAGTGCCGCGATCTCCCGGTCGGACCTGTTTCGGGCGTCGACGAATGTCCCGAGGGCGGCACTCACTCTTTGCCGCATTTGATCCTGGCTCTCCTGCCCGAAAGCAAAGCCGAACAATTCAAATTGGTTCCTGTCGTGGAGTTCGAACACCTCTGCCATCAGGATGGAAACCGCGTGATTGCGGAAGTCCGCCGAGTAATAGCCGACGCGAATCTTGTCGTGCCGGGGATATTTCTGCAGGAGACCGAGGTCGCGTTGCTCGGGAAATTCGTCGGCAACGTAAAGCTCCGCCGCCTTGCGTTGCGCGGCCAGGTCCGTCGTGAGACCGAGGACCGGAAATGGATACGAGGCCTTCTCGCCGCGCCCGATTGCCTCGAGAAGCCGGGCCACGGTGCCGTCGAACGAAGACCAATCGCAGATCTTCATCCTGTTGTGCAGCATTGCGCCCCTGATGAACTTGGCGCTCGGGTCGAGCATGAGGCATCGTTCGCAACATTCCGCTGCCGCCCCGTAGTGCTTCATGCCGGCAAGGGCATTGGCACGATTGCGCCACGCATCCGGGGATCGTGGGTCAAGCTCGATGGCTGTGCGGCAGGCGGCTTCGGCAGCTCCGTAGTTCTTCTTGGAGTTCAGGGCGCCAGCGAGATTGACATAGGCGGGCGCGAGGTCGGGCGCTAGCTCGATGGCCTTCCTGAACGCACTCTCCGCGTCGTCGAAGCGCTTTTGCTTTGCGCGGAGCTTGCCCATGTTGGAATGGGCAAACGCGTAGTCGGGGGCAAGGATGAGCGCCTGATTGAGGCAGCGCTCCGCCTCGGGCAGTGCAGCCAGTTCCACCAGTTCAACACCGATGTTGTTCTGGGCGTCCGCGGAGTTCCGCGTGCGGGCCGCGGCGCGCTCCAGTGCCGAGATGGCCTCGGATCGGTTGCCCAATCCCCGTAATGCTATTCCGAGGTTGTACCAGGCCTCGGGCAGATCGGGAGCGAGATGGAGGGCTTGATTGCACCAGCCGAGGGCGACGGAGAATTCGCCGCGCATGTTGGCGGCGTGAGCTGCATTGACGCACCGCGCGAGAAATTGGGCTTGCATTCGCGTCGAGCCGAGTGGCGTTGGAACGGCCCCCGTTTGTGCAAGACGGGATTCCCGCTTCCTCCTTCGAAGAAGCCGCTCCCCACACAAGGATTCCTAGGCCCGCCTCTCAGATTCGATACGCGACCGTGCGCATCAGGTCGGCGGCTAAGCGCATCAGCCCTTTCACCGGCAGCGGCAGATCGACGGCGCCGGCGGCCTGCGCCATCGCGCCGTGGCGCGCCTCGTCGTCGCGCATCTGCTCGACGATCGCGCGGCTGCGCGCGTCTGCCGGTGGCAGGCGCTCCATGTGGCCGGTCAGGTGCTCCTCCACTTGGCGCTCGGTCTCGACGACGAACCCCAGGTTGACGCGGTCGCTTGCAAGTCCGGCGGCAACGCCGATCGCGAACGAGCCGGCGTACCAGAGCGGATTCAGCAACGAGGGGCGATCGGAGAGTTCGGCCAGGCGCTGCTGCGTCCACGCCAGATGCTCCTCCTCCTCCCGCGCCGCCCGCGCCAATTCCTTGCGGATGGCCGGATCCCGCGCGACGAGTGCCTGCGCGGCATACAACGCCTGCGCGCAGATCTCGCCGGTATGGTTGACGCGCATGAGGCCGGCGGCATGGCGGCGCTCGTCCGGCGCGAGCGGTGTTTCGGAGATGTTCGCCCCCGGAACGGGACGCGACGTCGTTGCGAGGCCGGAGAGCGTGCGCAGCGCACGGTCGAAACCGATGAGGAGATCATCGCGCATCGGTCAATCGTAGCAGAATCGCTCGCGGTCCGGCAGCGCCGGCGAAGAATGACGACGTCGGATCGGTCCGGCCCGGGCGCCGTCGGCCCTCCGTCTCCGTACCACCCTAGTCGCTAGACCTCGGCGCCTGCCGTCGCTTCGCACTTATGTCCGTGCACTGTCGCGCGAGGCCCGCTCTCACCCCTCGCCGCGAGGTCGCACGGCTGGATGCCGCGCGCCGGGGCACTCCAGTTGGGGGCGCCGCAGTGCCAAAAGAACGGGCACCCGAAGGCGCCCGCGTGATCACTTCAAACAGCGATGAAGCAACGTTTCTTTAGGTCTTTTTGGCTCTTACCAGAAGTGCACCATGCCGAGCGCCAAGCCTTGCGGACGCGCCGAGTCGCCGCACGCCGCGCCGTCGCCCGTGCACACGCCCCCGATCTGGTTGACGTGGAAGTTGTAGGCGGCGTTCTTGTCGTTGGCGATCATCACGTAGCCGGCGTACATCAGCGTGCGCTTCGACAGCGGATACGTGTAGGTCACTTCATACATGTTGACCCCTGTATCCGGACCCATCGTCACAGCGCCCACGCGCGGGCAGCTCGTCACACCAGCTACGGTCACGCATGGCGCGCCACCACGGCCGTTATTGCCGCCGAAATAGGCGGCGTACAACTGGCCGGGGCCGAAGTTGCCGATCATGCTGATGCCCCACATGTCGCGCTTGAGCGTGCCGTTGACGAACGTGCCGCCGACCGGAACCTGAAGGCCGTTCTTGTATTGGAGGTGCTCGTAGACCAACCCGAGCTTGACCGGGCCGAACGTGTAGGCGCCCCCCACGCTGATGCCCTGGTCGTTGGTCGTCTCGCCCGCGAACCCGGCACGCGTCTTCTCGTGCGCCTCGTACGCGATCCCGGCCTGGAACGGGCCGTTGTTGTAGAGCGCGTTCATCGAGTAGATCACTGCGTGGCGCCGCTGCTGCGTGAGATCGCCGCCTTCGTTGTTGGCGCTCGCGTCGCGGCCGGCAACCTGGAAGGACGCCGTGAAGCCCTTGATGTTCGGCGTGTCGTAGCGCAGCGCATTGCCCGTGCGGTCGTCGAACGCGCCGTCTGCCTGGTTGTTGCCGACCCAGCCGGTGTTCGACCAGACGGCCGACGAACCGAAGATGCCGGTGATCAACGTCGGGACGCTGCCGAAGATCGGGCCGATGTCATCGTACGGGGTCAGGAAGTAGCCGATCTTCATCGTCCCCCAGCCGCCCTGCAGGCCGATCCAGCTATCGCCGCCGTTGGTGACGGTGCTTTGGCTCGAGCCGTCGAAGCGTTCTTCGATCTGGAAGAAGGCGTTGGTGCCGCCGCCCAGCGACTCGGTGCCGCGGACGCCGAGGCGCGAGCTGTTGGAGGAAACGCGGTAGTAGTTCCCCTTGACCTGTTGCGACGGCGTCGACGTATCCTGCTTGGCGTTGATGATGACTTCGGTATCGAGGTTAATGCGACCGTACAGCGTCACATTCGCGGTTTGCGCCTGCGCGGCCAGCGGCACCGCAAACGCGCCGGCGACAGCTAGGGCGACGAGCTTTTTGTTCATGAAGTCTCTCCTCTAACGGAAAAAATTGGCAAGGAAACGACGTCCTCGTGCCTTTGCCATCGGAACCTTCTCAGGATTTTCGAGAAGCCAAGTTCATTGTGCCAAACCGGTTGCGGCCGTGGCAAGGTAAAGTCCCGATGACCGGGACAGCTAGGCAAGCCTGTTGCTAAAACGCGACAATCATTGAGACTCTCGGCTGAAATCGGGGCTCGTTCGCCTCGGACATTCGCTTGAAAAGAGAGCGCTAACGTCATGATCGGCCGCGGAAAACTTCAGTTTCTCGCCACTTCGGGCGCGGCATTGGCAGTTGAACGTGGTTTTCGATGTTTTTTCCCGGCGGCGCGGGCACGGGCGAATGGAGAATTCTTGTTCGCGGCCGTTCCTTGGCGGACCTGCCTAGGCGGCGTTTCCATGCAGGCAACATCGGTCTCCAACTGGGCTGCCGCGGGCCTGGCCGCTGCGCTCGCCGCAGGGGCGGTCCTCGTGGTGATGCGAATGGGCGGGCGGCTGCCAAGGGCCCATCCCAACGCCCGGTCGATGCACGACCGGCCCGTGCCGCGGGTTGGGGGGCTCGCGATCTGGGCCGGATTTCTCCCCGTCGCGCTGTTTTTTCCGTCGCCTGCTCCGCAGAGAGCGGCATGGCTCGTGGCTTGGGCGGGGGTCGCCGTCGTATCGATGATCGACGACTGGCGCGGCGTGCGCGCCTGGACGCGTCTCGCCGTGCATGCGATCGCAGCGGCGATTGCGGGCGGTGCCGTGCTGAACGCCGGAAGCGCCCCGTGGACCGGCGGCGGCGCGCTCATCTGGGCGGCCGCGGCATGTCTCATTGTCTGGTGCGCGAATCTCTACAACTTCATGGACGGCAGCGATGGTCTCGCGACCGCCATGACCGTCTTCGGATTCGGCGCATACGGTGTCGCGGCGGCCCGGGCCGACGTTCCCGGGGAAGCCTATTTCGCACTCGCGGCGGCAGCGCTGCCGTTGCTCGCGGTCAATGCGCCGCCCGCGCGCGTGTTCATCGGCGACGTCGGCGCCGTGCCGGCTGGGCTTCCTGGCCGGCGTCTTCGGCGTGTCGGGATGCGTGGCCGGCGCGTGGCCGGCCTGGTTTCCGCTGCTCGTGTTCCTGCCTTTCGTCGCGGACGCGACGCTCACGCTGTTGCAGCGACTCGCGCGCGGCGAGCCGCTGTTCGAGGCCCATCGGGCGCACTACTACCAACGGTTGAACCGGCTCGGCGCGGGCCATCGCGGAACGTTCCTCGTCTACGGAGCGCTGATGGCGGGAACGACCTTCGCCGCGCTCGGCGCGCCTCTGGTTCGTACCGGCGTATGGCTGGGGCGTGCTCTGTGGCATGGACCGTCGTCGTGGCGGCTTTTTTCGCCGGCATTGATTATCATTGGAAGCGACGCAGCGATTCCGCACGATGACGCAACCCCGCAACTGGCGCGCCTGGCTCGCCTTCTTCCACGACGTCTGCGCCGCCGCGCTCGCCTGGGTGGCGATCTACTGGCTGCGCTTCAACCTCGACTTCAGGGCGCCGGACTTCGTCGACGTGGCGTGGACGCTCGCGTGGATCGTGCCGCTGCAGGGCGCGATCTTCCTGGCGTTCGGTCTCTATCGCGGCCTCTGGCGGTTCGCGAGCCTCGTCGATCTGCAGCGCATCGTGCTCGCCGCCGGACTGGGTGCGCTGCTGATCCCGCTGGTGCTCGTGATGCTGCGGCTGCACGCGGTGGTGCCGCGCAGCGTGCTGGTCGTCTACCCGGTCGTGCTCATCTTCCTGATGGCGGGCGACCGCTTCGCCTACCGGATCTGGAAGGAGCACCGACTTTACAGCCCGCTTCGTCGCGCTCGGCGAGCCGGTGCTCGTGATTGGCGCGGGCGAAGCGGGCGAGCGGCTTACCAAGGAGCTTGCGCACAGCCGCCACTGGCGCGTGGTCGGGCTCCTCGACGACGACCCGACGAAGCATGGGCGCCAGTTGGGCAACGTGACGGTGCTACGGGCCGATCTCGAGCCTGCCGCAATGGGCGAAGAAATACGGCGTGCGCAAGGTGATCATCGCGTTGCCGTCGGCGGCGCATGGCGTGCGCAGGCGCGTCGTCGAAATCTGCGCTGCCGTCGGGCTCGAGGCGCTGACCGTCCCCTCGTACGAGGAGCTGATCAGCGGCCGCTCGCCGCTCACGACGATCCGCACGATCGAGCTCGACGATCTGCTCGGACGCGATCCGGTCGAGCTCGACAGCGAGGGCCTCGGCGAATGGCTCGGCAACCGTGTCGTGATGGTCACCGGCGCGGGCGGTTCGATCGGCGCCGAGCTCTGCCACCACATCGCGCGCTTTCGCCCGGCGCGGCTCGTGCTGTTCGACATTTCGGAAGCCGCGCTCTACGAGATCCAGATGGCGCTGGGCGACGCGTTTCCGCAGCTGCCGCTGGCCGCGGTGGTCGGCGACGTCAAGCATGCGGCGCTCGTCGACGCGGTGCTCGACGCGCGAGCGGCCGAGCGTGATCTTTCATGCAGCCGCGTACAAGCACGTCCCGCTGATGGAAGAGACGAACGCGTGGCAGGCGGTGCGCAACAACGCCTACGGGACGTGGGTCCTCGCGCGCGCGGCGATTGCCGCGCAAGGTCGAGAAGTTCGTGCTGGTGTCGACCGACAAGGCGGTCAATCCGACCAACGTGATGGGCGCGACCAAGCGCCTGGCCGAGATCGTCTGCCAGAGCCTGCAAGGGGCGCGGCACGCAATTCGTGCTGGTGCGTTTCGGCAACGTCTTCGGCAGCGCCGGCAGCGTGATCCCCCGCTTCTCGCGAACAGATCGCCCGCGGAGGCCCGGTGACCGTCACGCATCCGGACATCACCCGATACTTCATGTCGCTCTCGGAGGCGACCCAGCTCCTGCTGCAGGCGGGGCTCCAGGGCAAGGGGGGCGAGATCCTCGTGCTCGACATGGGCGAGCCGATGCGGATCGTCGATCTCGCGCACGACATGATCCGGCTCTCCGGCGCCGACCCCGATCGGATCCCGATCGTGTTCACGGGCCTGCGTCCCGGCGAGAAGCTCTACGAGGAGCCGCTCGCGTCCGAGGAAGCCACGCTGCCGACGCCGCATCCGAAGCTGCGAATCGCTCAAGCGCGTGCCGCGAACCGCGATGCGATCGGGCCGATGGTGGCGTGGTGCGAGCGGGACCGTGCCGCCGACGATGCCGAGGTCCGCGCGCGGCTTAAGACCTGGATTCCCGAGTACATGCCGCCGGCAGGCGCGCCGGTGCAACCGATCCCTACAGAAGCCGCGCACGGGAAGACCCCGGCGCCGGAGCCCCTGCCGCTGCGGGCGCCGCGACGGCGCTGACCCGCGTTACTGCAGCGCCGCGCGCACCGCGGCTTCGACGTCGTCCACGGGAATATTGGCGGCTTGCTCGTCGCGCCCGACGAGCGGCACGTGGTGCAACAGCGGATTGGGCGACGCGCATCCCTGCAACAGGATTCCCTGGCGCGGGTCCGACCACAGCGAGACCACCTCGAGCGGAAATCGCGCCGCGAGATAGTACGCGGTGGTGAGAACGCCGCTGTCGGGCGCGATCAGCACGCGACAGCGATTCCGGATCACGGCCACGAGCTCGAGGTAACGGGTCCGCCCGCGCAGGTCGACGACATTCGCGGCCGTGTAGGCGGGCTCGGGCGACTGGCCAAAGAGCACCCAACGGATATCCGGTCGATCGTTGAAGCGGGCGAAGAGCTCGCGCCACGCCGCGGGCGGCCAATCCTTCCGGTACCCGTAATACCGCGCGGTCTCCGAATCGACGTGGACGCCGATCGTGATCGTGCCCGGCGCTGCGGGCACGAGGTGCTCCGCGTAGGCATCCCACCGCGGATCCCAGGAAAGCGACGGCGGAAACTCGGTGCGCCGCCCGGAAAGCCATCGGTTCGGATCGGGATACGTGAAGACGACGGCGAACGCGCGCGGCTCCAATGCCGTCGTGCGAGAGATGTCGTCGATGTCGATCGGCGCGCCGCGGGCGAGTCCCGCGATTACGCGGACGTCGTCGGCGTCCGTCATCGCGAACGGTTCCGCGAGGTCCGGCCGCGTCACCACCGCGATGCGCGCGCCGGGGACATCGCGCCTTATCCGCGCGAAGATCGGGACGAGGCAGAGCGCAATGTCGCCCAGGCCGCGGTTCCAGCAAAAGAGGATGCTGCGCCGGGGGTCCCGCGCGATGCGCCGAACCGCGCGATCGAGGGCGGTTCCGAGAAGCCCATCGGAAATCCGCCGCAGCAGCTGCTTGGGGCTCATCCGGATTCGTCGGTTGCGCGGAAGACTCGCGTCAGCGTCTCGCGCGCGGCTTGGCCCGCTGTCACGCGAGCATCGGATCAGCGGCGGCCGCTGCCGGTGAGGTGCGGATTCAGGCCCGGATCATTGTACATTTTGAACTGCCGGTAGACGCGCCAGAACGCACGCCCGCGCGCGGCCAAACCGAGCAGCGTGTCGAGACAGCGGGCAAGATCGTCGGCCTGAAGCGCGAGGCGCGCAAGCTTTTCCGCGCACGCCGCCCGGAGCGCGGCGGATGCATCGGCGCGGATCGATTGCGCGCGCATGTGAAACTGCCTCAGAGCGAGGATCGACAGACGGTCGATCATCGATCCCGCGGTCTCCGAGTTGTGCCAGGCGCCCTCGGCGACACGAACGCCCTCGAGGCGCGCGAGCAACGCTTCGTCGATCTTCTCGATCGCGTCGTTGCGCTCCTGGTTGTACCGGTCGATGGCGCGCTTGTTCGCGGCGATGTCGGCAGCGGGAACCTGCGTCCGCCGCGCGAGGTCTTCCTCGTTCCACAGCAGGACATTGGAGCGGTGGTTCGCGGCGATCCAGCGCCAGACGTCTCGGGGGTCGACGCCGTCGCCGGGTAGCGAAGTGCTCGTGTCGCCGATGTGCGCCGAATGGAACGCCCTGACCATATCGCTGCCGACGTCGTCGAAGAGCGACCTCATCGCGTGCCGAACGGGTTCGCAGTCAAACTCAACCTGGCGTTCATTGAACGACCTCTCCCAGGCTCGCGTACTGCGCCGAGCAGCGGCACCCTGCGGAGAACAGCGCGAGCGCCTTCGGGCGACCGTGCGGCGCTCATCAACGGGCGGGCTTGCCGGCCGGCACTTCCCCGGCAGGGGGCGCGGGCTGCGGTGGTTCCCCAACCGGTGCCGGATGCGGCTTGTTTTCGGCGGCGTCGGCCGGCACGTCCGCTGCGGGCGTGGTCTCCAGCGGAATCTCCGCGACCGGGGCCGCCTCCGGCTCTGCTCGCCTCGTCGTTTTCGCGTGGACGGTCGCCGCAAGCAAGTCGCGATACAGCAGCACGAGCTGCAGTGTGATCGCGGACGGGGTCAAGGGCAGCACCGCTCGGCGCGCGTTGGCCCCGAGGCGGCTCCGCGTATCGGGATCGAGGAGCGAGCGCATCTGGGCGGCTAGACCGGCGACGTCGCCCGCCGGACAAACGAGGCCGGCATCGTGCGCAAGCAGGAGCTCCGCTGCTCCCGATTTCGTACTCGTAACAACGGGAAGCCCGCAAGCCATCGCTTCGAGCGTGGATTCGGGCGCCGGGTCGTAGAGGGTCGGCAGCACGAAGGCATCCGCGGCCCCGTAGCAGGACCGTGGATCGGTATCCGCGTGGGCGATGGTCACGCGCCCTCCGACGCCAAGGCTTCGAGCGAGATCGCGATAGCGCTCCGCATGCCGCCCGCGCCCCGCAATGACGAGATGCGCGGGCGGCGGAAGCTCGGCCAGCGCCTCGATCGCCGCGCCGGCACCGCTGTGCTCGTAGCCGGACCCGGCAAGCAGGAAAACGGTGGCGCCGTGGTCGATCCCGTAGCGGGTGAGGAAGTCGCCACGTTCAGTGCGCAATTGCGGGTGAAAGAAATCACTGTCCACGGCGTTGTAGATCACTGCGAGTTTCGACTCGGGCACGCCGAAGCGGGTGCGGATTTCGTCCTTGACCATGTTCGAATTGCAGATCACGGTCTGCAGCCAGGGGCTCGCGAAGAGCTTGCGTTCGACCCGGCTCACGTATCGGTTATACGGAGAGAGCGCAAGTCGGAGCCGTCCGAGCGCGGAGGCGCCCTTGCTGCGCTCCGCGAGCCACACCGCGTGCACGCCGTCCTGGGCGCGATAGACGTCGCAGCACAGGAGCCGCTCGTGCGATTCGACGAGGTTCGCCTTGGCGCCGCCGATGACACGGCATACGGCGCGGGCGAAGCCCCAGTCGCGCCAGAGCGCGCCCGCAAACCAAGGGTTGCAGATGACGGGCTCGATCAGCTGCAGCTTGGTTTGCGGCCACGCGCGCGTGTAAAGCGAGATCGCGACGTTGCGCTCGAGCAGCGCCTCGAGCGCGCTCTCGAACAGACGTTCCGAGGCGCGCGTGGGCGCGTAGTGCTGGCGAATGATCGCAAGCCGCATCAGCGACCCGCCGGAAGCGGTCGTCCCCGCCCCGGACGCACAACGGAGGCTCGGATCGGGCAGGCGCAAGGATGCGCAGCGGTTCGGCTCGACATGGCCCCGGAACGATAGCAAAAAAAAGGGAGGTCCCGGAATTTCGCTAGCGCCGTCGGGTTGGGCGACGTCGCGGCGCAGCTGCTCGGGATCACGTTACCGGCCGGCGTTGAACGGACGGGGCGGCATCCGAACGGCGCCCTTGTCGCAGTCCGGGCCGGGCATGATTCGCGCAGTCCGCCCCTGTTGGGAGCGCGAACTCCTGGGTGGCGACGAGACGATGGCAAACCTTCCGACCGGCACTCTCACCCTACTCTTCACCGACATCGAGGGCAGCACGCGGCTGTGGGAAGCACATGCCGCGGCGATGCGCGCCGCGCTCGCGCGCCACGATGCGCTGCTGCGCGACTGCATCGACGATCACGACGGCCACGTTTTCAAGACGGGCGGCGATGCCTTCTGCGCAGCGTTCCATACGGCGTCCGACGGGTTGCCGCGGCGCTCGACGCGCAGCGCGCGCTCCATCGCGAGCCGTGGCCCGAAGGGGCGAGGCTCCGCGTGCGCATGGCGCTTCACTCCGGCGCTGTCGAGGTGCGCGACGGCGACTATTTCGGCGCGTCGCTCAACCGCGTTGCGCGGCTGCTCGCTGCCGGTCACGGTGGCCAGACGCTGCTCTCGGAGTCGACACACGATCTCTGCCGCGACCATCTGCCGCCGCTCGCGAGCGTCAAGGCGCTCGGTGCGCACGGGCTGAAGGATCTCGGGAGGCCGGAAGCGGTGTTCCAGGTCTGTCATCCGGACCTGCCGCAGATCTTCCCGCCGCTCAAGTCGGAGCTCGCGGCGCCGGACAAGGAAACGCCTTCGATCGCCGTGCTGCCGTTCGTCAACATGAGCCGCGACGAAGAGAACGAATACTTCGCCGACGGACTGTCGGAAGAGCTGCTGAACGTGCTCGCGAAGATCCGCGGCCTGCGCGTCGCGTCGCGCACCTCCGCGTTCTCCTTCAAGGGCAAGGATGTCGACATCCCGACGGTCGCGCAGAAACTCTACGTCGCGACGGTGCTCGAAGGCAGCGTCCGCAAGTCCGGCAAGCGCGTGCGCATCACCGCGCAGCTGATCCAGGTCGCGTCGGATTCGCACCTCTGGTCGGAGACCTACGACCGCGAGCTCGACGACATCTTCGCCGTGCAAGACGACATCGCGCAGTCGGTGGTCAAGGAGCTTCGCGCTGCTCTAATGGGGGAACCGGCCGAGACCGCGGCTCGCGCTGTCGCAGCGGCCGAGGTGCGTCAGGCCGCCACCGGACGCGGCGACAATCCCGAAGCCTTTCAGCTCTACCTGCAAGGCAAGTTCTTTGGCGACCGGACCACGCAGGCGGACACCAACAAGGCGATCGAGCTGTTCAAGCGCGCGCTGGCGATCGATCCGGATTTTGCGCTGGCGTGGGCCGGACTGTCGCACATCCACCAGGTACAGGCGGGCTTTGGTTTTGCGCCGATCAACGATGGCTACGAGCGCGGACGCGAGGCCGCGCAGCAAGCGCTTCGCCTGGCTCCGGACCTGGCCGAAGCCCACATCGAGCTCGGCATGGTGCTGCAGAGCCACGACTGGAACTGGACGGCGGCCGACGCATCGTTCCGGCGCGCGCTGGAGCTTGCGCCCGGCGACGCCAACACGCTGCGCGCGGCGGCCGGACACGCGAGGATTCTGGGCCGGCTCGACGAGGCACTTGTGCTTGTCCGCAAAGCCATCGCGCTCGATCCACTATCGGCGCGCACGCATCGTCAGGCTGCATTGATCTACATAATGGCGAATCGTCTGAACGACGCAGCCGCGTCGTTTCAGCTCGCGCTCGACTTCGCGCCGAACGCCGGCCTCTGCCACGCCTTTCTGGCGATCACGCGCCTTTTGCAGGGGCGCGGCCATGAGGGGCTGGCGCTGGCGGCAGCCGAATCGCACGATGTCTTCCGCAACGTCGCCTTAGCGATGATTCAACACAGCCTGGGTCGCCCGACCGAATCGGAGACGGCGTTGCAGACACTCATCGAGCGAATTCGGCTGGACCGCGGCGTACCAGGTTGCCGAGGTCTACGCGTATCGCGGCGAGGTAGAGAAGGCGTTCGAGTGGCTCGAAAGGGCTTACGCGCAGCGCGACCCCGGCGTGATGTACTCGGCGACGGACGCGCTCCTGCGGCCGTTACATGGCGATCCGCGCTGGCAGGCGTTCCTGCACCGGATGGAGCTGGCATAAGGCGCTGCGGTCGGCCACGGCAAGACGGAGTCGATTCCGACCCCGCGACGTTCGAGTCAGGGCTCACTCGCTCGCCATCACGCACGGATCCGACCTTTTGGACACCTCGATTTCGGGTGGCCGCGGTTCCGGTACAATCGACGCTGATCCCCTCGGGACCCGCTGCGCCGCGCGCGCCCGCCCTCGCCGCCATGCCCTTCGATGCCGTCAATGCCGCCGTGAAGGCGCAGATCCTCGCCGAGGCGCTGCCTTACATCCAGCGCTTCCACGACAAGACGATCGTCGTGAAGTACGGCGGCAACGCGATGATCGAGCCGGCGCTGAAAGCAGGATTCGCGCGCGACGTCGTCATGCTGAAGCTGGTCGGCATGAATCCGGTGATCGTCCACGGCGGCGGCCCGCAGATCGGCGACCTGCTGAAGCAGATGGGCATCAAGAGCGAATTTCGGCAGGGCATGCGCGTCACCGACGAAAAGGTGATGAACGTCGTCGAGATGGTACTGGGTGAGCTGAACCAGGAGATCGTCGGGCTCATCAACCAGCACGGCGGAAAAGCGGTGGGGCTCACCGGCCAGGACGGCGCGTGCATACAGGCGCGAAAGATGCTGCTCCCGAGCGAGACCGACCACGGCGAGATGGTCGACATCGGACTTGTCGGAGAGATCGAGCGGATCGATCCGGAAATCATCCAGCTTCTCGACTCGCGCGACTTCATCCCGGTCGTCGCCCCGATCGGCGTCGGCCGCGATGGCGAGGCCTACAACATCAACGCTGATCTCGTCGCCGGCAAGCTCGCCGAGACGCTGCAGGCCGAAAAACTGGTGCTGATGACCAACACGGTGGGCGTGCTCGACAAGGATGGCGCGCTGCTCACCGGGCTTACCGCGCGCGAGATCGATGCGCTATTTGCCAACGGGACGATCCACGGCGGGATGCTGCCGAAGATCGGCTCGGCGCTGGACGCGGTGAGGAACGGCGTGGCCAGCTCGCACATCATCGACGGCCGTGTCGAGCACGCGCTGCTCCTCGAAGTGCTCACGAACGAGGGCGTGGGCACGATGATTCGCGCCGACGACACCGTTCCCGTTCACGCCCGTGCTGCACGCTAGGGCCGAAGCGACCATGCCCGCGAAACCCGGCGAACGCCGCCTCCAGATCCTGCAGACCCTCGCGGCGATGCTCGAGAATCCGCGCGGCGACAAGGTGACCACGGCAGCGCTCGCGGCGCGCCTCGACGTCTCGGAAGCCGCGCTGTACCGGCACTTCGCGAGCAAGGCGCAGATGTTCGAGGGGCTGATCGAGTTCATCGAGACGACGCTCTTCACGCTCATCAACAAGATCGCGACCGAGACCCCCGACGGCGTCAGCCAGGCGCAGCAGATCGTCGCCGTGCTGCTGGGCTTCGCGGACAAGAATCCCGGGATGACCCGCGTGCTGATCGGCGACGCGCTGGTGAACGAGGACGAGCGGCTGCAGGCGCGAATGAACCAGCTCTACGACCGCATCGAGGCGGCGCTGCGCCAGGCGCTGCGGATCGCGCAGGCGGCCGGCAAGTGGCCGGGCGACCCCAACGCCGAGGCGAACGTGCTGCTCGCCTTCGTCCTCGGCCGCTGGCAACTGTTCGCGAAGAGCGGGTTCAAGCGCGCGCCGCAGGAGGGCTGGGACGAGCAGCGCAAGTTCCTGTTCGGATGACGTTGCGGTTCAGGTTGCGGGGTCCGCATACCGGACAGCGCGGATCGCGGGTCACGCGGACATCGCGCCAGCGCATCGAGTAGGCATCGAGCAAAAGCAGACGACCGGCGATCGTTTCGCCGACGTTGGCAACGAGCTTGAGCGCTTCGGCTGCCTGGGTAGCGCCGACGATGCCGACCAGCGGCGCGAACACGCCCATGATCGCGCAACGCGTTTCCTCGAGCTCCTCGCCTTCGCCGAACAGGCAGTGGTAACAGGGGCTTGCCGGGTCGCGCGGGTCGAACACCGCCACCTGCCCGTCGAAGCGGATCGCGGCGCCCGAGACGAGCGGCTTTTTCGCGGCGACGCACGCGCGATTGACCGCGTGCCGCGTCGCGAAATTGTCGGAGCAGTCGAGCACCACGTCTGCACGCTCGACGAGCGGCGAGAGCTCGGCGGCGCCGACGCGCGCGTGGATGGCCTCGATCCGCACCTCGGGGTTGATCGCGTTCAAGCGCGCTTGCGCGGCGGCGACCTTCGGCGTCCCGACGTCGGCCGTCGCGAAGAGGATCTGCCGCTGGAGGTTGGTGAGGTCGACCGCGTCTGGATCGGCGAGAGTGATCGTGCCGATGCCGGCGGACGCAAGGAACTGCGCGGCGGGAGCGCCCAATCCGCCGATGCCGACGACGAGCGCGTGCGCGGCCGCGAATTTCTCCTGCGCATCGATGCCGAGCTCGGGCAGGAGAATGTGCCGGCTGTAGCGGAGGAGTTGGGTGTCGTCCATCGCAACGCAGGATAGCAAACAACGGCGCGGGCCCGGACCACGGAAACAGGGGCTCGCATTGGAAATCGCAAACAAAAACGCCCGGTCGATGCCGGGCGCTTTGTGGTGGGACGCAGAACGCCAGCGCGTACTGCGGCTTCGCCTGCGCCGACACGGCCTTCGTCGAAGCGATCACCGGCTGCCCCTTCAGATGATTCATCGCCTGCGCGAGCTGGAAGTCGTCATCGGCGCCGAATTCGAAGCGCGGCAGCGGCGGCTGGGCGGAGGCCTTGTCGATGCCCTTTTCTGCGCCCGGCTTGTCGGGCATCTTTGCCGCCGATTTGTCCATCCCCTTGACCGCTTCGAGCGCCTTGGCTTTGGCCGCGTCCGCGGTGCTGCCTTCGAGATGGCCCTGGAGATTGGCCTCGCGCACGAGCGGCGACGCGCGCCCGTCGTCCACGGCGATGTCGGGCTCGATGCCCTTCGCCTGGATCGAGCGTCCCGACGGCGTGTAGTAGCGCGCCGTCGTGAGCTTCAGCCCGGCGTTGTTGCCGAGCGGGAGAATCGTCTGCACCGACCCTTTGCCGAACGTCTGCCCGCCGAGCACCGTCGCGCGCTTGTGGTCCTGCAGCGCGCCGGCGACGATTTCCGACGCGGAGGCGGTGCCCCCGTCAACCAGCACGACCATCGGCACCTTCTTTACGGCGGGCGGCAGGTCCTTGAGGTAGTCCTCGCCGCGGCGCGTGTAGTCTTCCTTGCGGGCGGAAAGGCGCATCTTGGCTTCCGAAGTGCGGCCGTCGGTGTAGACGACGAGCGCGTCCTTGGGGAGGAACGCCGCGGAGACTGCGACCGCCTGGTTGAGGAGGCCACCCGGGTCGCTCCGCACGTCGAGCACGAGACCCTTGAGCTCGCCCTGCTTGTAGAAGTCCTTCAGCGCCTTCGCGAGGTCGTCGGCCGTGCGGTCCTGGAACTGGCGGATCCGGATGTAGCCGTACCCCGGCTCCAGCATTTTTGCGCGCACGCTCTTGACGTTGATTTCCTCGCGGGTCAGCGTGAACGTGAGCGGACCTTCGGCGTCCTTGCGCACGACGGTCAGCACGACTTGCGTGCCGGGCTTGCCGCGCATCTTTTCGACCGCCTTGTTGAGCGGCATGCCGCGGGTGGCGTCGTCGTCGATCTTGACGATCAGGTCTCCCGACTTGATCCCCGCGCGGAAGGCCGGCGTGTCCTCGATCGGCGAGACGACGCGCACCAGGCCGTCCTCGACGCCGACCTCGATGCCGAGGCCGCCGAACTTGCCCTGCGTGGAGATCTGCAGATCCTTGAACGCTTCGGCGTCGAGGAAATCGGAATGCGGGTCGAGCCCGTGCACCATTCCGTTGATCGCCTCCTTGATGAGCTTGTCGTCGGAGACGGGCTCGACGTAGTCGCTCTTGATCTTGCCGAAGACTGCCGACAGCAGCTGCAGGTCCTCGTAGGGAATCGGCATCCGCGCGTCCCGCTGCGCGACCGCCGAGAAATTGAGCGAGAGCAGGACGCCTAGCACGGCACCCAACCCGATCAGTCCTGCCTTCTTCCAGTTGCCCATCGTCTGCCTTCCTTTGCCCGCCGAAAACTAGGGCGCCGGGAACCCGCCCCCTCGACATGAACTGCAAAGTATACGTTCCGAATTGTCGGACGTCACCCGGCGGCGACGAACGTCGCCGCCGGCCCGCCGGGAGACATCTTCCTCACTCCCGACGTACCACAAACACGGGAAACCGGACGTCACCGCCGCTGGCGTCGAGTCGGACCGCTAGCGCGGAATCGGGTATCGCGGCCCGCGAGACTTGGAAACTCCGGCCCTGTCGATTCTTCGGGCCGAGCGCCCGGGTTGCGCCTTTTGCCTATCTCCCTAGTGCTACCGATGACTTGGGGTGTAAAAAAGGCGTGTAAGTTCCCGTCTTGCCTCCCCATCGGACCGAGGCGGAATGCGTGTAGGACTGATGCATCGCGCGGCGCTATCTCGGCAACGCCTGAGCAAGCCGATTTCGCGGGCTGGCCGCTCGTCCGGCGCCGAGTGGTGTCAGTGACTACTATCGCGCGGAAACGTGAGCAGCGGGCGGCCCGTCATCTCGCGCGGGGGCGGCAGCCCCATCATCGAGAGCAGCGTCGGCGCCACATCCTGCAGGGCGCCGCCCTCGGCGATCGTTGCCTTCCGCCCGACGTAGACGCAGGGAACGAGATTCAGCGTGTGCGCCGTATGCGGCTGACCCGTCGTGGCGTCATGCATCTGCTCGGCGTTGCCGTGATCGGCAGTGATCAGCACTTCGCCCCCTGCATTGCGGGCCGCGGCGACGACGCGGCCGACGCAGGTGTCGAGCGTCTCGATCGCACGGATGGCGGCGCCGAGGTTCCCGGTATGACCGACCATGTCGCCGTTCGCGTAATTGCAGACGATCGCGTCATACTTGCCGCTGTCGATGGCGGCGACGAGGTTGTCGGTGACCTCGACAGCGCTCATCTCGGGTTTGAGGTCGTAGGTCGCGACCTTGGGAGAGGGGATCATGATCCGGTCCTCGCCCGGATACACTGCCTCGACGCCGCCGCTGAAGAAATAAGTGACGTGCGCGTACTTCTCGGTTTCGGCGATCCGCAGTTGGCTGAGCCCGAGCCCGGCGACGTATTCGCCGAATCCGTTCGCGACCGACTGCGGCGCAAACGCCACCGGCAGCCGAGCGAACTCGTCCCCGTAGCTCGTGAGGCAGACGTAGCGCGGCGAGCTTCGGCACGCGCCGCCGGCCGAAGCCGTAGAACGCGGGGTCGGTCAGGGCGCGGGTAATCTGCCGCGCGCGATCGGCGCGGAAGTTCATGAACACGACGACGTCGCCGTCCTCCATCGTCGGCACTTTGCCGTCCCGGCCGTTGATCGCCGTGGCCTTGACGAACTCGTCGTTCTCGCCGCGCGCGTAGGCGGCCTCGAGCGCCGCTTGCGGCGCGTTCGCCGTGAAAGGCGCGCGGCCATCGACGATAAGGTCGTACGCGGCCGCGACGCGATCCCAGCGCCCATCGCGGTCCATCGCGTAGTAGCGGCCGACGATCGAGGCAATCCGCGCGTCGGGGTGCCTGGCGCAGACGCCTTCGATGTACGCGAGCGACGGCGCGGCGCTGCGCGGCGGCGTGTCGCGGCCGTCGAGGAATGCGTGGACGCGCACCCGCGGCGCGCCGCAGGGCGGCGGCGAGCTCCACCATGGCGGCGATCTGCCGCTCGTGGCTGTGGACGCCGCCGGGCGACACGAGCCCCAGGATGTGAAGCGTCGATCCGCCGGCCCTCGTTGCTTCGATCGCGCCGGTCAGCGCGGGATTGCGCGCGAATTCGCCGTCCTCGATCGCCTGATCGATGCGCGTGAAGTCCTGGTAGACGACGCGGCCCGCGCCGATGTTGAGATGGCCGACCTCGGAGTTGCCCATCTGCCCGCGCGGCAGGCCGACCGCGCGTTCCGACGCGTCGATCGTCGTATGCGGACAGGACGCGACGAGACGGTCCCAGTTGGGCTTTTTCGCCAGCGCGATTGCGTTGTCCGGCGTCGCCGGCCGGCAGCCGAAGCCGTCCAGGATCAGCAGGACGACGGGGCGCACGAGAGGGCGAACGGTGGCGGTCATCGACGAAGGAGCAACGGAACGATTGGCGGGCGCGCAGGCTGTCGGGCACGTTTCCGGGATCCGCCGCCGCCTGCTCACGCATCGGGGTGCGCTATCATTTTACCTTTGTCACTTCGACCCCGTGGCGCCCATGTCGTTGTCGTTCGTTCAAAACAACTGGATGCTGATCCTCGTGTTCCTGCTGTCCGGGGCGATGCTCGCGTGGCCGCTGTTCCAGCGGGGTTTCGGGGCGATGAAGGACGTCGGCACGCCGGAGGTGACGCGGCTCATCAATCGGCAAAATGCGGTTCTGCTCGACGTGCGCGAGGCGAAGGAATACGAGGGCGGGCGCTTGCCGAACGCCATCCACATTCCGCTGTCCCAGCTCGGCAGCCGTGCGCAGGAGCTCGCGAAAATGGTGTCGCGGCCGATCGTCGCCTACTGCGCGACGGGCCGCCGCAGCCGGATGGCGGCCGGTGCGCTGACGCGCGTCGGCTTCAAGGAGATCTACAGTCTGCATGGCGGGATCGCGGCCTGGAAAAAGGACAGCCTCCCGCTGGAGAAATGACGTCGCCGCGCGGCTGAGCCGGCGGCCGTCGGTCCAACGCAGCGTGCATCGTCGATAGCGGAAGAGGCCGACCCATGAACGAACGCACGCCGACGATCACGATGTACACGACCGCGACGTGTCCATATTGCATCCAGGCCGAGCGGTATCTCAAGGCGAAAGGCGTGGGCGCGATCACCAGGATCCGCGTCGACCTCGAGCCCGGCTTGCGCCTCGCGATGATGGAAAGGACCGGCCGGCGTACGGTTCCGCAGATCTACATCGGCGACGTTCATGTCGGCGGCTACGAGGATCTGGTCGCGCTCGACCACGCCGGCGGGCTCGCGCCCCTGCTCGCCGGCGATGCGGCCGCGGCGCCGGTCGACTCCGGGACGACGCGCGGCGAGTGATTCGCTCGCTCTCGCATCGTGCTGTAAAATCTGTCGTTTTACCTCTTTCGAAGGACTGCAACATGGCCGAACCCCAACAACCCGCGGCTGGCGAGCAGAGTCCCGCCTTCTCGATCGAGAAGATCTACGTCAAGGATCTTTCGCTCGAGAACCCCGGCTCGCCGCAGTCGTTCCGGACCCAGGAAGCGCCGCAGGATCGAAGTCGGCCTGCGCACGCCGCGGCGAGCAGATCGACCCCGACATCTACGAATGCGTGCTGACGATCACCCTGACCGCGAAAGCGGGCGACAAGACGCTGTTCCTGGTCGAGGCGTCGCAGGCAGGCATTTTCACGATCCGCGGCGTATCCCGCCCGAGCACCTGCAGCCGGTCATCGGCGATCAACTGCCCCACGGTGCTGTTCCCGTATCTGCGCGAAACGCTCGCCGACGCCGTCGATGCGCGCAGGCTTCCCGCCCGTGCACCTCGCGCCGATCAATTTCGAGGCGCTCTACCAGCAGCAGCTCGCACAGTTGCAGCAGCAGCCCGCGCCGGCCGCCGTCAACTGATTGATGACTCGCGGCGCCGCGATGCCTCTCGCCGCGGTGGACCGCGCGCCGCGCGCGCGTCGTCGCAGGATTCCGTGGGCGTGCGCATCGCGCATTTTGTTCGCGCTGCCGCGGCGCTGGCGCCGCGGGTCCGGTCCGGCGACCGATTTCCGCTCGACGGCCGACGCCGCCGACCGTGCTCTACGACGCGCCGTCGACCAAGGCGAAGCCGCTGTTCGTCCTTTCGGCCGCGACACGCCGCTCGAGGTCATCGTGCCCGTCGAAGGCTGGACCAAGGTCCGCGACGCCGGCGGCACGATCGGCTGGGTCGACGAAGAAGGCGCTCGCCGACAAGCGCATGCTGGTCGTGCGCGTGCCGCTGGCCGAGGTCCGCGCAAGCCCGGACGACGCGGCGCCGCTCGTCTTTCGCGCCGAGCAGAATGTGCTGCTCGAACTCGCCGAGCAGCGCAGCCTCGCCTGCGACGACCGCGACGCCGGGTTGGGTCAAGGTCCGGCACCGCGACGGGCAGACGGGTTACGTCCGCATCACGCAGGTGTTCGGCCTCTGACGATCGCGCGAACGAAGCGCGCGGTACGAGCCCGGAGCGGCGACGACCACGAAGTACGCGGGCAAGGCTTCTGCCTGCCCTGCAAATCCTCAGGCTCGCCGTGTCGACTTTCGGCGCCGGCGCTGTGGGGATACGCGCGCTTGCCACGATCGCGGTCTGGCGCCGGCGCGTGGGGAACGGCACCGCGCCACTGCGCGCCGGAGCGACGTTCGCGTGACGCTGTGGGCGCGCGACGCCGCGCAGGCGCGTGCCATCGCTGCCGCGCGCGCCAACGCGAACTACCTGCCCGGATGTCGCGCTGCCGCCGACGCGCTCGCCGTCGACCGCGGACCTGCGGCGGCCGCGGCCGCGGACTGCTCTCGTCGCGGCGACGCCGGTGGCCGCGCTGCCCGACGCTCGTGACGCGCTGCGCGCGCCGCCGGCGCGCGCGCGCCGCTCGTGTGGCTGTCGAAGGGTTTCGTCGCCGTGCCTGCCAGCGCAGCGTTGCCGGCGGGCGTCGCGCTGGCGCACCAGGTGCTCGCGCCGCGCTGGCCGGCGCGCCGGTCGGCGTCGTCTCCGGGCCCGAGCTTCGCCGAGGAAGTCGCGCGCGGGCTGCCGACGGCGCGTCGCCGTCGCGGCCACCGAGCCGGTCGCTGCGGCCCGGATCGCCGCGCTGCTGCGCGCCGACACGCTGCGCGCCTACGAGAGCGACGACATCGCCGGCGTCGAAGTCGGCGGCGCGGTCAAGAACGTGCTCGCGATCGCCGCCGGCGCGAGCGACGGCCTGGGCTTCGGCCACAACGCGCGCGCCGCGCTGATCACGCGCGGCCTCGCCGAGACCGGGCGGCTGTCGGCGGCGCTCGGCGGACGGCGCGAGACGCTGATGGGCCTCGCCGGGCTGGGCGATCTCGTGCTCACCTGCACGGGCGACCTGTCGCGCAATCGCCGCGTCGGCCTCGCGCTGGCGCAGAGGCAAGCCGCTGCCGGCGATCCTCGCCGAGCTCGGCCACGTCGCCGAGGGCGTGGGCGCCGCGCAAGCGCCGCGCGCGCGCTCGCGCGCGCATCATGGCGTCGACATGCCGATCTGCGACGCCGTTTATCGGGTGCTCCACGAGGAGCTGCCGCCGCGGCAGGCGGTGCGCGACGCTGCTTGCAGCGGGAGCCGCGCTCCGAGCGGTCTTGAGCGTCGCGGCGCGGTTCCGCGCCCGCGAACCCGATGCTGCCGCCACGCCTCGTAGACGGCGACCGCGACGGCGTTCGACAGGTTGAGGCTGCGCACGCCCGGACGCATCGGGATGCGCAGCCGCGCGTCGGCGTCGAACTCAGCGACGATCGTCGTCCGGCAAGCCCGGACGTCTCGCAGCCGAACACCAGCACGTCGCCCGGCGGCGAAGCGCGCGTCGTAGAGCGATCGCGCGCCGCGCGTCGTGAAGGCGAACCAGCGCCGCGCGCCGGTTCGCGTCGAGCGCGGCGCGGCAGGCCGCGAAGTCGCGATGCACGCGCACGCGCGCGTACTCGTGATAGTCGAGGCCGGCGCGCTTCAGCTCGCGGTCGTCCATGCGGAAGCCCAGCGGCTCGACCAGATGCAGCTCGGTGGCGGTGTTGGCGGTGAGGCGGATCACGTTGCCGGTGTTCGGCGGGATTTCCGGGTGGACGAGCACGACCGGCGAAGCGGGCGGCGTGCGGGATGCGCATGCAGATCGCCCCTTCAGCGTTGACTCGGGCGGCAGCGTGCGCGCCACGACCCAGCACTCGACGCGCGCGGCGCCGGCGCGCCGCAGCGTGCGCGCGGCTTCGGCGAGCGTCGCGCCGGTGGTCATCACGTCGTCGACGAGCGCGATGCTGCGCGCCGCGAACGCTCGCGCTGCGACGGCGAACGCGCCGCGCACGTTGCGCGCGCGCTCGCGACCACGGCAGCGCCGCCTGCGGCGGCCGCGCTCGCGATGCGCGCGAGCGGCATCGCGAGCGGCAGCGCCGTAGCCGCGCGCGACGCGCGCGCGATCTCCCGCGCCTGGTTGAAGCCGCGCTCGCGCTGGCGCGCCGCGGCGAGCGGCAGCGCCACGACGCGTCGGGGCGCGCATTCGACGTGCGCCGGCGAGCGCCGCCGCGACGCTCGCCGCGAGCGTTGCCGCTGCCCAATCCGCGAGCGCGAGCCGGCCGCCGTACTTGAGCTGCTGCAGCAGGCGGTCGACCGGGAACGCGTAGACAAGCGCCGCGACCGCGGCCGCGAACGGCGGCGGATGCGCGAGGCACGCGCCGCAGATCGCGCCGCCCGGGCAGGGCAGCGCACACACCGCGCAAGCAGGCCGGCAGCCGCGGAAGCGCCGCGCTGCACGCGCACGCACAGCAGCGCGTCGCCGGCGGAAGCACGCACAGCTCGCAGCGTTGCGGCAACGCGAGACGGGCGCCGCGAACGAACCGGTCGCACGCGCGCCGCGCAAGCGAGGGGCGCAACCGGTCCGACGCGCTCGCGTGCGACCGCGTTCGCGCTGTCAAATGTTTCGGCAAGCGGATTTGACAAGGCCCGGCCTCCCTCGACACTGCGGCTCCGCATTGTAAGTCGGCGCACGTGCGAGCCCGCGCCGGTCTCGCCCTCACGACGGGTATTGCAAGAGATCATCCGATGCCATCGGCCGAACGCATGAGCTGGGCGTACAGCCTCGACTGGCATCGCGAGCCCGACACCCGCACATGCACCGGCGGGCGCATCGCCATCTGCGCGGTGGGCGGTCGCCGCGATCGAGGCGCTGTTCGCGCTGCCGTTCGCCGACCTTCTGTTCCGCGCGCAGCAGACTGCATCGCGCGCACCACGCGCCGAACGCGGTGCAGCTTTCGCACGCTGCTGTCGATCAAGACCGGCGGCTGCCCGGAGGACTGCGGCTATTGCCCGCAGGCGGCGCGCTACCACACCGGCGTCGCGGACGAGGCGCTGCTCGACGTCGCCGCGGTCGTCGCGGCCGCGCAGCGCGGCGAAGGCGAGCGGCGCGACGCGCTTCTGCATGGGCGCGGCGTGGCGCGGGCCGAAGGAGCGCGACCTCGAGCCGGTGCTCGAGATGGTGCGCGGCAGTGAAGGCGCTCGGCCTCGAGACCTGCTGCACGCTCGGCATGCTGAAGGACGGCCAGGCCGAGCAGCTCGAAGCGCGCCGGCCTCGACTACTACAACCACAATCTCGACACCGCGCCCGAGTTCTACGGCGAGATCGATCACGCACGCGCGACTACCAGGACCGCCTCGACACGCTGGCGCGCGTGCGCGGGGCCGGCATCGACGTCTGCTGCGGCGGCATCGTCGGCATGGGCGAGTCGCGCGCGCAGCGCGCCGGCCTGATCGCGCAGCTCGCCAACATCGATCCCGTATCCGCGAGTCGGTGCCGATCAACCATCTGGTGCAGGTCGAGGGCACGCCGCTGCACGACGCGATTCGGCGGCGAGGATGCGCTCGATCCGTTCGAGTTCGTGCGCACGATCGCCGTCGCGCGCATCACCATGCCGAAGGCGATGGTGCGGCTTGTCCGCCGGCCGCCGCGAGATGGGCGACGCGGTGCAGGCGCTGTGCTTCCTCGCCGGCGCCAATTCGATCTTCTACGGCGACAAGCTGCTGACCACCGGCAATCCCGACGTCGAGGCCGACCGCGCGCTGTTCGCGAAGCTCGGGCTCGGCCGGGTGATGTCGCCCGCAACACTCCCGGCCGCGACGACGGAAACGAGGCGACAGCACCGCGCGCCTGCCCGCGGTAGTCGTTCCGCTGGATGTCGCTGATCGCCGATCTCGAGCGCGACTCGCGGCGCGCGCCGCCGCAGGCCTCGCGCGCGACACGCCGCACGCTCGCCTCGCCGCAGGGTGCCCGCGTCGTCGTCGACGGCCGCGAGCTCGTCGCATTCGCGAGCAACGACTATCTCGGTCTCGCCAACGATCCGCGCGTCGTCGCCGCGGCGCGCGACGGCGCGGCGCGCTTTGGCGTGGGCGCCGGCGCTTCGCACCTCGTCTGCGGCCACTTCGCGCCGCACGCGGCGCTCGAAGCCGAGCTCGCCGCGTTCGTCCGCCGTGCGCGGACGCGACGGCGCTGACGTTCTCGTCCGGCTACCTCGCCAATCTCGCGATCCTCACCGCGCTTCGCCGGCGCGGCGATGCGATCTTCGCCGACCGGCTGAACCATGCATGCCTCAACGACGGCGCGCTGCTGTCGCGCGCGCAGCTCGATCCGCTATCCGCACCGCGACCTCGCGGCGCTGCGCAGCGCGCCTCTGCGCCACGAACGCGCGGCGCAGGGTCATCGCGACCGACGCGGTCTTCAGCATGGACGGCGATCTCGCGCCGCTGCCGCATCTGCTGGCGCTCGCCGACGAGTACGACGCGTGGCTCGTCGTCGACGACGCGCACGGCTTCGGCGTGCTCGGGCGAAGGACGCGGGAGCGCTCGCGCATTTCGGGCTCGCGTCCGAGCGGATCGTCTACATGGGCACGCTCGGCAAGGCGGCCGGCGTCGCCGGCGCGTTCGTCGCTGCGCATCGCTCGGTAATCGAGACGCTCGTGCAGACGGCGCGCCCGTACGTCTACACGACGGCAGCGCCGCCGCTGCTGGCTGCGGCGCTCCGCGCGAGCCTCTGCCATCATTCGCGACGATGGGGCGCGGCGCGCGCACCTGGCTTCGCTGATCGCGCGCTTCCGTGAGCGGATGTCGCCGTTGCCATGGGGGCTCTGCCGATTCGCAGACCGCGATCCAGCCGTTCGTCGTCGGGGCCAATGCGACCGCGGTAGCACTCGCCGATGCGTTGTGGGCGCGCGGCTTGTGGGTGCCGGCGATCCGCCCGCCGACGGTGCCGCAGGGCACGGCACGGCTGCGCATCGCGCTGTCGGCGGCGCACACGCACGCGGATGTCGATAGGCTCGCCGATGCGCTCGCGGAGCTCGCGCCCGTCCATGCGCAGTTCGTAGCGCAATGAGTGTGCTGCACGTCGAAGCCGTGGGCCACGGCCCGCCCGCTCGTGCTGCTCCATGGATGGGCGATGCATTCGGGCGTTTGGGGGCCGCTCCTCGCGCATCTCGCGAAGCGGCATCGCGTTTATGCAGTCGACCTGCCCGGCCACGGCTGCAGCAGGCCTGTCGATCCGTTCACGCTCGACGGCATCGTCGACGCGCTGGCAGCGACGTTCGACGACGACGCCGCATCCGCTTTCGGTGCTGGGCTGGTCGCTCGGCGGGATGGTCGCGCATGCGCTGGGCGCGGCGCGCATTCGGAACGCGTCGCGCGACTCGTGCTCGTCTGCACGACGCCGCGGTTCGTCGCCGCGCCGGATTGGCCGCACGCGACGCCGGCGTCGACGCTCGTCCGCTTCGGCGACGAATTGCATGTCGCATGGAAAGAGACCGTGCAGCGGTTCCTGGCGTTGCAGATCAACGGCAGCGAGCATGCCCGAACAGTGCTCGCCGCGCTTGCGGACGCAGCTCTTCGCGCGCGGCGAGCCGTCGCCGACGGATGCTCGCCGCCGGGCTCGCGCTGCTGCAGAGCGACGGACCTGCGCGAGGAGGTTGGCGCCATCGGCCGACCGGCGCTGGTGGTCGCCGGCAGCCGCGATACGCTTACGCCGGCCGCCGCCGGCGAGTGGCTGGCCGCAGCGCTGCCGCACGGGCGCTTCGTGTCGATCGAAGGCGCCGCGCACACGCCGTTCCTGTCGCATCGCGAGGCCTTCGCGACTGCGCTCGATGACTTCCTCGATGTCCGCTGACGGTCGTCGCGATCCGGATCCGGCGGCGATCGACGCGCGCGCCGTCCGCCGGCACTTCGCGCGCGCCGCGTCGACGTACGACTCGGCCGCGGTTCTGCAGCGGGAGGTCGGCGCGCGAATGGCCGCACGACTCGATATCGTGAGGCTTGCGCCGAATGCGATTCTCGATGCCGGCTGCGGAACCGGCGAGGCGCTCTCCGAGCTAGCTCGCGCGGTATCCGAAAGCGAGGCGGATCGCGCTCGACATCGCGCTGCCGATGCTTGCGCTGGCACGATCGCGGGCCGAGGAAGGCCGCTCGGTCATGAGCCGGCTCCTCGCGCCGATCCATGCCGCGAGCGGCGCAATCCCCCAGTTCGCATGCGGCGACATCGCGGCGCTGCCTTTTGCGGCCGGCGCGTTCGGGCTCGTGTGGAGCAATCTCGCGCTGCAATGGGTGAGCGATCCGGCGAAGGCGATCGCCGAATTTCACCGGGTGCTCGAAGTCGGCGGCCTGTTCGTGTTCACGACCTTCGGCCCCGACACGCTGAAGGAGCTGCGCGCCGCTTTCGCCGGCGTCGATGCGCATCCGCACGTGAGCCGCTTCGTCGACATGCACGACGTCGGCGACCTGCTCGTGCATGCGGGCTTCGCGGACCCGGTGATGCAAATGGAGATGATCACGCTCACCTATGCGGACGCGTCCGCGATGCTGCGCGAGTTGAAGGCGCTCGGCGCGACCAACGCGATGCAGGGCCGCGGCCGCGGGCTCATGGGCCGGGAACGCTGGCACAAGGCGCTCTCGGCGCTGGCGCGGGCGAGGGCGGCGGGACAGCGCATCGCGGCGACCTTCGAGGTGATCTACGGGCACGCCTGGAAGGCCGCGGCGACGCGCACGGCAGAAGGACACGCGATCGTATCGCTCACGCGAAAGCCGCGGCCGTGAGCGCGACAGCCGCAAGCGCGGGGGCGCAGACGTGAGCGCCGCAAGCGTTGGGGCACACAACACGCGCGCCTTCTTCGTCACCGGCACCGACACCGGCGTCGGCAAGACGCGCATCGCCGCGGCCATGTTGCGCGCGCTCGCGGCGCGCGGATGGCGCGCGGTCGGGATGAAGCCGATCGCTGCGGGCATGGTGCCTGGCGCGACACGGAATGCGGACGTGACGGCCCTGCTCGCCGCGGGCAATCGTCGCGCCGAGTCCCGCTGACGTCAATCCGTATTCGTTCTCGATCGCCGATCGCACCCCATCTCGCCGCGGAGAAGGCGGGAATCGTCGTCGATCTCGAAGCGATCGCCGCAGCCTACGCCCGTCTCGCCGAGCTGGCGGACATCGTGGTCGTCGAAGGCGCGGGCGGAACGCTCGTGCCGCTTTCCGCCCGCTTCGACATGCTCGACATCGCCGTACGGCTGCGACGTGCCGGTCCTGCTGGTCGTGGGAATCCGGCTTGGCTGTCTCAACCACGCGTTACTGTCGGCACTCTCGATCAGCGCGCGCGGTCTTACGCTCGCGGGCTGGATCGCGAATCGCATCGATCCCGAGATGCTGGCAGGCGACGACAACGTTGCCACGCTCGCCGCGCGAATTCCCGCTCCGCTCGTCGCCGATCTCGCATGGCGTTCGGGCGACGACGTCGACGAGGCGTTGCCGGAAAGCGCGATCCGCGCGCTTGCGCTGTCCCGCTGACGCCGACAGCGATGCGCCGGAAACCGCGCCGCGATCATTGCAACATGTGTGTCGGCTCATGTTTCTACGCGACATCGATCCATGCTAATATCGCGCGCTTTTGCGGCATCGACGACGAACGCAGGGCGCTTTTCGAGGGCAGCATGATGGTGAGTGAGATTCGGGCCGGCCAGCGGCTCTTGCGGGCGATTCCGGCGATGGCGCTCGCGGTACCGGGGGCGGCGAGCGCGGCGCGGGAATGGAATCTGCAAACGCCGGTGACGCCGATCGCGCGGCAGATGTACGACCTGCACGCGTTCATCTTCTGGGTCTGCGTCGTCATCTTCATCGGCGTCTTCGGCGTGATGTTCTACTCGATTTTCAAGCACCGCAAATCGGTCGGCCACGAGGCGCAGCAATTCCACGAGAACACGACGGTCGAGATCGTGTGGACGGTGATCCCGTTCCTGATCCTCCTGTTCATGGCGTTCCCCGCGACCAAGACGGTCCTCGCGATGAAGGACACGAGCGACGCCGGACCTGACGGTCAAGGTCACGGGCTACCAGTGGAAGTGGAGCTACGACTATCTGCAGGAAGGCTTCGGCTTCTATTCGAACCTCGCGACGCCGCTCGCGCAGATCGAGAATCACGCGCCGAAGGGCGAGCACTACCTGCTCGAGGTCGACAATCCGCTGGTCGTGCCGGTCGACACCAAGGTCCGGCTGCTGATCACCGCGGGCGACGTGATCCACTCCTGGTGGGTCCCGGCGTTCGGCGTCAAGCAGGACGCGATCCCCGGCTTCGTCCGCGACAGCTGGTTCCGGGCCGAGAAGCGCCGGGCGATCTACCGCGGGCAGTGCGCCGAGCTCTGCGGCAAGGAGCACGGCTTCATGCCGATCGTCGTCGAGGTGAAGTCGAAGGACGACTACGCGAAGTGGGTCGGCGACGCAGAAGAAGAAGGCCGCGGCCGCCGGCGACGACCCGAACAAGGTGTGGGACGTGCCGGAGCTGGTCGCGCGCGGCGAGAAGGTCTACCTCGCGAACTGCGCCGCCTGCCACCAGCCGACCGGCAAGGGCGCGCCGCCTGCGTTCCCGGCGCTCGACGGCTCGAAGGTCGTCAACGGCCCGAAGGCCGCGCAGATCGGACGGTGCTGAACGGCGTCGAGCGCGACGGCAAGCCGACCGCGATGGTGTCGTGGAAGCAGCTCTCCGACACCGACATCGCCGCCGTCATCACCTACACGCGCAACAGCTGGGGCAACAAGACCGGCGAGGCGATCCAGCCGGCCGAAATCAAGGTCGCGCGGCAGTAGGGCCGGTCGAACTCCCGGAGACATCCAAATGAGCAGCGTTGCCCACGAACACGCCCCCGGCCTCGTGCACGACGATCACGCGCACCACCCCTCCGGGATCATGCGCTGGATCACGACGACCAACCACAAGGACATCGGCACGATGTACCTGTGGTTCTCGTTCACGATGTTCCTGGTCGGCGGCACGATGGCGATGATCGATCCGCGCCGAGCTGTTCCAGCCGGGCCTGCAGATCGTCAATCCCGAGTTCTTCAACTCGATGACCACGCTGCACGGCCTGATCATGGTGTTCGGCGCGATCATGCCGGCGGCCGTCGGCTTCGCGAACTGGCAGATCCCGATGATGATCGGCGCGCCGGACATGGCGTTCGCGCGGATGAACAACTGGAGCTTCTGGCTGCTGCCGCCGGCGGCGATCCTGCTCGTCACGTCGCTGTTCGTTCCCGGCGGCGCCGCCGCCGCCGGCTGGACGCTCTATCCGCCGCTGACGGTGCAGGCGGGCATGGGCATGGACCTCACGATCTTCGCGATCCACATCATGGGCGCCTCGTCGATCATGGGCTCGATCAACATCATCACGACGATCCTCAACCTGCGCGCGCCGGGCATGACGCTGATGAAGATGCCGCTGTTCTGCTGGACGTGGCTGATCACCGCGTACCTGCTGATCGCGGTGATGCCGGTGCTCGCCGGCGCGGTGACGATGCTGCTCACCGACCGCCACTTCGGCACGTCGTTCTTCAACGCGGCGGGCGGCGGCGACCCGGTGCTGTTCCAGCACGTGTTCTGGTTCTTCGGGCATCCCGAGGTCTACATCATCATCCTGCCGGCGTTCGGGATCATTTCGCAGATCATCCCGGCGTTCTCGCGCAAGCCGCTGTTCGGCTACGCGTCGATGGTGTACGCGCTTGCCGCCATCGCGATCCTGTCGTTCATCGTCTGGGCGCACCACATGTTCACCGTGGGCATGCCGGCTGCGGGCCTGCTGTTCTTCATGTACGCGACGATGCTGATCGCCGTGCCGACCGGCGTGAAGGTGTTCAACTGGCTCGCGACGATGTGGAAGGGCTCGATGACGTTCGAGACGCCGATGCTGTTCGCGATCGGCTTCCTGTTCCTGTTCACGATGGGCGGGTTCACCGGTCTCGTGCTCGCGATCACTGCCGGTCGACATCCAGCTGCAGGACACCTACTACGTCGTCGCCCACTTCCATTACGTGATGGTGGCCGGCAGCCTGTTCGCGTTCTTCGGCGGCGTCTACTACTGGATCCCCAAATGGACCGGCACGATGTACGACGAGAAGATCGCCAAGATCCACTTCTGGTCGTCGATGCTCGCATTCAACGTCACGTTCTTCCCGATGCACTTCCTCGGCCTCGCCGGCATGCCGCGCCGGATCCCGGACTATGCGCAGCAGTTCGCCGACTGGAACATGGTGGCGTCGATCGGCGCTTTCTGGTTCGGCGCCTCGCAGCTCCTCTTCCTGTACGCGGTGCTGAAATGCGTGATGCGGCAAGGGCGAGAAGGCGCCGGCCAAGCCGTGGGATGGCGCCGACACGCTCGAGTGGACGGTGCCGTCGCCGGCGCCGTATCACACGTTCGAGACGCCGCCCGTAATCAAATAAATGGATAACGAGCACGCGGATGAACCGGCGTGCTCGAATTTGTGATGGAGCGACATCTCGATTCAACCGATGCGGCCGACGCGGCGCGGCGCAAAGCCGCCAACCTTCGTACCGCGCTCACCTTCGCGTCGATCGCCGCGATGTTCTTCGTCGGCATCATCGCCGCGCGAATTCTGGGCGGCCCGGTGATCGGAATCGGGGTGATGAGCGCGGCGGTGCTGCTGTTCCTCGCATTTGCGATCGGCAGGAACTTGCGGATGAGCGAGGGGGGCGAAAGCAAAGACCCGAAGGGCGCGTCCCCGACCGATCCGGCGGCCGACCGCTCGATCCTTTCGACCCTCCTATTTCGGCGCGGAGACCGCAGAAATGAGTGCGCCGATGAACGACGACCGCCGCACCGAATCGGGCGCTGCTCGTCAAGCTCTGCGTCGTCGTGGTCGCGATGTTCGGCTTCGGCTTCGCGCTGGTGCCCTTCTACGACAAGATCTGCGAGGCGACGGGACTGCGCAACATCGCGCAAGCCGACGAGATCGCGAACACGCAGGTGGACGCGTCGCGCGCGGTGCGCATCGAGTTCGACGCCAACGTGCGCAAGCTGCCGTGGACGTTCCGTCCGCTCGAGTCGATGGTCAGCGTGCATCCGGGCGAGGTGCGGCAGGTCGATGTTCGAGATCGTCGAACACGACCGACCGGGCGCTCACCGGGCCAGGCGATCCCGAGCTACGGCCCGCAGTACGCGGCGCAGTATTTCCGCAAGCTCGAGTGCTTCTGCTTCGCGCAGCAGACGCTGCGCCGGGCGAGAGGCGGCGGATGCCGGTGGTTTTCGTCGTCGACCCGGCGCTGCCCAAGGATGTCGGCACGATCACGCTGTCGTACACGTTCTTCGAGGTCGAAGGCGATTCCTAATACAAAGTTGGGGCGCGCGCTTCACCCGCGCGCCCCAGGTCCGCGAGAGGTCTCGATGACCGCAGCTCACCGAGGGCGCCAAGCCCTACTACTTCGTCCCGCAGCCTTCGCACTGGCCGATCGTCGGCTCGGTCGCGCTGCTGCTGATGGGCATGGGCGCGGCGTTCTGGTTCAACAATTTCGCCGCCGGCCCGTGGATGCTCGCCGCCGGCTTCGGCGTGCTGCTGGTGATGCTGTTCGGCTGGTTCGGCACGGTGATCGGCGAATCCGAGGGTCGCCTCTACAACAAGAAGGTCGACCTGTCGTTCCGCTGGAGCATGAGCTGGTTCATCTTCTCGCGAAGTGATGTTCTTCGCCGCGTTCTTCGGCGCGCTGTTCTACGTCCGCAACCTGTCCGTGCCCGATCTGGGCAGCCTCACGTCGAAGCTGCATCTGGCCGGACTACAACGCCAGATGGCCGACGGTCGGCCCCTACATCAAGGAAGCAGTTCACGCCGATGGGCGCGATCGGCATTCCGCTGCTCAACACGATCATCCTGCTGTCCTCGGGCTTCACGCGTGACGGTCGCGCATCACGCGCTCAAGGCCGGCCACCGCGGCGAGCTCAAGCTGCTGGCTGTTCGCGACGATCGCGCTTGGCTTCGCGTTCCTCGGGTTCCAGGCCTACGAATACATCCACGCGTACAGCGAGCTCAACCTCAAGCTGTCGACCGGCGTCTACGGGTCGACGTTCTTCATGCTGACGGGATTCCACGGCGCGCACGTGACGATCGGCGCGATCATGCTGTCGGTGATGCTCGCGCGATCGCTCAGGGGTCACTTCACACCCGACCACCACTTCGCCTTCGAGGCCGCCGCGTGGTACTGGCACTTCGTCGACGTCGTCTGGCTGCTGCTGTTCGTGCTGGTCTACTGGCTGTAGGAGATTCTCCGGACAGACGAGCCGCACGCGCGGGTGCGGCTTTTCTGTCGCTAGCGCAGGCCGGTCGGCCGCGATCCAGCCCATCCAGTACGCGATGACGAGGAACGCAACCAGGCTCGCCGACAGCGCGACGCGCACCGCCAGCATCTTGACCATCCGCGTGCCATGCCCGCGGTCGCGGTACAGGAAATACAGCGCCGAGAACAGGCTGACGATGACGGCGATGAGTCCGGCGATGACGATGATCTTCATGGTTTGCGTTCTTTCGCGTTCCGAGTGTAGGGCAGGATCGGACGATGCCAAACGCCGTGAGCGCCGACGTGACGCCTGGACCCCGCGGCTTTCGTCCGCGCATGCCGCCGACGCTTGCGACGCTCGCGGCAGTCGCGACTGTTCATTGCCGCAGGGAATTGGCAGCAGGGGCGCATGCACGAGAAGGAGGCGCTGCGCGCACGGCTCGATGCAATGGGGCACATGGCGGCCGTCTCGCCTATCGATGCTCCCGGCCGCGTCGGACTGGTCCGAGCTGCGGTATCGGCCGGTCGTCGCCGCAGGCCATTACGACGCGCGCCGGCAGATTCTCATCGACAACAAGGTGCACGACGGTCACGCCGGCTACGACGTCGTGACGCCGCTCGTCGCTCGGCGATGGCCGCGTCGTGCTCGTCGACCGCGGCTGGATCGCGCAGGGAGACTCGCGCGCGACGCTCCCGGACGTGCCGCCGCCAGCAGGCGATGTCGTCGTCGTGCGGGCGCCTCGCGGTTCCGACCGTCGGCTATCTCGAGCTCAAGTCCGCCACGACGACCGGGACCGTTTGGCAGAACCTCGACCCGGCACGGTTCGCCGCCGCGACTGGCCTCGGGGTGCTGCCGGTGGTGATCGAGCAGACTGGCGCGTCGTTGCACCCCGATGGCCTCGTGCGCGACTGGCCGGCGCCGGATTTCGGAGTCGAGAAGCACTGGATCTACATGATGCAGTGGTACGCGTTCGCCGGACTCGCAGTCGTCCTGTGGCTCGTCCTCAATTTCCGCAAGCGCGCCGAGCCACCCGATGGCTGATCTCTCCTCGCCTCCGGCGCAAGGACGCCCCGACGCCCAAACGCGCGGCAAGCGCATCCTGCTGCTGCTCGCTGCCGTATGCATCGCGCCGGTGCTCGGCGTCCTACGCGGCCTATTACCTGTTCCCGCGCGACGCGCACGTGAATTACGGAACGCTCCTCCCCACGGCGCCCGCACCGGCGATCGACGGCGTCAGGGCCGACGGCGGCGCTTCCGCCTTTCGGATCTGCGGGGCCGCTGGGTGCTGCTGGTGGCGGATGCCGGGCGCTGCGATGCCGCGTGCGAGCGCATGCTCTACGCGACGCGGCAGGCGCGAACGATGCAGGGCAAGGAGCAGGACCGCATCGTCCGGGTCCGGCTCGCAGCCGGCGATGGGTCGCCCGACGAGGAAATCCTCGCGCAGCACCCCGGGCTCGTCGTGGTGCGGGCGAGCGCCGGTGCGCTGGCGTCGCTGTCCGCCGCGAGGCGCGCGATCTTCATCGTCGATCCGCTCGGCAACCTCGTGCTGCGTATCCGGACGATCCGGACATCAAGGGACTCGCGAACGATCTCACCCGGCTGCTCCGGGCCTCGCGCATCGGCTGAGCGCTGCCCGGCGCGCTGGCCGGCTGCGTGCCGGTCGCGGTGCTAGAATCCGCCCCTCGCCCCGGCGAAGCGTTCGCCTCACGTCGCTCGGCACGGACTGATTCACGATGACTACGCTCGCCCTAGCCGAAGTCCGGTTCCGGCAGTTCCTCGCGCTCACCAAGCCGCGCGTCGTCTCGCTGATCGTGTTCTGCGCGGTGATCGGCATGTTCCTCGCGGTGCCGGGCGTGCCGCCGGCCGGGCCGGTCGTTCTTCGGCACGCTCGGCATCGCGCTGGTCGCCGGCGCCGCCGCGGCGATCAACTGCCTGGTCGAGCAGAAGATCGACGCGCTGATGCCGCGCACGCGGCGCCGGCCGCTGCCCGCCGGCGAGATCACGTCGGGCTCGACGCTCGTGTTCGCGGCGACTCGTCGGCGGAACCGGTCTGCTCGCTCCTGTATCGCTTCGTGAATCCGCTGACGATGTGGCTCACGCTCGCGACGTTCGTCGGCTACGCGATCGTCTACACGGTGCTCCTCAAGCCGGCGACGCCGCAGAACATCGTCATCGGCGGCGCGTCCGGCGCGATGCCGCCGGTGCTGGGCTGGGCGGCGGTCACCAACGATGTCGCGCCCGAAGCGCTGCTCCTGTTCCTGATCATCTTCGTGTGGACGCCGCCGCATTTCTGGTCGCTCGCGCTCTATCGCGCCCAGGACTACGCGAAGGCGGGACTGCCGATGCTGCCGGTCACCCACGGCCGCCGCTACACGCAGCTGATGATCGTGCTCTACACCGTGGTGCTGGTCGCGGTGACGCTGCTGCCGTTCGCCGATGCGCATGAGCGGGCCGGCTCTACCTCGGCGCCGCGCTGCTGCTCGGCGGCCTCTTCCTCGCTCTACGCGGTGCAACTCTACCGCGATTACAGCGACGAGCTCGCGCGGGCGACGTTCAAATACTCGATCTTCTACCTTGCGGCGCTGTTCTCGGCGCTGCTCCTCGACCACTACTCTGATGTCGTTCTGATGCGCGTCCTCGCGCGATTCGCCGTCGTCGTCGTTGCGGCGCTCGCGCTCGCCGCCTGCGGGCCGGACGCGCCGAAGTTCAGGGCGTCCGACGTCACGGGCACGGCGTTCGGGCGCGACTTCACGCTCACCGATCACACCGGCAAGCCGCGCACGCTCGCCGACTACCGCGGCAAGGCCGTCGTGCTGTTCTTCGGCTACACGCAATGCCCGGACGTGTGCCCGACGACGCTCGCCGAGCTCGCCGAGGCGATGAAGCGGCTGGGTCCGATGCCGACCGCGTGCAGGTGCTGTTCGTCACCGTCGATCCGGAGCGCGACACGCCCGCGCTGCTTGCGCAATACGTGCCGGCGTTCGATCCGCGTTTCGTCGGACTCTACGGCGATGCCGATGCGACGGCGCGCACCGCGAAGGAATTCAAGGTCCTCTACCAGAAGCAGCCGGGCCGGACGCCTGCCAGCTACACGATGGACCATTCGGCGGGGACGTTCATCTTCGATCCGCAGGGGCGGCTGCGGCTGTACGTCGGCTACGGGCAGGGACCCGACGTGTTCGTGCACGACCTCAAGGAACTGCTCCGTGCGGACGGGTAAGGCAGCAGACCGCGCCTCGGCACGAAGACATCGCGACCCGCGAGCCGCTGCGCGAGGTGAGCGGCGCCGCGGCGCCGCTTGAGCGAGCGCGACGGACGCGCAGACGTCACAGCGCAGCTCAAGAACTCAGAGCAGACCTACGCGCTTCGAGTTTCGATCAGCTCGATAATGTAGCCGTCGGGGTCGCGCACGAATGCAATGACCGTCGTGCCGCCCTTGACCGGCCCTGCTTCACGCGTGACCGTGCCGCCCTTCGCCTTCACCGCCGCGCACGCAACCGCCGCATCCTCGTACTTCGATTGCGACGTGCCCGAAGCCGCTGCCGAGCTCATAGCGGTCGACGCCGTAGTTGTACGTGAGCTCCAGCACGGCGCCGGTCGCCTCGTCGCCGTAGCCGACGAACGCGAGCGTGTATTTCTGCTCGGGCCGGTCGGTCGTGTGCAGCAGGCGCATTCCCATCACGCCGGTATAGAAGTCGATCGATCGTTGCAAGTCGCCGACGCGCAGCATTGTGTGCAGGATTCTCATCTTCGAACCTCGCATAACGGGAATACTCAGAATTCGACCATCTCGAAATCCTCCTTGCGCGCGCCGCACTCGGGGCAGGTCCAGTTCGGCGGCACGTCGTCCCACCTCGTTCCGGGCGCAATGCCTTCGTCGGGAGCGCCCGCGGCCTCGTCGTAGATATAGCCGCAGATGAGGCACATGTACTTTTTCATCGGAGAGAGGACGTTGGAGTAAAATCGCCCAATTCTAGCAAGCCCCCTCCGCGCTGCGCGACGGTTGCATTTCGCGTGGCGGCACCGGCCCCGATGCCTTCCGACACCGATCCCGAATTTCCGCCCCTGGTCCTCACCTTCGCCGCGACGGATCCGTCGGGCGGCGCCGGTTTGCAGGCCGACATCCTGACGCTCGCGAGCATGGGCTGCCATCCGCTGTCGGTCGTGACTGCGATCACCGTGCAGGACACGATGGGCGTGGACGGCGTCCAGGCGCTCGATGCCGAGTGGGTGACGACCAGGCGCGAAGCCTCCTCGAAGACATGCCGGTCGACGCGTTCAAGGTCGGCGTTCTGGGCAGCGTCGAGATCATCGCGGCGATCGCCGAGATCGTTTCCGACTATCCCGACGTGCCGCTGATTCTCGACCCGGTGCTCGCGTCCGGCCGCGGCGACGAGTTCGCGACCGACGACATGATCGCACGCGCTGCGCGAACTCCTTCTGCCGCAGACGACGATCCTGACGCCAAACGGCATCGAGGCGCGCCGGCTCGCCGAAGTCGAGGAAGACGAGGACACTGCGCTTGGCACTTGCGCCGAGCGCCTGATCGAGATGGGAGCGGAGTTCGTGCTCGTCACCGGCACGCACGAGGCGACGCGCGACGTCGTCAACACGCTGTACGGCAAGAGCGGCGTCGTCCGCACCGACACCTGGCCGCGACTCGCGGGCAGCTATCACGGCTCCGGCTGCACGCTCGCCTCGGCGATCGCCGCGATGCTCGCCAACGGACTCGAGTTGCCCGAGGCCGTGCGCGAGGCGCAGGATTACACGTGGCACACGCTGAAGAAGGCGTACCGCCCCGGGATGGGCCAGCATCTTCCTGATCGCCTGTTCTGGGCGCGTGAGGACGCCGACGCGCCTGCCGATGCGACCGACGCGCCGCGCGCTGCCGATGCCGGTCGCACCCACTGACGCCGCGGTCGCACTGCGCCGCGCCCGCGCGCGACGCATCGCCGGGCTCTATGCGATCACGCCGGATCTCGCCGACGTCGGCGATCTCGCAGCGCGAGTCGCGGCTGCGCTCGCCGGCGGTGCGGCGGCGATCCAGTATCGGAACAAGGTCGCCGATGCCGGATGCCGGCGCGAGCAGGCGTTGGCGCTCGCGCGGATCCACGCGGCCCGCGGCGCGCTCCTCATCGTCAATGACGATCCCGCGCTCGCCGTGGAGGTCGGCGCCGACGGCGTGCACGTGGGCGAGGACGACGGTGGCGTCGCAATGGCGCGCGAGGTCGTCGGCCCTGATCGTATCGTCGGCGTCTCCTGCTACAACGATTTCGGGCGAGCGCGGGCCGCGCTCGCCGCCGGCGCCGACTACGTCGCGTTCGGCAGCTTCTTCCCTTCCGCGGTGAAGCCGGATGCGCGCCGCGCCGACGTCGAGTTGCTCGAGCGGGCGCGAGGCTTCCCCGTACCGGTCGTCGCGATCGGCGGGATTACGGCGGCCAACGCGCCGACGCTTTTTCGTGCCGGGGCCGATGCGGTGGCGGTGATTTCCGCGCTGTTCGACGCGCCTGACGTCGAAGCTGCGGCAAGGGCGATTGGCGCCGCTTTCCCCAAAACCCGATTTTCGTCCGAGCGGGCCGTCCACGAATGAGTAAGAACGACGACCTCTTCGCCCGCGCCCAGCGCACGATTCCCGCCGGCGTCAACTCGCCGGTGCGCGCTTTCCGCTCCGTCGGCGGGACGCCGCGTTTCCTGGCGCGCGGCGAGGGCGCGTACGTCTGGGACGCCGATGGCAAGCGCTATATCGATTACGTCGGCTCGTGGGGGCCGGCGATCGTCGGCCACGCGCATCCTGCCGTGGTGAAGGCCGTCGTCGACATCGCGCCGAAGGGGCTGTCGTTCGGCGCACCGACCGAGATCGAGGTCGAGATGGCGGAGACGCTCTGCCGGCTCCTGCCGTCGCTCGAGATGGTGCGCCTCGTTTCGTCGGGAACCGAGGCGACGATGTCGGCACTGCGACTCGCGCGCGGCTATACGGGGCGCAGCAAGATCGTCAAGTTCGAGGGTTGCTATCACGGCCACGGCGACAGCCTGCTCGTGAAGGCCGGCTCGGGCGCGCTGACATTCGGTCAGCCTTCATCGGCGGGGGTGCCGGCGGCGATCGCGAACGAGACGATCGTTCTCCCCTACAACGATCTCGCTGCGGTCGATGCCGCATTCAGTGCAGAGGGCGACAACATCGCCTGCATCATCGTGGAGCCGATTGCGGGCAACATGAATCTCATCATGCCGCGCGCCGGATTTCTGCCGGGGCTGCGCGCGGTCTGCGACAAGTACGGCGCGGTGCTGATTTTCGACGAGGTGATGACCGGCTTTCGCGTCCATCCGCGCGGCGTGCAGGGCATGACCGGCGTCACGCCCGACTTGACGACGCTGGGTAAGGTGATTGGTGGAGGCATGCCGGTCGGCGCGTTCGGCGGCAAGCGGGCGATCATGGAAAAGATCGCGCCGCTCGGCCCCGTCTACCAGGCGGGGACGCTGTCGGGCAATCCTGTCGCCGTCGCTGCGGGCTTGGCGACGCTGAAGGAAATTCAAGCGCCAGGGTTCTACGACGCACTGTCAGCGCGGACGAAATCGCTGACCGAAGGCCTCGCGAGCGCGGCGAAGGGTGCCGGCGCGCCATTCGTCGCGCAATCCGCTGGCGGCATGTTCGGTCTCTATTTCGCCGCCGCCGTACCTGACGGCTACGACGCGGTGATGGCCTGCGACAAGGCGCGTTTCAACAAATTTTTCCACGCGATGCTCGACGCCGGCGTGTACTTCGCGCCCTCCGCGTTCGAGGCGGGATTCGTGTCGGCGGCGCACACGGCGGAAGACATCGCAACGACGATCGCGCTCGCGGAAAAAGCATTCGCTGCGGTCTAGGGCCTGTTCCCTTCGCGTTCGTGGCCGTAGCGTGAACAGGCGCCAAGCCGTCGCGGACTTCGCGCTCAGCCGCGCGTTGCGAGCGCCACCTTGGTCGCTTCGAGATAGCCGCGACCGAACGCCAGGTCGGGCTCGAGATGGCAGCCCTCGGCCCATTCGTTCCAGGCGTTGACGAACACGAATCGCTCGTCCGGCGAATCGCGCCTGCGCGTCTGATGCGATGATCGCCGCGAGCCAGCGCTCGTAGTTCGTCCGGATGCGCGTTGACGAAGATCTGCGCGTTGTTCTGGAGCCGCGGCGTGTTGTCCCAGCCGGTCATCACGCCGCGGAAGCAGCGGAAAGTCGGGCGCCGGCCGCGCGATCGCGTTTCGCGCGGCCGAGATGTAATCCCAGACGTCGCCCTGATACGCCGGATTGAGCCGTTCGATCTGCCCGGTCACGAGTTGCGCCGCGCAAGCCGTGCGGCGGGAACTCGACCGCGGCGTCGAACCCCATTTCGCGCGGGATCGGGCATCCCGGGATACTGCGACCGCGGCGAGGTAACGGCTCGTCGCACGCCGGCGTCGCGCGCGGCCTGCTCGCGAAAGCGTTCCGCGGATTCGCGCGGCTCGGGCAGCAGCTCGGCGCGATAGACCAGAAACAGCGGCCGCGTCGCCGACGCGGATGTAGCGCGGGTCGCGGAACAGCGGCGCCAGGTCCGCGATCAGACGGCGGTCGTTGTCCGGCGAGTACGTCTGCGCCGATCAGCATCTCGTCGTCGCCGCCGTCCCAGCGCCGCGTCCAGTTCTCGTTCGCCCAGCAGACGCAGAATGGAAAATCCGGCGCTCCGGCTCGCGACCACTTCATCGAGCGGGCGCTGCAAGCAGCCGGCGGCCGCTGAACCAGTAGTAGTAATAGCAGAAGCCGTGGATCCCGTAGCGCCGCGCCAGCTCGGCCTGCTCGATCGCGCGTCTCCGGCACGCGCAGGTCGTAGAAGCCGAGGTCCGCGGGAGGTGCGGCTGGTAGTGGCCCTGAAGTGCGGTCGCGCGCGCACGACGTTCCGCCATTCGGTGAAGCCCTTGCCCCACCACGCGTCGTTTTCGGGGATCGGATGGAACTGCGGCAGGTAGAACGCGATGAGCTTGGGTGTCGGGCACGGGCGCCGGAGAGTGTGTTGAGTTTTCGAGCGCTCGGACGTGCAAACGACCAAGTCGTCGGGGGGCGACGACATTTTATCGACAATCGTCGTGACCCGGCGACAGTTTGCCGTAAGAATCGTTCGCAACACCTTGATTCGTGCGGATCTCCGGCGATTCTTGTCCGTGCGCTGTGCTATCATCCAGCGCTCTTTTTGCACGTTCCAGACCCGCGAGAACGCGTGGATACACCTGCCAGAAAGCGCTTGGGCGAGATTCTGATCGACCGCGGCAAGCTCGACGCCGCAGGTCTCGAGCGCGCGTTGCGACTGCAGCAGGAGTCCGGCGAAAAGCTGGGCGCATTGCTCGTGACGCTCGGCGTGTGCGCCCAGCGCGACGTGACCGAGGCCCTGGCCGCGCAACTTTCGCTGCCGCTCGTCGACGCCGCCGGTTATCCCGAATTCCCGATCCTCGAGGAACGCATCTCCGCGCGCTTCCTGCGCGAAGCGCGCGCGTTGCCGGTCAGGGAGGACGAGCAGGAGTTGGCGCTCGCGATGGCCGATCCGACCGACGAGTACACGATCGGCGCGTTCCGCATGGTGACCGGCCGCGACGTCAAGCCGATGGTCGCGATCCCTTCGGAGCTCGAAGCCGCGCTCGAGCGACTCTACGGCACGGGTCGTTCCGCGGTGGGTCAGATCATCGGCGATGTCGAGCAGCGCGGCGACGACCTTGCGTTCGACGCCGACGTCCAGCAGTTGAAGGATCTGGCCGCCGAGGCGCCGGTCATCCGGCTCGTCTCGCTCATCATCACCAACGCGCTCGACGTTCGCGCGTCCGACATTCACATCGAGCCGTTCGAGAACCGGCTCGTCGTCCGCTATCGGATCGACGGCGTGCTGCACGAGGTCGAATCGCCGCCACGCCGCTTCTCGGCCGCGGTGATCTCGCGCGTGAAGATCATGGCGAACCTCGACATCGCCGAGCGGCGGCTGCCGCAGGACGGACGCATCCGGCTGCGCGTCCAGGGGAAGGAAATCGATCTGCGCGTGTCGACGGTGCCGACGATGCACGGCGAATCGGTTGTCATGCGGATCCTCGACAAGGGGGGCGTCGCGCTCAACTTCCAGCGTCTGGGCTTCGAGGACGATACGCTGAAGGTGTTCCTCAAGGTGCTGCTTGAGCCGCACGGCATCCTGCTCGTCACCGGACCCACGGGCTCCGGGAAGACGACCACGCTCTACACGGCGCTCGAGAAGCTCAATCAGCCCGACGTGAAGATCCTCACCGTCGAGGATCCTGTCGAATACCAGATGCCGGGGATCAACCAGATCCAGGTGAAGCCGCAGATCGACCTTACGTTTGCCAACGCGCTGCGCTCGATCGTGCGGCAGGACCCGGACGTGATCATGATCGGCGAGATCCGCGATCTCGAGACCGCGGAGATCGCCGTGCAGTCGGCGCTCACGGGCCACCTCGTGCTCTCCACGGTTCACACGAACGACGCGCCATCGACGGTGAACCGCCTGCTCGACATGGGGGTCGAGGACTACCTGCTCACGTCGACCGTCATCGGCATCCTCGCGCAACGGCTGGTCCGCACGCTGTGCGAGCAGTGCAAGGAACCGTATACGGCGCTGCCGGAGTTGGTCGACGAGCTGGGCCTGTCCCGCTTCAGCACGAAAAAAGACATCACGCTGTTCCATCCGAAAGGCTGCCCGAACTGTGCGCAGACCGGCTACTCGGGCCGGATCAGCATCCTCGAGATGCTGCCGATCACCGACCCGCTGCGCAGCCTCGTGATGAAGCACGCGACATCGACCGACTTGCGCAACGAGGCGATCCGCGAGGGGATGGTGACGATGTACGAAGACGGCCTGCGCAAGGCGGTCCGCGGCATCACGACGTTCGAGGAAGTGCTGCGCGTCACCGCGCGAGAAGTGACCAAGGAGCCTGTCGGACTTGCTCTCACGTATGCGTTGCTGGGCCAAAAAGCGATGGATGCTAGGCGCGAGGCGCAGCGCATATCGGGGATATGCGCCAGACTCGCAACAACGCAAACGCGCCTTTTGGCAGCAACCCGAAGGGACGGGGCGATTTGGGCGCATTTCTGTGTTGCGCGCCCTCGCCATACTGGCGGTATGCCTTCGGGCGCGCGCCTTGACCTGCGCCCAACTCGCCGCCGTCGCATGCGCGACAGTAAGCCCGACAGGCTCCTAACCTCTACATGACGCATCTTCAGCCCCGCCATATCTACTCGGTCCATTTCGACATCGTCCACGGTTGCCAGCTGCGCTGCGTCGGCTGTCCCAATTCGACGCTCGAGCCCAAGATCCAGCGGATCGCGGTCGAGGACTTCGCGCTGTGCCTGTCGCATATCGACGTCGAACGCATTCACACGCTGCGGCTGTTCAACTTCGGCGAGCCGCTGCTGCACCGGCAACTGGCCGCGGTCGTCGCCGAGATTCCGAAACAGCGCTGGCGGGTGTCGGTCGTCGAGATCTCGACCAACGCGCAATGGGTCGACTGGGACGATTTCGCGGAGATGCTCCAGCAGGAAGTCGTCAATCGGCTCGTCGTCTCCTGCGACGGCGACGCCTCGCCCGAATCCTACGAACGGCTGCGACCGCCGTCGGAATGGAGAAAGCTGATCGAGTTCCTCGAACGCGCCGCCGCGCTGCGCGATCGCTACGCTCCGGCGATGCAGCTTGCGACGCGATCGGTGATCGAGACGCGCGAGGACGCGCGGCGGTGGGAAGAGGTCCTGCGCCCGCGCGGCTGGGCACCCGAATTCCGACGCTGGATGGCGCTTCCGGGAGCGAAGGAAAACCGAACCGGGCGCGCCGTGCTGGCGCCCCGCGGTCCGTGCGTGTTCCTCGCCGATGCGAGCGAGTACGCGAGCCATCCATGGAATGGCGAAATCAACCTGCTCTACGTCGATGCCGACGGCACCGTGGTTCCGTGCTGCATGCATCCGCAGGCCGGAGTCTTCGGCAATCTGAAAAACCAGAAGTACAGCGAGATCCTGAATGGCGACGCGCGTCGCCGGATGAGGGATGTCATGCGGACGAACCGCTCGGCGATGCCGGTGTGCGGCACCTGCGACGTCGGTCCGGTCGGCAACGAGGGCGAGTCGTTCTGGAGCCCGCTCACGTTCTGGAGCGCCGGTAAGAGCCAGTTGCCGGAGCGCTGAACCGAGACTTCGATGCCAATCTACCGTTACAAGGCCGTCAACGCATCGGGCGACGTCGCCGTCGGCGAGCTCGATGCCGCCAACGAGTCCGAGATCGTCGACCGGCTGCGCGATCAGGGCCTGTTGCCGATGCAGGTCGCGCGGGCGGCCGCCGCGAAGGGGTCCGGCGTGCGGCACGGCGACCGCGGCGGGCGGCGGGGGCGTGCGCCGCCGGTTCCTCGTGCCGAAGCGCGTCAGCGCGCGACCATCTGCTCGCGATCACCCGCGAGCTCGCAACGCTGCTCCGCGCGGGACTTCCCCTCGACCGCGCGCTGGAGATCCTGATCGGCCTCGCCGAAACTCCGCCGGTGGAGGCGCTGCTCCAGGGCATCCGCGACGACGTGCGCGGCGGCAAGTCGCTGTCGCAGGCGCTCGATGCGCGGCGCGACGTCTTCTCGCGGTTCTACGTCAACATCATTCGCGCCGGCGAGGCGGGCGGCGCGCTCGGCACCGTGCTCACGCGTCTCGCCGACACGATGGAGCGCAACAAGGAACTGCGCGAGAGCGTGATTTCCGCGCTCATCTATCCGACGATCCTGATCGGCGTCGCGGTGATATCGCTGATGGTGATCGCTGGCCTATGTCGTCCCGCAGTTCGAGCAGGTGTTCGCCCAGTCGGGGAAGGCGCTGCCGCTGCCCACTCAGATCGTCATCTTCGTCGGGACCGGCGTCAAGCAGTGGTGGTGGGCGATCGCCGCACTTGCCGTGCTCTTCGTCGGCTGGATGCGCCGACGGCTGCGCGATCCTGTCATCCGCAATCGCTGGGATGCGCGCGTCCTTCGCTGGCCGCTGATCGGCGATGTCGTGACCAAGGTCGAGACCGCGCGGTTCGCGCGCACGCTCGCGACGCTGCTCGGCAACGGCGTCACGCTGCTCGGGGGCATCGCGATCGTCAAGGACACGCTCGGCAACAGCGTACTCGCGAACGCGCTCGACGGCGTGATCGCGCGGCTGCGCGAGGGCAAGGGCTTCGCCCGGCCGCTCGCCGAAACGGGCCTCTATCCGAAGCTCGCCGTCCAGATGATCCTGGTCGGCGAGGAATCGGGCAAGCTCGAGGAGATGCTGAATCGGGTCGCCGAGGTCTACGACCGCGAAGTGGCGATGGCGATCAAGCGCTTCCTCGCGGTACTGGAGCCCGCGCTGATCCTTTCGCTCGCCGTGCTGATCCTGGGCATCGTGCTGTCGATCCTGATGGGCGTGATGGGAATGAGCGAACTTGTCCAGTGAGGCCTGTCTAAATAGTCCTTGCGCCGCGTGCAGGTATTGACGCGGCGCTGTAGCGAACAAACGCGGGAGACGTGCAATGGCTGGGCGCGCAGTGAAGCGATACGAAGAAAGAGGCATGACCCTGATCGAGATCCTGGTCGTGCTGGTGCTGATCGGGTGATCATGAGCATCGTCGGCGGCAACTTCATCGGGCGCGGCGAGAAGGCCAAGGCCGACGCCGCGAAGATCGAGATCGGCCAGATCAGCCAGACGCTCGACCTCTACAAGCTCGAGATCGGCCGCTATCCGACCACGCAGGAGGGCCTGCAGGCGCTGATCAGCTGCGCCTGCCGGGCGTCGCCAACTGGAACGGCCCGTACTGGAAGAAATCGTCGGTGCCGAAGGATCCGTGGGGCAACGAGTACAAGTACCTATCGCCCGCTCGAGCGCGCCGTACGAGATCATCTCCCTCGGCGCCGACGGCAAGGAAGGCGGCGAGGGCACCAACAAGGACATCAGCAGCAATTCGCAATGACGCGCCGCAGGCCACTCTGTCGTGCAACTTCGCCACGCGCTCCGCGACCGGGGCAGCGCGGCATGACGTTGCTCGAGATCCTGATCGTGCTGTCGATCATGGCAATCGTCGCCGGGCTCGTCATTCCGATGTTCGGCAGCGGTGTGTCGAGCACCGCATTGAAGAGTGCGGCGCGCCAGGTCGCAGCCGGACTACGCCTCGCGCGAAGCGAGGCGGTCGCCACGCGCCGCGATACGCGCCTCGTGCTGGACCTCGAGCACCGGACGTTCCAGGTCGAGCCGGACGCGCGGATTCACGCGCTGCCGCGCGAGCTCGAGCTGAAGCTCTTCACCGCGCAGAGCGATCTCGTCTACGACAGCGTGGGCGCCATCCGCTTCTTCCCCGACGGCGGCTCCAACGGTGGCCGGGTCACGCTCGCGGCGGGGCAGCGCAAGTACGACGTCGACGTCGACTGGCTCACCGGACGCGTTTCGATTCTCGACTGACCCGCGTGCCGATGCGTGACCCGCAAATCCGACGAAACGATGCGCCAGCGGCGGCTTTTCGCTGCTCGAGGTACTGGTTGCGTTCGTGATCCTCTCGCTCGTCGCCACCGCGTTGTTCCGGCTTTTCTCGGGCGCGCTCGACAACGCCTCGGCGGCGGACGACTACAGCCGCGCGGTCCTGGTCGCGGAAAGCGTGCTTGCCGAGACCGCGGCGGCCCGGCCGTTGCGCGAAGCGACGGGGCAGGGCACGGCGGACGACGGGCGCATCGAGTGGACGACGCGCGTCGAGCCCTATACCGTCGCCCGGCGTCAGTCCGGACGTCGAGCGCGCATCGGAGTCGATGCAACGTTCGCCTCTATCGCGTGAGTGTCGATGTCACGTTTCCGTCGCCGGCCGGCGGCAAGCGAACGCTCGCGCTCGCGACGACTCGCCTTGGCGCGAAGGACGTCCGGTGAGGATGGGCTCCCACGCTTGCGGCTTGCGCCGCTGCGCTGCCCCCCGAGGCAGGACGCCCCAGATTCGCGCGGCCTCTTGGGCAGCGGCCCGGCGGCGGCGCGAATGCGCGCATTCACGCGTTGGCGCAGGCTCGCGCACGACAGATGGCCGGCTTCACGCTGATCGAGCTCGTCGTCGCGCTCGTACTGCTCGCACTGATGTCGGCCGTGATGTTCGGCTCGCTGTCGATCGCGGGCAGGACTTGGGACGGCGGCGAGGCGAAGGTCGGAGAGGTGTCTGCGATGCGGCAGGCGCAGGAATTCCTGCGCGAGCAGCTTTCGGCGGAGTACCCGCTGCGCATGCGCAAGGTGGCGGAGCTGCCGCTGCTGTTCGCCGGCGAGCGCGACGAGTTGCGCTACGCCGCGGCGCTGCCGCCGCGCGTGGTCGACGGCGGCGTCTACTACTTCCGCCTCGCCGTGGCGAAATCCGGCGACAAGTCGCAGCTGGTCCACGAGCGGCTGATCCCGGACGCAGGCGCCTTGCAGGAACCGGAGTTTCGCGACGCCGAGCGCTCGGTGCTGGCCGACGGCATTGCCGAATTGCGCGTCTCGTATTTCGGTCGCGACCCTGACGCAGCCGACGCCGATTCGCCGACGTGGCGCGACCGCTGGAGCGATCGGCAACGGCTGCCGCTCCTCGTGCGCATCGAAGTGAAGCCCGAGAAAGGCGCCGCGTGGCCGGTCCTCGTCGTCGAGCCGCGGCGTGCGCCGGAAGCCGGCTGCCCGTCGTACGACCCGGCGCGCAACGCTGCGGGAGCGTGGGCTGATGCGCGCGGCGTGCTCTCCGCCGTTGCGCGAGGCGCGGCATCGCGCTGATCGCCGTGCTGTGGCTCACCGTGCTGCTGACGGTGATCGGCGAGCGGCTTCGCGTATTCAGCATGCGCGGCGAAGCGCTGGCGGCACGCAATACGATCTCGCTCGCGCAGGCGCGCGCCGCCGCGGATGGCGCCGTCGAACGCATGGCATTCGAGCTGTCGCGCCCGCGCAATATCGCCGACGTGTGGCAACCCGACGGCGTCGCGCACGTGTGGCAGGACGGCGACGCGCGGCTCGCGGTCACCGCGGTGCGACGAATCGGCGCCGTATCGATGTCAACGCCGCGCCCGAACCGCTGCTGAAGGGGCTGCTGCAGAACGTCGGCGGACTCGACGGCGATACCGCTCAGCACGTGGTCGACGCGATCGTCGACTGGCGCGACGCCGACGACCTGAAGCGCCCGAACGGCGCCGAGGACGCCGGATTACCGGGCGGCCGGGCCGCAAGTACTGCCCACGCGAATTCGCCGTTCGAGCGCCGTCGGCGAGTTGCAGCGCGTGCTCGGAGTGACGCCTGGACTGATGGCGCCGGATCGCCGACGACCTCACCGTCTACTCGTGGCAGCGCGGCGATCAACCCGGCGACCGCATCGCGCGACGTCCTGCTCGCCCTGCCGAACGTCACGCCCGAGATGTCGATGCCTTCATCGCGCAGCGCAGCGACGCTCTCGCAAACAAGCTCGCCGGTGCCGCCGCTGCCGCAGGCGACGGGCTTCGCGGTCGGTGCCACCCCGGTTTGGCGAATCCACGCCGAGGCAACGATGGCGGATGGTGTAACCTTCGTCCGCGACGCGGTCCTGCGGCCGTCGGCTGACCCGCGGCGTCCGCTGATCGCGCTCCTGTGGCAGGAAGGCGCGCGCGCGCCACTGCCGGAACCCGCCGCCGCGAACGGAAGCGCGGCGCCTGATCCCTATGAACGACGCACTCGCTGATTTTTCGCCATTGGCTGCGCGGGCTCGCGCATCGCTACGGCCTGCCTGCCTTCTGGCGCTGGTGGCTGGGCGAGCTCGCGCCGCTCGTGCCGGCGGTGCCGCGCGCCACGATCAAGCGCTGGCGCTTGCGTCCGATGCTCGCTTTCGGTACCGACGCGGCCGCGCTTTGGGAGCCGCGAATCGTCAACGGCACGCTGCGATTCGGTGAGGTCGGCGCGGATTCCGCTTGGAGGCGACCCGGCGGCGACGTTGCAGGCGGGTCGCACAGCGCATCGACGCGTTGCCCCACCGCGCCTACGGCGGAGCGGTCGCGGCAGTCAAAGTCGTGATCGCGCTGCCGCCGGGCCAGGTCCTGCGCAAGCGGCTCACGCTGCCTGCGGCGGTCGAGCAGGACCTCCGCCAGGCGCTCGTCTACGATCTCGATCGGCATACGCCGTTCAAGCCCGACGAGCGTCTACTTCGATGCCGCAGTCGTCGCGCGCGACTTGCCGCGCGAAGGAGATCGGCGTCGACTGGGCGGCCGCGCTGAAGAGCGTCGTCGACAACGCGCGACGGCAGGCGGAGAGCTGGGGCGCAGTCGTGGTCGCGGTAACGCCGGACGCACCGGGCAGCGCCGGCCCGGCGATGACCGCTGCGTCGAAGCTCAACCTGCTGCCGCACGCCGCGCGGCAGGACGACGCATGGTGGCGCCGCTGGCAGTTGTGGGCGCCGCTTGCCGCGCTCGGCGCGGCGGCCCTGCTCGCGGTCGCGCTGCCGATCTGGCAAAAGCGCGATTACGCGATCGCGCTCTCGCGAGCTCGCCGACCAGGCGCGCGTGCGCAGGCCGATGCGTCGAGCGCGCTGCGCGCAGAAGCTCGAGCGGCTGGCCGCCGATTACAACTTCGCGCTGGGCAGGAAATACGCGTTTCCGAGCGCCGTCGCAGATCGTCGACGACGTGACGAAGCTCCTGCCCGACGACACGTGGCTCACGCAGTTCGAGCTGAAGAGCACGGCCAAGGGCAAGGATCCGCACCGCGAGATGCTGCTGCGCGGCGAATCGGCCAACGCCGGCCGTCTCGTCTCGCTGCTCGAGGATTCGAAGCTCTTCGACGCGACGCCGCGCCGCGCTCGCCGACGACCAAGATCCAGCCCGGCCCGGGCGAGATCTTCGACCTTGGCGCGCAACTGAAGTCCGCTGCGCCGCCGCCGCAGCCGCTCCAGCTCGCCATGCGTCCACTGCCGAGGTGCCACCGTGCCCACCGCGCCAGCGCGACCGCCCCGGTCCGCCGCTCCGGCGACCGCTGCGCCGCCGGCGACTGCGCCACACCGGCTGCACCGCCGGCCGGCGCCGGCGCCAGCGCCGGCGCCGCAACCGGCACCCGCGTCCAGCAATGCGCACTCACCGCCGGATCGGCACGCCGCGACGCCGCCGAGTGCGCCTGCAGCGCGCCGCAGCCATCGCACGCGCCGGCGCCGACGACCGGGCTCGCATCGCCGCCCCCGGCGAGCGGTCCCGGCGTCGCCGTCCGTCGCCGTTGGCACCGCGGCGCGCGACCCGCCGCGCCCCGCGGCAGCGCCGGCCGCGCCGCCCGAGGGGGGCGCCATGATCGCGGCGATCGCCAAGCTTCCGGCGGTGCAGCAGCGCGCGCTCGCCGTCGCGCTGCTGGTCGTCGCGGTCGCGCGTCGCGCTCGTCGATCGTGCTGCTGCCGATCGTGCTCCTGCACAAGCACTACGACGACGCGATCGCCGCGCTCACCGACCGGCTCGAAGCGCTATCGCCGCGTCGCCGCGCAGGCGCCTGAATACCGCAAGGCGCTCGAAGCGATGCGCGAAAAGGACGGCGCGCCGCTTCTTCCTCAAGAACACCGCGCCGAACCTGGCCGGCGCGGAGTTGCAGGAGCTGGTTCGCGCGGCGATCGAAGGCAACGGCGGCCGCATCACGACGAGCCAGAACCAGGCGCCGCAAGGACGACGGCCGCTTCCGCCAGATCGGCGTCAACGTCCAGTTCTTCGCGACCACGCCGGCTCTGCAGAAGATTCTCTACGCGCTCGAGACCGCAGCCGCCGTACCTCGTCGTCGAGAACATGACGCTGCGGCCGCTCAATGCGTTCCGCGGCTTCAAGCCCGCGCCCGGGCAGGAGCCGGAGATCAACGTCCAGCTCGACGTCGTCGGCTACGCGTTTGCCGAGCGGCCGACAGGAAGTAGGAGGAAACCGGTGAACGACTCTGACCGCTACGTGTCCGCGCCGCGCTGTGGTGGCTGTGCCGCCGCTCGCGGTGCTCGCGATCCTGATCGGCTGGGAGACTGGGTTGGGGCAGCGCGATCCGCATGCAGCCGCCACCTCGCCGTGGCGGCCGCGCCCAAGCCCGTCGTGACGGCGCTGCTGCCCGAATACGGGATCGCCGGGGGCATCGGCGCGCGCACCGAGACGGTCGATCGCACGCTCTTCAATCCGACGCGCCGCCCGGCGCCGCCGCGCGTCAGGCCGGCGCGTCGGAATCGCGGATGCAGCGCGGCCAGTTCGCGCTGACCGGCACAACGCTGATCGACGGCAAGAGCACGGCGTTCCTGCGCGAGACCGCCGGCGGCAAGTCGCGTCGCGTCCACCAGGGCGAGACCATCAACGGCATGACGGTGGCCGAGGTCAAGCCCGACCGCGTGAGGCTTACGCTTGGCGACGAATCGGAGGATCTCGTGCTGCAAGGTCGCGACGAATCCGCGCCCGACGGTGACGCCGGCGAGCCGGTCCGCGTCCCCCGGCTACGGGCCGGCGCCGCCGCCTGCGGGCGGTCCCTGCAGCAGGGACACAGCCAGCCGCGGCAAGCGACGCCACGCAGTCGCTCGCGGCGCGGCGCGCGCCGCGCGCGCCGCGCGCAAACGCGGCGCAGCAATCTGCGCAACGGCCGGGAGTCGCGCCGTGGCGCCGACCCCGACCCCGGCCACCACGGCTCCGCCCGCCACCGGGGTGCCCGGGGCAGCCTCGCCGGACTCCGGCTGGCCGACATGTATCAGCGCTATGCGCAGCCGGTTCAGCCGCTCGTTCCAAAATGACGCTGTTACGGGCCCCCTGCGATAATGCGCGGCCGCCGCGCGCTGCCCCAGGTCGCGCTCGCCGCCATTCGGGCGGTAGCAACGGCGAACGCCCGCCAATTGGAAAACAACAAATGCCGATGAATCGATTTTTGCGCGGGCGCTCGTTTGCATGCTTCCGCTCCTCCTTGTCGCCTGCGCCTCGGAGCCTCCGACGTCCGACGCTGCGGGATCGCAGTCCAAGCCCGCACAACCGCCCAAGGGCACGCAACCAATCTCGCCTTCCCCCGCGCTGGCCGACGCCGCACAGCGCGCGCTGGAACCCGGGCTGCCCACGGCCGAGGAAAAGGCGCGCATCTTCAGGGGCACCGGGGTCCTCGTCAAGGGCCAGCAGTCGGGAGGCACGCTGCCGCCCGGCCCGCCCGTACAGCCGGCGGCCGGCGGCGTCGTCCTCAATTTCGAGGGCGCCGACCTGCGCGAAGTCATCCGCAACATCCTCGGCGACATCCTGAACGAGAGCTACACGATCGACGCGTCGGTCGGCGGCACGGTCACCATCCGTACGTCGTCGGGCATCCCGCGCGACGCGCTGCCGGCGACGCTCGAGATGCTGCTGCGGATGAATGGCGCGGCGATGGTCAAGGACTCGGGCATCTACAAGATCGTGCCGCAGGCCGCGGCGGTGCGCGGCAACATCACGCCGCAGCTCGGCAATTCGTCAGCGGGCGCTGCCACCGGGATTTTCGGTGCAGATCGTTCCGCTGCGCTACGTCGGCGTGCGGGAGATGATGCGCATTCTCGAGCCGTTCGTCCAAGCGACGCGACCGCGGTGCGGCCGGACGAACTGCGCAACCTGCTGGTGCTCGCCGGCACCGAGCGGGAGCTGAAGCACCTGCTCGACACGATCGACATGTTCGACGTCGACTGGATGGCCGGCATGTCGGTGGGGCTGTTCACGCTGCAGAACGCCGACGTGAAGGCAGTCGGGCAGGAGCTCGACAAGGCGATCGGCGACAAGGCCGCGAGTCCGCTTACCGGCATCCTCCGCATCATCCCGATCGAGCGGATGAACGCGCTGCTGGTGATCACGCCGCAGCCCGCGTATCTCGATGAGGCGAAGAAGTGGATCGCGCGCCTCGATCAGGGCGGCGGCGGCGAGGGCCCGCGCTTCTACGTCTACAACCTGCAGAACCAGCGCGCCGAGAAGCTCGGGCCGCTGCTGACTCAGGCATTCACGGGCCGCGGCGCACCGGCCGCCCCCGCCCCGCCCCCCACCGTTGCGCCCGGTACGCCGGCAGGGACGATCGTCTCGCCGCCGCAGTTCCAGGCGCAACCGGCGATCGTCGCAGCCGACGATCCAGCTGACCGCGCCCCCGACGCCGGCCCCGGCCGCCCGCGACCGGCGCGGCGGCCGGCCTCGGCATCGTGCGCAACATCCAGGTCGTCGCCGACAAGGACAACAACACGCTGCTCATCGTCGCCACGCCCGTCGAGTACACGGTGATCGAGGCCGCGCTCAAGAAGCTCGACGTGCCCGTCGCGGCAGGTGGCGATGGAGGTCACGATCGCGTCGGTCACGCTGACCGACGAGATCGACTTCGGCGTCGAGTGGCTGTTCAAGGGCGGCGCGCCGTCGGGCCGCGGCGCCGGCGGCATCCTCACGCGTACCACGCCGTTCAATCCGGCGGTCCCGACGCCGCGGCGGCCACGCGGCGGCGAACCCGGCGCTTGCGCTCGCGCAGGGCTTCGACTACATCATCAACAACGCCAACTTCCCCGGCGGCATCCAGGCGGCGCTGCACCTGCTCGACACGTACGGCGACACCAAGGTCATCGCGAACCCGCACCTCGCCGCGCTCGACAACCAGAAGGCGACGATCAAGGCCGGCAACAAGATCCCGATCAACCAGCAGAGCATCGTCGGCAGCACGACCAACGTCGTGACGACGACGTCGCAGTACATCGACACCGGCGTGCTGCTGCAGGTGACGCCGCACATCAACGCCGGCGGCCTCGTCACGCTCGACGTGCAGGCCGAGGTCAGCGATCCCGGCACCTGTCGCCGAACTGCGACAGCGCGCCGCCGATCAACACGCGCTCGGTGCAGACGATCGTCAACGTGCAGTCGGGGCAGACGATGGTGATGGGCGGGCTCATCGGCGAGACCAAGGGCAACACGTCGAAGGGACTGCCGCTGCTCTCGCGCATCCCGATCATCGGCGGGCTGTTCGGCGATCAGTCGCTCACCAACAACCGCACCGAGCTCGTGATGTTCATCACGCCGCGCGTCGTCGAGAACGAGCACGACATGAAGGGCATCATCGACGATCTGCGCCGACGAATGGAGAAGATCGAGGATTCGTTCAGTATGTTCACGCAAGGTTCAAACGCCGTGGCCCTCGGCAACGCCCGGAAAACCATGACAAATCCGCTAAACCGTCGCCAAATGGCGACATAGAAAACGTCGCCAAACCCCGACATTTCGTTGTTGCACCCGCGCAACGGAAATTTTGGCTATTCGCTATCAGGGAAATCGCCGTTGACGATGCCGAAGGCATTAGCTAGGCTTGATTCGAGGATTGCGGCGCCGCAGGCTGGTAGGGGAAGGGTTGGGCGGTCCTCGGCAATTGCGTTGCGGCGCCTTACCTGTTTTCTCTCAGGGGCAATCCAGATGGTTGAGCAAGGTTTCGGGTCGCGGGGCTTCCGCGCACGCATTGTTTGGTTGTCCGCGCGCTGGCTCGGTGCCGTGGCGCTCGTCGTGGCGGCAGGTTGCGCGACGATGGGCGGCGTCACCAAGGACTCCCCGCCCGAGGTCAAGCGCGAGGCGGTCACTGAACGCGTCAACGCCCGGTGGGCGGCCCTGATCAAGGGCGACATGGATACCGCGTACACGTTCCTGAGCCCGGCTTCGAAAGCGGTCACATCGCTCGCGACCTACAAGGCGCAGGCAAGGGGGAAGGGGTTCCGGCAAGCGAAGATCGAAAAAGTCGATTGCGAGGCTGAAGCGTGCCAAGTGACGCTGACGGTGGTTTACGACCACCCGAAGATGAAGGGAATTCCGACGCTGGACCACGAAACCTGGGTAATCGACGAAGGACAAGTCTGGTACGTCTGGCGATAGACCGGCGGCCGTTGCAATTTTTCCACAGGGGGGCTTTCGGGCGGAACTGAAATCGTTTGGACAAGAGAGGCAAGCTGTAATAAGATTCGCACGCTGTTGGTTCTAAAGTGATCACTTTAAATCGCAATCGCAAACACAGGAGTCATCACCAACCATGAACACGTTCAACAAAAAGTCGCTGTACACCGCGATCGCGGGTCTGAGCGCACTGGGCGTGACGGGAATCGCGGAAGCGGTCCACGTCAACCCGGACGGCCTGGGCCAGGTCCTGATCTATCCCTACTACACGGCTCGCCAGACGCCGTCCGATGCGACGTTTCCGAACGCGCAGTACAACACGCTGCTGTCGGTCGTCAACTCGACCGCATCGGCGAAGGCCGTCAAGGTCCGCTTCCTCGAAAGCCTGAACTCTCGCGAAGTGCTGGACTTCAACTTGTACCTGTCGCACAACGACGTCTGGACGGCCGGCATCGTTCCGACGAGCGATGGCGCCGGCGTGGTGACGTACGACAAGTCCTGCACGACGCCGCCGCTGACGGCCGGCACGGTCTATCCGTTCGTCGCGTCGCAGTTCAGCGGCTCGAATGCGGACGGCGCGGACAGCTCGCTCGACCGGACGCGTGAAGGCTACATCGAAATCATCGAAATGGGCGACATCGTCGCGGGTAGCGACACGGAAACGGGCGTCACGCACGTGGCCGGCGTACCGCCCTGCACCGCCCTCTCCGACGCCGTCGCGTCGACCGAACACGATCGTCGGCTCGGGCGGCCTGTTCGGCGACCTGACGATCATCAACGTGAACGCGACGGCCGAAACCGCCGCCGAAGCGGTCGCGCTGGAAGCGTTCAACGCGGTCGGCTCGCTGTGGACGATCCCGTCGGCGGTCGACCCGACGCTCGCGGACGGTTCAGTCGACGCAGTCCGAAACGTACAAGGGCGGCACGGTTGTCACCGCCACCTGGACGACCGGCATCGACGCGGTCAGCGCCGCGATGATGCACGACACGGTGATGAACGAGTACATCCTGGATTCGGGCACGTCGTCGCGCACCGACTGGGTCGTCACCTATCCGACCAAGCGCTACTACGTCTCCGTCGGCACGGGCACGCCGCCGAAGCTGTTCCAGCGCAACTTCGGAGCGTCCGGTGCGTGCGACGACGTCGGCATCGCCTTCTGGGACCGCGAAGAGCAAGTGCAAGGCGGCCCTCCGCCGACCTTCTCGCCGCCGCTCCCCGGCTCGCCGGCGGCAGCGCTGTGCTGGGAAGCGAACATCGTCACGTTCAACAACACGAACGTGTTCAGTTCGCCGCGCAGCAGGAACATCGACACCAAGACGTTCCAGGACGGCTGGGCGCGTCTCAACCTGGTCGGTGGCGCAACCGCCCCGATCCACCAGCTGATCTCGACCACGGGCCAGACGTTCAACGGCCTGCCGGTCGTGGGCTTCGCGACGGCGACGTTCTACAATGGCCAACTGGGCGCGTGCGTCAACCCACCCCCGCCCGGAGGTTGCGTCACGACGCAATCGGCCTACGGCGGTGGCTACAAGCACAAGTACACGAGCAACTAGGCAACACGCGTCGATGCAGCATGGAAGGGCGGGATTCGTTCCCGCCCTTTTTTTGGCACGCGCAGCGTCGCCGGCATCGACGCCAATCGCGTCTGCTCCTTGCACGCATCTCATTTCATGTGAGCGCTCACGCCGGCGGACCGCCGGAAGGTCCGACACGCCTGACGCGCGGATGGGATTTCCCCTCTATAAAAGAGCGCGTTCTTGGGCTATAATTGATTAGTTTTCGCGAGGCCGCGTGCCGATGCGAGCATTTGGGTAGACGAGGGAGCGCATTATGACGAGGTCATCGATTCGAACGCTGCTGGCCGTTGCGGCCGGGGCACTTGCGCTCGCGACAACCGTTCCGGTCTTCGCCCAGGCCACGATCACGATCACCGGGTCCGGCTGCACGGCTTGGCAGTTGAGCGGAAGCCCCCCTTCGCAGACGCTCACGTGCATCACCGGCGCCGCTTCGACGGCCAAGCCAGCCTGTCTGGTCCAGGGTCCGTCGACGGGCACCGTGGGCGCTGCGATTGGCTTGGTTGCGCGATGCACTCCCGAGGCCACGAGCTTTTCCTGGACAGGCGGATCCTGCGCCGGCAAATCGGGGATGACCTGTGCGGCGAACGAAGCCCTGACCGGCAACGTTACCTACACGGTCACGGGGACCAACGCCAACGGCGCTGGGCCCGCTTCGCCGAATTTCGTCGTCAACTGGGTCGCCGCGCCGCCGCCGGCGCCGACGGGCTGCAGTTTCTCGGCCAAGACGCCGTCCAGCGGGACGCTGGCGAACACCGGTGGCGCAGTCTCGATGACCGCGACCTGCGCCGGGACGGTCACGGCGTGGACGTGGACGAAGAATGTTTCGGCCTGGGCCGCGGATGGCGCGGTGGCGTCATCGACGAAGTCCGACACCCTCCCGTCGAATCCGCTGACGACGGCCGTCAATTACACGTATACCGCGCAGGCCTGCAACGGGGCTTCGTGCGCAGCGGCGATCAGCACGACGTTCACCGTCGCGGGCAGCGGCGGCGGTGGCGGCGGGGGAGGCCCAATTTCGTGCGCGGGCTTCAACAAAACGATCCTGATCGACGTCGTCTGGAATGACAGCCCGCACCGCTACCTGACGTCGATCCCCCCGGTCTATTTCACCGACCACGAAGCCGTCGTCGTGCGCATCACGGTGCCGCCGGGAACCCCCAACTCGACGACTGTCGGTACCCTCGGTTCGGACGAGTACTACGGCACCACCCATTGGCGGGCGAGGGCATTCTCGACGCAGAGCTGCGATTGGTCCAGCCCGAGTGTGCTGAACTACTGGGAGGGCGCCGGCGGAACGCAGCGGTTCTCGGTCGGTACGGCGTTTGGGGCGTACCCAGTGCTCGTACCAGGGCAGACCTACTATTTCAACATCAAGAACGAGCTGTCCAACGGTGCCGAACAGTGCAGCCCGGCGGGAACGCCGTGTGACCTGGGTATCGACTGGCAGAAGCCGCCGGGAAGCTGATCACCGGCGCAACAAGAGCCACATCGAAGCCCCGCGTCGCGGGGCTTCGCTTTTTCCGCGGCAAGACCCGCAATCGCTTTGATCAATCTCATCGAGCCAACCCCGACGAATGAAAACCACGCTGCTTTCCCGCCACACTCGCCGCCTCGTCCTTTCGACCGCATTCATCCTCGCCGCACCGGCCGTCGCGATCGCCGCCGACGCCTCGGATCCCGTGCTCGTTCGCCGCGGCGACATCGTGATCACGAAGGCCGATTACGAAGCCGAGCTGCAACGCATTCCCAAGCAGGATCGTGCCGCGTTCGCCGCCAGCACGCGCCGCAATCGCGAATTGATCGAGCGGATACTCGTCACGCGCGAGCTCGCAGCGCAGGCAAGGGAAAAGAAGCTCGATCAGGACGCGATGGTGAAACATCGTCTGGTGCTCGAGGACGACAAGCTCCTTGCCGCGATCCTGCTCGCGCAGGTCGAGGAGACTGCGGCGCGGGAGTTTGCCGCGCAGTCGGCGAAATTCGAGCGCGTTGCGCGTGAGCAATACCTTGTCGGCAAGGCCGGCTACACGACCCCGGAGACGCTGATGCTGACGCAGGTCTTCTTCTCCGCGGAAAAGGACGGATTCGAAGGCGCGAAAAAGCGCGCCGACGAAGCGTACGCGAAGATTCGTGCCGGTGCGGATATCGGCGACTTCGCCGCAACCATCTCCGACGACACTTCCAAGCGTGACGCCCGTGGCCGCATCGGCCCACTCGCGCGCACCGATCTCGACGCGCAGGTTGCGGAGGTTGCGTTCGCGCTGAAGAAGCCGGGCGACATCAGCGAGCCGGTCAAGTCCCGCGCCGGCTGGCACATCGTGCGTCTGGACGCGCGCAATGCCGCCGTCCAGAAGAGCTTTGACGATGTGAAAGGCGACATCATGAAACAGCTCCGCAATCAGCACATCGTCGACGCCAAGAACGAGCTGATGCGCGGCATCGCGGCAAGGAACGAGGTCGTCGTCGACGAGGCCGCAATCGACGCGCTGCGGCTGCAGCCGCCGGCGCAGTAGATCATCTCGTCGTTCGCGCGAAGCCCGCGCGAGTAACCGTGGTCGAGAGGGAATCCGGTTTCGTTCGGTTGCCCTCGCAGGACGTTGGGTCCTCGCCTGCGTAGCGAGGCAGGTAACCCGATTTGATGCGCTCGTCGACGACGTCCGGCAGTAGAATCTGCGCAGCACTCTTTTCGGGCGGACCGATTGCGCCACACATGCTGTCGACAAACATCCGTCGCAACGAGCCTTGTCCGTGCGGCAGCGGCAAGCGCTACAAGGATTGTCACGGGAGCCTCGACCAGGTTCGGCAGACGCCGGATTCCGGGTACGCTGGAGTGGAGGCGCTGCTGCAGCAGGCTGGCGCTGCCATGCAACGAAACGATCTGGCGACCGCTGCGGTCTGCTGCGAGCGTGCGCTGGCGTCCGCGCCGAACCGCTCCGACGCGTGGAGCATCCTGGGGCAGATCGACTTGCAGCGGGGCGATCACGCGTCGGCGCTGAACCGGATTGGGCGGGCAATCGCGATCGATCCGGGACGCGCCGACCTTCATGCCAGTCTTGCGCGCGCGCAATTCGGGGCGGGCATGGTCGCGAACGGTGCGGAATCCGCGCGCAGCGCGGTTGCGCTCGATCCCGCCAATGCCGACGCGTGGAATGTGCTCGGCCTTTGCGTCGAATCGACAAGGTCCGCAGAAGCTCTCGCTGCCTGGGAGAAGGCAGCTGCATTGGCGCCTGGTCAACCGGAGGCGCATTTCAGGATTGGAGATCTCCATCGGCGCGAAGGCGACTATGGCCTCGCCGCGGCAGCCTATCGGCGCGCGCTTGCGTGCGGACCAGGGCATCCGGTGCTCCTTAACAACCTCGGCCTGGCGTTGCAAGCGCAAGGAGATCTGGCGGCGGCCGAACGCAGTTACCGCGAGGCGGCCGAGCGGCAGCCGGCGATGCTCGAAGCCATCGCGAATCTCGCCGGCGTCCTTCAGCAACAGGGACGTTTCACCGATGCGATTCCCTGGTACGAACGCGCCGTTGCGCTCAGCCCGCGCGCCGCGACGCTCTGGGCAGGACTTGGCACGTGCCAACACCGGGTCGGCGATTACGCGCGCGCGCGCGCGAGTTTCGGTCGGGCGCTGGAGTATGGCGGCGACGATCCCAAGGCGATGGTCAATATGGCGTCGATGCTGCTTGCGGAGCAGCGTTACGACGAGGCACAGCCGCTCCTCGAAAGGGCGTTGGCGATCGAGCCGGGATTCGACGATGCGGAAAATGTCCTGTTGTACACGCGTCAGCAGATATGCCGATGGGACGACGTCGATTCCCTGTTTGCGCGACAGCGCGAGCGGATCCGGCAGCACCGCGGTTCGCCCGTTTCGCCGCACAACCTGCTCGCCCTGCCGTACAGCGCGGAGGACCAGCTCATCGCCGCACGCGACTGGGTCGATCGCCAGATCGCCGCCAAGCCCGCCCCTCGACCAGCGATGCCGCGCCGGCGTGACGGTCGAATGAGGATCGGCTATGTCGGCGCGGACTTTCGCTCGCACCCGCTTGCCAACCTCCTGACCGAGGTGATCGAGAGGCACGACCGAGCGCGCTTCGAGGTCTGCGGCTATTCGTTCGGCCCGGATGATCGCAGCGCCGCCCGCGCCCGGTTCAGCAGGGCGTTCGACCATTTCGTCGATGTGCGCGACGAGACGTTTCGCTCGACCGCAGAGCGCATCAGGAGGGACGGGATCGCAGTTCTCTTCGACACGAGCGGCCACGTGATCCACGCGCGGGGAGAAATCTTTGCGACCCGCCCGGCGCCGATCCAGATCAATTGCATCGGTTTTCCGGGCACGCTCGGGGCCGACTACTACGATTACATCCTGACCGACCGCTTCGTCACACCACCAGAACAGCAGATCCATTTCACCGAACGCTTCATGTATCTGCCGCATTGCTACATGCCGGGCGACACCCAGCGGCCGTTCGGGGCAAAGACCGACCGTGCGCGAGCAGGGCTGCCGGACACGGGATTCGTGTTCTGCTGCTTCAACGGCAGCTACAAGATACAACCCGCCGTGTTCGACGTCTGGATGCGCCTTCTGCAGAACGTGCCCCAAAGCGTGTTATGGTTGCTCGACACCGATTCGCTTGTGCGTCCAAATCTCGAGCGGGAGGCCCGGGGGCGGGGCGTGGCGCCGGAGCGGCTGCTGTTCGCGCCCCGCGTGCCGGTCGCCGAGCACCTTGCGCGCCACGCGGTCGCCGATGTCTTTCTCGATACGTTTCCATGCAATGCGCACACAACGGGGAACGATGCGCTGTTTGCGGGACTCCCGGTCGTGACCTGTGCGGGTGAAACCTTCGCGAGTCGCGTTTCGGGAAGCCACCTTCGCGCGATTGGCGTGCCCGAGCTCGTGACGCACAGCCTGGCGGAGTACGAAGCGCTGGCATTGCGGTTGGCGCGCGACCCCGCGAGGCTCGCGGAATTCCGGACCCGGCTCGCCGTGAACCGCGGGACACACCCGCTGTTCGATACAAGCGGCTATACGCGTGCGCTGGAGGAGTTGCTCCTGCAGGCGGTGGAAGAGCGCCGGTGATCGAAGCGAAAGCGGCGGGCTCGCGTCCTGTCGTCGCGGCGCACGGCGCGCGCCGCAATCGCGCGCTGTTCGCCAATTTCTTCCGCCGCGAGCTCGTCACCCGGTATCTCGGCAGCGTCACCGGCCTCGCGTGGGCGCTGCTGCATCCGCTGGCGCTGCTCGGCGTTTACCATTTCGTGTTCACGACGGTGTTCCGCGCCGGCGCGTTCGATGGCCGCAGTTTCCTGCTGTTCGTCGCAGTCGCGCTGTGGCCGTGGCTCGCGGCGCAGGAAGGACTGCAGCGGGCCACCGTCGCGCCGCTCGCCTACGCGGACCTGATCCGCAAGGTCGCGTTTCCGCACGAGATCGTCGTCTACGCGTCGGTCGCGGCCACGCTCGCACTGCAGTTTGCCGGCTACGTCGCGGTGCTCGTCGTACTCTTCGCGTTCGGCGAGCCGGTGCGATTCGAAGGTCTGCTGCTCGCGGTGCCGATCTGGGTCATCCTCGCGATTGGGGTGACGGGGATCGGCCTGCTGCTCTCGTCGTTGCAGGTCTTTGTCCGCGACATCGAACACGTTCTTTCGCCGATCCTGATGATCCTCATGTACCTGACGCCGATCCTCTATCCGCTGACCCTCGTGCCGGAGGGTGTGCGGCCATGGGTCGCGGCCAATCCGTTCGGCTGGCTCGTCGATCGCTTGCGCGACGCGCTGCTCGACGGTCGGCTCGCGCCGCGCTGGGGCGACGCCGTGGCGCTCGGCGCCGCATTGGCGGTGTTCTTCGCCGGCCGCTGGGTGTTTCGCCGGCTGTCCCCGCACTTCGAGGACTTCGTATGAGCGCCAGCGCGGATTGCATGGCCTCCGCGACGTGGTTCGCGAAGCGTTGTACCGCGGGGTCGGCCGCCACCTGTGCTCGCAGACGCGCCCTTCGGGCCTTGGCTTCGCCCTGCTCGCACGGGCGTCTATCGGGGGGCAGCGCAGCGGCGACAGCCGCAAGCGTGGGGGCACATCCATGAACGCAGATCGGCCGCTGCTGGCTCTCGCCGGCGTCGGCAAGGACTACGCGAAAGTCGAATCGCGTGGCGGCCGCTTGCGCCTCGTCTGGGACTTGCTGCGCGGACATCCCGCCGCACACGTCTTCCGCGCGGTCGACAGCGTCAGCCTCGAGATGAAGCGTGGCGAGTCACTCGGCGTGATCGGCGAGAACGGCGCGGGCAAGTCCACGCTGCTGAAGATCGTCGCGGGCGTGATCAAGCCGACGCGCGGCGCGGTGACGGTAGGCGGCCGCGTCGGCGCGCTGCTCGAACTGGGCTCGGGCTTCCACCCCGGATACACGGGACTCGCCAACATCGATCTCGCTGCGGCGCTCCTCGGTCTTTCGCCCGCGGACATCGCGGCCAAGCGCGACGAGATCGTCGCCTTTGCCGACATTGGCGAGCACATTCACGATCCGATCAAGCACTATTCGTCGGGAATGGTGGTCCGCCTGGGGTTTGCCGTCGCGACGACGCTCGCACCCGACATCCTCATCACCGACGAAGTGCTCGCGGTCGGCGACGAATCGTTCCAGAAGAAATGCATTGCGTGGATGGAGGCCTACCTCGAAGGCGGTGGGACGCTGCTGTTCTGCTCGCATAGCATGTACCACGTCCAGAAGCTGTGCCGCCACGCCCTATGGCTCAAGGACGGCCGCGTCGAGCGCTACGGCCCAGCGGCCGACGTGACGCAGGCGTATCTCGCGTATCACGAGGAGAAGACCGCGCGCAAAGTGCCGCTGCTGCCGCGCGCGGACGCCAGCGTCAGCGGGTCCGCCGGTCATTACGCGATGCGCGCGCTCGAGCTTTCGCCCGGCGGCACCATCGCCCAGGATTCGGAGCTCGTCGTCCGTGGCGAAGTGTACTCGCCGGACGGCCGCGTTCCGGTCGCGCTCGTCGGCATCGTCCGTGCCGACGGTACCCCCGTCTATGGCGTCGGAACGGACATGGACGGCGTGCAGCCCACCGGGGTCGCGCCGGACCGCTACGCGTTTACGCTGACGTTGCCGCGGCTCGCGCTCCTGCCCGGCAAGTATTACGTGCGCGGATTCGCTGCCGACCCCGAGGGCATGCGCATCTTCGACACCCGCGAGGTGCCCCTCGTGGTCACTGGCGAGACGCGCGAGATGGGCTTCGTGCGGCTGCCGCATCGCTGGCACGACAACGAACCGCGGAAGTGAGCGGGCTGACTCCCGCGCTCGCGCTGCGGACATGCCGACAATGAGCGCCGCCGGGCCGCCCCAAGGCGCGAATCGGTCCCCCTCGGGGGGCAGCGCAGCGGCATCGTCCGCAAGCGTGGGGGCACACCCTTGAGCGCCGCACGGCCGCCCGAAGGCGCTCGCCCCCTCCTCGGGAGGGGGGCGGCGCTGCCCACACAGTGGGCAAGCCTGGGGGAGGTTATCCAGTGAGCACGGCAGCGACGCACTGGGGTTGGCCTGCGCTGGCGGCTTCGCTGCCGTGGAGCGCGGGCTTTGCGCTGCTAAGCCGCGTCTCCGCGAGCGATACGACCTGTTTCGACGCCGAGTCGGCCGCCTGGCAGCAGGCGCGTCGATTTGCAGGCATCAGCCTTCCGGGAGCACGCAGCGCTGACGTCGACGAAATCGCGTGGCGCCGCGCGTGGCGCCTCGTGCAACTCGTCGATCATGCGGATCTGTTCCTGACGCTCACCCGTTCGGATCGCTGGCTCGACCGGCATGTCGATGTGCGTGGGGCGTGGCCCGCCGCCGGGCCGTTTCTCGCCGTGACGTGCCACTGGGGCGCGGGGCTGTGGGCGCTGCGGCATCTGGGCCGCTCGCGACACCGGTCGCGGTTTCTCGCGCGGCGTCTTTCGCCGGCCGAATTCGGCGGCGATTTCGGACGGCGCTCCTATATGCGGCTGCGCATTCGCGCGACCGAGCGGGCGACGGGTGCGCCCGTCATCTATACCGGCGGCGCGACGGTGGAGATCGCGCAAGCGCTCGACGCGCGCTCGTCGATCGTCGCGCTGTGCGACGTGCCGCTTCCGGCCGGGCGCTCGAAGATCGAAGCGCCATTCCGCGGCGGCCGGCTCGCAATGCCGCGCGGCCTCATCGCGCTCGCCTGCGCGCGCGGCATTCCAATCGTCACGTTCAGCGCCGGCCTCGACCGTGCGACCGGGCGTCGACAGCTCGAAATCGCACCCGCCGAGATCCATCGCGATCCGGCGGCCGCGGCTGCCGCGCTGGCGCGCAGCCTCGAAGCGCTGCTCGCCTGCGACTCGGCCGCGTGGCACATGTGGCCGTATGCGGCGGAGCTGTTGAGTACGGCCTAATCGACGTAGGCGACGACCATGACGCGCTTGCCGCTCGCGAGTTGCTCATACGCATCCGGCGGCGGAGCGACGCGCTCGACGCGCGTGAAACCGACCTTCGAGAGCACGAACAGCAGCGCCTCGTAACTCGGGCAAAGGCAAATGCCGGTCGTGCTCGCCTCGGGCGCGTGCGTCTCGTCGGTTTCGTCGATCAGCGCGAAGCTCCCGATCATGTGCCGCTGGAACGTGTACGCGCCCCAGTCGACGACACCCGTCATGTTCGGAGTCACTTGCGTCTCGATGACGCATGCGCGGCGGGTGAGCGCGCGCGCGAGCCGCAGCGCGCCGACCGGGTTCTCGACGTGGTAGAGGAGGCCGAGCATCAGCGTCACGTCGAACGTGCCCAGCGCCGCCGCATCGAGCGTCGCGATGTCGGCCAGGACGGTGCGCAGATTGGAGAGTCCATAGACGTCGGCCATCAGCATCGCGTCCGCGACGTGCTCGGGACGCGCATCGACGGCGACCACTTCGCGGCAGCCTTTGCGCGCAAGCTGCGTCGCGAAAAAGCCCTGGTGGCACGCGACGTCGACGACGGACAGGCGCTCCCAGCCGGCGGCGGCGAGCGGCGCCAGGCATTGCCAGAGCATGGCGAGGCGGGTCGCGTGGATGCGTGCGACACCCGCGGGCAGGTACGACGTCGTCTTCGTGCCGTCGGGCAGATCGAACTCATAGAACCACCGGCGTTCGTGCACCTGGCCCATCAGAGCGGAAGCGTTCATGGTCGGGGTCGCTGGAATTTGACGGAGTTTACTATGCCGCCGCGAGACGACGGCGCCTGAACGCAGCGGCGCTTCCGTCCGGGGACCGCGACGCGATGCGATAGAATCGACTCGCAATGCATGATGATCGCCCGTTACTCGCCAAACGCGCTCCTTGCCGGCCGCGCTTCGCCGCGAGTCCCGGAGCACGACGTTGATGACGACGCCGGATTACGTCCGGTGGTTCGAACGGGGTCGTGTGCACCAGCGCGAGGGGCGCGCGATCGACGCGATGCTGTGCTATCGCCGCGCGGCACGCGCCGACCCACGCGCGTCCGATCTCCATTTCGTGCTGGGGGAAGTGTTGTGGCAGCTCGGTCGACCGGCGGAGGCGATCATGGCGTGGCGCGAAGGCTCGCGCCTTGCACCGGCGCATCTCGCTCCGGCGCAGGCGCTGGCGGAGGCGCTGCTCGCGACCGACGAATCCGCCGCCGCACGCGCTGCGGCGGAGCGCGTCCTGGCACTCGCACCGGGCGATCCCCGCGCAACGCTGATCCGCGCGATCGCGACGATGGCAACCGAAGAGCGGTCGCCGGACGCCGAACCGTTTGCGCTTGCCGCGCGCACGCTCGAGCGCGAACCGCATTTTCTTGCCGTTCCGGCGCTTGCGGGGCCGTTGGCGAAGGCGCTCGACGCGGCGCCACAGGGACAGCGACGCGAAGCGCTGCTCGAGGCGCTTGCACGGCTTCCGGATGCGCTCGCCGCCGCGCCGGCGCTGCTGACAACGCTCGTGCTCGAGCATCTTGCCGGCGCAGCAGGTGCCGGTGCCGGAGAAACGCGCGACGCGCTTGTCACACGAGCACGCGAGCGCTCCTACGCGGACGTCGATCGGGAGGCGTTGCGTCGCGCTGCGGCAGCTGTTGCGCAATTCGACCGCGAGAGCGCGGGTGTTCTCGGCGAACGCTACGCCGCGCTGTGCGCGACAACGTTCGTCGCGCCTGTCCCGGTCATGTGGCCTCGGCGAACGGCGGGAGAACGGCTGCGCATCGTTCTTCTGCTTCCGGCCGATGCCGCGGCCGTTGTGGAAGTGCACCGCTTCGCCGCATTGTCGCCCGACAGGTTCGACATCGCGCTTGCCGCGATCGGCGCGCGAGCCCCGCCGACGGCCGCAGGATTGACCGGCGTCGCGCTGCCGCACGAGCCCGACTCCGTCGCTGCCAAGGTGATCGCGGCGCGCGATCCGGATGTGCTCGTCGATCTCGTCGGCCTCGCCGCGGCGAGCGGACCTCTGCTCGCGCTGCGACCTGCGCGGGCGATCTGGACGCTCGCGACGTTACCCTTGCCGAATCGCGCGCCGCTCATCGATCGCGCCTTCCGCGATATCGAAGAAGCGATGGCCGCAGTCGACGGCATGGCGCGCGTGCGCGATCCGTCGCGGGAATGCCCGGCCGATGCCGCGGCGCTCGACGCGACGTGGGAAAGCGCCGTACGCGCCCATCAGAGCGGCGACCGCGCCGCAGCAATCGCGCAATACCGAACCGTTCTCGACCTACAGCCGGAATTTGCGACCGCGTGGTTTCTGTCCGGTGTCGCGCGGCGAGACGACGGCGACGTGGGCGGCGCACGCGAAGCGTTCACGGCGGCGCTCGCGGCCGCGCCGGGGTACATCGACGCGCGCGTTGCGGCCGCGCGTGCGGCGCTGGCGATGCACGACGTCGAGGCTTCGATCGCGCTCGCCGAAGACGGGCTCGCAAGGACCTCCGGTGACGCAAGACTGTGGCGCGCGCTGGGCGAAGCGCGGCTCGCCCGGCATGACGGTTCGGGAGCGGCTGCGGCCTTCGACGCCGCGCTGCGTATCGACGCCAACGATGGAGAAGGGCACTACAGCCATGGCATTGCGTTGCAGATGCAGGGCGAATCGGGCGAAGCGGCGCGTGCGTACCAGCGCGCGCTCGCGCTGCGCCCCGACCTCGTCGCCGCGCATTTCAACCTCGGCGTGCTGTTCCAGGCGCAGGGCGCCGCCGACGCTGCAATCGCGGCCTACGGCGAAGTCCTTTCCGCGGATCCGGGGAACGTCGCCGCCTACAAGAATTTGGGCGAGGTGCTGCTTGCCGCAGGAAGGTTCGATGCCTGGCTCGCGAACTTCCGGCGCTTCGAGGCACGCTGTCCGAACGCCCTGCCGCTCGCGGTCCACGCGCTCGAGGCCAGCCAGCATCTCGGCGACTTCGCTGCGCTCGAGCGCTATCTCGACGGCCTCGCCCAGGAGCGTTTCGTGACCGATGGCGACGCGCAGCTCGTCGACAGCCTCGAGGAACTTCTGTACTTGCTGCTCTTTTTCGATGTGCCCGTGGAAATGATCGACCACTATGCGCGCCTGTACGACGCATCGGCGCGGCGCGTCTACGGCGAGCCGTTGCCGCGTTCGGCCACACGCAAACCGGGACGCCTGCGCATCGGCTATCTTTCCGCGGACCTTCGCGACCACGTGATGGGCAAGATGATCTGGTCGGCGGTCGAGCACCATGACAAGGCACGCTTCGAGCTCCATTTCTACTCGCTGTCTCCAGCGGATGACGAATGGACGGCGCGATTTCGCAGTCTCGCAGACCGTTTCGATGTCGTCGCCGGACCGGACGAGCGCACCGCGGCTGCACGCATCGCGGGCGACGATCTCGACGTCCTGGTCGATCTCTCTACGCATACGAAGGGCGCTAAGCCGGGCATCCTGGCCTTGAAGCCGGCCCGCGTGCAGATCACCCACGTGGCGAGCGCCGGCTCGGTCGGACTCTCGGCGATCGACTTCAAGCTCACCGATCGCTACTGCGACGTGCCCGAGGCCCAGGCATTCCAGATCGAAACGTTGCTGCCGATGGACGGTTGTGTGTATCCGTATCGGCACGTCATGCCGGCGGAGACGCACCCGTTCCACCGGGCCGCGCTCGGCATCGCCGAGGATGCGATCGTCATCGGTGCGTTCGTGTCCGGCCTCAAGCTGTCGCGGCGCTGCCTTGCGCTGTGGCGCGACGTGCTTGCGCGCGTTCCGCAGACGAAGCTCGCCTTTTCGCCGGTGAATCCGGCGCTCGCCGCGATGTATGAACGTCTCGCTGCGGCGGCAGGCATCTCGCGCGACCGTCTGCTCTACGTGCCGCAGGGACGCAACGACGCCGAAAATCGGTCCCGCTATGCGTTGGTCGACTTCGTGCTCGACCCCATGCCGTTCGGCGGCGTCAACGGCACGCTCGAGGCGCTCGACATGGGCGTGCCGGTCGTGACATTGCTCGGCAAGCGCCATGGCGAACGTACATCGTATTCGATTCTCGCCAATCTCGGCGTCACCGACACGGTCGCCGCGAGCGGCCGCGAGTACGTCGACGTCGCTGCGAGGCTTGCGACCGACGCGGCGTTCATGCGAGAGGTGCGCGCGCGGATCCGCGCGGGGCTCGCGCATTCGGCGCTGACCGACATGCCGGCGCACACGCAGGCGCTCGAACGTGCGTACATCGCCGCGCTCGCGGCGAAGGCGCCCGAGGCGCTCGTGAATGGCGAGAGATCACGTGATGGCTGATGCGCGGGCGCGCGATCCCAGGATTTCCACCGCGGAGGCGCTGCTCAATGCCGGGAACGCCATGGCGGCCGCTCCTCTGCTCTCGGCGGTGCTTGCCACACCCGGCGCTGCGACCGAGGATGTCCATGCCGCGCTCCTGCTGCGGTCGAAGGCGTGCGAGCGTCTCTCCGATCTGCCCGCCGCGATCTCGGATCTCCGGCGCGCAATCTCCATGGCGCCGCGCGATGCCCGAGCGCGCAACACGCTCGGCATTCTCCTTGCCGAGCGCGGCAAAATCGCGGACGCCATCGCCGAATTGACGCTCGCGGTCGAGATCGACCCCACGTCCGCGCGCGGCTGGAACAACCTGGGGAATGCGCTGCGAACCGCCGGCCGTATCGACGAGGCAGCCGCGGCCGTGCGCCGCGCGGTTGCCGCCGATCCAGGCTATGCGCTGGCGTGGAGCCATCTCGGTGCATTGCTCACCGAACAGGGCGACGATGCGCGCGCCGGCGACGCGTACCGGCGCGCACTGGCGCTGAAGCCGGACGTGGGGACGGTGCTGGCTCTGGCCGGCATCGCGCGCCGGTCCGGCGACCTCGATTCCGCGGTCGACCTCTACACGCGCGCAGCGGCGCTCGCCCCTGCCGATCCCAATGCATTGCTGCAGCTGGCGGGAACGCTCGCCGAACGCGACGATCTCGCCGCCGCGCGGACCGCATATGCCGGCGCGCGCGTGCGCAAGCCGGGGCTGTTGCGCGCAGCGTTCGGCGAAGCGCTGACGCTGCCGATGGTCTATGCGGATGCCGCGGCGGTGGAGTCGGCGCGCGCGGGCTACGCTGCGGGCGTGAAGAGGCTCGAAGCCGAAATGCCGAAGCTCGTTCATGGTCGCGCCTTCGGCGATGTCGTCGACGACCTGCGCTGGACCAACTTCCTGCTTGCCTATCAGGGCGAGGACGACAGCGAACTGCAGGCACGCTACGCGGCGATCGCCGCCAGAGCGATCGAGGCGGCGGCGCCCGAGTGGCGCACGCGGCCGGGCCGTTCGGCAGGGACCGCACGCATCCGAGTCGGCTTCGCTTCGGCATTCTGGAGCGACGGCACGGTGGGGCGCTACTTCCGGAGCTGGATAACCGGTCTCGACAGAAAGCGCTTCGAAATCTTCGTCTATCACCTGCGCCGAGACGTCACGCCGTTCCTCACGGAGCTCACGGCTCGCGTGGATCGCGTGCGCGCGTTCACGGGCGCAAAGCTGCTCCCGTCGGCGATCGCTCCGGCAATTCGTGCGGATGCGCTCGACGCGCTCGTGTATCCCGAACTCGGGATGGACGCGACATCATTCGCGCTTTCTGCCCTGCGTCTCGCGCCGGTGCAATGCGCCGCCTGGGGCCACCCCGTCACTACCGGCCACGCGACGATCGATGCCTTCTTTTCCTGTGGCGCGATGGAGCCGCCGGATGCCGACGCCCATTACACCGAGCAGCTGATCCGATTGCCGGGAATCGGCACCGACTACCCGCGCCCCGAGGCCCCGGCTGACGCCGTGCGCTCGCGCATCGGACTTCCCGAGGGCGTGCCGCTATTGTTGTGTCCGCAGTCGTTGTTCAAGATTCACCCGGACAACGACGCGCTGTTTGCGCGCGTGCTGGCCGCGGCGCCGCGAGCGCGGCTCGTCGTCTTCGAGGGCCGACATCCCGCGCTGACCGCGAAGTATCGCGCGAGGCTCGTTCGCGCGTTTGCGCGGACCGGCGTGGCGAACGAGCGCCTCATCGTGCTGCCGCAATGCGGCCACGACGACTACCTGCGCATCAACGCCGTGTGCGACGCGATGCTCGATACGCTGCGCTGGTCGGGCGGCAATACGAGCCTCGATGCGCTCGCCGCCGGTTTGCCGATCGTCACACTGCCCGGCCGATTCATGCGCGGACGTCAGAGTGCGGCGATGTTGTCGCTCACGGGGCTCTCCGAACTCGTGGCGCGCGACCTGGACGACTATGTGCGCATCGCCGCACGCCTCGCCGGCGAGGGCGAATGGCGCAATGCGATCGCCGCGCGGCTGCGCGACGGAGCCGATCGGCTCTTTGACGAAGCCACTCCGGTCGCCGCGTTCGCTGCCGCGCTCGAGCGCCTCGTTCGCGGCAGCTGATGCGCCGCAGGCGACTCGCGCCGTCACCGTGAGGCACGCGCGACGCCCAGGAGTGCCGTCTCGAGATCGCGGGTGAAAGCGGCCATGTCGAACAGCGGATGCGTCGCACGGTTGCGCGCAATCTTTGCCCGCAGTGCCTGCAATGCACCGCGATCCCGAGCGATCCGCAGCGCCGTCGCTTCGTAGTCGCCGAGGTCCGCCGACACGAGCTCCGGCAAGCCGATCGCGTAGAGCTGGCTCGCGGCGACACGGCCCGCCATCGTCGAGCCGATGCAGGTCAGCACCGGGATGCCCATCAGGAGCGCGTCGTTCGCAGTCGTGCCAGCGTTGTAGGGAAGCGTATCGAGGACGAGGTCGGCGTGCACGTGCCGCGCGAGATGGTCTGCGGGCGCGACACGAGGTGCGAACACGAGACGATCGCCGTCGATGCCGCGGCGAACCGCTTCCCGCCGCAGGTTGGCGGAGGCAACCTCGTTGCCCGGCGCGAGCCACAGCACGCTCCCCGGCACCGCTGCCAGCAGTCGCGTCCACGTACCGAACACATCGGGCGTGATCTTGTAGGGCGCGTTGAAACAGCAGTAGACGAGGGCATTGGGCGGAAGTCCGCAAGCCTCGCGCGACGGCGCTTCGCGCGCAATCTCGCGCCGGGTGTCGCTGGGGCAAAAGGAATTGGGAAGCGGAAGCAGGCGCTCGGTGAAGAACGGCTGCATGTCGGCGGGCGTGATGACGCGATCGGTGATCACGTAGTCGATGAAGTCGGCGCCTGTCGTGCCGAGATAGCCGAGCCATGAGAGGGCGGCCGGCGCCGGTCGCAGCGCCAGAATCTCGCTCCTCGCGTGCGTCGTATAGCCGTTGAGGTCGATCAGGACATCGATGCCGTCGTCGCGGATTCGGCGCGCGGTGTCCTCGGCAGCGTCCTCGCTGCAGTCGACAGCATGCTCGAACGCCGCTTCGATCCGCGAGCGTAGCGGCGAAGCCTCCGGCGGACCGATCGAATAGGCGAACGTCTCGAATTGCCGCCGGTCGTGCCGCTCCCAGACTTCTGTGAGCAGGAACGCAATCGCGTGGGTGCGGAAGTCCGACGACACGTAGCCGAGGCGAACCCTTTCGTTGCGCGAGCGGCCGGGATGCGGTGTCGCCATGGGTAGAGACCCTGCCCGCGGAAGGAGCGAACGTGCCCACCGCCGCGCAACGCGCAGCTGCAGCGCCGGCGGCATCGGAATCGACAGCGTCGTGAACGGATTGGCGATCACCTCGTCGTCCTCCGCGCGGGACGCGCGTTCGATGATGCGCGCGTGCAGTGCGTCCCGCCCGTGCCAGTTGCACAGATGCGCGCGGCAGCTCGCGAGCAGCGTCGCCGCATACAGGAGGTCCGGATCGAGCATGAGGGCCCGGTCGAGAATCGGCTCGGCACGCTCGTGATCGCCGCCATCGACCAGCACCGAGCCGAGATTGGTGAGGGCGAGCGCGTCGTCGGGCGCTTGCGCCTGTGCGCGCCGGAAGCTCGCCTCCGCGCCGGCGTAGTCGCGCAGATGGTGCTGGCAGATGCCGTAGTCGATCCACAGGCTCGCATCGATGTCGCGCCTGCGTTGCATCTGCCGCTCGAACATCGACGCCCCTTCGCGGTAGTGGCCATCGCGACAGAGCGCGTGCAGAAGATTGCCTTGTGCCTGATGGTGGCCGGGATCGCGTTGGAGCGCTTCGCGCCACGTATCGATGGCCCGCCGCGATTCGCCGGAAGCATCGAGTGCGAGCGCCAAGTTGTTGAGAATGTTCGCGTGGCCCGGCGCAAGTGCGAGCGCCTCCTCGTACGCAGCGATCGCGGCGGTGAAGCGCCCTCGCTGGCGATGGAGGTTGCCGAGCTGAAAAGGCGCGTCGACGAAGCGTGCGTCGCGGTCGATGGCCCGGTGAAGCGCTGCCTCCGCCGCGGCGGGATCGCGCTCACGCAGCGCGATTCCGAGAAGCGTCCACACCCGAGCGTCGTCGATTCCTAACGCCATCGCTTTGCGGCAAAGCGCCTCCGCACCGGCAGCGTCGCCGCGTCGCCACGCTTCATGCGCGCCACGAAGCGCCGCGAAGCCTCCCGATTGTTCCGGTGCTGCCGGCATCGCGGACGTCAGCGTGGTCCGGCGGCCCGCCGCGCGGCGAGTGCAGCGAGCTCGCCGCCGATGCGGCCGACGACGGCATCCCAATCCCCGGCTCGCGGTTGCCGGAACAGGCGCACGGTCGGATACCACGGGCTGTCGGTGCGTTCCTGCTGCCACCGCCAATCGCTTGCGAACGGCAACATCACCCACGTCGGACGGGCGAGTGCGCCGGCGAGATGGGCGAGGCTCGTATCGACGCTGACGACCAGATCGAGCGCATCGACGAGCGCCGCGGCGCCGTCGAAATCGTTACGTGCGGGCAGGCGCTTCAGCGCACTCGCTGCGGGCACGCGATCGACATCGGACTCGTCCTCCTCCCGCTGCAACGAATACCACGATACGCCTGGAAGCGCGAACAGCGGCGAAAGGACGGGCAGGGGAATCGAGCGGCGCCGATCATTGCTGTTCCGGCTGCTGCCCGACCACGCAAGACCGATCTTGAGGCCGGCATCGCGTGCCACTGCTGGCGCGATCTCCGCGCGCCGTGCCGGATCCGTCGCAAGGTAGGGGACCGTGGCGGGAATCGCGTCCGCCCCAATCTCGAGCGCCCGCGCGAGCGTGATCACCGGCGCGTACGCGTCGTACGCAGGCAGCGCGTCGTCGGGTCCGTACACGGCGTCGACACCGGCCGCCGTGGCGAGCAGCCGGATCAGCGGGCGCGGTGCGCTCATCAACACGCGTACGCCACGCGCGGCGATTCGCTGCGCGAAGCGGATGAATTGCAGCGTGTCGCCCAACCCCTGCTCGGCGGTGACGAGCAGCGTCTGTCCGGAACGCGCGACGCCGTCCCACCGCGCGCCGGGGTATTGCCGCTCATGTCGCGCGAGCTCGGGAATCCGGAACCGCCATTCGTATTCGCGCCAGCCCTCGTCGAAATCGCCGTGCGCGAGCAGAGCGAGCGCGAGGTTCCAATGCGCCTGCGCGAAGTCGGGAACGAGGGCCAGGGCTTCGCGAAATGCGGCGATCGCGTCAGGAAGCCGATTGCCTGCCTGGAAGGCAAGCCCGAGATTGTTCCACGCCACGGCGTGGTCGGGCTTGATGGCGAGCGTGCGTCGATACGCCGCGACCGCTTCATCGCTGCGGTCGGCGGCGGCAAGCGCGAGGCCGAGATTGTTGTGAAACTCGGGCTCGCGCGGCACTGCCGTCGCGGCCTGCTCGAGAAGCGGCAGCGCCGCGCCGAGCTGCCCGCGTTGATACAGGACGACGCCAAGATAGTGCATTGCCACCGGGTGCGCGGCGGCCGTGGCGAGCGCCGCGCGGTAGGCGCGCTCCGCGGCGTCGAGATCGCCCCTCTGGTGCGCGGCCATTCCGTTGCGAACCTGCGCGTCGGCATCGGGCCGGGTCGAGGTCGCGATTGCGGCGGGCAGGCGATCGCCGTCGAGCGCGCCATGACATTGCTTGTATTTCTTGCCGCTGCCGCAGGGGCAGGGATCGTTGCGGCCGACGGCCGCGGGCGCTGCGGCGTTGCGCTCGGCATTGGCGAGCATCGTCGCGGCTTCGGCGCTGTCCGGCGTCACGGCGAGGATTCGTCGCGCGATCGCGATCGCCGCGTTCCATTGCCCGAGCGCGGTGCAGTTCCGCAGGAGGGCAAGGAGTTGCGGCGAGCGTGCGATGCCGTCGGAAAACGCCGGCGCGAGCGCGGCGATCTCCGCCGGCGGCACGGTGCGGCAAAAATTGAACAGCCCGTGAAAGCCGAAGGGCTTGCCGATCGGATAAGCGACTTCGAATGAAAAACGATCGGCAAGTTCCTCGCTGGCGAAGCGGATGCCGTGCTCGCGCTCGAGCAGCCGGCGAAACGTGCGCCCGATCGTCAGGTCCTCGGCGTCGGTGAGCACGATACGGGGATCCTGCAGCGCTTCGAGAAGCTTTCGCGATCGCAGCGAAAACCCGCCGTTGCCGACGCGCATGCCGTCTTCGTGCCAGTACCATTTCGCGCCGATGTAGTCGCAATCGAGGAATGCGGCGTCCCAGGCCGCCGGGATTGACGGCATAGCCATCCCACTGCACGAGAAGCACATGTGGCGTCTCGACGTACGCGGCGAGCGACTTCAAGACGAAATGGGAATAGGCGTCGCGCGACTGGAGCGGTGCGATGCGGGCGACCTCGATATCCTCGGGCACCGTGACCCATGCGGAACAGCGTCGGTGAGGAGCAGCGTGCGCGCGATAGCGGATTCCCTCGCGCGACTTGCGCGAGCGCGCGCAGCGCAAGTGCGTGATTTGCCGTGTCGGCGCAGCACGAGCGTGACGCTCGGCAGGTCCAGCATGCGACGGCTCGCGCGGGAGCGCTACGCTGTCGGCGTCGCCGTCACCGAAGGGGCGGCCGGGTGCGCAGCGGTCCACCGCGCGGCGAACGCGCGGAAGGCCAGGACCATGAACACCGCAGCGAGCGGAGCGCGTGCAGCGTCGCCCGGTTGATCGTCGTCTGCTCGGTCACCCAGTCGCGCGCATTGGTGAAGCCGAACACGAAGAAGAGGAACAGGCATCGGCCGCGACGACGCCGTCAGCGGCGCGAGCGTCGGCGCAGGTTAACTGGCGCCACGCGAGGAGCGCGCGGCGATCGCGCCGTACCAGAGCAGGTTCCAGTTGCCGAGCAGGAAGTAGCTCTCGACCGATCGCGCCCACGCCGGCGCGAAATCGAGGTGCAGCCGGTAATTGAAGATCACCGGATGCGTCTGCGCGAGCACGGCGAGCAGCGACGAGCGCCACGCCAGAACGCCATCGCTGCAAGCTTCAGTCCCTGGCGCGGCACAGCGCGACGACGAGCGCCGGGGACGAGCGTCGGCGCCCAGACGAGCCCCGGACTCTTGATCTGCGTGCACGCGACGGCGAACAGCAATGCGAGAGCCGCGTCGCGGGTCCGCGCCATGCGTCCAGCGCAGAATCGCCAGCGCGGCGCCGGTGTAATACGCGGCCATCGGCAGATCCGCATAGCCCGCGAGCGCGACGTGGACGTTCGCGAGCGGCAGCGTTGCGACGAGAAACGCGCCGGCGAGCGCAGCCATGCGCGGACATCGCAGCGAGCGCAACGCGCCGTAAACGGCGAGCGTCAAGCGCCACCGAGAACTGCCACCACGGCCAGTTCATCAGCGCATCGTCCCAGCGGCCGAGCACGATGCACGTCCACACCTGCAGCAGCGGCACCGTCGGCGGATATTCGGGCGACGCGTCGAAGTCAGACGGCACCGCCCGCCGCGAACCACGCCTCGCTGCGCGCGAACGGCACGATGATGTCCCAGCTCGTACCAGACGCGGGCCTTGGTCGCCCACTGGATCCACGCATCCCACGGATACAGCGGCTGCCACTCGACGACGAGCCGAGCAGCGACGAAGCGCAGCGCGAGCCACGCGACCAGCAGTCGCCACACGACCCGGCGGCGCCTTCGAGTCCCGTCGACGCGATCAACGCGCGGAGCGCGCTCCGCGCGGCCCCGAGCATTGATGCGCCGCCATGACGCCGGATTGCCAGGTAACCAAGCAAGAGCGTCAGCAATCCGAGCGGTGCCGCGATCGGCAGCACAGCGAACTGCACGCCGCCTAGGACAGCGCGCGCATCCACGCCGTGAGGAAGAACGCGCCCACCAGATATCCGGCGCCAGTGATCCATGCGATCTCGCCCGGCGCCGACAGTGCGCGTCGGGATACGCAGCGCGGCAGCACCGCGATGCCGAGCAAGCCACGGCAGCAACAATCCGGCGATCAAGGCGATGGAGTCCATCACCGGATCCGGAAGAGCGCGGCCCCCGGCTCCACGAGGATCGCTTCGGCCGCGACGGGTGCCCACCGTCCCAGCGCAACAGACCCTTCCGTCGGCTCGTACTGCATGCCGTAGCCGCTGGTAAACGACGAGGTAGTCGCCCGGCCGTAACGCTGCGCGGCAGGCGGCACCGTATTCGCCACGGGTCGAACTGAACGTTGTGCGGGTATAGGTGATAGGCGCCGCGACCGCGGAAATAGGCGCGTCCGCGACCATGAATACTCGCGCGGGCGTGGCCGGCATCTTCGCGCGCGCCTTCTCGATGAACGCGAACAGCGGGCCATCCTCCGCCGCGAGATGGCTTCTCGCGCCAGTCCTTGCCGCCGTACTGCGCGCGCGTTTCCGCCACCTGCCGCGCGAGATTGCACGTCCATCGCGCGTCGAGCAACGCCCACGCGACGAGAAATCACGGCGAGCGCCGCGGGCAATGCCGCGAGCCGGACGCTTGCGCCAGCGCGACCAGCGAAACAGACGCGAGCCCGATGGCGACGTGCGACACGCAAGCAGCGCCGGCAGCGGCAGTTCCTGCACTTCCGCGCCGCCGGCGATCGTGTTGATCGACGTCCCGCTCCACGGCTCGAACGTCGAACCACTCGCGCATGCGGTCGGCGAGCTGCCGATGCGCCCGACGGCGTCGGCGCTCGACCGCGGCGATCCGCATGCGGCTGTCGGCGAGCGGACCGCGGATCGCGAGTCGCGATGCCGGTGATGCGGCCGACCCATTCCGGGTCTTCGTCATCGACGACCGGCAGCGAGGCGGCCGGCCTGACGATCGCTCATCGTGAACGAATGAGCTTGCCGGGCGCGTATTCGCTTCGCCAGAGGACAGCCGACGTCGGCGTTCTCGGCGAAGCCGAACCGTTCCATGCCACGACCGGATAGTCGGCGGAGCGAAAGTGGCTGGGATCGTGACGATCACGGTGCGCGAGGCCTCCGGCTCGGGCGGTGACGACCAAGCGCCGCCATCGATCGTGCCGTTGCCGCGGCGACTGCGAATGCCCCTGCCTCAGACGATCTGGGATCCGCGGCGCCGGAAACCACTCGCCGGGCACGGCGAGTGCGAGATAGCCCATCAAGAGCGCGGCCAGTGCAATCACGTAGGCCGCGGAACGACATGCCTTGCACGCCCCATCCGGATCGCCGGCGTGCAGGCCCGCGACGCCCGTCGACGCAGGTGAGGCGGTAGCGGCGGCCAGGACTAGTGGGCGTTGACGGCTCGTCAGGATGTGCCAAAGCGTTAAGGCAAGAATCCGCAGATCGAACCATCACCGACCAGTGGTCGATGTAATAGAGATCGTATTGTATCCGCTGCGCGAGATCGGTGTCGCCGCGCAGATCGTTGACCTGCGCCCAGCCGGTGATGCCGGCCTTGACCAGATGCTTTTGCATGTAGCCGGGAATCTGCTGCGCGGAATTGCTCGCACGAACTCCGGTCGCTCGGGGCGCGGCCCGACGAGCGACATGTCGCCCGTTCAGCACGTTGAAGAGCTGCGGCAGTTCGTCGAGGCTGTAGCGGCGCAGGAACGCGCCGAACGCCGTCGCGCGCGTGCTCGCCGCTGCGCGACCAGACGGGGCCGGTCCCCGCCTCGGCGTTATGCGGCATCGTGCGGAACTTGAGCATCGCGAAGCGCTCACCGTTCCAGGTCACGCGCTCCTGCCGATAGAACACCGGTCCACGCGACGACAGCTTCACGCCGACGCCGATCAGCACCCATAACGGCAGACTGACGATAAGCAGCACCGACGCCAGCACGAAATCCTCGAGCGTCTTCAACGCGATTGACGCCGGTCTTCGGCGAATCGGTGAGATTCAGATCACCGGCATGCCGGCCACCTCGGTCACCGAATGATTAAGCAGGTGAAAGCTGTAGATGTCCGGGACGAACCGCACCACGGCCGAGGTCTGGCGGAGGCTATCGAGCACCTCGCGCACGCGCTTGTCGGCCCGCAGCGGTAGCGCGATCCATACCTGATCGGCGGAATCCTGCGCGAAGTCCTCGGCAATCCGCTCGAGTCCTCCGAGAACGGGAATGCCGTCGACCATCGTGCCCTGAAGATTCGGATCGTCGTCATAAAAGCCGCGCACGGTGAGGCCGCTCCACGGCGCTGTCCTGAGGCGCGCGGCGACGTCGCGGCCGTGCTCGCCGGCGCCTGCGATGACCACATGGCGAAGATTGTGGCCGCGCCGGCGCAGTGCACGCAGCACGATCCGTATCGCGGCGCGCGACAGCGTGTGCGCGAGGAATCCTCCGGCCATCCAGATGAGCGCCCAGCCGCGCGAAAAGTCGGCGCCGGTCTTGGTGAGGAACAGGAACACGCCCCCGGTCACCGCGATCGCGAGCCACGCGAGGAACAGTGCGCGCACTTCCTCGGCGAAGCTGATCCCGCGCTGCGACTGATAGAGCTTGAGCGACGGAAAGGCGGCGAATGCAAGCAACGCAACCGCGAGTAGCGCAGCGACGTAATTCGCCTTGATCTCCCAGTTGTCGAAATACAGGTAGTACGCGAGCACGCCGGAAGCAAGCGTGAAAAGGGGATCGACGATGCGCAGCGCCGCGTCGAGGAGCGTGGAGTTCTCCTTCAGAACGTTGCGGGCCATAGCGTGGACGGGCCGTCAGGCCGCCTCGGCGACGGGGCGCGGCCGCGCCGGAGCGGCGCAGGCCGCTGCAACCGCCTGCGCGATCTCGGTGCGAAAACGCGACGGGGCGAAGCGCCGGGCGTTGTCGCGACAGGCGGCCGCCGTGATCCGGGGGGCCTCGGCCTCGAAGGCGGCGATCGCCGCGACGACCGAAGACGGTATCTGTGCATCGAAGAACACGCCGGTCGGCGCGGGGTCGGCCAGACCGCGCACCGATTCGCATGCGCCGCCGCGCCCGTAGGCGATCACCGGCGTGCCCGCCGCCTGGGCCTCGACGGGCGCGATGCCGAAATCCTCCTCGGCAGCGATCAGGAACGCCTTGGCGCGCGCGACCCGCCGCGCCGTTTCCGCGTCGTCTTGCGCCCCGGCGAACTCGACGTTCGGAACGCCCAGTGCCTCCAGCCGGGAACGCTCGGGACCATCGCCGATCACGATCAGCCGCCGCGTCGGAAGCAGGCGAAAAGCTTCGACCAGCACGTCCACGCGCTTGTACGCGACGAGCCGCGCAACGGTGACGTATTCGCCGCCGCGTTGCGCCGCACCGGGCTGCGCGGACGCAGCGGCAAAGCGGTCGATGTCGACCGGGGGGTAGATCACATCCGCGTCGCGACCGTAGCACCGCGCAATCGCCGCGGCGATGTGCCGCGAGTTCGCAATGAACCGGTCGACTCGCGCGCATGCGCGACGGTCCCACGTGCGAAAGCGCGCCAGCGCGCGTTCGACGAACGGGCGGCGCCACGACGCGCCAGCCGTCGCGCGATCCGAATATGTCGCGGCCATCGTCCAGGCGAAGCGCGCCGGCGTATGGCAGTAGCAGACATGGACCTGCGAAGCGTGCGCGACTGCTCCCTTGGCGACCGCGTGCGAGTCCGACACCACGACATCGTATCCGGAGAGATCGAAGCGTTCGATGATCTGCGGGCGCAGCACTGCGGCGTAACGGAACCAGTTCTTGGCCGCGGGCAGGAACTGCAGTGCCGATGTGACGATGCGTGCGGCGGGAAGCCGCGCGCGGTCCGCCGCCGGGAGATAGTCGACCAGCGTATACAGATCGGCACCGGGAAACACCTGGAGCAGCTCCGCGAGCACGGCCTCGCCGCCGCCCCAGGTATCGAGCCAGTCGTGGACGAGCGCGATGCGCATCGTCAGGGCGCGAGCAAGGAGTCGACCCGCGCCGCGACGTCGACGGGCTCGATGAGCTGCATGCAGCGATTGTCCGCACACGCGGCGAACTCGACGCCGTCGTAGCACGGTGCGCATGGCAGGACTGTGCCGGGCCAGAGCACGATGGCGTCGGCGCTTTCGCGAAAAAATATCGCCGGCAGCGTCGGTCCGAACATTCCGACGACCGGGACGCCCGCGAGTCGTGCGAGGTGCATGGGACCGGAATCGTGCGTCACGACGGCCGCGCACCGGGCATACAACGCGAACAGACCCGGGAGCGTGGTGTCGCCGATGAGGTCGATGATGGGAACGCCGGCAAAAGCGCTGCGCACCCACGTATCGTCGGAACCGCCGGTCATCAGCACCCTGCGGCCCCTTGCCGCGAGCAAATCGGCGAGCGCGGCATAGCGCTCGAGCGGCCACCGACGCAACGGATTGTCCCGAGCGGGATTTCGCGCGCCTCCGGGCGCAAGCGCGACGAGCCTATCCATCGTCGAATCTCCGATTCGTTCGGCGACCTTCGCATCGAGCGTCGCTCGTACCGGAGGCGCGGCGAAACGTACCGCGTTGTGGTCGTCGATACCGGTGACGAGCCGCACGTACTCGTCTCCGTAGTAGCGGCCGGGAACGAGGCGCGAGCGCCTGGCGCGTTCGCCGAGCCAGCGTCGTTCGCCGCCGCGGACTCGCGCCGCCAGCATCCGGTAGCGGCGATCAGAGTGCGCTGTGACGACCAGATCAAAATGCCTGCCGCGAAGCGCGCTCCAGGCCGACATCACCGCCCGCGCCTTCTCCACGCGCGTTCCCGCGAGAACGGCGGCGTCGTCGACGACGACGAGCTCGTCGATCCCATCGACGTAGCGCAGGAGCGGCGCCACCGTCGCCCCGCAGAGCCACGTGATCCGGGTGTCGGGATCGGCGGCCCTCAGTGCCGTCACCATCGGTAGCGCCATCACCACGTCGCCGATCGCGGCAAGTTTGACGATGAGGACGGAGCGGGGCACAGGTTCGTGGAGGATCGCGTTCTGGTTCACGCCGAGACAATCGAGGGTCGGCGGCCGATGGACAGCAGGGGATCGAGCGCCCCGACGCTCGCGCCGCTATCGTCGTCGTGCCCGATCGGGAGCGGCGCCTGCTAGCACAGACGCTGGGCAAGGCGCACCGAATCGCATGTCACAAGTCGAGCGATTCGCATGCCGTGGGCATTCTAGCAGCGGTGGACAGGGCATTGCGAAGCCGTATCGCCAGTGCCGCAAGTTCCCGGATTGTCCCGCCGCGGCTTCGCGGCCCGTCGAATGCGGCGGCGTAGTCCGGTCGAGTCTTGGCATTGGCGCGGGCTGTTGACCGGTGCTGGAAACGTTGTATAATCGCGCTTCTTTGCCGGTGTTTTCTGGGGTCTGCCCCCGGTTAGCTCGTTTGTCCGGTCTGTTCTTTAACAAATTGCAACCGATAAGTGTGGGTGCTGGGGTGGCCTGGTGCCTTGGCGGGATGGCGGGAGCTGTCTTGTTGGGGCGAAGGAAACTTGGAGTGCTCACGCGAAGGAAGTCTTGTCCTGATTTCGAGGCGGAAGCTTTGGGATTGGGATGGGGCCAACGTCGATTGAGTGACTTTGATGGATTGAACTGAAGAGTTTGATCCTGGCTCAGATTGAACGCTGGCGGCATGCTTTACACATGCAAGTCGAGCGGCAGCGCGGGGGCAACTCTGGCGGCGAGCGGCGAACGGGTGAGTAATGCATCGGAACGTATCCTGTAGTGGGGGATAACCCGGCGAAAGCCGGCGCTAATACCGCATATGCTCTACGGAGGAAAGTGGGGGACCTGCAAGGGCCTCACGCTATGGGAGCGGCCGATGTCCGATTAGCTAGTTGGTGAGGTAAAGGCTTACCAAGGCGACGATCGGTAGCTGGTCTGAGAGGATGATCAGCCACACTGGGACTGAGACACGGCCCAGACTCCTACGGGAGGCAGCAGTGGGGAATTTTGGACAATGGGGGCAACCCTGATCCAGCCATGCCGCGTGCGGGAAGAAGGCCTTCGGGTTGTAAACCGCTTTTGTCCGGGAAGAAAAGGCTCACTTGAATACGGTGGGTTCTTGACGGTACCGGAAGAATAAGCACCGGCTAACTACGTGCCAGCAGCCGCGGTAATACGTAGGGTGCGAGCGTTAATCGGAATTACTGGGCGTAAAGCGTGCGCAGGCGGTTCGTTTGTCTGCGTGTGAAAGCCCCGGGCTTAACCTGGGAATGGCATTGGAAACTGGCGGGCTGGAGTGTGGCAGAGGGGGGTGGAATTCCGCGTGTAGCAGTGAAATGCGTAGAGATGCGGAGGAACACCGATGGCGAAGGCAGCCCCCTGGGCTGACACTGACGCTCAGGCACGAAAGCGTGGGGAGCAAACAGGATTAGATACCCTGGTAGTCCACGCCCTAAACGATGTCAACTGGGTGTTGGGGGAGCGATTTCTCAGTACCGTAGCTAACGCGTGAAGTTGACCGCCTGGGGAGTACGGCCGCAAGGTTAAAACTCAAAGGAATTGACGGGGACCCGCACAAGCGGTGGATGATGTGGATTAATTCGATGCAACGCGAACAACCTTACCTACCCTTGACATGTCCGGAACCCTGCTGAGAGGTGGGGGTGCCCGAAAGGGAATCGGAACACAGGTGCTGCATGGCTGTCGTCAGCTCGTGTCGTGAGATGTTGGGTTAAGTCCCGCAACGAGCGCAACCCTTGTCCCTAGTTGCTACGCAAGGGCACTCTAGGGAGACTGCCGGTGACAAACCGGAGGAAGGTGGGGATGACGTCAAGTCCTCATGGCCCTTATGGGTAGGGCTTCACACGTCATACAATGGCCGGTACAGAGGGTTGCCAACCCGCGAGGGGGAGCCAATCCCTAGAAAGCCGGTCGTAGTCCGGATTGCAGTCTGCAACTCGACTGCATGAAGTCGGAATCGCTAGTAATCGCGGATCAGCATGCCGCGGTGAATACGTTCCCGGGTCTTGTACACACCGCCCGTCACACCATGGGAGTGGGATGCACCAGAAGCAGCTAGCCTAACCGCAAGGGGGGCGGTTACCACGGTGCGTTTCGTGACTGGGGTGAAGTCGTAACAAGGTAGCCGTATCGGAAGGTGCGGCTGGATCACCTCCTTTCTCGGAAAGCCGGGTTGTTCTAGTGCCCACGCTTATCGGTTGTCGCAGGGACGGGCGGAGTCCGCCCTATCAGACACGGGCCTGAGCTCAGTTGGTTAGAGCACCGTCTTGATAAGGCGGGGGTCGATGGTTCGAATCCATCCAGACCCACCAATCAGATGTCGGATGTCGGATGGCAGAGAGCAGGTGCCGCGCGGTGTTTCTGGTCTGACATCGGGAAGCTGACAACTGGGGCTGTAGCTCAGCTGGGAGAGCACCTGCTTTGCAAGCAGGGGGTCGTCGGTTCGATCCCGTTCAGCTCCACCATTGAGGGATTCGCGGTGGGAATGAGGGAGCGGCAGTGGGCAGAGCCAAGCGGTGACGCTTAGCTCTGGTTATTGGCCAGAGGTTATCGGTTGTTCTTTAACAATTGGAAGAAGTAAAGGTCTTGCTCGTGCCGAGCGGGTCTTGGCGCGAGCTGATGGTCTGAGCGGTGCGAGGGCGAGATGGGTTGGATTGTATCGACCCGTTCTCTCTTAGTCGGAGGGGATGGGGAGCGCAAGCACCTGTAATGCGGAGTGCGCGAGTGCTCAGTGTTATGGGGTCAAGCGACTAAGTGCATGTGGTGGATGCCTTGGCGATCACAGGCGATGAAGGACGTGGCAGCCTGCGAAAAGCTGCGGGGAGCTGGCAAACGAGCATTGATCCGCAGATATCCGAATGGGGAAACCCGGCCCGCAAGGGTCACTCCCAGCTGAATTCATAGGCAGGGTAGAGCGAACCCGGTGAACTGAAACATCTCAGTAGCCGGAGGAACAGAAATCAACCGAGATTCCCAGAGTAGTGGCGAGCGAAATGGGAGCAGCCGTCGCGATTTAGCATTGATCTCAGGAGAACGGTCTGGAAAGGCCGGCCACAGTGGGTGATAGCCCCGTATCCGAAGGGATCGATGTGGAACTAGGCGCGAGACAAGTAGGGCGGGACACGTGAAATCCTGTCTGAAGATGGGGGGACCATCCTCCAAGGCTAAATACTCGTGATCGACCGATAGTGAACCAGTACCGTGAGGGAAAGGCGAAAAGAACCCCGGGAGGGGAGTGAAATAGATCCTGAAACCGCATGCATACAAACAGTCGGAGCCCCTGCTTCAAACGCTTTGCGTTTGCAGCAAGGCCGCAGATTTCAGAGTTATCAGATTTCAGATGTCAGGAAAACGGCGCGCATTCGAGCGGGGTTGCTGATATCTGACATCCGACCGTTGACGCTCATGCGCCTTGCTGCAAGCGCCGAGCGCTTGAAGCAAGGGTGACGGCGTACCTTTTGTATAATGGGTCAGCGACTTACGTTTACCAGCGAGCTTAACCGAATAGGGGAGGCGCAGCGAAAGCGAGTCCGAACAGGGCGATTCAGTTGGTAGGCGTAGACCCGAAACCGGATGATCTACCCATGGCCAGGCTGAAGGTGGGGTAACACTCACTGGAGGGCCGAACCCACTCCCGTTGAAAAGGTAGGGGATGAGCTGTGGCTAGGGGTGAAAGGCTAAACAAATCCGGAAATAGCTGGTTCTCTCCGAAAACTATTTAGGTAGTGCCTCGTGTATCACCGGCGGGGGTAGAGCACTGTCATGGTTGCGGGGGTCATTGTGACTTACCGCGCCATAGCAAACTCCGAATACCGAAGAGTGCGAGCACGGGAGACAGACTCCGGGTGCTAACGTCCGGGGTCGAGAGGGAAACAACCCAGACCACCAGCTAAGGTCCCCAAGACGCAGTTAAGTGGGAAACGAGGTGGGAAGGCTCAGACAGCCAGGATGTTGGCTTAGAAGCAGCCATCATTTAAAGAAAGCGTAATAGCTCACTGGTCGAGTCGTCCTGCGCGGAAGATGTAACGGGGCTCAAACTGCGCACCGAAGCTGTGGATTTCGCGCTGATTCAAGTCGCTGTCGAAGCGGCAACGCATGGGCGAGGCTAACTTGCGCGCAGCCAGTTAAGGCGCACGCGGCAAGGCGTGGCCATTCCGAAGTCGAGTCAGCCGTAAGTGATGCGAGCGATGCCGGTGTGTCGCGAGCGCTGGCGATTTGAATCAGGTACGTGATGGTAGGAGAGCGTTCCGTAGGCCTGTGAAGGTGGCTCGTAGAGGGCTGCTGGAGGTATCGGAAGTGCGAATGCTGACATGAGTAGCGATAAAGCGGGTGAAAGGCCCGCTCGCCGAAAGCCCAAGGTTTCCTGCGCCACGTTCATCGGCGCAGGGTGAGTCGGCCCCTAAGGTGAGGACGAGAGTCGTAGCCGATGGGAAGCGGGTCAATATTCCCGCACCGACTCGGAGATGCGATGGGGGGACGGAGAAGGTTAGGCGGCCGGGTGTTGGATGTCCCGGTTGAAGCGTGTAGGCGTGGCCCTTAGGCAAATCCGGTGGTCTTAGCCGAGGCGTGATGACGAGGGCGGGCTTGCCACCTGAAGTGCGCGATACCCTGCTTCCAGGAAAAGCCTCTAAGCTTCAGTCCGCAGGTGACCGTACCGCAAACCGACACAGGTGGGCAGGATGAATATTCTAAGGCGCTTGAGAGAACTCAGGAGAAGGAACTCGGCAAATTAGCACCGTAACTTCGGGATAAGGTGCGCCCCTGGTAGGTGAAGGCGTACAGCCGGAGCCGAGAGGGGCCGCAGAGAAATGGTGGCTGCGACTGTTTAACAAAAACACAGCACTCTGCAAAGACGAAAGTCGACGTATAGGGTGTGACGCCTGCCCGGTGCCGGAAGGTTAAGTGATGGGGTGCAAGCTCTTGATCGAAGCCCCGGTAAACGGCGGCCGTAACTATAACGGTCCTAAGGTAGCGAAATTCCTTGTCGGGTAAGTTCCGACCTGCACGAATGGCGTAACGATGGCCACACTGTCTCCTCCTGAGACTCAGCGAAGTTGAAATGTTTGTGAAGATGCAATCTCCCCGCGGCAAGACGGAAAGACCCCGTGCACCTTTACTGTAGCTTTGCATTGGACTGTGATGGGACCTGTGTAGGATAGCTGGGAGGCTATGAAGCGGGGGCGCTAGCTGGCGTGGAGCCAACGTTGAAATACCAGCCTGGTGTCATTGCGGTTCTAACCTGGCCCCATTGACTGGATCGGGGACCGTGCATGGTAGGCAGTTTGACTGGGGCGGTCTCCTCCCAAAGAGTAACGGAGGAGCTCGAAGGTACGCTTAGGTACGGTCGGATATCGTACTGATAGTGCAATGGCACAAGCGTGCTTGACTGCGAGCCTGACAAGGCGAGCAGGTGCGAAAGCAGGACATAGTGATCCGGTGGTTCTGTATGGAAGGGCCATCGCTCAACGGATAAAAGGTACGCCGGGGATAACAGGCTGATACCGCCCAAGAGTTCATATCGACGGCGGTGTTTGGCACCTCGATGTCGGCTCATCACATCCTGGGGCTGTAGCCGGTCCCAAGGGTATGGCTGTTCGCCATTTAAAGTGGTACGTGAGCTGGGTTCAAAACGTCGTGAGACAGTTTGGTCCCTATCTGCCGTGGGCGCTGGAGATTTGACGGGGGCTGCTCCTAGTACGAGAGGACCGGAGTGGACGCACCGCTGGTGTACCGGTTGTGACGCCAGTCGCATTGCCGGGTAGCTATGTGCGGAAGCGATAACCGCTGAAAGCATCTAAGCGGGAAACGTGCCTGAAGATGAGATCTCCCGGGGACTTGATCCCCCTGAAGGGTCGTGGCAGACCACCACGTTGATAGGCCGGGTGTGGAAGGGCAGTAATGCCTTGAGCTAACCGGTACTAATTGCCCGTGCGGCTTGACCCCATAACCGTGAGCGCTGAACGGCGCCAGCGGTCGCTGGCGCCAGATCCAACCCACTTTACTTCTTCCGCCGCCGCGCGCGACCGCCCACCGCGCCGCGCGCCACCCCGTCAATGCCTGACGACCATAGCCCGCTGGAACCACCCCTTCCCATCCCGAACAGGACCGTGAAACGGCGGCGCGCCGATGATAGTGTGGATTGCCCATGCGAAAGTAGGTCATCGTCAGGCACCCCACACCAAACGCCCAGCCCCCAGCGCCCGGGCG
>CAVTFF010000022.1:0-31760 GCA_963733985.1 uncultured beta proteobacterium | reverse complement strand
GCATCGCTTGAATTATCGCGCCGGCTGGGATTTCCTCGATCTGCGATGCAGGAGCGGCGAGTTCGAAGACGAGCTCGCAGGCCTCGCCGACTGGTGGACCGCTTCGCCAACGCCGGGCACGACGAGCGGCTCGCGATGCTCAAGCCCGATGAAGGGCCGAAGAAGAGGCGCCGCTCGCGTGGCCGCGGGCGGAAGCGCCACGACGACGCTGCGCCGGCAGCCCCCGACGCCGAGCCACGCAGCCAATGAACGCCGCAGGGCCACCGCAAGGCGTGAGTTGCCGCGGCCTCCGCGACGCCGTGCCCGACGCGTTGCGTCGCGGTGTCGGTCGCAACCCGCGCTCGCAGCCGCGCCTTTCGGTCCTCGACTTCGCCCTGCTCGCGCGGGCGTCCCTCCGATTGGGCAGCGCCCCGGTGGTAGCCACGAGCGCGGGGGCAAGCGTTTGAGTGTCGCACCCGCATTCCTGGGCCTGGGCAGCAACCTTGCCCATCCGCGCCGGCAGCTCGCGCGCGCCGTACGCGCCATCGCGCGGCTGCCGCGGCGTCGCCATCGTCGCCGTCTCGCCGAACTACGCGAGCGAGCCGATCGGCGGGAGCGAACCGCAACCCGATTACGTCAACGCCGTCATCGCGATCGCCACCACACTCGCGCCGCGCAGGCTCCTCGCCGCGTTGCTGCGCATCGAGCGACGACAACATCGCCGGCGCGACGCCGAAACGCATCGCAACGCGCCGCGCACGCTCGACCTCGACTTGCTGCTATACGGCCGCCGCCGCATCCGGCAGCACGGATCTGACCGTGCCGCATCCGCGCATGCACGAGCGCTCGTTCGTGCTGCGGCCGCTTGCTCGACATCGCGCCGGCGGTCGACCATCCCGGGCGCGGGCCCGCGCGCGCGCTTCCTCGGCACCGTGCGCGCGCAGCGCGTCGCCCGCACCCGCACCCACGTTCTGCTAGCGTCCGCAAGACCAGCCGATGGACCTCGAGAAATGCCGCTATGTCGTCGTCGAAGGACCGATCGGCGCCGGCAAGACGAGCCTCGCGCGCGCAGCTCGCCGCAGCATCTGGACGGCGAGGCGCTGCTCGAGCGCCCCGACGACAATCCGTTCCTCGCGCGCTTCTACGAGGACATGGCGCGCTACGCGCTGCCGACGCAGCTCACGTTCCTGTTCCAGCGCGTCGACCAGCTGCGCGGCGCTGGGCCAGCTCGACATGTTCCGCCGCACGACCGTCGCGGATTTCCTGCTCGACAAGGATCCGCTGTTCGCGCGGCTCAATCTGACCGACGCCGAATACGCGCTCTACGAGAAGGTCTATTCGCATCTGAAGCCGCAGGCGCCGATGCCCGACCTCGTCATCTACCTGCAGGCGCCCGTCGACACGCTGATCGAGCGCGTGCACCGGCGCGGCGTCGACTACGAGCGCACGATCACTGCGCGATTACCTCGCGCGGCTCGCCGACGCGTACAGCCGTTTCTTCTACGGCTACGACGCCGCGCCGCTGCTGATCGTCAACAGCGAGCGGCTGAACTTCGTCGACGACCCGAGCCACTTCGACCTGCTGCTCGCGCGGATCGGCTCGATGCGCGGCCAGCGCGAGTTCTTCAATCTCGGCGCAGACCGCCTGACGCCATGGACCGACGCCTCATACGACCCCGGTACCGTCCGCGCAGCCGCCCCGCGCCGACTTGACCGTCCCTGCGCTCGCGGCGATGGCGCGCGACGGCGAGAAGATCGCCATGCTCACCTGCTACGACGCGAGCTTCGCGGCGCTGCTCGATGCGCGCCGGCGTCGACGTGCTGCTCGTCGGCGATTCGCTCGGCATGGTGATCCAGGGACACGACTCGACGCTGCCGGTCACGCTGGACGACATCGTCTATCACACGCGCTGCGTCGCCGCGCGGCCAGCGCGCGCGCGCTCGCTCATCGCCGACCTGCCGTTCGGCAGCTACCAGGCGAGCCCGAAGCAGGCCTACGCCGCGTCGGCGCGCTGCTGCTGCAGGCCGGCGCGCAGATGGTCAAGCTCGAAGGCGGCGGCTGGCTCGCACCGACGATCGTCGAGTTCCTGACCGAGCGCGGCATCCCGGTGTGCGGGCACGTCGGGCTGACGCCGCAGTCGGTGCAACGCGCTCGGCGGCTATCGCGTGCAGGGCAGACGAGCGGACGCGGCCGCAGCGCTGCTCGCCGATGCGCGGGCGCTCGCCGACGCCGGCGCCGCGATGCTCGTGCGTCGAGTGCGTGCCCGCGGCGCTCGGCGCGGTGATCACGCAGGCGCTGCGCGTGCCGGTCATCGGCATCGGCGCCGGACCCGACTGCGCCGGGCAGGTGCTGGTGCTCTACGACATCGCTGGGCATCACCGCCGGGCCGCAAGCGCGCGCTTCGTGCGCAACTTCATGGACGGCGCAGCGGCAGCATCGAAGCGGCCTGGCGGCCTATGTGCGCGGCCGTGAAGGACGGCTCGTTCCCGGCAAGCCGAGCACGCTTCTCGCGACGCCCGAGCACTGCGGCTAGCGCAGCGTTGGCACGATCCGCACGACGGATCGCATGCAAGTCGTCACACCGTCGCCGAGCTGCGCGAGCAGCCCGCGCGGCGGCAGCCGCGTCGCCTTCGTGCCCGACCATGGGCAACCTGCACGACGGCCACCTGTCGCTGATGCGAGATCGCGCGCCAGCACGGCGACGCGCGTCGTCGCCAGCATCTTCGTCAACCGCCTGCAGTTCGGGCCGCAACGAGGACTTCGACCGCTATCCGCGCACGCTGGAAGCCGACTGCGCGAGCCTGCGAGCGCGACGGCGTGCGACGTCCTGTTCGCGCCGCACGAGCAGGAGATGTATCCGACGCCGCAGGTCTACCGCGTGCAGCCGCCGCCGCTCGCCGACGAGCTCGAAGGCGCGTTCCGCCCCGGGTTCTTCCACGGCGTGTGCACGGTGGTGCTGAAGCTCTTCAACCTCGTCCAGCCGCGACGTCGCGGTGTTCGGCAAGAAGGACCACCAGCAGCTCAAGATCGTCCGCGGCATGGTGCAGCAGTTCAACCTGCCGATCCAGATCGTCGCCGGCCGAGACCATGCGCGCCGACGACGGTCTCGCGCTGTCGTCGCGCAACAGCTACCTGTCGCCGGCGGAGCGCGCCGAAGCGCCGAACCTGTATCGCGTGCTGCGCGAGATTGCCGACGCGATCGCCGCCGGCCGCACCGACTACGCGAACCTCGAAGCCGCGGGCCGCATGGAGCTCGCGCACCGCGGCTGGAAGGTCGATTACGTCGCGATCCGCCACGGCCTCGCGCTGCGCATTCCGCATCCCGAGGGCTTCGACCATCCGAACCTGCTGATCGTCCTCGGCGCGGCGACGCTCGGCACGACGCGCTTGATCGACAACGTGGATGTCATCAGGAAGGATGGAGAGGACTGACAGGCGAAACGGAAACGATATCCGCGTTGCCACGAAGGCTCGCCACGGCCACCACCAGCTCAATGCACAAGGTGCTTCTCCGCACGGTTGCATTCGTCCTCGCGCTCGCATTGCCGGCCGGCGCGTTCGCGCAGCCGCCGATCTACCCGGCGAAGCCGATCCGACTGATCGTCCCGTTCCCGCCGGGCGCGGGCACCGACACCGTCGCGCGCTTCGTTGCGCAGCGGCTCGGCGAGGCGATCAGGGCCACCATCGTCGTCGACAACCGCACGGGGGCCGGCGGCGCGATCGGCGCGGCGGAAGCGGCGAAGGCCGATCCGGACGGCTATACGCTGCTCTTCGTCGCCGTGTCCGTTCACAACGGTTGCGGCGGCATCGAAGAGCGCCGGCTACGATCCGGTGCGCCAATTCACGGCGGTCGCGTCGATTGCCGACGAGCCCGCTCGTGTTCGTCGTCAACCCGGCGGTGCCCGCGGGCTCGATGCGCGAGTTCATCGCGCTCGCGAAGCGCGAGCCGGAGCGCTCAACTACGGCTCCGCCGGCACCGGCAGCATCAACCATCTCGCGCTCGAGCTCATGAACGCGCGCACCGGCACGACATCGTTCACGTTCCGTACAAGGGCATCGCCGCCAGCGACGCTCGATCTCTCTCGGGCCAGATCCAGGCGATGACCGCATCGGTTTCGGCGACGTTGCCCTACGTCGCGGAGAAGAAAGTCAGAGCGCTTGCGGTGACGGGCAACCGCCGCGCGCCGCTCCTTGCCCGACGTCCCGAGCTGGCAGGAAGAAGGCGTCGCGAATGCCGACGTGGTCAACTATTGGGGCATCGTCGCGCCCGCCGGCACGCCGCCGCGGATCGTCGCTGCAGCTCAACGCGGCGGTGAATCGTGTCCTCGCGCAGCCCGAGGTGAAGGAGCGGCTGGACACGGGAAGGCGCCGAAATCGTCGCGGGCCCGCCCGAGCGGCTCGGCCGCGATCATCGCGACCGACCTTGCCGGCTGGAAAAAGCTGATCGCGGAGGCGAAGCTCAGTCTCGAGTAGGACGCGCTCGCGCGAGATCCGCGGCGACCTTAGCACCAGCACGTTGCCGATGACGGCGAGCACGACGCCGATGACGCCGAACACGCTCCAGCGGTAGCCTTCGAGCAGCGTCGAGAAGCAACATCGCGATCACCGGCGTCGTTACGCCGACGTACGACGCCGGCCCGCGCCGACCTGCTTCAGCAGCGTGAGATAGGCGACGAACGCGACGATGCTGCCGAACACCGCGAGATAGGCGAGCGAGACGACGTAACCGCGCGCGCGTCGAACGACCAGGTCACGCCCGCCCTGCAGTCGCCACGATCGCGGCGATGAGCGCGCCGTAGCCCATGCCCCATGCCGTCGTCTCGACGATCGGCAGATGCAGGCGCTGCATGCGCATCGACGACCAGGTTGCCACCGGTGGCGAGCGCCGTGCCGCCGAGCCCGAGCGCGATGCCGAGCGCGGCGTCGCCGCCAGCGCCGCGCCGCCGCGAGCTCGGGCAGGAACAGCAGCGCGACGCCGCCCACGCCGAGCGTCGCGCCAGCGAGCGCGCGCGCCGTGATCGGCGTGCCGAAACGTGTACGCGCGTCCCGAACAGGCTCATGAACGCGATCGTCGAGAACAGCACGGCGACGAGTCCCGAGGCGACATATTGCTCGGCCCGGTAGATGGCGACGTAGTTGAGGCCGAAGAACAGCGCGCCCTGCGCGCGAACAGCGCGTGGCGCCGCAGCGGGAAGCGCAGCGAGCGCCCCGTCGCAAGGCAGCCAGCCCGCGATCAGCGCCGCTGCGAGCGCGAAGCGGTACAGCGACCGACGCTTCCGGGGCGACCAGGCGCCAGCTGGAACGTGATGGCGAGCCAGGTCGATCCCCAGATCGCCGTGCAGAGCACGAACAGCGGAACGGGGCACCATTCGGTAACGACTCAGCGATCGTGCGCTGCGGCTACGCCTCAGGCCGCCCGCAGCGCGTCGACGATCTTCAGCCGCGCGGCGCGCGCCGCCGGCAGGAAGCCGCCGACGAAGCCCATCGCCAGCGCGAAGACCAGCGACGCCACGACGATCGCGCGGCGTCAGCGTGAAGCGGAACGCGAGCTCGGCGAACGTCTGGAAATTCATCGTCGAGATCGACGATCGCCTGCATGAACGACGCGGCAGCGAGCCCGACGACGCCGCCGAGCAGCCCGAGCAGCAGCGACTCGACGAGGAACGCGGCGAGGATCGCGCGCGCGGGAAAGCCGAGCGCGCGCAGCGTGCCGATCTCCGCCGGTGCGCGACGCGACGCTCGCGTACATCGTGATCATCGCGCCGATGATCGCGCCGATCGAGAAGATGACCGAGATCGACGTGCCGAGGTAGCTGATGAACTTGGACAGCGCCTCGGACTGCTCGGCGTAGAACCGCGTCTCGCGCTTCGCCTCGAGCGTCAGCCGCGGATCGGTCTCGATCGCGCTCCTTCACCGCGTCGAAGCGCGCCGGTGTCGGCGAGCCGGAAGATCAGCGCCGAGAAGCCGAGGCGCCGGAACGCCTGCAGCATCTGCTCGGCGTCGCCCCAGATCTCGGAATCGAAGCCGGTGCGGCCGGCGTCGAACACGCCGACGACCGTCCAGTCGCGCGACGCGAAACGCAGCGTCTCGCCGACGCCCGCGCCCTGGAACCCGTCGGCGATCGACGCGTCCCGGCGATGATCTCGGACGTGCCCGGCCGGAACATCCGGCCTTCGACGAGCTTGACCTGCGGCCGCAGCACGAGCCCGGCTGGCGTGACGCCGCGGATGACGACGTTCGACGGCTTGCCCGATGTCGCGCTTCGGCAGGTTGATCAGCACGACGGGCTCCTTCGAGATCAGCCGCTCGCCGTCCTCGCCGATCGCGATGTCGGGCAGGCTCTCGACGATCCCCGCCTGGCGGCGGTCGACGCCGCTTTGCACCTCGGTCTGCGAGCCGCGCGCGGATCACCACGACGTTGTCGTCCTGGCCCGGTCGCGACCAGCGTCTGCTCGAGCCCTGCGGCGAGCATCAGCACGGTGGCGAACACGTAGACGACGAGCGCCATGCCGCCGGCGGTCAGCGCGGTGGTGAGCTTGCGCGCGGCGAGGTTGCGCACGATGTAGCTGAACGGAATCGTCATCGGCCGCGTCACGCCGACGGCGCGCAATCCGTCGACGATGCGCACGCGCGCGGCGCGCCACGCGGGCACCGCCGCGGCGACGACGCCGACCAGCACCGCGGCGGCCGACCTGCATCAGCATCGTCTCGTGCGACACGAAGAAGATCGGGAACAGCGTGCCCATCGTGCTCGGCGAAGGCGCGCGCGAGCGGGAACGTCAGCGCGATGCCGATCGATCCGCCGAGCGAGCGCGATGCCGAGCGACTCGGCGAAGATCAGCATGCGCGACGAAGCCGCTGCCGAAGCCGAGCGCCTTCAGCGTCGCGTACTCGGCGACGCGCTCGCGCGCCGTCATCGCCATCGTGTTGGCCATCACCGCCATGATGATGACGATCACGACGAACGACACCGCCTGGATCGCGAGCAGGATCGCCTCGGTCATCGCGACGAAGCCGAGCTGGAACGCCTTCTCGGTCTCGGTCAGCGTCTCCGCGAGCGAATTCTTGAACGTCGCGTCGATCGCCGCCGACACCTCGGCCGCCTCGTCCGGATCGCGCGAGCTGCGCGACGAACACGCCCGGCCTGGTCGCCGCGGCGCGGGATAGCAGCTTCTTGATCGTCTCGTTCAGGAGTCCCAGTGGAAGAACATCGTCGACGTGTCGGTGCCCTTGTCCGCGCCGTCGTAGATCCCGCGCAGCTTGAACGTCCAGGTGCCGGGATAGATCGTTCCGCGCAGCGGGATCTGGTCGCCGACCTTCCAGCCGTACTGGTCGGCGAGCTTGCGCCCGACGATCGCGCCCTTGCGATCGAGCAGGAACGCCTTGCGCTCCGCATCGGGCAGCACGAACTCCGGATACATGTCGAGGTAGGTCGGCGCGTCGATCGCGAACTGCGGGAAGAAGTTGCGCTCGGCTGATGTAGACGCCGCCGAACCAGTTCGCCCACGACACCGTGACACCACGCCGGGACCTGTCGGATCTTCTCCGCGTAGGTGAGCGGCAGCGGGAACACGAGCGAAACCGAGTTGCGCGTCACGAGCCGCGCGCTCGAGCTCGCGTTGGCGCCCGCGTACCACGCGTCGACGATCGTGCGCAGCAGCGCCGAACGCGGTGATCGCGACGACGATGCCGACGACGGTCAGCGCCGTGCGCAGCTTGTGGCGGAACGCGTTGCGCAGACGAGCAGGAGGAGACGAACATGGCGCGGGCTGAACAGTCTTGGGCAAACAGCCGTCTCGGCGAGCACGCCCTTTTCGAGATGAATCAGCCGATGCGCCTTCTCGGCCGCCTTCGGGATCGTGCGTCACCATGATGATCGTCTTGCCGATCTCGCGGTTCAGCCGGTCCAGCAGCCCCAGGATCTCCTCGGCGGTCGTGCGATCGAGATCGCCGGTCGGCTCGTCGGCGACGATGATCGTCGGATCGGTGATGAGCGCGCGCGCGATCGCGACGCGCTGCTGCTGTCCGCCCGACAGCTCGTTCGGATAGTGGTCCATGCGATCGGCGAGGCCCACGAGCGCGAGCGCCGTCTGCGACGCGCTCGCGGCGCTCGCGGCGCGAAAGCGACGTCAGCAGCAGCGGCAGCTCGACGTTCTCGAACGCCGTGAGCACCGGCATCAGGTTGTAGAACTGGAAGATGAAGCCGACGTTCGCCGCGCGCCACGCGGCGAGATCGGCCTCGGACAGCTGCGCGATGTCCACGCCCGCGACGCGGATCTCCCCGCTGCTCGGCTTGTCGATGCCGGCGATCAGGTTGAGCAGCGTGGACTTGCCCGAGCCCGACGGACCCATCAGCGCGACGTAGTCGCCGGCGTAGACGTCGAGATCGATGCCGGACGAGCACCGGGATCACCTGGTCGCCGCGCACGTAGTACTTGGTCAGGTTGCGGATCGCGACCAGCGGCTCCGTCGCATCGGCAGGCGGTTGCACACCCCGCTGGCGGGCGCGAGCCGCGCCCGCACCACCACCCGCGGGAACGGGAGATGGCGCCGCAGGCAACGGGATATCCGTCATCGCGGGAGCGGCGAAGCCATCGTCACTTTGTCGCGATCTTGACCAGCGCATCCGTCTTCAGGTCGGCTGCGGGCTTCAGCACGACCTTTTCGCCGGATTGCACGGCGCCGGTGATCGCGGTCAGCTCGCCGATCCGCGCGCCGGGCGTCACGGGCACCTCGATCGCCTTGCCATCGCGGACGACGAACACGGCGCTCTTTCCGTCGCGTGCGGCCAGCGCGTCCGCATTGACGGCGAGCAACGGTCTTTGCTGGTCGGGCGTCACGTCCTGCGACAGGAACGAAACCTTCGCGCTCATTTCCGGCAGGACGCGCGGATCGATCGCGTCGAACCGCACCTTCGTCATCACCGTCGCCTTGGCGCGGTCGACCGTCGGCACCATCCGGCTGATGCGGCCGCGGAAACGCATGTCCGGCAGCGCGTCGAGCGTGATCTCGCACGGCTGGCCGACGCTGACCTTCGCGAGGCTCGACTCGGACACGTCGGCCTCGACTTCGAGCGTGCTCATGTCGGCCATCGCGACGACGGCGCCCTTGGAATCCGCGGCGGAGGAAAATGGCGTCACCATGTCGCCGACATTCGCGCTCTTCGACAGGATCACGCCGTCGAACGGCGCGCGGATCAGCGTGTAGTCGACGCTGACCTGCGCGTTGCGCGCGTTGGCCTCGGCGACGCCGATCGCCGCTCTGGCATTGGCGACACCGGCCGTCGCGCGGTCGGCGCGCATTCTTGCCGAATCGAGCGCGGACTGCGAGACGAAGCCCTTTGCGACCAGGTCCTGGTTGCGCTTGAGCGACGCGGCCGCGTCCACCTCCTCGGCCTGCGCTTGCTCGAGCGCCGCGCGCGCCGCCTCGACGTTCGCCTCGGCACTCTGCGCCTGGGCGACGACGTCGCGGTTGTCGAGCCGCGCGATGACTTCTCCCGATTTGACGCGCGAGCCCTCGGCGACGCCCAGCCATTCGAGGCGGCCCGTCGCCTTCGACGCGATCGCCGCCTTGCGCTGTGCGACGACGTAGCCGGTCGCGTTCAGCACGACGTACTGCTGCGACGGATAGGTCGTCACCACCGGCGTCGTCTGCACGGTGACGGCGCGGGGCTGCACGCCGTACCAAAGAGCGCCCGCGAGCACGAGGATGCCGAGGCCGCCGAGCCACAGCCATTTGCGGCGACGCCGGGAGCGGATTGGCGCAAGCCCGCGATCGATCCTGAGCTTCGCAAGGTCAGGCGGTGCATCCATGATGTAGGAAGGCGACCAAACGGTGATTTTACCGCGCGCACGCGTCGAGCCCCTGAACCCGACGAAGCGACGCGCGTTTGATCTCGATCAAATGCCGGACTTGCGGGATTCCCGATCCGGGATCATAATGCGAATGATTCTTATTATCGGATCGACCCGTCCCGGCCATGTACGTCTGCCTCTGCAATGCGGTCACCGACCGCGACATTCGCGGTGCCGTCGCGCTGGGAGCGCGCACGCTTGCCGATCTCGAGTCCTCGCTCGGCGTGGGCTCATGCTGCGGCCGCTGTGCCGACTGCGCACAGCGCCTGGTGGGCGAAGCGTCGCGCGAGCTCGCTGCTCACGCGGGCGGCGGCGACTGATCTCGCACGATTCGCTCGCCCCGGCGGGCACGACGCCGGCCACATCCTCGACCCCAGCGGAAAGGCAGGCACGATCATGAAAGGCGACCGCGACGTCATCGCGCATTTGAACCGGGTGCTGCGCAACGAGTTGACGGCGATCAACCAGTACTTCCTGCACTCGCGGATGTTCAACAACTGGGGCTACCAGCGATTGGGCGAGCACGAATACGCCGAGGCGGTCGACGAGATGAAGCACGCCGACCGCCTGATCGCGCGCATCCTGTTCCTCGAAGGGCTTCCCAACCTGCAGGACCTGGACAAGCTCATGATCGGCGAGAACGTGCGCGAAGCGCTGGAATGCGATCTCAAGCTCGAGCGCAATGCGCATCCGGCGCTCAAGACGGCAATCGCCCACTGCGAAACCGTTGGCGATTACGTAACGCGCGAGCTCTTCGAAGACATCGTCGAGTCGGAAGAGGGACACATCGATTTCCTGGAAACGCAGCTCGACCTGATCGACGAGATCGGCGTGCAGAACTACCTGCAGTCGCAGATGAAGGCGCCGTCGTAGGGCGCGTGCGCCGGCCTCCGCTCCGTTGAAGATCGAAATGCCGAGGTGTCGCCCGCTTGTGTCGATTACCCCGGGTCGCATCCCCACGCGCTGACCGCGCGCGGTTCGGCCTCCGCCCAGCCGAGGAATGCGGGCGCCGCGCTGTCAGCCTCCGAACGCGACTCGCGATTGCTCGCATTCCCTTGCCTTCGGCATGGGGCCCCTGCTCGCCGGTCGCGCGGGGCCCCTGCTCCCAGGCTCGCGCCGCGGCCTCCGCTCCATTCATGAAGATCGCAATGCCGAGGTGTCGGCCGCTGGTGTCGACTCGCCCGGGTCGCATCCCCACGCGCTAACCGCGCGCGGGGCCCCTGCTCCCACGCTCGCGCCACTACTAACCGCCTTCGAGCGGCGTGGGCTCGGCCGGCAGCGCCTCGCCACGGCGGCTTGCTCGCCACGCCCGCAGCGAGACGATCGCAAGCCCCACGCCGATCAGCGCGATCCCGGTCCATTCGTGCGTCGACAGTTGCTCGCCGAAAATGGCCATCGAGGAAAGCAGCGCGATCACCGGAATCGCAAACATGTTGAGCGATGCCGTTCCCGCCGGCAGGAAGCGCAGCACGGCGATCCACAGCAGGAATCCCGTCGCCGTCGATACTGCGCCCGTCCACAGGAGCAGAACGACATACGTGAGACCCCACTGCGCGCCAGGCAGCGTCAATGCCAGCGGCAGTACCGTGAGGGGCAGAACGCCGACCAGCATCTGCCACGCGATGAAGTTGAGCATGTCGAGGTCGTGTCGCCGCTGGTAATACTTGGTCGCAATCGTCCCTGCCGCCCATCCGAAGCCGGACAGCACCGCCCAAAGCTTCGGTGACAGATCGCCGGACCAGCTCCACGGTTCGACGACGAGCGCGAGCCCTGCGAGCGCGAACGCAATCGCCGCCCACTGACTGCCGCGGACGCGCTCGTGGAGGACCGGCCAGGCGATGAGCAGTGTCCAGAACGGCATCGTGAAAACCAGCACCGACGTTCGTCCGGCACCGCCGCCCGCCAGCGCCATCGTCGTCGAGCCGAAGTTGACCGTCGTCTGGAAGAAGCCGGTGACGACGATGGCGACCCACGATTCGGGAATGAGCGCGGCGGCGCGCAGCCCCGCGGAAGCACCCATGAGCGGCCGTTGCCGCCACAGCAGCACCGCGAACAGCACAGCGACTGCGACCCACGTCCGCTCGACGTTGTACACGACCGGGTCCGCGCGCTCGAGCGCGAGCTTCATTACGATCCAGTTGCTGCCCCAGATCGCGGTCAGCACGACGAGCGCGATGTACGCGCCGCGCCGCGACTGCACCGCGAGGCGTCGGGAAATCAACGGGCGAGAAACGACTCGATCGCCGCAGCGACTGCAGCGGGCTGGTCGTGATGCAGCATGTGCCCCGCATCGGGAATCGTGATGAGCCGCCCGGTCGGGATGTGCGCGAGGCGCCGGCGGATGCCCGCGAGGCTATCGGTGCCCGCCTCGCCTTCGGGATGCTGATCGAGCCACGCGGGAATGCTCGACTCGGCCGCAGCGACCCACAGGACGGATGCTGCGATGTTGCGCCACACGGCGAATACTTCCGGGAGCCGGTAGGCCGTCGGGAAAGGCAGCTTGTGTCGTGGATCCGACGTGAGGCGGGCGGTGCCGTCGGGGGCGAGCGCCGCCCAATGCGTCGCAAGGAACATCGCCTTGTCGCGCGAAAGCCGCGAATTGTTCTTCTGCAGCCGGTCGGCGACGGCGTCGAACCCCGAGTACGGCGCGAATTCCTGCCTCGCGGCGAGCGCGTCGAGCCACGCGGCGATCTTTTTCGGGGCGACCTCTGGCTCCTCGGCCGGGATGCCGAAGCCCTCGAGCGACACCAACGCACGCACGCGCGCAGGACGGGCGCCGGCGTAATGCATCACGACGTTGCCGCCGAGGCTGTGGCCGACAAGGTTCGCGGGCTCGTCGGGCGCAAACGCGTCGAGCAGCGCTTCGAGATCGGCGACGTAATCGGGAAACCAGTAACCCTGCGGCTGCCAGGCGGTGCGGCCGTAGCCGCGCAAGTCCGGCGCGATCGTGTACCACTCCTGCGCGAGCGCGTCGACCAGGAACTGGAACGACGCGCCGACGTCCATCCAGCCGTGCAGCAGGAAGAGCTTCGGCGCGCGGGGCTCACCCCATGTCAGCACATGGTGATCGAGACCGCGCAGTGGAATCCGCTGCGATTGTGCGGGCTTCACGCGCGGCCTCGCATCGGAGCCGCCCCTTTCGGCGTCACTTCTTCCTGCAGATCGCGAGACCGTCCTGCCAGCCGGTCCGATAGTTGCCGTCGGCGGCAAAGCGCAGCGTGTCTTTCCGCTCGCCTCCCGTGGCGCTCGCACACCCATCCGCGTAGCCCTGTCGATACGGCAGCGGGAAGCCGGAAAGGTTGACGTTGGGCGGCGGAGGCTCTGCAGTCGACGTAGCCGGCGTCCCGGAACTGCCCGGCAGCGTCGCGCCTCCGCGTGGAGTCGTTGTCGCACAACCGGCGGCCACGACGACAAGCGCTACCGCCGCGAAAGCGCGAAACTGGGGCATGTGCAATGGAAGCGACGAAAGGATCGGCACGACGCGGAGCGGGAAGCAATGAAGGGGGTAAAATTCTAGCACCCTCATGTCTGTGCCATGAGCGCCGCCGGGCCGCTCCAAGACCGCGCAACTGCACTCTGCCTCGGGGGGCAGCGCAGCGGCGCAGCCGCAAGCGTGGGGGCACACCCATGACCGCACCTGTTTTCGTACACCTGCGCCTGCACAGCGAGTTCTCGATCGTCGACGGGACGCTGCGAATCGACGCCGCGGTCGACGCCGCGGCCGCGGATGGAATGCCCGCGCTCGCGATTACCGATCTCGCGAACGCCTTCGGGCTCGTCAAGTTCTACAAGGCGGCGCGCGCGCGGGGCGTCAAGCCGATTTTCGGCTGTGATGTCTGGCTCACCCACGACGCCGAGCGCGACCAGCCCTTCCGCGCGTTGCTGCTCGTGCAATCGCGCGCCGGCTACCTCAGGCTCGCCGACTGGCTCACGCGCGCGTATCGGAGCAATCAGTATCGCGGCCGCCCGGAATTCCGGCGCGAGTGGTTCGGCGAAGGCACCGACGGATTGATCACGCTGTCCGGCGCGCGCGAGGGCGACGTTGGACAAGCGTTGCTGCAAGGCAATGCCGCGGGCGCCGCCAAGGCTGCGCGCGACTGGGGAGCCCTGTTCCCCGACCGCTATTATCTCGAGGTGCAGCGCGCGGGACACGGCGACGACAACGCGCTCGCCGCCGCGACGGCGCGCCTTGCGGGCGACCTAGCGCTCCCCATCGTCGCGACGCATCCGGTGCAATTTCTTCGTCCGGGAGACTTCCGAGCACACGAAGCGCGCGTCTGCATTGCCGACGGCTATGTGCTCGCCGATCCGCGGCGACCGCGGAAATTCACGCCGGATCAATACTTCAAGACGCAGGCCGAAATGGCAACGGCGTTCGCGGACATGCCCGAGGCGCTCGCCAACTCGGTGGCGATCGCGATGCGCTGCAACTTGGCGATTCCGCTCGGCCGCAATTACCTGCCCGACTTCCCCACTCCGACCGGGGTCACGCTCGACCTGCACTTGAAGCGCGAAGCAGCGGCCGGGCTCGAACGGCGTCTCGCGGCGCTCTATCCGGATCCCGCCCAGCGCGAGGAGAAGCGGCCCGAGTACGTCGACGCGGCTCGATTTCGAGACCAACACCATCGTCCAGATGGGATTCGCGGGATATTTCCTCATCGTCGCCGACTTCATCAACTGGGCGAAGAAGAATGGCGTGCCGGTGGGTCCGGGCCGCGGTTCCGGCGCCGGATCGCTCGTCGCCTATTCGCTCGGCATCACCGACCTCGATCCGCTGCGCTACGCGCTGCTGTTCGAGCGCTTCCTCAATCCCGAGCGCGTGTCGATGCCTGACTTCGACATCGACTTCTGCCAGGACGGCCGCGACCGCGTCATCGATTACGTGAAGGACAAGTACGGCGCGGATTCAGTGGCGCAGATCGCGACGTTCGGCACGATGGCCGCGAAAGCCGCGGTCCGCGACGTCGGCCGGGTCCTCGATCTCGGTTACAACTTCTGCGACGGCATCGCCAAGCTGATTCCTTTCCAGCCGGGCAAGCTCATCACGTTGAAGCAGGCACGGGAGATGGAACCGCTGCTCGCCGAGCGCGAGAAGAACGAGGAGGAAGTCCGCGAGCTGCTGGAGCTCGCCGAAGCGCTGGAGGGCCTCACGCGCAATGTCGGGATGCACGCGGGCGGCGTGCTGATCGCGCCCGGAAAGCTCACCGATTTCTGTCCGCTCTACACGCAGGCCGGCGCCGGCGGCGCGGTCTCGCAGTTCGACAAGGACGACGTCGAAGCGGCGGGCCTCGTGAAGTTCGACTTCCTGGGCCTGACGACGCTCACGATCCTCGACTGGACGCTCCGGTACGTGCGGAACCTCGATCCGACGTTCGAGTTGACGCTCGAGTCTCTGCCGCTCGACGACAAGCCCGCCTACGACGTTTTCCGCGACGGCAACACGACCGCAGTGTTCCAGTTCGAATCGCGGGGCATGCGCGACCTCCTGAAGCAGGCGCCGCCCACGCGCTTCGAAGACGTGATCGCGCTCGTCGCGCTCTATCGTCCGGGGCCGATGGAGCTCATTCCCGACTATATCGCGCGGAAAAGCGGGCGCGAGCGCGTCGAGTATCCCGACCCGCGCCTCGAGCCGATCCTCGGCCCGACCTACGGCGTAATGATCTATCAGGAACAGGTGATGCAGATCGCTCAGTCGATCGGCGGCTATACGCTGGGTAGCGCCGATCTGCTGCGGCGGGCGATGGGCAAGAAGAACGCCGAGGAGATGGCGAAGCACCGCGACATCTTCATCGCCGGCGCCGAGAAGAACGGGCTCACCCGGACCAAGGCGTCGCATCTCTTCGATCTGATGGAGAAATTCGCCGGCTACGGGTTCAACAAATCGCACGCTGCCGCGTACGCGCTGATCGCCTACGAGACCGCGTACTTCAAGGCGCATCATCCGGCAGCGTTCATGGCCGCGAACCTGTCGCTGGTGATGGACGATACCGACAAGGTCCGCGCGCTCCGCGACGACGCGCTCTCGCTCGGACTGGAAGTCCTCGCTCCCGACGTCAATGCGTCGAACTACCGGTTCGAGCCCGTCGACGACAAGCGAATACGCTATGGCCTGGGCGGCATCAAAGGGACCGGCCTGCAGGCGATCGAGTCGATCGTCGCCGCGCGCGCGAAGGGCGGGCCGTTTCGCGACCTCACCGACTTCTGCCGCCGGATCGACAAGCGACTCGTCAACCGGCGCGTCGTCGAAGCGCTGATCCGCGCCGGCGCATTCGACGCGATCGACCGGCGACGGTCGACACTCTTCGCCTCCGTCGGCATCGCGCTCGGCGAGGCCGAGCGCGCCGAAGCCTCGGCGGCGCAGGTATCGCTGTTCGGCGAGGAACAGCACGCGGCCGGATTGACGCTCGTCCCGACGCGGGAGTGGACCGAGGCCGAGCGTCTCGTCCATGAAAAGGCGACGCTCGGCTATTACCTTTCGGGGCATCCTTACGCGGGCTACGCGCAGGAGCTGGCGCCCCTCGTCAAGATGTCACTCGCCAATCTGCAGCCGCGGCGCGAGCCGGTGCTCATTGCCGGCATCGTCACGGCGCTGCGCGTGCAGTCGAGTCGCCGCGGCAAGATGGCGTTCGTCACGCTGGACGACGGCGAAGCCTCCGCCGAGATCGTCGTGTTCAACGAAACCTACGACGGCGCGCGGAGCCAGTTGCGCGAGGACCAGCTCGTCGTCGTCGAGGCGAAGGTCCAGCCGCGGATGGCCGACGACGGGCAGATGCAGGGCCTGCGCGTCGTCGCCGAAAGCGTCCACGACTTGAGCTCGATCCGCCGCCGCTTCGCGAAAGGCTTGCGCCTCGCCTGCAATGGCGGCGCCGACGCCTCGCGGCTGTTCGAGTTGCTCGCGCCGTTCAAGAACGGCAGCTGCCCGATCGTCGTCGAGTACCGCAGCCACGGTATCGGCGGGGAGCTCGAGCTGCCCGAGGCCTGGCGCGTCAATCCCGACGACCAGTTGATCAAGGAGCTCCGCGACTGGCTCCAGCCGGAGAACGTCCGCATTGTCTATTGAGCGCCGCGCGTGGCGCGCGTGGCCGCCCCGGCGTGGATTGTGGCGACATCGCGATTTCCTGCTCCTGTGGAGCGCGCAGGGCATTTCCGCCGTCGGCTCGCGCATCACGCGCACGGCGCTGCCGATGGCCGCGATTCTCGTGGCCGGCGCCGGCGCACTCGATCTGGGACTGCTCGCCGTTGCGCTGACGCTTCCGCGCGCACTTTTCGCGTGGTTCGGCGGCGGTTGGGTCGATCGCCATCGCCGGCGGCCGGTTCTGATCGGCAGCGACGTCGTGCGGGCGATCGCGCTTCTTGCCATTCCGGCCGCCGCGTACTGGGGCGTGCTGTCGCTGCCGCTGCTCTACCTGATCGCTGCGATTACCGGCGTCGCGACGGTGCTCTTCGAGCTGGCCGATCACGTGTTCATCACCGATCTCGTCGCCCGCGAGCAATTGCTGGACGCCAACGGCAAGCGCGAGGCGGTTGATGCCGTCGCCGAGATCTCTGGACCTGCGCTCGGCGGCGCGCTGGTCGCGTTGCTGACGGCGCCAGTCGCCATCGCCGCCGACGCCGCGACGTTCGTCGCGTCCGCTTTGCTGATCGCGCGGATCCGCGGGCGCGAGAAGATCGTCGTGCCGAACGTTACCTCGTCATTCATTGGGGACGTGCGCACGGGAGTCCACGTCGTGTGGCGCAGTCCGCCGATTCGAGCGCTGTTCATCGCGGCCGCTGCCATGACGCTCTTCGGCAGCTTCATGGCGTCGCTCTACACGCTGTTCGCGCTGCGCGATCTTGAACTTACGCCGACCGAGCTCGGCATCGCGATCGGTTGCGGCGGCATTGGCGCGCTGGCTGGCGCGGTGACGGCCGGTGGCGTGGCCGCACGCTGGGGCGCGCGTCGGACACTGATCGGTTCGCTCGCGCTCGGGGCAGCGATGCAGGTCCTGATACCGCTGGCGCCACCCGTTCCGTGGATCGCGATGTCGTTCCTGATCGCGACGCAGGTCATCGGCGACGGCGCATTGACGGTGTGGGAGATCAACGAAACGACGCTGCGGCAGCGGCTTCTGCCGCCCGAGGCGCTCGGTCGCGCGGCGGCGACGTTCCATGTCGCGAACGGATTGCTGACGCCGAGTGGCGCGCTCGCCGGCGCCGCGCTCGCAGAGAGCATCGGCATCCGACCGACGCTGTGGCTGCTGCCGATCGGCTTTGCGACGGCATTGCTCTCGCTTGTGCTGGCCCGCAGCGCGTTGCCGGCACGTGCCGAGGCCTAGGGCCGGGCTCAAAGCGTTCAGCGCTCGTGCGCGAACAGTTCGCGCAACTCGGTCTTCAGCACCTTGCCGGCGTTGTTCTTCGGCAGCTCGGCGACGAAGCGGTAGAGCTTCGGCCGCTTGAAGCGGGCAATGTTCGCGAGGCAAATCGCGTCGAGCGCTTCTTCGAGCGCGCCCCTCGCCTCGGCCGTTGCCGGCACGCCGTCGCGAGCAACGACGCACGCCACGACCTCCTCGCCCCACTCGGCGTGGGCGCGCCCGACGACCGCCGCTTCGGCGACGCCGGGATGCAACAGCAGGACCTCCTCGATTTCACGCGGATAGATGTTCGAGCCGCCGCTGATGATCAGGTCCTTCGAACGATCCTTGAGCGTGAGGAAGCCGTCGCGATCGAGCACGCCAACGTCGCCGGTATGGAGCCAGCCGTTTGCGAGCGCCTTGCGGCTCGCCTCCGGATTCCTCCAGTAGCCGCGCATCACCGTAGGCCCGCGGACCAGCACCTCGCCGAGGTCGCCCGGCGGGAGCGCATCGTCGTCGGCATTGCCCACCCGCACTTCGATCCCGGTCTGCGCGATCCCGACCGAGCCCACTCGGGCATCGTCGCCGCGTGCGACGGCATCGGCAATGAGCGCGCGGCTCATCGCGGTAATCGTCATCGGCGATTCACCCTGACCGTAGATCTGCGCGAGCCGCGGGCCCAGTGCCGCGAATGCAGCTTTGCAATCGGCGATGTACATCGGCCCGCCGCCGTAGACGATGCTCTTCAGCCGATCGAGCCGAGCGTCGCCGATGCCCGGCGCCGCGACGAGACGCTTGACCATCGTCGGCGCCGCGAAGAAGCACGCGCGGGTCCATGCGCCGAGCAGGGCGAAGATCTCGTCAGCATCGAATCCGCCCGACTCCGGCACCACCTGGACCGCGCCGGCGAGCACGTGCGGCAATACGTACAGGCCCGAGCCGTGCGACAGCGGCGCCGGATGGAAGAGCGCGTCGCCCGGCGTGACCGCCTCGACATCGGAGAGGAAGCACCGGCTCATCGCGAGCAGATTGCCGTGCGAGATCACGACGCCCTTGGGACGCCCCGTCGTACCGCTCGTGTAGAACAGCCATGCCGGATCGTCGGGGATGCACGGCGCGGGCTCCGCTCGCGCCGCAGATTCGAACAGCGCTGCATATTCGGCGCTTCCGAATTCGATGCACCGTTCGAGCACCGTCTCGCTGTCACGCGATTCGCCGAGGGCCGCGTGCCATGCGGAATCGACGAGCGCCCAGCGTGCGCCGCTGTTCGCGAGCACGTAGGCAAGCTCGCGCCGATGGAGCTTCGCGTTGACCGGCACTGCGGTGAGACCGCCCCACCAGCACCCCAGCAGCGCTTCCACGTACTGCGGCACGTTGCGCGAGACGATGGCGATGCGCTCGCCCGCGGCCACTCGGGCTGCGATGAACGCGCCGGCAAGGCGCGCCGCCCGGTTCGACAGTCCCGCGTAATCGTGGACGACCGCGCGGCCACGCGCCACTGCCGGAAGATGTGGCCAGCAACGCGCGGTGCGCAAGAGCAGCGAAGCAACGTTGTGGCGCGGGGAAGGAGGCTCGTGCATCGCCTGCCGAAGCGGTCCGGAAAGCATCGTGCAATGTCCGCAGTGTAGCCCAGCCCTGTTCGGCTAGAATCCCCGTTGGACCCTTCGGAGCCGCCATGCCCGCCAGAAGATCCTTGCCCGCCACGATGCGCTACGTCGCCGCCCGGGAGCCGGGACCGCCCGACGTGCTTTCGCTCGCCGAAGGCCCGGTGCCGCAACCGAAGGCCGGCGAAGTGCTGATCGAGGTGAGCCACGCGGGGGTGAACCGGCCGGACTGCCTCCAGCGCGCGGGCGCGTATCCGCCACCGGCCGACGCGTCGCCGATCATCGGGCTCGAAGTCGCCGGAACGATCGTTGCGCGCGGCGACGGCGTGCACGGCTGGCGCATCGGCGATCACGTCTGTGCACTTACGCCCGGCGGCGGTTATGCCGAATACTGCACGACCCCCGCCGGCTGCTGCCTGCCGATCCCCGCGGGACTCTCCGAGCTCGAGGCGGCGAGCCTTCCCGAGAATTTCTTCACCGTCTGGAACAACCTGTTCGACCGCGGCCGACTGCGGTGCGGCGAAAAAGTGCTGGTCCATGGCGGCACGAGCGGCATCGGCCTCACGGCGATCCAGCTCGCGAAGCAGATCGACACGACGGTGATCACGACGGTCGGCAGCGATGAAAAGGCCGAGTTCTGCCGCTCGATGGGCGCGGATCACGCCATCAACTATCGAACGCAGGACTTCGCGGCCGAGGTTGCGCGCATCACGGACAAGCACGGCGTCGACGTGATCCTCGACATGGTCGGCGGCGACTACATCGAGAAGAACCTGAAGTGCCTGTCACTCGAGGGGCGGCTCGTCATCATCGCCTTCCTGCACGGCAGCCGCGTCGAGATCGACTGGCGGCACATCATGATGAAGCGGCTGACCGTTACCGGGTCGACGCTTCGCGCGAGCCCGCTCGAGCGCAAAGTCGAGCTCGCGCAATCGCTCAGGAGCAACGTCTGGCCGCTTCTCGAAAGCCACGAGGTGAAGGCCGTCATCCATCGCGTCTTTCCGCTCGCGGAGGCCGCCGCGGCGCACGCGCTGATGGAGAGCTCGCAGCACATCGGGAAAATCATGCTCGAGGTCAGAGGTCAGGCAACAGGTGACAAGTAACAGGTGACAGCGCAATGTCGGAACTTGCGGGTTCGGCCGGGCAGCGCTCTTGCTGATACCCGGGCCCTGACTTCGGTTGCCTGATCAGTACGTCGCCCGCCCGCCCGACAGGTCGAACACCGCGCCGGTCGAGAACGAGCATTCCTCGCTCGCGAGCCAGCAGACCATCGCGGCGATCTCCTCGACGCCGCCGAAGCGCCCGAGCGGGATCTTCGACAGCATGAAGTCGATGTGCTGCTGCGTCATCTGGTCGAAGATCGCGGTGCGAACCGCGGCCGGCGTCACGCAGTTGACGCGGATGCCGGTTTTCGCCAATTCCTTGCCGAGCGACTTGGTGAGTCCGATCACACCCGCCTTCGACGTGCTGTACGCGGGCGCGTTGGGGTTCCCTTCCTTTCCCGCCACTGACGCGATGTTGACGATGCGGCCGTAGTCGTTTTTCAGCATGAACGGCACGACGGCACGGTTGCAGAAGAAGAGGCCGTTGAGATTGACGTCGATCACCTGCCGCCACGCATCGACCGGATACTCCCACGTGGTCGCGTTGGGTCCGGTGATCCCGGCGGAGCAGACGAGAACGTCGATCCTCCCGAGCGAGTGCGCCGTGGCCGCGGCCGCGCGCTCGACGGCATCGGCATCGGCGACGTCAAGAGGCTGAGTGATCGTTGCGCCGCCCAGGCCCTCGCGCGCGTTCGCGAGCGCCGCCGCATCGCGGTCCCACAGTGCGACGGTCGCACCACTCGCGGCGAGGCGGCGCGCGACCGCGAGGCCGATGCCGGCGGCGCCGCCAGTGACCACGGCCGTGCGATCACCGAAGTCGAGCTCGTTCATTGCAATAGCCTGGCGATCAATTCGCTCGCTAACGGAGCAGCAGGACCAGCCCAAAGACCAGCGCCAGCACGCCCACGACGGCAACCACGGCGATGATGGCGTAGAGGGTGTTGCGTGTTTCGCTCTGGAACACGAGCAGGTCGTCGACCAGCTCGGCGACCTGCGCGTTGGTCGCCATCGATTCGATCGGGTGCGGATCAGCCGAGGCGGCCGTGTCGGCGCCATTGCCGCGCGGCTCCGGCACGTCGATCGGCAGGATCATCGCGAAATTGGTGACGGGAAGCGTGCGAAACGACGTCGTGTCCCAGATCTTGGTCCTGACCTCGCGCCGCAGCCCGTACGACATGCCGCGTGTTTCGCGCGACGACACCCGCTCGCCGGCGTCGACGAAGAACTTGTTCGGGAGCCGCCCCGAGAGCGCGACGCGCAGCAATGGCTCGAATTTCTCTGCCGCCATTCCCAGGTTGATCTGAAACTTCGCGGGGCTGTACTGCTGGCCGAAGCCCGACTCGTCGATGAAGATCAGAGATCCGATGGCGTTGCCGTTGGTGCGAATCGAATTCGTCTTGCGCTCGCGAATCCGCAGGACACCCGCCAGCGCCTCCAGCCTGCCGCCGGTCGACAGCTCGACGGTCTCGCCTTTCGCCACTGCCACTTTCATCACGAGGACGCTGTCCTTGCCCTCTTCGATGACGAGCCGCGCCTTGGTCGGCTTGAAACTGACGAGTGGCATGACGCCTATGGCCCCCTCATTCCGGTCCAACGCAAACATCAAGGGCTCTTTCGCGTCGACGCCCGCGCGCAATCGCGAAGTGCCATCCTCCCCCGGACAACTGTGAATGATACCGTGCGCAACTCGGCCGGAGTCGCCGCTTATCGTCTCGCGGCGCTGGCGTAGACTACAAAACTGCGAGCCGCGACGGCGGGACCTCGAATCCGGATGGCTCCTGCGGACCGCCGTCATCGATCCGCGAAATTGGAGACCAACGACGCCGGAACAACAAATCGATCGTGAGGAAAATCATTCCGTGACGACAAGCACCGACGCCCGGGCCATGATCCGCGAGGCGATGCAGCTCGAGCGCGCCGGGCGGCTCTCCGACGCCGAGGCTGTCTACGAGCGCCTGCTCGCGCGCTGGCCCGATCTGCCGGACAGCTGGTACAACCTCGCGGTTCTGCAGCGCAAGGCGCAGCGCTTCGACGCCGCGCTTGCCTCCTACCAGCAGGCGCTCGACCGCGGCGTGAGCCGGCCGGAGGAAGTTCATCTCAATCGCGGCGTCATTTTTTCGGACTGCCTGCGCCGCGACGATGCTGCCGAAAGGGAGCTCAACTCCGCGCTCGCGCTCAACCCCAACTACGTCCCGGCGCTTCTGAATCTCGCCAACCTCAAGTCCGATCTCGGCCAGCGCGACGAGGCGCTCGCGATCTGCGAGCGGATCCTGACGCTCGATCCCTCATGCTGCGAGGCTCTTGCGCGTTATGCGGATTTGAAGCCGGTCTCGGGAGTTGAGGACCCGCTGATCGGTACATTGCAGGAAGCACTTGCGCGGCCCGGCGTGACGCCTGCGGACAGGGCGAGTCTCGGTTTCGCGCTCGGCAAGATGCAGGACGCATGCGGCGCCTACGATCGGGCCTTCGAGGCGTATGCGGCGGCCAACGAGGCGAGCCGCGAAATCGCGGGCCCGGGTGCGGTGCTCTACGACCGTCGGCGGCAGGAGGATTTCGTCGATCGGCTGATCGCGACGTTCACGCCAAATCGATCGCAGGTCGTCGCGAGCGGATCGCCCGCACGCCCGATTTTCATCTGCGGGATGTTTCGCTCGGGGTCGACGCTCGCCGAGCAGGTGCTGGCCGGGCATTCGCAGGTGACGGCCGGTGGCGAGATCGATTTCATGCCGGCGCTCGTGCGCAGCGAGCTCGCACCGTTCCCGATGCGCATGGGTGAGATGTCGCCGCAGCAACTGGACGAGATCGCCACGCGTTATCTCGCCCTGCTGTCGACGCTGTTTCCGGGCGCCGCGCACGTCACCGACAAGCGCCCCGACAATTTCCTCTACATCGGCCTCATCAAACGTCTGTTTCCGAACGCTCGGATCATCCACACGTCGCGCAACGCGCTGGACAATTGCCTGTCGCTCTTCTTTCTGCATCTCGACCACAGCATGGGTTATGCGCTCGACCTCGAGGACATCGCTCACCACTACCGGCAATACCGGCGCCTGATGGCGCACTGGAAGTCGCTCTACGGCGACGACATCCTCGACTTCGACTACGACGCCTTCGTGCGCGAGCCGCGACCCGCCGTCGCGAAGCTCCTCGCCTTTTGCGGGCTCGACTGGGAAGAGGACTGTCTTTCGTTTCAGCGCGTGGCGAACGCAGTCAAGACGGCCAGCGTGTGGCAAGTGCGCGAGCCGCTTTACCAGCGCTCTTCGGGCCGCTGGCGCAACTACGCGCGGCATCTCGGTCCGCTGCGCGCGGATCTCGCCGATCTTCTAGACGGAGTGGCGCCGAAACAGGAGCAATGAGAGCGGGGCCGCTCGGTTCCTTCCACGCCGGGACGAGAGGGCGAGGCGCTCGGCCATCCTGACGGACGCTTACCGGGCCAAGACGGCGGCGCTGGCAACTAATCCCGCGGGACGTCGTCCAACGCGAACTCCCCCTTGGCCATCGCGCGACGCGCCCCCATCTTGCGAACATGCTTCCCGTGACCACCGCGCTGATCGCCGCCAACGTGGCGATGTTCCTCCTGCAGTCCGTTGTGCCCGGACTGGTGTTTCCGCTTGCGTTATGGCCGCTCGGCGGCGCGCCCGCGGGCGCAGACGTCGGATTCGGCTTGTGGCAACTCGTTACCTACGGTTTCCTCCATGGCAGCGTGCTGCATCTGGCCTTCAACATGTTTGCGCTGTACATGTTTGGAGGAGCGGTCGAACGCGTATTTGGCGGCCGCCGTTACCTGACGTATTACCTCGTCTGCGTCGTTTCTGCCGCAATCACGCAGCTTGGCTTCGCGGCCCTTAGCGGTACGTTCTATCCGACGGTAGGCGCCTCGGGCGGTGTGTTCGGCCTATTGCTCGCGTACGCGATCTACTTCCCGCACAGTCGCGTCATGCTGCTGTTCCCGCCGATTCCCATGCCGGCGCGGATGTTCGTCGCGGTCTATGCGGCGTTGGAACTCTATCTCGGCGTCACCGGGACGCAGGGCGGTGTCGCTCACTTCGCCCACCTGGGCGGCATGATCGGCGGCTTCGCGTTGCTCCACTATTGGCGCGGGGCGCGCGATTGGCGGCGGTCGACGGGGCCTTGAGAGAAGACGGACGACGGCCGCGAAAGTCGCCGGATGGTCGTGGTGCCAGCAGTAAGCGGATAATGCCTCCCGCGATGCCCGAGCAAAGTTCGGACATTCGCCTCAATCTAGCTGACGCGGAAAGGGGGCCGAATGAAGAACGTACTGCTGGCCGGATTGTTTCTCGGTGTCCTGATGGCGGGACCGAGCGCGAATGCCACAACGACGGTCGTCTATCCGACCGGACAGTTTCCGACCGATGTCCAGAGCGTGCAGGCGGCGCTCGATCAGGGCGGAACCGTATTGCTAAAAGCGACGAATGCGTCGGGCGAGCCCACCGCGTTCAACTTTGGTCCGCCGGTGACCGGTCCAGGATTCGTGACCTTCAGTCGCGATGCGGAACTCATCGGTGAATACATATCCGGCGCAGTCACGACCATCGAGGGCGGCTTCTACCCTGTTCGCGGATTTGCCCCGATCACGACTGCCGTCCGGAAGCTAACATTCAGCGGTCCGCTGCACGGCGCGATTTTCTTCGAGGGACCACCCGAAGCAGATACCGGAATCACCGAGAATCGGATCGTCCGCGTTGTCGGACGCCTTTTCCCCGGTTCCGGCACGTTCGGAGAAGCGATCGTAGTCGGGGGCGGGCACGTCGTGATCAACGACAACATCGTGGATCACATCGATGCGGACGGCGGAATCGGCATTACCGAACTGGACTCCGCTGGTCCGGTCGAGATTCTGCGAAACCGCGTGAACGGCACGAGCACAAACGCGATCGAGTGCACGCGCAACCACGGCGTCGTCCGGATCGAGGACAACATCGTGAGGCCCGGACCCACACCGGACGGTTTTGGCGGATACGGAATCGAGGTCAATGGCACGGGCGCGTACATCGTGTTGCGAAACGACGTGCTTATCGAAACTCCGGGCGGCATCGGAATTTTCGTGTTTGGGGCCGTGGGCTTCGGATTCGGGCCCGTCACCAATCCGGTGATCCAGAGCAATCGCGTCGTAATGCAGCCAGCCGGGACTATCGATGGCCTCGTGTTCAACGACGGCATCGATCTCGGCGGCCTGGTCTCCGGGGGTTACGTCGGCCAGAACCGGATCGAAGGACCGGGCTTTTCGGCATTCAGCCTATTCGACGCGTCGTTCGACCCGGCGCAGCCGAGCGATCTCGCCTTCAACACCTACGTCGGGAACAATGTCGCGGGCGTCCGCGCGTGGTTTGCCGACGTGTTTCTCGACGACGCAACGCACGATACCGTGCTGAAGGGATTGAGTGGATCGGTTATCGATCTCGGGACGAACAATCGCATCACCGGCTTCACGAAAACCGGCCTGCCCGGAACGGGGTTGCAGGTAAGCAAGGCGATCCATTCCCGCAAACGCGCACTGAGAGGCGCTGAGGCAGCGTTCCAGTAAGTTGGTGCGTAACCATGCGCAAGTTGCCGCAGCGAATACTGGCGCTCTTTCATGATGGTCGAGCGCCATGCGCATGTGACGCCCAACCACGTCGGGCAAGCCGCGAGCCGGCTCGATCCGCTGCCGGGTGGTTTCGACTTGGCTGCGCTGGGACAGAAAATGGGATCGGCAGATGGCGCCAATGCGCCAATCCCCGGTGATCGCTGGTGCCGGCAGTAGGAATCGAACAGGTAACTTTCTCGGGGCTACGGTGACTATCCATCGGTTCGCACCTGCCCTTACCACCACCGTTACCACTACCGCACGCCGCTACAGGGATAGCAATAACGGTCGCCCCTCTCCGGGCTCATAACCCGAAGGTCGAAGGTTCAAATCCTTCCACCGCAACCCAACAAATCAAGCACTTAGCCAAGTCGATACGCTGGGCTTTGCTTTTCTTGCGTCCCGTGTAGGCGTGGTGTAGGCATCTCGAGTCAATCCGGGGCCATCCGTTTGGTTAGTGACGACGGACCCGCCCCAACTCCACTACGAGTTCTCGCACGATCCTTTCCGACCACTCCTGCATCCCCTGTATGTAGGCCGGGCTGGGCTTGATTCGCCTGATTGCCCTGATTAGTCCCGATCTGTTACGGCTGGGCCTGATAGGGCGGCTTGGCACGCTCGCGATCTGCTTCCGTTCGGAGATCATTCGGGAGCCTCCTTACGAAGCCATTTTCCCCTTGGGAACTCGGAGGAAACAGGGGGCGGGGGACAGCAAAACCGTTTCCTGCTGAAAATATGTATTGCCGCTTCTGACGGTCGCCCCGATTTTCACAAAAGGGGGGCGTTGCGAGACTGGTTCAAGTCGCGTCGACACGCGCGTCGGACGGGTTTCCGCTTGTCCTACACGCAAATCAGTGCATTCCGATACACACGGACAACATCCTGTGACAAAAAATAGGTCTTCGGATCGGAGCGAAACCACAGGACCGCATGGAAAATGACACGTCGTTTCGGGAAGATGCTCATAAAATGTCGTGGCCGCGGAGGCAACCGCACGGAGACCATCACAGCGAATGGCGCTCGAGGCGGGACCATGCACGATCACGGCCACGCGATGATTACGAAGCCAAGTGTAAGCGGGCAATTGCTGCTCTAGTCGCACGCTTACACCGCGACCATTGAGTTCTGCCTGCGCCCGCATCGGCCCCGCTTCGGCGGGGCTTTTCGTTTCTAACGTTGTCGTGGCGGACTTTCGCGAGCGTCGAACCGGGTGAAGATGAAGCAGCTCCCGCCCGCCAGCCTTCGCCCCGCGATCACCCGATGCCGTATCTGCGTCTCAGATGCCGCCGCGCCCGTATGAATGAACGAGCGGCACGAACGGGTACTGGATGTACGCGTTGGTCACCGGGTTGTACCAGAGTTGGTGGGCGATGATCGTCCCCGGAGCACCATCGTGCACGATGCGAATGCCGCCTTTGAGCGCGCCGCCAATCGCCACGCCGTTGGACTTGACGATTTGAATGCTTCCATTAGGCGCAAGGGTGAACGGGTCGGACCCCACCTTCGCTCCCGATTCGTCGAAATATAGAATCGCGCCGTGGATCGCAACTCCCGACCCCGCGTGTACGGTCGTCGAAGTGTTGGATACCGCAATGAAATCGCTGTAGCCGTTTACCGACCAGCGCGGCGACGCTAGAGTCGTTGTGACCACGCGAATTGCGCAGTCGGTGGGTGTCGCTGGACCCTCGCCGTTCTCCCCGATCTGCACCGTAGCTCTCCGCGCACTACCGGAAGCGATGAGCGCCCACCGGGAGCCTTGGAGGACGCCCAATCCGACCATCGGAGCCGGAAGATCGTTAGATCGGAGGGCCTGGCCGCCTATGCCGTTTACTAATGTCGTGCCATCCGCTTCGTATACGGCTGAGCCGACGCACAGGTTTCCATCGGCGTCCTGCGGCCCGTACGGATTCCACACCTCGACCGAGTATGACTGATCCGGATCCATCCGGAAGACGAACCAGGCATTCACGTTGGTCAGCGTCATCTGGTCAATGTAAGCCGTGCCGTCGGCCATAATCGGCCGGGCGGTCGCTGCGGTGTTGTTGCCATAGAGTCCCGCCCCGCAGATGCCCGGCAGCAGCGCGCTAACGACCCCCATCAATGTGATCCACCTGTGAATGCGGGATTTCATGGATTCCTCCCCAAGCGATTGTTGGCCCTGCGATCGGCCTGGGAAAAATGATGCTACGGCGCGAAGCAGGAAGTCGTTGATCTAAGGCAACACCCGTCCCAACGCCCAGCGTAGCGTGTACAAATGGCCGTCGGTTCCGGGGAGGGGCTGATGCGCAATCTCATCGTCCCGCTTGCAATTGGCGCTGGTGCTTGCGAGCCCGCTCGGCGCGGCCAAGGGGGCGGATCACATAGCCGCGAGATACCCGGTCACTGCCTTGCTTTCCGTTAACCGCTCGCTTGCATCATGTTTCGATTGATCATCACTAGAATCCTGCCGTTGCTTGCTCTACTGTTCTTGTCATCGCTTTGCCCGGCGAAGGATTGGGAAAGTTGCGCCGACGATCTTGATCGACTCCGGTCAGCGGCGAGCGACGCCTCAGAAGCCGCAAACGAGGTGCATTCTGCCGCGGAGGAGCTTGAGGACTGCAAGACGTACCCAGACGTCTACGATCTGATGCGAGACCGCTGTCGAAGCAAAGCAGACGATTATCAAAGTGCCGTTAGCGCATTCGAAAGCGAGATGGACACAGTCACCAGTCGAGTCCGATCGGTGAACTCATCTTGTGCAGGGACCGTGCCTTCCGCAAGGAAGCAAGCCCCTAGTACGGGAAATCGCTTGTGTGATTTGTATCGAAGCTACAAGTCGAAACTGCCCGCTGACACATTGTTGAAGACCTGTATGTCCTCAATGACGGAAGCCGAGTGCCGAAAATGTCTAGGTCAATGATCCAGCGCAAAGTCTCTCGCGCGAGATTCGGAACAAGGTTTCCAAATTGGCCCGCTGTGGTGCGGTTCACGCCATAGGCCGCGATTCGCCTGGAACTGGAATATGTTGGCGGATACCTTCTTGGGTGGTGCTTTAATCCTGGCAATGGGGCTGGGACTTTTTTTATTAAGAGAACATATTGTCATTGCTCATTTTGTATGGTTCCTGCTCCCCCTATGTTCACTTGCAGTCAGGAAGAGCGATTGGGGTAGAGCACTACATAGTCAAGCATTTCGGCTAATCTACGTTGGTGCAACCTCGTTCTCGCTCGTCATGGCCGTCCTTTACTTGTTCACGGGATCCTCGGCCATCCTTGACGTGATTGGCAAGGCAATGTTTAGTGGATTTCACTACTACGAATGCGGTTCCACAGACGACCTCGGCGCGTGGATTCCAGATAGGTGTGCCACAGGTTCGACAGTGCTTGAAATTGTCGGCGTCTGGATACTTAAATGGATTGTCTTTCTCCCCGCGATTGTCGTTCCAGTCGCAACTTGGTGGCCGCTAAAACGGCACTACGAGGAACTGCAAAGAACCGAGGCAAGTTCGTTGTAAGAAGCTACCCGCCGTCGGCTGTTTGCTCGTCCGTAGCGTTTGTAGCGGATGTAGCGGACTCCATTGCCGGGGATCCCAGATAGCGGGTCCATGGGTCATGCAAGTCTTCCCGCGCATAGCCTCGCTTGACGGAGAGTCCTACCCGCACATTCTTGGATGCGACTCCATAGGGGCGCAGGTAGTTGGCCAGGTGCCGGGAATCTATCGGCTTGCCGCGCAGGTCGGCCCATGGCGCCTCGTCCAACTGCCTTAGTGCTTCGAGGATGTCCTCGGTTGCCATGGCATCGTTGTCGCCGAATATTTGGCGCAGGTCGGCGAGCAGTCGGACCCCGAGGCTTGGAGTGCCTGCCATAGCAAGCGCTACATGTGCTACAGCCGCTACACGGGCGCGTTGGGGCCAGTCCCCGCCGGCTGCGTCAGCGATCGCGAGGAGCGACTCCCAGACGTCCGCGTTGCGATCGGTGATGCCCTCCGGCATCTCCGGGCAGCCCTCCACCGGTCGGCGACCACCTCGGCCCAGACGGCGAGCCGGTCGCGGAGCCGGTTACCCTCCGGTGCGTGCAGGCGACGCCGGTAAGGCTCTACGGACTCGGTTGGTGCCCGCCTGCGCATCCTGATAACGATGGAGCGCGTCAAGATCGTGTCCGGCAGACCGCCCAACCCCGCCAGCGCGACGGGGCAATACGCGGGCAACTCCTCGGTCATGACGGTCTTCCCGTGAACCACGCAACGACCGGCCACAGCGCCACGCCGATGTCCGGCGTTGAGGATGCCGCGGATTTCTTCGTTGTCCTTGGCCTTCGGTCCGAAGACCGTGTCGATCTCGTCGTACAGGATCGTCGGCAGTCCTCGGGATCGGAGACCTTACGGAAGAGGTACGCGGGCGTCGCGTTGATTGATTGACGGGTCGAGGGACCAAGCGTTTCGGTAATCTCTAGCGCCCGTGTCTTACCTGAGCCGGGTTCTGGCGACAAGAACGCGATTCTCGGCGTCGATTCCCACGCATCCATCAGATGCGTGTGTGCAATCCAGAGTGTGTGCGCAATCGTGGCATCGGGCGAAGGGTAGGCAACGAACCGACACAGATACCCGTGCACAGCATCGAGCAATTCCGCGCCTCCAGCAGCGATGGCTTCGAGTTCTTCCTGCGTGTGGCTCATCCTGGCGTCGAGCATGGCAGCCCCCTTTACCGCCCTCTTCGCTGCGGTCCTCGTTGGAATCTCGAAGCCATTCGCGTGGCGTATCGCCGTTTCCTCAATCGCCTGTTCATCAAAGTGTCCAGCGAGATCGGCTTTGACCTTCTCATATTTGCTTCGCTCGGGGGTCCACTCGTCGCGAGTGGTCATGACGACCTCGCGCGACAAGTCGCGCTAGCGCGACGGCGCGACGGATGTGCTTTCCGAAGGCTTGCCATGCCATCACGCAGGGCACAGCGCGTACGACGGTCGCGTGGTTGGCGTCAGGCACGCGATACAGCGGCGACCTTGAAAGCCGTCGCGGCTGCGTGTAGATTCGGCGATGTTGGTAGTTCGCTTCACCGAAATCGCCGGGCGTTACCCCGGCGTTTCGCTTTCTGGCGGGCCTCATTACTCGCTTTGCAGCAGGGCTTGCAGATCAGACACCCGCCATGCGAGGCGGCCATTTATTCGCAGCGGGCGAATCGGGCCGCTCTTGAGGCAGGCCCCTTTTCTGAAGCGTCTGCGGCGCTCGATTGATGAACGGCGCAGCCTCACTTGTGGGAAGCACTGCCGGAAGGTCGGCATGTTGGGTTCTCGCTGGATCGCAATCCTTTCCCCGGCGTGGCTGTC
>CAVTFF010000021.1:0-95906 GCA_963733985.1 uncultured beta proteobacterium | reverse complement strand
AACCATGAACTCCCCCTTTGTTAAGTGGCTGCGCCTTTCTTCGAAACGTTGTTCCCGTCTACGCGACTCTCGAATATTGCTACCGGGCGGCAAGAAAAATCCTGGACTCTCCCGGACGGTTCAATATTGCCTTGGAGCAAACAAAGTGCTGATAGGCGCTAACTGACGCCAGAAACAACAAGCCCCGCCGCAGCGGGGCCGATATTAACGAATCGCTTTCGACTCCGGCCATGTACATACATCCTCTTCACAGTACATTGACCGGTAGTCGAGCTGCACGCAGAATCGCTCGCTGGCGCGGGCGAGCACCGTATGGGCGTTAAGTCGGGAGTTTCCAGAAATTGCACGGCAACAAGCGAGAAGCCATCGCCTGCCCGCATTGCATGTTGCCCCGGAAGAGTGAACGAGTTTTCAACGGCAAACTGGTGTGTGCCTGCCATAAACCGGCGCATCGCGTCGTGAATAGAAGCCGGGTCCTCCACGTTGACCGGCGAGCCATCTAGCCAAACTTGCGCGCGATGTACTATCGCGGACCCCAGTCCAGCATTACGCGCTTCAACAATGAAGCGACCATGGCCCGCATTCGCATCGGTGTAGGTAAACAGCGTTATCTTCGGACGGACTGACAGCCGGTTATGGCGTCGTTGGGTCCATGCTGTAAGGCAGGCGACCCCCAAGGCAGCGAGCGCGATGATTGTCGCTGCATTCCGCCCGATCCAATCCCATGCTGCAAGGAACCAATCCACCCTCGCTCCTCCCTATGCTTGCGCCAAATCCCGCGGAGGGGATTCTACGGCGTCTGTCTGCCGGTAAACCGCCACAGGCGCGGCCACAGTGGGGGGTAACATCGCGCCAAGGGGGAGTGCGTAATGTCCGAGCCTGTACGGCGCCTGGCCCACTTTGTTGGTATGAGTGTATCCGTCGCCGGGTTCGGGGTGATTCTATGGGGCTTGCTGCTGTTCTTGCTCCAAGTCTTCTACTGGCTCAAGATCGGCGGATGGTCGCCGACGCCTGCGCTGAGCGTCTTTGTGCAGCCCTATCTGCCGTCCGCAACGCCAAGCGCGCTAGACCTAGTTATTCCGACCTTCGCCCGCAACTCGTGGGAGTGGATTCAAATCCGCAGGCGTGGTTCGGGCTGCACAAGATCGCTCGGTGGCTTCTCGAAGCTTTGCCTTTGTCAGTCGCGCTCATGATTATTGGTGTGGCGATCTGGGTTGTGGATTTTCTTTGCCTACTGGGCCAGACCGCGACCCCCGGGCGTGATCTGACTGCTGCGCTATGCCCGGCCCGCCTGCACGCCGCGACGGTCCTAACGCTCTATCCGTTTCGCTTTCGCGACCCGGTGTCGGGCAAATGGGTCAAGGCCCGGTACAAGGCCGAACGCCAAGAGCTCGCCGCTGCGAAAATTGATCGCTGCGTCAGGTGGTCCCGTGCACAACTTGTTCAGCGATTCATCTTGCTCCCCCGGTACCCTATCCCTGTCCTGTTCCTTGAGGTAGAGTTGACCGCGGGCCGGGGTAGCCGAATAGATTGGCCCGCCGGGACCAACTAGGCCCGATAACTCGGCACGTCCGGATGTTTTGTAAAGCTAATTTCCGTCCATGGACGTACGACTGTGGGCGACGGGATATTTCCGTCAATTAGGTTCCCTACTTCTAGTTAGGCATCAGTAATGAACCGCATCGAGGCTCTGGACGTCTTGTCGGTCGAAGCGACTAAGTTGGCCGGCCATTCTCACGCCGAGCTAACGCGCCTCGTTGACCAGCCACATCACATCAATGTTGTTGGCCCCAGTGGCACCAAGTCCCAAGTCGAGGTATCGGCCGCGTGGGATAACAAACCCGGCCAAACTCTGCGTCTGTTCTTTTCTGTTGACGATGGAGGCGTTCGAGCATTCGTGCCGCTGACCCGTGGAGCCCTCGTTGCGCCGGGCGCGGCCTTTGACGGCGAGCTGCACTGATGCCTAACCGCTCGGTCAACACGGACGCCCCGCGTGCGGGGCTTCGCCCGCGAAGCGGGTCGCCGGTTACCTTGGTTCGTTAGGCCGCACGCCTTTGCTCCGATCATCGCGTTGCGCCTTTAGTCTTTCCCGCACCGTGTTGTCGCGCCCAAGGCCGTCGTCAACTCCACCGCCGCGCCTGTGGCGCTTGCAAATAACGGTGCCTTCGTCCACCACGGCGCGGTCGCGCTCTGTGTCGTTAGCGGGGCGCCCGTTCTTCAGCAGTTTCGCTCCGCGTCGGCGTCTCCATGCCGGGCGTGTCGCCACCGCCGTTCATCGCGCGCTCCGCTCGCCGTGTTGCGCTGGTGCGGCCGTCGGTGCAGCATGGCTGCATGAACATCGTGCGGCCTAACCCGGCGCTCAAGGGGACGCCCCGCCTGCGGCGGGTCGCCCCTTAGCTTGAACGTTAGGGCTCATGAGTGAATCCGTGTCGCTGAATCCTGACGAGCAATTGGGCAGCTGCCAATGCGGCGGTATACGTTATGCCGTGCCGAAATTGCCTCTAGTAATCTACGTATGCCATTGCGCAGAGTGTCGGAAGCAGTCTTCCTCCGCCTTCGGCATCTCATTCACAGTGACGAGAAGTGCTCTCAGGCTGTTGCAGGGGACACCACACTACTGGTCACGCAAAACCGCATCGGGACATACGCTTGAATGCGCGTTCTGCTCTGTCTGCGGCTCACGTTTGTGGCACCGGAGCAGCGGGCATGCCAACACGATCAACATCAAGGGCGGCAGTTTGGATGAGCCTCTCGACCTTAGTAATGCCGTGCACATCTGGGTTTCCAGAAAACTCCCGGGAGTAGTTATTCCGTCGGGGGCGCTTTCGTTTGCTGAGGAACCAGACGGTGAGCCCTAACCCGTCGCTCAAGCGGACAGCCCCGCCGCGGGCATTTTGGTTGTGTTCCGAAGGTTTTGTGTGGCGGCGTGGCTGCCGCTTAGCTCTGCGTTAGGCTGCTCCCATGCGGGTCTATCACCTTTCCGAAGCATCGCATGCTCTGAGCAATGTCGCGCTTCAGCGACTCAAGATTGCGCGATTTTGGACCTGAACGATCCATTCGAGCTAATCGGCGCAGACCTCCGAGACAAGAACTACCGCGGAGAGTATTCTCGACACCAAAGAGGAGCTTCATCGCAGCAAGGGCATTCTCTGCTTCAGCAGGTCGTGGGATAACCCAGTGCTGTGGAGTCACTATGCTGACAAGCATCGGGGGATATGCTTAGGATTCGATGTGCCAGATCATTTGCTGGCACCAGTCATCTACACCGACAAACCGATGAAAATCGTTCGCGATCGGAAATCAAATCGGCCTCAGTTGTCCGAAGAGATTATGAATACATCTTTTCGCACAAAATTCCTCGATTGGAAGTATGAAGATGAAATGCGCGTTTTTGTACAGCTTGATCACAAAAGACGACAGTCTGGGCTTTATTTCTACTCATTTTCTCAAGATCTTTCACTGCAAGAGGTGATCCTTGGCCCTCGTTTCAGAATTACCTACCAAGAGCATTCGCGAACTGACTGCCACGCTTTACCCTGGTGCTCATGTCATCAAGGCTCGAGTGGCCTTTACGAAATTCAAGGTTGTGGAGAACCGAGCTGCCACACGAACTAAGGCATCTACCTAACCCTGCGCTCAACTGGACGGGCCGGCACATGCCTTCTAGTTCGCGCCGTGAGCTTTTTAGATTTGTTGCATGCCCCAGCGAAGCGAGGCTCCTTTGGTTTTCTCGCACCGTCAGGCTCGGGTTACAAGAATCTCAGCCGCGGAGTTTTCCCCCTGGCCGGCCCGCTTTGCCTTGCCAACGGATTGGCACCACTTGGCGATGTCCTGGACCGTGTAATCAACCTGGGTGCTTGGTGTGGGCTGGTTACGGCACAGCGCCCGCTTGTCGTAGGTAATGGCGGTTACCAAGCGAGGTCACGTGCGGGCACGGGCTTCGCTTGATCTGCCCGGCGACCAGAACCGGATCGCCATTCTTGAGCCGGTCCATCAGTTGATCGGTCGCTTCGTGAATGATCCGCGTGAAGGCGCCATCGAGCTCGCTGCCCTTTTCAGCGCGAACCTCGGCAAGCAGAGTGCCGAACGACGGCTGCATAGCCCAGTCATTGAGTGTCCGCTGCCGGATCCCTGTAGCCCCCACTGACGGTGCGCCAGTTGCCATGCAATAGGTAGCACAAGACGGCTTCGCGCCGTTGCTGATCGGAGTAGTGGGAGCCAGCAGCCATATTGGGAGCATATCACTTAAGTTATCAATGACTATGGATCGATAACCCATGATCTATCGCAGACGGCCCCGTTTGACAGAATTGGCCACTTGCACTCCATGCACAGAGGCACGCGAGGTATTATGTTTTTTCGGAATGCCTACTCGCGAACGCGGGAGTCGTCGCCATGCCATTAGCCACATGGTTTATCGTGCGCCTCTTTGGTCCCCACCGGCCCGATCTTGATTCAATATCTGCTTGCGTATCTCGAAGTGTTTACGCCTACCTTCCCGCAGCCGACACACGTATTCTGCTAATTTTAGCACTCTCGGTCGTCACGATTAGCGAATACGAAAATTTCCGGAGGATAATCGCACTATCGGTGGTTCCGGTAGTACTCGCTACTGTTCTTTATGTTGTTCACCTTTTCGCACCAAACAATCCAGTGGCGCAGCAGAAGGCGCTCTTGCTAGGCTTCTACGCGTGGCTATTGCTAGGTGTGATTCATTCGATCCGGGTGCTCTGCGAGTGGTTCGTGACCCGGAAAAGCACGACGTGAGTGGTCAAGAAAGATATCCGCATGCTGATTGATAGCCTCTTGGTTCTTGGTGCATTCCTAGCGTTCGCGGCTGTTGTCCTAGCGGTCGAAGATCTCATCCGCTACGTGAGAGTCAAGTCGGTGGTCTCGTTAATTGAGCAATCCTTCCCGGGGCTCCGTGGCCTGGCGGTCGAGGCGATCTTTAGCGCCGCCGCGCTGATTCCGGCATTACTGTCGCTTTCGGTTTCCATGACTTGAACACCGCTGTGCCCGGACTAGGGATCGTCTTTAAGTGGATAGGATTTCAAACGGTCCTTATTGCCTTAATCCCGGTCGTCATCTTCGCGGCCATGCATCTTTTCTCCCGTCGCGAGAAAAAGCATCGAGACCGCCCAACCGGCTGATCCTTTGATTTTGTGGGCGGCGTCGGAGACTCGATTACACGAATATCGCAGCGAAGCCTTTTTGCTTCCCCCGGTCCCCCTCTTCGGGGACGGGTAGCGAAACGTGGCGAGCAAGGGCGCTTTCAAGCCGCGCGCTTCTCCCGCTCTAGACACTCCCTGAGTGCCAGTTGGATGCTGTATTCGCTGCCTCGGCGCGCCTTTTGCATCCTCAATGCGCTTGAGTAGCGTCGACACGTAGAGCGGCGGCGCATACAGCATCAGCAGCAAACCCCACCACGATCCAGGGTGCGCTTGCCGATACGCCGAATCGAGCAGTACCAATCCGTAGCCGGCAATGCACATGGCCTGGCACCAAAATAGATAACGACGCCCGAATCGGAAACCATAGCCGAAGGTGATGAACGGATCAACCGAAGATCGCCTGTCCTACGTCGCCGGAGAGGTAGTCCAGAAGGTCACCGTTGCAACGTCGGCGACCATGCTGATTGAACGGCGCGCAACGTTCTTCGCCGGAGAGATGCAGATCGCGGCGAAATGGCCCACGCTGAACACGAAGAACAGCGCGACGCCACGGAACAGGAGCACCGTCTCGGGATTTCCGGTCCTCTGTCCTGTAGGCGGCTCGCACCATTCCGACGATCAACGACGAGCGCGATCGCAATACGCACGAGGGCCTGCTCGTGCTCGCTATCGGTCCGCGACGCGAGCCGGGTTCTGAGGTAGGTAAGGGCGTTCATAGGGCTTTCAGGGAATCGAATCGCCGGAGTCGCTTTCTCGCGGCAGCAAGTCCCATGCCAAGATGCGGAGGTACAGGGCGCGACGATCTATTGCACGCCGAATCGCTGATTCCAGAGGTATTGTGCGTGGCCAGGCGGATCGTCACCCGAGGCCGGCGGACCAGCGGCCCCGCATTGGCGCGTCACAACAACTGCGCGGACGCGATCATCGCCAATCGCAGCTACGGTCGGCTTGTCGTAGGCGCAGTAGGGGCAGGGACGAAGCGCGGTCTTCGGATTCCATCATCATAGGTTACCGGGGCCCCGGTGACGCCGGTATTGAACCTTCGGCCGAGGGCACGCCGCCGATACTCGAGTTTTTTACCAGCGACCTTGATGCGCCGCCCCTGACTGCGCGGCCCGTGCCCAGGGGATCGTCTACCAAAGAGCCTCCAGCACCCGCCCTGGGTGGCCCCGCATTGACTTGGAAAACCTACAGCGCGCCTACATGGCGGCCGCAAGAAACAAAACCCAGACGGTGAGGCCGGGCTAAGTACTTGATTTGTTTGGTTGCGGGGGAAGGATTTGAACCTTCGACCTTCGGGTTATGAGCCCGACGAGCTGCCAGACTGCTCCACCCCGCGGCGGAACGTGATTATAACCAACGGGCCGGGATCGGGTCAATCGCGCCTGCCCTCCCCTGCCAACGCCCTCGCCGCGGAAATCAGAACGTTTCCGTCTCCGCAGCGCGTGGCCGCCACACGAGAAGCCGTGCTTCGGCGTGCGTGACGACGTAATCCAGCACCAGCGCAAACGCGGTGAGCACGAGGATTCCGGCGAACACCGTGTTGATGTCGAATACGCCTTCCGCCTGCAGGATCAGATAGCCGACGCCTTTCGCGGAGCCCAGGTACTCGCCGACGACGGCACCGACAAACGCCATCCCGACCGACGTGTGCAGGCTCGAGAACACCCACGACGTCGCCGACGGCAGGTAGATGCTCTTGCAGCAACTGCCGCTTCGTGGCGCCCAGCATCCGCGCATTGGCGAGCACCGTCGGGCTCACTTCCTTCACGCCCTGGAACACGTTGAAGAACACGATGAAGAAAACGAGTGTGATGCCCAACGCGACCTTTGACGTAATGCCGAGCCCGAACCAGACGGCGAAGATCGGCGCCAGAATCACGCGCGGCATCGCGTTGGCGGCCTTGATGTAGGGATCGGCGAGCGCGGAAGCGAGCGGCGAAAGCGCGAGCCACAGTCCGATCGCAAGACCCAGTACGCTCCCCGCGGCGAACGCTAGCAGCGTCTCGACGAGAGTGATTCCCAGATGCGGGTAGATCTTGCCCTCGCTGAACCAGATCCAGATCACCTTGAGCACCTCGAGCGGCTTGCCGAAGAAGAATGCCGTGTTCTTCGCGAACGCCTCGGACACGAGGCCCGGCGTCGTCATCGCATACCAGAACGCGAACACGGCGCCGAGCAGCAGCGCGTGATAGAGCGCGAGCCGCGCGCGCGAATCACTGGCGGCTTTGCGCATAGCCTTTGAGCACTTCGGCCTTCATCTGATGCCAGATCGCCTGGTGCAGCTCGACGAAGCGCGGCGTCATCCGGATTTCGGCGACGTCGCGCGGGCGCGGCAGATCGATCGCGAACTCGCCGATCGGATGCGTCTCCGGCCCCGCCGACAGCACGATCACGCGGTCGGAGAGCGAAATTGCCTCCTCGAGGTCGTGGGTGATGAACAGCACCGATTTGCGATTGGCGCTCCACAACTCGAGCAGCTCGTTTTCCATCAGCTGGCGCGTCTGGACGTCGAGCGCGGAGAACGGCTCGTCCATCAGCAGCAGTTGCGGATCGAGGATCAGCATCTGCGCGAGCGCGACGCGCTTGCGCATGCCGCCCGAGAGCTGGTGGGGGTAGCGGTCCTCGAACCCCGCCAATCCGACCCGCGCGAGCCAGTCGCGTGCGGCCGGCGACGCTTCGGCCTGCGGCGCGCCGCGAAACTCGAGTCCGGCCTGCACATTGGCGAGCGCGCTGCGCCACGGCATCAGCGCGTCGGCCTGGAACATGTAGCCCGCGTGCGCGTTGATTCCGTGCAGGCGCTTGCCGAAGATCTCGACGTGGCCCGTCGATGGCGCGAGCAGTCCGGCGGCGACGTTGAGCAGCGTCGATTTGCCGCAGCCCGTCGGGCCGACGACGGAGACGAACTCGCCGGGCGCGACGGCGAGCGTCGTGTCGCGAACCGCCGTATAGCGGCCTGCGGAGTGACCCCTCGCACCCGGGCGCGCGGCGAACGTGCAGGTGATCCGGTCGAGCGCCAGCGCCGCGGCCGGCGCCGTCATCGCGGCCTGCATCAGCGATACTTCTGCGCCGCCTTTTGCGCGAACGCCATGTCGAGCGTCTTCGAGAGATCGACCGTTGCGTTCTGCAGGCCGGGATCGAACGTCTTCAGATCCTTGTACACGCCCTGCGCCGCTGCCAGCGAAATGCTCCCGTCGTGCTTGAACCCATCGAGGTTGGCCTTGAGCGCGGCCGTATAGAGTGCCTTGTCCGTGTAGTACTCCGGCGGAACCACGGCGACGATCTGCTCGGGCGTGGATTGCTGGATGAAGCGCAGCGCGCGCACCATCGCATTGACGATCGCCTGCGCCGTATTCGGATACTTCTTGGCGAACTCGACCGGCGCGTAGATGCAGCCGGCGGCATAGGCATCGCCGTAGACCTCGTGCATGCCTTTCGCCGTCCGCGTGTCGACGACCGCGACCGCATCGCCGTTCGCTTCGAGCGTCGCGATCACGGGATCGAGGTTCGAGACCGCATCGATCTCCCCGCGCTTCATGATCGCTACTGCGCCGGCGCCCGCGCCGACACCGATGATCGACACGGCATCGGGCTTGAGGCCCGCGCGGGCAAGCAGGATATTGACGAACATGTTGGTCGACGAACCCGGCGCGGTCACGCCGATCTTCATCCCCTTGAGATCGGCCGGCGACTTGTAGGCAGCGGCCTTCGCTTTCGGCATCGCGAGCACGATGCCGGCGTACTTGCCCTGCAGCACCAGCGCTTCGATGTTCTGGCCTTTCGCCTGCTGCGTAATCGTGTGCTCGTAGGCGCCGGACACGACATCGGCACTGCCGCCGATCATCGCCTGCAGCGCCTTGGCGCCGCCGGGGAAATCGGGAATCTCGACGTCGAGGCCTTCGTCCTTGAAATAGCCCTTGCGCTCGGCGATCGTGAGCGGCAGGTAATAGAAAAGCGATTTGCCGCCGACGCCGATGACGAGCTTCGGCTTTTCGGGCGCCTGCGCCAGAACGCTCGGCGCGGCCGACGCAAGGCAAAGCGCGGCAAAGGCCGCAATCGGGAACGAGCGACGCATGACTTCCTCCAGTAGGCGCGCCTCGTGCGCGGGCGCTGCAAGTGTACCCCCACGCCTGCGGCTGCCGCCGCTGCGCTGTCCCCGGAGGGGAATCTATTCGCGCGATGGGACGGCCTGCGGTGCGCTGGGGAACACGCATTTTCCGCGCGGCGCGCCGGAGCGTCAAACGAGTCCGCCGCGGCGCCTCGGGCTCGTTCAGACCGAGCGGTTCGAGCGGCGCGTCGCGCGCACCCGGTCGAGCTCCTTCAGCTTTTCCGCCATCGCGGGCCCGATCACGAGTTGCGCACCTCCCGCCGACGGTGTTCCCCCGCTGCGTTCGCCCGCGACGATTCGCGCGTGCGCGGCCTCGAACGCCGCGCGCAACGAATCGTTCCGGGCAAGCGCCTCGCCGAAGAGCGCCGCGCCGAGATTGGTCGCATTCCCGTTGCGTTCGCAGCCATAAGTGGCGTCGTCTCCCGTCGCCGTCAGCACGAGCGTCGTCTCGCTCTGCAGCGCCGTCGGCGAACTCGCCCGCATGACACGCCGACACGACGACGATCCGCCACTGGATGCCGGCTTCGTCGAGCAGCGTGCGCAGCGCCGACGGGGCAATCGGGGCAAGGTCGAGCGGCGGCATCGCGACCTCGAGCGCGCCGTCGCGCGCTGCAGGCCCCGCGAGGTACAGCATCACGACGTCCTCGTCGCGGATTGATGGCCGCGGCGATTTCCTTCAGCGTCTCGCGCAGGTTGGTGACGGTCGCCATCGGCGTTTCGAGCAGCGTGTCGGGACTGTTCTGCAGCATGATCGAGCGACCGCGCGTGTCCCAGCGCTCGTCCATCGCGCGCTGCGCCGCAGCGACGTCGGCGCGCCACGCGCGTCGCGCGCGTCACCCGCGAAGGCGACGAAGTAGAGGTCGGCCTCGCCTGCGCGCTCGTCCTCGAGATTCGACAGCGCGTCGTCGAGCAGCGACTGCTGCGCCGCCATCACCGGCTCGGACGCGGCGTTGGGATAGCGGCCGTCGGCGCCCGCGGTTGCCGCGTGCCACCACGGCTCCGACGGCGTCAACGCGGGAGCCAGCAGGACCGGCGCCGCCAACAGCAGCCCGCCGGCGATCGCCCGCGGCCAGCGACGGGGCGTTCGCCGGCGCGAGCGCGACCGCAACGACCCGAACGAACAACACGAATGTCCACACGAGGAGCGCAAGGTCGAACGACGCCTCCGGCCCAATCCGGCGATGCGGAAAGCGGCGGAACAACGCCCGGCAACGCATGCGCGATCTGAATCACCGGATAGGCGGCGAGCGCGAGCACCGGAATCGCCAGCGCCAGCGCCGGCTGGCGGAAGACGAGCGCCAACAGCGCCGAGCAGAAAAGAAGCATCCCGGCCGCGAAGAACTCGCCCGCGAGGCCGGCCCAGGAGAATTGCGCGTCCGGCCGGAGGCGAATCCAATCGGTGCCGATGTCGAGCAGCGCCGACAGGACGAACAGCAGCAGCAGCTTGCGCGACGTCGATCCGGAACGCGAGCCGCGACACCGGCAGGAACAGCACGAGGCGTGCGCCGGCGGCAAGGTTGCGCCAGAGTTGGCCGAGTTCGTGGATCATCGCAGGGTCGGGAGTCGCGCGATCGACGCGCGGCGCGCCACAGCGGGCCTGATCACGCGACGGCCCCCGCGTGCGCTGCGATATACGCTTTGACGCGCGCCACGTCCGCCGCCACCACATCGCAGCGCTGAGGCCGCGCTTCGAGATCGGCGTACGCGGCAGGGCGCTCGGGTTCGCGCCCGAGCGCTTCGCGAATCGTCGCGGCGAACTTCGCCGGCAGCGCGGTTTCGATGCAGACGAGCGGGACCGCGGGATCACGCCAGCGCGCGGCCGACCTTGAGACCGTCCGCCGTGTGGGGATCGACGACGACGCCGAGAGCGCGCGAACGTTTCGCGTATCGTCGCGATCCGATCGCGATGCGTGCTCGCGCCGGACACGAAGCCGGACGCGGCGACGCGCGGCCAGTATGGCGTTGCCGAGAGATCGAAGCCGCCGTCGCGCGCGAGCATCGCCCACAGCTCGCGCACGATCGCTCGGCGTCGCGGCCGACGACGTCGAAAACGTAGCGCTCGAAGTTCGACGCCTTCGAGATGTCCATCGACGGGCTCGACGTCGCATGCGTTTCCGCCGTCGACCGCGCGGCCGGTAGCGCCCGGTGCGGAAGAATTCGTCGAGCACGTCGTTCTCGTTGGTCGCGAGGATCAGCCGGCGGATCGGCAGGCCCATCTCGCGCGCGACGTGGCCGGCGAGGATGTTGCCGAAATTGCCCGAAGGCACCGCGAAGTCCACCGGCGAGCCGACGGCCGGCGCCACCGCGAAATAGCCCTTGAAGTAGTAGACGACCTGCGCCGCGACGCGCGCCCAGTTGATCGAATTGACGGTGCCGATCGCATAGCGCGCCTTGAACGCGGCGTCGGTGCCGACCGCCTTGACGATGTCCTGGCAGTCGTCGAACACGCCCTCGATCGCGAGATTGTGGATGTTGGGGTCGGCGAGCGAGTACATCTGCGCCTGCTGGAACGGGCTCATCCGTCCCTTCGGCGACAGCATGAACACGCGGATGCCGCGCTTGCCGCGCATCGCGTACTCGGCCGAGCTGCCGGTGTCGCCGGAGGTCGCGCCAAGGATGTTGAGCGTGCGTCCCTCCTTCGCGAGCACGTACTCGAACAGGTTGCCGAGAAGCTGCAGCGCGATGTCCTTGAACGCGAGCGTCGGCCCGTTCGACGCGTGCAGCAGGTGCACGCCGGGTTCGAGCGACGTCACGCGGCGCGATGTCGTCGCTGCCGAAGACGGCCCTCGTGTACGTGCGCTCGATCAACGCCTGAGATCGGCGGCGGGAATGTCGGTGATGAAGTGCGACAGCACCGCGAACGCGAGATCGGGATAGGGAAGCGCCGCGCAGCGCGGCGAGCTCCGCTGTGCGCGAGACGCGGATAGCTTTCCGGGCACGGCGAGCCCGCCGTCGGGCGCGAGCCCTTCGAGCAGGATCGCCGAGAACGGCTGCGGATCACCGGCCCACGCGCCGCGTGTCGAGACGTAGCGCATCATCGCAGGAGCGCATTCACCGCCGAGTGCGTGAATGCGCGCCCCATCTTCAGTTCAATTCTTCCATCCGGATGCGCACGACCTTGCCGTTGACCGTCGGCAGCGCCTCGATCTTCGCGATCGCGTCGACGACGTGCTTCTCGAGCGTCCGGTGCGTGAGCAGGATGATGTCGGTCTGGTCCTCGCCTTCGGAGGGCTCCTTCTGGATCATCGCGTCGATCGAGATCTCGCGATCGGCGAGAATCCGCGTGATGTCGGCGAGCACGCCGGGCCGGTCCTGCACGCGCATCCGCAGGTAGTAGCTGGTCTCGACCTCGCCCATCGGCAGGAACGGCAGGTCCGAGAGCTGGTCGGGCTGGAATGCGAGATGCGGCACGCGATGCTCCGGGTCGGCCGTGTGCATCCGCGTCACGTCGACGAGATCGGCGATCACCGCGCTCGCCGTCGGCTCGGCGCCCGCGCCGGCGCCGTAGTACAGCGTCGCGCCGACGGCGTCGCCCTTGACCAGCACCGCGTTCATCACGCCCTCGACGTTGGCGATCAGCCGCGTTGCCGGGATCAGCGTCGGATGGACGCGCAGCTCGATGCCCGCACGCGTGCGCCGCGTGATGCCGAGAAGCTTGATCCGGTAGCCCAGCTCCTCGGCGTAGCGGATGTCCTCGCGGGTGAGCTTCGAGATGCCTTCGGTGTAGACCTTGTCGAACTGCATCGGCACGCCGAAGGCGATCGCCGACATGATCGTCAGCTTGTGCGCGGCGTCGATGCCCTCGATGTCGAAGGTCGGATCGGCCTCGGCGTAGCCGCGCGCCTGCGCTTCCTTGAGCACGGCATCGAACGACTCGCCCTTCGCGCGCATCTCCGAGAGGATGAAGTTCGACGTGCCGTTGATGATGCCGGCGATCCATTCGATCCGGTTGGCGGTGAGGCCCTCGCGCAGCGCCTTGATGATCGGGATGCCGCCCGCGACCGCGCCTTCGAAGGCGACCATCACGCCCTTCTCGTGCGCGGCGGCGAAGATCTCGTTGCCGTGGCGGGCGAGCAGCGCCTTGTTCGCGGTGACGACGTGCTTGCCGTTGGCGATCGCCTGCAGGATGAACGTCCGTGCCGGCTCGATGCCGCCGATCAGCTCGACGACGATGTCGATGTCCGGATGGGCGAGCACGCGCGCCGCGTCGTCGGTCACGGTGACGCCGGCGGCGCCGCGCGTCGCCGCGCGCGCCCGCTCGACCGCCTTGTCGGCGATCCAGGTGATGCGGATCGGCCGCCCGGCGCGCCGGCTGATCTCCTCGGCGTTGCGGGGGAGCACGGTCCACGTGCCGCATCCCGACGGTGCCGATCCCCAGCAGGCCGACCTGCAGCGGCTTCATCGTCTGCCTTCGCCATCGTCAGCCTTTCAGCAGCCCATCCTTGCGGAACATGTCCTTGATGCCGCGAACCGCCTGCCGCGTCCGCGCTTCGTTCTCGATCATCGCGAAGCGGACGTACCCGTCGCCGAACTCGCCGAAGCCGATCCCCGGCGACACCGACACCTTCGCCTGCGCGAGCAGCTTCTTCGTGAACTCGAGCGAGCCCTTCGGCACGGTAGGGCTCGGGAATCCGCGCCCAGACGTACATCGACGCCTTCGGGCACATCGACCATCCAGCCGGCCTCGTGCAGTCCCTTGACCAGCACGTCGCGCCGCTTCTGGTAGCGCAGTCGCGATTTCGCGCGACGCATTCCTGCGGTCCCTCGAGCGCGGCGATCGCCGCGACCTGGATCGGCGTGAACGTGCCGTAGTCGTGATAGCCCTTGATGCGCGACAGCGCGTAGACGAGATCCCGGTTGCCGACCATGAAGCCGATGCGCCAGCCCGCCATGTTGTAGCTCTTCGACATCGTGAAGAACTCGACGGCGACGTCGCGCGGCGCCCTTGACCTGCATGATCGACGGCGCCTTCCAGCCGTCGAACGTGATGTCGGCGTAGGCGAGGTCGTGGACGACCCAGATGCCGTGCTCGCTGCGCGAGCGCGATGATCTTCTCGAAGAACGGCAGCTCGACGCACTGCGCGGTCGGATTCGACGGAAAGTTGATGATCAGCATCTTCGGCTTCGGGAAGCTCGTGTGGATCGCGTGCTCGAGCTCGGCGAAGAAGTCCACGTCCGGCGTGATCGGCACGTGCCGGATGTCGCCGCCGGCGATCACCGGACCGTAGATGTGGATCGGGTAGCTGGGATTGGGCACCAGCACCGTGTCGCCGCCGCCCAGCGTCGCGAGCGCGAGATGCGCGATGCCCTTCCTTCGACCCGATCGTGACGATCGCCTCGGTTTCGGGGTCGAACGAAACGTCGTAGCGGCGCTCGTACCAGTGGCAGATCGCGCGGCGCAGCCGCGGAATGCCCTTCGACACCGAATAGCCATGCGTGTCGGGCCGCGCTGCACCGTCTCGACCAGCTTGTCGACGATGTGCTTGGGCGTCGGGCCGTCGGGATTGCCCATGCCGAAGTCGATGATGTCCTCGCCGCGACGGCGCGCGGCCATCTTGAGCTCGGTCGTGATGTTGAAGACGTAAGGCGGCAGGCGCGTCAGGCGCTCGAACTCGGTACCGGGGGAGATGGACATGCGGGTCTTCCTCGTAAGCGCCCGGAACCGTCCGAGCGACGCGAAAGCGGAATGGAGCTAGAATCCTAGCCGATTTAGTTAGTTACCGCAATGCACAACTCAACGCTAGCGTCAGCCGTCCGCAGTATTCTCGGTTCGAAGCCATCAAAGGGCCGCACCACTATCAGCGCTAAGCGTCGAGAGTTCGGCGACGCTTCAACGCGATGGTGGGGCGGCGTGACCTTTAGATGAAATTCCATCTGTCGACCTCTACCGGCAACACTGTCACTGGCCTCGGCCCCGGATGGGTTCGCATCGGCACGCAGGAATACCGCACGAGTCTGGTGCTGACGCCGGAGATCGTGGCGGCCGATTGGGCGGGCGGCGGATTCGAAGGATTGGCCGAAGCGGACTTCGCGCGTCTCCTCGGCTACGCGCCCGAGATCGTGCTGATCGGCACCGGCGCGACGATCCGCTTCCCGCACCCGCGCCTCATGCGCGCGCTCACCGACGCGCAAATCGGCTTCGAGGTGATGGATACCGCGGCGGCGTGCCGCACGTTCAACATCCTCGCCGCCGAGGGCCGCAAGGTCGTCGCGGCACTTCTGATCGAGTAGCGTCAGAGGCGGTCGGTGACCAGCACGCGCCCTTTGGCGCCGACTGCCGTCTCGCCGTCGGAGCCCTTGATCCGTCCGCGCAATTCGACGACGTCGCCCCCGAGCTTCGCATTCGGCGTCACCCGGACGATCAGCCATTCGAGCCGGATCGTCTCGTCGGCGAACACCGGCCGGCGGAAACGCTGCCAGAACTCGAGGCCCACCATCGCTCCGCGCTTCGAGAAATGCGCGGCGGTGAGCGCGAGCAGCAGCGCCGTCGTGTGCGTGCCGCTCGCGATGAGTCGCCGATAGCGCGTCCCCGCGGCGAAGGTGGCGTCGTGATGCACCGGATTGTCATCGCCGACCTCGCGCGCAAACCGCGCCACGCTCGCCGGCGTGAGGGAGACTTCGGACGAGAATCGTTCTCCTGTGTGGACCCTCATCGTTCGCTGATCGATCATCGCCGCGCCTCCGTGTCCGGCTCGCGTGCGGTGATCGTCACGAGCTCGATTGCAGGACGATAACCCAAGTCGAGCGAATCCGCGATTGCCCGAGTTCGCTGGCGGCTACTTCTGGCGTTGCATCCTGATACTCCAAGCCTCCTTCCAGCCATCGGGGACCTTGATCTCGGTCAGGACGAAATACGCATCGTCGCCATCGCGCCGCCAGGAGCTGCGATACGTTTGCTCCTGCTTGCCATCGCTGTACTTGTCTTCCGGGAACGTCAATGCGCCGTCCTTCACGGCGACTGTGCCGCGGCTCGCGCCGCCGAGCATGTTGATGTAGAGGTAATGGACGGTCTTCGACGGCGCGTCGAAGTAATAGATCGTTTCACCGCCATACGGCCCAGCGCCGCCCACGACGGTGTGCCGGTCGCGCAGGAACTGCTCGCCGTAGATCCATTCGAAGCAGTGCTCGTCCGTCCGCTTGCCGTCGGGAAACGTCCCCTTCCAGCAACTGCCGGCAAGAAAGGCCTGCGCCTGGAAGTGGGACGGTGTCTGGGCCGCCGCCGCGCCGCCCAGTAAAAAGACGAACAACAGCAATAACGTACGCATGTGTCTTACCTCCTCGCGGGCTTCCGGTGGTGGGATTTCGCGCCTGCTTCCTTCAGCAGGCGCGCGAAGTAATCACGAAGCTGGCCGATCGAGGCGTCGAACATGGCGACGTCGCGATAAGTACGCGCGAGCATCACGCCTCCCTCCATCGTCGTCAGCACGAAGCCCGCGAGAGCACGCCGGTCCACGTCCCTCGGAAGCCGCGCTCGTGCATCGATCAGGCAGCGCTCGACCGCATCGACCCACGCGGAGAAGTTGGCTTCGAGGCGTTTGCGCACCGGCGGATCGGGCTCGTGCAACTCGAGCGCGAGGCTGCCGATCGGGCAGCCGTACGTGCAATCGGTCTGGACGATGAGCTCGCGGTACTTCGCCAGCAGCGCGAATACGCGTTCGATCGGATCGGGGACGTCCTTCCACACGGGGGCGAGCAGCATCTCGTCGATGCCGCCGTGGTAAAGGTCGAGCACGGCGAGCAGGACGTCCTGCTTGCCCGGGAAGAAATGATAGAGACTGCCGCTGTGCACTTCGGCGCGCTGCAGCAGGTCGGCGACGCTGGTGGACTGGTAGCCCTTTTCCCAGAAGAGCTCCATCGCTGCGCGGACGATGCGCGTGCGAGTTGCTCCGCCGGCATCGACTTGATCAATCATTCAAGTGAGGCTACACCCATTTGAACGATCAATCAAGTACCGTCATCGCAGGGGCGCCTCGGAACAGCAGGTCGGCTCGCTGGCGCGGGTACGCGTTTCGGTGTGGTGGCGGTCTTGTCAGACGCCTACCACCGGCAGCCGGTGTCCGTCACGGTGTCCTTGAGCAGGAACGGAATCGCAAGCAGCCCCATCGCGGCATAGGCATCGCGGCAATCCGGTTGCGCCGCTTTCTGGATCGCTCGCCCGAGCTTCGATTCCGGCTCCGGCGGCGGCGGAGAAAGACTCAACGGAATGATCCCCGTGCGGCCGTAGGTGATCCGGCTCGATTCGCGCGCCTTGCGCGCCGCATCGATGTCGATCGGCGCCGGCGCGCCGGCGGCTGGGGGGTCGCCGGATTTGCGCGGCGTGAAAATGTCATCGACGTCGGGCGGCGCGCCGTAGTTGAGACGCGTCACGGGCGCAGCAGCGGGCGCTTCGCGCGACGCAGCCGGCTGCGCCGCGCGCGGCACCTCGGTGTCGATCTTCCGAGGCGCTTCGCGTTCTGTGCGGGACGGAGCCTCGGCAGGAGCTTCGCTCGGTGCGGCTTGCGGCGCGGCGGGCGTGATCGCCCGTTCGATCGCCGGGGCGGGCGCACTTTCGCGCGACGGCGCTATCGCCGCGGGCGGTTCTCGCGGTGATGTCGGTGCCGGCGCGACAATCGGCTTTTCGGCGGCCGGCGCCGCTTCGGGTGCGACGCGGGCGGGAGCTTCGGCAGGCACGTCGAGTTTTGCGGGCGGCTCGACGAGCGGCGGCTTTTCGCTCTCGATTTTCGGCGCGGCTTCCTCCTCGACGCGGGGTAACGCCGACGGTGGAGTCTCCGGTTGCGGCGTCGCGGGAGCGACGACAGGCGGCAGCTTCGGCGGCGCCTCGGGCTCGCTTCGCGGCAACGCCTCGGCCGGCGCTTCGCCGGGCGCTGGGGATTCCGGTTTTGGGCTGGTCACCGGTTCTTCCTTCGGCGGCGCCACAAGCTCCGGAGCAGTCGGCGTCATCGGAGGGGCCTCGCGCCGCTCCGGAACCGGCGACTGCGCTTTCGGCACCTTGCGTGGAGCTTCGAGGTCTGCACGCGGGACTGTCTCGGTCGGCGGTTCCTGCGGGCGGATGTCGGCATTAGGCACAACCGACTTGTCGACGACTTCGGGCGCACCGAGATCGAGTCGTGGCAACGTTCCGGGCACAGGAGGCTCCTCGCGCGCAGGCGCTTCGATTGCCCGTTCCGCGCGCGGCGGTGGCGCTGCGGGCGCTTCGATCGCCGGTTCGGCGCGCGGCGGCGGCGCAGGCGGCGGCGCCGCTTCAGTCGTGCGGGACGGCGCTTCGACGCGTGGCCGCTCGGGTACTGGCGGCGTCGTTGCGCCGGCGCCGCTCGCGGCTCGGGTCGCTCGACGCGCGAGCGGGGAACCCGCCGATCCCTGATCCGCGCCGCGCGACGGCTTCCACGGCGACTCGCGCGGCATCACGAGGGCGCGCAGCGTGACCGCGAAAGGAACATCGCGCCACGCGCCCAGCGGACCGCCGCCGCCACGCTGGGGATTGCCGAAGACGAGCACGACCAGCACGTGCAGCAGGATCGACAGCACCACGAACTGGAGCAGTGGCGGCGCCGGAGGGGGCGCCGGCGGAAACCGCCTTCGGTACGGCAAGGAAGTCGCGTCGCAACTGGGCTCATCGCGCCCTCCGCACTGCTGGTTAATTGCGACATGCATGGTTGTCGGGCGCTGCTCGGTCGCTCGGTGACGCGCCCTTCGGGCCTTGGCTCGCTCACGCTCGCCCACCTCGCTCACACCGCGGCCTCCGCACGTTCCTTGTTCTGCGTTGCACCGCTACGCCTCGGCCGCACCGGTCGCTCGGTGACTGCGCCCTTCGGGCCTTGGCTCGCTCACGCTCGCCCACCTCGCTCCCCACTCGCCCATTTGCAGCAGCGTGCCGTGGTTGCGCGCGTAGCGCACCGCCCATGCGAACACAGCCGCACCGAGTGCGAGATAGACGACGTTGAGCGCCGCGGCGGTCCAGAACTGCATCCCAGCGGAATACGTCGCTCCAGCAGCACGGCACGCATCCCCTCGAAGACGTGCGCCGACGGCGTCGGCCCAGGCGACTGCCTGCATCCACCCCGGCAGCACGCTCACGGGGTAATAGACGCCCGAAATCGGCGCGACGATGAAGATCGCCGCCCAGGCGAGCTCCTCGGCACCGAGCCCCAATCGCATGATCATTCCCGACATCGCAAGACCGATGCCCCAGCCGAACACGAGCAGGTTCGCGAAGAACGCGATCAGCGGCAGGCCGAGCGAGAAGATCGAGAATCGGAACAGCAGATACGCAAAAAGGCACGCCCCACCGACACCTATCAGCGCGCGCACGACGCTTATCGTCAACTGACCCGCGATGTACTCGGGCAGCGTCAGCGGGGAGACGAAGAGGTTGCCGAGGTTGCGCGCATAAAGCTCCTCGATGAAGGTCAGCGACACGCCGAGCTGCCCGCGGAACAGCACGTCCCACAGCAGCACGGCGCAAATAAAGAAGCCGGGCGCGTCGCGCAGGAAGTCGTTGGTCGGCGCGAGATAGAGCGTGACAAACGCCCAGACGACCATCGTCACCGTCGGGTAGTACATCATCGACACGATGCGCGTCCACGAGCGGAGGATCAGGTACGCGTGTCGGCGCAGCACGCCGCGCACGCGGCGCAGCGACGCGATCGCGCCGGTGTCGCGGTCGCCAAGTGGAAGCGCACTCATGAAAGCGTCGTGATCTCTTCGGCAGCGCTGCCGGCGACGGGCTCGCCTGGCCGCCCGCGCGCGATGTCGAGAAACACTTCCTCCATGTTCGCGCGGCCGTAGCGCGCGATGAGCGCCTGCGGCGACCCCTGGTCGACGACGCGTCCCTCGCGCAGCATGATCACGTCGTCGCACATGCGCTCCACCTCGCCCATGTGGTGCGACGCGAGGAGCATCGTGCACCGGTACGGCGCTGATATTCGCTCGAGATAGGTGCGCATCCGATCGCCGATGTCGGGATCGAGCGAGGCCGTCGGCTCGTCGAGCAGCAGCACGTCGGGCTCGTTGAGCACCGCCTTCGCGAGCGACACGCGCGTGCGCTGTCCCGCCGACAGGCTGCCGTACGGGCGCTTCAGCAGCGCCATCAGGTCGCAATCCTCGGCGACGGCCGCGATGCGCTCGCGCGCGCGTCGCGACGCCGTAAAGATCGGCGAACACGCGCCAGATTCTCGCCGACGGTAAGGCGCTTCGGCAGGTCCACGTAGGGCGACGTGAAGTTCATCCGCGGCAGCACGCGATGGCGCTGCTGCGGCATCTCTCCGCCGAGCACGGTGATGCGTCCCGCGGTCGGCGTCAGCACGCCGAGCAGCATCGACAGTGTCGTCGTCTTGCCGGCGCCGTTGCCGCCGAGGAGCGCGGTGGTCGTGCCGCGGCGCACCGCGAACGAGATTCCCTTCACCGCCTCGACCGCTGCCATAGGACTTGTGGAGATCGGCGACGACGATCGCGGCGTTGAGTGACATGCGGCGCTTGCAGCAGAGGTGTGGACGGGCTTGCCGCGCGGCGCACGGTGCGGCCATCGATTGTAACGGAACGCGGCCGGTGGGCCGCGCGACGTCGGTCGCGGGCCCGCGGCGGATTGGACGCCGAATCCGGTCGAGGAGCACGCGATGCCCTCGCAAACGGTCGGGCACATCCTGCGCCGGTGCGAGGTCGATCTCGACTACGCGCGCGTTTCTCGATCCGGCGCAGATCGACGCCGTCGCACGAACGAGCGATTCCCGGTTACGTACCTTGATGCACCGCGACTCGCTATGCCACTGCGGTCAGCACTGGATCGTCTGCCGGCAGTACTGCGACAGCTCGCGCACGACGGTGCGTCTCGCCAACGGGCGCGCTTCGCCTTGCCCGTCGCCGTATTCCATGCGCGAGCTTGAAATCGTACTTGCCGGAAGAACGCGTCGAACTGCTCGGCGCCGACGGTGCCGATCGCCGGAGCCCGTCCGTCGCCGCGTCGTACTCGAGCAGGATCGCCGCGAGCGGCTGCGGCGCCGGCCCGCGACAGCACGCGCGCGCCGTCCGCCGGATCGTAGACGCTGTGGTCGGCGCAGCAATGGATCACGCTGCGCGTCCGACGTCGGCGACGGCTCGCGCTGGTAGCGGATGAACGAGACGTCGCGCGTCGGGTACGCGAGCTTGTGCGCGCAGATCGCCGAGAACGCGACGACGCTGCGCTCGCGGCCCGACGCCGCCCTGCCACGCGTAGGTCGTGCCGTCCTCGCGCCGCAGCGTCGCCGCGGCGCGTCACGGCATGTGCGCAAGCTTCAGCAGGAAGCACGGCGTCGCCGGCGTACGGATAATGGAAGACGTAGTTCGTCTCGGCCGCGAGCTGCGCACGGCCGGATCGGCTCGCCGTGGACGTCGACGAGGCGTGCGCGCGCGTAGACCGCTGCGGCGCGCGTCGGCCCACGCGGCCGGCAGCGCGCCGAGCGCCCGCCGCGCGCCGGCGAGCGCCGCGCAGTTCGGACAGAAATCGCCGCCGCTCCATCGCCGGCCGACTCAGCCGCGATCAGCCGCGCACGTGCTCGGCGGCGCTGCGGCCGAGCGCGGACAGCGCGTAGCCGCCTTCGAGCGATCGACACGATCCGCCCTTGCGCGTGCGCGATCGCGCGACCGCCACCAGCTCGCGCGTGACCCAGGCGTAGTCGGCCTCGGTGAGCTTGAGGCCGGCGAGCGGGTCCTCGCGATGCGCGTCGAAGCCGGCCGAGACGAAGATCATCTCCGGCCGGATGCGCGCTCGAGCGCCGGCAGCCAGCGCTCGCGTCACCGCGGCGCGGAATTCCGCGCTGCCGCTGCCGGCGGCGCAGCGGCACGTTGACCATGTTGCGGCGCCGGATTGTCGATGCCCGCAGTACGGATACAGCGGATGCTGGAACGTCGACGACCATCAGCACGCGCGGGTCGTCGGTGAAGATGTCCTCGGTGCCGTTGCCGTGGTGGACGTCGAAGTCGACGATCGCGACGCGCTCGAGGCCGTGCGCCGCGAGCGCGTGCGCCGCGCCGACCGCGACGTTGTTGAACAGGCAGAAGCCCATCGCGCGCTCGCGCTCCGCATGGTGCCCCGGCGGGCGCACCGCGCAGAACGCGGTCGCGGCATTCGCCGCGCACGACGAGGTCGGTGGCGAGCACGACCGCGCCCGCCGCGTGGCGCGCCGCGGCGAGCGAATGCGGGTTGAGCGCGGTGTCGGGATCGATGAAGTGGAGGCCCGATGTCCGGGCTCGCCGCCTCGATCGTCGTCGATGTAGCGCGCGCCGTGCACGCGCGCGAGCTGCTCGCGCGTCGCCGCCGGCGCCGTGTAGTGGCGCAGGTAGGCGTCGAGCCCGGCGGCGATCAGCCGGTCGCCGATCGCGTGCAGCCGCGTCCGGGCATTCGGGATGGTACGGCCCCATGTCGTGCAGCAGGAACGACGGGTGGGTGATGATAGGCGGTGGGCACGGGAGTGACGTCGAAGCGTTCGGACAAGGGCTGTACGCTGTCGCGACGGCGCGCGCGAGCGGCCGAGGCCGTACGCCGCCGAACGGAGTGTAGCCCGCGCCCGCCGGTGGTGACGAGCGCCGCGAAAGTAGAGTGCTAGAGTGCCGCCTGCTTACCGTCGCCCGACTCCGCTCCGAAAGAGCGCCCATGACCGTCCGCCCCGCTGAGCCAGGCCGCACGCCCACCGCGCCGCGGCTCGCCGCGGTGCTCGCGCAGCTCGACCGCATCGTCGTCGGCAAGGACGAGCCGCTGCGCCTCGCGCTCGCCTGCCTGCTCGCCCGCGGCCACCTGCTGATCGAGGACATTCCCGGGCGTCGGCAAGTCGACGCTGGCGCAGGCGCTCGCGGCAACGCTCGGCCTCAAGTACGCGCGCGTCCAGTTCACGAGCGACCTCCTGCCCGCCGACGTGCTCGGCGTGTCGATCTTCGACGAGCGCAGACGCAGGCGTTCCGCTTCCACCCCGGCCCGATCTTCAACTCGGTGGTGCTCGCCGACGAGATCAACCGCGCGCCGCCGAAGACGCAAAGCGCGCTGCTCGAGGCGATGGAGGAGCGGCAGGTCTCGCAGGACGGCGCAGACGCGCAAGCTGCCCGATCCGTTCTTCGTCATCGCCACGCAGAACCCGGTCGAGCAGATCGGCGCGTATCCGCTGCCCGAATCGCAGCTCGACCGCTTCCTGATGGCGATCGAGCTCGGCTATCCCGATCCCGCCGCCGGAGCGCGAGCTGCTCGCCGGCGGCGACCGCCGCGCGCAGCATCGCCGACGCTGCCGCGCGCTCGCCGATCCGCCGACGCTGCTCGACTGGCAGCGCGAGGCCGCGGCGATCCACGTCGCGCCGGCGCTGCTCGACTACGTGCAGGCGCTGCTCGCCGCCACGCGCGGCAACGTCGGGCGGCAGCGCCGACGCGGGCGCGCGCCGCGGCCTGTCGCCGCGCGCCGGACTGCTGCTGCTCGCCGCCGCGCGCGCGCTGGGCGCTGCTCGCCGGCGCGGCCGATGGTGCTGCCCGAGGACGTGCAGGCGGTGTTCCCGTCGGTCGCCGGCCATCGCCTCGCCGGCGGCGCGCGCGCGGGCGCGCTGCAGGCGCAGGCGCTGCTGCGCGTGCGTCGCCGCTGCCGTAGCGCGCCGCGCGCTGCGAGCGCCGACGCCGCGTGCGCCGCGATCGCCGAGCGCCTGCCGCACGAAGCTCCGCCGCTGGCTCGCGCGCTACGCGGCAGCGCGCTGTTCCGCGCGCGCGCCGGCGGACGACCGCGACCCGGTCGTCCTGCGCCACTCGCCGCATCTACATCCTGCCGACGCGCCGCGGCTGCGCGTTCATCGCGACGCTGGCGATGATGCTGCTCACGTCGCTCAACTACGCGCTGTCGCTCGGCTTCGTGCGTCACGTTCCTGCTCGCGGGCCTCGTCGCGGCGGCGCTGCTGCACGCGTTCCGCAACCTCGCGGGCATCGAGCTCGCGCCGCTCGCCGCGGGCGAGACGTTCGCCGGCGGCGCGCATGCCGTTCACGCTCGCGCTCGCACGGCGGGCGCGCGCCGCGCGCACGCGATCACGCTCGTCGGCGCGACGGCTGCGCGCCGGTGACGGTCGACGTCGCCGCCGGACGCGGCGCTGCCGGTCGACGCTCGACGTGCCGACGCCGCGCGCGCGGGCGCATCGCGCTCGGGCGCGTCACGCTGTCGTCCGACTATCCGCTCGGCCTGTGGCGCGGCTGGGCGTACGTGCATTTTCCGCTCGCGGGCATCGTGTTTCCGGCGCCGGAGATCGGCGCCGCCGCCGCTGCCGCGCGGGCACGGCGGCGCACGACGCCGCTGCGCAGGCGCGCGGCGACGACGCCGATCTCGCGGGCCTGCGCGACTACCAGCCGGGCGACCCGCCGCAGCGCGTCGCGTGGAAGGCGGTCGCGCGCGGCGCCGGCTGGTACACGAAGCAGTTCGAAGGCACGCGGCGGCGGCGGACCGGTGGAGCTCGCCTGGCAGGCGCTGCCGGCCGCGCTCGACCGTCGAAGCGCGGCTCGCGCGGCTGACCGCGTGGGTGCTCGCCGCCGAGCGCGCGGCGCGGCCGTTCGCGCTGCGCGCTGCCGGGCATCGCGCTGCCGCGGGCAGGGGCGCGACCACCGCCGCGCGGCGCTGACCGCGCTCGCGCTGTTGCCGGCGCCGAACGACGATGAGCGCAGCGCTCAGATGAGCGCCGCCGGCCGCAGCGTGCGCGCGACGCCGCGCGCGACGCGTGGCGCCGCGCACGCCGCTGTCGCCCGCGCAGATCCGCTGGCTCGGCGCGCTGCTGCTCGCGGCGCAGCTGCCGCAGATCGCCGTACGTGCCGGTCTGGGTCGCGTGTCTCGGCATCGATGCTCGTCGGCTTGCGCTTCGTGCTCCTCGCGCGCGACCGCGCAGCGGCCGCGACGCGCCGCCCGCGCGCATCCCGTCGTGGATGCTCGGCGCTGTTCGCCATCGCCGCGGCGCTCGCGATCCGCCAGTCGTTCGGCTACTTTCGTCGGACGCGATCCTTGCGTCGCGTTCCTGTTCGCTGCTGGTCGGCATCAAGTTCCTCGAAGCGCGCACGCGCGCGCGACGGCACGCTGCTCGTCTGCCTCGCGTGCTTCCTGATCGTGACGCCGTTCTTCTACAGCCAGTCGCTGCTCGCCGCGGCTGGCCGCGATCCCGGCGATCCTGCTCGCTCGGCGGCGACGCTGCAGCGTGCTCGCGCGTCCGGCCGCAGCTCGGCGCCGCTGCACGGCGCTGGCGCGCGCCGGTCGCGCTCGCACGCGCGAGATGCTCGCGCAGGGCATTCCGCTCGCGGTCGCTGCTGTTCGTGCTGTTCCCGCGGCTCGCCGCGCCGCTGTGGGGCCTGCCGGCCGATCACGGCGCGCGACTCGGGCTGTCCGACCGCATGGCGCCCGGCGATGATCAGCGAGCTGTCGCTGTCCGACGCGGTCGCGTTTCGCGTCGATTTCGACGGCGCGGTACCGCCGCCAGCGGCAGCGCTACTGGCGCGGGCCGGTGCTGGCGCGCTTCGACGGCCGCGAGTGGACGATGATCGGCACGCAGCGCGACGCCGGACGCTCGCGCGCGCCGCGCGGCGCGCCGGTCATCTACACGGTGACGCTCGAGCCGCACTGGAAGCCGTGGCTGTTCGCGCTCGACCTGCCGGCAAGCCTGCCGCGAGGACGACCGACGCCGACGGTGCTGGCCACAGCGGCGACATTCGATCGCCGTCATGACGCGCGACCAGCAGCTCATCGCGCGCACGCCGGTGTCGCAGCCGCTGCGCTATCAGCAGCGTCGATCCTGCGCGGCGTCGTACCCGGCGCCGACCGGCGACGAGCTCGCGCGAGAGCGCGCGAGAACCTCGAGCTGCCGACGATCGGACGCGCAGCAATCCGCGCACGCTCGCGTTCGCGCGCGAGCTGCGCGGCGCAGCATCCCGACGACGCCGACTACATCGACGCCGTGCTCGCGCAGGTTTCGACGACGAGCCGTTCGTCTACACGCTCGACGCCGCCGCGTCTGCTCGAGCGCGACCCGATCGACGCGTTCCTGTTCGACACGCGCCGCGGCTTCTGCGAGCACTACGCGAGCGCCTTCGTCGTGCTGCTGCGCGCGGCGGGAATCCCGGCACGCGTCGTCACCGGCTACCAGGGCGGCGAGATCAATCCGAACGGCGGCTACATGATCGTCCGCCAGTCCGATGCGCACGCGTGGGCCGAGGCGCTCGTCGACGGCCAATGGCGCCGCGTTCGATCCGACCGCCGCGGTGTCGCCGCTCGCGCATCGAGCTCGGGTCTCGGCGGCGCGCTGCCGTCGAGCGAGCCGCGTGCCGCTGCTCGCCCGGCTCGACGAGGGCTGGCTCAAGAGTCTGCAGCTCTCGTGGGACGCGATCAACCACGACTGGCGGCGCAACGTCGTCGGCTTCAACCGCGACCGCCAGCGCTCGCTGTGGCGCGAGTGGAGCATCGACCGCTTCGCGCCGCTGGCAGATCACGGCGATCGTCGCCGCGCTCGTCGGCGCCTGGGGCGGCGCGGTCGCTCGGCTGGCTCGCGTGGTGGCGGCGCCGGAGCAGGATCGCGCGCGCGTGCTGTGGGACGACGCTGTGCCGCGGCTCGCGCGCGCCGGCCTGCCGCGCCACCGCACGAGGGGCCGCTCGCCTACGTCGCACGCGCCGCGAGCGCGCTGGCCCGAGTTCGCGATCGCCTTCGCCGCCATCGGCGATTCGTACGCGGCGCTGCGCTACGGGCCGGTCGCGGCGCAAGCGGACACGAGCCGCGAGCGCGCCTCGGCGCTGCGCGCGGCTCGACGCGCGCCATCGAACGCTGCCTCGCCGGCGCGCTGCGCGCGGCATGCTGCCGCGGCGGCATGAGCCCGCCACGGTCAGAGCAGCGCCTCGCGATCGAGCCCGCGCCGCTTCGAGCCGCGCGCGCAGCTTGTCGAGCGCCTCGGCCTGGATCTGGCGCACGCGCTCGCGCGTGACGCCGATCTCGCGAGCGAGCTCCTCGAGCGTCGCGACCTCGCGTCCGTTGAGACCCGTAGCGGCGCTCGATCACCGTGCGCTGCCGCTCGTTCGAGCTCCTCGAGCCATTGCGCGGACCCAGCCTCGATCGCGCGTGTTGTGCAGCAGGAGCTCGGGCGCGAGCGCGCTCGTCGTCGGCGATGCCGTCGCCGATCGACACGCCCGCCGTCGCGATCGAGCGGCGCATCGAGCGAAGTCACGTGCTCGTTGTAGCCGAGCACGCGGCGCACCTGCTCGACCGGCTTGCCGAGCAGGTGCGCGACGTCCTCGAGCGAGGCCTCGCGCCCGCTCGGGCATGCGCGTGCATCTCGAGGTGGCGCAGCGCGCGCAGCACGACGTTCAGCTCCTTCACCACGTGCGCGGGCAGCCGGATCGTGCGCGACTGGCTCATGATCGCGCGCTCGACCGCCTGCCGGATCCACCACGTCGCGTAGGTGGTGAAGCGGAAGCCGCGCTCGGCGTCGAACTTCTCGAGCGCGTGGATCAGCCCGAGGTTGCCCTCCTCGATCAGGTCGGGCAGCGCGAGCCCGCGGTTCGTGTAGTGCTTGGCGATGCTGACGACGAGCCGCAGGTTGCTGCTCGATCAGCTGCTGCCGCGCCTCGAAATCGCCCTGCGCCATCGCGCGCGCGAGCGAGCAACTCCTCGTCGGCCGTGAGCAGCGTGTGCTGGCCGATCTCGTTGAAGTAGATCTGCGTGACATCGTTGACGAAATCCGACGACAGCCCGGGTGCGGGCTCCGGAAGCGGCAGCTCCTGCGTCCAGCGGTCGGGCTCCGGCGAAGGCGTCGTCACTTCGACGGCGCCGTCGATCTCGTGCTCCGATTCCGCGTCGCTCGCATGCGCGATCCCCGGCAGTTCGAGGTCGGCGTCAACGTCGCGCGCCGCGAGGTCATGTTAGGCCCCCCACGCTTGCGGCGGTCGCCGCTGCGCTGCCCCCGGAGGGGGTGCAATTCGCGCCTTGGGACGGCCCGGCGGCACTCATTGGCCGACTCCCCGCTACGCCGGCGGCAGATACTTCAACGGATCCATCGGCTTGCCGTGCTTGCGGATCTCGAAGTGCAGCTTCACCTGATCGGAGTCGGTGTTGCCCATCTCGGCGATCTTCTGGCCTTTCGCGACCTGCTGGCCCTCCTTCACCAGGATGTCGCGGTTGTGCGCATAGGCGGAAAGGTAAGTCGCGTTGTGCTTGATGATGATGAGCTTGCCGTAGCCGCGCAATGCCGGTGCCGGCATAGACGACCTTGCCCGCGGCGCTGGCAACGACCGGCTGGCCCGCCTGACCCGGCGATGTCGATGCCCTTGAGATTCGCGATCTCCGAGCTGCCGGTCACGAGCTTGCCGTACGCGGGCCAGATCCAGTCGAGGTTTTCGTCGTCGTCGGCAGCTGCCGCCTGTTTTGGTTCCGGCGTCGAGGGTCTAGGCTCGGCGCGCGCGATGACCGGTGGCGGTGGCGCGCTCGGCTCGGCAGCCGCCACGGGAACCGGCGCGCTGCACGGCCACGGCGTTGCGCTGGACTTCTCGCAATGCCTGCTCGGAATAAGGTTCCTTGAGCGCCTTTGGCTGCGACTTGTAGCTTTCCGTATTGCGCGTGCCTGAAGGAGCAACGGCGGTCGGAGCAGCGACAATCGGGCCGGGCGCAGCAGAAGGCGCTCGTGCGTCGGCGGCGACTGGCGGAGCCGCGCTTCGCAGCGGCACCGTGGTGACGCCCGCGGCGCCGGATGCCGCTGGCGGCGCATTCGGATCCACGGGCGGCGTGAGACGCAACACCTGGCCCTCGCGAATGACGTTCACGTTCTCGATCGAGTTCCACGCCGCCAGCTCGCGGTAGTCGAGGCCGTGATCGAGCGCGATCTTGTAGAGCGTGTCGCCGCGCTTGACCGTGTAGGTCTGCGGTCGAGCTTCAGGCTCGGGTACCGGTGCGGAAGGTGCGGGCGCGACGGCGACCGGTCCCGCCGGACGTGGCGGTCGCGTGGCGCGTTCCTCCACCGGCGCCGGCGCACGCGACGCGCAGGCCGCGACCAACACGACCAATGCGGCGGCGGCAAGCCGGGACAGCGGGCGGAGACGGAGAATCGCGGGCGAAGCGAGACGGATGAACATCGAAGGCGAATGCAAGCGCGACAACCTCACGCGAGACCGGGCAGCAATGGCACGAATCTTACCGCATCGAACGTCTGCTCACGGTAGCCGCCGGGTACCGCTTCGATCACGGTCAGTCGCTGCACGCCGTCGCCGCGCTCGTCGCGGTCCCGCAGCGGCAAGCACCATGCGGCCTCCGGGCTTCAGGTAGTTCATCAGCGCCGCGGGTACGTGTGTCGCGCCCGCGGTGACGATGATTGCGTCGACCTTCAGGTCCTCGCCCAGATCCGCCGAGCCGTCACCGTGCATCAGCCGCACGTTCTTGATCTTGAGCGCCTGCAGATTGCGCCGCGCCTTCGCGACCAGCGCGCCGATGCGCTCGACCGTGTAGACCTCGCGAGCGATCTGCGCCAGCACCGCAGTCTGGTAGCCGCATCCGGTGCCGATTTCGAGCACGCTTCCGAGCTCGCCGCCGTTTCGCGCGAGCTCGGTCATCCGCGCAACGACCCACGGTTGCGAGATCGTCTGGCCGCTGCCGATCGGCAGCGGGGTGTCCTCGTAGGCGCGGATCGCGAGCGCTTCGTCGACGAAGATGTGGCGGGGCACGGCGTTCATTGCCGAGAGCACCACTTCGTCGCGGATTCCCTGCTCGCGCAGACGCTCGATCATCCGCGTGCGCGTGCGCGGCGAGGTCATGCCGATGCCGGACATCTTCTCGTCCTTCGTCGCCATTTGTTCCCCTTCCCCGCCCAATCGATGTTCCACGCGCTCGCGGCTTGCGCCGCTGCGCTGCCCCAAGAGCAATCAGGGCGAAGCCAAGGCCCGAAGGATGCGGCTGCGAGCGCGGGCGCCATCCGACACCACAATGTAACGCGTCGGGCGGCGTGCCGCGGAGACCGCGGCAATTTGCGCTCCGGGCGCCCCGGCGGCGCTCATGTCCTCGCGCGCCGCTGCGATGCGCAGCCCTCACCCGAGCCACGCCGCGACCGGCGTCATTTCATCATGATTGGTGAGGTCGATCTGCAGCGGCGTGATCGACACGTGGCCGTGCTCGACCGCATGGAAATCGGTGCCCTCGCCCGCGTCCGCGGCCGGACCGGCCGCGCCGACCCAATAGACGGTCTCGCCGCGCGGACTCTTTGTCTTGATCACGTCCTCGGCCTTGTGTCGTCGGCCGAGACGGGTGATGCGGAACCCGTTGAGCGCGGCGCGCGGCACATCGGGCACATTGATGTTGAGGAGCCACGCACCGAGGGGTCTTTGCCGATGCCGCTCGAGCAATTCGAGCGCGATTTCCGCCGCCGTCTCGAAATGCGTCGCCGTCTTCGACGCGAGCGAGATGGCGATTGACGGAATGCCAAGGAGGTAACCTTCGGTGGCGGCGGCCACGGTGCCGGAGTAGATCGTGTCGTCGCCCATGTTGGCGCCGAGATTGATGCCGGAAATCACCATGTCCGGCAGCCGCTCGAGAAGACCGGTGACCGCAAGGTGGACGCAATCGGTCGGTGTGCCGTTGATGAACTGAAAGCCGTTTGGCGCGCGCCGCACGGTAAGCGGGCGGTCGAGCGTCAGTGAATTCGACGCGCCGCTCCGGTCGCGTTCCGGCGCGACGACCGTGATCTCCGCGTGGGGAGTAAGCGCCTCGGCGAGCCGTTCCAAACCCGGTGCGAAATAGCCGTCGTCGTTGGATAGCAGGATGTGCATCGCGATAGACTGATTATAACCGCCGCGGCATGGCACGAACCGCGTTGCGCCTCAGCCGCTGTTGCGCAACCCCGCGGCCAGGCCATTGATCGTCAGGTGAATCGCCCGCCGCGTGCGCTCGCCGGTCTCACCGGCCCGATAGCGACGCAGCAACTCGATCTGCAAGTGGTTCAGCGGATCGAGGTACGGAAAGCGATCGCGGATGCTCCTCGCGAGCGTCGGATTGTCCTCGAGCAGGCTTGCATGCCCGGTGATGGCGAGCACGTGACGGACGCACCGCGCGTGCTCGGCGGCAATGCGACCGAAGATCGCGTTGCGCGACGCGACGTCGGGAAGGAGATCGGCATAGCGCGAGGCGATCGCCAGATCGGTCTTCGCGAGAACCATCGCCGTGTTCGAAAGCACACTGCGGAAGAACGGCCAATGCGCATGCATCGCGACGAGTTGCGCAATTGCCGTGGACTCGCCTCGCGGATGCGCGGCAAGCCATGCATCGACTGCGGCGCCGAATCCGTACCAGCCCGGCAGCAGCAGCCGGCATTGGCCCCAGCTGAACACCCACGGGATGGCGCGCAGGTCCTCGATGCGCGTCGAAGCCGTCCGCGATGCGGGTCGGCTGCCGATGTTGAGTTCGGAGATCTCCGCGATCGGCGTGGTCGCGCGAAAGTAGGCGAGGAATTCCGGCGTTTCGTAGACGAGGCCGCGGTATGCCGCGTGCGCATGCGCCGACAGCGCGTCCATGACGTCGTAGAACGCCGGCGCGTTATCGCCCAGGCGCTCGGCGTCGAGGAAGCTCGCCTCGAGCGCCGCCGCGACCAGCGTTTCCAGATTGCGGCGCCCGAGGTCGGGGTCGGAATACTTGCTCGCGATGATCTCGCCCTGTTCGGTGATGCGCAGCCCCCCCTCGACGCTGCCGGCCGGCTGCGCGAGGATCGCCTCGAAGCTCGGTCCGCCGCCGCGGCCAACGGTGCCTCCGCGGCCGTGGAAAAGGCGGAGCTTGATTCCCTCGGCGCGAAACGTGTCGACGAGCGCAAGCTCGGCGCGATAGAGCGCCCAGTTCGCGGTGACGTAGCCGCCATCCTTGTTGCTGTCGGAGTACCCGAGCATCACCTCCTGCCGACCGCCGCGGCGCTCGAGCCATGCGCGATAGCGCGGCACCGCGAAAGCCTCGCGCATGACTTCCGCGCACCGTGCCAGATCGCCGATGGTCTCGAACAGTGGAACGATGTCGACGGCGAGCGCGTCGCCGCTGCAGAGCCCCACCTCCTTCAGCAGCACGGCAACCTCGAGCAGGTCGGATACGTCCTGGCACTTCGAGATCACGTAATTCGGGAGGGCCGCCGCGCCATAGCGCCGATGGATGCGTGCGGCGGTGTCGAGGATGGCAAGCTCGGCCGTGGTGCGCTCCGAATACGCGAGATGCGGCGAGCGAAGCGGACGCGGGCTCGCGAGCTCGCGCGCGAGCAGCCGCACACGATCGTTCGGCGCGAGCGCACCGTAGTCGTCGCACGCTCCGGCGCGCGCGAGCAGCTCGGCGACGACCATCTCGTGCACGTCGGAGTTCTGGCGCAGGTCGAGCACGGCCAGATGAAACCCGAACACGTCGACCGCGCGGATGAGCGGCGCAAGCCGACCGGCGGCGAGCGGCGACGCGCCGTGTGTCGCGAGCGATGCTTCGATCGTGCGCAGGTCGGCGGCGAGCTCGTCCGGCGTCGTATACGGTGGAAGCTCGCCGTGCGGCGCGCGCGGAGGGTTGATTCCGGCGAGCGTCTTCGCCGTCGCGGCCACGCGAGCATAGATGCCGATGAGCGCTTGCCGGTACGGTTCATCGACTCGATGCGGATTGTCGTCGCGTGCCTTCGTGGCGAGCGCGAGCAGTTCCTTCGTCGGCCGCACGAGTCGTGTCGACAGCGACAATTCGCTCCCGAGTCGATGGATCTCCTCGAGGTAATGCGTGAGCGCCACGGTCGCCTGCGCCGTGATTGCATAGTCGAGCGTCGCGGCGACGACGAACGGATTGCCGTCGCGGTCGCCGCCGATCCAGGAGCCGAGCTTCAGGAACGGCGGCAATTCCCCACAGGCGCCGGCGCCGTGAGCCGCAAGCCGCGCTTCGACCGCGAGATAGAGCTTTGGCAGTTCGGCGAGAAACGTGTAGCGATAGTAGGCGAGCCCATTGTCGATCTCGTCGCGCACCTCGAGCTTCGAGAGGCGGATCATCGCCGTCTGCCATAGCGAGAGCACCTGCCGGTACAGCCCCGCCTCGAACTCCACGGCCTCCTCCGGCGTCAGCTGCGACCGGTCGCGCCACTGCAGCAGCCGGACGACCTCGCGTTCGCAGTCGAGAATGCTCTTGCGCTGGACCTCGGTCGGGTGTGCCGTCAAGACGGGGGAGATCAACGCTTTGCCGCACCAGTCGACGATGGCGCGCGAGCCCACACCCTGCGCGACGATGCGCTCGATCGCATCGGCGATGCTCCCTCGCTGCGGCCCCGATCCCGCGAGAGCATGCGCGCGGCGGCGGCGATTCTGGTGCACGTCTTCGGCCAGATTGACGAGGTGCGAGAAATAGCTGAACGCCCGTACGACATCGAGCGTCTCGCCGATCGGCAACGCGTTCAGCAGCGCGACGAGCTCGTCCTTTACTGCCGGTGCCAGCTCGCGGTCCGCACGTCGGAAACGGATCGCCGTCTGGCGTATCCGCTCGATCCGATCGAAGCCCGCTTCGCCTGTCTGCGCGCGCAGCACGTCGCCCAACAGGCGGCCGAGCAGTCGCGTGTCCTCGCGCAGCGGCAAGTCCTTGCCGTCGACGACGCGATCCGGATCGGTCATTGGGCCCCCACGCTTGCGGCTGTCGCCGCTGCGCTGCCCCCCGAGGGGGCGCTATTCGCACGTTGGGGCGGCCCGGCGGTGCTCTTGACGTTCCCGGGCGTCCCGCCGGCCCGCGCTGCCTTGACCGCGCGCGCGAGCTCCCACACCACCGCGGCGTACAGACGGCTCTTGTTGTAGCGGGTGAGCACGTAGAAATTCTGGCAGGCGATCCAGTAGCTCGCGCTCTCCTCGCCTTCCGCAGTCTTCTCCTCGAGCAGCAGCAAGCCGACGGGATCGGAGCCGAGATCGGGCGGCGCTTGCGCGGTGACACCATCCCCCGCCCACGCTTCGAGCGTGCGTCGCTCGCTGATTCCGCCGTCGAGCCGTCGCAGCACCGCGTCGCGTCCTTCGCGCGCGATCGTCGCGGGCAGCAATACCGGTTGGCCGCGCTGCCAATCGTGACGCGCGAGGAAGTTGCCGACGCTGCCCACGATGTCGGCGCCGTTCCCCCAGAGATCGATCCTGCCATCGCCGTCGAAGTCGACCGCATAGGTGCGGTAGCTTCCCGGCATGAATTGCGGAACGCCGAGCGCGCCTGCAAACGATCCCCTGGGGGTCTGCGGCGACACCGAAAGCTCGCGCGCAAGCAACAGGAACTGCGCAAGCTCGCCGCGAAAGAAGGCCGCGCGACGCGGGTAGTCGAAGGCCAGCGTCGCGAGCGCATCGAGCGCACGGTAGCGCCCGCTGTTGCGACCATAGAGCGATTCGACGCCGAGGATGGCGACGATCACTTCCGCGGGAACGCCGAAACGGTCCTCGGCCTCGCTGAGCTCCGCCGCGTGTGCGTTCCACCACGCAACGCCCCCCTCGACGCGCAGCGGTGACAAGAGCGGCGGCGCGTAGTCGTACCATTTCGGCGGCTCGAGCAACGGCCGTTGCATGGCCTCGACGATGCGCGGCTCGAAGCGCGCCGCGGCGAAGGCGTGGCGAAGCGCGGCGCGGTCGAAGCCATATTCCGCGACCATTTCATCGATGAACGCGCGCACGTCGGTGCGCGCGGCATAACCGGTGGGCGGGGCGCTTTTCGGAGCGGCGGCTGCGGGTGCGGCGATAAGCGCAAGTACCGCGAGGAGCGCGCAAAGCCGGCGAAAGATCAAGGGTGCGCTGCGGGCGGCAGACATTCGAAGCGAAGAAGGAAGTAGCGCGCGAATGGTATCATCGCGGCGACGTGACGCACGGTCGTCACGTACGCCACCCGCGCTTCCATTGCGCCTCCGATGTATCCCTTCCTCCGCCCGTTTCTGTTCGCGTTCGACCCGGAGACCGCGCACGACCTCGCCTTCGCGACGCTGGACGCCGCTGCGCGGCTTGGGTTGGCGCAGGCGTTCGCACGACGCGTCGCCGCCTCGCCCGTCATGGCGATGGGGCTCGAATTTCCGAATCGGATCGGGCTCGCCGCGGGCCTCGACAAGAACGCGGCGCACATCGACGGGCTCGCGACGTTCGGCTTCGGCTTCATCGAGTGCGGCACTGTCACGCCGCGCGCGCAGCCGGGCAATCCGAAGCCGCGCATCTTCCGGCTGCCGGAGGCAGAGGCGCTCATCAACCGGATGGGATTCAACAACGATGGAGTCGAGCGGTTTCTCGCCAATGCCACGCGCGCATCGTGGCGCGGAATCCTCGGGCTCAACATCGGGAAGAACTTCGATACGCCGAATGCCAGAGCCATCGACGACTACGTCGCGGCCTTTCGCGCCGTCTATCAGCGCGCCTCCTACGTCACCGTCAACATCTCGTCGCCGAACACGAAGGGATTGCGTGAATTGCAGGCCGAGGACGCGCTCGTGGCGTTGCTCGGCGCGCTGAAGGCCGAGCAATCGACGCTCGCCGATCGGCATGGAAAGTACACGCCGCTCGCGATCAAGATCGCGCCGGATCTCACGCCCGCTGCGATCGAGGGCATCGCCAAGCTTCTCGTCCAGCATCGGATCGACGGCGTGGTCGCGACCAACACGACGGTCGCCCGCGACGCGGTACATGGCCTCAGGAATGCCGACGAGGCCGGGGGCCTCTCGGGACGCCCGTTGCGCGAACAATCGACCGCGGTCGTGCGGACGCTCGCGAAGGCGCTCGACGGCGCGCTGACGATCATCGGCGTGGGCGGCATACTGTCCGGGGCCGATGCGATAGAGAAGATCGACGCCGGTGCGACGCTGGTGCAGATCTACACCGGGCTCATCTACCGCGGGCCGGACCTGGTCGTCGAGTGCGCGAAGGCGCTCGCCGAGCGCTGAGCCGATCCATTTTCCCTCCGCCTCCCGGGTTCGCGCCGCGCACGAGCATCTTGCCGTCCGCCTCGGCGACAACGACTCCGTCCTGATTGCGGGCGACGCCGGCGAGCACGACTACGCCGCCACCGTGCCGCGGCTTGGGGTGGAGCGCGGTCACCGTCCATGTCGTCGTCAGCGTGTCCCCGACGCGCACCGGCGCCCTGAAGCGCGCCGAATGCTCCAGATACGCGATCGCCGTGCCGTGGAAGTACATGCCGACAGGCGCGCCCATCAGCGCGCTCGTGAGCACGCCGTGCAGGATCCGCGTGCCGAACCGCGAGCGTTTCGCGTACTCGTCGTCGACGTGATGGGGATTGAAGTCGCCGATGAGCCCGGCGCCCACGACGAGGTGGGTGTCGGTGATCGTGACCGTGCGCGCAAACGAGTCGCCGACCGCGACGTCGTCGTAACAGCGCCCGCTCCCGTCCATCCCCGAGCCCGCCTGTGATTTCACTCCCGATCTCCCTGTCCTCGCACCGGCGTCCGTGCGCGCAGCGCCACGAGCTCGTCCAGACACAGACACGTGAACGCGAGGCCCGCGTAAAGGGGCGAGACGAGATTCACGATCGGGACGAACGACAGCGGGGCAAGCGCTAGACCGAGTGCCAGCAGCCGGCCGCGCGCGGCGCGAAAGATCGCGGTCCGCTCGGTGACGCTCGCGTGCTCCGAGAGCGCATCGTACCGGAAGAGACGGGCATTGAGCCACGCGTTGACGCCGAGCGAGGCCGGCACACCGACGACCGGAACCAACAGCAGCGGCAGCACGACGATCCACAGCAGAACCCAGATCGCGAGCGTAACGGTCGCATTGGCGACTCCACCCGCGAGCGTTCCGCCGTGCTTGCGCTCGAGCGCCGGAAAATGACGCGATTCGACGGCGCGCACGAAGACCGGTGCCGCGAATACCGCAAAGGCCGCGAGAAGGAGTGCACCCACTGCGAGCGTCAGCAGCACGAACGTGACGATTCCGCCGCCCGTGGTCGCGACCCAGCCCGGATCCGACGCCCATCCTCGTCCCGTCAGCGTACGCGCGATGGCGCCAGCGACCGTGTGGGAGAGCGGCGTCCACAGCAGATAGGCGGCGAGAATCCAGATCGGAATTGCCGCGGCGAGCGGCAGGAATGCGAGCGCCAGAACGCGCCGGTCACCGAGGAGGGGTACGGCCCGAAAGAGCGCCCGCGCGACCGCGTTCACCGTTCGCTTTTGGCCGCCTCGAACGGCTCCCAGCGGAACCCGGCCGCAGCGACGCCGGTCGCGAGGTGCGCGAGCGCCGCATCAACCTCGCCGGGATCGCCGCGCACGCCGAGCTCGATCCGGCGTCCGCCGTCCGGCAGGAACGACGGCAGACTGAAGAGCTTGACGCGCGGAAAGCGCGCGACGTTCTCGTCCATCAAGGGCAACAGCTGGCTTTCGCCGGCGCCGTGGACGACGATCGCACGTTCGGCCGAAGGCGGTGCCTCGAGCGTTGCATATCGCGTCGCGAGCACCCAATCGAGCATCGGCCACGCCATCTGCGGAAACCCGGGAAAGAAGTGATGATCGCGGACCGAGAACGACGCGACGCGGTTCACCGGATTCGGAATGATCGCGCTGCCCGCCGGAAACTCGGCCATCAGCACGCGATGCGGATAGGCGTCGGGGCCGAAGCGCGCCTCGATTTCGGCGACTGCCTCCGGATGCGGGACGAGCGGCACGCCGAGCGCCGCAGCGGCAGCCTGCCGCGTGTGATCGTCGGGCGTCGCGCCGACGCCGCCGAACGCGAACACGATGTCGCCGCGCGCGAACGATTCGCGCAACGTCGCCGTCAGCCGCGCGCGATCGTCCCCTTCGAAGCGTGCCCAGGAAAGCGCGAGTCCACGGGCCGAAAGCGCCGCCGCGACATGCGCGAAATGCTTGTCCTCCCGCTTGCCGGAAAGGATTTCGTCGCCGATGACGACGAGGCCGATTTGGGAGACGCCCACGTCGATTCGATCCGTTCGCGTTCGGCGCGGCGATCCGCACGGACGCCGCGGTCTGCCCGCAGCGCGGCGCAGGCGCGGTTCACTCGGCGGCGGCTTCGGCCTGCGGGAACTTGTCGTCGATCTGCGCCATCATGCTGCCGAATGCGCGGTCGATCAGCGGCTCGGCCTCGACTACCCGCGCGCGGTCGTCGCGGAACCGCACGGCGAGCTCCTCGGCCGTCATCGACAGCGCCTTCTGCCCCTGGCGGTTCGTGAACAGGTACGTCCCGCGCAGTGGGCTGATCCAGGCGAGCTTGGCGAAGGCAAGTTGGCCGTCCTCGGCTTCGAACTCGATCCACATTCCGCGCTCGAGGCTCTGCGCGATTTCGAGGAACTGGTCGTCGACGAACTCCGGCTCGGGCTCGGGCGGCGCCGGTTCTGCCGCGGACATCGCCACCGCGAGCTCTTCGGCCTTGGCGGCAGCGGCGGTGTCGCCGATCGCCTTTGCCTGCTCCGCCTCGACCTTCGCCTGCTCGGCAACCGCGGCGGTCGGGAGCGCCACGGCCGCGAGCGACGGCTTCACCGCCGCCGCATGCGCTTCGACCAGGTTCGACATGAACCGCTCGCGGTCCTCCGGCGGCCACGGCACGTGCTGCATGCCGGCGGACATTCGCTTGAGAAGGGACGGCAGAAGCGCGACCAGGTGCTTGCGGTCCTCGTTGGTCTTCTTGGGCTGCACGCTCCAGACGAGATCCTCGAGCGTGGCGACCGCCTGGCCCCAGGCTTCGCTCTCCTCGCCGTGCTGCAGGTAGACGTGCTCGAGCGTGCCCTGCCACTGCACACGCAGGAACGCGGCGAGAAAGTTCGGGATCGGGTAGGCCTCGATGCGGCGCTCGATCTCGGCCTTCCCGACGGCGAGTGCGATCTGCTGGCGGTCCTTCTGGTTGATCTCGTCGGCGGTGCTGAGGATGTTGGCCTCGGCGGCCTTCTCCTCGTCGGCGAGGAACGCCTCGAGCTCCACACGCAGCTCGTCGAAGATCGCGAGATTGTCGGAAAAGCCGTCGAGGATCCCGTGAACGATCTTCTCGATCTTCCGGTAGAGCGGATCGTCCTGCCCCATCACCGGCGACCAGCCGAGCCCCGCTTCGGCGAGCGCGTTCACGAGCAAGCGGGACGGATGCGACTTCTTGGCGAAAAAGGCTCCGTCCAGCATCGCCGCCTTCAGCACCGGAATCTGCAACCGGGCGAGAAGCGCCTTGATGCCGTCGGGCAGGTCCTTGGTCTCGAAGATGAAATCGAACAGCATCGCGACCAGCTCGATCGTCATCGATTCGAGCTGGTTCGCCCTCTTGCCGAGCGGCGACTCCTGCAGGTCGCGCAGGACGTTGTGCTTGCCTTCGGGGATGCCCGAGAACGACACCAGCATCCCGCCGCCCAGGTCGAACCCCGTTTCGCCCGCCTGCAGACGCGCGAGTCCCTCGCCCAGCGCCGGCGTGGCAATAATCGGGGCACCCGGGACGTAGCCCGACGGGGTCGGCGCCAGCGGCCCGCTGGGGATGTACCGGGCGGCGCTTCCGCCCATGTCGATCTGCGGAAAATCGCCCGTCGCTTGCCCGGCCGAGTCGAAAAGCCCCGGCGCCGGCGGAGGCCCGAACGATCCCGGCGTCATGCCCGGCATCGCGTATGCGTCGGCGCCGAACCCGGCCGCATCGACGCCCGGCATGCCGCCCGGCATCGGCATTTCGACCCCGCCCGGCATCGGGGGTGCCGCACCGCGCGTCGGCACCGCCTGCCCGGCGAACATCCGCCGGAAGAGCGCCATGACATCGACCTCGGCGGGGGCACTCGCGTCCGGCTGCGGCCCCGCACCCGGCGCGGGCTGCTGCCTTCCTCTCATCCGCTGCGACGGGCCGCTGCGCATGATGCCGGCGCGCAGCCCCGCAGGAATGACGCGCAGCCCCTGCAGATGCTTGTTGAGGTCCGAGTAGATGCTGTTGATGTCGGTGAGCGAAGCCTGGTTCAGCTCTTTCAGGATCGCGAACTTGACCCGGTTCTCCGCCTTGACCGTCTTCAACGCATCGGCGAAGGAATCGACGATGGTCGCCGGCGCGAGCGGATTGTGCTCGGTCTCGAGGTCCGGTTCGCCCATGAGGTGGCCGATGCCGCGGTTCAGAACCTGAAGCTCGTCATGGCAGGTGTTCTCGACGACGCGCGTGATGTTGCCGGTGATTACCGACTCGTCCATCGCCGAGGTGTCGACCAGGGTCAGCTTGTCGACGTCGACCTTCGAAAAATCGGCCCGTTCGGCGGTCTTTCCCGAGATCGTATCGTTGACGCGGGTGCGCAGCCGCCGCTCGAACTCCTTCATCAGCGTCGGGCGCTCGGATTTGAGCGTGGCACGCGCGTCGAGGAGAATCTGCTGGTCGTCGCGGATCTCCGTCATGCTCGCGCGGTCCATCAGCATGTCGGAGACCCGATCGAGCAGCGTGGTGAACGCCTGCAACAGGCGATGGATCGCGAGATCCCGGCAATCGCCGAGAATCTTCGATAGTTCGCGCGACACGGGCCGTCGGGCGGCCGCTTCGGTAGTCGTGGCGTTCATCCTGGTGGCGTTGTTTGCGCTAACTTCTTTGCGCCCGGGGAACCCCCCGCGCGCGTCCGTGCCCGGGAGCGCCGCTCCCCCGATCTCGAAAGCTCTGGACAAAAATCCGCTAAGTTACTGTAGCACGAGCGGATTCTGGACGCCAAACTAACCCGCCCCCGGATCACGCTGCCAATTGCGCCCACGCCCGTTCCAGTCGCTTGTAGGACACAGGAAAAGGCGTCTTCAGCTCCTGCGCGAAGAGCGACACCGAGAGCTCCTCGAGCAGCCAGCGAAAGCTTTCGAGCGCGGGCTCGTCGTGCCCTGCGGCCCGGTTTCGGTCGAGCCGGTCGACGTAGCGCTGCCACCAGGCGGCGACGGCTGCCGCGTGCTTTGCGTCGCGTGCCGGGTTCTCGGGATACTTGGCGAGCCGTCGCTCCAGCGCCGCCAGATAGCGCGGCAGGTGACCGAGCTGGGCCCATGGCGTCGCTCGGAAGAATCCGGGGTAGACGAGCGCATCGCGACGAGCGCGCACGTCGGCCGCCAGGCGCGTCTGCGCCGAGGGGAGCGCATTGATCCGCTGCGTCACCGCGTGATGCAGGGCCGCGATCGTCGAGAGCAGGCGGAACGCTCCTTCGGCGACCGCCGGCAGCCGCGTGCGCGCGCGCTTCACTTGCTCCGTGTACGCGGCGGCCGAACGCGGGAGCGGATCGTCGCCGATAAATGCCCGATCGCAGACGGCGTCGATCACGTCGGACTGAAGCGACCCGGTCGGGATCGCCGCCTTGAGCTGCAGCGCCGCCTGCGCGAATCCCGGCGCGCCCTTCTCATAGCGTCTGAGCAGGTCAAGAAGCGCGAAGCGGATCAAGCGTACCACCGCGCCGCGTGTCGCGATCTCCGCCGCCTCCCGGGTGTCCCGCAGCGTCATCGAGACGGCTTCGCCGTCGTCGGCGAGCGCCGGATAGCCGGTGATCTGCTGCCCGCCGACGGCATGGGTCAGCGTCTCGGGCAGGTCGCCGAATTCCCAGCTCCGCGCGTGCTGCGTGGTTGTCGCCGGCGCGGCCTGCGCAAAGGATAGCTGCGCCGCCCGAGAGAGCTGCATGCGCAGCGCCGCAAGGTCGCGACCGCTTGCGAGTTCCTTGCCGGCGGCGTCGATTACCTCGACGTTGATCGCGAGGTGCGCCGGAAGCGGGGTCGCGTCCCAGACCTCGGCGGGGGGTTTGTCGCCGAGCCGCATGCCGAGCCAGGCGCGCAACGCCTCCGTTAGCCCAGGCCGGTCCGCCCCCGCGCGTGCGGTTGTCGCCGCTGTGCCGCCGTCCGTGGGGGTGTTACTCGGGAACGGTACCGCCTCGAGGAACGCGGTGACGGCCTCCGGCAACGGCGCGAGTCGGTTGCGCCAAGCCTTCGGCAGAGCCTTGAAGAGGAACGTCACCTTTTCGCGGATCATTCCCGTCACGAGCCACGAGAGCCGCGCCGCGTCGAGCCGGTTCAGGAGCGCGAGCGGCACGGTCAGCGTGAGACCATCCAGCGGATGCCCGGGCGCGAACCGATACTTGAGGGGCAGGAGCGCGCCGGCCATCGCGAGCGCTTCGGGAAAGAGCTCCTCGGTCACATTCGCGGCAGCGTGGCGCATCAGCGCCTCGCGCGTGAGGAAGAGCGTCCGCGGATCCTTCCTTTCCGCGTCCTCTCGCCATCGCTCGAACGCAACCCGCGTATGCACGCCCTCGGGGAGGCGCTCGGCGTAGAACGCGGCGATCGCGTCCTCGTCTACCAGGACGTCCTGGCGGCGCGCCTTGTGCTCGAGCAGGGCCACCTCGTTGACGAGCCGCTCGTTGTGGGCGAGGAAAGCCCCCTTGGTCGCAATCGCACCGGGGACGAGCGCCTCGCGGATGAACACGTCGCGCGCGAGTTTCGGGTCGATCCGTCCGAACGAGACGCGGCGCCGCGGCACGAGCGTCAGGCCGTAGAGCTGCACCCGCTCGCTCGCGATCACTTCGCCGCGATCGGCATCCCAGCGGGGCTCGAAGTAGTCGCGCGTGACGAGCGGGCCAGCGACCGCCTCGATCCATTCCGGTTCGATCCGGGCGGCGCAGCGTGCGTAGAGGCGCGAGGTCTCGACCAATTCTGCGGCGAGCACCCATCGGGGCGCCTTTTTCGCGAGCCCCGAGCCCGGATGCAGATGGAAGCGGATCCCGCGCGCGCCGAGGTAGGCATCGCTTTCGGTGTCCTTCGCGCCGATGTTGCCGAGCAGGCCCGCGAGCAGCGCCCTGTGAATCGCCTGGTAGCGCGCGGCATCGATCGTCGCGGGGAGCTTCGGCTCCCACTTCCAGCCCTGGTCGGCGATTTCGCTTGCGAGCTGCGCGTGGACGTCGCGCCATTCGGTGAGCCGCAGATACGAAACGAACTGCGCGCGGCACGCCAAGACGAGCTTCCGATGCGAGAGACCTTCTTCGAGCTTGCCCTCGAAGAATTCCCACAGCGCGAGCAGCGAGAGGAAATCCGACCGCTCGTCGCGAAACCGCCGGTGCGCTTCATCGGCCGCTTGCGCCCGCTCGAGCGGCCGGTCGCGCGGATCGGGCACCGACAGCGCGCTCGCGATGATTAGCACTTCGGCGAGGCAGCCCGTGTCGCGCGCCGCAAGCACCATCCGTCCGACCCGCGGATCGACAGGGAGCCGCGCAAGATCGCGGCCGAGCGCCGTCAGTACGCGACGTTCGTCGACGGCTTCGAGTTCGTGCAGCAGCTGGTAGCCGTCGGCGATCGCGCGCGGCGAGGGCGGCTCGAGGAACGGGAACGCGTCGACGGCGGGAAGGCCCAGCGCCTCCATCCGCAGGATCACCGCGGCGAGCGAAGAACGAAGGATCTCGGGATCGGTGTATTCGGGCCGCGCCGCGAAATCGGGCTCGCCGCAGAGTCGCACGCAGATGCCATCGGCGACGCGTCCGCAGCGACCCGCGCGCTGGTTCGCCGCCGCCTGCGAGATCTTCTCGATCTGCAGGAGCGTCGTCTTGTTGCGCAGCGAATAGCGCTTGACGCGCGCGAGACCCGAATCGATCACGTACCGGATGCCGGGGACAGTGAGCGAGGTTTCGGCGACATTGGTCGCGAGCACGATGCGGCGTCCGCGCGATGGAGCGAACACCCGCTGCTGCTCCGCCGGCGTCAGGCGCGCATAGAGCGGCAGGATCTCGAGTGCATTCGCGTAACTCCTTCGCGCAAGTCCGCGCCGCAACAGATCGGCCGTCTCGCGGATCTCCCGCTCGCCCGGCAGGAACACGAGAATGTCGCCGGGTCCTTCGCGCCACAGATCTTCGGCGGCAGCGACGATCGCGTCCTCGAGCTCTTCCTCGTCGTCGGATTCCTCGTCGGCGGAGGCAAGCGGGCGGTAGCGCACTTCCACCGGGTAGACGCGCCCGGAGACTTCGATCACCGGCGCAGGCGCGTCCGCGCTGCCGAAGTGCCGCGCAAAGCGATCGGCATCGAGCGTCGCCGAGGTCACGATGACCTTGAGATCGGGGCGCGCTCGCAGCAGGTTCTTCAGATAGCCGAGCAGGAAGTCGATGTTGAGGCTGCGCTCGTGCGCCTCGTCGACGATGATCGTGTCGTAGGCCGCGAGCAGCCGGTCGCCGATCGTTTCCGCCAGCAGGACGCCATCGGTCATCAGCTTGACGAACGCGTCGGGCTTCGTGTGATCGGCGAAGCGGACCTTGTAGCCGACGACATCGCCCAACGCCGTGCCCAGCTCCTGGGCGACGCGGCTCGCCACGGCGCGCGCGGCGATCCGCCGCGGCTGCGTGTGACCGATCAATCCGCGTGCGCCCCGGCCCTGCTCGAGGCAGATCTTCGGAAGCTGCGTCGTCTTGCCGGAGCCGGTCTCGCCGCACACGATGATCACCTGATGCGCGCGGATCGCCGCACCGATCTCCGCGGCGCGCTGTGCAACGGGCAGCTCCGGCGGATAGACGATGGCCGGCCGCCGTGCGGCGCGCGAGCGGCAGCGCTCGATCGAGCGCGCAACAGAGGCGGCGATGCGGTCCCATTCGGCGGCGTTCGCGCGCGTGCCCCGCGCGCGCTCGATCCGGCGGGCGAGCGTGACCGCGTCGGCGGCCATCGCGAAGGCGAGCTGGGCGAGCAAATCGGCGGGCGACCGCATGGGCCGCGCGATTCTACCGCGCCGAGGAGCCTGTCGGGCCCAACAGGCTCCCAAGCGTTATCATCGCGTCCATGCGCCGGGAGCCGCGTCGTTCGAGCGTCCGGCGCATCCCCTTGCGAGGAGATACCGATGACCGCCTTCCTCCGCATTACGACGCTGCTGGTTGCCACTGCGCTCGCGATCGCCTTCTCCGATGTCAGCGCGACGACGCTCCGCTGGGCCGGCCGCGGCGACCCACAGACGACCGACCCGCATTCGCAGAACGAAATCCTCACCAACAACATCAACAGCCTCGTCTACGAGTTCCTCGTCGACCGCGACAAGCAGCTCGCGTTGCGACCGGCGCTTGCCGAGTCGTGGCAGAAGGTTTCGCCGACGGTGTGGCGGTTCAAGCTTCGCGCCGGCGTCAAGTTCCACGACGGCACGCCGTTCACCGCCGACGACGTTCTCTTCAGCTACGAGCGCGCCCGCGCCGACACGTCGCAGCTGCGCGTCTACGCCAACGCCGCCGGGATGCCGAAGAAGATCGACAACCTGACCGTAGAGTTCACGACGACCGGCCCCAACCCCGTCGAGCTCGAGCACATCGCGACGATCAACATCATGTCGAAGGCGTGGTGCGAGAAGCATCACGCGACGAAACCGCAGAACTACACGCAGAAGGAGGACATGATCACCGCGCACGAGGCCAACGGCACCGGCCCGTACATGCTGGTGACGCGCCAGCCGGACGTGAAGACAGTGCTCAGGAAGAACCCCAATTGGTGGGGCATCAAGACGGGGCTCTTCGATGGCAATGTCGATGACGTCATCTACACACCGATCGTCTCCGACGCCACGCGGGTCGCCGCACTGATCTCCGGCGAAGTCGACCTCATCAACGATCCGCCGCCGCAGGACGTGCCGCGGCTCGCGCAGACACCCGGCATCAAGGTGATCGAAGGCACCGAGAACCGCGTCGTGTTCATCGGCATGGATCAGGACCGCAACGAGCTGCTCTACTCGAACGTCAAGGGGAAGAACCCGTTCAAGGACGTGCGCGTGCGGCAGGCGCTCTACCAGGCGATCGACATCGAAGCCATCAAGACGTCGACGATGCGCGGGCTGGCGCAGCCGACCGGCGCGATGCTGCCGTCGCCGAAATTCTCGAATCCCGATCTCGAGAAGCGCTTCCCGTTCGACCGCGAGCGCGCCAAGAAACTCCTCGCTGAAGCGGGCTATCCCAACGGCTTCGAGGTGACGCTCGACTGCCCGAACAACCGCTACGTCAACGACGAGAAGATCTGCCAGGCGCTGGCCGCGATGTGGAGCCAGATCGGTGTGGCGACCCGGGTAAACACGATGCCGCGCGCCAACTACTTTCCCAAGCTCGAGAAGCTCGACACGAGCCTCTACATGCTGGGCTGGGGCGGCGCGGCGATCGATCCGATCTTCATTCTTCAGCCCGTGCTCTCGACGTACAACGGCAAGGGCGACGGCGACTACAACTACGGCCGCTACTCCAACGCGAAGCTCGACGCGCTGACGGCAAAGGTCAAGGTCGACATGGACCCGGACGACCGGCTGGGGATGATCCACGAGGCGCTGGCCTCGCAGAAAGCGGAATTCAACCATTTGCCGCTGCACCGACAGGTGATCCCGTGGGCGTCGCGCAATAACGTGACGGTCGTCCACCGCGCCGACAACTTCGTCACGCCGTACTGGACGACGGTGAAGTAGCGCGCCGGAGATGCCCTTCCCTCGGCGGCGTCAGACCGGCGCGTCGCCGCCGACGGGTCAGGCAGCGTCCGGCCCCGACTGCGCTGCGTCACCGATCGCAGGCGCGGCCGCGCGGCCGCGCGCGATGTAGGCGGCGGCGCCCCACGCGATTGCCGCAGCGACGACGATCGCGATTCCCGCGTGGACGAGCGCCAGCGAATCATCCTTGCGCTGCGCATTCTCGACGAAGCTCAGCGCGGCGCCAGTCGCCATGTAGACCGGCAGCAGCCCGTAGTCGAAGCGCAGGAGACCGTAGACGACGGCGACGCCGACGAGGCCGGTCGCGAATCCTTCGACGATGGCAATCCTCGAATCCGGCGCCCCGGCGAGCGCGGTTGCGACGGCAATGACGACGAGCAGCGACGATGCGAGCCACACGCGGCGCTGCCAGCCTGCCGTCAGCCTTTCGAGCCAATAGAGCAGGAACAGCCCGACGCCGATCGCGGAGAGCAGTTTCGCCCCCGCAAGGGCCGCGCCGAGCCAGGGCAGCGCCAGCGCTTCGACCGCGTAAGTCGGCCACAGCGGCACCGACGCGGGGGTGAGCGATTCGAGCGACGAGCGAACGCCGGCGACGAACAGCGCGGCGGCGATCGCCAACAGCCAACGCGGCGAACGGCGCGCGAGCGGATGCGGCCGTTGCCGCGTCGCAGCCCACGTGCCGACGCCCGCCATCAGTCCGAACAGCAAAGCCGTAAGCAGCGTCCCGGCGAGAAGCCCCGAGACGCTGATCGCCGCCTGCGATACCAGCGGTTCCGCCGTCTTGAACGTATAGGCGAGTTGCGGCCAGGCATTCGCGACGCCGATCATCCCGAGCACCAGCACGATCGCGAAGACGCCGTAGAGCGCGCGACGATCGCGGCGGCCGTGCGTCCAGTCGATCACAGCCATGACAATTGCCGCGAGACCCGCGATGCCGAGCAGTCCGACGAACACCATCCGGACGATCAGCAACCGCGAATCGCGCTCGCGCTCGGCACGCTGCCACGCTTCGGGCACGTCGACGTAGCGCCCGTAACCCGCGATCTCGTCGCCCGCGACCACCACGCCGAGCGCGGCAATACCGTCCTTGCCCACGTCCACGCGGGGATCGGCGAACGTGAATGTCCAGTCGATCCGCGCCGGGCGCTGCTTTTCCTCCGAGCCGATCAGCTTCAGCGCCGCCGGATCGAGACCCCACTTATCGCGTACGACGCGCGAGGCGAGCGCGAACGCTTCATCGCGCGAGACTTTCGCTCCCGGGCGTTCCTCGGGAAGCACGTGCCGCACCTGCCGCACCGCGCCGCTGCCGTCGATCGTCACCCGCCATTCTTCGGCCCGATCGGCGACCGCGCCCTCGAACCGCGCGTAACGGACGTCCCACAGCGGCGGCGCGAGCGTGCGGCCGATCACTTTCGCATAGCCATCGCGACCGGTCTCGCGCCAGACGAATTTGTGCGTGAGCCATGTCGCATCGTCGGCGGTCGGAACCTTGACGACGGCATAGCGCCGCCAGCCGGCTCCGAGATTGACGCCTTGCGCCCTGAGCGCGGCGTCGGCGGCGGCCTCGGCTTCCACGCGCGTAATCGGCAACGGCGGCGCATCGGCATGGAAAGGCGTGGCGAGTGTCCACGCGACGAGCCCGATCAGCCCAAGAACCGGTAGCGCCCGTTGAAAGCGGGCAACCCACCCGACCCCCGAAGCCTTGGCGGTCAGATGCTCGACGCGTGCCTCGGCAGGCGCGGCGGCGAGCGGCTGCCACCCTCGATTGCGCAGCGCGTCGGGGAGCTCGCCCCAGCTGCCGGCGCGCAGTCGCCACGCGATGACGACCGCGAGGGGCGCGATGCCTGCCGCAATGACGAGCGCGCGCTGCAGGTCGCTGCCCGGCGCGTCGACGAGAAACAATGGGATCGACATCAGCGTGAGGTCGAACAGCGCATGCAGCAGGATCGTCGGCAGCAGACCGAAACGCAGGAAGATGAGCGCCCAAACCATCGCGGGGACGAAAAGCTCGACCAGGCGGGAGTACGAAGGGAAACCCGGGTAGTTCGCGTGTGCGCCTCCGAAGACGAGCGCCTGGACGACGACCGCGATCGCGATCGCGAGGTTGCGCCGTCCGTAGCGCGCGCCGATGAGCGCCGCGAGCGACAGCGGGATCGCGCGAAACAGGCATTCCTCCATGAATCCGGCCTGCAGCGAGATCGCGATCGGCGAAAGCGCCGGCACGGCGCTGCCGAGGATGTTCGGGTCGGTCAGCGATTCGGAAGGCTGCCACCATCCGAGCCACCGGTTCGTGACGTAATAGAACGCCATGATCAGCGCGAGGCCGAGCGGCACGAACAGATAGCCGCCGAGCGTGCGGCCGAGCACGGCCTTCGTCGGCGCCGCGGCGCGCGACCACAGGCGCCAGAGCTGCGGATGGTCGGAGAACGCGCGGCGCGACAGACCTTCCGCCGCCATGAAGACGAGCCCGTAGCCCAGGCCGCCGGCGAGCATCGCCAGCGCCGCGCCGCCTGCCTGGCGCAGCCAGAAGGTCGTCGCCGATTGCGCGGTGTCGAAATCGAACCATGCGGCGGGCGCATTGGCGAGGATCATCGCGCCCATGAGGCCGCCGACGATGAATCCAGCGGTGACCGCGGGTCGCCACTGCAACGCACGCGTGCGCAATAGCCACAGCGTCCCGATCAGGCAGCCGCCGATACCGTAAAGGACACCCGCCGCCAATGCCGCGCCGCCGGCGATCGTGTTGTTCGCGCTGCGGAGTTCCTGGAACCGCCGGTCGAACGATTCGGGCACGTAGACGTAATACGTGACTTCGGTGAGCGCGTTGCCGGTGACCGAGAGGCGCAGCCGAAAGCGCGCGTTCGCGATGTTGTCCGCCGTGCGCTCGTAGACGAACGCGTGGTCGACGCGGCCCGTGGTGCGCTCCTGCTGCGTATGCTCGAGAAGCCGGAACGGGGCGAAGTCGACGCCCCAATCGGCGCGTGCGCCGCTCTCGGCGAGCGCGCGGGCCGCACTCTCGGAGAGCGCGAGCCCGGCGGGATCGGTCGGCACGAATTTTTCCGGGAGCTTTTGGATGAAGCCGTCGCGCGTTCCGTCCGGGCGAAAACGAATCGTCGCCTCGGTCGCCTCCCCGGGTTTGAACAGCCGCACATCCCACCAGTACGGCGCGTAGACATTGCCGGCGACCACCGCAGCGAAGGCGGATTTGCCGCCGCCTTCGAGCTCGATGTAGTTCTGCGCGGCCTGATCGTGGGCGAAACGGGCGGCCGAGCGCGCGCCTTCGGGCGCGAGCTTCAATGTTTGCGCAACGGCCTCGGCCTTGGCGATCGCGTCGTCGCGCGCGAGACGGATATCGAGATTGACGAGGGGAATCGCGAGCGGGAAGAGCCGCCAGGCGAGCGCGAGCGCGGCCGCCGCCGCCAGCGCATAAGCGATCCAGAACGCGGGCTTACGGCTGAGGCCTTGGGCGATCAAGTGAATATCCATTCATGTGCGCAGTTGGATCACTTGCGACGCCGAGAGTGCCCGCAGGGTCTCGTCGTCGACGCCTAGACGATCGCGCAGCACCGCGGCGGTATGCTCGCCCAGGAGTGGCGGTGGCCGGTCGGCCATCGCCGGTTTTGCCCCGAGCCGGATCGGCGTGCCCACCTGCGGGACGGTGCCGGCGAGCGGATGCGGGAGGTCGCGACGCAATCCGCGTGCGATGAGCTGCGGATCGGCGAACACCTGATCGAGCCGGTTGATCGGGCCGCAGGGAATCGCGAGCGGCTCCAGCGCGGCGAGCCATTGGCGCTGCGTGCGCGTCTTCATGACCTCCGAAATGAGCGGCACGATCACGTCGCGGTTGCGCACGCGATCCGCATTCTTCGCGAACCGCGGATCGCTCGCCCAGTCGGATCGCCCGGCAGCTTCGCAGAACTTCGCGAACTGGCTGTCGTTGCCGACGGCGAGAATCACGTGGCCGTCGGCGCACGCGAAGACCTGGTAGGGCACGATGTTCTGATGCGCGTTGCCGAGGCGCCCGGGCGGCGTCCCGGTGATCAGGTAGTTGTGCGACATCGTCGCCATCATCGCGACGGCCGCGTCGAACAGGCACGTATCGATCCACCGTCCCCGCCCCGTCCGGTCGCGCTCCGCGAGCGCCGCTTGAATCGCCACCGTCGCATACATCCCGGTCATCAGGTCGGTGATCGCCACACCGGCCTTCTGCGGGCCGCCGCCGGGCGCATCGTCGCGCTCGCCGGTGACGCTCATGAATCCGCTCAGTCCCTGGATGATGAAATCGTAGCCGGCGCGATCGGCATAGGGGCCGCTCTGGCCGAAGCCGGTGATCGAGCAATAGACGAGCCGCGGATTGATCGCGGCGATGCTCGGGTAATCGAGACCATATTTCGCCAGTCCGCCGACCTTGAAATTCTCGACGACGACATCGGCGTCGCGCGCAAGATCGCGGACGATGCGCTGGCCCTCCGCCATGTGTGAAATCGACGGCGACCGAGAGCTTGCCGCGGTTGCAGCAAAGGTAATACGCGGCTTCGCTGGTATCGCGCCCCTGCGCGTCCTTGAGGTAGGGCGGCCCCCATGCTCGCGTGTCGTCGCCGGTGCCGGGACGCTCGATCTTGATCACCGTCGCGCCGAGGTCCGCGAGGAGCTGCGTGCACCATGGCCCCGCGAGAACGCGGGAGAGATCGAGGATCGTCAGATGCGAAAGAGGACCGGACATGAGCAAGCGCATCGGCCTAGCGAATTCTGACATCGGCACGCCAACGTTCGAGTTCCGCGGATGCGCTGTCTTCCGCATACCTCGTCCGGCCGCGCTTGCAAGCGACGCGACAGCTGCTAATCGATGGCCTTCACCAGCTCCTCGACCGTCTTCTTCGCGTCGCCGAACACCATCATCGTCTTGTCCATGTAGAACAGCGGATTGTCGAGGCCCGCGTAGCCGGAGGCCATCGAGCGCTTGTTGACGATGACGGTCTTCGCCTTGTAGGCCTCGAGGATCGGCATCCCGTAGATCGGGCTGCCCTTCTGCTCGGCGAGCGGATTCACGACGTCGTTGGCGCCGAGGATCAGCGCGACGTCGGCGGTGCCGAACTCGCCGTTGATGTCCTCCATCTCGAACACCTGGTCGTACGGCACCTCGGCTTCTGCGAGCAGCACGTTCATGTGGCCGGGCATCCGTCCGGCGACCGGATGAATCGCGTACTTGACCGTGACGCCCTTCTCGCGGAGCTTTTCCGCCATCTCCTTGACCGCATGCTGCGCACGGGCAACGGCGAGTCCGTAGCCGGGCACGATGATCACCGTCTCGGCGTTGCCCATGATGAACGCGGCGTCGTCGGCGCTGCCCGATTTGACCGTCTTCTTTCCCTCGTCCGCGCCGGCCACGGCGACCTCGCCGCCGAAGCCGCCGAGAATCACGCTGATGAACGCGCGGTTCATCGCCTTGCACATGATGTACGACAGGATCGCGCCGGAGGAGCCCACGAGCGAGCCGGCGATGATCAGCATCGGGTTGTTGAGCGAAAACCCGATGCCGGCGGCGGCCCAGCCCGAGTAGCTGTTCAGCATCGAGATCACGACCGGCATGTCGGCGCCGCCGATCGGAATGATGATGAGCACGCCCAGCAGGAACGCGAGCGCGGTCATCACGATGAACGGCAGCCAGCCGCCGCCCAGGAAGAACCAGACGCCGAAGCCGATCATCGCGATCCCGAGCGCGAGATTGAGGTAATGCTGGCCGGCGAACACGACCGGCGCGCTGCGGATCCGCCCCGAAAGCTTGCCGAAAGCGATCACCGAGCCCGAGAACGTGATCGCGCCGATGAACGTGCCGATGAAGAGCTCGAGCATGTTGCCGGTCGGCAGCGGCACCGGCAGTCCGAACGCACCGGGATTGTTGACGGCGGCGATCGCAATCAGCACGGCGGCCATGCCGACGAGCGAGTGGAACGCGGCGACGAGCTCCGGCATCTGCGTCATCTGCACGCGGCGGGCGATCACCGCGCCGACGGTGCCGCCGACCGCGATCGCCGCGAGAATCATCGCGACGTTCTTGGTATTCGAGTAGACGAGCGCGAGCGTGACCACGACGGCGATGGCCATCCCGACGATGCCGAGCACGTTGCCGCGCCGCGCCGTGGACGGGTGCGACAGCCCTTTCAACGCGAGAATGAAGCAGATCGACGCGACCAGGTACCAAAGGGCGACTTGATTGGCGCTCATGAATCCGTTCTCCCCGCGATCGTCAATGCTTTTCGGCGGCGCCGGCCTTCGGCTCTTTCTTCCTGAACATCTCGAGCATTCTCTGCGTGACGAGGAACCCGCCGAACGCATTCACCGCGGCCAGCGCGACCGCGACCACGCCGACCCAGCCGCCCCAGTCCATCAGCTGCGGCCCCGCGGCGAGCATCGCGCCGACGAGGATGATCGCGGAGATCGCGTTGGTCACCGACATCAGCGGCGTATGCAGCGCGGGCGTCACGCTCCAGACGACGTGATAGCCGACGAAGATCGCCAGCACGAAGATGATCAGATAGAAGACATGGGGATCGACCAAGGTTGACATGCTGGGCTCCGCTTCGGAATCTGGTTCAGGAAATCGTGCGTTGCGCGGCGCCGCGCGGCGCTGCGTGGCGGGCGATAGCAACCGCAATGGCGCGGATCGCGGGGTCCATCACTTGCGCGCCACCACGTGCCCATCCTCGCAGACGAGCGTCGCCATGATGATCTCGTCGTCCTTCGGAACGTTGAACTCGCCGGTCTTGGCGTTCAACGACAGCGCGAGGAAGTTGATCACGTTCCTCGCGTAGAGCGCGCTCGCGTCGGCCGCCACGGTCGCGGCGAGGTTCGGAATGCCGAGGATCTTCACCCCGTTCTTCACGACGATCCGGTCGAGCTCGGCGCCTTCGACATTGCCGCCCTGCTCGATCGCGAGATCGACGATCACCGACCCAGGCTTCATCGCCGCGACGGTCTCGGCCTTGATCAGCTTGGGTGCGGCGCGGCCGGGAATCAGCGCCGTCGTGATCACGATGTCCATCTGCTTGCAGCGCTCGTGGACCACGCCCGCCTGCCGCGCCATCCACTCGGGCGGCATCGGCCGCGCGTAGCCGCCCACGCCCTCGGCGATCTTGCGCTCCTCGTCGTTGGCGTACGGAACGTCCATCCATTTGCCGCCGAGCGATTCGACCTGGTCCTTCACCGACGGACGCACGTCGGAGGCCTCGATCACCGCGCCCAGCCGCTTGGCCGTCGCGATCGCCTGCAAGCCGGCGACACCGACGCCCATCACCAGCACGCGCGCGGCCTTCACCGTGCCGGCCGCCGTCATCAGCATCGGAACGAAGCGGCCGTACTCGGCGGCGGCGAGAATCGACGGCCTTGTAGCCGGCGATATTCGCCTGCGACGAGAGCACGTCCATCGCCTGCGCCCGCGAGATCCGCGGCAGCCACTCCAGCGCAAAGCCGGTGACGCCGGCCTGTGCGTACGAGGCGAGCGCCGCCTGGTCGAAAGGATTCAAGAGTCCGACGAGGAACGCGCCGCGCTTCAACTTCGCGAGCTCGTCGCCGGCGGGCCCCCGCACCTTGAGCACGATGTCCGCGCCGAAAGCCTCGGCCACGCTGCCGATCCGGGCGCCCGCCGCCACGTATTGTTCATCGGATACGCAGGAAGCGGTGCCTGCGCCGGACTCGACGACGATTTCATGCTTGCCGCTCGCGGCGAGCTTCTTCACGGTCTCGGGCGTGACGGCGACGCGGGTTTCGCCCGGACGCGTTTCGCGTGGAATGCCGATCTGCATGACGGGATCCCCAAAGTGGCGCCGAGTGGGTTTGCACCCACCGGCATTCGGATTTTCCGTAATGCTGCCACAAACCGCCCGCTCACGCGCGAATGAGAGCGGTTTCCGCGATCGCTTATGATACGAATGCAGTAGCCGTACCCACACGAGCGACGAAGATGACGAGCGAACAGCGCGACGCCGCGACCCCCGGCGAGCCGGCGCAGAACGCGGTCGGCCGCGCGCTCGCGCAAGCGCACGCGGCGTGGACGGCCGGGGACCGCGCGCAGGCAATGGCGATGCTGACGGCATTGGCCGGGCGCGCACCGCAGGCTCCGGTCTGGTCGCGGCTCGGCAGCTACGCGCTCGAGTTGGGCGACAACGATGCCGCTTACGCAGCCCTTCGCAACGCGGTTGCGAGCGCACCCGCGGACGTCATGTCCTGGACCAATCTCGGCACGACGTTGCTGCGCCTCGCGCGGGTCGACGACGCGATCGCCGCGTATCGCCGCGCGCTCGAGCTCGATGCCGGCGCCGTCGGCGCGCGCGTCAATCTTTCGAACGCGCTCCAGCAGTCCGGCGACCTCGACGGCGCCGTCGCGCAGCTCGAAGAGGCGCGCCGCCTGTCTCCGGAAGCGGCAGAAGTCCTGAACAATCTCGGCAACCTGTACAAGGATCAGGGCCGCTTCGACGACGCGTTCGCCGCGTACGACGCTGCGCGCCACCTGCGGCCGGACTTTCGCCCGGCCTTTTCGAATCTGCTCGCGCTGACGAAGCTTTCGACGCGGCACACGCCGGCCGAGGTGTTCGCGTTGCACCGCGCGTTCGCCGAGCGCTTCGAGTTCGAATGGCAGGCCGCATACCTGCCGCCCGGAAACACGCCGGATCGCGGGCGCAGGCTGCGCATAGGTTACGTGTCGCCGGACTGCCACACCGCGCTGCCGGCATTCGTCCTGCCCGTCCTGCGCCATCACGACCGCGAGCGCTTCGAGGTCTTCGCCTACTTCAACAACGCGCAGCCGGCCGAGACGATGGCGCGCGTTGCGCCGATCGCCTCGCGAGTGATGAAAAGCGCGTCCGATGTCGAGGTGGCGCAATGGATCCGCAGCGACGGCATCGACATCCTGGTCGACATCGCGGGACACACCGGCCACAACCGACTCGGCGTGTTCGCAATGAAGCCCGCGCCGGTCGCGATCACGTGGCTCGACTATCTCAACACGACCGGTCTCGACAGCATCGACTACCGCTTGACGGACGCGATCAGCGACCCGCCCGGCGAGAGCGACCGACTGCACAGCGAAACGCTGCTGCGGCTTTCGCCGGCGCAATGGTGCTGGAACCCACCGACCGCTGTGTCCGCGCCGGGCCCGCCGCCGGCGTCGAAGGCCGGCCATCTGACGCTCGGCTCGTTCAACAACTGCTCGAAGCTCACCGCTCCGACGCTCGCGCTCTGGCGGCGGGTCCTCGCGGCGCTCCCCGAAGCGGAACTCGTCATCATCGGCGTGCCTCCGGGCGCGGCGCAGGCGCGCATCGCGGCGGCGTTCGAGGAGCTCGGCGCCGGTCGCGTGCGAGCATTGCCGCGGCAATCGCCGGACGCTTTTCGGGAGGCGATCAGAGCCGTCGACATCGCGCTCGATCCGCTGCCCTTCTCCGGCGCGACGACGACGCTCGAGGCGCTCTGGCAAGGCGTGCCGGTCGTCACGCGGCCCGGCGCGACGTCCGCATCGCGGTCCTCCGCCAGCATCCTGACCGCACTCGGCCTCGAAGATTGGATAGCGTCCGCCGACGACGACTATCTCGGCATCGTCGGGCGTGCCGGCGCGAGTCTCGACGCACTCGCCTCGCTGCGCGCGCAGTTGCCGGCGAGGCTTGCGCAAAGTCCGCTCACCGATGCCAAGCGGTTCACGCGGGAGCTGGAGCAGATGCTCGCGGGCGTCTGGCAAACGTGGTGCGCAAGCCGGGAGGCAGTGCGCGTTGCCGCCGAGACGCCGCGAGGCGCCGCGACCGGAATTGCGATCGGGGCGTCCGCGCTCAATCGCCTTCACCTGGACGCGCGGCTCGCCGAAGTCGAGTCCGCGCTGCGGGCGGGCCGCGGTGCGGAGGTCGTCGACGAAGTCTCCGCGCTCGTCGACGAAGCGCCGCGATGGCAGGCGGCGCAGCGCGCGTACCTGCAGGCGCTGCTCGCGTGGACGCGCACGCAGCCCGGGCTCGTCCTGCGCGTCTTCCCGCCGCCGACCTCAATCGCGCATCCGCCGAAGATCTCGGTCCTCGTGTGTTCGATCGATCCGACGCGTTTTCGCCGCGTGCGCGCGAGCTACGAGGCGCGCTTCGCCGGCCTTCCGGTCGAGATCGTCGGCGTCCACGACGCGCGCTCGCTCGCCGAGGGCTACAACCGCGCCGCCGCGCGCTCGACCGGCGACGTCCTCGTCTTTTCGCACGACGATGTCGATCTCGTGACGCCGGATTTCGCGCAACGATTGCTTGCGCATCTCGCCCGCTACGACGGCATCGGCGTCGCCGGCGCGTCCGAGGCGGTCGGGTCCCGGTGGGGTGACGCCGGACAACGAGCGATCCACGGCCACGTCCTGCACGCGCCGCCGCCGGGCCGCAGCGGCGCGCTGCTGATGGTCTCGGGCTTTCAATCTCCTGTCTGCCAGGACATCCGGCTGCTCGATGGCGCGTTCATCGCCGTGCACCGCCACGTCTGGGAGGCGACGCGCTTCGACGCCGATCGTTACGACGGCTTCCATTTCTACGATCTCGATTTCACGTGGCGCGCGAGCGGCGCAGGCGCGCGCCTCGCCGTTCCCGCCGACCTGCTGCTGTTCCATGCATCGCAGGGCCGCTATGGCGAAGCGTGGCGACATTACGCGCGGCGCTTCATCGAAGCCGCGGGTCTCGATCCGCTCGCACCGCCTCGCCCCGGAGGATTGCAGGCGCGACTCGAGACGCACGAGCAGATCGACGCGCTGCGCGCGGCGATGGTGCACTTTCGCTACGGCGCGCCGGTGGAGCGCCAGCAACACATCGGCCACAGCGTGCGAAGCGGCTTCCACGGATGAATCGCGCGGCGATGCATGTCCGAATCTCGCCGGTCGGCCACGTCCGCTCCTTCAAGCAACTCGCCGAATTTCGCCGGGGCAGCCCTTAGGGCCTGTTCACGCTATGGACGCAAGCGCGAACGGGTGGCATGGGGCGCCAATCAAGGCGGACGACGAAGCGAAGACCGGGTGTCTTCGCGAGGAGGACAACACAGAGTGGCGCCCCAGGACGCCCGTTCCCTTCGGGTTGCTGCCGAAAACGCCCATCGCTGTGTTGCAAAATCTCGTCGGGCAGCCGGCCCGCCTTCGCCTTTGCGCCTTGCGCTGCGCGTTTTCGGCCGTGCAACGCGTTTGTGTCCATAGTGTGAACAGGCCCTGGTCCACCCTACTCGATCACTTCGTCAGCGCTGGCGAGGAGGGACGGCGGCACGGTCAGGCTGAGCGCCTTGGCTGTTTTCCTGTTGATGACCAGCTCGAAGCGGGTGGGTTGCTGAATCGGCAGATCAGCCGCCTTCGCGCCTCGCAGAATGCGATCGACGTACGGAGCAGCCTGCCGGAACAGATCGACGTTGTTCACTCCGTAGCTCATAAGCCCGCCTTGGGCGACGTAATACCGGTAAGGATAGACTGCGGGCAGTCGGAAACGCTCGGCGAGGGCGACGATCTCGAGACTGTGGCTGGCAAAAAGGGCGTCGGGAGCCACGACGACGCCACCACGCGGCTCTGTCGCCAAACGAGACATCACCACCTCGATGCTCTGGAGATCGCGCACCTCGCCCTTTACCGAGGTCACGCCCAGAGAGCGGGCGGCAGCCTCGAACGGATTGAGGAAAATCGCCCCGCGATCCGGCTGGCTGTCGGGGTTGACAAGCAATACAGACCGGGTCACGGCGGGTGCCATCTCCTTCAGGAGCTGGAGCCACTTGCCGCCAATCGATGGCTCGATGTTGGTGATGCCAGTGACGTTGCCGCCGGGTCGCGCCAGGTTCGGGACGAATCCGTAAGCGACGGGGTCGGCGACATGCAGGAAAATGATCGGGGTCGTCCGGCTCGTCGACAGGAGGGCCTCGACGACGGCCGCCGACTGTCCGAGGATGACGTCCGGATCGAGCGCTGCAATCTCGTTGGCGGCGGAGCGCGCGCTCTCTGGGCCGCCAGCGGACCAACGTTCGTCGATCCGAAGATTTTCACCTTGCTTCCAGCCAAGCGCCTCCAGGCCCTGTTCGAGCGCCGCAAGCGCGGCGACATATTCGGGCGTCTTTGCAACTGCGATGATGATGCCGAGCCTGCGGACCCGGTCGCGCTGCTGCGCGGCAGCGACGAGCGGCAATGCGGTTGCGCCGCCAAGCATTGCGATGAATTCGCGCCGCCGCATAACGTTCAAATCGCCGCGGCGATCGCGTTGCCCAGCTCGGCCGTCGTCGCCTTGCCCCCCGATGTCCGGCGTGCGCGGCGCCGCCGGATCCGCGAGCACCGCCTCGATCGCGCGGACGATGCGCCGCCGCTGCCTCGGCATGCCCGAGATGATCGAGCATCAGCGCGCCCGACCAGATCTGACCGATCGGATTGGCGATGCCCTTGCCCGCGATGTCGGGCGCCGAACCGTGGACCGGCTCGAACAGCGACGGATAGTCGCGCTCCGGATTGATGTTGGCGGACGGCGCGATGCCGATCGTCCCGCACACGGCGGGACCGAGGTCGGACAGGATGTCGCCGAACAGGTTCGAGGCGACGACGACGTCGAAGCGATCGGGGTTGCGGACGAAATGCGCGCACAGGATGTCGATGTGGAACTGGTCGGTGCGGATGTCCCGGGTACTGCTGCGCCATCGCGTGGAAGCGCTCGTCCCAGTACGGCATCGTGATCGAGATGCCGTTCGATTTGGTCGCGGAGGTCACGTGCTTCGCCGCGCGCCTTCGCGCGAGCTCGAACGCGAACTTCATGATCCGGTCGACGCCCTTGCGCGAGAACACCGTTTCCTGGAACACGACTTCGCGCTCGGTGCCTTCGAACATCCGGCCGCCCACCGACGAATACTCGCCTTCGGTGTTCTCGCGGATGACGACGAAATCGATGTCGCCCGGCTTGCGATTCGCGAGCGGCGTCGGGATTCCCGGCATCAGACGGCACGGCCGCAGGTTCACGTACTGGTCGAAGCGGCGCCGGAACTGGATCAGCGATCCCCAAAGCGAGACATGGTCGGGCACGGTCGCCGGCCAGCCGACGGCGCCGTAGAAGATCGCGTCGTGCGGGCGGAGAACGTCGAACCAGTCCTCGGGCATCATGCGGCCGTGCTTCGCGTAGTAATCGCAATCCCAGTCGAACTGCTGCCAATCGAATGCGATGCCGAACTTGCGCCCGGCGGCCTCGAGAACGGCCACGCCCTGCGGCACCGTTTCCTTGCCGATACCGTCCCCGGGGATGACGGCGATGCGATGCGTTTTCATTGCTGGACCCCCATATTCGGAATCTCGATTGCCGAAATCCGATTCTAGGTTAAGCTGACCGCGCGACAAAGGCGGCAGCGATGATGCGCTCCACGATCCTCGTGATTCTCCAGCTTGCGGCGATGGCCGCGGTCCTCCCGCCTTGGGATTCGACACGCTGGAACGGCGTAGCGACGATCGTCGTCGCGACTGGAGCGGCGCTTGGCGTCTGGGCGCTGACCGCGAACCGGCTCGGCAACTTCAACATCCGGCCCGAGCCCAGGGCCGGGGGCTATCTCGCCACCGGCGGCCCGTACGCCTACGTGCGTCACCCGATGTATCTCGCCTTGCTGCTCCTCGCCGCCGGCGCCTGCATCGGCTACGCGACGCCTTGGCGCTGGATCGTGTTCGTCGCGCTTTCGGTCGTGCTCGACCGGAAGGCGCGCATCGAGGAGTCCGGGCTCGCAGGGCTTCATCCGGGTTACGCCGACTACGCGCGGCGAACCCGCCGGATCATTCCGTACGTCTGGTAGTCAGTCGCGTCGGCGCGATGTGCGGCGGTGCGTCGCGCGGGGCGATGCCCGGCCCTCATCCATCCGACGGATGGCGCGACGTTGCCGCGCTGCCTACAGTGATCGCAGACACGTTGCTGCACCGGAATCGGGGCACGCGCATTCGCGTTGCCTTGCACGCCTCGCGGTTTCGACTGCGGCAACGCCACGCGTCCATCGCAATCCACACGGAGGTTCGCATGCTCCGCAGACTCTATCTGGCGACGCTCGTCGCGCTTCAGCTCGCGCTATTGGCGCGCGTCGCACCGCGGCTCGGATACGCGCTCCACGCCGACGCCGCGCTCGGCGCCCTCCCCGGCGGCCCGCCCGCACTCTTGCAGTTCGCCGGTGCAGCGGCGGCGATTGTCGGCGTTGCGTTGGCGCTCGTCTATCCCGGTGTCGCTCTGCTCCGCCACCACCAGCGCGGTGAGATGCGGTTCCTTGGCTTGCCGCGGTGGGCGGTGGCGCTCGCGCTCGCCGGCGCGGCGGCGCTCGGCGTCGGTCTCGTCCTCGAAGGGCTGATACCGTTGCTGCCGCGCGAGTTCAAATTCACGACGGCCCTGATTGCACGGCCCACGCAGAACGCCGGGCTCGCGCTGGCGGCGGCCGGCTCGTTGTGTGCCGAATTGCTGCGCCGCGGCGTCGGCGTTGCGCGCGGCGCGACGAATGCACGGGAGCGCGTGGCCGAGAGAATCGAGGTCACGCATCCACCCGAGCTCCGCACGCACGGCGTCTGATGCGCACGCAACTCGATTGGCGGCGAGGAGATCCCCGATGACCGAACGCAGCTTCTGGGTCGGCGTCGTCTCGAAGGACCACGTCGACCTCGCCGTCGCCGGCGGCTACACCCAATTGAATCATGGCAAGGCCGGGCCGCTCGAACGGATGCATGCGGGTGACGGATTTGCCTTCTATTCACCCCGATCAAGCTACCCCGGCGGCGAATCGCTGCAGGCTTTCACGGCGATCGGCCGCATCCGGACAGGTACCGTGTATCAAGCTGCCGAAGGTGCGGAGGGCGCCCGTCCGTTTCGTCTCGACGTCGACTACCTGCCCGCGCAACCGGCGCTGGTAAAGCCGCTTATCGAGCAGCTGTCCTTCATTCGCAGCAAGACCCACTGGGGCGCCGCGTTCCGGTTCGGCGTCGCCCGCGTGCCGGCCGACGATTTTGCGCTGATCGCCGCCGCGATGGGGCGCTCGTTCGCCGCGGATTTCGTCATGCACCCGACGTAGGGCGCTCGACGTCACCTCCCGGCTGCGCTATGTTCGCGGCCATGAAAGCCGAACTGGTCGCCGCGTCGATTGCCGCGGCGAATGCTCCGGGCCTCGCGCTGCGGTGGCAATGGTCGCGGCTCGCCGGCCTGTCATCCATCGAGATCTATGCGGCGCTCGCCGCGCGGCAGCAGGTATTCGCCGTCGAGCAGCATTGCGCCTTCCAGGACGCCGATGGCCACGATGCTTTCGCGTGGCACCTTCTGGGCTGGATCGCAGAGCATGGAGCTTCGCAGCTTGCGACGTACCTGCGGGTCATCGATGCCGGTCGCAAGTACGCCGAGCCCTCGATCGGACGCGTGCTGACGGTCCCGCCGTATCGCGGCATCGGTCTGGGCCGGGTGGTGATGCGGGAAGGACTTGCGCGTGCCCGCGCGGTATGGCCGGGCCGGGCGATTCGCATCGCCGCCCAGCAACGGCTCGAGGCGTTCTATGCGAGCCTCGCCTTCCGCACCGTCTCGGCGCCCTACGACGAGGACGGCATCGCGCATGTCGACATGCTCTGCGAACCGACCTGACCGGGCACCGCGTGCGTCCGCGTGCTCGCGGCGTCGGCATGGCGGTCCCCGCACCGTTCTGCTAGCATTGACCTAAGACAAACGCCGGCCCGCGCCGGCGTTTTCGTTGGCTCCCGCACTTCCCATTCGCCTTGGCTTCCACCGCCCGCCACCGCCGCGCGATCCTGTTCATGATCGTGGCCGCGATCTGTTGGTCGTCGGGCGGCCTTCTCGTTCGCGCGTTGTCGATCGCAAATGCGTGGGAAATCGTGTTCTGGCGCTCGCTGTTCATGGCAGCGTTCGTCGCCGGCGTTCTTTTCGTGATGCATGGCAGGCGGATGCCGCAAGCGCTCGCGGCGGTCGGGCGCCCGGGTCTTCTGTCCGGGCTCCTGCTTGCCGGCACATTCTTCTTTTTCATCGGCTCGCTGACGCGAACGACGGTCGCCAACACGTTCGTGCTGATGAGCGTCTCGCCATTTTTCGCTGCGCTCGCCGGCCGTCTGGTGCTGAAGGAGAAGGTGCCCGCGCGGACGTGGGTCGCGATCGGCCTCGCGTTCGCCGGCATCGTGGTGATGTTCGCGGATTCGCTCGACGCGGGTCGCCTCGCGGGCAACCTGATGGCGCTCGGCGTCTCGTGCTGTTTCGCCGGACAGGTGACCGTGCTGCGCATGTACCACGCCAGGGTCGACATGCTGCCCCAGGTGCTGATCGCGGGCGTCTGCTCGCTCGCGCTTGCGTTCGCCCTGTCGCCCCCGTTCGCGGCAGGCGGCCGCGACATCGCGATCCTGGCGCTGATGGGCTGCGTCCAGCTCGGAACCGGCTGCCTGCTCGCCACCGCCGCATCGCGCGAGCTGTCCGCGACAGAGCTGGGCCTCCTCGCGCTGCTCGAGCCGATCCTCGGCCCGCTGTGGGTCTGGGCCTTCATGGGCGAGCGCCCCGACGACGCGACGCTCGCGGGCGCAGCCGTCGTGCTGACGGCGGTGATCGGGAACGAAGCGTTTGCCGCATGGCGCAACTCGCGCGAAGATGTTGCGTCGCCGACGGTGACGCCCGGACCGTGACGGACGGCGCGGCGCCCGCATTGCGCGTCGCTCCAGGATTTGTGTGGTGCGCGGTTGCGCGGCCCCGTTTGCTATGATGGACGCGTTGGATCCGCGCCGCCAAGGCAATGAAGCAGACCTTCCTCGATTTCGAGCAGCCGATCGCCGAGCTGCAGGCCAAGATCGACGAGCTCCGCTACGTCCACGAGGACTCCGCCGTCGACATTTCCGACGAGATCGGCCGGCTGCAGAAGAAGAGTCAGCAGCTCACCAAGGACATCTACGGCAAACTGACGGCGTGGCAGATCGCACAGGTCGCGCGCCATCCGCAGCGGCCGTACACGCTCGATTACGTCAATGGGCTCTTCAGCGACTTCCGCGAGCTGCGCGGCGATCGCTCCTACGCGGACGACCCGGCCATCGTCGGCGGCCTCGCGCGCTTCAACGGCCAGCCGTGCATGCTGATCGGCCACCAGAAGGGACGCGACACCAAGGAGAAGATCCACCGCAATTTCGGTATGCCGCGACCGGAGGGCTATCGCAAGGCGCTGCGGCTCATGAAGCTCGCCGAGAAGTTCGGCCTTCCGCTGTTCACCTTCGTCGACACGCCCGGTGCGTACCCGGGCATCGGCGCCGAGGAGCGCGGACAATCCGAAGCAATCGGGCGCAATCTCTACGAGATGGCCGGACTGCGCGTGCCGATCATCGTCTCGGTCATCGGCGAGGGCGGCTCCGGCGGAGCCCTCGCGATTGCCGTCGGCGACGTTACGCTGATGCTCCAGTACGCCACGTACTCTGTGATCTCGCCGGAAGGCTGCGCGTCGATTCTGTGGAAGTCGGCGGACTTCGCCGCGGAAGCCGCCGAAACGCTAGGCATCACCGCGCCGCGCCTGAAGCAACTCGGCCTGATCGACAAGGTCGTCAGCGAACCGCTCGGCGGTGCGCACCGCGACCACGCGGCGATGATGGTCGTGCTCAAGAAAGCCCTGACCGAAGCACTGCGCCAGGCGCAGGAACAGCCGCTCGAAACGCTGCTCGAGACGCGTGAGGACAAGGTCCTCTCCTATGGCAAGTTCAAGGAGATTCCCGCCGGGTAGGAGCCTGTCGGGCGTGCTCTCACGTATGCCCGCTGCCGACGCCGTGCTCTCCGCCACGGCCGCTGCACTCGCCGCGTGCGCGTCCGCGACGGGTGATGCCCGGTCGGCGAGCGCACCGCCGCGCATCGCCATCGCATTGTCCGGCGGCCGTGATTCGATGGTCCTGCTCGACGCACTGGCGGAGATCGCGCCCGCGAACGGCGTCACCGTTGTCGCCGTTCACGTCCATCATGGACTCTCGGTGAACGCCGACGCGTGGGCCGACTTCTGCGCGGGCGAGTGCGCGAAGCGCGGCGTCCCATTCACCGTTCGCCGCGTCGCCGTGGGACGTGCGGAGCGCGCGGGTCCCGAGGCGGCGGCGCGCGACGCACGCTATCGCGCGCTCGAAGCGATCGATGCCGATTTCGTGGCGCTCGCCCATCATGCCGACGACCAGGCGGAGACGTTGCTGCTGCAACTTCTGCGCGGCGCGGGGCCGCAGGGTCTTGCCGCGATGCCGGTGCTCCACGCGCAGCGCGCGGGGCCGACCCTGCTGCGCCCGTTTCTCGCGCTTCCCGGCGCGACGATCGGAGCGTATGCGAAGGCGCGCGGCCTCGAGTGGATCGACGACGAATCGAACGCCGATGTGGCGCTCCGACGGAACTTCGTCCGGCACGAGATCGCGCCGCGCCTTGCAGGTGCTTTTCCGGGCTATCCGGCGACACTCGTGCGCGCCGCGGCGCATCAGGCGGAGGCGGCCCGGCTCGCAGACGAGCTCGCGGCGCACGACGCCGAGGACGCGCTCGTCATCGACGCCGCGTCTGGAGAGACCCTCGACCAGTGCGCTTTTTCGAAGCTGGCCGCGAGCGCGCCGCACCGGGCGCGCAATCTGCTGCGGTGGTTCCTCCACCGGCACGGGTTGCGCGCACCTTCGGCGGCGCGACTCGCCGCGATGGAGGATCAGCTCGCGCACGCGCCTCGCGATGCACGCGTGCGGCTCGCGCACGACGGCGTCGAGCTCGGATTGCACCGCGGCCGCATCGTCGTTCACGCGCCGGCGGTTGCTGCGTTCGCGCTGCCTTGGCGTGGCGAAGCGAATCTCGCGCTGCCGCACGGCATCCTCGAATTCGCGCCGGCGCCCGGAACCGGGCTCGCCGCCGCCGTGCTGGCACAGGGGCCGATCGTCGTCCGGCCGCGCACCGGCGGCGAGCGAATCCGCCTCGCACGCGACCGGCCCCGCCAGGCGTTGAAGCGCATCCTGCAGACTGCCGGGATGCCCGTCTGGCAGCGTGAGGCGCTCCCGCTCGTCTGGTGCGGCGACGCCCTCGCCGCGGTTCCGGGCATCGGCGTCGACGTCGCATTCACCGCCACGACCGGTGCTCCGGGCTACGACGTGCGCTGGCATCCGGGCAAGGCGAGGACAACGGAGCGGCAAAACCGATGAAGGCGCTCCGCCGCGCGACGGGGTCTGCGCGGCCGGAAAGCTTGACTCCAATCAACAAGGGACGCATCCGCCGCGGGTAGGCTCACTCGACCCCCCGTTCGCGGCGAGTCCGATGCAAAATCGCAAATCGCTCGCGGTGCCGCCGCCGAGGGAGGTCCGTGCGCGCGCAGCGTAAAGGGGGCATTCCATTGACAGGAGGGGCGGTTGCGGGCCTAATCTGCCGCAATCGCGATGGGCGCGGCCAAGCGCGCGAACATTCGAAAAACGCGCCCTGTCCACGCGAGAAAATTCGAGGAGGATCCATGAAGCTCCGTTTAGTGCTCACCGTGGCCGCAGCGACGATTCTTGCGGCGGCCGGCGTCGTGTCGGCCCAGCAGCCGATCGTCATCAAATTCAGCCACGTCGTCGCCGTCGACACGCCGAAGGGCAAGGGCGCCGAATACTTCAAGAAGCTGGCCGAAGAGCGCACCAAAGGGCGGGTCAAGGTCGAGGTCTACCCCAACAGCTCGCTGTTCAAGGACGGCGAGGAGATGGAGGCGCTGCAGTTGGGCTCGGTGCAGATGCTCGCGCCGTCGGTCGCGAAGTTCGGCCCGCTCGGCGTGCGCGAGTTCGAGGTGTTCGATCTGCCGTACATTTTTGACGACCGCGAAGATCTGCACAAGGTCACCGGCGGCAAGGTGGCGGCCCTGCTGTTCAAGAAGCTCGAGACCAAGGGCATCATCGGGCTTGCGTTCTGGGACAACGGCTTCAAGGACTTCAGTGCCAACAAGCCGCTGCACATGCCTGCAGACTACAAGGGCCTCAAGATGCGCATCCAATCCTCGAAAGTGCTGGGCGACGAGATCAAGGCACTGGGTGCGATTCCGCAGGTGATGGCGTTCTCGGAGGTCTACCAGGCGCTGCAGACGGGCGTGGTCGACGGCACCGAGAATCCGCCGTCGAACTTCTACACGCAGAAGATGCAGGAGGTGCAGAAGTATTTCGCGCTGACCGAGCACGGCGTGATCGAGTACGCGGTGATCACGAACAAGAAGTTCTGGGACGGGCTGCCGCCGGACATCCGCACGACCCTCGAGGGGGCGATGAAGGACGCGACCAAATACGCGAACGACATCGCGCAGAAGGAGAACGACGACGCGCTGGAAGCGGTCAGGAAGACCGGCAAGACGGAGATCATCAAGCTCACGCCGGAGCAGAAGGCGGCGATGAAGAAGGCGCTGCTCCCGGTGCACAAGGAAAACGAGTCGCGCATCGGCAAGGACATCATCGACGAGGTCTACAAGGAGACGGGGTTCAAGCCGTAAGCCTGAAATCCCGCGGCCGCGAACTGGACCGGCGCGGCCCGCGCGCCGGTTAATTCGCGAAACGCGGCGCCGTCGCGCGCCGGTTAAATTGTCGCTGCCGTCGAATTGAGCCGGCGCGGAAGCGTGCCGGTCAATTCGCTACACGTTGGCGCGGCGGGTGCTGCGAGGGGGAGAAGAACGTGAAGGTTCTTGACCATCTCGAGGAGTGGTTGATCGCGTTCCTGATGGGCGCCGCGACGCTGCTGATCTTCGTCGCCGTCGTGCATCGGTATGCCGCTGGCGCGCCGATCCCGGTCGTCCAGGATGCGCTGCTCAAGATCGACCTGTCGTGGGCGCAGGAGCTTTGCATCTACATGTTCGTGTGGATGGCGAAGTTCGGCGCTGCGTACGGCGTGCGCACGGGCATCCACGTCGGCGTCGACGTCATGATCAACCGTCTCCCCAGCACGACGCGCAAGGCGTACGTGCTTTTCGGCTTGATGGCCGGCGCCACGTTCACCGGCATCGTCGGCACGCTGGGCGCGAAGTTCACCTGGGACATCGCGCAGACGAGCTCGACCTCGCCCGACCTCGAGATCCCGAAGTGGATCGTCTACCTGTGCATCCCGCTCGGTTCCTACCTGATGTGCTTCCGCTTCCTGCAGGTCGCCTGGCACTTCGCGAAGACGGGCGAGCTGCCGCATCACGACGTCGCGCACGTCGAAGGCGTCGAGGAAGCAGCCGACATCATCCCCTACGCGTTGCCGGACAACCTTCACCCCGCCGACGTGGCCGAGGGAGGGCGTAAATGAGCGGGACACGTGCGCGAGGGGGGCGAAGCCAGGGCCCGCAAGGCGCGTCCCCGAGCGCGCGCCGCGGCCGACTCGACGGTACATCGCGAACAGTACAGCGGTGCGGAGGCCGCAGCGAAGCCAATGTCTCCCGGCCGTCCCAAGGAGTGAACCGGCCGCCTTTGGGGAATAGCCACGCGGCGACGGCCGCCAGCGTGGGGGCACGCAAATGAGCACGCTCGTCCCGCCGGTCCCCGCAAACGCGCCGCGCTGGCCGGCGCTGCTCCCGATCGTCATGCTGGCGCTTCCCGTCGCCTTGAAGCTTGGCGGGGTGCCGCTCAACAACGCGTGGATCATTTTCGCGCTGCTCTTCGGCCTGATGCTCACCGGGATGCCGATCTCGATCTCGCTCGGCCTCACCGTGCTCACGTACCTGTTCACGATGACCACGGTGCCGATCGAATCGGTGGCGCTGAAGCTCTTCACCGGCATCGAGAAGTTCGAGATCATGGCGATCCCGTTCTTCATCCTCGCCGGCAACTTCCTCACCCACGGCGGCGTCGCGCGGCGGATGATCAACTTCGCCTCGTCGATGGTCGGGCACTGGCCCGGCGGGCTCGGGCTCGCCGGCGTCGTGGCCTGCGCGCTGTTCGCCGCGGTGTCCGGCAGTTCGCCGGCGACCGTCGTCGCGATCGGCTCGATCATCCTGCCGGCGATGATCAAGCAGGGCTTTCCGGCGCGCTTCGGCGCGGGCGTCATCACGACCTCGGGTGCGCTCGGCATCCTGATCCCGCCGTCGATCGTCATGGTGATGTATGCGGTCGCCACCAACACGTCGGTCGGCGCGCTGTTCATCGCGGGCATCATTCCCGGGCATCATTCTAGCCACGATGCTCGGGCTCACGACGTGGTGGCGCGCGCGCAAGAACAACTATCCGCGCCAGCCGGCCGCAACCTGGGGCGAGCGGGCGCGCACCTTCCGCGAGGCGATCTGGGGTCTGCTGCTGATCATTGTCGTGATCGGCGGGATCTATACGGGGATCTTCACGCCGACCGAGGCGGCTGCGATGAGCGCCGTCTACGCGTTCTTCGTCGCGGTGTTCGTCTACAAGGACATGACGCTCGCGAAGGTGCCGAAAGTGTTGCTCGACTCGGCCAACATGAGCGCGATGCTGCTCTACATCATCACCAACGCGGTGATGTTCAGCTACCTGATGACGTCCGAGCAGATTCCGCAGGAGCTCGCCGCGTGGATGCTCGACAAGGGCCTCGGCGTCGTCGCCTTCCTGCTCTTCGTCAACGTCATCCTGCTGCTCGCGGGCAACGTCATGGAGCCCTCGTCGATCGTGCTGATCATGGCCCCGATCCTGTTTCCGGTCGCGATAAAACTCGGCATCGATCCCGTGCATTTCGGCATCATGATGACCGTCAACATGGAGGTCGGCATGTGCCACCCGCCGGTGGGCCTCAACCTCTACGTGGCCTCGGGGATCACCAAGATGGGGATCACCGAGCTCACTGTCGCCGTGTGGCCGTGGCTCCTCACGATGCTCACTTTCCTGCTGATCGTCACCTACTGGCCGCCGATGTCGATCTGGCTGCCGAAGACGCTCGGGATGATGTAGCGGCCGGTCGACGTACCTGCTCCGAACGGGCGCCTCGGCGCCCGTTTGCTTTCCCATGGGCGACGGCGGACGACGGACGCGGGCCCGCCGCCTCGGCGGTGCCCCAACGAACATGCAAACCGGGCGCGCCAGCCTCCGGACAAGGTTGGTCCGCCATGATATAATTTTGAATTTATTCGCATTTATTCAGTCGGAGTCGCCGAGTATGGCCGTAGAACGCACCCTTTCGATCATCAAGCCCGATGCCGTGGCCAAGAACGTCATCGGCAAGATCTATTCGCGCTTCGAGACCAACGGCTTGCGAGATCGTCGCCGCGCAGATGCGCCGGCTGTCGCGGGCCGAGGCCGAGGGCTTCTACGCGGTGCATCGGGAGCGGCCGTTCTTCCGCGATCTGGTCGATTTCATGATCTCGGGACCGGTGATGATCCAGGTGCTCGAAGGCGAGAACGCCATCGCGAAGAACCGCGACCTGATGGGCGCGACCGACCCGAAGAAGGCCGCGCCCGGCACGATCCGCGCCGATTTCGCCGCATCGATCGACGCCAACGCCGTGCACGGCTCGGACGGCGCTCGAGACCGCGCGAGCGTCGAAATCGCCTATTTCTTCCCGACGCTGCGTCTACGGCCGCGTGAGGCGACGCTTCCCGAACCGTGACCATGACCAACCTGCTCGACCTCGACGCCGCCGGCCTTGCCGCGTTCTTCGCCGAGCTGCGGCGAGAAGCCGTTTCGCGCGAAGCAGGTCGCGCACTGGATGCACCAGCGGCTGCGCCGACGACTTCGGCGCGATGACGCGACCTGTCGAAGCCGCTGCGCGAGAAGCTCGCCGCCGACGGCCGAGATCCGCGGCCCGCCGGTCGTCAGCGACACGACGGCGGCCGACGGCACGCGCAAGTGGCTGCTCGACGTCGGCGCCGGCAACGCCATCGAGACGGTGTACATCCCCGAAGACGACCGCGGCACGCTGTGCATTTCGTCGCAGGCCGGCTGCGCGCTCGACTGCGCGTTCTGCTCGACCGGCAAGCAGGGCTTCAACCGCAACCTGACCACCGCCGAGATCGTCGGCCAGCTGTGGCACGCGAACCGCGCGCTCTCGCGGACGCTGCTGCCGCCGAAGCGCGCGTCGCCGCTCCCGCCGGCGCGTGGCGCTCGCGGCATGGCGCCGGGCGCGGGTCGACAGGGCGCGCTCATCACCAACGTCGTGATGATGGGCATGGGCGAGCCGCTCGCCAATTTCGACAACGTCGTCGCCGCGCTGCGCGTGTTCCTCGACGACAATGCCTACGGCCTGTCGCGCCGCCGCGTGACGCTGTCCACGTCGGGCATCGTGCCCGCGATCGACCGGCTGCGCGAGCGCGTGCCCCGTGGCGCTCGCCGTGTCGCTGCACGCGCCCGACGACGCGCTGCGCGACCGAGCTCGTGCCGATCAACCGCAAGTACCCGCTCGCCGAGCTGCTCGCCGCGTGCCGGCGCTACCTCGAGCGCGCGCCGCGCGATTTCGTGACCTTCGAGTACGTGATGCTCGACGGCGTGAACGACTCAGCCGGCGCATGCCGCGAGCGCTCGCCCGCGCTCGTCCGCGACGTGCCGTGCAAGCTCAACCTGATCCCGTGGAACCCGTTCCCCGGCGCGCGAGTTCGCGACAAGCCCGCGCGCGCGCATCCTCGCCTTCCAGCAGGACGCTGATGGACGCAGGTCTCGTGACGACGATCCGCAAGACGCGCGGCGACGACATCGACGCCGCGTGCGGCCAGCTCGCCGGCCGGTGCAGGACCGCACCAAGCGCCGCGTGCTGCGCATCCGCCGCCGCGGCGAACGCCTCGACCGTGCACTGAACCCGCCCGAAAGCACGCATGATCCCGTCCCTCCGCGCGCGCTGCCGCCGTTGCCTGGTCGCTCGCTCGTTGCGTGTTCGTCTGCGCCCAAGAACAAGCCGAACCGACACGCCAGCCGAAGCCGCCGCCGCCGGCGCAAGCCGCAGGAAGTGAGCCCGCACGGAGCGCGCGCGGATCCACACCGAGCTCGGCGCCGGCTATTACGAGCGCGGCCAGATGGACGTCGCGCTCGACGAGCTCAACGAGGCGGTGAAGCTCGACCCGAACCATGCGCAGCGCCTACAACATCTACGGCCTCGTCTACGCGATGATGGGCGACAACGCGAAGGCCGAGCAGAACTTCCAGCGGGCGCTCGCGCTCGCGCCGCAGGATTCCGAGATCCGTCACAACTGGGGCTGGTACCTGTGCACGCACGGGCCATCCGCGCGAGGCGCATCCCCGAGTTCGAGCTCGCGATACAGCAACCCGCTGTACAAGACGCCGGAGATCGCGCTGATCAACGCCGGCCGGTGCAGCATGTCGCTTCGGCGACATCGCGGACGCCGAAATCTATTTCAAGCGCGCGCTCGCGGTGTCGCCGAACAACCCGACCGCCGTCCTACGGGCTCGCGCTGCTCGCTTACAAGCGCGGCAAAATACGACGATGCGCGCGGCTGGATCCGGCCTGCTGGTGCATGGCGAACCCGACGGCGCCGAGCGCTCTATCTCGGCATGTGCATCGAGCGCAAGCTCGGCGACCGCCAGGCCGAGCTTTCGTACATTTCGCAGTTGCGCAACCGCTATCCCGACTCGGCGGAAACCAAGGCGATCCCCACGGGAAACTGCGAATGAGCAGGGCGCGTCGCCGCGCGAATGAGCAGCGCCCGACAACCTGGCGCATCGAATCTCGCCGATCGTGCGGAGGGCGCGGGTGACCGAGTTCGACGTCAAACCGGGCAGCGGCTCGTCCGAGCCGAGCGTCACCGCGGGCGGGCTGCTTCGTGCGGCCCGCGAGTCCGCGGGGCTCACCGTCGATGCGGTCGCGCAGCAGCTGAAGCTCGCGCCGCGACAGGTGAAGGCGATCGAGGACAGCGACTTCGCGCAGCTGCCTGGTCGGACGTTCGTGCGCGGCTTCGTCCGCAACTATGCGCGCCTCGTCCACCTCGATCCGGAATCGGTGCTGGGCGCGTTGCCGGCCTCTGCAGCCGCACCGTCGCTCGAGTCACCTGCGCTGCATCCGACGGCGCCCTCGATCGGCGAACTGCCGACCGCCGCGAACGGCAAGGCGAGCTGGACCCGCTGGGCGATTCCGGTGACGCTGGTCGCGATCATCGGGGCGACGGTCGCCTACGAGCAGATGCGCACGGCAGCGGATGCGCGACGCGGCGCCGCGCACGAGACGCAGGCAGCAGCCGAGCCCGCAACAGCGCCTCTCACCGGCGCCCGGAAATCATCGGCACCCGTTGCCCAATCCCGTCACGGCCGCTGCGCCGGCATCGACGACTGAAGGCGCGCCCGCCGCATCGGCGCCATCGGCCAGCCCATCGCCAGCGCCGATCCCCGACGCGAAACCGCCGTCCGCGCCCATCGTTTCCGCAGCGGCGAACGCGCCGCTCGTGCTCACCTTCCGCGACTTCTCCTGGACCGAGGTCAAGGACCGCAACGGCAGCGTGTTGCTGTCACGGATGAATCGCCGGCGGCACCACGCAGGCGATTGCCGGAGCGCCGCCGCTCGACCTCGTGATCGGCAACGCGGCCGACGTCAAGCTGACCTGGACGAGGCCAGCGGATCGACCTCGCGCCGCACACGCGAGGGAACGTCGCGCGGCTGACGCTGCAATGACGAAAGCGAGCGCTGCTTTGAGCGAAGCTCCGCGCCTGGAACGCCATCGCACGCGGCAGGTCGACGTCGCCGGTGTCCGAATCGGCGGCGGCGCCCCGATCGTCGTGCAATCGATGACCAACACCGATACCGCCGACATCGCCGCGACGGTCGCTCAAGCGATGGCGCTGGCCGAGGCGGGCTCCGAGCTCGTCCGCGTCACCGTCAATACCGCCGAAGCCGCGGCGGCCGTGCCCGCCATCCGTGAGCGTCTCGATGCCGCTTCCTGCCGCGTGCCGCTCATCGGCGATTTCCATTTCAACGGGCACAAGCTCCTCACCGAATTTCCGGACTGCGCGCGCGCGCTCGCCAAGTATCGAATCAATCCCGGCAACGTCGGCAAGGGTTCGAAACGCGACCCGCAGTTCGCGGTGATGATCGAAAAGGCGATCGAATACGGGAAGCCGGTGCGGATCGGCGTCAACTGGGGGAGCCTGGACGCCGACCTGCTCGCACGGATGATGGATGAGAACGCCGCGCGCGCCGAGCCGATGAGTGCCGATGCCGTGATGCGCGAAGCGCTCGTCACGTCGGCCGTCGCGAGCGCGCGGCGCGCCGAGGCGCTCGGCCTCCCCGGCGACCGGATCGTGCTGTCGTGCAAGGTCTCCGCCGTCCAGGACCTGATCGCCGTGTATCGGGAGCTCGTCTTCGCCGCTGCGATTATCCGCTGCATCTCGGGCTCACCGAAGCGGGAATGGGCAGCAAGGGCATCGTCGCTTCGACCGCCGCGATGGCGGTGCTTCTGCAGCAGGGGATCGGCGACACCGTCCGCGTGTCGCTGACGCCGGAACCGGGTGGCGATCGGACGCGCGAAGTGATCGTCGCACAGGAGCTCCTGCAAACGATGGGACTGCGCTCGTTCGCCCCGCTCGTCACCGCGTGTCCCGGCTGCGGACGCACGACCAGCACGACGTTCCAGGAGCTCGCCGAGAAGATCCAGGCCTACCTGCGCGCGCAGATGCCGGTGTGGCGCGCCCGTTATCCCGGTGTCGAAGCGATGCAGGTCGCGGTAATGGGCTGCGTGGTCAACGGACCCGGTGAATCGAAGCTCGCCAACATCGGCATTTCGCTTCCCGGCACCGGCGAAACCCCCGTCGCACCCGTCTATGTCGACGGCGAAAAGACGGTGACGTTGAAGGGCGATCATATCGCCGAGGAATTCCAGAAGATCGTCGACGATTACGTGCGCGCGACGTACGGCGGCGAGCCGCGTGCGGCGCACCTTTCTCCGTCGAAGAGATCGATCTCCGTGAAATCGGTGGCGTAGCGATGGCGGCATCCTTGCAGGCCGTCCGCGGCATGAACGACGTGCTTCCTGACGAGGCTGCGCTCTGGGAGTTCCTCGAGGACACCGTTCGCGACGTCTTCCGCCAGTACGGCTATCGGAACCTGCGCGTGCCGGTTGTCGAGCCCACGCCGCTCTTCGTCCGCGCGATCGGCGAGGTCACCGACGTCGTCGAGAAGGAGATGTACACGTTCGAGGACCGGCTCAATGGCGAGAGCCTCACGCTCCGTCCGGAGGCGACCGCCGGCATCGTGCGCGCGGCGATCGAGCACAACCTCACTTACGAGCGCCCGCAGCGCGTCTGGATGGCGGGGCCCGATGTTCCGCCACGAGCGGCCGCAGAAGGGGCGCTATCGCCAGTTCCACCAATTCGATCGTCGAAGCACTGGGCTTCGCCGGACCCGATGTCGATGCCGAGCAGATCGTGCTGCTCGCGCGACTGTGGCGGCGGCTCGGCATCGCCGAGGGTATCACCCTCAAGCTAAACTCGATCGGCGACCTGCACGAGCGGCTCGCGCATCGCAGCGCGCTTGTCGCCTATTTCGAGCGGCATCGCACGGCACTCGACGCCGATTCGATCCGCCGCCTCGCGACCAACCCGCTGCGCATTCTCGACAGCAAGAATCCCACGCTCGACGCGGTAATCGCCGGCGCGCCGAAGATGATCGATTTCATTGCCGACCGCTCGCTCGCGCACTTCGAGGAGCTGAAGGTCCTGCTCGCCGAGGCCGGCATCGCGTTCGAGGTGGAGCCGCGGCTCGTCCGCGGGCTCGACTACTACAATCGCACCGTCTTCGAGTTCGTGACCGACCGTCTGGGCGCGCAAGGCACCGTCGCCGGCGGCGGCCGCTACGACGGCCTGTTCGAACAATTCGGGGGAAAGCCGACGCCCGCGTGCGGGTTCGCGCTGGGGATCGAGCGGATGATCCTGCTCCTGCAGGAGGCGCGCCTCGGTACCGCCGTCGTTCCGGACGCGTACGTCGTTCATGCGGGCGAAGCCGGGGCGAAGCTCGCCCGGCGCATCTCCGAGACGCTGCGCGACGCGGGACGCGCGATCGTCGTCAACGCAGGCGGCGGCAGTTTCAAGTCGCAGATGAAAAAAGCCGACGCGAGCGGCGCCGCCTACGCACTCATCATCGGCGACGACGAGGTCGCGGCCGGGTCCGTCAGCATGAAGCCGCTGCGCGCAGACGGCGATCAGGTCGCCGTGCCCGTCGCGGAGCTCGCGCAGGCGCTCGTCGCGCGCAATTGATCGGAGCCGCGAGTCGCGGCGCCGACCATTCCAAAGGGAAGAAGAACCGATGGCCGTCTATGATCTCGAAGAACAGGAACAACTCGAAGACCTCAAGGCGTGGTGGAGGCAATGGGGCAACCTCGTCACGGGCGTGATCATCGCGGCCGCCGCCGGCATCATCGGCGTGCAGGGCTGGCGCTGGTGGCAGGGAAACCAGGCCGAGCAGGCGTCGGTTCTCTACAACGCCGTCAGCACGGCGGTGAAGGCGAATGACGTCGCCAAGGCGAAGGATGCGATCGCGCAGCTCAACGAAAAGTTCGGCAACACGGGTTATGCGCCGCGCGCTGCACTGCTCGTGGCGAAGACGCTGTTCGACAGCGGCGACAAGGCAGGCGCCAAGGCGCAGCTCATGTTCGTGATCGACCGCAGCAGCGAGGAAGGCTTGAAGGAGGTCGCGCGTCTGCGTCTCGCCGAAGTGCAGCTCGACGAAAAGCAGTATGACGACGCGCTGCGAACGCTCGACGCGAAGCACGACGAGCCGTTCGAAGGCGTCTATGCCGCGCTGCGCGGCGACATCCTCATGGCGGCCGGCCGTGGCAACGACGCGCGCATCGCCTACCAGACGGCACTGACGAAATTCGATGCCAATTCGCCGTATCACGCGTACGTGCAAACGAAGCTCGATGCTGCAGGCGGCCCGCTTGCGAGCGCCGCGGGAAGCGCGAGCGCGCCTTCGCCTAGCGCCGCACCGAAGCCGGCGAACGTGCCGGCGCCCGCGACCGCGCCGGCGAACGCACCGGCACCGTCGAAATGATGGCTTGCCGCCTCGCCCACGCACGCCGTTGCGCCGGCGCCCGTCGCCACTTCGCCGTCCTGATGCTCGTCGGCATGACGCTCGTCATGTCCGGTTGCTCGACTTGGCCGTCGTGGATGCAGATTCCACCGCCCAACTTCAACTGGCTCACGTCACTCTTTGGTGGCGGTCCGAAAAAGTTGGGACCGCTGCCGGACATCAAGCAGACCGCGACGCCGCAGGTCGTGTGGAAGGTCGAAATCGGCGCGGCGGCACCCGGCCTCGCCCCGGCCGTCACGCCAGTCGCGATCTATGCTGCGGCGGCGAGGGGCACGATCGTCCGCGTCGACCCCGGTAGCGGCGCTACCGTCTGGCGAATCGACGCCGGCAAGGTGCTCTCGGCAGGCGTGGGCGCGGACGCGACGCTGCTTGCGGTCGGGACGGACAAGGGCGACGTGCTCGCCTTCGATACCGACGGCAAGCCGCAGTGGCAGGCGAAGATCAGCAGCGAGGTCATCGGACCGCCGAAAGTCGGCGAGGGGACGGTCGTCGTGTGGTCGGGCGACGGGCGCATCTACGGTCTTTCGGCCGCCGACGGCAAGACCAAGTGGGTCTACCAGCGGACGAATCCTCCGCTCACCGTGCGCAATTTCGCCGGCGGCGTCATCAGCCGCGGCGGGCTCCTGTCGGGAACCGCCGGAGGCAAGCTGCTCGCGATGGATCTCGCGACGGGGAGCGTGGGTTGGGAAGGCAATGTCGCCACGCCCAAGGGCGCGACCGAGCTCGAGCGCATCGCGGACGTGACGTCGCTGCCGCTGGTCGAGGAGCGGCAGGTGTGCGCCGTCGCGTATCAGGGTCGCGTCGCCTGCTTCGAAATCCTGCGCGGGCAGCTCAACTGGACGCGCGACGTGTCGAGCCTCACCGGTCTCGCCGCCGACAGCCGTTACGTCTTCGTCGCCGACGACGCCGGTGCCGTGCACGCGCTCGACAAGGTGACCGGCGCATCGGCGTGGAAACAGGACAAGCTCAAGGAGCGCCGCGTCGGCGGGCCGCAGCTCGCCGGCGATTACCTCGCGGTGTTCGATCGTGACGGATATGTCTATCTGCTCGGACGCGGCGACGGGAACGTCGTCGGATTCGCGCCGACGGACGGAACCACTCCGACTTCCCAGGCGGCGGCTTCCGGCGACAATGCCGTATGGCAATCCGAGGGCGGAACGCTCTACGCGGTGACCGCCCGCTGAGCGATCGCTCGTGCTGCCGATCTTGAACCCGCCATCCACGGTCCCCTGCCCTGCCGCCCCGACGCGGCGCCGCGACTTCCATGCTCCCCACCCTCGTCCTCGTCGGGCGCCCGAATGTCGGCAAGTCCACGCTGTTCAATCGGCTGACGCGTACCCGCGCAGCGCTCGTCGCTGATTTTCCCGGCCTCACCCGCGACCGGCACTACGGGCGCGGCCGCGTCGGGGACGCGGCATTCATCGTCGTCGACACCGGCGGCTTCGAGCCGGTCGCAAAGGACGGCATCCTTCACGAAATGGCAAAGCAGACCCGCGCGGCGATCGCCGAGGCCGACGTCGTCGTGTTCCTCGTCGACGCGCGCGAGGGACCGACCGCGCAGGACCGCACGATCGCGGACTTGCTGCGCCGGTCCGGACAACGGGTCGTGCTGGCAGCCAACAAGGCGGAAGGTCTGGCCCCGGAGCGCGCCGCGGCCGAATTCTACGAACTGGGGCTGGGCGAGCCGCATCCGATTTCGGCTGCGCACGGCGAGAACGTCGGACCCCTGGCCGAGCTTGCGCTCTCGCTCGCCCCACGGTCAGTGCCCGAACCCGCCACGGAAGGGGGGGAGCCCGCACCGACCGAGGGCGGCCCGATCAAGGTTGCGATCATCGGCCGGCCGAATGTAGGCAAGTCGACGCTCGTCAACACCCTGTTGGGCGAGGAACGCGTGATTGCCTTCGATGAGCCGGGCACGACGCGCGATTCGCTCTATCTCGACTTCGAGCGCGCGGGCCGCCGCTACACGCTCATCGATACGGCGGGCGTGCGTCGCCGCGGCAAGGTGTTCGAGGCCGTCGAAAAATTCTCGGTCGTGAAAACGCTGCAGGCCATCGAGGATGCGAACGTCGTGGTGCTGCTCCTCGACGCGGAACAAGGAATCTCCGAGCAGGACGCCCACCTCGCCGGCTATATCGTCGAGGCGGGCCGGGCGCTCGTCGTCGGCGTGAACAAGTGGGATGCGGTCCCTGCCGATCGCCGCGATGACGTCAAGCGCGACCTCGACCGCAAGCTCGCGTTTCTCGCGTTCGCGCAGCACCATTTCATTTCGGCGCGGGACGGGCGCGGCGTGGCGGGGCTCGTCAAATCGGTCGACGCCGCATTCGCCGCTGCGTTCGTCCGGCTGCCGACGCCGAAGCTCACCCGGGCGCTCATGCAGGCGGTGGAGCGGCAGCAGCCGCCGCGCGCGGGGATGGGTCGACCCAAGCTGCGCTACGCTCATCAGGGCGGCCACAACCCTCCGCTGATCGTGATTCACGGCAGCGCGCTCGCCCACGTTCCGGCAACCTACCGGCGGTACCTGGAACGATTCTTCGCCGAGGCGTTCCAACTGCGCGGTACCCCCCTTAGGATACAATTCAAGACCGGCGCAAACCCGTACGCAAGCGCCCGCCCGCAAGGGGCGTTGAAGCGGCGTTGAATCCTCCGCGAGCCGACCCCAACTTGCGGAGTCCGGGACCTAACCCGAGCCCGCCGCGGCCCGCCGCGCGAGGCGAGGGCCAACAACAACCGCGGAGTCAGCGATGAGCAACAAAGGGCAAATGCTACAAGACCCGTTCCTGAACACGCTGCGCAAGGAGCATGTCCAGGTGTCGATCTACCTCGTCAACGGCATCAAGCTGCAGGGGCAGATCGAATCGTTCGACCAGTACGTCGTCCTGCTCAAGAACACGGTCACGCAGATGGTGTACAAGCACGCGATCTCGACCGTCGTGCCCGCGCGTGCGGTGGCGATGCCGCATCACGCGCCGGGCGCCGACGCGGACGCTTGATTCACTTGGTGGGCCCCCACGCTCGCGGCTGTCGCCGCTGCGCTGCCCCCCGAGGGACGCCCGCGCGAGCAGGGCGTAGCCAAGGCCCGAAGGGCGCGTCTGCGAGCGCGGGTGGCGGCCGACCCCGCGATGCAACGCGTCGGGAACAACATCGCGGAGGCCGCGGCAATTCGCTTTTGGGGCGGCCCTGCGGCGCGAATGTGGGGCCCCACGCTTGTGCCTATCGCCGCTGCGCTGCCCCCCGAGGCAGAGCGCAGTTGCGCGGTCTTGGGCGGCCCTGCGGCGCTCGTGCGCGTGCGTCCTGCGGGGCGGCGGGCGACTGCCGGCTTGCGCACGCGACCGGCGTCCGCGTGTCGCGCTGATGTTCGAAACCCCCGAAAGCGTCGACCGCGCGCTGCTGGTCGAGCTCGATCTGGGCGAAGGCGATCCCGGCGAACGTCTCGCGGAAATCACTGCGCTGACGGTGTCGGCGGGCGCGACGGTCGTCGGCAGCGTCACCGGCCGTCGTCAGCGGCCCGACGCCGCGACCTTTGCCGGACGCGGCAAGGTCGACGAGATCGCCGCGCGTCGCGTCGAAACCGGCGCCGATCTCGTCATCTTCGATCATCCGTTGTCCGGCGCGCAGCAGCGCAACCTCGAGCGCGCACTCGGCTGTCGCGTCGTCGACCGCGTGGCGCTGATCCTCGATATTTTCGCGCTGCGCGCGCGAAGCGCCGAGGGCAAGCTGCAGGTCGAGCTCGCGCAGGTGAAGAATCAATTGACGCGGCTCGTCGGCGGCTGGACCCACCTCGAGCGCCAGAAGGGGGGCATCGGGCTGCGCGGCCCCGGCGAAACGCAGCTCGAGACGGACCGCCGGCTGCTCGGCAACCGCGTCCGGGTCCTGAACGGGCGGCTCGCGCAGGTCGCGCGGCAGCGCGCGACGCAGGGCCGCACCCGGCGTCGCGCCGCCGTCCGCACGGTGGCGCTCGTCGGCTACACGAACGCCGGCAAGTCGACGCTCTTCAACCGGCTGAGCGGCGCCCATGCCTACGCAGCCGACCAGCTTTTCGCCACGCTCGACACGACATTGCGGCGGATCCACGTGCCCGGCGCGGCGACCATCGTCCTATCCGACACCGTCGGGTTCATCCGCGACCTGCCGCACGATCTCGTCGCCGCGTTTCGCGCGACGCTCGCCGAGGCCGCCGCCGCCGATTTGCTGCTCCACGTGATCGACGCCTCGCATCCCAACCGCGACGAGCAGATCGCCGCCGTCGACGCGGTCCTCGAGGAGATCGGCGCCAGCCACGTGCCGCAGATCCGCGTGTACAACAAGATCGACGCCGCGGCCATCCGGTCGGGGTCCGAGCGCGACGAGTCTGGTATAATTCGCGCCGTCCGTTTGAGCGCTCTCACGGGCGTCGGCGCATCCGTGCTTCGCGCCGCGCTCGCCGAACGGTTTCCGGCCAACGATCCGCAACGAGACGCCCAACCGGCGTCCGCACTCAACGCCTGACCCGCGGCGCTACGCCGTCCCGATCCCACCTTCATGTCGCTGAACGATCCCCAGTGGGGCAAGCGCGGCAGCAGCGGACCGCCCGATCTCGACGAGATCTGGCGCAACGTCAACCGCCGCATCAACGAGCTCTTCGGTCGCAAGGGAGGCGGTGACGACGGCTCGCCCGCGCCCAGCGGCGGCGGGCGCCCGCTCCTGCCCATGTCGGGCGCAGGGATCCTCGTCGCGCTGGTTCTTGTCGTGTGGCTCGCGAGCGGCTTCTACATCGTCGATGAAGGACGCCGCGGGGTAGTCACGCGCTTCGGCAAGTACACCGAGACCACCCAGCCCGGCGCGCGCTGGCACCTGCCCTTTCCGATCGAAGCCGTCGAGCTCGTCGATTTCTCGCAGAACCGCCGCGTCGAGGTCGGCTACCGCAACAACGCGAAGAACAAGCGCGCCAACGAGGCGCCGATGCTGACCGACGACGAGAACATCATCGACGTCCTGTTCACGGTCCAGTACAACGTCAAGAACGCCGAAGCGTATGTGTTCAACGCGCGCAAGCCGGACCAGATCGTCCAGTTCGTCGCGCAGACCGCGATGGGCGAGGTCGTTGGCAAGGCGAAGATGGATTTCGTCCTCTACGAAGGCGGCGAGCAGATCGCCAAGTCCGCCGAGAAGCTGATGCAGGAGATGCTCGACCGTTACGGGACCGGCGTCTTCGTGCAGAAGGTCGCGCTGCAGAGCGTGCAGCCGCCCGACAAGGTGCAGGCGGCGTTCGACGACGCGGTGAAAGCCGGCCAGGACCGCGACCGCTTCCGCAACGAGGGCCAGGCGTACGCGAACGACGTCGTCCCCCGCGCCCGCGGCAACGCCGCGCGCCTGCTCGAGGAAGCCAACGGCTATCTTGCCTCGATCGTGCAGAAGTCCGAGGGCGACGCGGCGCGCTTCCGGCAGATCCTCACCGAATACCTGAAGGCGCCCGGTGTCACGCGCGAGCGGCTCTACATCGACATGATGCAGTCGATCCTCGGCAACTCGAGCAAGGTGCTGATCGACCAGAAAGCCGGAAGCAACCTGCTCTACCTTCCGCTCGACAAGCTGATTCAGCAGAGCGCAGCGCCCGCAGCCCTGGCCCCGACGACCCCCGTCCCCGATCTTCCCGCCGGGAGGCAATCGACACCGCCCCCGCCCGAACCCTCGGTCACGCTCGATCCGGGCCGCTCGCGCGAGGCGCTGCGTAACCGCGATCGCACCGGGGAATCGCGATGAAGTTCACGATGCCCCTGCTGGCGCTCGTCGTCGCGGTGCTGCTCGTCTCGTCGCAGGCGCTCTATACAGTCGACCAGACCAAGTACGCGATCAAGTTCCAGCTGGGCGAGATCGTCGAGACTCAGCCCGCCGCGGGGCTGTACGCCAAATGGCCGCTGCTGCAGAACGTCAAGTTCTACGACAAGCGGATCCTGCTGCTCGACAACGCCGAGCCGGACCGGATCACCACCTCCGAGAAGAAGCCGCTGCTGATCGACTTCTTCGTGCTCTGGCGGATCACCGACGTCAAGCAGTTCTACGTCACCATGCAGCAGGGCGACGAGGAGGTCGCGCGGCAGAGGCTCGCCACGACGGTCCGCGCGAACCTGCGTGAGGAAATCAACAAGCGCACCGTGCACGAGGTCATCTCGTCCGAACGCGACAAGATCATGGCGTCGACACGGCAGAAGGCGGACCTGGATGCGAAGACGTTCGGCGTCGAAATCGTCGACGTACGCTTGCGTCGCGTCGAGCTGCCGCCGGACGTGACCGACCGCGTCTACGACCGGATGGAATCAGAGCGCCGCCGCGTCGCGAACGAGCTGCGCTCGCAGGGCCAGGCGGAGTCCGAGAAGATCCGCGCCGACGCCGATCGCCAGCGCGAGGTCATTCTCGCCGATGCCTACCGGCAGGCGCAGAAGCTCAAGGGCGAAGGGGACGCCAAGGCCTCGGCGATCTATGCGCAGGCGTACGGCGCGAATCCGGAGTTCTATGCGTTCTACCGGAGCCTCGAAGCGTACAAGGCGACCTTCCGCAGCCGAAGCGACATGATGGTGCTCGATCCCAGCTCCGATTTTTTCCGCTACCTGAAGAACCAGGGCGGCACGGGCGCGAAAGCGCCCAAGTAGCGGCCGGGCGAGACGGCGCGCAAAGGGGGCGACGGCGTGGCGGATTCGCTGTGGGCGGCGTTCGCGCTGGTGCTCGTCCTCGAGGGATTGCTGCCGCTCCTCGCGCCGCACGTGTGGCGCGAGACCTTCGCCGCATGGTCCAGCTGACCGACGGGCAGCTGCGTTTCATCGGCCTCGTCTCGATTGTCATCGGCCTCGTCGCCTTCTGGTTGATTCGCGATGCGTAAGTGGATCCTGCCCGAGCACATCGAGGACATCCTGCCTGCGGAAGCGGAGCGGATCGAGGCGCTGCGTCGTGCCTTGCTCGATCATTTTCGCGCGAACGGCTATCGGCTCGTGCAGCCGCCGCTGGTCGAGCATCTCGATTCGCTGTTGACCGGCACCGGTCGCGATCTCGATCTGCAGACGTTCAAGGTCGTCGATCCGATGTCGGGCCGGCTGCTCGGCGTGCGCGCCGACATCACGCCCCAAGTCGCCCGCATCGATGCCCACCTGCTGAACGAGGCCGGGACGACGCGCTTGTGCTATGCGGGAAGCGTGCTGCGCACCACCGCCGGCATCGGTGAAACGCGTGAAGTCATGCAGATCGGCGCCGAGCTTTTCGGTGTGCCCGGCATCGCGGGCGACGCGGAGGTGGTCGGATTGCTGTTGTCCTCGCTCGCCGTCGCGGGCGTACGCGCCCTGCACCTCGACCTCGGCCACGTCGGCGTCTACCGCGCGCTGGCGGCCGGCGCAGGAATCGGCGCCAACGGCGAGGACACGGAGCTCTTCGCGGCGCTTCGCGCCAAGGATGCGCCGATGGTCGCCGAGCTCACCGCGCGCCTGCCCACCGCGTGGCGCGACGCGCTCGGCGCGCTGCCGCTGCTCTACGGACCCGCGCGGGAAGTTCTCGCGCGAGCACGCGCGCAGCTGCCGGATACGCCGGCGATCAGCAACGCGCTCGCCGCGCTGGCGGCGCTCGCGCAAGCCGGAGAGCCCCATGTCGAGGGGCTGCACATCGATCTCGCCGATTTGCGGGGCTACCATTATCACAACGGCGCGATCTTCTCGGTGTTCACCTCCGGCCTGCCGGCGGCAATCGGCAACGGCGGACGCTACGACGGCATCGGCAAGGCTTTCGGTCGCGCTCGGCCCGCGACCGGCTTTACGCTCGATCTGCGGCAGCTTGCGAGCGTTGTTTGATCCGGATCACGCCCGTGTTCCATTCGCTGCGGCACCGTGTGCGTTGTGCGCTCGCTAGCGTCCGCGCTACCCCGCGGGGGACGGCCCAGTTCCACTGAGACTTCCGTAATTGACTAACGAGACGACTCTCGATTTCGTCATTCCCGCGAAGGCGGGAATCCAGCGTCTTGCGTCGAAAAAGTCGCTGGGTCCCCGCCGGAGCCTGCCCTCGAGTGGGTCAGTCGGGGGCGGGGACGACGATCGTCGCTTACGAGCCATATAAGGTCCAAGCATGGGTAAGAACGTCGTCGTCATCGGCACCCAGTGGGGCGATGAGGGCAAGGGCAAGATCGTCGACTGGCTGACCGAGCACGCGCAGGGCGTCGTCCGCTTCCAGGGCGGCCACAACGCGGGCCACACGCTCGTCATCGGCGGCAGGAAGACGGTGTTGCGGCTGATTCCGTCGGGAATCCTCCATCCGGGCGTGTCGGTGTATATCGGCAACGGTGTCGTGCTGTCGCCTTCCGCGCTGCTGCAGGAAATCGCCGAGCTCGAGGCCGCCGGTGTCGAAGTGCGCGCGCGATTGCGGATATCTCCGGCATGCCCGCTGGTGATGCCCTACCACGTCGCACTCGATCAGGCCCGCGAGGGCGCGATGGGCGACGCGAAGATCGGCACGACCGGACGCGGCATCGGCCCCGCTTACGAAGACAAGATCGCGCGCCGCGCGATCAGGCTGCAGGACCTCTTCTATCCCGAGCGATTCACCGGAAAGCTCATCGCGCTGCTCGAGTACCACAACTTCGTCTTGACGAAGTACTTCGGACGCGAAGCGGTGTCGTTCGAGAAAACGCGTGACGAGACGCTGGCGCTCGCGGCGTCGTTGCAGCCGATGGTCGCGGATGTCGCCGCGTTGCTGCAGGCCGCGCGCGCGCGCGGCGAATCGCTGCTGTTCGAAGGCGCGCAGGGCGCGCTGCTCGACATCGACCACGGCACGTATCCCTACGTCACGTCGTCGAACTGTCTCGCCGGCGCAGCGGCGCCCGGCGCGGGCGTCGGTCCCGAATTCCTCGATTACGTGCTCGGCATCGTCAAGGCCTACACGACGCGCGTCGGCACCGGCCCGTTCCCCACCGAGTTGACCGACGCAGTCGGCGCCGGACTCGCGAAGCGCGGCAACGAGTTCGGCTCGGTGACGGGCCGACCCCGCCGCTGCGGATGGCTCGACGTGCCCGCGCTCAAGCGCTCCTTCCAGTTGAATGGCGTGACCGGCCTGTGCATCACCAAGCTCGACGTGCTGGACGGCCTCGACGAAATCAAGATCTGCACCGGCTACACCGTGCACGGCGCGCCCCTCGCGTTGCTGCCATCGGGCGCCGATGCCGTCGCCGAATGCGTCCCCGTCTACGAAACCATGCCAGGCTGGAAGGACAGCACGGTCGGCGTGCGGACCTTCGGCGCGCTACCCGCCAACGCGCGCGCGTATCTCGAGCGGATCGAAGCACTGACCGGCGTCGGAATCGCAATGGTATCGACAGGGCCCGACCGCACAGAGACGATCCTGCGCCACCATCCGTTCCACTGACGACGTCCCGGATCAGGACCCGGCCATCGACATTGACACGATTGCAGGTCAAATCCGTTACCCTGACCGGATTTCCCGAGCCCGCATGTCGAACCTCTACGTCAGCTGGGACCAGTACAACACGCAGATCGAGCGTCTCGCGCTCAACGTCTACGCGTCCGGGTACGAGTTCAACCAGATCATCTGCATCGCGCGCGGCGGGATGCGCGTCGGCGACGTGCTGTCGCGGATCTTCGACAAGCCACTTGCGATCCTGTCGACGCACTCCTACGCCGCCGAAGGGGGGACGATCCGCGGCGAGCTCGTGATCGCCGAGCACATGACGTTGAGCTCGCCGCAGTTGGGCGACCGCGTCCTGCTGGTCGACGACATGGTCGATTCGGGCGTGACGCTGGCCGCGGTTCACAAGACGCTGCCGCAGCGCTGGCCGGTCATACGTACATTGCCGGACCGCGGTGCTGTGGTGGAAGGCCTGCTCCACGTTCAGGCCCGATTTCTACGTCGATTACCTGGCCGACAATCCGTGGATCCACCAGCCGTTCGAGATCTACGACACGCTGCGCCCCGCGGGATTGAAGGCCCGACTCGAGAAACAGCGCCCGGGATGATCGTCCTGTCCGGCGGAACGCCTCGGGACCTGCGGGACACCCGCGCGAGCCCCTTGGCGACCCCCTCCGTTGGCGCGAAGATTGCTTGTGAGTTTGGCTCGGATTACCCTCAATATCCGCGTCGGCGCGCATTCACCGTAGCGCCGCGAAGGGGAGATTCATGAAGCGAAGCCTTCCGATAGTCGCCGCCATCGTGGCCCTCTTGACGGCGATGTCTGCCGCGCTGGCGCAGGACGGCATCACGCCCACGTCGATCCTGATCGGCCAGTCCGCGGCGTTCACGGGCCCCGCCGCGCAGCTCGGGATCCAATACCGCGACGGCGCGAAGCTCTGGCTCGATTACATCAACGGGCAGGGCGGCGTCAACGGCCGCCGGATCGAGCTCAAGTCGCGCGACGACAAGTACGAGTCGAAGCTCGCTGCCGACAACACGAAGAAGCTGATCGAGGAAGATCGCGTCTTCCTGCTGTTCGCGTACGTCGGCACGCCGACGAGCCAGGCGTCGTTGCCGATCTTCACCGCGGCGAAAGTCCCGTTCGTTGCGCCCTTCACCGGCGCCGAACTGCTGCGCGCGCCGTTCAACCGGTACATCTTCAACGTGCGCGCGAGCTACTACGACGAGACGGAGAAGATCGTCGACTACCTGGCGCGGACCGGGGTCAAGAAATTCGCGGTCTTCTACCAGAACGACGCCTACGGGCAGGCGGGCCTTGAAGGCGTCAAGCGCGCACTCGCCCGACGCAACATGCAGCCGATGGCGCTCGCTACCGTCGAGCGCAACACGACGAATGTCGCGGAGGCCGTAAAGACGATCAACGGCGCGGAGCCCGAAGCGACGGTGATGATTTCCGCCTATACCTCCATCGCGGAATTCGTGAAGCAGATGAAAAAAGCCGGCAGCATCTCGCAGTTCTTCAACGTCTCGTTCGTCGGCAGCAAGGCGCTGGCCGAAGCGCTCGGCAACGAGGGACGCGGCGTGATGATCTCCCAGGTCGTGCCTTTCCCGTGGAGCCCGATGGTGCCCATCGTCAAGGAATATCTCGAGTTCGCGAAGCGGGGCAATGTCGACGTGAACTACTCGAGCCTCGAAGGCTTCATCGCCGCCAAGGTGCTGGTCGAAGGCCTGCGCAGAGCCGGCAAGGAACCTACGCGCGACAAGTTCATCGCCGCGATGGAGTCCCTCTCCAACCTGGAGATCGGCGGATACCAGGTCCGTTTTTCGCCGGACAACCACAACGGCTCGCAGTACGTCGACCTGTCGATGATCGGGCGCGAAGGGAAGTTCATCCACTAGCCTAACCGCTCGGCCGGCATCACCCATCACCGGGCGCCCGACCGGGCCGCCCACGCCGCTCCCTGGACGGCCGCATCCGAATCACGCGCCTCGGCTTCCCCGTCTGCCGGCACACCTGGCCGTCCAGCCGTTCGCTCGAGACAACCGCAGCGGAATCGCGCCGGCCTCCCCGTCCGCCACGCCGGTGTCGATTTCGCCCCCGAACCGCCGCAGCGGCTGCGCTTTTGTCGATTTCCGCGCTAACCGGCTTTCGAAGTTCCCCGATGTGCAAGACGTAACCTACAAATCAAATAGCATCCCATTGCCGTCGGTAAAGTTTACACAGCCGCCGTCTGTCGCTGGATATATTAGTGCAAGTCATTGAAGTAATTTCATTATTATCCAATGGCGTGACACTTGCTTTTGGAGGTTATGGCATATATCTGATTATGCCAACATCATAAAATACCCGCCAGGGAGGCAAACATGTCGCGGACGAGCCCGGTCCAGAATTGGTGCAAGGAGGCGAGCGCCGGAAGGCTTCGCGCAGGTCCGTTACCGGGCCGCGCCAGCACGAAGCGCGCAGTCGCGCTCGGCGCGTTCGCCCTGTCGTTGGCGGCATCGACGTCGGCAGGCGCGGTCGCGTTCACCTTCGACTTCAACACCCTCGGCGAAGGCGCGAATTCGACATCGATCCACAATTACCTGACCGCGATATTCGGATCGAGCGTCGGCGTTTCCGGGGCCAAGGCAACCAAGGCGTACAACGGCGATGGGCACGTCGTCGGTCCAACCCTCGGAACCTCCGACGGCGCGACGAGCGCCTCGGACAACACGCACAATCACGCGAATCCGAAGGACACGTTCATCATCAATAACGGCCCGGGGTCCAATTCGTTCACCCTCAACTTCGGGACGTTCTCGATCTTCTCGCTTTCGTTCGACTGGGAAATCTTTCCGGACGCGAGCTGCTCTCCGCACTGCGATCCGAACGGTCCCAACTGGCCCGACATCGAGTTGCTCGTCGACGGCAATGCGACGCCGGTCTGGAAAATCCTCGCGCCCGGCAATGCCAGCACGACCAATCCTCAAGCGATCGGCGTAAGCGGCCTGATCGATCTCGCGGGCGCGCACTCGCTCACCTTCATGGACTGGCCGGCGGAAATCGGGATCGACAACCTCGTGATCAATGGCTGTCCTCCGACCGCGCCGCAGTGCCTGCGCAAGGAGACACCGGAGCCTTCGTCACTGCCGCTGACGGCGCTGGCGCTCGGCGCCCTGTTCCTGCTCGGGCGTCGCAGCCGCGAAATCCCGGCTCGTCGCCCGAGCTAGGCTTTTCGCGGCGGCGGCCGACCGCGCGCGCTCGCGGGAGTTCGTGCGCGCCTCCACCGTTCGGGTGAACGGAGCACGCTCGTGACTCGCGAAAATCGGATCCGCGACCGCCGCGGGAGGCCCGGGAGTCCCGGGCCAACTGCGAGCGTCCGCGAGTCAAGCGCCTCTCGCCGTTGAGGCCAGTGCCCAATCCGGGTGCGACGCCCGGAAGTGCAGTCGGCACGGCATAATATTCGTATCCGAACTTGCTCTGGCGGTCCGTTGCCGGCGCCAAAAGAGCCGCGCCATGAGCATCGCCACGATTCCCCGCGCCTGCGTGATGGGCCACCCGGTCGCCCACTCGCGCTCGCCGATGATTCACGGATACTGGCTCGCGACGCTGGGCATCCCGGGCTGCTACGACCTGCAGGATGTGCCGCCCGGCGCATTCGAAAACTTCATCACCCATCTCACGGCGCACGGCTACGTCGGCGGCAACGTCACGGTGCCGCACAAGGAGGCCGCCTTCCGCCTGGTCGCGCACCGCGATTCGGTGGCCGAGTCAGTCGGCGCGGTCAATACGCTATGGATGGAGCAGGGAGAGCTCGTCGGCGGCAACTCGGATCCGCACGGTTTCGTCAGCAATCTCGACGATCGCGTCCCCGGATGGGATTCGTCAGCGAGTTCGCGGTGATACTCGGCGCAGGCGGCGCCGCGCGCGCGGTCGCGCACGCGCTGCTCGAGCGCGGGGTCGATCTCGTGCTGGTGAACCGAACGCTCGAACGCGCCCAGGAGGTCGCTGCGCAATTCGGCTCGCACGTGCGTGCCGCGGGCTTTTGGGATCTTCCGCGCCTGCTCCCGACTGCAGACCTGCTCGTCAATTGCACGTCGCTCGGGATGCTCGGCAAACCGCTGCTCGATATCGATCTGCACACGTTGAAGCCCGACGCCGTCGTACAAGACCTCGTCTACGTGCCGCTCGAAACCGATCTCCTTGCCCAGGCACGCGCGCGCGGCCATCGCACCGTCGACGGACTCGGCATGCTGCTGCACCAGGCGGGATTCGGCTTTCGGAAATGGTTCGGCGTGACACCCGAAGTGACACCCGAGCTGCGAGCGCTGATCGAGGACGATATTCGCGCGAGGGTGCCGGGCGCGTGACCCATTCCGGCCGGCTCGAGCGAGTCAGCCGCGGAACGTGAATGTTGTGGTGCCGTGCTCAGCGCGTTCTGCGAGCGCGCACGACGACGAGCCCCAGCAGACCCGTGCCGAGCAGCAGGAGGCTCCCCGGTTCCGGGACGCCGGGTGCGCAGGGCGGATTCTGATCGTCGGTGCTGAGGAGATTACAGGGTTTCGGGTGCGGCGCCTTGCACGAGGGCCTGATGCTGAGAAGGTGGCCGGCGTCGATGCAAAACTGGCTATTGGGGCCGTCGCCCTCGATGATCGTGAAGAGCGCCGGCTCGACAGCAGTACTGGCAAGGCTCCCGCCTAAGCTGCCGTCATTCGTGGATTGCAGCCCGCTGACCGCACCCCCGCCCCGCGGCGCCGTTGCGAGTTCGGGAAACATCGACGGCGCGTACGACGTCGAAGGGGGCTTGGCCCCCGCGGCAGTGGCCACGGCTCGGGAAGCGGACCGCTCGGTGAAGAAGCCGCACTGCATCGCGCGGCAGTCGGCGATCGTGTCCTGGCTCGAAGGGCCGGCTGGGCCGACGATCTCCCGCTCCAACTTCGCTCCGTCGGCCAATTCTGGGGCCGTTGACGCCGCAACCGGGGCGGCTCCTGAAAGGACGCCCGCGAGGCTTACTATCGCCAGAATGCGGATCAATCCCACGCCAATCCTCGTTCCGAACCTGTACCCGACAACAATGCAACGAGTTTCCGCATTTGACCATGAGGAACCGCCAAACGGCGGACGATGCCTGCGGGGCGGCGAACCCGAGCGGTCTGAAATCCTTAACGCATACGCCGTGCCAGAAGAGAGATTCCATGCAAATCACAATATTATCAACCCTTTCCATGGCATTGTCATTTTTACAAAAAAATGAATCGTAAATTTCTTCGATATGGGCAAAAAAAACCCCGCCACACGGGCGGGGTTCGATTCGCACGAAACTTGTTTCAGACTTGCTTGCGGCGCTTCGCGAAGCCGAGCCCTGCGAGTGCTATTCCAACCAGGGCCAATGTCGCGGGTTCCGGCGTCCGGAGGCGCGCGTCGAAGCTGGTGAGGCCCGCCGCGGTGTGGCTGAGATTGATGAAAATGCCCATCCCAAACAAGCCGCCGGGCAACAAGAAACTGGGGTTCCCACTGCCACTGAAATTGGCAGCAGCCAGCGGGCCAAAGTTCTCGCACTGGACGATGGCACCGTCGCACGGGACGCCAATCCCCGTTTGGAGGTTCATCGTGTTTACGACGGCCTGGAACAGATTGATTTGCCCGTTATCCTGCGTTCCGCCGATCCCGAATTGCATATTGAGATTCCCCGCCGCTCCCATGAAGTCGGTATCGAACACGCCGATAATCAGGTTCCCGGCGGCGGTGCTGTGGTCTATGCTATTCAGGTCCATCGAGGGAATGGGCGAATCACTGAAGCCGGTCGTAACGTTGAGGTCCCAGACTCCGATGGAGCCAACCCACGTAACGGCCCCCGCCGCTGCATTCGAATCGCACACTGGAACGCCGCAGACGGGCGTATTGTCCACAACGGTGACGACAGGATTGATGCCGTCCCAGATGTACAGCGTCACCGTCGCGCTGGCTGGCGCAGCCGCGAAGATGAGCCCAGCACCGGCGATTGCGGCCAAAGTCTTGATCAGCTTCATGTTGAACCCCTCAGTTGGAGTGGAATGCCAAAGTCGAAAACAGGTCAGCGCCAGATTCAAAGCATTGCGCGTGCCATTAGAAACGATTATTTAATAATCAACAGCTTATAATTGACAAATCGCAATGCGCTCCCGTCTCTGTAAAATTCGTCGACGATTTTATCGATCCTGACAGGTCTGCTTCATGAGCAGACCGGTGGGGCACGCCGAATGCCATCCCCTCCGGGCTTGCCAGGCGCGGAAGGGCAACGGGGGCTGGCGACATCGGGGCTTTCCTCCCCCAGACACCCATGCTGCGGGTAGTTGGCCGACAGGGGGCCATCCTCCGGGTGGGGCACGATCGTAAGATTCATCGACGCAGGCAGCTTTCGACAGATCCCGCAGGGAAAAGGCCGACTTCCGCCGCGAAAGTCCTCACAGAGCAACGAGCGCTCGAGCAGGTCAAGCTGGTCGGGTGAGACGCCTCAGCGCCGGCCCAGGAGCACAAACGTGAACCCGTCCATTGACGGTGGCGCCGATCTGAAGGGACATTCGTTCGCGACCTGAAATACAACATGGAAACACGTCGCCTATCGTCGGCGCTGGAGCATGGGCCGGAGCTCCCCGTCCTCGCATCCCAACCACATCATCCGATCACGAACGCGACATCGCTCTTTCCAGAATTCAGAATTGGACGTGAGGCCTCCGCGGAGCGATCCCGGACCAACTGGAGACCACATCGTATCGTCTCTTGGCTGATCTTCCGATTCCCGGATACCCCGCCCCGTGGCGGAACGAAACGCACGTCGAACCGCGAGTCGGGATGAAGCGGCCGTTCGTTAGGCTGAACGAGAGTTTGCCGACCCCGGCACGCTAGGCTGTATCGCCCGCCAGCGGTGGTCGGCAACCGCTGCTTTCATGGATCGCGTCTCGAGGAGTCGGTGAACCTTTCTTCATGCTGCGTGCTACTGGACACTTTATAAAGGCACTTCGGTTTGGCAATGATCCGCACGCAAGCCAGCGTGGGCGAGGACAAGCTGCCGCGCGGGGCCGGGCAGCATCGTGGCCGCCCCAAGGACGACGACTGGCCACGCAGGAAATCGACGCTCACGGCGGCGCCCGTTTGCTACATCCTGTAATCGACGATTTGCTGACGTGGTGGAATGCAGCCTCGGCGCATTACCCACACCATCCGCGCCAACCGGCCGCAGTCGCTTCGCTGCGCGACTCCAAATGATGAGAATGACATAGAATGGCGAACACGATCCGGCCGTGAGCTTTCGCACGATCGGCTGCAATGGCTGCAAGCAATGCTTCGGTGATCCAGGAGGATGCATGAAAGCGAGGATTGGACGTCTCAGCATCGCGACATCGACCGTGCTCGGTCGCGCCGCTTGCGTTGCGGGTGTCGTTCTTGGTCTGCTCGTTGCTGGCTGCGCGACCGAGATTCCGCCGGCGCCGCGCGAGGCGGCGACCTCAGACTTCCAGTACAAGATAGGGTCGCTTGACACCATCAACATCATCGTCTGGCGCAACCCCGAGCTCTCGATGGTCGTGCCGGTGCGCCCCGACGGCAGCGTCACGACCCCACTCGCCGACGACATTCCTGCGCTCGGAAAGACTCCCACCGCACTCGCGAAGGACATCGAGCAGGCGCTCGCCAAGTACATTCGCGACCCGGTCGTGACCGTGGTCGTCACGACGTTCGTCGGGCCGACCGACGCCCAGATCCGCGTCATCGGCGAAGCCGTGAAGCCGCAGATCCTGCCCTTTCGCAAGAACATCACGCTGCTCGATGTCATGATCGCAGTCGGCGGTCTCACAGACTTCGCCGACGGCAACCGGGCAAGCATCTTCCGCACCGACGAGGGCGGCAAGTCCTACAGCGTGCGTCTCCAGGATCTGGTGAAGCGCGGCGATGTCACTGCGAACGTCGACATGCGGCCCGGCGACATCCTGATCATTCCGCAAAGCTGGTTCTAGGCGCTCGGCTCGCGCCCACCGGGATCGCCCTCCGACACGAGGTTGTTGCCATGGACGAGTTGCTTCGGCAGTTGATCGGTCGTCTGCGCGGCATGTGGCATCGCCGCTGGATCGGCCTTGCGGTCGCATGGGTCGTCGGGATTCTCGCCGTCGGCGTCGCCTTGCGCATCCCGGAGAAGTACGAAGCGAGCGCCCGCGTCTACGTGGATACCCAATCGCTCCTCCGTCCGCTGATGGCAGGGCTCGCAATCCAGCCCAACCTGGATCAGCAGGTGGCGTTGATGAGCCGCACGCTGATCAGCCGTCCGAACGTCGAAAAGCTGATCCACATGGCCGACATGGATCTGCGCGTCAAGTCCAGCGCCGAGCGCGAGGAGCTGATCGACACCATGCTGAAGCAGCTGCAACTCACCGGCAACGTCACGAACAATCTCTACGTGATTTCATATCGCAACGCCAGCCCGGAAAAGGCCAGGAACGTCGTCCAGTCGCTGCTGACGATCTTCGTCGAATCGAGCCTGGGGGACAAACGGCTGGACACCCGTAGCGCGATGAAATTCGTCGACGAACAGACCAAGCAGTACGAGGAAAGCCTGCAGGCAGCCGAGGATCGGTTGAAGCAGTTCAAGCTGAAATACATGGGCGTCACCGGGCAAGCCGGACAGGACTATTTCTCCAGGATGTCGAAATTGAAGGGCGACATCGAAAACGCGAGGCTGGAGCTGAGCGCCGCAGAACAATCACGCGACGCGTACAAGGCCCAGCTCGCCGGCGTCGCGCCAGTCTATTTGCCGGATCAGGCTCCGACGGTCGCAGTTCCGGAGATCGACGCGCGGATTACGGCTCAAAAGACCAAGCTCGATGAACTGCTGCGCACGTATACCGACGCACACCCCGATGTCGTAGGTACTCGGCGCGTGATCAAGCAACTCGAGGAACAGCGCGCAAAGGAAGTCGAGGCGCTGCAAAAGGCCGCCGCAGCATCGGGCAAATCGGGGGACGCGGCGACCGAAGCCAATCCCGTGTATCAGCAGATGAGAGTCTCGCTTGCCGACGCCGAGGCCAACGTCGCGTCGATGCGCGCGAAGCTCGACGCCTACGAAAGACAGTTTGCGCAGTTGAAGGCTTCCGCACAGCTCATCCCGCAGGCGGAGGCCGAATACTCGCAGCTCACCCGCGATTACGAGGTCCAGAAGAAGACCTACGAGACGCTTCTTTCGAGGCGGGAAGCGGCGACGATGGGCGTGGGCGTGCAGGATACCGGCGGCACTCAGTTCCGCATCATCGACCCTCCACGCGTGTTGCCGGATCCGGTTCCGCCGACGCGGATCACGTTGCTCGCGTTGGCCATTGGATTCTCCTTGCTCGCCGGCGTGGCGGCGAGCTTCGTGGCGAACGAAGTGATGCCGACGTTCCGTGACACCCGCGCGCTCCATGAGGTGGCGGCACGCCCGATCCTCGGCACGGTGTCCTTCCTGCCGAGCGAGGCGTCTCGGCGACTTGCGCGGCGCCGCGCTTACTTGTTCGCGGGCGGGTTGAGCGGACTGATCGCGTCCTTCGGGGCCGTTCTGGCGTTCGCTCTTCTCGTCGGGCGCGTTGTGTGAGGAGCGAGCCTTGAGCCTAATCGAACAGGCCGCGAAGCGGCTCGAAGAGTTGCGGCGCGCAGGCGCTGTCACGGAGGACAGCTCGTCCCCCAACGCGCTTCCGGCCAAATCCGAAGCGAGCGTCGAACGCATCCCCACGCCGGAAGCGATGATCCGCTCGCTCGAGGCGCGGTCCAGCGAATCGGGCGTGGCATTGCCGCACCCGCGCGGGCCCGCCACAGCCAGGGCACCGCTCGGCGATAACGCCACCGCCGAGGCGCGGCCTTCTCGCCCGCCGGTCGAAATCGATCTCGGCCGCCTGAAGGCCTTGGGATTCGTCACGCCCGATGCTCCCAAATCCCAGATTGCCGACGAGTTCCGCGTCATCAAGCGGCCGATCCTGCGCAATGTGCGCGGCAAGTCGGGAGTGCGGATACGCAACGGCACGCTGGTCATGGTGACGAGCGCATTGCCCGGCGAA
>CAVTFF010000020.1:0-83674 GCA_963733985.1 uncultured beta proteobacterium | reverse complement strand
TGCATTGCCTACGCCGGCTTCTTCGCCGACTGCAGCCGGCGGACGATCTGCTGGACGGCGTCGGTCTGCATCTCCTTCAGCATCCGCGTCTCCTGCGCTTCGCGCGCCAGCACTTCCGACTCGTTGAACGTGTAGGCGCGGCGAATCGTCGATTTCGGCCGCAGGCAGCCAGTCGTGGCCCTCGCTGTCGTGCAGGCTGAACGCCACGCGCTTGGTCAGCGCGTATTCGCGCACGCGCCCGCCGCGCCACAACGACAGCACCTGCTTGTCGTCGGTGACCGGAGCAGGTCGAGTGTCACCGTCGCGTCCTTCGCGGCCGTCGACGACGTCGTGCCGCCGGCCCCTCGAGCGTGCGCCTGAGCTCGGCGGCGATGGGCGAGTTCGGCGGCGCGTTGATGTAGACCGACGAGAACGCGTACGTGACGTCGCCGCGCAGATGGAAGCCGCAGCCGGCGAGCAGCCCGAACGGCTGACCGCGAGCAGCGCAGCCGCGGCGGCCGGACCGCGTCCCGCCGACGCAGCGCCAGTCCGCGCGACGGCGCTCAGACGACGACATTGACGAGCCGTCCCGGGACGACGATGACCTTCTTCATCGGCGCGCCGGCCGCATGCTTCGCGACCTCGGGGCTCGCGCGCGCCGCGGCCTCGATCGCAGCGTTGTCGGCCGTTGCCGGCACGCTGATCTTGCCGCGCAGCTTGCCGTTCACCTGCAGCACGAGCTCGATCTCGTCCTGCTCGAGCGCCGCCGGGTCGACCTGTGGCCACGGCGCGTCGAGCAGCGATCCGAATTCGACGGCGAAGCCGAGATCGTCCCACAGCGCGTAGCCGATGTGCGGAACGACGGGATAGAGCACGCGAAGCAGGATCGACAGCCCCTCGCGCGTGAACGCCGCCGCGCCGGCGCCGTCGACCGGCATGCGCTTCGAGCGCGTTCAGTATCTTCATTCCGGCCGAGACGACGGTGTTGTACTGGACGCGCTCGTAATCGTAGGTCGCCTGCTTCAGCGTCAGGTGGACTTCGCGACGCGCGGCCTGCGCCGGCGCGGCGGCGCTTCGCGCGTCGAACGGCTGCGTCGCCGACTTGACGGTGTCGACGCGCGCCTGCGCGAACGCCCACAGCCGGCGCAGGAAGCGGTGCGCGCCCTCGACGCCCGCATCCGACCACAGCGCGCTGTCCTCCGGCGGCCCGGCGAACATCACGAACAGCCGCGCGGTGTCGGCGCCGTACCGGTCGATCAGCTCCTGCGGATCGACGCCGTTGCGCTTCGCTCTTCGACATCGTGCCCGATGCCGCCGTACTCGACGCGCTGTGCCGTCGGCTCTGGCCGTCGCCCCGACGACGCGCCCTTCGGCGTCGTGCGCGATCTCGACGGTCCTCGGGCGCGCAATAGTCGATGCCGCCCTTCTCGGTGCGGCGGAAAAAGATGTGGTTGAGCACCATCCCCTGCGTCAGCAGTCGCGTGAAGGGCTCGTCGAACTTGACGAGGCCCATGTCGCGCATCACCTTGGTCCAGAAGCGCGCATAGAGGAGGTGCAGGATCGCGTGCTCGATGCCGCCGATGTACTGGTCCATCGGGTTCCAGTAGTCGTTGCGGACGATCGACCATCGTCGGCGCGTCGGGGCACGCGTAGCGCATGTAGTACCACGACGAATCGACGAACGTGTCCATCGTGTCGGTTTCGCGCTTCGCCGGCGTCCCGCACCTGCGGGCACGATGTATTGACGAAATCCGCGCGCTTCGCGAGCGGATTGCCGCTGCCGTCGGGCACGCAATCCTCGGGCAGCACGACGGGCAGGTCCTTCTCGGGCACCGGCACGTCGCCGCACGCCGGGCAGTGGATGATCGGAATCGGCGTGCCCCAGTAGCGCTGCCGCGAGATGCCCCAGTCGCGCAACCGATACGTTGTCCGCTTCTCGCCGAGACCCTGGGCCGCGAGGTCGGCGGCGATTGCGTCGACGGCGGCTTCGTAAGCGAGGCCGTCGTACTTGCCGGAGTTGACGCAATGGCCACGCGTCTTGTCCTCGTACCAAAGCCGCCAGGCGTCGGTCGTGAACGTCTCGCCATCGATGGCGATCACCTGCTTGATGCGACAGTCCGTATTTCTTTGCGAACGCGAAGTCGCGCTCGTCGTGCGCGGGCACGCCCATGACCGCGCCGTCGCCGTACGCCATCAGCACGTAGTTGCCGACCCAGACCTCGACCTTCTCGCCGGTGAGCGGATGCGCGACGAAGAGTCCCGTCGGCATCCCCTTCTTCTCCATCGTCGCGAGATCGGCCTCCACCACGCTGCCGCGCTTGCACTCGTCGATGAATGCCGCGCAGCGCCGGATTGACCCGGGCCGCGTGCGTGGCGAGCGGATGCTCGGCGGCCACCGCGCAGAACGTCACGCCCATGATCGTATCGGCGCGCGTCGTGAAGACGTACATCCTTCCGTCGCCGATCAGGCTTGCCGTCGGCACCGCGGATGTCGTGTGGAAACGCGAACCGCACGCCCCGGCTCTTGCCGATCCAGTTGGCCTGCATCGCCCGCACGCGCTCCGGCCAGCCCGGTCATCTTGGAAAGGTTGTCGAGGAGCTCGTCGGCGTAGTCGGTGATCCGCAGGTAGTACATCGGGATCTCGCGCTTTTCGACCGGCGCGCCCGAGCGCCAGCCCTTCCGTCGATCACCTGCTCGTTCGCGAGCACCGTCTGGTCGGCGGGGTCCCAGTTGACCACACCCGTCTTCTTGTACGCGATGCCCTTCTCCAGCATCTTCAGGAAGAACCACTGATTCCATTTGTAGTACGCGGGGTCGCAGGTCGCGAGCTCGCGCGACCAGTCGATGGCGAGGCCCACCGCCTGCATCTGCCCCTTCATGTCGCGATGTTGTCGTAGGTCCACTTCGCCGGGGCGACGCCGCTTTTCATCGCGGCGTTCTCCGCGGGCAGTCCGAACGCATCCCAGCCCATCGGCACCAGCACGTTGTACCCCTTCATCCGCAGGTGCCGGTACATCATGTCGCTGATCATGTAATTGCGCACGTGTCCCATGTGCAGGTTGCCCGAGGGATAGGGCAGCATCGACACGCAATAGAACTTCTTCGAGCCGGCGCGTTCGACGGCGCGGTAGACGTCATCGGCTTTCCACCCGGCCTGCACGGCGGCCTCGATCGCGGCGGGATTGAACGGCTTCATCTTGTTGAGGCGGCCGGAAACCGGTTGTGCCCTTGGCGTCCCGAATTGCGAGAGATCGATTATACCGGCGCGAAGTAGCGTGCCCGCCGGCTCAATGGCCCGGCAATTCCGGCGCGAACAACGCGTAGACGCCCATCGCCGCGAACAGCAGCGCCGCGGCGATTCGCACTGCCCTGAATGGAATCTTCGCCGATGCGGCGCTGCCGAGCAGCACGACCGGCGCGTCGGCGACGAGCATTCCGCACGTCGTGCCGAGCACGACTGCGGTGAGCGATCGAATACTGCGCGGCCATCACCACCGTCGCGATCTGCGTCTTGTCGCCCATCTCGGCGAGGAAGAAAGCGAGGGTGGTGACGCCGAACACGCCCCACCGCGATGTCGGCGGCGCTTCTCGTCGTCCGGCTGGTCGGGCTTGAGCGTCCAGATCGCGACGGCGAAGAACGACGAGTGCCAGGAGCCAGCGCAGGATCTCGTCCGGAACGAACGCGCGGAACAGGTTGCCGACGAACCCCGCGAGCGCATGATTGGCGAGCGTCGCCACGAGGATGCCGGCGACGATCGGCAGCGGCTTCCTGAAGCGCGCCGCGAGCAACAATGCGAGAAGCTGCGTCTTGTCGCCGATTTCGCCGAGCGCGATGACGCCCGCGGACACGAGGAAGGCTTCCACCGGAATGGAGTCGATGCGGGCGCTGTTGGCGATGGATGGCGGCGAGCAAAGCGACCGCCCGAGGGCCCGCCCGTCGGGTCGCGGTGCACGCCGGACCATCGGCGCCTGCGGCAGCGCGCCCGCGCGAGGCGTGAACGGTAGAATTATAGCCGGGAACCAATTACCGCCTTCGCCCACCCAATAGCGTGCATCTCCACTGTCAACGTTAGCGATGGTCCACCGGCTTCGCCACCCTCACGCGTTCCGCGCGATTCTCGGCGTGGCGGCGCTCGCGCTGACGGCAGCGGTCGACGCTACGCCTTCGCGCACCCGAGCACGTCGAGGCTGAGCTCGTCGCCGCCCGAACGGCGCTCGTCCCGGGCGAGCCGCTGACGGTCGCGTTACGCCTCGCGATCGACAAGGGCTGGCACACGTACTGGCGCAATCCCGGCGATTCCGGGTTGCCGACGACGATCGCGTGGAAGCTGCCGACGGGCGTCGTCGCAGGCCCGATCGAGTGGCCGGCCCCCAAGGCGCTTCCCGCGGGGCCGCTCGTCAATTACGGTTATGAAGGCGAAGTCCTGCATCTCGTCGATCTCACGACCGACCGGACCGTGACGCCCGGCGGCGAGCGTAACGCTCAACGCGCGCGCCGATTGGCTGGTCTGCAAGGAAACCTGCATCCCGGAAGGCGCCGACCTCGCCCTCACGTTGCCGGTGGCGGCGAGCTCGGGTCCCGATCCGCGCTGGGGTGCGGCGATCGCTGCCGCGAAGCGCGGGCTGCCGCAACCGCTTGCACACTGGAAAGCCAGCGCCGAAGGCAAGGGCAACGACGGTCGAGCTGAAACTCGAGCCGCCGCCAGGCGCGGGCGATCCCGGGGAGATGCGCTTCTTTTCGTATGCGGCCGACCGGATCGAGCCCTCGGCGCCGCAGACCATGCAGTCGCGACGGCACCGGCTACGTGCTGACGCTGCCCGTTGCCAGCACGTTTGCCGGCGACTTCGGCCGCGCCATCGGCGTCGTCACCGCGACCAACGGCTTCGGGGCGGACGCGCGCGCGGCGACGATCGACGTGGCCGTCGGCGGGACGCTCGCCGCGGGACCCAGGCCCGCACCGGCGCCAGCACCCATGCTCAATCTCGCGCCGGCGCCGCCCGGTGGCGAGCCGCTGACGCTCGCGCTGGCGATCGTGTCGGCACTTCTCGGCGGCGTGATCCTGAACCTCATGCCCTGCGTGTTCCCGGTGCTCTCGCTCAAGGTGCTGGGCTTTGCGACGCATCACGACACGAAGCCCACGTTGCGCCATGAAGCCGTCGCGTTCGCGGGTGGCGTCGTCGTCACCTTCGTGGCGCTCGGCCTGCTGCTCGCCGCGCTGCGCGCCGCCGGCGAACAGTTGGGCTGGGGCTTCCAACTGCAATCGCCGTGGGTGGTGACGGCGCTCGCCATGCTGTTTTTCGTCCTGGCGCTGAACCTTTCCGGTGTGTTCGAGTTCGGCCAGCTCGCGCCGTCGACGGTGACCAATTGGTCGTCGAAGAACCGGACGCTCGACGCGTTCGGCTCCGGCGTTCTGGCGGTCGTTATCGCCTCGCCGTGCACGGCACCGTTCATGGGCGCGGCGCTCGGCTTCGCGCTCGCGGGCAGTACGGGCACCCTGCTTGCCGTGTTCGTTGCGCTCGGGATCGGGATGGCGCTGCCATACATGCTGCTCGCGTGGTTCCCGGGCTGGCGCCGGCGGCTGCCGCGGCCCGGGCCGTGGCTCGAGCGCTTCAAGCAGGCGCTCGCGTTCCCGCTCTACGCGACCGTGATCTGGCTCGCGTGGGTGCTCGGTGCGCAGCGCGACAACGATGCCGTCGTGCGCCTTTTGCTCGCGCTGCTGGGGCTGGGATTTGCGCTGTGGGCGTGGCGAATCGTGCGCACCGGCGGCGCGCGACCGTGGGGAATCGCGTGCATTGCTGCGCTCGGCGCGGCCGCGTTCCTCGCATGGCCGTTGTTCGCGCACGATGTCGAGCCGGTTCGCGCGGGCAACGCCAAGGCGCCCGTTGCCGATGGCGACTGGATGCCGTACACGCCGGCGCGCGTTGCCGATCTCGTCGGTGCCGGTCGCCCCGTATTTGTCGATTTCACCGCCGCGTGGTGCGTCACTTGCCAGGTCAACAAGCGACTCGTCCTCAATTCCGCGGACGTTCGGGCCGCCTTTGCGCGCGCCGATGTGGCCCTTGTGCGGGCCGATTGGACGCGACGCGACCCGGCAATCACGCAAGCGCTCGCCGCGCTGGGCCGCGACGGTGTGCCGGTCTACGTGCTGTACCGCCCCGGCAAGGCGCCGCTGCTGCTGCCGGAAGTGTTGCAGCAGCGAATGATCATCGACGCGCTCGCTACGCTGTAACTTTCCGATGCGAACGCCGTTTTCCGCTATTTCGCTTTTCGTTTGCATCGCGCTGGCCCCGGCCGTCGCGCCAGCGCAGGCGCCTGGCGCGCCCGCACCGGCGTTCACGCTCGCCGACACCACGGGCAACGCGGTGAAGCTCGCCGATTTCCGCGGCAGGTACGTCGTCCTCGAATGGACGAACCCGGACTGTCCGTTCGTGCGCAAGCATTACCTCAGCCGCAACATGCAGGATCTGCAGAAAGCCTGGAGCGCTCGCGATGTCGTGTGGCTGTCGATCAATTCGACGAACGAGCATCATCCGGAGTGGAAGACACCCGCGCAGATGGATGCGTGGATGCGCGGGCAGGGCGCGGCGCAGAGGGCGACGCTGCTCGACGGCACGAGTGCAACTGGCCGCGCGTACGCCGCGAAAACTACGCCGCAGATGATCGTCATCGGTCCCGACGGCAGCGTGGTCTACAACGGCGCAATCGACGACCGTCGGTCGACGAACCCGGCCGACGCCAAGGCCGCGTACAACTACGTCAACGCGGCGCTGACCGAGGCGCAGGCGGGCAGAAAGGTCACGGTCGCGAGCACGACGCCGTACGGCTGCAGCATCAAATACTAGCGCTCGCGTTCGGCGCGGCGGATCCGCTCCTCGGTCGCGGGATGGCTGCTGAGGTAGCGCAGCGCGCCATCGTTTTCGCGCGTGGCCACGGCTTCCTTTGCGAGGCGTCGCATGATGTCCGCAAACGCCTGCGGTGATACGCCATGACGCTTGAGATGCGCGAACGCGTAGTCGTCGGCCTCCGTCTCGAATTCGCGCGAATATCGTGACTGCAGCAGCATCGTCGGGACGGCTGCGGCCAGCACGGTCATCCCCACCGCATCGCCCGCGAGCGCCGTCACCAGCACGACGATGCCCGAATTCTGAAGCACGAGCCGCATCGCGTGGCGCCCGCGCACATGGCCGATCTCGTGGGCGAGCACCGCCATCAGCTCCGCGTCGCTCCCGGCAGCATGCACCATTTCGTCGGTGACCACGATGAATCCGCCGGGCAGCGCCATCGCGTTCGGCGCGCCGGCGCGACGGAATACGAGCTCGTAGTGCGCCTCGCCGCGCTCGCCGGCGACGAACGCCTGGAACTTCGCGATCAGGACGTCCTGGTCGACCGCTGGTAGTCGCGACGGGTCGAACACCATCCGGTCGAGCGTGGCGAGCGTGTGCTCGCCGATGGAGCGCTCGATTTCGGGGCTCAAGCGTCGCGCGACCGGCTCGGCCGCGAGCGGCAGCACGACGATCACGATGAGCGCCGACAATGCGGCAGCGACAGCGAGGCCCGCAAGCGGGGGCCACCAGTGCGATTCGAGCGCAAAAGCGGCGCGTGCAACGATGCTCTGCTCCGGCCAGAGCGCGGCAACCGCAGCGTGATCGGAAGTTTCGATCGTCTCGCCGCTCGGCAGGCGCAGCGAGCGCGGCACGCCGGGCACCGGCGCGTCGACCCGGATCTCGTCCGCCGGGACATTTGCAGTGGCGGTGCCGTCGTCGATAACGATGTCGTCGCCGCGGGCTTCGATGCGCACGGGCACCCGCAGCGCCGTGCGGCCGTCGTAGAGGATGCCGGAGAATGCCGTCACAGCGACACGTCGACGTCGAAGAGGTCGCTGACCTCGGAGCCCGTTGCCGTGCCCGCAGGAACGGTCGCGGCGGCGAGCGTCGCAAGCCGCGCCTCGCCTTCGAGGGCGAGGGTTGCGGCGCGGTAGCGCGCCATCCGGATCGTGACCCAGGGTGTGGCGAGTCCCAGCGTGGCGATGATCGCGACGATATTGCTGATGTAGAGCCAGGCGAGGTCTCGCGCCCGCAATGCGCTCCGGCAGCGCAGAGGTCCGACGATCGTCCCGTTCAAGGTCAGATTGCCGATCCGCGCGCGAACATACGCGAACACCGCAATGTATGCGGTGTAGAGAACGGCGAGCGGCATGATCACCGCGAGCGGCGACGCGTTTCCGGATCCATGCACGCCGCCGTCGGACAGGAAGAAGGCGATCGCCGCCGCGATCGCATAGAGTACGGCCGCGCCGATCAACATCACGAAAGCGAGAAGGTAGGCGACGATGAAGCCGCCGGCGAGGAGGTCGGCCTTGAGGGGCGTGGCGCCGAAGCGGTGGCGCTCGATGATGAAGCGCGCGCGTCGCATCCGGAAGTACGGAAAGGCGAGGCCGAAGGTCGCGACCGCGAGCGCACCGAAGCCCAGCAGCACCTCAGCGGCTTCACGCAAGCCGCCGTCGAAACCGAAGGCGACGTTGCGCCACGCCGTATTGCGGGCATTGAACCGAGACGACGCGACGACGATCCAGGGAGCGAGGAGCAGCAGGAGCAGAATGAAACCGACCTGCACCGCCGGCAGGAAGTGGCTGGCGACTGCGAATCCGCCGAACAACGTGAGCGCGATGATGCGCCCCTTCAGGATCGCGGGCGGCGACGCGCGGTACTCGAAGCCGGACCCGTCGAGTCGCGTATGCGCGTACAGGTAGCGCCGCTTGCGGACCTTGCCCCACGCCGAGTAAATGCCGAGCGTCAGGAGCGACAGCGTGAGGCTCACTGCCCAGATCCGGAAATAGTCGCTGGCGTTACCGGTGAAGGCGAAGCGGTAGGTCAACGACAGCTCTGCATTCGCCTCTGCGCTCGTGTCTGTCATGCCGTCTTCGCGCCGACATCGGCCTGCAGAGCAGCGCCCTTCCGGCGACCTCGCGTCGTGCGTCGAGCGGAGCTTCGCTCGCCGTCATCGCTCATGCGCTCCCCCTCGTGATCCGCGCCGATTGTACCGGACGCTGCGGCCCACGCAGGCGTCGCGATCGTTTGCCCGCCGAGAGCCTGCTGGCGTTTTCCGACCTCCCTAGGTAAGCTTGGTCCGCACATCCGACCGGAGGGCCATCATGAACAAGATCGAGACGAAGCGCCAGGGCGCGTTGGCATTGGTGTTCGCATTGATCGCCGCGTGCGCGGCGCTGCCATCGGCGGCACGCGAGCTGATGCTCGTCGGAGACGACGAAAAGATCACGTGGGACGACGCCGGCAAGCCGGTATTCATGGCACCGGGCAAGGATCAGGTGCTCGTCGTCGACATCGGCACCGATCCGCTTGCGCCCAAGATCATCGCCAATCTGCCGCTGATGAACACGATCTTCGGGCCCCCGGTCAATCTTCAGATCACTCCGGATGGCAAGCTTGCGCTCGTCGCGAACTCGATGGATTACGTCGCCGACGGCGCGAGCTTTAAAGCGGTGCCCGACAACAAGCTCTACGTGATCGACCTCACTGCGAATCCGCCCAAGCTGATCGACACGGTGATCGTCGGCAAGCAACCTTCGGGCCTGTCGATCAACCGTGCGGGCGACCTCGCGCTGATCGCGAATCGCGCGGACAACTCGGTGAGCGTCCTCAAGATTTCCGGGCAGTCGGTGAAGCTCGTCGATACGGTGCCGATGGGCGAGCAGGTCGCCCACGTCGCCATCGCACCCGACGGCAAGCGCGCGATCGTGGCGAAGTTTCCCGGCCACAAGGTCGCGTTGCTCGACATCGACGGCGACAAGGTGACGTACAACAAGCAGGACATGCCGGTCGGCCAATGGCCCTACAACCTCGACATCACGCCCGATGGGAAGCTCGCGTTGACCGCCGACAACGGCGGGGCAGGTTCAGCCGACGGCAATGTCGACACCGTGAGCGTGATCGATCTCGAAGCGAAGCCCCCACGCGTGATCGACAAGATCGTCGTCGGAGACGGCCCCGAGGGATTCGCGATCAGCCCGACGGGAAAGCTGGCCGTCGCCGTGCTGCTTCGCGGCACCAACGCCGACAAGAAGGCATTCTTCTACAACCGCAACGCGACGGTCGTCGCGCTGAAGATCGACGGCAAGAAGGTCACGAAGACGAACGAGGTGGAAGTGCACGGCCTGCCCGAGGGCGCCGTGTTCAGTGACGACGGCAAGTATCTCTACGTCGGCAACTTCCTGGACGGCGATATTTCGATCCTGCGCGTCGACGGTGACCAGCTGGTCGACACGGGCAAGCGGATGGCGCTGCCCGGGCATCCCGCGTCGATGCGCGGGCGCGCGCGGTAGCGGGAAACTCGGCAGGCTGCACCCCCGGCAGCGCTGGAGCTCGCATGAGAGCCGCCGGGACGAAGCCCAGGCAAGAAGGGCCCGCATGAGCTTTCGCGGTGGCGTCCGTCGGTGGGCGCGGCTCGCGCTCGTCCTGCTTGCGCTTGCCGCCTGCAGCTCAGGCGAGCAACGCGCCATTCAGGGCTACATCGAAGGCGAATACCTACGCGTGGCCGCACCCTTTGCGGGCACGCTGCAGCAGCTTTCGGTGAGGCGTGGGTCCGACGTGATTGCCGGCGCGCCATTGTTCGCGCTCGAGCGCGAGAACGAGACGGCGGCACGGCGCGAAGCCGAGGAGCGCTTGCGCAGCGCCGAGGCCCGGCTCGCCAATATGCAGACCGGCAAGCGACCGCCCGAGGTCCAGGTGATCGCCGAGCAGCTGCAGCAGGCGCGCGCCGCACGGGATCTCTCCGCGGCCAACCTCAGGCGGCAGCAGAAGCTCTTCGCCGACGGCTTCGTCAGCAGCGCGGTGCTCGACGACGCACAAACCGCGGCCAGACGCGACGAAGCGCGCGTGACGGAGCTCGAGGCGAACGTGGCGACGCAGAAGCTCCCGGCGCGCCCCGACGAAATCCGCGCTGCTGAAGCCGACGCGAAGGCCGCGCGCGAAGTGCTCGCGCAAAACGAATGGCGACTCGCGCAGCGTGCAATGGCTGCGCCGGCCGCGGGCCTCGTCCACGACACCTACTACAATCCGGGTGATTTCGTTCCGGCGGGCAGTCCCGTGGTCAGCATACTGCCGCCCGGCAATGTGAAGGCGCGCTTCTTTGTGCCCGAGCCCGAGCTCGCGCGGCTGAAACCGGGGATGCAGGTGACGCTCGCCTGCGACGGATGCGGGGCGCCGATCGCCGCCCGGATCGATTTCGTCTCGGACAGGGCCGAGTTCACGCCGCCGGTGCTTTACTCGAAGGATGTGCGCGCGAAGCTCGTGTTCCTGATCGAGGCACGCCCGGCGCCGGCCGACGCCGCCAAGCTCAAACCCGGACAGCCGGTCGACGTCACGCTGCCCGTTCCGCCGAAATGAGTGCCGCCGGGCAGCCCCAAGACGCGAATTGCTCCCCAGCGGGGGGCGGCGCAGCCGCGGCAGCCGGTAGCGTGGTGGCCCACACTTGAGCGCCGCTTCCGCGAACGACGTCGTCATCGACGTCCGCGGTCTCAACAAGCACTTCGGCGCGAACCATGTCGTGCGCGATGTTGCGCTGTCCGTGCGCCGTGGCGAGATTTTCGGATTCCTCGGGCCGAACGGCAGCGGGAAGACGACGACGATCCGGATGCTGTGCGGCCTTCTCACGCCCGACAGCGGCGAAGGCATCTGTCTCGGCTACGATATCCGGCGGGAGGCATACCAGATCAAGCGCCATGTCGGGTACATGACGCAGGCCTTCTCGTTCTGGGTCGACCTCACGATCCGCGAGAACCTGATGTTCATCGCGCGCATGTACGGGATGACGGATCGGCGCGTGAAGGTCGAAGCGGCGCTCGAGCGGCTCGGCCTGGTCCCGCGCGGCGACCAGCTCGCGGGAACGCTGTCGGGTGGCTGGAAGCAGCGGCTCGCGCTCGCCGCGTGCGTGCTGCACGAGCCGCAACTCCTGCTGCTCGACGAGCCGACCGCGGGCGTCGACCCCAAGGCGCGGCGCGAGTTCTGGGAGGAGTTGCATCGATTCGCCACGGCGGGCATCACCGTCCTCGTGAGCACGCATTACATGGACGAGGCCGAGCGCTGCCACAAGCTCGCCTATATCCTAAACGGACGCCTGCTGGCGAAGGGCACCGCTGCCGAGGTGACGGAAAGCCAGGCGCTCGTGGGCTGGTCGGTTGAGGGACCGGACCTCGCTTCGCTCGCGGACGAGTTGCGCAGACTGCCTTCGGTCGAGCAAGTCGCGGCATTCGGCGAGACGCTGCACGTCGTCGGGCGCGATGCGGCGCGACTCGACGCGGACCTCGCGCCGTTGCGCGATGACAAGCGCTGGCGCTGGCAGCGCGTTGTGCCCGGTCTCGAGGACGTGTTCATCCACCTGATGCGCAGCGCCGAAGAATCGAACGACCGGACGGCGGCATGAGCGCCGCCGGGCCGCTCCGGGAGCGAATTGCCGCAGCCGCGGCGATGCCGTGGCCTGTGCGTTGCATTGTGGAATCGGCCGCCTCCCGAGCTCGCGGACGCGCGGTCTCCGCGTGGCGTCGACCTGAGTCCAGCGAAACGCGTCGGCCACCGCCACGCACTCGCAGGCGTTCGCTTCGTGCCTGGGCTTCGCCCCGCCCGCTCGGGCGTCTGCGGGCCCCGGCTACCCCCTCCTCGCGCAGGTGTCCCCGTTGGCGCAGCGCAGCGGTGGAAGCCGCAAGCGAACGGGTACGCCCATGAACCGCTATTTCTCCTGGTCGCGGTGGATGGGCATCGTCGGCAAGGAGTTCATCCAGCTCAAGCGCGATCGGCTCACCTTCGGCATGATCGTCGGCATTCCGATCCTCCAGCTCGTGCTGTTCGGGTATGCGATCAATTCCGATCCCAAACATCTGCCGACTGCCGTTCTCGATGTCGACCGCAGCGAATTTTCGCGCGACATCCTGGCCGCACTGAAGAACAGTGAATACCTCGACTTCGTCCGCGAGGCCAAGGACGAAGCGGACGCGGACCGGCTGCTCGCGAATGGCGTCACGCTGTTCGTCGTCACGATCCCCGAGGGCTTCGCCCGCGCGCTGGTGCGCGGCGAGCGTCCCGCGCTCCTGGTCGAGGCCGACGCAACAGATCCGGCGGCCACCGGCAGCGCGATCGCGGCAGTCAACCAGCTTTCGGCGGGCGCGCTCGCGCGCGATCTCGGCGGACCGCTCGCGCCTCTCGCGGCGTCGCCGGGTCCGTTCGAAATTCGGGTCCATGCACGCTACAACCCGGAAGCGATCACCCAATACAATATCGTTCCCGGCCTGATGGGCGTGATCCTCACGCTGACGATGGTGATGATGACCGGACTCGCGATCACGCGCGAGCGCGAACGCGGGACGATCGAAAACCTGCTCGCGACGCCCGCGACTGCGGCGGAGGTGATGTCGGGCAAGATCATTCCGTACGTGCTGATCGGCCTCATCCAGGTAACGCTGATCCTGTTCCTCGCCCGCGTGATATTCGGCGTGCCGGTCCAGGGAAGCCTCGTCGTCCTCTATCTCGCGGTGCTGTTGTTCATCGCGGCGAATCTGACGCTCGGGTTAACGTTCTCTGCGGTCGCGCGGAATCAGCTGCAGGCGATGCAGATGACGTTCTTCTTCTTCCTGCCGTCGATGCTCCTGTCCGGTTTCATGTTTCCGTTTCGCGGCATGCCCGGTTGGGCGCAGGCGATCGGCGAGGTGCTGCCGCTCACGCACTTCCTGCGCATCGTCCGCGGCGTGCTGCTCAAGGGCAACGGCTTCGCCGAGATCGGGGCCGAGGCGTGGCCGATTGCCGCGTTCATGGCCGTCGTGATCGCGATCGGCTTGAGATCGTTCCGCAGCACGCTCGACTGACGACAGTCCGGCGAGCACAACCTGCGGCGCGAGCGTCCGACGCCGCGAATCGGCTACAATGAAACGGTCTGCAACGAACTCATGCCCGACCCGTGCCGCTCACTACCTGGCTCGCCTTCTTCGTCGCGTCCTGGCTCATCAGCGTGTCACCGGGACCCGGCGCGCTCTCGTGCATGGCGGCGGGAGTGCGTTACGGCTACGTGCGCGGACTATGGAATATCCTCGGCCTCGAAATCGGACTTCTAACCGCGCTCGCGATCGTCGGCGCCGGACTGGGCGCTGTGCTTGCCGCGTCGACGCTCGCCTTCGGGGCGATCAAATGGGCGGGGGTGGCCTACCTCGTCTGGCTGGGGATCGAGCAATGGCGCGCGCCGGTGGCGGCGATGGCGCCGGGCGATGACGGCGACGCTCGCGGCACGATCCGCGAGCTCGTGGCACGCGGCTTTCTCGTCAATGCGACAAACCCGAAAGGCATCGTGTTCATGCTCGCCGTGCTGCCGCAATTCATCGATCCCGCCAAGCCGCAGCTTGTCCAATATCTGGTTTGCGCGGCGACGCTCGTCTTCACCGACCTCGTCGTGATGAGCGGTTACACGGGACTCGCCGCAAAGGTACTGCGCCTTCTGCGTGCGCCGGCACACGTTCGGGCGTTGAACCGGACCTTTGGAGGGCTGTTCGTCATTGCGGGTGCGCTGCTCGCGACGTTTCGCCGAGCGGTCTAGCGTGAGCACGGCCGACTTCGAGACATCGAAGAAGCTCAATCCACTGCCAACCTTTACAGGAATCGGAGAGCCACAGTAAGTTCGCACAACGCGAGCGAACGCCAATCATGTCCCGCTCGGATTTGTTGTGCCTCCAGTGACTGCTGACGCTGGCGGTCGCTAGACCAACGTCGAAGGTCCGCGGCTTAGTGCTGCCCGCCGCTCTGCCGGTCGATGAGTGGGAGGCAGCGGCGCGCAAACAACAGGGAGCGACCAAGAATGCGTGCGGGAGACGATGTTGGCGGCTACGCCGCCGTCACCTTCGGCGCTGCCGCCGGGGCGCTTGCGCGCCGGGTGACGCGCAGCAGCCACCGGTAAAGGGTCGACTCGACCGCGCCGAACATCGACCCGACCAAGACCGCGAACACGGCGACCGCGAGAAAAAGCACCGTGTTCGACACCGAGAAGCCGGCACTGAACGCCAGCAGCAGCCAGATCGCCGGCGCGTGCGCCAGATAAAGCCCATACGACCAGTCGCCGAGCTTTATCAGCGGGTTGCCCTCGTGGAGTCGCCGGTTCCGGTCGGAGAGCACAGCCCACAGCACCAGCGCGCCAAATCCCAGTCCCAGCATCAGCAGCGCGGTCTCAGTCCTGGCAACGAAGGTGGAGCCCAGCACGAGCGCGGGCGCCAGCAGCAGCACATAGCTGCGGGCCGCATAGGGCACGCGGTGGTGGACGCGATGCACAATCATCCCTGTAATAAAGGGCAGATTGAACGCCGAAAACAGCATCTGTCCAGCTGTCGGCAGAAATGCAGTCGCGGGCGGCAGTGGTGCAAGGAAGTAGATCAGAATCGCCGCGACCCAAAGCACGCAAAATACATCGCGAACGCGGTTCCATCCGGCCAGCGCGGCGGCCCCGACGAGGAAATAGAAGAAGATTTCGTAGACAAGCGTCCACTCGACCGTGAGCGGATAGTTGATGCTCCCGAATGGCAGCAACGTGAGCGCGCGCGGAAGGTCGTTGAGGGCGCGCGGGAGATCGCTGAAGGGCTGCGGGAGGTCGCCGAGCGCGCGCGGGAGGTCGCCGAGCGGGCGCGGGAGATCGCCAACCGGCGGCATGACGCGACCGAGCAACCAGCGGCCGCTCAGCACTAACGCAACGGCGAGCCAGTACGCCGGGTAAATCCGGAGCAAACGGCGGCGCGCAAATTCCGCAACCGACATCCGCTCGATGCTGTGCGCGATGACGAATCCGGAGATGACGAAAAAGAGCTCGACTCCCCATGAGAAGTGATGGTCAAAAAAACGCACAAAGACGCCAGTATCGGGATGCTTCGTCTGCAGATAGGTACTCGTGTGATAGAGAACGACCCCGAGCGCCGCGAAGAACCGCAATACCTGCACGCGGTCGTAGCGCATCGATTGTGGCGCGGCAGCGGGCGGACGCAGGGTCGGCTCGGAGATCAAGAGAGGGACCTAACTGGACGTAGCGAACCTAGACGACGAGGGGAAAAAGGTATCCGCGCGATTCTATCCGCATCTCGATGCGCATCGACGCAGGAGCGGCGATCACTTGCGCGGACGGGTCCCAGGGGCGCCCCGACCGGGTGAGCCTGGCTCTCGGACGCTCGAGCTTGCTTTACGCGCGTGCCGCGACGCGGTGCGGCCGGCCGCAGCCGGAACGGCGGGCTGCCGCGACGTCTTTAGTTCGCCCTCGCAGCGATGCTGCGTTCATTTGACGCACGTCGCGGGGCACGTCGACTCGATGTCGTTGACGTTGTTGGTGAATGTATTGCCACCCGGCGGACACGTGAAAGCGGTGGTGAGGTTGTCGCAGGAGATCGCGTGGAACGCCGGCGCGACCTGGTTCTTGAACACGTTCGCCTGCCCTGCTCCGACGCCGCCGATGGTTGCCGACAGCGTACGCGCGGTGCCGACGCTGCGCGCCGAGTAGAGCCCGTCCACGGTATTTGCATCGAAGATGTTGCCCAGGACCGTCAGCGCAGTATTCGTCGAGCTGGGCGTTGCTCCGTCGGTGCCGGCAAACGCAGTCACGCCGATGCGGTTACCCTGGAACATGTTTGCGGTCAGCGTCGCCGTGCCGGACCCGATGAAAATCCCATTCAGCGTGTTACCCACGAAGGTGTTTCCGCTCACGACATGACTACCGATGCAGGTGAGGAAGATCTCGAGGCCGTTCCAGCCGAGATCCGGGCGCACTGTGCCGTTGCCGGCGACGTAGTTGCCGGTGATGAACGACGATGTCTGATCGTTGGCTCCCGCGCCGCACAGGATGATCCCGTTATATCCGGACGCGGCGACGGTGTCCGACGCGAGGCGAACCACGGCTCGATTGACACCGATCACACCAAACGTGAGGTTCTCGCGGATCGTGCTGCGGCGTGCATCGATCTCCGAATCGTCGCGCACGTCGAGCCCTTTGCCTGCGTCCGGCGGCGGGGGGCCGGTCGGCGTCGCAAAGCCGTTCTGCAAGACCTCGGTGTCGAGAACGCGCGCGTAAGAGGATTGCCAAACCGACATTCCGTGAGCTCCATGACTGCGATTGATCCGGCCGCGGCTAACCTGCGCATTGGTGGCGCCGGTAAGAAGCACGTTCGTGCCGCTGCTTTCGATCGCGTCCACCTGCAGTAGCGAAAGCTGCGGCCCCGGGAACGCGGGAAGCACCGAGCCGGGACCGCCGATCGCGACGATGCCGCGGCCGGCCGCCGCTCCCGCGGTGAACCGCATGCGCCGGACGACGTAGCCCGTCGCGCCCTGGATGGCGAGCGCATCTCCCGCGGCAGGCGAGACGACGACGCTCGCGGAGGATACGCCAAGGAGCTTGATGTTGTTCTTCCCGAACTTTCCCGGGGCGTACTGATTGCCGGGGTAGCTCAACGCGCAGGTTCTCCGGGTAATTCCCCGCGGCTATGCGCAAGATGTCACCGTCGGCGGCGTCCTGCCACGCAGCTCTGATCGAACCGTAAGGATTGGCCTGGGTGCATCCGGCGACGCAGGCGCTCCCTGCCTTCACGAACCGCGTGTTGGCGCGGTTGAAGAAGCCGGAAAGCGGACGGTCGCCGGCCGCGCCGTACCCGAATACCGCTTGTGCGAGACCGTTGTGACTTGTGGACACATACCAGAACCCGGCGCCGCCGACGCCGCGGTAGATCGCCGGATCAGCGCGGCCGTCGCCATCATAGTCGAGCGTGGTCGGCACGTCGCCTGGCGCGCCACCCAGGTAGACCACGATGTCCGCGACTCCGTTGCGCTTGGTCGACACATACCAAACGCCATCGCGGTAGATGATGAGATCCGCCTTGCCATCGCCATCGATATCGGCCAGGAGCGGAATGTCCTTGCCCGGAATCCCGCCGAATCCGTAGATCGCCGTAACCGTGCCGTCGCCGGTACTGCTGACGAACCAGAGGCCGTCGCGATAGATGACGAGATCGTCCTTGCCCGAACCCGTGGTGTCCCCGGTGAGCGGGATGTCGTTGGGCGCGCCGCCGAATCCAGCGACGCGATCGGCGATGCCGTCGAGGTTGGTATCGATGTACCACAGCCCTCCGTGGTAGGCGATCAGGTCCGAGATGCCATCGCCGTTGACGTCGCCCGCTAAACGGATGTCCCCCGGGAAACCGAGCGCGATGACCGCGTTGGGCTGGCTGTTCCAGTCGTAATCGAGGTAGAACTTTCCGTTCGCCGGCCGAGCCAAAGCGACTTCGCTGCGCAGGCCATTGGCTCGGGCCGCGACGAAATTGATGCCACCCTGGTTCGCCGAGAGGTTGGCAAACGTTACGGCAGCTGCCCTTTGCGGGTCCCCTGCAACGACGAACGTGAAAGCGTTCGCGTACGCGGCAAGCGTGCCGCTCCAGCCCGATGCTACGCTGCACGTGTAGTTGCCAAGCGCATCGGTAGCCGTGCAGGTCGCCTTGGGCGCCAGCAGCTCGACGCCGGGCAAGGGCGCGCCCGCAAAGGCAACATTGCCGGAAATCGTCAGCGCTACAGCCGCCGCAGCAGTGTTGGCAACGATGCCTGAGATCAGCAGAATCAGCCAGTTGCGCAAGTTGTTTCCTCGGATCCGCAGCGGACGAATAGCGCACGCCATATCCAGGCGTATGATGCAATTGTCATGCCATGGTCTTGTGCCGCAGTGCGCAGGCGAAAGATGACGTGGCCCTGGAATCCGGTGCGGTGTCGATCGACGCAGGGCTTGCGTATCCTCCACCGTTGAGCAGCCACATACCTTCATCTCGGCCCGCTGCCGCCCCGGCGACCGCGCCGACGCGCTACGAACGCGTCCAGATGTTGCGGTTCCTTGCTGCGTTCGGCGTTGTGCTCCATCACTCGAGCTTCTACGTCGGACTGAGCCGGCCCGACGCGGGATCGTTCGTCAACTTTTTTCTCGAGCACCATTTCGGATGGGGCGTCCGCCTGTTCTTCGTCATCTCGGGCTTCGTCATCGCACAAAGCATCGAGCGCATGCCCGTTGGCGAGTTCGCGCGCCGACGTCTCCTTCGGATCTATCCGGCGTACTGGATGGCCGTCGCGTTGGTCGTGGGCATCCAGGTCGTACTCTGGGGCCAAGTGCCAGGTGCAGGCGACATTGCGCGCGCGGTCACGCTGTTGCCCTTTGGGCCGATCCGATACCCGCTGGCCGTCGAGTGGAGCCTCGTCTACGAGATCTTCTTCTATCTTGTCGTTGGCGTCGCGGCGCTGGCCGGCTGGTCCAAGGTTCGCGATCTCCTCTGCGTCGCATGGCTCGCGTTGATCGCCATCAGCTGTATCGTGGCCCCTTCGAAAGCCACGGCCATGTTGCCGACGGCCGACCAGATCGCGTTTTCGGCCTTCAATCTGCCATTCATCACCGGCATGCTGGTCTACCGCGTTCATCTTCGCTTGCCCGTCGCATGGCGCACGTATGCATTGCTGTCGGCGCCGGCGCTCGTCATGAGCACAAATTTCGCGACGAGCGTCGAGGCGCGGCAATTGCTCACGGGTTTGGGCTTCGGTGCACTAGTGCTTTGGGCGGTGCTCGCGGACCGGCATCGTCGCCTCGCGCCCGGCAATGTGCTGGTCGCGTTGGGCGACTGGTCGTACGGGCTCTATCTCGTCCACGTCCCGGTGATCACGACCTTGCTCGCGCTCGGCGTGTGGCCTTACATGCCGAACGGATTCCTGTTCGTCGCTCTGGCAGCAACTGCGATTGCTCTTGGATCGGCGTTCGGCGCCCTGGAGGCTAGGGTCTACCGCTGGCTGCTGCGCATCACGCGACGCGCGCGCGCTCCGGCGGCGCCGAAGGTGACGGTGGCGTAGGCGCAAACAGTGTCTCCATCTCGCGGCGGACCTTAACCGCATCGATCGCCGCCTCGAACTCGACGTCGCCCCAGCGCACGGCGCGATGCGCAGCGATCGCGCGCTTGAGCTTGACGCCGTGCGCGAGACCGAGCGGCAGCGCCGGAAAGGGCGAGCGACGCGGCTGCCGGCAGGAGCTTGCCCGTACACCGTGTAGCCGCCTTCGCCGTCGAGCGTCTCGCCCGCGGCGAGATCGCGCTTCGCGGTCGCCACGACATCGCCGCGCCAGGCGATCGGCGCCCCCGTGGGCTCGCCGCGCAGTCCGATCGAGGCGACGCTGAATGCCGAGCTCGAGCCCGATCGCGTGATACGGCTTGTACATCGCCGAATAGCGCGCCCGACGGGTCGGTCGAGAAGCCGTATTCCTTGAAGCAGCGGCGCACGTAGTCTTCGCCCGCTTCTGTAGCCTGCGTCGCCGGCGCGAAACGTCACGTAGACGCCCCAGCGCAGGTCGCGGAACACCGGCCGGCCGTCGCGCTCGACGCTCGAGATCACCTCGACCTGCCCGCGTGGTGCAGGCTGCCCGCCCGCGCTCGCGCGGCCGCAGCACGCGCGGCAGGTCGTCGACGCCGCACGGCGGGAATCGCGAGTCCGTCGGGCGCGGGCGTGAGCCCCGTCGCGTTGGCAACCGCCGCCATCTCGATCGCGCTCTTCGTGCCGTCGAGGAACGAATTGAACATCTGCGCGTTGAAGTCGCCTGCCGCGACGATCTCCGGCGTGAAGCCGTAGTACGGCCACACGGTGTCGGGCGTCGACGCGTGGTACTCCGGCAGGTACTTGGTGCCCTTGCCGGCGGCGACGACCTCGAAGCCCGCGGCGCGGCACCAGTCGACCATCTCGCAGATCAGCGCCGGCTGGTCGCCGTAGGCGAGCGAATAGACGATCCCGGCCTCGCGCGCGCGGTGCGCCAGCAGCGGGCCCGCGAGCGCGTCGGCCTCGACGTTGACCATCACGATGTGCTTGCCGTTCGCGCAGCATGCGAGCGCATGGCGAATGCCGGCGGCCGGATTGCCGGTCGCATCGATGACGATCTCGATCTCGGGTGCGGCGATCAGCGCCAAGCGCGTCGTCGGTGACGAACGTCGCGCGGGACTTCGCCGGCTCCGGCGAGCGATGCGCGCGCCGTAGCGTTCCGGAGCCCAGCCGATGCGCGCCAGCGATGCCTTGCGCGCGATCGGGCGCGAGATCCGCGATGCCGACGATATGAATGCCGGGCGTGTGCTTGGCCTGCGCAAGATACATTGCAGCCGAACTTGCCGGCGCCGATCAGCCCGACCCTGAGCGGGCGGCCTTCGCCTTCGCGCTGCTGCAGCATCCGATACAGATTCATCGTGCGTCTCGCTTCCGAAAACGAACGTCAGTGTAGCGCCAGCGTGAGCCCGACCGGCACGAACGCAATCGCGAGCAGGTTGCCGATCAGCACGATCGAGGCGACCTTGCCGGGCTCCTGGCCGTACTGCTCGGCCACCATGAAGTTGAGCACCGCCGGTGGCAGGCACCCGAACAGCAGCAGCAACCCCTGCTGATCGCGGTCGAGGCCGAGGACGGGCGCGAGCAGCGCCGCCGTCGCGATGCCGGTCAGCGGACAGACGAGGCCGCCGATGACACCGAGGCGCCAACTCGACCACGAGACGTCGGAGAGCCGCACGCCGAGCGAAATCAGCATCAACGGAATCATCGCATCGCCGGTCATCTTCAGCGCGAGCATCAGGAAATCGGGCAGCGGCGGATGGAAGAGGGCGAACAGGAAGCCGGCGAACGTCGCGATCACCATCGGGTTTCGGAGCAGGTTTGCGAACTTCGCGTGATGGTCGAGGATCCACACGCCCAGCGTGAAATGCAGCAGATTCGAGATGGTGAACAGTGCGACCATCGCCGAGAATCCCGGCTGCCCGAACGCGAGGACCGCGAGCGGCAGCCCCATGTTGCCGCAGTTGTTGAACATCATCGGCGGCACGAACGTGCGGCGGTCCTCGTGCAGCAGCCACGCGAATGGCCATGCGAGCAGTCCCGATCCCAATACGACGCCGATGCTGCCGAGGATCAGCAACCGGTTGGCGACGAGATCGAAGTCCTTGCCTGCGAGCGCCGTGAAGATCAGCGCCGGCGCGAGGACGTTCATGTTGATGCGGTTGACCCACGCCATGTCCGGCTTCGCCTTGCGGGCGTAGGCGAAGCCCAGCGCGATGACCAGGAACACCGGCAGGATGATGCCGAGGATGCGCTCGAGCATTGATCGGAGCAGGCGGTCGAACGCCGGCGGCCCGCGCTACAGGATGTACTGGGCGAGGTTGTCGTCGCCAGCGATGCCCGCAAGCCGCGTCTCGACGTAAGCGGCATCGATGACGAACGTCTCACCCGTGTGCGTACCCGCGTGGTACGAAAGATCGTCCAGCAGCCGCTCCATCACCGTGTAGAGCCGGCGTGCGCCGATGTTCTCCTGCTTTTCGTTGACGGCGTAGGCGATTTCGGCGAGCCGCCGGATGCCGTCGCCCCGGAAATCGAGATGGACGTTCTCGGTGCCGAGCAGCGCCTCGTACTGGCGCGTGAGGCAGGCGTCGGTGGCCGTGAGGATCTGCTCGAAATCGCCGACCGAAAGCGACGAGAGCTCGACGCGAATCGGGAAGCGGCCCTGCAACTCGGGGATCAGGTCCGACGGCTTCGACAGGTGAAATGCCCCCGATGCGATGAACAGGATGTGGTCGGTGCGGATCATTCCGTACTTGGTCGACACCGTCGTGCCTTCGACGAGCGGGAGGAGATCGCGCTGCACGCCCTGGCGCGACACGTCGGCGCCTTGCGTTTCCTGCCGGCTCGCGATCTTGTCGATCTCGTCCAGGAACACGATGCCGTTCTGCTCGACGGCGGTGAGCGCCTTGGCCTTGATCTCGTCGTCGTTCAGGAGCCGCGCCGCTTCCTCCTCGGTCAGCACCTTCATCGCTTCGGCGACCGGCATCTTCTTCATCTTGCGCCGCGTGCCGCCAATCTGCTGGAACATCCCCTGCAGCTGGCTCGTGAGTTCCTCCATCCCCGGCGGCGCCATGATCTCCATCTGCGGCGGCAGCATCGAGATCTCGACCTCGACTTCCTTGTCATCGAGCTTGCCTTCGCGCAGCATCTTGCGGAATTTCTGCCGCGTCCCGGAGTCCGCGGGCTGCATTGTCTCGAAGTTGACCTCGCGCGCCGGCGGGAGCAGCACGTCGAGGATCCGCTCCTCGGCGGCGTCGGCCGCGCGGTCGCGCACCTTCCGCGTCTCGGCCTCGCGCGTCTGCTTGACGGCGGCTTCGGCGAGGTCACGAATGATCGTGTCGACGTCGCGGCCGACGTAGCCGACTTCGGTGAACTTGGTCGCCTCGACCTTGATGAACGGAGCATCGGCGAGGCGCGCGAGTCGGCGGGCGATTTCGGTCTTGCCGACACCCGTCGGCCCGATCATCAGGATGTTCTTCGGCGTGATCTCCTGCCGCAGCGGCTCAGGAACCTGCTGGCGCCGCCAGCGGTTGCGCAGCGCAATCGCCACCGCCCGCTTCGCGTCGTCCTGGCCGACGATGTGCTTGTCGAGCTCCGAGACGATCTCGGACGGGGTCATCGTGGACATGGCAAGTCTGCTACCAAAAAGAAAACGGCCGCCCGTTTCGGAGCGGCCGCGTCATTCTACCTTGTCCGGCCGGGCAGCCTCGATGCAGTGTCCGGCCCGGTTATTTGGATCCCGAAGTAAGGACGCAACAGTAAGCGCGTTCCTGCCGAGATTGTTAGTCGCTGCCTAGGGGCCGACAAAAAGATCCGCGCAGTGCCCGGGGTGGGCAGGCGCTGGTGCAATTGCGCCTCCGCGCGGGATGCATTGATTCGGCGGCAGGGCTGCGCGGTGCTCGACATTGGCCACGAGCAGATCGAAGGCACGCTGCGCATGCGGCAGAATGTATTCGAGCTGCGGATAGAACGTCTTGTAGTTCTCGATGTGATTGCCGTTCTGCACCTCGTACAAACGATATGCCGGCGTGGGACGGTTCGGAAACCCCGGCTGCGCCTCGAAGCCAGCCTCGACCGCGCGCGCATAGGCGCGGCCATGGTGATCGATCGGCAACAATGCGTCCAACGTCCCCTGAACCGTGATCAGCGGTCGCTGGATGAGTCCGGTGGTCGCGAAGTCGGCCATGTTGTCGCCGACGTTCGAGAACGACAGGCGTTGGACGTAGTTGTACGTGGAGAGCCCACTGCCGTACGTGTTGTACGTCGGATCGAGCCGTTTCTGCCACTGGCACATCGTCACTTCCCAGTACGACGTGTAATACCGACCCCACATCGTGAGCGGGCTCGCCACGATGTCCGGAGGATAGCCCGCGCCCACGATGTTCTTCGCCGCGGTGCTGTTCGGATCGTTACCGGAAGCGAGATAGTCGGGAAAGTTGAGCACTCCCGGCGGCAGATCGGTGAGGATGTTGGGCGCGGGCTCGTCGACATAGGTTCCTTCCCAGTCGACACCGCCGTCGAACAGCGTCGGAGCCAATTCCACCGCGCGCCGCACCTGATAGCCGCCGTTCGAGGTCCCTACGGCGTAGGTGTAGCGCGGCATGCCGCCGTAGGCTGCCTGGATCCCTTTGCGCGCGAGTTTTGCGGCGTCGATCATGTACTGCGCCCAAGTCGTGAAATCCTTGCCCGGGTCGTTATCGTAGAAGTGAACATACGTCGTCGAGGCGGGATTCAGGCGGCAGCCCAGAGGATCGGCGCTGGTCGTGAGATAAAAGTTGAGGACGCCCTTGTTCTGCGACGCGAAGGCGTATCCTTTCTGCACGACGTAATCGCTCCAGCCATAGTCGCTGCTGAATTCGCTGCGCTGGGCCGGCGTCCCTGCGACGACGAGTTTTCCATTCCAGTCGTCGGGCAGGCGCAGCAGGAAACGCGCCTCGCCGGTGGGATCCGACGCGATTCTGGCATTGATCTGCAAGCCCGGCACGGCCTTCGTGATCGGCGTCTTGTCCTCCGGAGGGCTCGCTACCGCATTGATCAAAATGGCGCGGTCCGTCCTCGGGGTGAAGGCAAAAAGCGGAAGCGGCAGCGGTAGCCCGGGCTGCCAAACGTTATCGGGCGGCGTGGTCAAATCATTGTTGGTGGTGAGATCCGTGCTCTGGAAACATTTGACGTCGGCAAGCTGATTGCCGAACGCCTGGATCACCTGTTCGCAGGTCGCCGCGCCCGCCGAGAACGGAATGAGCGCAAGCGCTGCCAATGAAAGATTTCGTACGAACATCAATTCCTCCGATTGAACGAAACAAGCGAGGTAGGGATGTGACGGACTGCCCGCTCTTGCCAGCCGACTGTCCGGGCTGCGGTCCATCAGATAGCGGACCATCTCGAATGCTGCCGCCAACGCGTCGTTTTGGCAACAGGGTGCGCCTCGCTTATGATGCGTGACCGGCAACGCCCGTCGCGCTGTCGCCGACTGGCGGTCGTGTTCCGCCGAGGGAGGTCTCTTCGAAACGTCTGCTGCTCACTCCAATGGCCGTCGTGCTCGGATCCTGCACTACGATGGCGGGTCCTCGGAACCCTCCGTGGTCGCGCTGCTCGCGCCGACCAAGGGAACGCCGCGGGCGGCACGGTCACCTTTGTTCAAAAGGGCGACAAGGTATTCGTGGTCGCCCAGGTTTCGGGACTCTCGCCCGGCGCCCACGGTCTCCACATCCACGAAAGAGGCGACCGCAGCTCCGGCGACGGCATGAGCGCGGGCGGCCATTTCAACCCGACGAACACGCCCACGGCAACCCGTCGGGCACGGACCACCACGCCGGCGACATGCCGATGCTGGTCGCCGACGGCTACGGTGAAGCGATGCTGACGGCGGAGCTCGGCGTGATCACCGTCGGCGGCGGCGCGAGCGACATCATCGACAAAGGCGATCGTCCACAAGGACCCCGACGACTACAAGACGCAACCCACCGGCAACTTCGAAGCGCGCGTCGCCTGCGGCGTCATTCGCAAAGTGTAATAGGCCCTTGCAATTGGGACACCTAGCTGCTTTCGCCGCGGCGGCGATGAGCCGAATCGCCGCGGCCGCCCTTGCGGGATCGGCGCTTGCGGTCGCGGCTACGCTCGCGGCGTGCAGTTCGACCTCGGACAACCAATCCCGCGTGCTCCAGTTCGGCCCTTCGGTGGGCGCGCATCTGGCGGCGAAGGCGGGCAGCCCCGTCAATGGGTTGATCCTCTTCCGCCGGCGCGAAGGTGGACTGACGATGGTGGTGCAACTTCAGGATGTCATGCCCGGGCCCTACCGGGTCGCCATTCATACGACCGGCAACTGCTCATCCCCCAACACCTTCTCGGCCGGCCCGCCGTGGGCGCCGCAAGGGGGCGTGCCGCAGGTCTACGCAGCGGCGGCGGCCAATAACGGATCGCTGATGATGACCGCGAGCATGGATGGCGTCTCCATCGACGGGCCGGATGGTATTCTCGGGAAAGCGGTCGTCGTCCATCAGGGCATGGCGGGTCCGCTCGACGCGCAGCCAGGCGTTCCCAACACTCGCCTCGCCTGCGGCGTGATCGAAAACATCGCTTCGCACGAATTCTGACGACTGTCCCGGCGCCGGGACCACACGCTGCCTGACGCTTCCGGAGTTGCCATGGGCTTCCTCGCCGGCAAGAAGATCCTGATCACGGGGATTCTTTCGAATCGCTCGATCGCCTACGGCGTCGCGCGGGCATGCCGGCGCGAAGGCGCGGAGCTCGCCTTCACGTACGTCAACGACGAGCTCAAGGATCGTGTCGTCAGGATCGCCTCCGAGTTCGGCGCGGTGCCGGTGTTGCGCTGCGATGTCGCCAAGGACGACGACATCGATGCGCTGTTCGCGAGCCTGAAATCGGAGTGGGGCGTCCTCGACGGGCTCCTGCATTCGATCGCGTTCGCGCCGCGCGAAGCGCTTGCCGGCGACTTCCTCGACAGTCTGTCGCGAAATGCGTTTGCCGTCGCGCAGGATATTTCGAGCTACAGCTTTGCGGCGCTCGCCAAGGGCGCGCGACCGCTGATGCGCGGGCGCGCAGGCTCGATGCTCACGCTCACCTACCTGGGTGCGGTGCGCTCGGTGCCGAATTACAACGTGATGGGCTTAGCCAAGGCGAGCCTCGAGGCCAACGTCCGTTATCTTGCCGCCTGCCTCGGGCCCGAGGGCATTCGCGTCAATGGCCTGTCCGCGGGCCCGATCAAGACGCTTGCAGCGGCGGGGATCGGAAATTTCTCGAAGCTCATGACCCGATTCGAGCGCGCGGCGCCCCTCCGCCGCAACATCACGATCGACGAGGTCGGCAATGTCGCCGCATTCTATTTCTCGGACCTCGCGAGCGCGATCACCGGCGAGATCACTTATGTCGACGCCGGCTATTCGACCGTCGCAATCAGCGTCGACGAAGAATAGACAGGGCCTCGGAGCGGAAGCGCCGCTTCGAAGCGATTGCGGCCACCCCTAGTGACGACCGGCAGCGATTCCCCGTGATTGCGCCTGCCCGCCGCTTCGATGCCGTCATCATCGGCGGCGGCCACAACGGCCTCGTCTGCGCCGCCTATCTCGCGGCCGCGGGGCAGGACGCTGCGTGCTCGAGCGTCGCGGCGTTCTCGGCGGCGCCGCGGTGACCGAGGAATTCCATCCGGGATTTCGCAACTCGACGGCGGCCTACACGGTGAGCCTGCTCAGTCCCAAAGTCATCCGCGACTTGAAGCTCGCCGAGCACGGCTTGCGCATCGTCGCGCGGCCGATCGCGAATTTCCTGCCGCTTCCGGACGGACGGCATCTGAAGGTCGGTGGGGGGCTCGCGGCAACGCAGACCGAGGTGGCGAAATCCTCGCGCCGCGATGCCGACGCGCTGCCCGCGTATTACGGCATGCTCGACCGCGTCGCCGATGTGCTGCGCGATCTGCTCCTCGCCACCCCGCCTAACATCGGTGGCGGCCTAGCTGCTCTGCTCGACGCATGGAAAGTGGCCAAACGATTCCGCGGACTCGATCTCGCCAGACGGCGCGACGTGCTGGATCTCTTCACCAAGAGCGCCGGCGACGTGCTCGATCGCTGGTTCGAATCCGAGCCGCTCAAGGCCGCATTCGGCTTCGACGCCATCGTCGGCAATTTCGCGAGCCCCTACACGCCCGGATCCGCCTACGTGCTGCTGCACCACGTGTTCGGCGAGGTGAACGGCGAGCGCGGACAGTGGGGTCATGCGATCGGCGGAATGGGAGCGATCACACAGGCGATGCGCAGAAGAATGCGCGGTGCTCGGCGTGTCGCTGCGGACGAATGCAGCCGTCGCGCGCGTCATCGTGAAGGCAGGCCGTGCCGCCGGCGTGGAGCTCGCGGACGGCGAAGTCGTCGAGGCAACGCGCGTCGTCGCGAACGTCGGTCCGAAGCTCCTGTTCGGGAAGCTCGTCGACCCCTCGCATCTGCCGGAAGACTTTCGCGCGCGGATTGCCGGCTATCGCTGCGGCTCGGGAACGTTCCGGATGAACGTCGCGCTTTCCGAGCTGCCCGACTTCATTGCGCTTCCGGGGAAGGCGCGAGCGCCGCATCACGCGAGCGGAATCATCGTCGCGCCGTCGCTCGCCTACATGGAGCGCGCCTATTTCGACGCCAAGACGCAGGGCTGGTCGCGCGCGCCCATTGTCGAGGTGCTGATACCTTCTGTCGTCGACGATACGTTGGCGCCGCCGGGGATGCACGTGGCGAGCCTGTTCTGCCAGCACGTCCATCCCGATCTTGCCTCGGTGATGCCGGGCCGCACGTGGGACGATGCGCGCGAGGAAGTTGCCGACCTGATGATCGACACGGTAGATCGGGTCGCGCCGAATTTCCGCGCGAGCATCGTCGGCCGCCGGGCATTGTCGCCGCTCGATCTCGAGCGCGAGTTCGGCTTGACGGCCGGCGACATCTTCCACGGTGCGCTCACGCTCGACCAGCTCTTCTCGGCGCGGCCCGTGCTCGGCAACGCGAGTTACCGCGCGCCGATCGCCGGTCTGTACATGTGCGGTTCCGGGACGCATCCGGGCGGCGGCGTGACCGGGATTCCCGGCCACAACGCAGCTCGCGAAATCCTGCGCGACGCGAAGCGGCGCCGATGATGCCGAATCTGGGGCGCAAGAAAGGCGACACCCCGCGGGAATCCCGCGGGGTGTCATGGGACAAATCCGAAGTCAGCCGATAAGCCGGGTTCTGTTACGGCGCACTTGCATGCGCTATGGCCGTCATTCCTCTAGGCGCATCGTTGCCGATGGGCTCAAGCCACCTACCCGCGGACTAGACGAGCAGCCTGTGTTGCCAAATGCGCGTCCGCCTACTTGGTGTTGCTCCGGATGGAGGTTGCCGCGTTTCACCCGCGCAGGCCGGGTTTGACCCCTCCTTCGCGACTCGTCTCTGTGGCCCTGTTCCTCGCCTTCGTCATCCGCGCTAGCGGCGACTTATCGCGGCCGGGCGTTACCCGGCATCCTGCTCTGCGGAGCCCGGACTTTCCTCTCCCCGGCCGGTTTGCACCGGGCCGGGCAGCGACGGTCTGGCTGGCTTCGGATGGTTAGGATAGCACCGCCACGGCGGGGTTCCCCACGTCAATCGGCGACGCGCCAGCGCATCGTCTCGCCGGCGCGCAGCGGCACGACGCGTTTGCGAGCCCGAACGGATATTCGGCCGGGACTGCCCACGGCTCGCGCACGAGCGTCACCGTGTCGCCGTTGCCGCGGCAGCCCGTAGAAGTCGGCGCCGAAGTGGCTCGCGAAGCCTTCCAGGCGATCGAGCGCACCGGCGTCGCTCGAAGGCTTCGGCGTATAGCGGAAGCGCAATCGGCGCCGAGTAGCAGCCGGCACCGCCGCACGCGCTCTCCTTCGTGTGCTTCGCGTGCGGCGCGGAATCGGTGCCCAGGAAGAATTTCGGGCTGCCCGACGTCGCGGCGGCGACGAGCGCCTGCCGGTGCGTCTCGCGCTTGAGGATCGGGCACGCAATACAGATGCGGGCGCATGCCGCCCGCGAAAAGCGCGTTGCGCGACCACAGAAGGTGCTGCGGCGTGATCGTCGCCGCGACGTTCGCGGGCGCCTCGGCGACGAACGCCGCGGCTTCGCGCGTGGTGATGTGCTCGAGCACGATCGGCAGAGCCGGGGAAATCGCGCACGATCGCGCGTCAAGTGCCGGTCGACGAACACGCGCTCGCGATCGAACACGTCGACGTCCGGATCGGTCACCTCGCCGTGCAGCGACAGCGCGAGCCGATGCTTTTCCATCGCGGCGAGCGCCGGATATGCGCGCTCGAGTGCCGTGACGCCCGAATCGGAATTGGTCGTCGCGCCCGCCGGATAGTACTTCACCGCGTGGACGAATCCCGATTCGCGCGCACGTGCGATCTCTTCGGCGCTGGTGTTGTCGGTGAGATAGAGCGTCATCAGCGGCTCGAAGGTCGAGCCTGCCGGAAGCGCCGCCAGGATGCGCTCGCGATAAGCCGCGGGCGCCGCGACGTCGTCGTCACTGGCGGCTTGAGGTTAGGCATGACGATTGCTCGCCCGAACACGCGGGCCGTGGCGGCGACGACGGACGCCATGGCGGCGCCGTCGCGCAGGTGCAGATGCCAGTCGTCTGGGCGCCTGAGCGTCAGGGTCATGTATCCGCTGTGGATGCCGGAGGTCATCGAAACACCTTGTTTTTTCAGGATTATACGACCGGCGGCTGTAGCGCGCCGGCGCTCCGCCGCGAATCGGGCACAAAGGTAGTGGCGGCTGCCGCAGGCGGGATATAATTGCCGATTTAGTGCGGGTGGTGGTTTAGCTCGCGCACGCCGCGCCGGGGCGAAAAAAGCCCGGACGAACAGGGGACAGGCGCGCATCGCGCCGTCTGCGGCCGTACGATGAACGGTACAGAGGTCAGCATGGCAGCGAAGCAAGCAACCGTCAGCGCAACCGTGGTCAAGAAGCCCAAGGTGCTCACCGAAGAGGACCTGCTGAAGGCGCCGGACAAGGATTACATGAACGAGGCGCAGCTCGCGTTCTTCCGGCAGCGTCTGATCGAGCTGCGCGACCAGTTGCTGCAGAATGCAGACGACACCGGCGAGCACCTGCGCGAAAACGAAGTCACGACCGACCCGTCGGACCGCGCGACGCTCGAAGAGGAATACACGCTCGAGCTCCGCACGCGCGACCGTGAGCGCAAGCTCCTGAAGAAGGTCGAGAAGTCGATCAAGCAGATCGACGATGGCAGTCTACGGCTATTGCGAAGAGACCGGCGAGCCGATCGGCATTCCGCGGCTTCTCGCCCGCCCCACGGCGACGCTGTCGCTCGAGGCGCAGGAGCGCCGCGAGCGCGTGCAGAAGCTCTACGGGGACTGAGCTTTACTGGGACTGAATCCCGCCCCGCGCCGGGCCGTCGTAGCCGCGCCCGCCGCGCAATCGCGCGAATGGGGACGGATCGCGTGGATCCCATCCCCTCCTATCCCGGGTTGGCGCTCTTGAATCGCTGCCGCCGCGCTCGCCGCGACGCGGCTTCAGAACGGATGATGCCAGCCGGTGGCCATGAAGAACAGCATGGGGATCGACAGCATCGTGTTGGTGCGCGAAGCGAGGAACGCCACGCGCCGCGCCTTGTTCTTTTCCTCGTCGGTCGCGGGCTTCATCCCGAGGATCTTCTGCTGGTTCGGCCAGATCAGCGCCCACACGTTGATCAGCATGATCGTCCCGAGCCACGCGCCGATGCCGATCCCGGCCATGCCCTTTTGCAGCGTGAAGGCGCTCCCGAACTGATTGCCGAGCAGCGCCGCGCCTGCGAGCCAGGTCACGACCGCCGCCCAGCGGAAGTACAGCAGAGCGCGCGGCGCGATGTGCTTCGTGATGCCGGCCGCGGTGCCGTCAGCGGCGGCCGCCTTGAGCGCCGGGACCTGCACGAAATTGAAGTAATAGAGAAGGCCGATCCACATCACGCCGGCCAGGAAGTGCAGCCATCTTGCGAGGGCGGGAACGAGATCCATGACGGCGCCTCCCTCAAGCGAGCAGACCGCGAACGGCGAAATACAGGATCGCCGTCAGGATCAGGCCGGAAATGATCGTGCCCCAAAGCGAGTCGAGCGGATTTTTCATCATCATCCTCCTCTTCTTCCACGGTCGGGCGACCGCGCGCGTGCGGTCGATTCTAGCAGGTAGTGTGTGTCGCCATCATTGTGAAATGCCCCCACCGATCGCGCGGCGATGACCGGGCCAAAGCGGCGAGGGGAGCCCCTTGAAGGATGCCTATGACGGGAACATAATCGCCGTCTGGGTCTCCAATTCGTGCCAGCGGGTGCTTGTCGTAGGTGTACCGCAGACCGGGTTAACGGACACCGACCGACCAATCCGATGGCGTTGTTCTCGAAACCGCCGACCAAGAAGCCGGGGCCTCGCGCCCACGCAGAAGCCGCGGCCCGCAGGCGCCGGTGCGTCGGGGCGGCCGCCGTCGGCGCGCGAGATGGCCGCGCGCCATGCTGGCTCTCCTTCCGGACGCGCCGGGGAACGGCGCCCGATCGAGCCCGCCGGAGACATCACGGTCACCGGGGCGAGCCTCATCGAATGGGCGTCGCCCGGCCAACCCAGTTTCGAAGTCGCGCAGGCGAATCCGGGCCTGTGCTCGGTACTCGAGGACGCCGCGCTGCGTTATGCCAGCGGTCATGCGCAGGACGGCGCGGACGCTCCTCGAGCAGGGCGTCGTCGACGACCACGACGCCAAGCTGTCGCCGCTCGCCTGGCTCGCGCTCTTCGATCTGCAGCAGCGCGCAGGCGACCGCGCGGCGTTCGATCAGTTCGCGCTCAAGTACGTCGTCCAGTTCGAGCGTTCGGCACCCGCCTGGGATGCGGTCGAGAAGCCGCAGCGCAGCCGCGCCGCGACGGCGGCGGCTATATCGGGCTCACCGGCAAGCTGACCGCCGCCATCGGCGCGCAGCTCGAGGGCTTGAAGCGCGCGATGGCGAAGAAGGTCTCGGAGGTCGCGGCTCGACGTGATGTCGGTCACAGGATTCGACGACGACGGGCGCGCGGCTGCTCGCGCAAGCGCTGGCCGACGCCCGCCGTGCGCAGATTCGCGCTGCTGCTGCAGCGTGCCGAAAAGCTGAGAGCCGCTGCTGGATGCGGCGGTCAAGCAAGGGCGCGACGGCGGCGAGGGCGCCTGGCTCCTGTCGCTCGAGCTTCTGCAGTGGGCGAACGCGCAGCGGCATTCGAGGATCGCGCCGTCGAATACGCGGTGACCTTCGAGCTGTCGCCGCCGTCGTGGGAGCCGCCGGCGTTGCCGGCAGCGGTCGCCGAAACCGCGGTGCCGGTGCCGAGCGCGGCCGCGTCGGCTGGGCGACGCCGAGATGCTGGCCTGGTCGGCGTGCATGGCCGGCTCATCGGCGCCGCAGTTCGAGCAGGCTCGCGGAATTCGCCCAAGGCCGCGCGGTCGTCCCGGTCGACATGAGCCAGGTCGAACGGATCGATTTCGTCTGCGCGGGCGCGCTGCTCAACGCGATCAACCGCATCGAGACGCAGCGCAGGGCGGTCCAGATCGTCGGCGCAACGCCGATCGTCCGCGCGCTGCTGCTGCTGATCGGCGTCTCGCCCCGCCATTTCGTCAAGAAGGCCGAGCAGCGGCACCCGCGGCCGCGCGACGGGCCGGGTCACGCGCGCCGCCGTGGCACCGGGCCACGCGCGCGGGCCGCGGCTGTCGCATCCGACTCGCGCGTGCCGTCTTTTGGCCTTCCGCTGATCATCGATCGAATGGAAATCTTCCACGGCACGACCATCCTCTCCGTCCGCCGCGACGGCGCCGTCGCGCTCGGCGGCGACGGCCAGGTGACGCTCGGCAGCGTCGTCGTCAAGGCGACCGCGCGCAAGGTCCGCCGCCTCCACAACGAGCGCGTGCTTGCGGGCTTCGCCGGCGCGACGGCGGACGCCTTCACGCTGTTCGAGCGCTTCGAGGCGAAGCTCGACAAGCATCAGGGTCATCTGCGCGCGCCGCGGTCGAGCTCGCGAAGGACTGGCGCGCCGATCGCATCCTGCGGCGGCTCGAGGCGATGCTCGCGGTGGCCGATCGCACGGCGTCGCTCATCATCACCGGAACCGGCGACGTCCTCGAGCCCGAGCATGGCATCGTCGCGATCGGATCGGGCGGACCCTATGCCCAGGCGGCGGCGCGCGCGCTCGTCGAGCACACGGCACTTTCCGCGGCGGACATCGTCAAAGCGAGCCTCGCCATCGCAGGCGATCTTTGCATCTACACCAACCAGAACCACGTGATCGAAGTGCTGGAACCAACAACATGAGTGCTGCCGAAGCGCCAAAAGGCGCGAATCGCTCTCCTTCGGAGGGCAGCGCGGCGGCAACCGCCCCAAGCGCGGGGGGAGCGCCGATCCGCGTCCGCGCACCGGATTCGACGTGCTGATCGCCGGCGCCGGACTGGTGGGTCTTGCGCTCGCGCCGGCGCTCGCGGGCGCCGGCCTGAAGGTCGCCCTCGCCGATCGGGCGCCCGTCGCGGCGCCGGAGCCGCCCGTCGAAACGCACTGGGACACGCGCGTCTACGCGGTGAGCCCGGGAAGCGCAGCGTTCCTCGAGTCGCTCGGCGCATGGCAGGCATTGCCGGGAGCGCGTCTCACGGCGGTCGAAACCATGCACGTCGTCGGCGACGACGGCGCAGCACTCGATTTCTCGGCCTACGAGCTGGGCGAGCGCGCGCTCGCGTGGATCGTCGAGGAGCGCGCATTGCGCGCCGCTCTCGTTGCGCTCGTGCGGACATCGGGCGTGACGCACGCTCGCACCGCGAAATTTCGATTCGCTGGCATGGTCGGCGGATGCCGGCGTGCTGCGCTTCGACGACGGCACGGCGGCATCTGCGCGGCTTGTCGTCGCCGCCGACGGCGTGCATTCGTGGCTGCGGCGAGGCTGCGGGCGTCGTCGCGGTTCCCAAGCCTTACGGCCAAACGGCGATCGTGGCGAATTTCGCCTGCGAGCGCGCGCATCACGGCCGCGCGTACCAGTGGTTCCGGCGCGACGGCGGCATTCTCGCCTGGCTGCCCTTGCCGGGACGCCGGGTATCGATCGTCTGGTCGGCGCCCGACGAGCAGGCGCGCGCGCTGCTGGCGCTGGCCCCGACAGAGCTCGCGACGCGTGTTGCCGACGCCGGCATCCATGCGCTCGGCGCGTTCGAGTGCATCACGCCGGCCGCCGCGTTCCCGCTGCAATTCCTGAAGGTGCCGCACGTCGTCGCGCACCGGCTTGCGCTCGTCGGCGATGCGGCGCATGGCGTCCATCCGCTGGCGGGCCAAGGCGTGAACCTCGGCTTTGGCGACGCCGACATGCTGGCGGCGGTGCTGCGCGAACGCGGACCGGTGGCCGATCCCGGTGCGCCGGTGCTGCTCGATCGCTATGCGCGGCGCCGTGCGTTCCCGGTGCGTGCGATGCAGACGGTGACCGATGGACTCGCGCATCTCTTTCGCATCGATACGCGCTGGGTCAGGTCAGCGCGCAATTTCGGCATGGCCGCGGTGGATGCGATACCGCCAGCGCGGCGCCTGTTGGCGCATTCGGCGCTGCGCTAACATACTGGACAATACCCTGGAGACCATGATGTCGAATTCGACTGCAACCCTGCGCCGGCTGTCTGCGGCGGCACTCGCGGCCGGCCTGCTGGCGGCGACACCGCTCGCGGCGCAATCCCCGCCCGCGACGCAACCGGCGAGCGGCGAGTCGGCGGTGGTGAAGAAGCTCGTGGAGCAGAAATTCCCGGGTGCCGAGCGTGCGCGGCGTCACGAAGAGCCCGTACTTCGGTCTCTTCGAGGTCCAGTTCGACGACCAGATGTCTACACCGACGCGAAGGTCACCTACGTTCTGGTGGGCTCGGTCTACGACGCCAACACCAAGAAGAACCTGACCGAGGCGAAGCTGCGGCAGCTGAACCGCGTGGCCTTCGACAGCCTGCCGCTCGAATCTCGCGTTCAAGCGGGTCAAGGGCAACGGCGAACGCAAGCTCGCGATCTTCTCCGATGCAGATTGCCCGTACTGCGCGAACCTCGAGGCGGAGCTGAAGAGCATCGACAACGTGACGATCTACACGTTCCTCTATCCGATCGACCAGCTGCACCCCGACGCCGCGCGCAAGTCGCGGATCATCTGGTGCTCGGCCGACAAGGCGCAAGGCGTGGGACCGAGTTCTTCGAATCCGGCAAGCTCCCCGACAACCAGGGCGACTGCGACAATCCTGTCGCCGCGACCAGCGCGCTCGGATCGAAGCTCAAGGTCTCGGCGACGCCGACGCTGGTGTTCGCCGACGGCTCGATCGTGCCGGGAGCGCTGCCTGCGAGCCAGCTCGAGGCCGAGATGACGCAGGCCGAAGCGGAAGCGAGGCAAAGCTGGCCGGCGAAGAAATGACGCGAGCGCGCGCTCGGCGCCACGCGCACCGCGGTAGCGCCGCTTCAGAGCGAAACGGGAGCCACGATGGCGATCATCGATTTCCTCAAGAAACAGTTCATCGACATCATCGAGTGGACCGACGACTCGCGCGACACGCTGTCATTCCGGTTCCCCGACGAGGACAAGGAAATCAAGAACGGCGCGCAGCTCATCGTCCGCGAGTCGCAGATCGCGCAGTTCGTTTACCTGGGCGAGTTCGGCGACACCTTCGGCCCCGGCAAGTACACGCTCACCACCGACAACATCCCGATCCTCACCAACCTCAAGAGCTGGAAATACGCGCTCGAGAGCCCGTTCAAGGCCGACGTCTACTACGTCGTCACGCGCGTGTTCACCGGCAACAAATGGGGCACTGCCAACCCCGTGATGATGCGCGACGCCGATTTCGGCATCGTGCGGCTGCGAGCCTATGGCATCTACGACTTCCGCGTCGTCGATGTGAAGAAATTCCTGAAGGAAGTCGCCGGCACCGACGACCATTTCCGGCTCGACGAATTCGCCGACACGATGCGCTCGCGGATCGTCAGCGTGTTCTCCGACGCGCTCGCAAGCTCGAAGATCCCGGCGCTCGACGTCGCCGCGCGCTACTCGGAGCTCGGCGAAGCGTTGCTGCCGCTCATCAATCCGGCGATCGGCGACAAGTACGGGCTCGAGATGACGAGCTTCATCGTCGAGAACGTCTCGGTGCCGCCCGAAGTCGAGCAGGCGATCGACAAGCGTCCTCGAGCATGGCCGCAGTCGGCAATCTCAACGACTACGTGAAGTTCCAGATGGCGCAGGGGATGGAGAAAGGCGGCGGCGGGGTGGGCGGCATCGGCGCCGAGATGGCCGTCGGAATGGCGATGGCGCAGCAGATGATCAACCAGACGGGCGGGATCATGGGCCAGTCGACGCCCGGGATCGCGGCACCGCCCCCGGCGCCGGCTGCGACCGCGGCGCCCGAGCTGCTGACGCCGGCGCAGGTGGCGCAGGCGCTCGGTGTCGGCGAGGCCGACGTGATGGCGAGCCTCGAGTCGGGCGATCTCAAGGGCAAGAAGATCGGCACGCAGTGGCGAGTGACGCGCGCTGCCGTCGATAGCTTTCTCAACTCATGATGCCGGCATCGCCGGCACCGGCTCGCCTGCGCCGAGCGCTCTTGTCCGCGTTCGCCGGGTCGGCTGTCTGGATTCTCGCACCCGCGCACGCGCAAGACGCCACGACGACGCTCGCGCAAAAGGCAGCGCGCGAATGGCTCGCCCTCACCGATGCGCTCGACGCGGCTGGAAGCTATGACGCCGCCGGAGCGCGGTTCAGGGAGACGATCACCGCCGACGGCTGGGCCGCAGCGCTGCAGCAGGCGCGCGCGCCGCTCGGAGCGCTCGATCAGCGGAGCACGCTCTCGACGCAGCTCGCGAACAAGCTTCCCGACGGGCCCGAAGGCGACTTCGCCCTCGTGCTGTTCCGGACGTCGTTTGCGCACAAGGCGGATAGCCGCGAGACCGTGACGCTCGAGCGCGAAGCCGACGGCGCCTGGCACGTAATCGGCTACTTCATCCGCTGACCGTTCCACGCGGGCCGACGTGACGGAAACCATCGCGCTCTCAAAATTTGCCTGCCCGGCGTGCGGCGGCGAAGCGGTCTGGAATCCAGCGAAACAAAAGCTCGTTTGCCCGTTCTGCGGTACCGAATCCCCGGCGAAGCTCGACGCCGGCGGCGGGATCATCGAGCACGATCTCGTGAGCGCGTTGCGGGGAATCGGCGACGACGCACGGGGCTGGCAGGCGGAGAAGCGGCAGGTCAAATGCCAGAGCTGCAACGCCATTTCGGTGCTCGATCCGAAACGGCAGGCGCAGAATTGCGATTTCTGTGGATCGGCGCAGCTCGTGCCCTACACGGAAACGAAGCCCGCATTCCGTCCCGAGAGCGTCTTGCCGTTCAAGCTCGCCGAATCTGCCGCGCGCAACGCGATCCGCGCGTGGTACGGCAAGCTGTGGCTCGCCCCATCCGCGCTCAAGAAGAAGGCGATGACCGATACTGTGCGCGGCGTCTATCTGCCTTACTGGACGTTCGATGCCCGCGTCGATGCGGCCTGGACCGCAGAGGCCGGCCACTATTACTACACGACCGAGACCTATGAGGAAGGCGGGCGCACGCAAACACGCCAGGTCCAGCACGTGCGGTGGGAACCGGCGGCAGGGCGCCTGCAGCACTTCTTCGACGACGATCTCGTCTGCGCTTCCGTCGGCGTGCATCCCGGGCTGCTGCGCGGCATCGAGCCGTTCCCCACGGTCGAGCTCAAGCCCTACGACGCCGGCTTCGTTGCCGGCTGGGTCGTCGAGCGCTATCAGATCGATCTCGTCGCCGCCGCGCAACGCGCGCGCGACGCGATGGACGCCAAGGTGCAGGCGCTCTGCGCACAGCAGATTCCCGGCGACACCTTCCGCAACCTCAATGTGCGCACCGACTATTCCGGCCAGACGTTCAAGCACATCCTCGCGCCGGTGTGGCTGCTCTCCTACACGTACGGCGCGCGCGCCTTCCAGTGCGCGATGAACGGCGTCACGGGCGCCATCCGCGGCGAATACCCGAAGAGTCCGTGGAAGGTGGCGCTGCTGGTTCTTGTCATCTTCATCATCGTCGTGATTGCGTTCTCGCTCGGAGGCAGGAGCTGAGCGGCAGCGGCGCACTCCCGCGCACGGGCGGGCATCCGGCGTTCGCTCCGTATGCGCGCTGGCTCCGATGCGGTCCCGAGGGGGGATTGCCGGACCACGCGATGCTGAACGGCTGGGCGCGCGATGACTCGCTCGCGCTGCCGGACGGCCGGGCGCTGAGCTTCGTCGAGCCGCCTCGGCGCCCGCACCGCCGACTTGCGGCGCTCGCCTTCGAGGCGCGGATCGCGGAGCGCGCGGAGATCGTCACGCGCGCGGGAAGCCTGCACGACGTTTGCAACGCGCTTGCGTGGCTCTTGTTCCCGCGCACCAAGTCCACACTCAATGCGATCCACGTCAACGCGCAGAACGCTCCAATGCGAGGAGCTCGCGGCCCCGACCGTGATGCCGCGACGCTGCTCGACGAATCGGGTCTTCTCGTCGCGTGCGTCGAGAAGGCTCTGCTCGAGCGATGGCAAACGCGCGCCTGGCGCGATGCATTCTGGGGGATTCATGAGGACGCGGTGCGCGCCGTCGTCATCGGCCACGGGATGCTTGCCAAATGCGGCGCGCCATTTCGTGCGATCACTGGGAAGGCGCTGGTCCTCCCGCTTGCCGCAGCAGCGCTTCCGGCGGAGCCGCTGGAGCTGGCGAAGGCACTCGACGTCGCAGCGGCCGCATATCTCGCCGCCATCGGTGCCGATTTCGCGCCTCGCATGCTGCTGCCGCTTCCGATCTCAGCGCTGCCGGGCTGGGACGCCGAGCGCCTCGGTTGCTGCCTCTTCGACGATGTCGACGTGTTCCGTCCTCTGCGCAGCGGCGATCAGCGAGGCCGGGCGTTCCCGCAAGCCCGCCCTTAGCGGCTGCTGTCGCTCGTGCTACGCTGCGACGCAATCGTGGCCTCCGCTATGTCCAATTCGCTGTCGCGTCCCCTCGTGCGGCTGCTCGCGGGACTCGGGATCGCGGCCGACGCGATGCTGTTCGTCGTGAAAGCGCCGGCGCCAGTGAATGCCGGCCTGTATGCGTTCGCGCTGTGGCTCGTCTTGCCATGGCTCGTCGCGCTTTTGCTCGCGTGGCGAGTGCCTGCGCCGGGGCTCCTCGCCGGCACCGCGCTCGCCGCAGCGTTCGAGGCGTTCGCGTTCCAGGTGACGTTCATCGCGCCCAGAGGATCTACTGCGGCGCTCATCTACGCGGTCAAGCCGCTGTGGCAGCTCGGGTTCATCGGCGCCGCGATGCTCGCGGGCATGCTCCTCGCGCGGCGGCAGCGGAAGCGGCGCAGCCAGTAAAGGAGAAACGATGCACGCAGCGATTGTCACCGGCGTTTCCCGCGGCCTGGGCGAGGCGCTCGCGAGCGCGTTGATCGCGCGCGGCTGCACCGTCGTCGGCGTCGGCCGCTCGGGCAGCGTCAAGCTCAAGGGCAAGCGCTTTCACCTTGCGGCCTGCGATCTGGCATACCCGGCGCTGATTGCGGCGGCACTCGCGCCTGCGCTGCGCGATCTCGCGGCCGCCAAGCCGACCGCGGCGACGCTCATCAACAATGCCGCGGTCGCCGCCCCGGTGGGGTTGATCGGACGGCTCGACGCCGCCGAGATCGAGGCCTCGCTCGCGACGAACATCGCCGCGCCGCTGGTGTTGGCGGACCTCTTCTGCCGCGCGTTTCCCGACGAGACGCTGCCGCGCCGCATCATCAACATCTCATCGGGTGCCGCGCAATCGGCGATTCCGGGAAGCGCCGCGTACTGCATGTCGAAAGCCGCGCTCGAGATGCTGACGCGGGCGATCGTCGCCGATCACCCGTCGCCGACGCTCCAGTGCATCTCGTTGCGCCCCGGCATCTTCGAGACCGGGATGCAGGCGTTCATGCGCAGCCGTGACGCTGCCGAATTCCCGAGCGTCGGACTTTTCCGCTCGTTCAAGGAGAACGGGCTCCTCAAGGATCCGGCCGACGTTGCAGCGGCGATCGTCGACAAGATGGTGCTGGCGGAAGTCGAGAACGGGCGGACTTACACGCACACCGATCTCTAGCGGCGCACGTCGACCTGCGGCGGTGCGCGGACCCCCTGCCTCGCGAGCGCCGCGAGCGCCGACGGAAGGGCTTCCGGCGACGCAACGATGGCGTCGGGCCCGGCGGCTTCGAGCTCGGCGCGCGAGCCGTAGCCCCACAGCACGGCGAGCGCACGCGCGCCGTTCGCGCGAGCCGCGTGGATGTCGTGCTCGCGGTCACCGATCATCACGCAGTCGTTTGCCGCGAGTCCTTCGCGCGCGAGGAGCCGGGCGATGAGCGCCGCTTTGTCGTCGAGCGTGCCCGCGAGATCGACGCCGTAGATGCCCGCGAAATGGGGCGCGAGGCCGAAGTGCGCGACAATGCGCTCCGCATAGCGCTGCGGCTTCGACGTGCACAGATGCAGCGTCGAGCCCGCTGCGGCGAGTCGCGTGAGCGTCGCGGCCATGCCCGGATAAACGACGTTTTCCCTCCAGCCGATTTCTGCATAGCGCTCGCGGTAATGGGAGAGCGCGCGCTCGATCAGCGCCATATCGTCGGTCGCAAGGAGCTCTGCCAACGACGTCCGCAATGGGGGCCCGACGCAGCGGCGCAACGCGGCGGCGCCCGGATCGGCGATGCCGAGCAGCCCGAGCGCGTGGCGGAGCGATCGCGCGATACCCTCGTAGTTGTCGGTGACCATCCCGTCGAGGTCGATGAGAAGTGCGTGCGGTGGGCCGTGCTCGATCTGCCGATCGGACGGAGCGCCGGGATCCATCGATGGCCGCTCTTCAGCGGGGCGCGGGCCGCAGCCGGATGCGATAGTCGAGGAGCGCGCCCGCGCCGCCCGCCTCCCAGACGAGGCAATAATCGTGGGCAATTTGCGCAATGAAGACGCCCGCATCGGCGCGAACCGATTCGCGCGCGATCGGCGCAATGACCGCGCTGCCTTCGCGATAGCGGATGTCGAAATTGACGCGCTCGGTTGTCTCGAACGCGTATTCCAGGCGGTCATCCGGCACGAGACGCGCGCATTGCTCATGGGTCTCGTAGGGGTGAATCACAAGCGCGCTGACGGATCTCGGCTCGTCCGGTTTGATCGGCGCGGCGCAACCGTCGAGCGCAACGCAAATGACCATCGCTGCGAGCGTGCGCCGACCTCGCGGACCCGCCGTCATCGCGCCATCTTCGCCCGCGCGCGCCAGTCCTCGACGAGGAGAGCGAGCCGCACATGATCGCGCCAGCGGCCGCCGATCTTAAGATAGCGCCGCGAATAGCCTTCGCGCACGAACCCGGCCCGCCGGACGAGCGCGACCGAGCGTGTGTTCGCGGGCTGTACGTTGACTTCGATGCGGTGCAACTTGAGCGTCCGGAACGCGAAGTCGAGCGCAAGCGAAAGTCCGTCCGACATGTAGCCGTCGCCTGCGTGCGGCGCGAACGCGTAGTACCCGAGGTAGGCGCTGTGAAAGGCTCCGCGGACGATTTCGCTGAAATTGAACACCCCGGCGATCGCGTCGTCCTCGGTGCGCCAGACGACGAGTCCGGCATGTGTCGCCGTCACCGGGTTGCGCTGTGCGGGACTGCCGTAGCGAGCGACGTACTCTGCGAATCGCGCGGCGTCGAGCGGCGGGCGCACCCACGGGCTATGGAGGCGGCGGCTCGCCCGCGCTGCCGCGAGAAACGCTGCCGCATCGATCTCGCGCGGCGGACGCAGGTAGACCCGTGAACCGCGACGCCGCAAGACGAATGCATGACGGTTCCGCGGGATAGGCATAATCGCAATTTTAACGTCTCCGGACATGACCCCGATGAGCAAGTGGGTGCAAGGGAAAGTCGTCGGCAAGCGCGCCTGGACCGACCGCCTCGTTTCGCTCAAAGTCGAAGCGCCGGAAGTTACGTTCGTTGCCGGCCAGTTTGGCCGGCTTGCGCTTCCGGCCCCGCCGGGTTCGAAAGAGGACATGCTCGGGCGTCCCTATTCGTTCGTGAACAGCCCGAACGAGCCGCCGCACGAGTTCTACTTCAACGTTTTGCCCGATGGCCCGCTCACTCCTCGGCTCGCGGCGCTCGCTCCCGGCGAACCGGTCTGGCTCTTGCGCAACGCGAATGGCTTCTTCTCGATCGGCGAGGTGCCCTCGGCCGACGTGCTGTGGTGCCTTTCGACGGGGACGGGCCTCGGTCCGTTCCTGTCGATCCTGCGCACCGCGGAACCTTGGCAAAAATTTGGCCGCGTCGCGCTCGTCCACTCGGTCCGCTATGCGAATGATCTTACCTACGGCGACACGATCGCCGGGATCGGCACCACGCATCCGGGCGCGTTCGTGTACCTACCGATGGTGAGCCGCGAGCCTCATCCCGGTGCGCTCGCGGGACGCATTCCCGCCGCAATCGCGGATGGCCGCCTCGAGTCATGCGCGAGCCTTGCGCTTGTCGCCGAGAATTCGCATGTGATGCTGTGCGGCAATCCGGCAATGGTCGACGATGCGCAGAAGGTGCTCGAGGCGCGTGGAATGCGGCGACACCGGCGAAAGGAGCCGGGGCAGATCACGCTCGAAACCTACTGGTGAATAGTCCGTCGCGGCCGCCGTGTGTTGCTGATAGAACGACGAGTCGGCGGCCGCGGCGGACTATTTCCCCGGAATGAAGCGTCGCGCCGAGTCGCGAAGGGGGAATCACGATGTCTTCGTTGGCGCGACGCGTATTCCGGGGTTGCTTGGCGCACCAGGTTCGATGCGTCTGCGCGATTCCGTTTGCGGCGACACGAAACCGCGTTGCAGCGCTCTCCAGTGCACATTCAGGAGCGAGGATCGGGTGGCGTGCCGAACAGCGACTAACCTTTGACCTCCAGCAGCTCGACGTCGAAGATCAGCGTCGCGTTGGGCGGAATGACGCCGCCCGCGCCGCGCTCGCCGTATCCCATCTGGGGCGGAATCACCAACGTGCGCTTGCCGCCGACTTTCATGCCGGCCACGCCTTCGTCCCAGCCCTTGATCACCCGGCCAGCGCCCAGCATGAAGCCGAACGGGCTCTTGCGATCGAGCGAGCTGTCGAATTTCGTGCCGTGACCGTCGGGCACGGACGGGTCATAAAGCCACCCGGTGTAGTGAACGATCACCGTTTTCCCAGCGACGGCGTCCGCTCCATCGCCTTGTTTCGTATCTATTTTCTTGAGTTCAGTCACCTGGGCACCAATTTTGCTAGAAAGAGAAGAAGAGGCGGTGTCGGCCGAGGGTTTGGCCGGGATTTGTCCGGTCTGTGCGAAGGCGATTGCGGCGACGGTCAACGCTACGAAACCGAACAGGGTTGCGGCGTCTCCTGCGCGGCGGCGCGGGGAACGCGGATCGAAGGGCGGCGCCATCGTTGAGTCTCCGGAGAAGAAAGTGATGAGCGGCACAGCATGGCGACGCCTTGCGTGAGCGCGCCCAGTTGATGCAGCCTGGTGCATGAATTGTAGCCGACACCACCGGCATTTTGCGCCGCTCGAAGAATTGGGCTATAAATAATGATTCCACCTGGGTTTGCGTTTTCGAAGCGCCACGTGCGGCGGTCGGGACACGACGGGACGTTACGCGGTGTGCGCCGGCCGCGCGTCGGTCGTTTTCGGGGTTGCATTTGGCGATGTTCGGATTTCTGACCCAGCAGGCGCGGGATCATCCCGATCCGTTGCTGACGGCGAAGACCGCGTCCGCATGGCTTCGCCAGTTGCCGTCGCTCGACGTGATCGGACGCCAGCAGCATGTGATGCGCGCATTCGACGGCATGCGCCAGTCGCGCCGCGCGCCCGACCTGAACCGCGTGGCCGCGGTCGAGTTCCTCGATTCCGCGCTCGGCGCCGACCGGCGCCAGCTCACCAAGCAGTACGTCGAAAACGTCGATAGCTCGGCGCGCCTTGCCGAGCGCCTCTGGCAGGCAGTCCAGGAAATGTGCCAGGGCTTCATCTTCGCGTACCAGACCGCGCTCGAGCAGGCGCTCGTGCAGACCGACAATCCGCGCTGGAAGCCTGTCCTGCCGCGGCTGTTCTCCCGCCTCGTCCACTATTACGGAACCGACGCCAAGCTGCGGGTGTTCCGCTACGAGCGGTGGATCCCGGCAAAGTGGATGGAGCTCCACCAGCTGTACGTGCGGGCGGCGGAGCTGGGCGTCGAGCGCGTGCCCGCGGCGCTCGGCGGCGTCGGCTCCAATTCGACGCAGTGGACGGTCGAGCAGGAATATCTGTTCGTGCTGCTGATCCATCAGCTCAACACCGGCAATCTTTCGCCGGCCGAGCTCGACTGGGCGAGCGCGCAGCTTCGCGCCTGGAGCCGAAGGCTGCAGCTCGATGCGGTCCCGCGCTCGCCGGAAGGATTCTTCGTCGACGTCGCGGGCAAGGGCGGTCTCGTGCGCCGGACGGGCAACGATTCGGGCTCGATGCTGCGCTATCTCGACACGACGCCGATGGCCGATCAGCTCGAGCGCGCCGTTCATGCATTGCGGCAGGCGGAGGCGACGGACCAGGGGCCTGCGGCGCCCATCAATCAGCAGCGCGTCGCGATCCTGGAGAAGGTGCGTCCCGCTGTCTCGCCGAATCTCAACGCCGACCTGCGACGCGATCCGCGCATCGCGGTGACGATCGCGGCGAAGGTCCGCGTCGGGCTGGGCCGCATCTGCCGCGATCTCGCGGCGAAGGACGTCAACGAGCCGGCCAACGACCCGAGCGCGAGCGGGGAGCAGATCGAGGTATACGCCGTCGCCGGCGGGCCACGCACGAAGCGTTTCCCTGCGAGCGAGCACGATTCGCTCGCTGCATCGATCTCGTCTTTCAGCGATCCGATGTGGCAAGTGAAGGATCGCAGCGTTGCGGGGTTGCGGATCGCGGCCTCGGGCGGCATCGGGCAGAGCCTCGCGCTCGGAGCGCTGGTCGCAGTGCGCCAGTCCGACATCACCGATTGGGTGCTGGGGGTGGTCCGGCGGCTGAACAAGGTCTCCAACGACGAGGTCGAAGCTGGCGTGTCGATCATCGCCGAGCGTCTCGTCCCGGTCGTGCTGCACGCCAAGCGCGAAGCGAAGGAAGATCTCGGCATCATCGTCAACGGCATCGATGTCTCGACGATGGGGGCGCGTTTCGACGGCCTGTACCTGCCGCCACCGTCGCGCCCCGACAAGCCGCTGGCGGTCAAGACGGTGATCGTCCCGACGTCGGAGTACGTCGAGGGTCGCAACATCATCCTCACGACCGGACGTTCCGTCTACACGGTCGCGTTGCGGCAGTTGGTCGAGCAGCGCGCCGAGTGGAGTTGGGCGGCCATTCAGATCGTGGAGAAGAAGCCGAAGGAAATCTGAGCGAACGACTCGAATCGTCTTCGCCAATCGATCTACGTCCGGTGCCGGTGCAGCAACGCATCCGCGAATCTCCTTCTCGCGAAATCGATCTGATGCCGATTGCGCGCGGCGCCATCGCGGCTTTGGTCATCGCCATGGCGGGAAGCGCCGCCGCGGCCGCTCCCTCCAAGTGCACGTTGATACGGCTCGCCGAGTGGCCGGTTCGCGCCGGGCACAGCTCCCCCGTCGTCGACGGCACGGTCAATGGCCAGAAGGTCGGCGTTCTCCTGGATACGGGTTCGGGGTCGACGCTGATCGTGCGCTCGGCAGCCACGCGTCTGGGGCTCGTCCGCTATGACGCGCAAGGGCAGAGGATGCTCGGGGTCGGCGGCGAAACCACCGTCGAGACCGTTTCCATCGACGAGCTGAAGATCGGCGACGCCGTGCGCAAGAACTGGCGGATGTTCGTCGCCGGAGAGCAGGATTTCGGCGATGTCGCCGTCGTACTCGGCGATGATTTCTTCCGTCAGGTCGATGTGGAGTTCGATCTTCCCCACAGTGCAGTCAGGCTGTTCCAGGCCAGGGATTGCGCCGGCGCGCCGCTCGCGTATTGGGCAAGCGGCGACATCGGCATTGTCGAAATCGACGAAGTGTCCGAGGCGAGGCCGACAATCGAGCTCACCATCGAGATCAATCGGCGTCCGGTCAGAGCGCAGCTAGATTCCGGCGCCTTCCAATCCGTCCTGACGAAAGCCGAGGCCGCCGCGCTCGGAGTCACCGCGGAGTCGTCCGGCGTCGGGGGCGCCGGCTGCGGCAAGGGGTTGGGCGAGAAGCCGATCGAATCCTGGATCGGGCAGTTCGACAGCTTCGGCATCGGCAACGAAGTCATCCGGAATCCCAGGCTCCATGTCGCGGACCTGTGGAAGTACTCGACCTATACCGAGACCGGAAGTCGGGTGCCGATATCGCTCGTAAAACCGCAGATGCTCCTCGGCGCCGACTTCCTCCGCGCGCACCGCGTGCTCGTCGCCCACAGTCAGCGGAAGATGTATTTCACCTACGCCGGCGGAACCGTGTTCCCGACGGGGCCGTCGGCCGGGTGCAGCGATCGCCCTGCGTCCGACGCGAAGGAGCCCGCGCCCGGCGCAAACTGAGGACGGCATCGGTTTGTGCCATCGGGGCAGATATGGGAAGCTCCGATCGCACTCTACTGGGGATTGCGTACCGGCGACGCAGCATGAACCGGAAAGCCTTCGCGTTGTCAGTCAGCGGAGCGCGTCGCCCATCGCTGCAGGGGCGACGGGCGGCGTCGGTTCGCCTAGCGGTCGCCGTCTGCGCGTTTCTGTCCGGATGCTCCGCGGCCCCCGTATTTCCACCCGCGGCGCCTGCCACCGGCAAGCGCCCTTCGCCGTCCGACCGCGACTTCCGAGCTTCCGATCTCGCCAAGTCGGACATCGACATGGTCGGAGAGCTGCACGTGCGCGAGAGCCTTGCCTCGGCGCGTCTGCTGATGGAAAAGCTCTACCGCCGCAATCCTCGCGAGTGGCGCAAGGGTGGCGACGCGAGCGCGGACGCGCCGCTGGCGCGGGCGTTCGATCCGCGTTTCGAATTCCGCTTTTCCGAGCTCGGCCAAGTGCGCGGTGCCCCGGCGATCCTCCTCGCACTCAAACCGGAGTACGCGGGGGACCGCGTGTTCGCGTTCGGCGTGGGGATTTCGAGCATGATCTTTCTCGCCTACAACGGGAAGACCGAGCTCTACGTCACCGACACCCTCGATCCGCAGAAGCTCTACAACTGCGCGCGCAACCTTGAGATTGCTGCGTGGAAGCTCGCGAACGCCCATGACGCGCGCGGCGACGCGTTGCTCCTGTCGAACGAGATGACCGGAGACGTACGCAATCTCTCTTTCGAGCGCGAATTCGGCAAGATGATCGGCTACCAGGATGTGATGGCGCAGATCACGGCGCAGCGGACGAACCGGACGATTCGCCACGTCGTTCAGAGCGTCGCGACCGCGGTGTTCTTGCCGATCTAGCGCGCGGAAGATCCAGCCGGGACCTGTCCCAAAATCCCGGCGAACAGTTCGAGAGCCTCGAGTGCAGCGCGCCATGGGTTCATAAATATGCGGCGAGGGACGAGCCTCAGCGATCGGGGCCGCGAGCCCCATTTTGGGATAGGTCTTAGTCCTGTGGCCGGAACTTGAGCGTCAACGCACGCTGGAAGAGCTCGGGGCGATCCGGCCGCGGCAGCGGCGAGGACTTTTGGATCGCGCGCTGGACCGCCTCGTCGTACGCGCGTACGCCGCTCGATTTCTTGAGGGTGGCGTCGATGATCTCCCCGGTTGGCAGCTGGACGACCTCGAAGATCGCTTCCGGATTGCCGATGAGATCGGGCGGGAGCGTGACGTTGCCTTTGACCTTGGCCTGGATCCGCCGGATGTAATCGGCCTCGGCACGCGAGCGGGCAGTCGCTTCGGCCGCGAGGGCCTGCTGCTGCGCGTCGCGAGCAGCCTTTTCGCGCTCAGCCTGCGCCTTCATGTCCTGCGCCTCGCGCGTCTGCCGCGCCTCGGCGAGGCGCTTCTGCTCGTCCTGCTTCTTCTTTTCGGTCTCCTTCTTTTCGCGTTCCAGCCTTTCGCGCTCGATGGTTTCCTTGATCCGGCGTTCCTCTTCCTGCTTCGCTTTTCGCGCGATGTCGGCGGCTCGCAAATCCGGCGGCTCAGGCTTGGGCTCGGGCCGGGGGATTGCCTTGGGGGGCGGCGGAGGAGTCGGTTGCGGCTGTGGCACTGGAACAGAAGGGGGCTCGGCTTTCCGCTCGGGTTCGGGCGGGCGTTCGCTGACCGGCGCCTTCGCGGACGGCGCGTAGAGCTCGGCGGTCACCGGCGCCGTCGGCCGGTTCTGCCAGCGGATCGAAAAAATCAGCACGGCGATGAACACGGCATGGACGGCGATGGCGAGCAACAACGCCGGCCATCGGCCCTTGACCTGCGAGGGCTTGCCGGGGCGATCCGCAACCATCGTTCAGCTGCCCGGCGGGCGCGCCAGCAGCCCGACTTTTCTTGCGCCGTTGCGCTGAAGGAGGTCGAGCAAGCCGAGCACATCCTCGTAGCGGGCAGATTTGTCGGCGGCGATCACCACCGGCTGGTCGGGAATCTTCGTCTGCTTTTCGCGGATGCGCGCGACCAGTTCGTCGCGCGACACGGGAATCGCCGGCCCGCCGGCCTGGCGATCCAGAAGGAGAAGCGTGCGGTCGGTGCGCAGCGTCACCTCGAGCGGCTGCGCCGGCGCCGTGAGTCGCGAGCCCACGGACGGCAGCTCGATCTCCCCCGGATTGACGAGTGGCGCGGTGACCATGAAGATCACGAGCAGCACCAGCATCACGTCTATGTAAGGAACGACGTTGATCTGGTTGATCGATTTGCGCGCGCGCCGCATCGTATCAGTGCCCGCCCGGCCGCCCGAAGGGCACTGTGCGCCCCCTCGGGGGGCAGCGAACGTAGTGAGCGTGGGGGCTGTTCATGTGCCCGCCCGGCCGCCCGAAGGGGCCTGTGCGCCCCCTCGGGGGGCAGCGAACGTAGTGAGCGTGGGGGCTGTTCATGTGCCCGCCCGGCCGCCCGAAGGGCACTGTGCGCCCCCTCGGGGGGCAGCGAACGTAGTGAGCGTGGGGGCTGTCCATCCTAGCCCTGCCTTTGGAGGATGTTCGAGAACTCCTCGATGAACGTCTCGTAGCGCACGGAGAGCCGATCGACGTCATGCGTATAGCGGTTGTAGGCGACGACGGCGGGAATCGCCGCGAAGAGACCGATCGCGGTGGCGATCAGCGCCTCGGCGATTCCCGGCGCGACGGCGGCGAGTGTGGCCTGGCTCACGTTGGCAAGACCGCGAAACGCATTCATGATGCCCCACACCGTACCGAAGAGCCCGATATACGGCGACACCGAGCCGACGGTGGCGAGACCGGCGAGATGCGCATCGAGCGCGTCGATTTCGCGCTGGTACGCGGCCCGCATGGCGCGGCGCGCGCTGTCGAGCGTCACTGCGGCATTGCTGCCCTGACGGCGGTGCTTCGAGTACTCCCGAAAGCCGGCGGTAAAGATGTGCTCGAGCCCGCTGCCCGTGAGTGACTGGCTCGCGCTCTGATACAGCGCGTTGAGGTCGCCGCCCTTCCAGAACTGGTCCTCGAACGCGTCGGTGTCGCGCGCCGTGCGTTTGAGCTGGAACATCTTGAGGAAGATCCGCCACCACGACCACACCGACGCCGCGAGCAGCAAGACGAGCACGGCCTGGACGACGACCGACGCCTGCGCGACCAGAACGGCGAAGGAGAGATCAGGATGAACGTTCAAAGCAGGGCCTCCATGCGGGCGAAGAGCGGTGCAGGTACGCGCGCCGGACGCCGAGTGGATGGATTGATGCAGGCGAGCGCGACGCGCGCCTGAGTGAGGATCTCTTTGCCGCGGCAGATGTCCTGATCGGCCCCAAGGCGTGCGCGGCCGAGGTCGGTGAGCGTCATCGAGACGTCGAGCCGGTCGGAAAGTTGCGCCGGCGCGCGGAAATCGACTTCGAGACGATGGACGACGAACACGATGCCGTACTCGCGCTCGATCGCCACAAGGTCAAAACCAAGCGCCGAGAGCCATTCGGTGCGTGCGCGCTCCATGAATTTCAGATAGTTCGCGTAGTAGACGACGCCGGCTGCGTCGGTATCCTCGTAATAAACGCGCACGGGGAAGTGGAAGGTTTCGCGGGGCCGGTGCGCCTTCATTCCCGGTCTATTCGGAAGGAAAAAGATCGGCCGCCGCGCCGGGCGTGGGCGGCGTCAGCCCGAAATGCCGGTACGAAAGCGCGGTCGCCACGCGGCCGCGTGAGGTGCGCTGGAGAAAACCCTGCTGGATCAGGAACGGCTCGAGCACGTCCTCGATCGTGTCGCGCTCCTCGCCGATCGCCGCGGCCAGATTGTCGATGCCGACCGGGCCGCCCGCGAACTTGTCCAGCACCGTGCGCAGGAGCTTGCGGTCCATCACGTCAAGTCCGGAGAGGTCGACGTCGAGCATCGCCAACGCGTCGCCGGCGACGGCATGGGTGATTTCCCCGCCGGCACGTACTTCGGCGAAGTCACGGACCCGCCGCAAAAGGCGGTTTACGATCCGCGGCGTGCCGCGCGAGCGGCGCGCGATTTCGAGCGCGCCTTCGGGATCGATCGCGATGTTGAGCAGGCCCGCCGAGCGGGTGACGATGCGCGTCAACTCCTCGGGCGTGTAGAACTCGAGCCGCGCAACAATGCCGAAACGGTCGCGCAACGGGTTGGTCAGCATGCCGGCGCGCGTCGTCGCACCGACCAGGGTGAACGGCGGCAGGTCGAGTTTGACGCTGCGCGCCGCCGGTCCCTCGCCGATCATGATGTCGATCTGAAAGTCCTCGAGCGCTGGATAGAGGATCTCCTCGACGACAGGTGACAGCCGGTGGATCTCGTCGATGAACAGCACGTCGTGCGGCTCGAGATTGGTGAGAAGCGCCGCGAGATCGCCGGGGCGCTCGAGCACCGGGCCGGAAGTCTGGCGGAGGTTCACGCCGAGCTCGTGCGCGATGATGTGCGACAACGTCGTCTTGCCAAGTCCGGGCGGGCCGAACAGCAGCACGTGGTCAAGCGACTCCTTGCGTTTCACCGCCGCTTCGATGAAGATCGACAGCTGGCCGCGGATCTTCTCCTGTCCCACATACTCATCGAGCGCACGCGGACGCAGCGTGCGTTCGACCTCGACCTCGGCGCCGCCGGCGACCTTGCCGCCGACCAGGCGATTGAGCTCGTCGCTTTCGATCGTCATGTCGTGAGCCGGGCGCCGCTCATGCCTTCGCGAGCAGCTTCAGCGCCTGGCGGATCCCGTCGCCCACACCGATCCCATCGGGGAGTCTCTTGACCGCGGTGACTGCTTCCTTGTCGCTGTAGCCGAGTGCGACGAGCGCATTCAGGACGTCGGACGAGACCGGCGGTGTGCGATGAACGCCCACGGCGGTGGTGACATCGCCGGCGAGCTTGTCCTTCAATTCCAGCAACAGACGCTCGGCGGTCTTCTTGCCGATGCCGGGGATCTTGGTTAGGCGGCCCGTGTCCTGCATCGTCACGGCCTGCGCGAGCTCGGCGACCGAAAGTCCGGAGAGCACCGACAGCGCGGTGCGCGCGCCGACGCCGGTGATCTTCAGCAACTGGCGAAACGCACGCCGTTCCGCTTCGCTGCCGAAGCCGAACAACAGGTGGGCGTCCTCGCGCACGACGAGATGCGTGAAGAGCGCGACACGCTCGCCGGTGGCGGGCAGGTTGTAGAACGTGCTCATCGGTACATCGACCTCGTACGCCACGCCCTGCACGTCGAGCAGGAGCTGCGGCGGGTTCTTTTCGACGAGGATTCCGGTGAGACGGCCGATCATGGGCGGAACGGGTTCTGCAGCGGATTATGGCACGCCGGGCTAAGAGCCGGCGGGCAGCGCGGCCAGGTGGAGGCGAACGTCGTGCAGCGAAGGTAGCACCAGAATGCCGCCGTCGTCGGGTGCGATCGATGGCAGGTCCCGGTCGGGTACGACGATCGGCGTCATGCCGGCCGCGAGCGCACCTTGCACGCCAGGTTCGGAATCTTCAAGAACGATGCATGCGTTCGCTTCGACGTAGAGCCGCGCGGCGGCGAGCGCGAAGATGTCGGGCGCCGGCTTGCCGCGCGCAATCTCGTCGCCGCCGACCAGCACGGCGAAGTGCTCGGCAAGCTCGGTCTTCGCGAGCTTCGCTTGCGCCCGCGACCGACGCGTCGAGGTCGCCACCGCCTTGTGGATATGCTCTTCGTCGAGCCAGGCAAGAAGCTCGGTGAGGCCGGGCTTCCGCGCAATGCCCTCGCGCTCGACGATCGCATCGTAGGCGACGTGCCACGCTTGCATCAGAACGTCGACCGGATAGTCGTCGCCATGGTGAGCGAGGAGCAGCGCTCGGCAGTCGGCAAAATTGCGCCCGACGAGGCGCGTGGTCACAACGCGGTCGAACGTGACGCCGAGCTCCTGCGCGGCGATGGTCCAGGCGCGCGCCGCCAAAGGCTCCGTGTCCAGCATGAGCCCGTCCATGTCGAAGATCACGGCGGCGGGACGCCGCGTCGGGCGCATCAGACGAGCCGTCCGCCGCGGACGCGGAATCCGGTCTTGCGCAACCCGCCCAACCCGTGCGCGCCATGCGCGTGGGCGATTGCGCACGCAAGCGCGTCGGCGGCATCCGGCGCCGGCGTTCCGGGCAGATTCAGGAGCCGCCGCACCATGTCCTGCACCTGCTCCTTCGCTGCCTTGCCGTGCCCGACCACCGCCTGTTTCACCTGCAGCGCCGTGTATTCGGCGACGGGGAGATGGGCGAGCACTGCGGCCGAAATCGCAGCCCCGCGCGCCTGACCGAGCAATAGCGTCGATTGGGGATTGACGTTGACGAAGACCTTTTCGACGGCGACCTCCGTCGGTCGATGCTGCGCGATCACTTCCCCCAGATCGGTGAGGATCACGCGCAGGCGGTCCGGCATCTCGCCCCCGCTCGAACGGATGCAGCCGCACGTGACATAATCCAGCTTGCTTCCGGTGGCCCGGATCACGCCGAATCCCGTCACCCGCAATCCCGGGTCGATGCCGAGGATGCAGCGTACGGACACGATCGCGGATCTGCCGGGGCGCCAGGACGCCGTGGCTACTCGTCGATGACGGCGTTGGTGTACACGTTCTGGACGTCGTCGATCGCTTCGATCGCGTCCAGGAGCTTCTGCATCCGCGCCGCGTCCTCGCCCGTCATCTCGACCTCCGTCGAAGGTTTCATCGTCACTTCGGCGAATTCGGGCTTGAAACCGGACTTGACCAGCGCGTCCTTCACCGCGATGAAATCGTACGGCCCGGTGATCACCTCGAGGCTGCCGTCGTCGTTGGCCACCACGTCGTCGGCACCCGCTTCCAGCGCCGCCTCCATCAGCCTGTTCTCGTCGGTGCCGGGCGCGAACACGAGCTGCCCGCAATGCTTGAACAGGAATGCGACCGACCCGTCGGTGCCGAGGTTGCCGCCATGCTTCACGAATGCGTGCCGCACGTCGGCGACCGTGCGCGTGCGGTTGTCGGTCATGCAATCGACGATCACGGCCGCGCCGTTGATGCCGTAGCCTTCGTAGCGGATTTCCTCGTACGCGACACCTTCGAGCTCACCGGCGCCGCGCTTTGCAGCGCGCTCGATCGTGTCCTTCGGCATGTTGTTCGCCGTCGCCTTGTCGATGGCGAGGCGCAGCCGAGGATTCATCGAAGCATCGCCGCCACCGAGCCGCGCGGCGACGGTGATCTCCTTGATGAGCCGCGTGAAGATCTTGCCGCGCTTTGCGTCGGTGGCCGCCTTCCTGTGCTTGATGTTCGCCCATTTGCTGTGGCCCGCCATCGTCGCTCCGGTTGCATGCCCTGCAAGCAAGACCGAAATTATACCGGCTCGGCGAACATCGGGTCGCCGCGCTAAAGCAATCCTTGCTGGCGCAGGAACTTCTGCAAGAGCTGCAGGCGCATGTCGCTGTCGTTGATCTCGAGCATTCCCTGCTTGATCGAAAGCGGCAACGGCAGCAGCTCCGCCAGCCGGTGCCCGACCCACGAGGCGTCGTCGAACGCGCGGATCTCCGGAAATTGCCGCGGCCCGACGCGGCTCGCGAGGAGTTCGAGCAGGTTCGCCATTGGCGCGTAGCCATCCGCAAGCACAACTGCCGGTTCCGCCGGAATCTTCGTCGCCTCGGCGACGACGAGACCATCGGGTTGCATGCTGTGCGATTGCACCTGGAAGCGCGCGCCGCCGGTTGCGGTGACGTGCAGGATCCCGAGCTGCGGCATTTCCCATCCGGAAAGGGTCGCCATCGTCCCCACGGTCGCGAATTGCGGCGGGTTCCCGCCGTTCCTTGCGACCTCTTCGCCCTGCGTGATCAGGCAGACCCCGAACGGGGCGTCGTCCTTGAGGCATGCTTTCGCCATTTCGATATAGCGCTGCTCGAAGACCCTGAGCGGCAGGATGCCGCCAGGGAACAGTACGGTCTTCAAGAGGAACAGCGGCAGCGGGAACGGCCGGCGGTCGGCGGCGCCCCTGAGGAACGAAAGCATCACGCCGATTGCGTGCCCGGGGCCGGGCCCGTATCGCGGCGGCCCTCGCCCCACCGCGGTCCGAGCGCATGCGGGACACGGAGCTGATCGAGAACGCGCGCGACGACGAAATCGACAAGGTCGGCGAGCGTCTGCGGATGATCGTAGAAGCCCGGTGCCGGCGGGACGATGGCGGCGCCGGCGCGCGCGAGCTTCAACATGTTCTCGAGATGAATGACCGACAGGGGAGTCTCGCGCGGGACAAGCACGAGCGGGCGCCTCTCCTTCAGCATGACATCGGCGGCGCGCTCGATCAGGTTGTCGGCCAGGCCGCCGGCTAACGCGCCGAGCGTTCCCATCGTGCACGGACAGATCGCCATCGCGTCGGCGGCGTTGGACCCCGACGCGATCGGCGCCATCCAGTCTTCGCGCCCGAACACCGTGAGCTGGCCCTCGCGCGCGCCGAAGCGCCCGGATAGGAAACGGGTTGCTTCGCGCGGCTGCGCCGGCAACGCAAGATCGCATTCCTGCTTGGCGACAACCTGCGCCGCGGGCGAGTAGAGGAGGGCGACGCGGCGCTCGGCCCGGAGGAGGCATTCGAGCAGGCGCAGGCCGTAGGGCATTCCCGACGCGCCGGTGAACGCCAGCGTGATGGTGTGCGGCCCGGTCATAGTCGAATCTTATCCGATCGGCATCATTGTGGACGGCGGCCGCGCGACTCGTCTCGCGCGGCTTACGAGTCCGGCTCTCCACCGAGCTCGCGGTGGCGGGCGAGCACCTGGTAGCGCGGGGAAAACGCCCGCGCGAGCCGCTCGACGAGATAGACCGAACGATGACGCCCGCCGGTGCAGCCGATCGCGACCGTCAGGTAGTTGCGGTTGTCGCGCGCGTAATCGGGGAGCCAGCTGCCGACGAAATGATAGATGTCGGCGTACATGCGCTCGACTTCGGGCATCTTTTCGAGGAACTCGATGACGGGCGCGTCCTCGCCCGTCAAAGCCTGCAGCGCGGCCTCGTAATGCGGGTTCGGCAGGCAGCGTACGTCGAACACGAGGTCGGCGTCGAGCGGCACGCCGTGCTTGAAGCCGAACGACTCGAACAGCAGCGTGAGCTTCGACGCGTCGACGCTGATGAAATCCTTGATCCAGGCGCGCAGCGCCGCCGCGGAGAGTTCGCTCGTGTCGAACGCGAAACCGAGCGGGCGCACTTCGGCGAGGAGCGCGCGCTCGTACTCGATCGCCTCGGTCAGCGTTCGCGTATCGCTCGAGAACGGATGGCGCCGGCGGGTTTCGGAGAAGCGCTTGACCAGCGTTTCGGTCTTCGCGTCGAGATAGAGGAAGCGCACGTTCCAGCCCGACGTCGCGCAGCCGCGCGAGCGTTTCCGGCAAGCCCGCGAGGCCGGGCTCGGTCTTGACGTCGAGCGCGATGGCGACGCGGTCGCGGCCCGCGGCGGCGAGGTAGTCCGCCGTCTCGCGCGACCAGCGGCAACGGCAGGTTGTTGACGGCGTAGTAGCCCGAGTCTTCGAGCGCGGCGAGCGCGACGCTCTTGCCGGAACCGGAAACGCCGCCGATCAGCAGCAGGTCCATGCGGACGGCGAACGCGGTCAGGACGCGGGACCGCGCGACTGCCGCGAGCCGATGGCCTCGCGAAGCCGGAATGCTGGACCACCGCGCGACCGATGAGCCAGTTTTGACCGGTCAGCCGCCGTCCTCCATCAGCTTCTGCTGCCGCTCGATGAACTCCTTCGTGCTGTCGATGCCGCGCTGATTCAGCACGAAGTTGCGCACGGCGGCCTCGACCAGCACCGCGAGGTTGCGGCCGGCGGCGACCGGAATCGTCACCTTGCGGATCGGGACGCCGAGGATCTCCTGGTACGTCGCGTTCACCTGCAGCCGGTCGAGCTCGGAGAACGCCTCGTTGCTGTGGTCCTCGAGGTGGACCATCAGCTTGCAGCAGCTTGCGCGGCCGCACGGCCGTCTCGCCGAAGATCGTCCGGATGTTGAGGATGCCGATGCCGCGCACCTCGAGGAAATCGCGCAGCACGCCCGGGCAGCGGCCCTCGAGCGTGTCGGGCGAGATCCGGTAGAGCTCGACGATGTCGTCGGCGATGAGCCCGTTGCCGCGCGAGATCAGCTCGAGCGCGAGCTCGCTCTTGCCGATCGCCGAGGCGCCGGTGATCGAGCACGCCCATCTCGAGCACGTCGAGGAACACGCCGTGCAGCGTCGTCGATTCGGCGAGCACGCGCGACAGATACAGGCGGATGACCTCGACCAGGTGCGGCGAGGGCTGCGGCGAGGTGAACAGCGCGACGTGGTGCGTGTCGCACATTGCTCGGCGAGGTATGCGGGCACGTCCTCGCCGTTCGCGACGACGATCGCGACGAGCTCGGTCGTGAACAGCCGGTCGATCCGACGACTGCGAGCTCGACTCCGGCAGCGCGCGCAGGTACGCGAGCTCGGCGGCGCCCAGGATCTGGATGCGGAACGGGTGGATGAAGTTCATGTGGCCGACCTGCCCGATCGTCGGCTTGAGCGCGGCCTCGCCGGTCAGCACGCGGTTGCCGCCCTGGCGGCCGGCGACCCAGGTCAGGCCGAGCCGCGCCTGGTTCTCGGCGAAGATCCTCTCGACGCTGACCTGCCGCATCATCGCGCTGTCTGCCGGTCATGCGGCCGCCTCCGCACCGACCGCGCGCCGACGCGCCCTGCGGGCCCTGGCTTCGCCCGTCGCGTTCATGCGTTCGCCCATGGCGGAAGATCGCGTGGACAGCGTCGGCGTCGGGTGCCGCGGCGAGGCGCTCGCGAAAGCGCGTTTCGGAGAACATCTGCGCGAGCTCGGACAGGAGCTGCAGGTGCTGCTCGGTCGCATGCTCGGGGACGAGCAGCACGAAGACCTGCGCGACCGGCTTGCCGTCGGGGGCGTCGAACGGCGATCGGCGCCTGAGGCGCACGAACGCGCCCTGCGCGTCGGCGAGCCCCTTGATGCGCCCGTGCGGAATCGCGATGCCCTGCCCAGCCCGGTCGAGCCGAGTTTTTCGCGCGCGATGCAGGCTGTCGACGACCAGCGTCGCGCGAGCCCGCGGTTGCGCTTCGAACAGCGCGCCGACCGCATCGAACAGGCTGCGCCTTCGACCCGCGTCGAGGTCGAGCAGGATGTTCGCGGCCGGCAGCAGCTCGGCGATCTGGCTCATCGGAAGCGATGGGACGGATCGTCGCGCGCCGATTGGCAACCGGAAAGTGACGGCGGCCGCAAAGCGAACCGGCGGCCTCCCGGCCCGCCGGCGCGAACGTCCGGCGCGGATCAGCGCGGACGTGCGCCTAGCCGATCGCCGCCCGCGGCGCGCCGGCGGCGTCGCCTTCGTCGCGGCGCGCCTCGCGCTTGATCGCGCGCGCCGCTCGTGCCGGTGCAGCGCGCGCTTCTCCTTGTGCTTCACCACCTGGCGGTCGAGCTTGTCGACCAGCGCGTCGATCGCCGCGTACATGTCGGGGTCGATCGCTTCGACGTGGATGTCCTTGCCGCGCGTGTGCAGGTTCGCCTCGACCTTCTGTCGGAGCTTGTCCACCGACATCACCACGTTGACGTCGATCACGTGATCGAAGTGCCGCGTCACCCGGTCGAGCTTCGCGACGACGTAGTCGCGGATCGCGGGCGTGATGTCCAGGTGATTGCCGGTGAGGTTCAAGTTCATCGAGGCTCTCCTGCGTTGCGTTGCTGCGGTGCGCGCGCACAGGCGTCACGGCGCCTTGCGCAGGTTGACGGGAGGGATCTGCAGCGCCTCCCGGTATTTGGCGATCGGTGCGCCGCGCGACGATGATGCCCTGGTCGCCCAGGAGGTCGGCGATCCGGCTGTCGGTCAGCGGCGCCTTCGGGTCCTCGGCGCCGATCAGCTGCTTGATCAGCGCGCGGATCGCCGTCGCCGACGCGGCGCCGCCGGTGTCGGTGGCGACGTGGCTGCCGAAGAAATACTTGAGCTCGTAGGTGCCGCGCGGCGTCAGCATGTACTTCTGCGTCGTCACGCGCGAGATCGTCGACTCGTGCAGGTCGAGCATGTCGGCGATCTCGCGCAGCACCATCGGCCGCATCGCGACTTCGCCGTGCTCGAAGAAGCGGCGCTGGCGCTCGACGATCGCCTGCGAGACGCGCAGGATCGTCTCGAAGCGCTGCTGGACGTTGCGGATCAGCCACTTCGCTTCCTGCAGCTGCGCGGCGAGCTGCTGGTTCGACGCGTCGCGGTTGCGGGTGAGGATGTCGGCGTAGATGCGGTTCAGCCGCAGCTTCGGCATCGCCGCTTCGTTGAGCGCGCGCGACCCACTTGCCGCGCACCTTGCGTACGACGACGTCGGGAATCACGTAGTTCGCCTCCGACTTGGCGAACGACGCGCCGGGGCGCGGATTGAGGCTCGTCACCAGCGCGCGCACCGCGCGCACGCCGGCGTCGTCGGTGTGCAGCAGCCGCTTCAGCTTGGTGAAGTCGCGCGCGGCGAGCAGCGGCAGATGCTCGGTGACGACCTTGAGCGCCTCGGCGCGGTAGCGGCGTGGTCGGGGGCAGCGCCTTCAGCTGCAGCGCGAGGCATTCCGCCGCGTCGCGCGCGCCGACGCCGGCGGGCTCGAAGCTCTGCAGGTAGCTGAGCGCGATCGAGAGCTCGTCCGGATCGATCTCGAGCTCCTCGGGGAACAGCTCGGCGAGCTCCTCGAGCGACGAGTGCAGGTAGCCGTCCTCGTCGAGCGCGTCGATCAGCGCGGCGACGAGCTGCCGGTCGCGCAGCGGAAGGTTCAGCACCGCGAGCTGGGAGAGCAGGTGATCGCGCAGCGTGCTCGTCGCGACCTGCTGCGGGAAGAAGCCGTCGTCGTCGTCGGTCGAGCTGCGCCGCCGCCCCAGTCGCGATTCGCCGCCGACGAATAGTCCTCGAAATCCGCGCGGTCGACGCCTTCGGCGCGCTCGGCCGCCTCAGTCGGCCTCGCGCGTCGGGCGCTACGTCGCCGTCGTCGCGGCGCTCTGCGCGCGCCTCGGTTTCGGGCGCGGCGCGGCGACGGCGACGTGCGCGGCACTCGCCGGTCCCGCCTCGTCGTCGCCTTCGGCCTTCTCGAGCAGCGGGTTCTCCTGCAGCATCCGCTCGACCTCGGCATTCAGCTCGAGCGTCGACAGCTGCAGCAGCCGGATCGACTGCTGCAGCTGCGGCGTCAGCGTGAGGTGCTGGGAGAGCTTGAGCTGGAGGGTCTGCTTCATCGTACGGAGGCGACGTCGCTTCTCAGAGCCGGAAATGCTCGCCGAGGTAGACCTTCCGGACCGCCTCATTATAAACAATCTCGCCCGGGCGCGCCCGACGCGAGCACGCGACCCTCGTTGATGATGTACGCCCGGTCGCAGATGCCGAGCGTTTCGCGGACGTTGTGGTCGGTGATGAGGACGCCGATGCCGCGCTCCTTGAGGAAGCCGATGATCTTCTGGATGTCGAGCACGGCGATCGGATCGACGCCGGCGAACGGCTCGTCGAGCAGGATGAAGCGCGGCCTCGTCGCGAGCGCGCGCGCGATCTCGACGCGGCGGCGCTCGCCGCCGGACAGCGACAGCGCCGGCGCGTCGGCGAGATGCGAGATCGACAGGTCTTCGAGCAGCGCGTCGAGGCGGTTCGCGAGCGCGTCGGCGTCGAGGTCCTGCAGCTCGAGGATCGCGCGCACGTTCTCGGCGACCGTGAGCTTGCGGAAGATCGACGCTTCCTGCGGCAGGTACGAAAGCCCGAGCCGCGCGCGCGCGTGGATCGGCATCCGCGACAGGTCGCGCCCGTCGAGCTCGATCGCGACCGCCGTCGGCGGCGACGAGCCCGACGATCATGTAGAAGCAGGTCGTCTTGCCGGCGCCGTTCGGCCCGAGCAGCCCGACGACCTCGCCGCTCGCGACGTCGAGCGAGACGTCGTGGACGACGGTGCGCGCCTTGTAGCGCTTTTCGAGTCGGGCGACCGAGAGCTGGCTCATCGGCGTCACTCCTGCCCGGGACGCACAGTGATCTGCGGGCGGCGTCGGTTCGCCGGCCGGCTTCAGCGTGACGGCGGCTGTCGCAGCCGGCGCCGCATTCGCCGTCGGCTTCGCCGACTTCGCGGGCTGTCGTCCTTGCCGTCCTTGCCCTTCGGCAGGAGCGGCGTCTCCGACTTGGGCTGGAACACGCCGCGCACGCGCGCACCCGGACCGCCGGCTCCGCGCCGGCGCTCGTCCGGCCGGCCCTCGGCCTTGAACTGCTCGGTCGCGGTGTTGTAGGAGATATAGTTGCTGCGGATCTCGTCCTGCCCGCGGCTTGCAGCAGCGCGCGGTCGAAGAGCTCGAGCACGCTCCTTCGAGCCGTCGTACTCGGCGCGCTGCGCATAGCCCTCGTAATATTCGTCGTAGCCGTCGCGCTTCTGGCGGAAGCGCCACCGGATTGCCGTAGGCGGTCGCCGACAGCGAGTTGTCCGGCGTTCTGCTTGAAGGTGATCCGGTCGGCGCGGATCGTCATCGTGCCCTGCGTGATGACCACGTTGCCCGCGAGCGCGCCGATCTTGGTCTGATAGTTGACGTCGCCGGCTGTCGGCCGAATAGTTGATCGGCTTTTCGCGATCGGCCTTCTCGGCCGCGCGAACGACGCGGCGGCAAAGGCGAGCGCGAGCAGCACGCGCGGCATCGCAATCGCGCAAGCGCGGCGCGCGCCGCAACCGGCGGATGGACATTGCGGTGGAAGTCACTTCGGAAGCGTTGCGGCTGCAAGCGTGCCGCGGACGGCCGGACTTGAGCTTCAACGTCTGGCCTCGTTGTCGAGCACCATCCCGACGCCCTGGATTATTCCACGCGGCTCCTCGATCGTCACCGGCCGGTCGGTCTCGGCGCGCCCTTCTTCGGGCACGACGCGCAGCATATCGGTGGTGAACGTCACCGGGCCCGCGCGGCCGTTGCCGGCGCGCGGCCGGCCCCGGACGTCGGCGTCGCGCGTCGCGCGCACGTTGCCGCGGAACGTGACCGTCTCGCGGTCGCCGGACACGGTGCCCACGTCGGCAGCGATCGTCGATCCGCGGCTTGCCCGGATCGGTCAGCGCGAGCGCCGGCGACGATGAAATCGACGCTGTCGTCGTCCGGGTAGTGCTCGGCGCGGCTCGCCGCGAGCGACTGCGCGCACTCGGCCGTCGGCGTCGAAGCTGACCGCGCGGAAATTCTCGATGTAGATATCGGGATCGTGGCGCGTCGTGCCGTCGACGCGCGGCGGGGGCGGCTGGACCTGCGCGTCGAGCCAATACGTGAGCGCCGCGAGACCGCCGAGCAGCAGCACCGGCGACCAGGCGATAGCCGGTCGAAGACAACGCGCGCTGCGATTCATCGATTCGCGCGGGCGAAGCTCACACGCCGAACGCAGCGAGCTCGGCTGTCGAGCGCGCCCTGCGCGGCGAGGATCAGCTCGCAGAGCTCGCGCACCGCGCCCGCGGCCGCCGTCGCGCGCGCGTGACGTAGTGCGCGCGCGCGCGCACAGCGGACGGCGCGTGCGGGACGGACACGCGCGAGCCCGCAGCGGACGAAGACCGGCACGTCGGGCAGGTCGTCGCCGATGTGCGCGCACGCGCGCCGGCGCTAGCGTCGAGCTCGTCGCGCAGCGTCTCCCACGGCGTGAGCTTGTCCTCGGCCCCCTGCATCGACGCGCGCGACGCCGAGCGCGCGCGCGCGATGCGCGACCGCGGGCGCGCTGCTGCCGGTGATCCAGGCGACGGTGATGCCGGCGCGCGCGAGCATCTTCAGGCCGACGCCGTCGAGCGCGTAGAACGCCTTCGATCTCGCGGCCGTCGTCGTCGACGTAGATGCGGCCGTCGGTCAGCACGCCGTCGACGTCGCAGGTGAGAAGCCGGATGCCGGGCGCGGGCAACGGCGTCGGTCATCGCACGCATCGCCTGGCCTTGCCCGGGCGATTTCCGAGCAGACGCTGACCCGCGCGCGGAACAGATCGTGCAGGTGCAACGCGCCGACGAGGCGCCGCTCGTCGTCGACGACGAGCAGCGCCGTCACCTTCGGCGGCGGTCTCCATCAGCTCGACGCAATCGATCGGCGAGGCGTTCCGGCGCCGATCGTTCGCGGCGTCGCGTCATCACGTCGGCGACGCGCGTCGCTGATGTCGGGACCGCGTTCGAGGCAGCGGCGCAGGTCGCCGTCGGTGAAGATGCCGGCGACGCGGCCGCCGTCGTCGACGACCGCCGTCATCCCCATGCCCTTGCCGCTCATCTCGACGACCGCTTGCGCGAGCGTTGCATCGGTGCCGACGTGGGCAGGTCGCGCCCGCTGCGCATCACGTCGGCGGACCCGCGTCAAGCAGCCGGCGACCGAGCGAGCCGCCTGGGTGCGAGCGCGCGAAATCCTCGACCGAGAAGCCGCGTGCGTCGAGCAGCGCGAGCGCCAGCGCATCGCCGAGCGCGAGCGCGGCGGTCGTGCTCGCGGTCGGCGCGAGCCCGAGCGGACAAGCTTCGCGTCGACCGCCGCGTCGAGATGCACGTCGGCTTCCTGGGCGAGCGACGACGCCTCGTTGCCGGTGAGCGCGATGATCTTCGCGCCCTGGCGCTTCAAGTGCGGCATCAGCAGCACGAGCTCGTCGGTCTCGCCGGAATTCGACAGCATCAGCACGACGTCGTCCGGCGTGATCATGCCGAGATCGCCATGGGAAGCTTCGGCGGGATGCACGAAAAACGCCGGCGTGCCGGTCGATGCGAGCGTCGCCGCGACCTTGCGCGCGATGTGGCCGGACTTGCCGATACCCGACACGACGACGCGTCCGCGGCAATTCAGCATCAGCGTCGACGGCCGCGACGAATGGCGTCGCCGAGCCGCGTGGCGAGGCTCGCTATCGCGTTCGCTTCGGTGGCGAGCACGTCGCGGGCGAGGACGAGCGCGCGCGGCGAATCGACCCGCGCACCGGCGGCCGGCGCAGCGGGTGCGGTCCTGGCGGCGGTGGCGGCGGAAGGAGTGACGCCCATGCGGCGAAGTATAACCGAGCGTCTCCTCGACATGCCCGGCGGCCGGAGAGAGCCGGCGCATTCGGCGCCGTGCAAGAACGGCGATCTCGGGAACGCTGGACGCTGTGAAACCGTATGCTACATTCGACAAGCTCCCAGCCAACGCGACGAACCCGATGCCGCAGACGCTGCAACTGATTCTCGTCCTGCTCGGCGCGGCGGTCGTCGTCGTCGTCATCTGCCGGTTGATCCGGCTGCCGCCGATCCTCGGCTATCTCGCTGTCGGCATTGCCGTAGGCCCGCATGCACTGGCGTGGGTTCCGAGACACGGCCGAAACGCGCGCAGCTCGCGGAATTCGGCATCGTGTTCCTGATGTTCTCGATCGGGCTCGAGTTCAGCCTGCCGCAACTGAAGGCGATGCGGCGCGCGGTATTCGGCCTCGGGCTCGCGCAGGTGGCGATCACGACGGCCGCGGCGATGCTCGCGCTCTATCTGGTCGGGCTGGGGATGGCAGGCGGGATTCGCGCTCGGCGGCGCGCTGGCGATGAGCTCGACGGCGATCGTGTCGAAGATGCTCGCCGAGCGCATGGAGCTCGCCACGCCGCATGGCCGCGACATCATGGGCATCCTGCTGTTCCAGGACCTCGCGGTCGTCGCGTTCCTGATCGTGCTGCCTTCGCTCGGCAAGAGCGGCGGCGATCTTGCGATCGCGCTTGCGATCGCCGTCGTCAAGGCGGCCGTCGCGCTGGCGCTCATCCTCTTCGCCGGCCAGAGGCCGATGCGCGCGTGGTTCCATCTCGTCGCGCGGCAGCGGAGCTCCCGAGCTCTTCATGCTGAACCTGCTGCTGGTCACGCTGGGCCTCGCCGCGCTGACCGAGCTCGCCGGCCTCTCGCTCGCGCTCGGCGCGTTTCTCGCCGGCATGCTGATCGCCGAGACCGAGTACCGCTACCAGGTCGAAGAGGACATCAAGCCGTTTCGCGACGTGCTGCTCGGGCTCTTCTTCGTCACCGTCGGCATGGCGCTCGATCTCGGCGTCATCGTCGCGAACTGCGATGTTCGGTGCTGTTGCTGCTCGTCGTGCCGGTGCTCGGCAAGCTGGCGCTGATCGTCGCGCTGTCGCGCGCTGTTCGGCCAGCCGCTCGGGACCGCGCTGCGCACCGGTTTCTATCTCGCGCAGGCCGGCGAATTCGCGCTGGTGATGCTCGCCGTCTGCCGCCGCAGGCGAAGCTCTTGCCGCAGACGGTCGCGCAGGTCGTGCTCGCGGCGATGGTGCTGTCGATGCTCGCCGCGCCGCTCGTCATCCATTTCGCCGAGCCGATCGTGCGCAAGTTCACCGCGAACGACTGGCTCGCGCGCGCCGCGCAGCTCACGACGATCGCGGCGACGACGATGGCGCGGCAGGACCACGTGATCATCTGCGGCTACGGCCGCAGCGGCCAGAACCTCGCGCGGCTGCTCGAAGCGGAGGACATCGCGTTCATCGCGCTCGATTCCGATCCGCAGCGCGTGCGCGAAGCGGCGGGCGACGGCAGCAGCGTCGTCTACGGCGACGCCGGCCGCAAGGAAGCGCTTTCGCTGCGGGTCTCGCCACGCGCGCGCGCGATCGTGATCACCTTCGCCGACACGCAGGTCGCGCTCAAGATCCTGCATCACGCGCACCAGGCGCGGCCGGAGCTGCCGGTCGTCGTGCGCACGCTCGACGACACCGAGCTCGATCGCCTTCTCGACCGCAGGCGCCGCCGAGGTCGTGCCGGAAGTGCTCGAAGGCAGCCTGATGCTCGCGACGCACTCGCTGCTGCTGCTTGGCGTGCCGCTGAATCGCGTGCTGAAGCGGATCCGCGCGATTCGCGAGGAGCGCTACAGCCTGTTCCGCGGCTTCTTCCACGGCGCGACCGACGCGGCCGACGCCGCCGAGAACCTGCAGCCGCGGCTGCATTCGGTGCTGCTGCCCGGACGTGCCCGCGCGATCGGTCAGCCATTGTCGGCGCTGTTCGACTCGAACGGGCTGGTCGAAGTCACCGGCGTGCGCCGCAAGAGGCGCGCGCTCGCAGCAGCCCGGGCCCGATTGGGTTTCGAGGCGGGCGACGTCGTGGTGCTGCTCGGCCGGCCGGAAAACCTCGCGATCGCGGAGCGGCGCCTGCTGAGCGACTGACCGGCAACGTGCGGAGGCCGAGGCTGAACCACGCCCGGCTGACCGCAGTCATTGTTACGGTCGGGGTGACACGCTACAATCGCGCTCCCTTCGTCCCTCGCGACCTGATCCCTTGTCCCACCCGCCGGCGAGGCCGCCGCTCCGCCGCCGTCCCCTCCGCCGATGTTGCCGTCGAGCTCGCCGACGTGACGTTCGGCTACGACGACACGCGCCCCGTGCTCGACCGGCATCTCGATGACGATCCCGCGCGGCAAGGTCGTCGCGATCATGGGCGGCTCCGGTTGCGGCAAGACGACGATCCTGCGGCTGATCGGCGGGCAGCTCAGGCCGCAATCCGGACGCGTGCTGGTCGCCGGACAATCGGTGCCGCGACCTCGATCGCGAGGCGCTCTTCGCGCTGCGCCGCAAGTTCGGCATGCTGTTCCAGTTCGGCGCGCTCTTCACCGACATGTCGGTGTACGAGAACGTCGCGTTCGCGCTGCGCGAGCACACCGATCTGCCCGAGGAGCTGTCCGCGACCTGGTGCTGATGAAGCTGCACGCCGTGGGATTGCGCGGCGCCGCGCATCTGATGCCTTCCGAGCTTTCGGGCGGAATGGCGCGTCGCGTCGCGCTCGCGCGCGCGATTGCGCTCGACCCGATGCTCGTCATGTACGACGAGCCGTTCGCCGGGCTCGATCCGATTTCGCTCGGCGTGGTCGGCCAGCTGATCCGCAAGCTGAACGACGCGCTCGGCATCACGTCGGTCGTCGTCACGCACGACGTCTACGAGTCGCTGAAGATCGTCGACTACATGTATTTCGTTTCCGAAGGCAAGATCGTCGCGCACGGCACGCCCGGCCGAGGTGCGCGCCTCGGGCGAGGCGTTCGTCCGCCAGTTCGTCGACGGCGCGGCCGGACGGGCCTGTGCCGTTCCACTATCCGGCGCCGTCGTACCGCGCGGAGTTGTTCGCCCATGCCTAGCGCCGCCACGCAAGGCGTCGCGAACGGGCTGCGGCGGCTGGGCGCGCTCACTTTCGACGGCCGTTGCGCGGCTGGGCTACGCGGCGCGCTTCTTCGTCGCGGTGGTCGGAAACACGCCTTCGGCGTTTCGCCGGCTGCATCTGACGTTGCGCGAGATCTATTTCTCCGGCGTCCTGTCGCTCATCATCATCCTGGTGTCCGGCCTCTTCGTCGGAATGGTGCTGGCGCTCCAGGGCTACGATGTGCTGCAGCGCTACGGCGCCGACGAGTCGCTCGGGATTCTCGTCGCGCTGTCGCTCGTGCGGGAGCTCGGGCCGGTGGTTGCCGGCCTGCTGTTCGCGAGCCGCGCCGGCAGCGCGATCACGGCGGAGATCGGGTTGATGAAGGCGACCGAGCAGCTCTCGGCGATGGAGATGATGGCGGTCGACCCGCTGGCGCGCGTGGTCGCGCCGCGCTTCTGGGGCGGCGTCGTCTCGATGCCGCTGCTTGCGGCGCTGTTCTCGACGCTCGGCGTCTTCGGCGCCTATGTCGTCGGCGTCGAGCTGATCGGCATCGACGCCGGCGCCTTCTGGGGCAACATGCAGGCCGCCGTCGATTTCCGCTACGACATCGTCAACGGCATCATCAAGAGCTTCGTCTTCGGCGTCGCGGTGAGCCTCATCGCCGTGTTCGAAGGCTACGATGCTAAGTCCGACCGCGGAGGGCGTGTCGAGCGCAACCACGCGCACCGTGGTCGAAAGCTCGCTCACGATCCTCGCGCTCGACTTCGTCCTCACCGTCTTCATGTTCAGGGGGTAGCGTGAGCCGAGTTCGAGCAATCGGCGCGGGAGCCGTGGGACATGAGCAGGGCGACGCTCGACCTCTGGGTCGGCATCTTCGTGGCCATCGGCATCGGCGCCATCCTCTTTCTCGCGCTGCGCGTCGGCAATCTGGTCTCGTTCGGCACGACGCCGGGCTATCGGCTCGAGGCGCGGTTCGACAACATCGGCGGGCTCAAGGTGCGCGCGCCGGTCAAGGCCGCCGGTGTCGTCGTCGGCCGCGTCGAGTCGGTCCGGCTCGATCCGCAGACCTATCAGGCGATCGTCACGATGAAGATCGATCAGGGTTACGAGTTCACCGCCGATACGATCGCGTCGATCCTCACGTCGGGCCTGCTGGGCGAGGTATATATCGGCCTCGACGCGGGCGGCGACACGAAGATGCTTAACAACGGCGGCGTAATCGCGAAGACCCAGTCGGCCATGGTGCTGGAAAAGCTGATCGGGCAGTTCCTGTTCGACAAGGCAGCGAACGGAAACGACAAGCCGGCGAACGGGAGCGTCAAGTGATGCCGGCGCGGCGCGTGCTCGTATCGATCATCGCGGCGGGGCTGCTCGCGGGCTGCGCGACCGCGCCGTCCAAGGTCGATCCGCTGGAGCCGATGAACCGTGCGCTCTACCGGGTGCACGATGTCGATCGACACGAACGTGGTGAGGCCGATTGCGCAAGGGTACGTCGACGTCATCCCGTATTCCATCCGCAAAGGGATCTCGAACGTCTTCAACAACATCGACGACGCGTTCTCGGCGTTGAACGGCACATTGCAGGGCAAGTTCGACGAGGCGGGCAACGATCTCGGCCGGGTGATGGTCAATTCGCTGTTCGGCGTGGTTGGCCTGATCGACGTCGCCTCCGACATCGGCATCGAGCGCGGCCACGAGGACTTCGGGCTGACCTTCGCCCATTGGGGCATCCCGGCCGGACCCTACCTGTTCGTCCCCCTGTTCGGCCCGACGACGGTGCGCGACGGCACCGGCGTGATCGTGCGCATCGCCGTGGGGCCGGTCGGCTTCATTCCGGACGTGCCCTTGCGCAATTCGCTCTACGGAGTGGGCTTCGTCGACCAGCGGAGCCAGCTCCTCGGCGTGAGCGAGATCGTCGACACCGCGGCGCTCGATCGCTACACGTTCATCCGCAATGCCTATTTTCAGCGGCGCCGGTATCTGTTCTACGATGGCAAGCCGCCACCCGAAGCCGAGGACGAATAGATGATTTCCACCATGGGGCGCGTTTGCCGCGCAATCGTTGTCGCGGCGCTCGCGGCTGTTATCGTCGTGGAGTCCTCCGCCGCACGCGCGGAGGAGGCGCCGGACGCGCTGGTCAAACGGGTGTCGCAGGACGTGCTTGCGACCATCAAGAGCGATCCGCTGATCCAGGCAGGCAATCAAGCGCGAATCCGTGAAGTGATCGAGGTGAAGCTCCTTCCTCATTTCGATTTCACGCGGATGACCGCGCTCGCCATGGGCAAGAACTGGCGCGCGGCGAATCCGGAGCAACGGAAGCGGCTGACCGACGAGTTCCGGACACTGCTCGTGCGGACGTACTCGGGTGCGCTCAACCAGTACCGCAACGAGACGATCGACTACAAGCCGCTGCGGATGAATCCTGCCGACACCGACGTCACCGTGCACACGCTGGTGATGCGGCAGACGGGCCAGCCGGTGCAGATGGACTACAGCCTGGAAAAGACACCCGACGGATGGAAGGCCTACGACGTCATCGTCGGGGGCGTGAGCCTCGTCACGAATTACCGCGACGAATTCAACACCCAGGTCGAGAACGGCGGCGTCGACGGCCTCATCAAGGCGCTCTCGGAAAAGAATCGCGGCCCTGCGGCGAAATGACGGCCGAGCGCAACGTTGGCGACGACCGGGCCGGCGGTGTCGCGCAGATTGCCGACAGGGCGCAGTGGGCGCTCGCCGGGCCGCTCACGTTCGGCGACGCGGGACAGGTGCTCGAATCGACGCGCTCGCTCGCGTTGCCGGCGGCCGGCATCGTTGATTGCAGCGGAATCGGCACCGTCGACTCCGCGGCGGTCGCTGTGCTGTTGGCATTGAAGCGCCGGGCCGCCGCCGAGGGCCGCCCGCTTGCCTTCTCCGGCATTCCCGCAGCGCTCGCCCTGCTCGCGGACTTGTACGGCGTCGGGGAAATCCTCGCCGCCTGAATCGAAAGCGGGGTCGCGGCTTGCCCCGCTCGCCTCCTGTTTCCGTCCCGTGACTTCCGATTTCTGACGCTCATGCCCGCCGCCGTCGAAGTCGTCGATGTCGCCCGCCGATTCGGCAACGTGCAGGCGCTCGCCGGCGTGAGCATCGACGTTGCGGAAGGCGAGTTCTTCGGTCTGCTGGGGCCGAACGGCGCCGGCAAGACGACGCTGATCTCGATCGTTGCCGGTCTGACCCGCGCCGACCGGGGCAGCGCGCGCATCCTGGGTCACGATGTGGTCCGCGATTACCGCGCGGCTCGACGATCCCTGGGCGTGGTGCCGCAGGAGCTCGTGTTCGACCCGTTCTTCTCCGTGCGCGAGACCCTGAAGATCCAGGCAGGCTATTTCGGCCTTCGCGGCAACGACGACTGGATCGACGAGATCCTCCACCACCTCGATCTCACGTCGAAAGCGGACGCCAACATGCGCTCGCTCTCGGGCGGGATGAAGCGGCGCGTGCTGGTCGGCCAGGCGCTCGTGCATAAGCCTCCGGTGATCGTGCTGGACGAGCCGACGGCGGGTGTGGACGTCGAGCTGCGGCAGAGCCTCTGGGCGTTCATCCGCAAGCTCAATCACGACGGCCACACGATCATCCTGACGACCCACTACCTCGAGGAAGCCGAGGCGCTGTGCGGACGCATCGCGATGCTGAAGGCCGGCGCCGTCGTCGCGCTTGATACCAAGCACAACCTGCTCTCGCGTTTCGCGGGCATCACGGTGCGCCTGGTCGCGGACAGAGTCCCCGCCGAGTGGCGCTCGCGCGTGCTGCGCGAGGAAGGCGGCGTCATCTTCGTCGGTCTCGATCGCTACGCGGACCTCGAGGGGCTGCTCGCCTCGTTGCGCCGCGATGCGATCGCGATTCGCGAGCTCGCGCTGCAGGAGGCCGATCTCGAGGATGTGTTCCTGCACATCATGCGCGGCGGCGCGCGCGCGCCGGCGCTTGTCGCGCCATGAGCGCCGCCGGGCCGCCCCAAGGCGCGAATGCTCCCCTCGGGGGGCAGCGCAGCGGCGACCGCCGCAAGCGTGGGGGCACATCCATGAGCGCCGCCGGGCCGCCCCAAGGCGCGAATTGCCTGCCCTCGGAGGCCAGCGCAGCGACAGCGGCCGCAAACGCGCGGGCGCGCTCCTGATGAAGGCTGACTGGCGCAGCGTTCAGGTCGAGGCTGCCGGCGGCGCCGGCTGGCCAACGCTGCTCTACAAGGAGCTCCTGCGCTTCTGGAAGGTGTCGTTCCAGACGATCCTGGCGCCCGTGCTGACCTCGCTTCTCTACCTGCTCATTTTCTCGCATGTGCTCGAATCGCACGTCACCGTCTACGGCGGCGAGGTGCGCTACACGTCGTTCCTGGTTCCGGGCCTCGTCATGATGGCCGTGCTGCAGAACGCGTTCGCCAACAGCAGCTCGTCGCTGATCCAGTCGAAGATCACCGGCAACCTGATCTTCATCCTGCTCCCGCCGCTCTCCCCCGCCGATCTCTTCGCCGCCTATGTGCTTGGCGCGATGGTGCGCGGCCTGGTCGTGGGGCTCGGCGTGTTCGCGGTCACGCTGTTCTTCGTGCCCGCGCTCATCGTGATGCCGCACCCCGCGTGGGCGCTTGCCTTCGCGCTTTTCGGCAGCGCGATACTCGGGACGATGGGGTTGATCGCGGGCATCTGGGCGGAGAAATTCGATCAGCTCGCGGGGTTCCAGAACTTCATCATCGTTCCGGCGACATTCCTGTCCGGCGTTTTCTACTCGATCCACACGCTGCCGCCGTTCTGGCAGGGGCTGTCCCGCTTCAATCCGTTCTTCTATATGATTGACGGGTTCCGGTACGGGTTTTTCGGCTTGTCCGACGTTCCGCCGATGCAATCGCTGGCGATCGTCGCGGGGTGCTGCATCGCGCTCGCCGCCGTGACGCTTGCTCTGCTGCGAAGCGGCTGGAAGCTGCGGCACTGAGTTCCGGGTTCGACTCGTTCCCCGTCTCTCCCGATGGCCACCGTCCAATCGATCGAGCGTGCAATTGCCGAAGGGCTTGACTGCGAGCACGTCGAAGTCCGCGGCGACGGGCAGCATTGGGAGGCGGTGATCGTGAGTACCGCGTTCGAAGGCGTGTCCCGCGTGCGCGCGCACCAGCTCGTCTACGCCGCGCTCGGCGAGCGGATGCGCGAGGAGATCCACGCGCTGTCGATGACGACGCTGACGCCGGCGCAGTGGGCCGCCGCGCCGAAGCGTCGCTGAGCGGAGCGTCGTGGACCGGCTCGTCATCGACGGCGGCCTCCCGCTCGCGGGCGAGGTCCGCATCTCGGGGGCGAAGAACGCCGCGCTGCCCATTTTCTGCTCGGCGTTGCTGACGGTGGAGCCGCTCGTGCTGACCAACGTCCCGCGCCTGAACGACGTGCGGACGATGCAGACGCTGCTCGCGCAGATGGGCGTGCAGATCGACGCCGGGACATCGGAGAAGGTCGCGCTCGACGCCGGGCGGATCGACTGGCCCCTCGCCCCCTACGAGCTCGTCAAGACGATGCGGGCGTCGATCCTCGCGCTGGGGCCGCTCGTCGCGCGCTGCGGCGAGGCCCGCGTGTCGCTTCCCGGCGGCTGCGCGATCGGGCTCCGCCCCGTCGACCAGCACGTCAAGGGCCTCGCGGCGATGGGCGTCGAGATCGACCTCGAGCACGGCTACATCAGCGCGCGTACTCGCCGTCTCAAGGGAGCGCGCTACGGCTTCGACGTCGTCACGGTGACCGGGACCGAGAACCTGATGATGGCGGCAACGCTCGCGGAGGGTAAAACGGTCCTCGAGAACGCCGCGCGCGAGCCGGAAGTCGTCGACCTCGCGCGCTGCCTCGCGGCGATGGGTGCCAACATCGCGGGTGCCGGTACCGACCGCATCACGATCGAGGGTGTTGCACGCCTGCACGGCGCCACCCACGCGATCATGCCGGACCGCATCGAGACGGGAACGTTTCTCGCGGCCGTGGCGGCAGCGGGGGGCGATGCAACGCTGACCGGAACGAAAGCCGACACACTGGACGCCGTGCTGGATAAACTCCGGGAAGCGGGGGCCGAGATCACCGTCGCGGGCGACGCGATCCGCGTCGTGCGCAACGGCCCGCTCGCCGCGTTCAACATCCGCACGGCGCCGTATCCGGCGTTTCCCACCGACATGCAGGCGCAGATGATGGCGCTCGCGGCGCGTGCGCCCGGCACGACGCTGATCACCGAGACGATCTTCGAAAACCGGATGATGCACGTGCAGGAGCTCGTGCGACTGGGGGCCGAGATCGAAGTCGAAGGCAACACGGCGATCGTCCGCGGCGTGCCGAAGCTCACGGGTGCGACCGTGATGGCGACTGACCTTCGGGCGTCGGCGTGTCTCGTGATCGCCGGGCTCATCGCCGAGGGAGAGACGACGATCGACCGGATCTACCACCTCGATCGTGGTTACGAGCGGATCGAAGACAAGCTCTCGGCATTGGGCGCGCACATTCGCCGCGCTCGGCAATGACCGACCTCGGCGCCTCGCCACTCGGGCACGCGACGACTTACGCCGACGCCTACGACCCCCGACTCCTCTTCGCGGTCGAACGCGCTCCGCAACGCGCCGAGCTTGGCTTCGGGCTGGCGTTTCCGTTCCGCGGCGTCGATCTCTGGAACGCATACGAGCTGTCATGGCTCGACGCTCTCGGCAAGCCGGAAGTCGCGATCGCGACGTTCGCGGTGCCGGCGGAATCGCCGTCGATCGTCGAGTCCAAGTCGGTGAAGCTCTACCTCACCGCATTCAACCAGACGCGCTTCACCTCGACGGCCGAAGTTGCGGCGGCGATCACGCGCGACTTGTCCACGGCGACTGGCGCCTCCGTGGCGGTGACACTTACGCAGGCGGCGGGATTCGCCGCGCTTCCCCGCGCCGAGCTCGCCGGCGAGAGTCTCGACGCGCTGCCGCTCGCCCTCGACCGCTACGGGCCGGACCCGGAAGCGCTGGAGGCCGCCGGGCCGAAAGTCTCCGAAACGCTGTGCACGCGGCTCTTCCGTTCGTTGTGTCCGGTCACCGGTCAACCCGACTACGCGAGCGTGCAGATTTCCTACCGGGGCCCTGCAATCGCGCGCGCGGGATTGCTTCGCTACCTCGTGTCGTTCCGACGACATCCGGGCTTTCACGAGCATTGCGTCGAGCGCATCTTCGCCGACCTTTGGCGGTGCTGCGGCCCGGAGTGGCTCACCGTCTACGCGCGCTTCACGCGACGGGGCGGCATCGACATCAATCCGTTTCGCACGAGCGCCGAGGCGCCCGCGCCCGTGCCCGTGAACGCGCGCACGGCGCGACAATGATGTCAGCGGCCGCCGCGTTCCCGAACAATTCGATCATTTAGGCCGACGACGGCCTATAACTTTGATGCAGCCGCCGACGACTGCGCATTAGGACCAGGCCAAGGACGTCTGCAAACGACCGAGGCCGTGTGGAAACGCGAGGGTTGCGCAAACGCAAAGGTTGCCTAGACTGAAGAAACAGGTTTCTTCGGAGCGGCAGCATGAAGCGATTCGTTGAAGGCGAAGACCGAACCCAGGTTACGTTGCTGCCCGAGTGCCTTGACGACTACGTGGCCGAGGACAACCCGGTACGAGTGATCGATGTCTTTGTTGATGAACTGGACCTTCATGAGCTTGGCTTTGTGCGCGCGGAGCCGGCGGCGACGGGGCGGCCGTCGTACCACCCTGCGGTGCTGCTGAAGATCTATCTCTATGGTTACCTGAATCGCATTCAATCCAGCCGGCGCCTGGAGCGCGAGGCGCAGCGGAACGTCGAGTTGATGTGGCTGACCGGTCGGCTGTCCCCAGACTTCAAGACGATTGCCGACTTCCGGCGGGACAATGGCAAGGGTATCCGCAATGCGTGCCGGCGGTTCGTCTTGATGTGCCGGCAGCTCAAGCTGTTCACCCACGCCATCGTGGCGGTCGACGGCAGCAAGTTCAAGGCGGTCAACAACCGCGACAAGAACTTCACGCCGCACAAACTGGAGCAGCGTCTGCAACAGGTCGACGAGAGCATCGAGCGCTACCTCAGTGCGCTGGATACCATCGATCGCACCGAGCCGACCGAGGCTGAAGCGAAGACGGCCCACCTGAAGGAGAAGCTGAAGAAACTCAAGCGGCAGATGCGGCGGTTGCGCGAGATAGAAGTCGAGCTGAAGCGCCAGCCTGATGAACAGCTATCCTTGACCGACCCCGATGCTCGGTCGATGGCCACCAGCGGCCGCGGGACCGGCATCGTCGGCTATAACGTTCAGGCGGTGGCTGACGCGAAGCACCACCTGATCGTCGCGCACGAGGTGACCAATACGGGCCACGATCGGGATCAACTATCGACCATGGCGACGCAAGCGCATGAAGCGATAGGGACTAAGAAGATCGGGGTGATCGCTGACCGAGGCTACTACAGCGGGCGAGAAATCCTGGCCTGTGAAGAAGCCGGAATCTGGACCTATGTTCCCAAGAATGAGACATCGAACAGCAAAGCCGCGGGTCGCTTCAGCAAGCTGGACTTCGTCTACATCGCCAGGGATGACGAGTACCGCTGTCCTGCGGGCCAGCGACTGGTCTGGCATCACTCGACCGTCGAACACGAGATGAAGATCAACGTCTATTACACGTCGGCTTGCTCAAGTTGCGCACTCAAGCGCCAGTGCACGACCGGTAAGGAGCGGCGGGTGCGGCGATGGGAGCACGAGGCCGTCCTCGATGCCATGCAACGGCGACTGGATCGCAAGCCCGATCAGATGAAGGTTCGTAGACGGACGGTCGAACACATCTTTGGCACGCTCAAACACTGGATGGGGTCGACGCACTTCCTCACCAAAACGCTGGCCAAGGTCCGCACCGAAATGAGTTTGCACGTTCTTGCCTACAACCTGAAGCGCGTCATGCAGATACTCGGCATTGCGGGGACGATGAAAGCGATAAGGATGGTGGCAACGTAAGCGCCATTTAGACCACACCGGGGACTCAATTCGCTGCCGACGCAGATGTGATTGAGGAATCGGTCCGAACGGCACTAAAGGCGCGGAAAGCGCCAACCCGGCCCGCTCTTCAACTCCCAGCGTGCAGGCACTTACGATTCAAGAGTTTCCACACGGCCTCGACCCATCTCAGACAGATGAATTTCCCGATAGCGGCCAAAGTGCCAAGCGGATCTTTCAAATCGAAGCTGCGCTCAAGGCGCTCGAACAGCTTGGTGGAAAACTCCGCTGCACGCTGCACAGTGAAGGTGGGTCCTGTCTATCCGTCCATTCGATGCGACCCTGTTCGATTTCGTGACCGCTAGGGTTCCGCTAGCGTGGGTTCAATTTGGCGTTCCTCGACCCGCAGCAATCGATATGTGCCGTAAAGCAGCGGATGCTCAATCCAGCGGTAGATGACGATACCAACAATTGCGCTGGTAACGAGGGCGACGATTAGCAGCAGGAGCGATGGTACTGAATAGGATTGCAATGCAAGCAATTTGCCTGCGCGAGCGAACACCTTAACGACGAACACATGAAAGAGATATATGGAATACGACGCGTTGCCCAACAGCAAAAGCAGCCGTTTAGGATGATGTAGCCAGCTCAGTTCACGCATGGTGCTGGAGGAATGTCCGATAGCCATGGCGTAAACTAGGACGGCCGCAGGGAGGCCCCAGAACAACGCGCGAAGCGGCATAGCTGACGGAACCGCCGTGATCACAAGCGCAGCTGCCGCGAACGCGATTAGCGCAATGCGTACCCATTTTGATAAGGCTCCACGTCGGGCGGCGCTCCAGGCACAGACGCCGGCGCCGAATTCGAGCAGCAAAGGGTTGAATACGACGGCGAATGGCATCGCCAGTTTCAACCACCACCCTGCCAAGCCAGTGATCGCTACAATTCCTGCCGCAATGGCGACGGAATTACGCGACCGAATGAACAGAAGCGTCGCTATCAACAAGTAGAACAGGACCTCGTATGTAAGCGTCCATCCGACGTCGAGAACCGGTAACCATTCGCCCTTCCAGTTGGGCCATGGAAAGAACGCCAGGGACGCCAGCAGGTGATCAGCGGACAATCTGCTTTCGCGCATCGAAGTCGGCAGGGCCGCGATCGATACCGCCATTGCGAATGTGGCGATCCAGTACGGCGGAGCGATGCGCCCGAGCCGACGAAAGAGAAAGCGTCGCGCCATCTGGTCACTTCGTACACGCGGTGCATCACGCGCGACGACCTCGGCCATGATGAATCCACTGATGACGAAAAAGATATCGACGCCACAATGTCCAAAGTAGGAGAGGGCGTCCGTGAGAGCGGGGCTGCCGGTGCTTCTTGCGACATCGGTCGCCATTTCGCGGGCATGCAGGAATACGACGAGAAGCGCTGCAACGCCACGCAGGTATTGCAGCGGCAAGACACGATGGCCGCGGCTGGAGTGGGTCAAGTGCATGTCAGTATCATTGGCAATCCCAAACCTTATTCGTGCTCGTACGCCTAGTCGAGAGGGGGCGGGGAAGCAACCGGTCGGGGCAGGAAATCGGTGTAAATACTCTCTCCGACAGTGCGGGAAGAATAGCGTGGCGCTGCCGGAGTTGCATGGTCGCGGACACGAATGTCAGCTCACGGGCAATTTGGGAGCTGACGCTGACCGGCTGCTCATGGCTGTGAGTTGGCGTTGCCCGGTGGCAGAGCGTACCGGCAGAGCAATTACCGTCACGTTGCACATCGGGGCCGGTCCGCATTCTTCGTCCGGTAGAATGGCGCGTCCCCTTCGCGATCCCCGCCATGACCACGCTGACCCTCGCCCTCTCGAAGGGACGCATCTTCGACGAGACGCTGCCCCTGCTCGCGGGGACGGGCATCGTGCCGGCCGAAGATCCCGAGACGTCGCGCAAGCTGATCCTCGCGACCAATCGGCCGGAAGTGTCGGTCGTCATCGTTCGCGCGGCCGACGTGCCCACCTACGTCCAATACGGCGCCGCCGATGCGGGCGTCGCGGGCAAGGACGTGCTGCTCGAGCATGGCGGCCTCGGGCTCTACCAGCCGCTCGATCTCGAAATCGCCGCGTGCCGCATGGTCGTGGCCACCAAGCGCGGCTTCGACTGGCCCGGCGCCGTGCAGCGGGGCGCGCGCATTCGCGTTGCGACCAAGTACGTCGAGACCGCGCGCGAGCATTTCGGCGCGAAAGGCATGCACGTCGATCTGATCAAGCTCTACGGCTCGATGGAGCTGGCACCGCTGATGGGACTCGCCGACGTCATCGTCGACCTCGTTGCCAGCGGCAACACGCTGAAGGCGAACGACCTCGTCCCGGTCGAGGAGATCATGCCGATCAGCGCGCGGCTCATCGTCAATCCGGCGGCGCTCAAGCTCAAGCGCGACGCCCTGCAACCATTCCTCGAGGCGATGGGCGGCGCGGTTGCTGCGCGGAGGAGGGCGCGATGACGCGCGACCCTCTCGCGTTGCGCCGGCTCGAGTCCGCCGCGGCGGGCTTCGACGACGATTTCGCCGCGCTGATCGCCTTCGAAGCGGCGCAGGATCGGGAAATCGACGGCACTGTCGCGGCGATCGTAGCGGACGTCCGCGCGCGCGGCGATGCGGCATTGCTCGAGTACACCGCAAAATTCGATCGCTTGCGGGCTTCGTCGGTCGCCGCATTGGAAATAGCGCCTGCCGAAATGCGCGCCGCATTCGACGCGGTGCCCGGCGAGCAGCGCGCGGCGCTCGTCGCGGCGGCGGCGCGGATACGCACGTATCACGAACGGCAAAAGACGGCGTCGTGGTCGTATCGCGAAGCCGACGGCAGCGAGTTGGGCAGCGGGTGACGCCGCTCGACCGGGTCGGCGTCTATGTGCCCGGCGGCAAGGCCGCGTATCCGTCGTCGGTGCTTATGAACGTGATACCCGCGCATGTCGCCGGAGTGGCCGAGATCGTGATGGTCGTCCCCGCGCCGGACGGCGTGCGCAATCCGCTGGTGCTCGCGGCGGCGCACCTCGCAGGCGTCTCGCGTGCCTTCACGATCGGCGGCGCGCAGGCGATCGCCGCGCTCGCCTACGGCACGGCGACGATTCCCGCCGTCGACAAGATCTGCGGCCCCGGCAACGCCTACGTCGCGGCGGCCAAGCGCCGCGTGTTCGGCACGGTGGGCATCGACATGGTGGCCGGCGCGTCCGAAATCCTGGTCATCGCCGACGCGACCGCGCATCCCGACTGGGTCGCGATGGACCTCTTCTCGCAGGCCGAGCACGACGAGCTCGCGCAGGCGATTCTCGTCACGCCCGACGCCGCGCTGCTCGAGGCCGTCGCCGCGAGCGCGCGTCCGGCAGATAGAAGAGATGCCGCGCCGCGCGATCATCGCCGCATCGCTCGCGAGACCGCGGCGCGCTGATCAAGGTCCGCGATCTCGACGAAGCCTGCGCGATCGCGAACCGCATCGCGCCAGAGCATCTCGAGCTCGCGGTGGCCGATCCCGCGGCGCTGCTGCCGAAGATCCGCCACGCCGGCGCGATCTTCATGGGCCATCATACGTCGGAGTCGCTCGGCGACTACTGCGCCGGCCCGAATCACGTGCTGCCGACGGGCCGTACGGCGCGGTTTTCGTCGCCGCTCGGCGTCTACGACTTCCAGAAGCGCTCGAGCGTGCTGAATCTCTCGCCGGCGGCTGCGCGCGCGCTCGGACCCATCGCCGTCACGCTCGCCCGAGGCGAAGGCCTGTTCGCGCACGCGCAGAGCGCGCAATATCGATTGCGTCCCGACTGACGGACAACGCGGTGGAGGAAACGACGATGTTCGCGGACTTCGCGACTGCAGGCGTCGAAGTGGGATACGCGGAGACTGCCTGGTGAACGACACGCCCTCCGACGTGCCGTCCGGCACGCCCACGGCCGCCGACGTCGCCGCCCGCGTTGCAGCGACAATCCGCGCGGACGTGCGCGCGATGCGCGCTTACGCCGTCGCGAAGGCCGAGGGCATGATCAAGCTCGACGCGATGGAGAATCCGTACCCGCTGCCCGCGCGCGGTGCGCGCGAAGCTCGCTGCGGCGCTTGCGGACGACGCCGGTCAACCGCTATCCGGATGGCGGCGCCGACGCGGTGAAGGCGGCGCTCTCGCGCTGCGCTCGGGTTGCCCGACGGCGTGGCGCTGATGCTCGGCAACGGCTCCGACGAGCTGCTCCAGATGATCACGACGGCGCGTGGCGCGCCGGGCGCGGTCGTGCTCGCGCCCGAGCCGACGTTCGTGATGTACCGCATGAACGCGCGCTCGCCGGCATGCGCTTCGTCGGCGTGCCGCTCGCGCGCCGACTTCACGCTCGACGTCGACGCGATGCTCGCTGCGATCGAGGCGCGAGCGGCCCGCGCTCGTCTGGCTCGCCTACCCGAACAATCCGACCGGCAACCTGTTCGCCGCGGCCGACATCGAGCGGATCCTGCGCGCCGCGTCCGGGCTGGTCGTCGTCGACGAGGCCTATCTACGCGTTCGCCGAACGCAGCTTCCTGCCGCGGCTGCTGGAGTTCGCGAATCTGCGTCGTCCTGCGCACGGTTTCCAAGATCGGCATGGCCGGCATTCGGCTGGGCTACGCGGTCGGCGCACCGGCGTGGATCGCCGAATTCGACAAGGTGCGTCCGCCGTACAACCTCAATGCGTTGACCCAGGCGGCGGCCCCGTGCTCCTCGCAGAGGAAGAGCTCCTCGCCGATCAGGCGGCGTCGATCCGCGCCGAGCGCGCGCGACTGGTCGCGGCATTGACGACTTGCCCGGGGTCACCGTGTTTCCGACGCAGACCAACTTCGTGCTGATGCGCGTGCCCGACGCGACCGATGGTTCGCCGCGTTGCACGACGGGGGTATACTGGTCAAGAATCGGCACGGCGTGCATCCGCTGCTCGAACAATGTCTGCGGATCACCGTCGGCACGCCCGACGAGAACGACGAGCTGTTCGCCGCGCTGCAAACGCTGGCAGCCTGCTAGAGTTGCGCCATGGACAGCCCCCGCATCGCCAAAGTCGACCGCAATACGACCGAAACGCAGATCGAGGTCGAGGTCAATCTCGACGGCAGCGGCCGCGCCGAGCTTGCGACCGGCGTTCCGTTCCTCGACCACATGCTCGACCAGCTCGCGCGGCACGGCATGCTCGACCTCACCGTTCGCGCCAAGGGCGACCTCCATATCGACGCCCACCACACGGTCGAGGACATCGGCATCACGCTCGGGCAGGCGGTGGCCGGGCGCTCGGCGACAAGAAGGGGATGCGCGCTACGGCCACGCCTACGTGCCGCTCGACGAGGCGCTCTCGCGCGTGGTCATCGATCTCTCCGGCCGGCCGGGGCTCGAGTTCCACGTGCCGTTCGCGCGCGCGATGATCGGCGCGTTCGATGTCGACCTGACGCACGAGTTCTTCCAGGGCTTCGTCAATCATGCGCTGGTGACCCTGCACATCGACAACCTGCGCGGGCGACAACGCGCATCATCAGGCGAGACCGTTTTCAAGGCGTTCGCCCGCGCGCTGCGCATGGCCGTGGAGCGCGACGCCCGCGCGGCGGGCGTCGATGCCGTCGACCAAAGGATGCTTCTACAGGCCGTTCAGATCATGTGGCAACACGATCACGCAGCGCTTCCGCGATAGCCGGCACCACGTCTGCGATCCGAGCACCGAACATGAATAGAATCGCCGTCGTCGACTACGGGATGGGCAACCTGCGCTCGGTGGCGAAGGCGCTGAGGCACGTCGCGCCCGAGTGCAGCACCGTTGTGAGCGCCGACCCCGGCGTCATCCGCGGCGCGGAGCGCGTCGTGCTGCCGGGCCAGAGCGCGATGCCCGATTGCATGCGCTCCCTCGACGCGAGCGGGCTGCGCGAGGTCGTGATCGAAGCCGCGCGACCCGACCGTTCCTCGGCATCTGCCTCGGTCTGCAGATGCTGTTCGACTTGAGCGAGGAAGGGCCCACTGCAGGGCTTGGCCTGCTGCCCGGCCGAGTCGTGCGCTTTCGCGACGACGCGAGGCTGCCGGCAGGGGAGCGCCTCAAAGTGCCGCACATGGGCTGGAGCCCGGTGCGTCAGACGCGGTCCCATCCGCTGTGGGCGGGCATCGCCGATGGCACGCGTTTCTATTTCGCGCACAGCTATCATCCGCAGCCAGAGGACGCCGCGGTGACCGTCGGCACCGCCGAATACCCGGCGCCGTTTACTTGCGCGATTGCACGGGCTAATATCTTCGCGACGCAGTTCCATCCGGAAAAAAGCCACCGCGCAGGTTTGCAGCTGCTCGCCAATTTCGTCGCTTGGGACGGGCACTGAGCGTTTCAAATGCAATCCAGGATTCCGCCTCCGCGTCCGCCGCCTCCCCCGCCCTTCACCCTTCGTCGCTCCATCGCTCTCTGGCCATGCAGATCATTCCCGCGATCGACATCAAGGACGGTCACTGCGTTCGCCTGAAACAGGGCGACATGCACTAGGCCACGGTGTTCTCCGAGGATCCGGCCGCCATGGCGCAGCACTGGCTCGAGCTGGGCGCGCAGCGGCTGCACCTGGTCGATTTGAATGGCGCCTTCGCCGGCAAGCCGAAGAACGAGCTTGCCATCCGCGAGATCGTCGAGCGTGATCGGCGACGAGATTCCCGTGCAGCTGGGCGGCGGCATCCGCGACCTCGACACGATCGAGCGCTATCTCGACGACGGCATCAGCTATGTCATCATCGGCACCGCGGCGGTGAAGAACCCGGGCTTCCTGCACGACGCCTGCTACGCGTTCCCCGGCCACATCATCGTCGGGCTCGACGCCAAGGACGGCAAGGTCGCGACCGACGGCTGGTCCAAGATGACCGGCCACGACGTCATCGACCTCGCCAAGAAATTCGAGGACTATGGCGTCGAGGCGATCATCTACACCGACATCGGCCGTGACGGCATGCTGACCGGCGTCAACGTCGAGGCGACCGTCAAGCTCGCGCGGGAGCTCGAGATCCCCGTCATCGCATCGGGCGGCGTCGCGTCGATCGACGACATCCAGCACCTCCTCCCGTTCGAGAAGGAAGGCATCATCGGCGCGATCGCGGGTCGCCGCTCTACGAGGGCAAGCTCGATTTCAAGGCGGCGATGAAAGCGGCGAAAGGGTAACGGGACACGGGTCGGGACGTCAGGGCAGTCGGGAATGAATCTGCAGACATGCGGCCGTCGGCAAGATCGAACCTGACCTCTGACCCCTCATTCCCCCCGATACCTGGTTCCTGGTTCCCGACATGGGCCTCGCCAAACGCATCATTCCCTGCCTCGA
>CAVTFF010000019.1:0-269593 GCA_963733985.1 uncultured beta proteobacterium | reverse complement strand
AAGTGGCGGATCTGCGCAAGGACGGCTCCGCCTTGGAGCTCGAGGTGCACGGGATCCCGATGCAGTACCAGGGAAAGCCTCACGTACTGACCATCGCACGCGACATCACCGAAAAGAAGCATTCCGCGGAAGAGTAAACGCGACGACGCGAATCGCTGTATCAGCGGGAGAAGCTCGCCGCCCTCGGTTCGCTGCTTGCCGGCGTCGCCCATGAACTCAACAACCCGCTTTCCGTGGTAGTGGCGCGGGCGGTATTGCTCGAGGAACAGGGGAGCTCGACCATCCAGGCCGCGGCGCTGAAGATCCGCGCTGCCGCCGAGCGATGTGCGCGCATCGTGCGAACGTTCCTCGCCATGGCGCGGCAGCAGCAGCCCGAACGCGGTCCGGTCGCAATCAACGACGTCGTGTCGGCGGCGCTCGACATTGCGAGCTATGCCATTCGCACCAGCAGCATCGAGGTGGTGCTGGATCTCTCCAAGAACATTCCGCGCATCCTCGCTGACGCCGACCAGCTCCATCAGGTGATGCTCAACTTGATCATCAACGCGCAGCAGTCGCTGCAGGACCAGCCTGCGCCCCGGCGGATAAGCGTGACCAGTTGTTTCGACTTCCTCGCCAACGTGGTCTGTATCACGGTGGCGGAGAGCAACGGTCCCGGCATTCCGGAGTCCTCTTCGCCCACGGGTATTCGAACCGTATTTCACGACCAAGCCCACGGGGATCGGCACCGGGGTTGGATTGGCGGTGAGTCTTGGTATCGTTGAAGCCCATGGGGGCACGCTTGACGTCATGTCCGCTCGAGGGAGGCGCGGTGTTTGCAGGTAGCGCTGCCTGTCGGCACAGTGGAGGGCGACCGACGTCGATGCAGAGCCCCCCTTCGAAGCCGAATGCGATCCAGCGGACGGTCCTCATCGTCGATGACGAAGCGGAGATTCGTGAAGCATTGGCGGAGATCCTGACGGGCGCGAAAACACCGGGTTGCAACCGACGGGCGTCGGGCGCGAAGCACTTGGAGCGGATGGCCGCAGAACGCTTCGACGTGATCCTGACGGATATCCGGATGCCTGATCTCGATGGGCGCGCCCTCTACCAGGAAATAGAGCGGCGGTGGCCCGGACAGGGGAGGGCACGTCGTTTTCGTGACCGGCGATACCCTGGCCTCGGCATTGCGCGAGTTTGTCTCCGAGAGCGGCCGCCCGGTGATTGAAAAGCCGTTCCTGCCAAGCGAAGTTCGGCGCGTCGTGGCGGAACTCGGCATGGACGGCGAGACAGCGCCATCCGGCTGAGCGCGTCCTGCGCAAGGCCCGCATCTCCGCGACGCGCTGCGCCTTCTTCCGAGTTTGCCGACCGCGGAACCGTCATCTTGGGCAGCCTTCACACGTCGTGCGCGGCGCGGATGGCGAGCCTTGCCGGTGCAAATGGGGCAGCCGGGCCCAGCAAATCCGTCGTGACATGTCATCGGAGGCCCTGTCGACCCTCGGGATCGGACCCGCTCGTACATTGATTCGACCGCTCGCGGGCGCGGATGAAACAAACGAAACCAAAGAGGTGGCTCGATGAAATTCGTCTGCCGCGTCCGCTCACTAGACTGCAATGCATCGGCGCGCCCACGGGTCGATAAACGGTACCGCAAAGGCGGACCGCCGAACGATTTGCAAATGGCTAAAGGATCGAAACATGAACAGCTACGAACCTTCGACACCGCGGGCTGCGTTGGGATTGACGGCCGTCGCGATGGCTGCAATCACCATGAGCGCATTGGTCGTGTTGCCGGCGAAACTCGAATTCGTCAATGCCGACCTGTACACGCTGGCGGCGGCGCCGGCCGAAAAGAAAGCGCCCGTCGAGGTCGCCAACGGCGCGACGTGCGCCCACGTGTCCGAGACAGTTAATCGCGCAGAGCACATCCACGACGGCTGCACGACCGTCGCGGCGCAAGAGTTCCGCGGCCGGCGTCACCCATCGGGCTCGCACGGCCGCACCAATGCTTCCGGTGTGGTATCGGACCTTCTTCAATACTCGGCGGCGCGCGACTGAATTGCGCATTCTCGCCGGGCTCGACGGATGCCCGAGGCAGGTGAAACAAACGAGACGAGAATGGCCTGCCGGTGAAGTCTTCCTGCTGCACGCGGTCACCAGACTGAATCGCAATCCGGCTTCACGGAGAGTTAGGTGTCGACCCCAAGACCGCGCACGTTGCGCGAAAGGAGAAGGGCTTTGCAGAACTGGAACGGACTTTTGAATCGGACCACCCGTCGTATCATCCCCGCCGCTTACGCCACCGCTCTCGCCATGGCTTTCGCGGTTTCGCTGCCCGCCCACGCTGGCAAAGTCACACCGCCACCCGTGCCGCCTAACCTCCAGGTTCAAGCGGGGAACCACGCATTCCTCGAGGGTCACGGCATCGGCACCCAAAACTACGTCTGTGCGCCTTCAGCCACTTCAGCCACTGGCGTCGCCTATGTACTCTTCACGCCGGAGGCCACGCTGTTCAACGACGATGATGATCAACGCATCACCCACTTCTTCAGCCCCAACCCCAACCCACTTGACCCTAACACTAATCCAGCGGTGGTGGCCGATGGCGCAATTCGCGCCACGTGGCAGCACTCGCGGGATACGAGCACCGTCTGGGCCAAGTTGCACCCTAATGGCGCCGTTGTCGTTAACCAGGGTGCCATTGCCTGGCTCCTGCTCGACGTGGTTGGAGCCGAAGACGGACCCACCGGTGGCGACATACTGACGAAGACCACCCAGATCCAGCGGCTGAACACCACGGGAGGGGTCGCACCGCCGGAGGGCTGCGGCTCGCATCAGACGTCGGTCATGAGGCGTTTGTGAATTACACGGCCGACTACTTCTTCTACACGGACCGCTAAAGGCAACACGGACGACGGCAGCCGCAATCTCTACAAGAACCGGACGGCACAACCGTCCGGTTCTTCTTACCAGTCGCTCGTCTTCAGTTCAACGTAGAGTTCAGTAGGCTGTCCGCAACCCAGAACTCCTTTGATGCCGCGGTTGACCAGCAAGGTGAACTACTTACGGCCGGCCGCAATCACGTTGTAGTCCCGGGCCAATTCATGCCACCCGAACGGGAGCGTCGAACGGTTGCCTGGGCTCGAGCTGGGACGGGTCGTAGAAGAAGCGTTCTTCCGCGATCCGTTCCCCCTCCCAGCGCTGATAGGCGAGCTCTTCCATCTGCGTCGTGCTTCCGTTCGCCCACTCGAATCGGAGATTCCACCGGATCACGACGATGTCGCCGTTCACGAGAACAGGACGCACGCACGTTGACTCGACCGACTTCGCTCTCGCGAGCGCCTGGCGCTCGCGCGCAATCAGCGTTTCGCGGCCGATGCGCGGAGGCAACTGGTTCTCCCGCATCGACGCGCCTTCGGTGTAGAACTCGGCGATCGCCTCGGCGTGCGCGTTTTGCTCGACGCGCGCGATGAAACGGCTCAGCGTATCGGCGGAGGGCATGTCAGTCCTCGCCGTGGTCGACGTCGGTGATGGATGACGTCCGAGCCGAACACCGCTTTGACCACGCGAGATGAGCCCAAGTCGCTGGCCGACGGCTCACAAGTACCCCAAGATGAAGCGCGTTGAAACAAGTACGAGTGTCTGCCACAAAAACGCATAGGCAATCCGGATGAATTGACGCCCGACATTCGCGCAGCCTAGCGTTGGCACATGCGCGTTGCACGACGCATGCTGACGGGGGCGGCAAACGCTCTTCGTCGTCATTCGCATAGGGAGGAGAGATGGCCGAGACCCGTATTCCCGCACCCAATCAATGCGGCTCCAACGGCACGCCGCCACTATCTTATCTTGTCGCGGTCTGGGTGGGGAATGCCCCACGAAGACATCCTGTGTGGACTCCGCGATGCCTCGATCGTGCTGCCGCGCGGCGCTTCTGAAGCTCGCCCCGCGTTCGAGCCCACTCTGTCCTGATCGCCGTTCGACTGAAAGCTCGAGCCGCAGAGGTCCGGTGTCGGCCAACTGCGCTGCCATGGCTGCGCCAACGAGGATGACCGCGTCGAGCGCGGTACGCCACTGGCTTGCGACACGTGGTCGCATGCAACGAGTTGCAGAGCCTAAGGGAGGGCTCAACATGCCTCGATTCGTTGGTTCCAGAGAGCTTCGGCGGTCCACGCTGCTATTCGCCTTTTTTGCGTCGGCCGCTGCGGCGCTCGATACGGACTGTGTCGAGAATGGCGGCAAGGCGGTCTGCACGGCACCCATCATTGTCCCGGTTTCGCCAGCCGTGGCGGCGGACTCCGCCAACTGGAGTTACACGCTCTGTGACGAGGAACCTCCCTACCTGCGTGCTGGCGCAACCTGGTGTGTAGTCAAAGGGGGCACTTGGGTTACTAGCGATCCCCGGGGCCCCTATTGCGTCAACGTACAACCGGTGTTTGACCCGGTCGTCTATCCCTGGAGCAGGGAATTCGAGCGTCAGTACTATGCAGTCTGTACGATAAACGGCACCGACTCGGGGTGGGACGCATCAGTAACCTCCGCGTATTGCTGGAGCGGCACGACGACTTACAAGAATGGCATTGCGATCAGCCAGCTCCGAGCAATGGCGTTCTCCGGAATCAACGGCATCACCTGTAATTCGCCATGGGCGCAGAGAGTCATCGCGCGTCGCGCCCGCAACCTTGCCTGCCCCCAGGGCTTTACTTCTCGGCAAAAGCCGAACGCGCCCGTTGGCGATATTGAATGCTTTTATCTCCCTCCGTGCTGTGAATCGGTAGGGAACCCAATCAATCCAGCCCAAGGTAACAAGACCTTGGTGGAGGTCGACTTTCGGTCGCCGAAAGTCGACGGGTTGACTGTGGTCCGTTACTACAACAACGCCGGGTTCTATCGGGGTACGCCCTCAGGGACACCTTCAACTCCGACAGCGGCAGACTTCTGGCGGACGAGCTACGATCGCAGATTATTTCCCATAGCAAATCGACCTTCGACAATCGCCTCAGTTCAACGCGAGGATGGTTCCGTCCAGTATTTTTCACCGACCGGGCAGGAGCTTCACAACATTTCCGGTGGGGCCAATCGCCTCGACAAGCTAGTCGATGCGGGTGGAACCACGGTCGGCTGGCGCTACACGACCGCATCCAAGGACGTCGAGCTATACGACGCGGCAGGCGCGCTGCAGTCAATTGCGCTTCACACGGGAATGATGCATACGCTTGCGTACAGCAACGCAAGCACGCCGCCCGCCGTTGCGCCCTACCCGGGGCTCCTCATTGGTGTGACGGACTCGCTGGGCCGCGCCATCAGCTTCACCTATGACGCTCAGGGGCGCCGCGCCACGCTGGTCGATCCCCTCGGACAGCAATACGTGTACTCGTACGACGGTGTCGGCAATCTGTGGAAGGTTACGTACCCGGATCTAACAACTCGAACCTATGTCTACGGCGAGGCAGTAAACAACTGCAGCGGCGGGGGCGGATGTTCCTATGCGCTAATGCGGTGGACCCTGACGGGAATAGTCGACGAGAACGGCAAGCGCTACGCGACCTACGTTTACAACAGCACCGGGCGGGCCGTCAGGTCGGTGCATGCGGGTGGCGCGGATGGCGTGGGCGTCGCCTACAGCACCAACAAGGCCACGATCACCGACGCGCTGGGAACGATTCGGACGACGACGTACCAGGATGTGTCCGGCGTCATCAAGACGGCGGTGATTGCCCAACCCTGTGTGACTCCTGGGTGCGCGGGCACCGTAACCCGAACGTTCACCTATGACAACTATGGAAACGTCGCCTCGCAGACGGACTTCAACAACAAGAAGACCTGTTACGCCTACGATACGACCCGCAATCTCGAGACGGCGCGCGTCGAGGGCGTTCGCGCGGAGCTTTGCAGTACTGTCCTCACGACCCTTCCCGCCCGGCCGGATGTACGCAAGGTCAGCACGCAATGGCACGCCTATTGGCGACTGCCGGCTAAGGTTGCCGAGCCCAACCGAATTACGACCTTTGTGTATCACGGCGACATTGCCGGGCCGCCGCCCGGCCATCCCGTGCGGTGTGCTCCTTCGGGAATCGGCGTCCTTTGCTCGAAGACCGTCCAGGAAACAGCGGATCCGACGGGGCAGCAAGGCCTTGATGCAGCGCTAACTGGCACGCCGCGGACGTGGCGGTACACCTATGACAGCCTTGGGCAGGTGCTGACCGCCACCGACCCCAACGGTAGGGTCGCGACCACTGCCTATTACGCTGCAAACGATCCCGATCTCGGCAAGCGCGGTAACGTGCAGACGATCACCAACCCTGTCGGCCACGTCACCGCAATTACAGACTATGACTTGAGCGGCCGGCCGCTGTCGATCACCGATCCGAACGGGGTCGTCACGACCCTGACCTATTGGCCGCGCGGATGGTTGGATACACGTACCGTTGCGGACGAAACCACTTCCTACGACTACGATCTTGCAGGGCAGTTGGCGAAAGTGACTCAACCCGACGGCAGCTACGTCCAGTACACCTACGACGATGCGCACCGCCTGACCGACATCACGGACGGGCTCGGCAATCGAATCCATTACACGTTGGATGCGATGGGTAACCGGACCTCGGAGCAGGCCTATGAGCCCGGGGGTTATCCGAGCACACCGGTGCATCTCAAGCGCCGGGTCTATGACAGTCTGAACCGGCTCCATCAAAGCGTCGGCGCGCAATAGGGAGGCAATCATGACCAATCGCCTCCAACCTGTTGTGCGTCACTTCGTGCCCGTCGTCGCCCTGCTGGCATTGGGAAACAGCGAGGCTGCCGCACAGTACTGTCCGGTCACGTCGACTTATTTCACCGGCAATTACAGCCTTGGCTGCACGATCGGCACGTGCTGGGCGCCGGCCCCCTTCGCTGGCTCCACCCCGAAAACCGGCAGCGCGTATCCATCGACCAACTACGCCTGCGCCACCACGACGCCGCGCAGCGGCGAATTGGAAAACACGTTGTACACCTACGATGCCCATGGCAACCTGACTTCGACCGAGGACCCGCTGGCGCATGTGACAACCAACAGCTTCGATGCGCTCAATCGCCTGATCCAGGTGCTCGATCCGGCGAGCGGAGCCACCAAATACGCCTATAACGGTGACAACGCCCCAGTGCAGGTGACCGACCCAGTCCAGTTGCCTACGGCGTACTCGGTGAATGGATTCGGCGAGACAGCACAACTCAACTCGCCCGACACCGGCATCACTACCTATGACTACAACGTGGCAGGCAGCTTAGGCTACCTGTCGACCAAGCAGGACGCGCGAGGCACCTTGGCCACCTACACCTATGACGCGCTGGGACGGGTGACCCTGGAATCGTACACCGGGGGCGGCACAGAGCAATATACGTACGACAGCTGCACTTACGGCAAAGGGCGGCTCTGTTCGGCCAGTGATCCCAATACCAGCGCCTCGTTCACCTATGAAGCCCACGGACGCGTAGCTACCAAGACCCAAGCGGTCGAGCAAACGCCGAATCTTACGGTGGCCTATTCATATGACGCCTATGGCCGCATGGACGCAATCACCTATCCCTCGGGGATGATCGTTTTCTACGGCTTCAACGCCAACGGTCAGGTGGTGAGCATAGGCGCCGCCAACATGCCGGTCGTATTGTCGGGCGTCGTATATTCGCCGTTCGGCACTGTCAGGAGTTGGACATGGGGCAACGGGCAAGCCTATGCCCGTGGCATCGATGCCGATGGAAGGGTATACAGCTACCCGCGCAATACCCATTCCGTCACCCTGAGCTACGACTATGCCGGCAGGGTCTACGCGATCACCGATTCGAACAACGCGACCCTGAATCAGACTTTCGGGTACGACGCCGTCGATCGGATCGTCAGTGATGTGCCGGGTCCTGGCGGCACGCAGGCGATCCGCGGCTACACTTACGATTCGAACGGGAACCGCAAGACCTCGACCGTGAACGGCGTGAACACGATTTACAACTACCCGAGCCCCTTGACGACCAACCGGTTGTCGAGCACGACCGGCGGCCGCGTCGCGAGCTACACCTACGACGCCATGGGGAACATCACCGGGGACGGCCTGCACACGTTCAGCTTCAACGCGCGCGCGCGCATGGCCTCGGAGGCATTCTCCGGCGCGGCCTACAGGGTTAACGCATTCGGGCAGCGGGTGAAGAAGATCGTTGGCGGTGTAACGACGGTCTATGTCTACGATGAGCGCGGCCAGCTCCTCGGCGAGTACGATGGCGCCGGGAATCAGCTTGCCGAGCACATCTATCTCAACGGAATGCCCGTGGCGGTGATGAAGTTCGTCGGCGGAGCCCCAAAGGTGTATCAGGTCTATCCCGATCACCTGGGTACGCCACGCGCGGTGGTCGACCCGGTCGTCGCGCAGCCGGTGTGGCAGTGGCACAACATTGACCCATTTGGGGGCAACCTGCCGAATGAGAACCCCGCCGGTCTAGGCATCTTCAAGTACAACCTGCGGTTCCCCGGCCAGTATTACGATGCGGAGACGGGGACCCACTACAACTACTATCGCGATTACGATCCGGCTATCGGGCGATACGTCGATGTCGGACCCCATTGGGCTGCGAGGTGGATTGAACACATACGTGTACGTGGATGTGAATCCAATGTCACGCCGCGATCGCTTTGGACTAGACACGTACGTGTGCAGACAGCCATTACATGCCTGTGGCTACAACCGGCACGACGCGGTGCTTTGTAGACATTCCTGGAAATCCGTTCTTTCATCAATGGTTATGCGTTGTCGAGCCAAATGGCAATCTGACCTGTGGTGGGCAGGACCGGTCGGGTAATGATCCTTCAGCCCCGGGAAGCCAAGCAATGACAGCTACCCATATAACCGTCCAGATTTCTGAAAAGAAGGACGATCGCGAATGCTTTGACTCCTGCGTAAAGAGCAAGATACTGGATCCGACGAGGCCGCGTTACGGAATTCCATTTGGTACGGATTGCCAGGAATGGTCAGACGACGTTGTGACACAATGCACTGAACGAATGCAAAGGTAAATAGCGGCGCTCATGGGCATCCTGAAAGTGCTTGGTTTCTGTTGTCGCTAACGGTTCTTGTCGGAACTCTCGTGCTTTACGACCCGATCACTGGCCGGGATGCCGATCTGATCCTAGTATATGGAATGCTCGTCTTGGCCTTTCCCTCCTCCTTTCTCGTTGTCGGGCTGATCGCACTCGCGCTATATGCGATAGATACTCTGCATCTGCAGATTCTTTCCGGACTTAGCTATGGGAGGCTATCAATCATATTGACTTGGGGCGCGATGGTAATCGTCGGTTACGTGCAATGGTTCTTGGTGCTGCCGACAATGGTCTCGAAGTGGCGATCTCGACGACGGCAAGCATCGATAGGCGATACGTAACGTAGTACTTCTATGACGGACCCTTCAACGTCGACGAGGAGGGTGTCCGTGCCGGCGCCGGATCTCACCGCACCAGCGCCGACATGCGTTACTTCGAGGCCGCAATGCGCGGACGGCCGATCGGCCGACGGACGCGCTCGACCGCTCGCAGCAGCGTGAGATGCAGCACATCGCGCTGCGCGTGGCTGCCGCCGATGCGATGCGCCAGCGCCGGCAGGCCGGCGAGCAGGCCGATCGCGCGCGATGTAGTCGCCGCGGCCGAACGCGATCAGCGCGCGGCACGCCGGCAACGCCGACGCTGCCGCGTCGTCTCGCCGTGGCGCGTGCGCGCGCGCTGGCGCCGCGCGAGCTCGCACTCGCAGGCGTTGCGCGAGATCCCAGTCGCGCGCCCCGACGAACGCCAGCATCGCGTGCAGGTCGTTGAACGTGCAGAAGCCGTCGTCGATGTGCGGCAGCCCAGGCGGATGCGAGCTCGCCCCATCGCGTGCCGGCGTCGCCGCCCGCGAGCTCGATGCGCCACAGCAGCGCCGCGGCATCGATCATGTCGGCCGACCGCAGGCGAGCGACCGGCGCGCACGCGCCGGTCGTACAGCGACAGCGCGCGCTCGACCTGGCCCTGCGCGAGGTGGAACAGCGCCAGTGCCACCAGCAATGCGTCGCCACGACGGTGTCGGCGGCCCAGTATTCGATGCGCTCGTGCATCCAGCGCACGCCGGCGTCGGGTCGCTCGGTCATCTCGAACACGTGCGCCAGCACGTGATGCGCGCGCGCGTCGAACGGGTTCAGCGCCAGCGCCGCGTGGCGCGAACTCGCTCGGCGCGCTCGTAGTCGCCGCTCTCCTCCAGGCCGAAAGCGTGCATTGCCAGCACCGCGTGATAGCCCGGCAGATCGCTCGACCACGCCGGCAGCACGGTCGTCACGCGGTCGCCCATGCGGGCGACGTCGCCGGTGATGTAGTCGAAGGCATGCGCCACCTGCAGCGCCAGCACGTCGCGCGGGTGCTGCCGCAGCAATTCGCCGAGCAGCGTCTTGGCGCGCTCGTAGTCGTCGGCGAGCGCGGCCGCGATCGCCGCAAGATGCAGCCGCTCGCGCGCGTTGGCGGGCAGCCCGGCGGCGCGCGCGAGCACCGGCGCGCGCGCGACGCGAACCCGCGCCGGATCGCGACTGCACAGACACAGGTACGCCTGCAGCACGTGCGCCATCACGAAAGCGGGCGCCTCTTCGCAGCGCGGGCGCGAGCTGCGTCTCCGCGCCGCTGCGCCAGCTCTGGAATGCCGCGAGCGCCGCGTTCGAACGCCTCCAGCGCGGCAGGCGTCGCGCCCGAGACAGGGCACCCGCGGTAGTCGATGGAGCTCATGATGGGGGACTCCGCCGCGCCTGCGTTTCCGGTGCAACCGCGCTGCTCCGCTCGGCGTATGCCGCCGGTTCGATGTTGAGGTTCATGCGGAACAGATTGTCCGGATCGAAGCGCCGCTTGACGGTCTGCAGGCGGGAGTAGTTCAGGCCGTAGCTCGCTTCGACGCGCTCGGCTTCGTCTTCGGTGAGGAAGTTGACGTAGCCGCTGCCGGTCGCGTGCGGCGCCGCGTTGCGGAAGACCTGGCGCGCCCACGAGCGGACGCGCTCGTCGTCGCGCGGATCGGACCAGCGGCCGTGCACGTTCATGATGTAGTGCGCGTCGCGGCCGGCATAGGCGGTCGCCGACGGCTCGACGCGCGCCATCGCGGCCGCCGAGCTGGGCGACGAAGATCTCGCATTCCGGCCCCGGCAGTCGGCCCGCCGCGTCGATCGACGACGTCGAGCGCCGCATCGCTCAGCGTCGCTGAAGTTGTTCGACTTCCAGTAGTTGCGACGGCCCGGGCGTGAGCAGCGGATCGAACGCGGTCTGGAAGCCGGCGTACGGCGTCGGCATCAATGCGCTGCGCGATCGGCTCGCCGAATTGCAGCGACCGGCGCGGCGGCGCGCTGTCCCGCGGCAACGTCTCCGCTGTAGGCGAGCGCGAGCACGACGACCTCGGTTCCGTGCACCGATGCGGGAAGGAACGGCAGCGGCGGCGCCTTGCGCAGCACGCGCCCATACGCTCAGCTCGTCCGGCGCGTCGCGCGGTGAAATCGCGCCACGCGCGCAGTACGCGTCGCGCCTGCGCGAACGGGTAGACGACGAAGCCGGCGTAGATCTCGCGGCCGACCGGGTGCAGACTGAAACTCGAACGAGGTGACGACGCCGAAGTTGCCGCCGCCGCCGCGCAACGCCCAGAACAGATCGGGCTCGCGACGTCGCCGACGCGACGCGCACTTCGCCGTCGGCGGTCACGACAGTGGCAGCAAGCAGGTTGTCGATGGTCATGCCGTAGCGGCGCGTCAGCCAGCCGAAGCCGCCGCCGAGCGTGAGTCCGGCGACGCCGGTGGTGGAATTGATGCCGAGCGGCGTGGCGAGGCCATGCGCCTGCGCCGCGCGATCGAAGTCGGCGAGCAGCGCGCCGGGACCGACGCGCGCCGTGCGGTCCGGCGCGTCGATGCTGACCGCGCGCATGGCCGACAGGTCGATCATCAGCCCGCCTTCGGCGACCGCGTTGCCGGCGATGTGATGGCCGCCGCCGCGCACGCTGACCAGCATCCGGTGCGCGCTCGCGAAGCGCACGGCCGACTGGACGTCGGCCTCGCTCAGGCAGCGAGCGATCAGCGCGGGACGGCGATCGACCGTGCCGTTCCAGACCTTGCGCGCGTCGTCGTAGGCGCCATCCGCCGGCGGTGAGCACAGCCGCCGCTGATGCGTGCGGCGAACGCGTCGATATCGGCGCGGCGAAGCTGGCGGACATCCTTGTCCAGCGTCAGATAGGTCAGTGTGTTCATGTCGATCCTCCGGCAGGGAGAAGCGTCATGAGCAACTCGCTGCGACTTGGTCGGAGCGTGCATGGCGATTCTTGCGCGTGCCCATCGACTTCGCGCTTGACCCGGCGTCGTCCGGTCTTGCTCGCACGTCCGCCATCGCATCGGACGTACACTGCGCGGCTTGGCCCATCGTCGGCGCTCACTCGAACCAGACTTCCGGCACGAGGATGAGTCAGGACACGCTGTCCGACGTGCTGCGCGGCGTCCGCCTGCGCGGCGCGGTCTTCTTCTACATCAGCGGCAACAGCGAGTGGGCCGCCGAGGCGCCGGCCGTCGCGCGAGATCGCGCCGCTGCTGATGCCTGGCGTCGAACACGTGATGGAGTACCACGTCGTCGCGCGGGGCAGCTGCTGGGCCGCGATACCGGAAAAGCCGTCGGTGCAGCTTGTCGGCAGGCGACGTCGTGATGTTCCCTCATGGCGACGCGCACGTCGTTTCAAGCGCGCCGGGCATGCGCGGCGATGTACCGGAGCCGCGCGCTGTTCGGCGAGTCGGCCATGGGACGGCTGCCGCTGCGGCTCGCCTACAATGGCGCGAACGGCCCATCGACGGCACCATCCGGACGAGGCCGAAACGACGATCGTCTGCGGCTTCCTCGGCTGCGATCTGCAGCCCGTTCAATCCGTTGATCGCGCGCCTTGCCGCGCCTGCTGCACCTGCGCGCGCCGGAGGACGGCGGCTGGATCGCGCAGTTCGTGCACCATGCCGTCGCCGAGTCGCGCGCGAGGCGCCCGGGCGGCGAGGCGATGCTCGCGCGAATGAGCGAGATGATGTTCGTCGACGCGGTGCGGCGCTACACGGCGACGCTCCCGCAGAACAGCGCCGGTTGGCTGGCCGGCATGCGCGATCGCCTGGTCGGCCGCGCGCTGGCGCTCCTGCACGAGCAGCCGGCGCGAGACTGGACGATCGATGAACTCGGACGACGCATCGGCCTGTCGCGCTCGGCGTTGCACGAGCGCTTCGTCCAATTGATCGGCGTGCCGCCGATGCAGTACCTCGCGCAATGGCGCATGCAGGCCGCGGCGCGCATGCTGCTCGACACGCGCACCACAGTGGCGACGATCGCCCTCGAGGTGGGCTATGACTCCGAGGCGGCGTTCGCGCGCGCGTTCAAGCGCCTGGTAGGCAAACCGCCGGCTGCGTGGCGACGCGAGCGCAGCGCGTAGGGTGCCTTTTCGATGATGCGGCACCATCTCTGCGCACATCACTACGGTCGCAGAGTCAGGCGATGTACGCGGATTTCGGCGATGGACGGCGACCAGATGGAAGAATAGCCGACGCGAGCCCGCTTCAAACAATCTGGGCGACGACGCCGATCCGCTGCGATTGGCCGTAGATAGGCTATGAGGTAGCAGTCACACAAGGCGTGGCTGACCCGCTTTACTGCTAGTAGAATTCGCCCAGCCCGCCCAATTCCATCCGGAAAATGATGCATAAAACGCATTGCGCAGCCTTGGCGGTCTTCGTATCGATTGCCGGCATTGGCATTGCGTCGTACGCGCAGACACCGACCGCGGCCGGCGGAAATTATGCACCGCCGCTACTGCGCATCCCCGACGGCGCCCGGCCCACGCGTTACCAATTGACGCTGACGGTAGTCCCAGGCGAGGCGAGGGCCTCCGGCGAGATTACGATCGAAGTGGAATTGGACCGACCGCATCCGGTTCTGTGGCTGAACGCCGACGCGGTGACCGTATCGCGTGCCTCCGTGAGCGTTACCGCGACCGAAGTTAGGGTACTTTCGGGGGGTCAGCAATTCGTGGGACTTGCATTCGAGCCGGCGCTGCCTGCCGGAAGGCACCGCCTGACACTCGCGTTCGAGGCCGAGCAAAGCCGCAATTCGACGCGCGGCATTTTTGCGCTGCAGGACGGCGGCGATTGGTACGCAATGACCCAATTCGAGGCCGACTCGGCCCGACGGGCGTTTCCATGTTTCGACGAGCCCGGTTTCAAGGTGCCGTGGCAATTGACATTGCGTGTGCCGCAGTCGCTCGTTGCGCTCTCGAACACAGCGGTCGTATCCGAGACCAATGCAGGGGCGGGGATGAAGGAGGTACGCTTCGCCGAGACCCGCCCACTACCCTCGTATCTCATCGCATTCGCAGTTGGCCCATGGCAGGCCGTGGATCTCGGGCGCTTCGGAATGAAACCCACGCCGATGCGCATCATCGTGCCGCACGGACGGGTCTCCGATGCAGCCTTTGTCTCGCGCGCCTATCCGCAGATCTTTGAGGGGCTCGAGCGTTGGTTTGGAATTGCCTATCCATACGAAAAGCTTGACCAAATCGCGATCCCGCTTACGGTTGGGTTCGCGATGGAGAACGTCGGGTTGATCACCTATGGCGCCACGACGCTGCTCGCCAAGCCGGATGCCGCGACGCCGCGGTTCCGACACAGTCAGCGCGAACGTTGGCGCCCACGAAATGGCGCATCAGTGGTTCGGCAATATGGTGACGACGGCATGGTGGGACGACATCTGGCTCAACGAAGCGTTCGCCACGTGGTTCGCCGACAAGATGGTGGATCTGTGGCAGCCGAACTACGAGCGCGGTGCGGGGCGAAGCGAAGAGCGCGCCGAGGCGATCGCCGAGGACATGCTGACCTCGGCGCGGCGGATTCGCGAGCCAATCAATTCGCGTGGCGACATCCTCAACGCGTTCGACTCGATCACTTACCAGAAGGGCGCGACGGTAATCGGCATGTTTGAGGGCTGGATCGGCGAGGAGCCGTTCCGCCGCGGCGTGCGCAGGTATCTCGAGTCGCGCCGCGACGGCAACGCAACCGTCGATGATTTCCTCGGCGCGCTGGGGACCGCAAGCAACCGGCCCATCGCCCCCGCGTTCTCGACGTTTCTCGATCAGAACGGCGTCCCGCAGGTGGAGGTCAAGCTGCAATGCGCGGCCGGCGGCGTGAAGCTCGCGTTATCGCAACATCGGCTCACGCCGCTTGGTGTGGCGGACGCCTCCGATCAGCGCTGGCAGATTCCAGTATGCGTGCGCTATGGGAAGGGGGCGACAACGCGGCAATCGTGCACCCTGCTCGCGGAGAAGTCCACGACACTTGCGCTGCCGGGGAGCTGCCCGACGTTTGTGTTCGCCAACGCCGGCGGGCGTGGCTACTATGTCGCCAACTATCATGACGGACTCCTTGCGCGGCTTGCCACTGATCGGAATGCGCTTTCACCGTCGGAGTATGCGAGCTTGCTGTACGACATACGCGCGCTCATCCGTGCAGGGTCGCTGAGTGGCGCGCAGGCTCTGGAATGGGTGCGCGCGGCCGGCAGTTCGCACGACCGCCACGTGGTCATAGCCGCCATCGAGCTTGCGACGTTTGTCAGGGACACGCTAGTCGATGGCGCCGATCGTGCGCAGTTCGCGGCGTTCGTGCGTCAGGTCTTCGGCGATCGCGCGCGGGCGCTGGGGTACGCGCCGCGGTTCGGCGAAAGCGACGACGACCAGCTCCTGCGCCGGTCCGTGATCCGCTTCGTCGCGCCCGAAGACCCGAAGCTCGCCGCCGAGGCGCGCCGGCTCGCCATTGAGTGGATTGGCGACCGCAAGGCCATCGATCCCGGTATGGTCGATTCCGTGCTGATCATTGCAGCGCAAACCGGCGACGCAAAGACGTTCGATGCGCTACTCGCCGAAGCAAAGGCGACGTCGGAAGGTCTCGACCGGCGCAACCTGATAGTCGCGCTGCTGGCATTCACCGATCCGACGCTGGCGCGGCGAGGCATGGGCGTGATGCTCGATCCAGCGTTCGACATCCGCGAGTCCGGGACGGCATTGTGGATCAGCAGCCACTCGATCCCGCCACGGCGAGACACTCAGGATTTCATCGCGGCGAACTTCGATGCCATGGCGATGCGGGTGTCGCGTGACACGCCCGGTTACTGGCCCTCATTCGCCGCGGGCCTGTGCAGCGAAAGGGATCGAGCCGACGTCGAGTCGTTCTGGCGGGATCGCATAGTGAATTATGCGGGGGGAGAGCGAACGCTGAAGCAAGCGTTGGAGCAGATCCAGCAATGCGCGGGACTGCGGGCGGCGCAGAAAGGAGGTGGTGGCAGCGTTTCTTGCGAAGCAGTGAATTGAACATTCCAGCGGTCGAGGGGACTCTATGTGGCGCGCCTCGCCGAGCGCGGATAACGGTTACGCGATGGCAGCGATTATCCTCCGTTCCGCCGCACGTGGATCGCGCTTCCGTAGCACAGGAACGCAGGCCCGTCGCTCCAGGACCATTTCGAATGACCCTGATCCAAGCAGACGACGTTGATCAGTCCGTTCGCGCCCAAGCGGCCCGCCTCAGTCTGCAAAGACGTGATTCCCTCGGCCTCGCTCGGATAGGTTGGCAGCCAGAAGGCGGCGCGCCAGGAGTCCATCCAGAGACGGCTTACGACTTCGTATTGACCTGCGGGGAGTCGTTCGGATCCGTATACCTTGACTTCGGTGGTGCCCCCATCGATTCCACTCTGCGGGACGCTGGCGCAGCCGGAGAGGACGCATACTGCGATGGCGGCAGGCGCCGCAAACCATGAGCCTCGGAGTTTCATCTTGACGTCTACCCGGGGGCGGCGCGCTGCATGCCGCGCCAAATTATAGTTCCAGAAAACGGGCCAAGTCACAGCCCGCCAGACCGTCGCTCCAATCCCGTCGGTGTCTATTCGTATCAGCCTCACCGATCCCAGTCAACGATGGGATGCAATCTCGTGTAGTACACGCGCAGATTTTGGATGTCCTGTAACACGTCACCGGGAAAACCGCGCCGCCCACCTCGTTGATCAAGCAAGAGAGAGGAAATGAACGCGCTGCAATCGTTAGGGCTGTTCCAGTTGACCGCGATAAGATTGGCCAGGCGCGGAAACTGCTCTGCCAATGCACGCGGACGAGCTTCCTTCGGCAGCGAGTCGAGCCAGCGTCGAGTAGTCGGGAGAAGCACCTCTACCGGCTGCGCTTTGCGCCGCCCAACCCAACTTGTCTGGTCGTCGGAGGCGGCGCTCTGCGGCGGGCGCGCGTCCGCGTTGATGTGCGCACTATGGCAAACATCGGCTTCGGGTGCGATGACCGAGTGCTTCGGGCGATAAATCGAGGGCATAGTTTGTTGTCCTCTTGGAGTACGCGCATTGGTAATAGCATGCGGTACGCCCAACCCACTTTGGCGGAACTCTCAGCGCAACTATTTGGACCACTCGCAGCTACATTGATGTCTCTGCCGTGCTTGGCCGCACGGGCAGTCTATAGCAGCGCGCGCGCCTGCTCAATGGGAACGAATGGTTGGGCGGGGGATGGGTTCACGCCTTTGCCGGCCGCGTGCACCCTTGCCCCGCGTTTCAGCTGCCACGGGCGACTGCGGGTTGACCCCTTATAATCGCCGCAGGAAGCATTCCGAGCGGCGCCGCTCCAGCCAGGGGGCAGCATGGAGTTTTCCAGTCGCAAACTCGCCGATGTCGTCGTGGCGTCTCCAGTCGGTCAGATCGATCACCCCACCGCACAGGAATTGGAGCGTGCGCTGGCACCCATATTGAACGAGGCCATCCGGAGCAAGACGGCCGTCGTCCTGGATTTCTCCGGTGTCGAATACATCAGCAGCATGGGACTGCGGGTGCTCATGGTGGCGGCAAAGCAGATGCGCGGGCAAAGCTCGCGAATCGCCGTGGCCGCCCTGCGACCGCTGGTCGAGGAGATCTTCGATATCGCCCGTTTCAGGCACGTGCTGGAAGTGTTCCCGTCCGTGCGCGCCGCGCTGCAGGAAGTGTCGGAGCAGGCGCTGGCCGCCTACGACGGCACCGCACGATGAAGCGCATCCGCTTCTGGGGTACTCGCGGATCGCTTCCGGTCGCGCTTACCGCATCGGCGGTCCGCACGAAGCTGATCGCTGCGCTGCGCGGGGCGGCCGGTCGCACCTTCACCACGGACCACGAGATCGAAACCTATGTCGACAGTCTGGGGATGGCCGTGTCGGGTACCTACGGCGGACACAGCCCGTGCGTCGAGATCGAGACCGGTGGCTCCGAATATGTGCTTTGCGACTTGGGCACGGGCGTGCGGCCGTTCGCGCAGAAGGTGCTCGCGCGGCATGGGCCGGCATCCCCGCAGACGTATCACATCTTCATGTCCCATGTGCATTGGGACCACATCATGGGGTTTCCGTTTTTCACGCCAGCTTACATTCGAGGCAACCGTATCCGAATCTATGGCGGCCACGCAGTGCTCGAAGAAGCGTTCCGGCGGCAACAGGCGGCGCCGTCGTTTCCCGTCGATTTCTCGGCGCTGGGCGCGAACATCGAGTTCGTGCGGCTGGAGCCAGGTGGGAAGTACGACATCGCCGGATTGCAGGTGCGCCTGATGCTCCAGCAACACTCCGGCGATTCCTATGGATATCGCTTCACGTCGGCAGACAAGACCATCATCTACTCCACGGACTCGGAGCACACGTTGACCGATCTGTCCGAGACCCAACGCTTTGTCGATTTCTTTCGCGATGCCGACGTGGTCATCTTCGACGCCATGTACTCTCTAGCCGACGCGATTTCCATCCGGGCGGACTGGGGGCATTCGAGCAATATCGTCGGCGTCGAGTTGTGCCAGATGGCCGGGGCACGGCACCTGTGCCTGTTCCACCATGAGCCAGTGAACAGCGACGAGGCGATCGCCCGCCTGCTGGCGGAAACGCGACGCTTCGAGGAGATTTCGCGCAGGGGCAAGCCGCTCTTCGTTTCGGCGGCCTACGACGGGATGGAAATCGATTTGTGAGCAGCGCGTGGCCGAAGAGGCGATAAGGCCATCGTATGGCCGGATCTCCGCGGCCGGAATGTTGCTGCTCGCCTCATTGGCGGCACTGATCGGGTCCGAGCCACGCTGGAATCTGCGGTTCCAGTCCGCTTGGTTCGACACTTATCAGCTGCTCAAGCCGCGCGAGATCGCGTCGACGCCCGTCACGGTGGTCGAGATCGACGAGAAGAGCCTCGCTCGTCTCGGTCAGTGGCCATGGCCGCGAACGGTACTGGCCGAGCTGTTACGCGACATCGAGCGAGAGCGGCCAGCCGCGATCGGGATCGACATCCTGATGCCTGAACCGGACCGGCTGTCGCCGGAGCGCCTGCTCGCACGCGCGAGGCAGCGGGATCCGGTCCTTGCGAGCCGCCTGGACGCGCTCCCCTCCAGCGATAGCGAGCTTGGAAGCGCGATCGCGGCAGGGCCGGTCGTGTTAGGGCTCGCGGGCATTCCTCAGCGGACCGACAAGGAGCCGCTTGCTCCGCCGTTCATGCTCATCGATCGCGCAAAATCCGGTCTTTCATCGACGGCGGCCGCGTCGAACATGCCGCGTCATGCCGGCGCGCTCATGAATGTCGATGAGCTCGATCGTGCTGCCGCGGGCCACGGCGTGATTTCGGCCGGACCATCGGACGACGTGATTCGACGCGTTCCGCTGGTGGTCCGCATCGACGACCGATTCGTGCCGTCGCTGCCGATGGAGATGCTGCGGGTGGCGCTCGGGGCGCCCGAGGTTCGCCTGTACGTCGACGGACCCTCCGTCGAGACGATTGCCGTTGGCGATTTCGTCGCGCCGACGGAGCCCGATGGCGAACTGCGCATCTACTATTCCAGACGGGATGCCCGTCGCTACGTTTCCGCCATCGACGTCCTCGACGGCAGGGTCGATCCGCTGCGGTTGCAGCAGAAACTCGTCCTGATCGGCACCAGCGGCCTCGCGATGGTCGACTATCAGAACACGCCGCTGGGCGAGCGCATGCCGGGCAGCGAAATTCAGGCGCAGTTGCTGGAGAACCTTTACGACCAGACCTGGCTGATGCGGCCGCGGTGGGCGGCACGGCTCGAGCTCGCAGCGTTCGTGCTTCTCGGACTCTCGCTCATCTGGGCCACGCCGCGATGGAAGCCGGCCCACGCGGCACTGCTGGCGCTTGGCTGCGTTGGCCTCCCCATCTCGCTCGGTATCGCAGCATTCCTCTGGAAACGGCTGGTGTTCGATGCGGCAGCACCCGCGGTCGGCCTGCTGCATCCTGTTTAGCGCGCTGCTCGTGCTGACGCTGGCGGAGGCAGCGCGGCAACGAAGGGGGCTCGAGCGACGTGGTCCAGGCGCAGCGCGAGAAGGCGGCCTACATCGCCGGCGAACTCGAGGCGGCGAAGCGCATCCAGACCGGAATCCTGCCGCGCGCCGACCTTCTGCACAAGGACGGCCGCATCGACCTCGCGGTGTCGATGACGCCCGCGCGCGAGGTCGGTGGCGACCTCTACGACTTCTTCCTGCTGGACGCCGACCATCTGTTTTTCCTGATTGGGCGACGTCGCCGGCAAGGGTCTTTCCGCCAGCATGTTCATGGCGGTCAGCAAGGCTCTCTACAAGAGCGCAACGCTCGCGCAGCCCGCATGCGACCATCGGCGAGCTGATGCGCACCGCGAACGACGAGGTTTCGCGCGACAACCCGGAGATGTTCTTTGTCACCGCTTTCGCAGGTGTCCTCGACCTGCGCACAGGAGACCTCGCGTACTGCAACGCAGGACACGAGAATCCGTACCTGGTGAGCCCGGAAGGTCCTGGGATCGCCCGGCTCGCCGACGGAGCCGGACCGCCACTTTGCGCCGTCGAGGGCTTCACCTATCGCGACGGCCAGCGGCGGATGCGTGCCGGCGAGCTGCTCTGCCTTATCACCGATGGCGTGGTGGAAGCGCAGAATCGCGGAGGAGAGCGCTACGGGAGCCGACGTCTGCACGCCCTGTTGGCCCGCCCGCGAGCGGGAGAGATTACGGCGCAGGACCAGGTGGATGCGCTGTGCGACGATCTGCGGGTGTTTGGCGCGGGCGCCGAGCTTGCCGACGATCTTACGGTACTGGCATTGCGATGGATCGGACCGGGGGCGGCCGGTCAGCGCGGAACCCAGAATATCCCGTCCGGCCAGAGCCTCAGCGAACGATAATCTCCACCCTGCGATTGCGCGGCTCCGCAACACCATCGGCCGTTGGGATCGCAGGAGCGCGCTTGCCTCGTGAAATCGCGCGGATGTCGCCGGGTGGAATACCGAGGCGCATCAGGGCGCCGCGAACAGTCTCGGCGCGTTGCTGCCCCAGCGCATCGTTGTACTGATCGTTCCCGACCGCATCGGTGTGCCCGACGACGAGCACATCCGGCACGGGCCGCTTGGTGATCTCGGAGAGGATCTGGTCGACTACGGTCTTGGACTCCTCGGTGAACTCGTCCTTACCCTCCACGAAGTACAGCGTGAACGTCGCGGCACGGTCCGGCTGTGCGGCGATCGCCGACCCGAATTGCGACTCCACCTCCTGTGCGCTCGAGCGATACGCGCGCGGGCCGAGGGACGTCGCCTTGGCCGCGGCGTAGGGCTGGTCGAGCACGAGCTCCTTGTCGCCCTGTCTGACCGCGACCGTTGCGGGTCGGTTGTCGCTCCCGGGGAGCAGCACGACCGTTCCGCTGCTCGTGCACGCTCCGACCATTGCGCACGCAATGGCGATCACACCGGCGCGGCCGGCGAGGTGAAACGCTTCAGTCATCGGCGCTAACGACAAACTCGGTGCCTCGGACGCCGAGGATCGCCGTGGGTGTACGCACGGTCATCGCATCCGGTGCCTGCTTCGCAATGCGGCCGGAGATCACCGCAAGCGTCCCCTTGTTCAGCGAGGCGTCAAAGCGCCCCTGATTGGTCGTAGGGTCGAAGGCGTAGCGATCGAGCGATAGCACGCTGTTGGGACCGGCCGACAGCAACGAGTCATCGTCCATCGTGATGCCGACAGAGCCGTCGGCACCGGTCCTGATCGTATCCGACGTCTGCAGTCGGGTGCCCACCGCGCCGGACAAGGTTCCTCCCGCGCGCTGGATCGTGACCTGGCCCTTGGAGACTTTGATTTGCCCGATCTCTGCCGCGCTCACCAGCGTGGCCAGCAAGGGGAGAACAAGCACTAACAAAATACGGCCAGCACGCATGCACCAAATCGGCATGTTCGTTCCCAATCGAAAATTTCAGCGGACGCCGCGGTTACCAAGAGCGGGACCGCAACTGCCGTCCTCGACTCAGCAGGGACAGCGCAGGCGAGCGGCACGACCTTGACGACCTCCCGGTAGTGGGCAGCCACCGCAGCGAAATCATTGTGCCCGACACGCTTAGCCGCTTCATGCCGTCCTTGGAGAACCGCTCGCGTAGTGGCTCACCGTCGATGTCCGCCACGATGGGCCGCTGTAACGCCGACGTCAATACCATGCCAATAGACGGTCCCTCGCATCTACAGGCAGTTGCGGCGAGCGGCTCTCGACAGGTTGCTGCTGAGCCGCTGCGCCAGGCTTCGAGGTCATCGTCCCGCTTTCGGCTTTGCGAATGGGACTTTCGACGTTCGTGTGTCCCAAGAGGAGTTGAACGGCTCGGCGATTCCTTGTCCGCCGATAGATCAGCGTCGGTTTGGTGCGCCGCAGTGAATGGGTGCCGTGAGGTGGGCGGGTCAAGCCCAATCGACTCGACCCCAAGAACGGCTGCTCAGGAAAAGGAGCCCCATGTTGATTCGATCAAAGGACGCTTTACGACCCTCAAGAGTCGTTCGACCTTCTCGATACCGGCCATCCCAAGCAGGAAAAGCGGACGTAACTGTCTGCCAATGTTAGTTGACCGATCTTCAAAAACTTGAACCATCTTCGCCCCATAACATCCGAAAATGTCCGGTCAGGTCGCGCGCACCCGAGTACATAAGGTGGTAAGCGCCTAACCGGGTCCGCGCGTGAGGTCATAACCTGTGGCACTGGGGTTATGGCGAGTAATTATTTCCCTGTCACAGCACCAACCTAGTATGTTTGCGTATCCGCCGTGCCAGCTCGAGGGGCAGTCGTCATGATTTCTTATGCCAGCATCGCACACCGCGCCAGCGGCGCCATAGCACCGGGCTGGTTTGACGAGGATGGCTTTCTCTCCGAGTCTGAGAATTGGACGCCGAGTCTTGCAGAGGATCTAGCCCGACAGGCGGGCATGAGCGAGCTCACGGCCAAACACTGGGAAGTCATTCATTACGTGCGGGAGCGCTTTTTTTCGCTCGGTGCCTTACCTGTCATGCGCCTGGTATGCAGGGCGGCCGGCCTGGATCCGAACAAGGCGCACCATTTGTTTAGCAGCTGCAAGAGCCTTTGGCGCATCGCCGGTCTGCCTAACCCTGGCGAAGAAGCCAAGTCCTACATGAACTGATCTGGCTGGGGCCGCGCCCCTGAAGATTCAGAAGGAGAAGACCATGAAAACCCTGACTGCTTCCCAATCGCTCGGAACCTCCGTCTCCCGTTTTGAGTCTGCCAGAGCCCTCGCGTTCTCGCTTGCCGAGTCTGACACCGAACTCCTCGAGCCCGAGCTCGTCGCCTGGATTGATCGCTCTGTCGGCAAGTCATCCCCGGTCCTCAAGGGTTGCGGTGGTCCTAACGGCTGGCATGATTACGGCGTCTCCCATGGGGGGCTTCTCCAGGTGGACGTCGATGGCGAGACCTCGTTCATCTTCGCCGAGACCAGCCATTTTGACTGCTACGAGCACTTCGGCCCCGGGCCGTACATCAATCTTCGCGACGCGCAGGGAAACGAGTACATCTGCCAAGTCGGAGGCAAGGATTGTGTCCCCCTGGACGAGTGGACCAGCAAGCTCACCTGAGAAGAGCCTCGCGCCCGCGGCATTAGAGTGCTTGCTCAAAATGCGCTGGCCAGAATGAGTCCGTGGTGGCTGCACGCCCCCGTGAACGATAGGGCCGCTGCCAGCGCAGCATCGCAACCTGTGTCTCTTTCCTCCTCCTAAGAGATACAGCCTCAACCCCGGCCGCAAGGTCGGGGCGTGTTCTGCCATCGCCCCATAAATTTTGCTGCGAGTGGCGCGATAGGGCTATCGATCCCACTGCAGCCGTTCGACCCTTTACGAAGCGTTCGTCCAGAGGGTGAGCATGGACCAGAGTCAGTCAACCGACATCGCGTAGACGCGTCGGCGCCTTTCACAATGGCGTTGGCTCACGAGCCCCCTAACTCGTGAAGTCAGAGGAACGGGCGCACTCTGATGGGATTACTCAGCGTTTCGTCCGCTGCTCGCGCGCAGTTACGGCGCGGGCTCACGGCGCGTTTCGGCCATTCCTTGTGAAGCGCTGGATCAGTCGCTTTTGTGGACGGATCGGTTCAGCGCCTGCCGGTTCCCAGGTCGTCCGAATACCCAGCCTTCAGGCGAGACCGCTGGGCGGTGGGACGTCCATCGATTCGGAAATTCTGCTTGCCTTCAAACCGTTGTGGCCAGCCGGCCGGCTTGTCGCCGAACCAAGCTGGGCCGAGCTGAATCCAAGTCTTGCGCCAAGCCGATTCGCATGAAGCTTCCAGAGGCGACACCAGCTGCATTGAACGAGGAGCTGCCTGATAGCCCCGTCGCGCCCGCTGTCCGCGCCTTGCCCGCGGGTACTTGGCTGAAAGACTTCGAGATTGGGGAAACCATCGGCGAGGGTAGCGCCGCGATTGTCTATGCGGCCACGGACCGCGCGCACGCAGTCCCGGTGGCGATCGCAGAGTACATGCCGGCGCGGCTTGCCCAGCGCAATGATGAAGGGCAGGTGACGCCACGGACGTCCGCGCACACCGATGCCTTCGCGAAGGGGCTGAAGGCCTTCGTCAATGAAGCCCGCACGCTGGGCCGATGCGACCATCCCTCACTCGTGCGCATCGTGCGTCTATTGGAAACCAATGCAACGGCCTACTGCGTCATGCCGCGCTACCCGGCTAGGCGGCTACTCGAGGTGCGTCAGGGAATGAACGAACCGCCCGACGACGAGGCACTGCGCGCGCTGCTTGATGCCCTGTTAGGCGCGCTGGAGGCGTTTCACCACGCAGGGGGGTGTCACGGCAAGGTCACGCCGTCCAATATCTTGCTGCAGGACGACAACCGACCGCTGCTCCTACGCCCCGGTGCAGCGGGTCGGGCGATCGCCAGCGACCAGATCGACGCGCTGATGACCAGCAGGGAGCCCTGCTTCGCGCCGATCGAGCAGGTGGTCGAAGCCGACATTCCACTCCACCCCTCGGTCGATCTCTACTCCTTGGCCGGCGTCGCGCGCTTCTGGATCAGCGGGCAGTTGCCGCCACCAGCCTTCGGCGTGCCCGGCACCGTCCGGCGCGAAACCCTCGCCGATACGGTGCAACGTCTGCAGCTGACCTGGCCGCGGCTGCGCTACAGCGCATCCCTGGTGAGCGCACTCGACAGCGCATTGTCAATCTATCCCGCTGAGCGGCCGCAAAGCGTCGTGCAGATGCGCGCGCAACTGGATCCTGCCCCTCCGTCCGCAGGGCGCCCCGTCAGCGCAGCAGGGACCGCTGCCCCTGTGCCGAACGGTGCCGTGCCCTCGTCACGGGCACCGGCCCGGCAGCCGGCGCCGCCGACCCGTGTGGTGCAAGATCTCGATGCTGTGATGGCATCCGCGCCGAATACTGACCTCCTGGCAACCACCGGTGTCGTTAGCATCGATGTTGGTCCACCGGTGCGGACGGCTTTCGCACACCACGTGCCCAACCCCCGACGCATCGCGATGTGGAGCGGCGCACTGCTGATGCTGCTGGCGCTGCTGCCTATCGGCGTTCAGGAGTTTCGCGAGGAACACCAGGTTGATCGCGTGCTCGATTTCCTCGGCATCAGCCGTGGCACTGGCGCGGGGGACAGCGCGGCCACGTCCGCGTCCGCAGTAGGCGCTGCGGCGCCGGTGACACCGTCGATTGCCGTCGACCCCGAGGCTGCGAAGCCGGTACCGACGGAGCCCATTGTCGCGGACTCAGCTGCGGGGAGCCATGCCGCTGTTTCAGTGTCCGCCCCGGCGCCGTTGATATCGCCGATTTCGCCCGACGCCGAGGCTGCGAAGCCGATGCTGACGGAGCCCACCGTCGCGGACTCAGCTGCGGGGAGCCATGCCGCTGTTTCAGTGTCCGCCCCGGCGCCGGTGATACCGCCACCGGCGGGCGCCACCGCACCTGTGTCCCCCACCAGCCCCAACCGCGTAACGCCGGCGGCCCCGGCTACTCCCGCTCCCGTCGCAGTCGCACAGTCGCCCGCGACCATCCCTGCGCGCGTAGCGAAGCAACATGCCTCGCACGGCCCTGCCAGCCCGCGCGAGGCCTGCGGTGTGCGTACGCAGTTCTCGATGTATCGCTGCATGCAATTGCAGTGCAGCCAAGCCCGATGGGCAGCGAACGCCCAATGTGAACACCTGCGTAATACCGATAGCGTCGACTGATAGGCAGCCCTAATCGTCTGTAATTTGGCCGGTCAGCGACAGTCGCAAAGCGACCCTCGGCAGCCGTTCACGATTCTCGAAAGCTGACGTACAAACACCGTCGCTCAGCGCCAGTCAGCTGGATGCGGATGTTAGGTCCGTGGATTGACAGGGGCCCGCACCCGCTCCCGGACCTGGACCCCCCTCTAGCCCTTCAGCTCCTTCTTCAATTCGTTGAAGAAGCGCCAGTCGGTACCCTCGGCGATGAGCTTCTGCGGGGTCGACTTGATCATCCCGGCCTCGCGCAGGCGGAGGGCGTAGAAGCGCACGGTGTCCTCGGGACTGAAGTCCCGCCACCGACCGTACGGTAGATCCTTCATCAACTGGAGGGCATAGTCATACTGCTTGGCGAAGCCCTTATCCACCAGGCCTTGAGCGGCACGCTCGGGCGCGAGCGCACAGAGGTCTGCCGTCTTCAGGATCGCGCGCATCGCCCGCTTCGTCGCCACCGGGTTCTGGCGGACGAAGTCCCGGTGCCCGATGATCATGCAGCAGAAGTACTGGGACCAAGGGCGGTCGACGGCACTGTTGACGACCACGTGCCCGACCTTCTTTGCGCGCAGCTCCTGCGTCGTTGGAGGAAACGCCATGAAGGCATCGATCTTGCCCTCCGTGAGGAGCGCAACGGTGTCGGCCGTGGCATCCGGTACCCAGTTGATATCCCGGCGGGGATCGAGGCCCACCTGCGCGGCCATGGCGCTGAGGAAGACATGCGCTGCGGTTCCCAGCACGGTTATGCCGACCTTCTTCCCCTTGAGGTCGCGAATCGACTGCACCCGGTCGGTTCCGACCAGCTCGAAGCACCCGACATGCCCCCCGGCCAAGATCACGGCTGGGTCTCCCGCATCCAGCCCGATGAGGTTCGGACCCACGAAGTTCATGCCGAGGTCCACGGTTCCGGATTCCAGGTGTTGAGACACGAAGTCGAGGTTGCTTCGTACCCACTGCACGTCGGTGAACCCTTCAGTCCGCAGCAGCTCCTCGGAGAGATAGAGAGGTGCCTGACAGGCGCTGGTGAACTGGAGCAGCCTGATTCGTGTGGTTTCCGGCGGCGGCTCCGCGGCGACTGGCCTCGGGTACACGCCAAGGAGCCCTGCTGTCCCTGCGAGCGTCACCCCACCAAGGAATTTCCGCCGGCTGAACGGTCGAGCATGACTATGACTATGACTATGCATGGGACCCTCCCTCGCAGATGCGGGTCAGTGTAACCCCGAGAACGCCATCCAGTAGCGTCTCACGCGTTGGATTGCCGCAACGGCAAACTGAAGGCGAAGGTCGAGCCGCTTCCCACTTGGCTCTTGACCCAGATCCGTCCACCGTGCAGCTCGATGAATTTCCGTGAGATGGCTAGGCCGAGCCCGGTGCCTTCCACCTTTTTGGACGCCGTGCCGACCTGGCGGAATTCCTCGAACACCGTTGCCTGATCCTCGGGGGCGATGCCCACCCCAGTGTCGGTGACCGAGATCTCCGCCGTGTCGTTACTCAGCGCGGCCCGCACGTCGATCTTTCCACCCTCGGGGGTGAATTTCAGCGCATTGGAAAGCAGGTTCAGGAGCACTTGCTTCACCTTCCGCTCGTCGGCGTGAATTGTGCCCAAGCGCTCGTCGATCGAGCGGCCGAGCGCGATGCCGTGGCGGACCGCCCGTTCGCGAACCAGCGTCATGGTGTTGTCAACCACACCCGAAAGATCGAATTCGGTCAGCTCCAGCTCCATCCGCCCGGCTTCGATCTTGGAGAGGTCAAGGATGTCATTGATGAGGGACAGGAGATGTTGGCCCGATTGCAGGATGTCGCCGATGTATTCGGCCTGCTTTTCGTTGATCTCTCCAAACAACCTTTCGGACAGGACTTCCGAGAAACCGATGATGGCGTTGAGCGGCGTGCGCAGCTCATGGGACATGTTGGCGAGGAACTCGGACTTGTGCTGGTTGGCGGTCTCGATCTGGCGGTAGAGCCTCCCCAGCTCTGCGCTCGTCCGGTTGAGGTTTGCCGCGAGCTCGCCAAGTTCGTCGCGGTTGGGTACGTCAATGCGTCTGCTGAATTCGCCAGCTGCGAGCTCGTTGAAGCATGCGTCCATGGCTCGGACCGGGCCGATGAGCGACCAGGATATGGCGTAGCCAAGAACGAGCGCGAGAAGCATACTCCCTATCGCGAAGCCGATGACGAGGCGGCGCGAGATCGCGAAGCGCTCTTGGCTCTCGTCGATTCCGGCAACCATGTCGGCCTCCGCCTTGTTCACGAGCTCATTGGTGAGCCGCTCGAGGCGATCGGCGAGCGGTCCCGCCTTGCCGGTCTGAAGCTCGCGGCCTTCGGCGGTCTTCCCTTTCCGGATGAGCTCGATGACCTCGCCAACAACGGCGGTGAACGATTCGTAATCCGTACGCACGCGGGCAAGGATTTCCGCCTCGTCCTTGGCCACGAACTGAAGCCGGTCGAGGTCGTAGCCGAATTGGCCGAGCTGCCGCAGCGTCGATTCCAGAGTGCGTTCGTCCGGGACCAGCAGCGCCGAGGCGACGCTGTAGAGCTGCAAGGTCGTGTCGTGCTGGATCTGGCGATATGCGGCGATCTTGCGCTGCAGCTTGACAAGGTCTTCCGTCTGCCGGGTGACGAGGCCCAGCTCAGAGACGCTTACCGCGCCGACAACGAACAGCAAGCCGACGATGGCGAGGAACGCCGCCAAGAGCTTGCGGTGTATCGAAGCCGGCGCACGCGCGACCGCATCGGGCAGCCATCGCAGTAGCGGAGCTTTCACGTGCGACGCGGGCCCTGCATAAGCTACGATTCAGTTTTTCCTGAACTCACAGATGAAGCGCCAGTCCGTGCCTTGGCCAATGAGTTTCTTGGGAGTCGGTTTGATGATGCCGGCCTCTTGTAGGCGGAAGGCCAAGAACCTTGCCGGGTAAGTTGCGGTGGTCGGTTCACGTCGATTTGTCCGTTCTTGAGCCGAGCTCGATGTTCACTCCTGTAGCAGCGCTCGCAGATCGCGCAGCATGTCCTCGGGCTTGAAGCGGTACCCGAGGTATTGCACGCGAATCCGCCCCTGCCGGTCGAGCAACGAGGTCAGGAACAGGTGATCGACGCCGCGCTCGGCTCGTTTTGCGTAGGCGCCGTAAGCGCGAACCACGTCATCGATCGCCGAGGGGGGTCCGGTGAGAAAACTCCACCCGGTCAAGTTCGCGCCGTGCGCCTTCGCGTAGCCGCGCAGTACGGCCGGAGTGTCGACGTCCGGATCAACGGTGATCGAAACGAAGCGCACACGCGAGCCGAAATCGGCAGCAAGCGGCCCCTGCAGTGAAGCCATTTTGGCAGTGAGCAATGGACAGGTGTCCGTGCAGGTCGCGTAGATGAAAGTGACGACTGCCACCTTGTCACGCAAATCCGTTATCGTGAACTGCCGGCCATTCTGGTCCACAAGCGCGAACGCGGGCGCCGGTCCAACGACCGGCAGGCGCGCATCTTCCTTCGCGCCGTGCGCCCACGTGCCGGCCGACGCCGGTGCCAGCAGCGCGACGAGCAGCATTCGGCAGACCATCGGCAGCGACTGCATCTCAGGCCTTGAGCTCGCGCTTCAACTCGTTGAGGAAGCGCCACTCCGTGCCCTGGGCGATGATCTTCTGGGGGGTACTCTTGATCATGCCCGCCTCATGCAACCGTAGGGCGTAGAAGCGCACCGTGTCTTCGGCGTCGTACTCGCGCCACGTCCCGTATGGCAGCTCCTTGAGGGCCTGCACCGCGTAGCCATAGTGTGAGGTGATGCCCTTCTCCACGAGGAGCTGCGCGACGCGCTCTGGCTCCTGCGCACACAGCGTGTTCGCCTTCAGCAGGGCGCGCACTGCCCGCTTGGTGGCAATGGGGTGCTGGCGCACAAAGTCCGCGTTGCTCGCCAACATGCAACAGAAGTACTGGGACCACGGCCGGTCCGTAGTCATGTTGATCACGACATGGCCGATCTGCCGCGCCCGCAGCTCCTGCGGCTCTGGTGGAAAGCCGATCATGGCATCGATCTTCCCCTTGGCCAGAAGTTGCATGGCCTCGGCTGTGGGTGGGGTCACGAACGTGAGGTCGCTGCGGGGGTCCAGCCCGATGTAGGCGGCCATACTAGCCACGATGAGGTGATGGCTCGACCCCATGCCCGGCACGGCCACGGTCTTGCCCTTGAGGTCTTTCAAGGAGCGAATGCGCTCGGTCGCGAAGAGCTCGAAGCAGCCCGCATGGGTCCCCGTCAGGATCACGAGCGGGTCCCCCGCATCGATCCGCAGGATGAGCTGCCCGCCAAGGCCGGTATTAATATCGGCGTCGCCAGCCGCCAAGGCGAGGTAGGGGCCCTTGGCAGTCTTGACATATTGGACGTCGGTAAACCCTTCGAACCGCAGAAGCTCGTCCGCAACGAACTGCGGCGCAAAGCAGAGGACGGGGTCGTATGCCAGCCGCAACCGCGTCGTCTCGGGCAGGGGTTCCGCTGCGGCGCGTCTGGGGGAGACGCCCAAGAGCCCTGCCGTCCCTGCGAGCGTCATCCCCTCAAGGAATCTCCGCCGGCTGAACGGTCGAGGATGACTATGCATGAGGGCCCTCCCTTGTCGATGCGGGTCAGTGTAACCCCGGGAGCGCCACCGCCTCAAATGACCCCGAATGAACACATTTCCGCGTGATGCTCGAAGTACCGCTCATGGCCGATCGCGGACCCTCGCTTGGCATTGACCAGGCGCGACAGATCAATGCGCCTGCCGCCGCTTTGGAACCCGGGTGACCGAGCAGATTTGCAAGCGATCCGAGAGCTTCAGCAGTGACAAAAGCACTACGGGATCAGTGTCATTTGGGTTCGCTGCGCGATACCTGTCGACGTAGGTTTTCACTCTTGACAGGGGCCGGTTACGGCGCGCACGATTTGCATCCGGACAAAGGAGACCCGCCATGTTGCGCAGCCTCTATCTTGCAATCGTTCTGTCCGCATTCGCGGGTGCAGCCGTTGCCGAGTGCGGCGCGGCTCACGACGGCAAGGAAGCGATGACAACGGACAAGGTGCAGGCCACCAAGGCACCGGTGGCAAAGTCTGCCGCCACTTTGTCCGCTCCCAAGAAGCAGGCTATCGCGTGCGACGGGGGCAAATGCAATCCGCTGCGCGACAGTCCTGCGACCAACAAGAAAGCGACGCAGAACCTCGCGAAGGTGGCGTGCCCCGGCTCCGACTGCAACTAACGACCTTTCCTCCAGACAAGCCCGCCCGAGTGCGGGCTTTTTGTTGCATCCCTAAGGCCAGTCAGTATTGACATCGACGACTGAGTGCCATTGGCCGTGAGTGTCGATGTGATCGCCCAAAGCGGGCGTCGCATGCCGCCCGAAACGTCGCATCGGCGGAGACGCGGCGGATAGCATTGCGCCATAAAAGAGAGGCTGCATCGTATGAACAAGCTGACTGTTGCGCTTATTGCCGGTGCACTCGTGTTCGGCTCCAGCTCGGCACAGGCCGAGGACAGCGCCAAGAAGGCACCGGACGAAGACGCTGCGGCAAAGAGTCTGCCTGCACCCAAGAAGGATTGGCCAACTCGCAAGGAAAAGCAGGAGGCGACGGCAGCGGCAGCGCGAGAGCGCGCTACAAAGGAGCAGAACCCGTTGGTCGGCGACTTCGGGCCGCCGGGTGTGCGCGCCTCCGACCGGTCCAAGGTGACGCCGAAGGCGTTACCGAAGGAGAAAGCGAATCAAGCGCCACCAAAAGCAGAGGTGAAAGAGCCGTCGCCGAAGGCAACGCCCTAGCCTTGTGGTGTCCGCGGGATGCTGCGCCCGCTGTACGCTCCGACGGTGCTGTTCCTTTATCCCTTGCGGTTCGCGACGCGCTATCGAGCCATTGGGTCAAGGCCCGGGTCAGTGAGCGCCGAAAACCGGTCGTTCAGGCCAGCGCACCGCAAACACACACTCTATCCACAGCCCTGCGGCTTGGCAGCGCCGGCGTGCAGGGGTAGCGAAGACCGATTTGTCTTCTTCGCGGCTTGTTGCGTTGGCGCTGCTGCTCGCCCGACGACGGCATTGTTGGCGATCAGGGCGCCGATCACGAGCGCCGCACCGACGAACTCGATCTGCTGGAAATGGTGTCCCTGCGCGATCCGAATCGCGAACACGGTGACCGGAACGAAGTTGATGAACAGCATCCCATTGGTCACGCCAAGCAGACGGTTGCCTGCATTCCAGGACAACACGCTGAGCACGGAAGCGATCACGATGATATACGCAAGCTGCCAGCCGACCGATTCGACGTCGCCTGCGCTCGGGGTGGAAACGTAACCGGTTGCGGTTGCTATAGCCATCACGCCAAGAATCGCTGGCAGGCTGAGCATGCACGTGAGCGCCGTATAGCGCAGCGGCGACCACGACGGAAAATCTGCCGCACCCAGCGTATAGACGACCCAGCTCACCGCGCCAAGAAACATCATCAGATCGCCGAAGCCGGTGCCGCCCACGAACAGGCCCGTGAAACGTCCCTTGGTCACGACCAACAACACGCCGACGAGCGCGACGCCGAGAAATGCCAGAGTCGCACGGGGCGGGCGCACACCGCGGAGCAGCCAAGCCACCACCGCAGCGATCAGCGGCTGTGTCGCCATCATGATCGCGCCGTGCTCCGGCCGCGAGTGCTGCAGACCGACGAAGACCAGTAGCCCGAGACCTGCGAAGCCGGCGGTACCCAATAGTGCGGCCCGCAATGCGCGTCCTTCCATCTTCAGCGCCCGTGGCCCTTCCACGAGCACGAGCAAGCCGACGAAAATGATCGCGGTAGTCCCATAGCGGATCGCCGTCATGTGAAACGGATCCAGCACCGACAGCGTCACCATCGCGACTGGAAACAACCCGCCCCAGCCGGTGGCGGCCAAGAGCAATAAGCCCGCACCACGCAGCGAGTCAAATCCATTCATGCATTCTCCTTTCTCATGCGTGATAGTTGCGCTCGGCGGTCCGATTTTGCATGCAGATTTGAGAGGGTATTTTCGGCGATGATCGAGTGCTTTCGCAAATGCCATTTACGCATGCGTAGGATGAATCTAGCGAATGGATCCCGTCGGGGAGCAACTAGGCACCCCTTGTCCAAGTAGGCCACCCGGCAACTCGAAGCTGGTTATGCGATGGTCATTCGCCAACGGGGAGGGAATCGATGCCCCCTCAGCCGTCCAGCGAGGTGGGTGCCGTCGCTGAAGACTGTAAGTCCAGAACCGCGGACGGCAACGTCCGACATTGGAACGACAACTCGCAAGGGATACCTCCGGGTTTCCGTGGTTGCGCCTCACTGATGTCGGCTTGGGACTTATCGCCGAATCCAAAGTCGATTTACTCGCGGCCAGGCGTGTTCATTTGCGCGAACATCCGCCGCCGATCGCTACGGAGCCTTGGTCTAAACTAACCTTCCCTAGCGTCTCTTAAGTCTGCAATGCTCGGCACGACCAAACGAGAAGTGCCCGACTTCGCGTCCTTGCGTGCCAACAAGGCTGCAAGACCCATCCGCCTGAGGAGACTGTCATGACCTATCGCTGCTTCAACGTCGAGATCGCCGACAACATCGCCCATATCCGCCTCAAGCGCGACGACGAACTCAACACCATGGTGCCTGAATTCTGGAGTGAGCTGCCCGAGATCGTGCGTGATATCGACGACAATGCCAAAGCGCGTGTGATTGTGATCTCCTCTATCGGCAAGCATTTCTCCGCCGGCATGCACCTCTCGGCTTTCGGTAGCGGGAGCTCGACGGAGAACTCCGCGACGCGTGCAAGCGAGGAGCGCGGCCGCCGGCGCGCGAACTTGCGCCGTGGCGTCCTTGACATTCAAGAGACCTTCAACGTCATCGACCGGGCCCGTATGCCGGTGCTGATGGCAATCCAAGGGGGTTGCGTCGGCGGCGCGGTTGATTTCGCGAGCGCTTGCGATTGCCGCTACGCCACGGCGGATGCGTTCTTCGTGATCCAGGAAATCAACATCGGCATGACCGCAGATGTCGGCACGTTCCCCGACTCTGCCATCTGATGCCGCAGGGCATGGTGCGCGAGCTTGCCTATACAGGCCGCGCCTATCGGCGCAGAGAGCGCTGGAGATTGGCCTGGTCAACGCGATATTCCCGACCCAGGAAGAGATGCTCGATCAGGTGATTGGCATTGCGAAGGACATCGCCGAAAAATCGCCCCTCGCCGTGCACGGCTCCAAGGTGATGATCAATTACGCGCGCGATCACTCGATCGCCGATGGCCTTGACTACATCGCGACTTGGCAGGCCGGCATGTTCAATCCGGAAGCCGACGTCGTCGAGAGCCTCAGGGCGAAAGCCGAGAAGCGCGAAGCGAAATTCGGCGACCTCCTGCCGGTGAGGAAGCTGTTCGGACCTGAGACGCAGCCTGCGCCGTGATATGCGGAATGGCGTCGGCCGGCTTTCGCACACTACGGTCAGCGGCACTCCGTTCTTTGGATCGCATAGGCATGAGTGTAGTCATCGGCGATGGCGCGGTTTCGAAGAACTGCTCCACGCGAATGAACTCGGTCACTGATTGTCCACTAGGTCTCAAATTATCGTGCGGGCGGCATGGCAGCCCTGCTTGTTTGGACGCTGACCGTCTGCTGGGAGCTGCAGCCGTCCTAAGTGGGTTGTCAACGCCATCGAATGGCCGCTATCAGCGACTCGCTGCATGGCTCTGTTGGCCGAGAGCGGTCTGGCGGCGGAGACTGCTTAGGGTGTTGCGGAGGCGAGGACGGTCGCGCCGTCGATCAACGCCATCCGAGGCCATCGAAGCTGTCCCAGAAGTAGTAAGGATCCGCCAAGTCGCGGGCGGTATACATCTGCATGGCGGCGTCCTGCTTGTTATAGGATGCCGCGTCGGCCGCTTGCTGCTGGGCCAGTGTCGGCCCGCCGTTCGGCTGGACGCGTCGATACGCCATGTATTCCTTCTGGGTACCCACGAAGATCCGGTTCTTGGCGGCATCCGGGTAGACGAAGAAGTGGGCGCCATTCCGTTGCCACTCCGTTATCGTGCCTGACGGCAGGCTCTGCAGATGCTCTTGCTGCCGCGCCGTTTTCGCGACAACAACCTTGAATCCAGCGGCCAATAGCTGACTTTCATCCGGCGGCGGCGGCGCCGTACTGGCGCAGCCCTGAAGAATCGCTGCCACCGCAAGGACGCCGAGCCTCCCGGTCAGGCGGCGTCGAACGGCGGGCCAGGTGCGCTTCATCTTGTGTGCTCCTCCGGTGTCAGGTTGCTTAGCATGCCGCGGTGGGATTATCGGCTCCAAGGGTGGACTGCACCCATAGGATTCATTACGAAGTCCGGTGCGCCGCCGTTCCATGCACATGATAGAAGCGGCGGCCGCGTACCGATCGAGGAGCTCTTCAACGCGGATTGCAAGCGATGCTACGTCACCAACTCCGTGGCTAGTGCTTCGTCCACGCCCATCCGGTGATACGCCAACCGGCCGCGCCTTTCTGCAGGGCAAGCGTCAGCATCGAGCCGATCTCCTTGGCCGGCTTCCCCTTCTGCTTGAACGTGTAGTTCGTGGGAACGACGACATAGGCACGGTCTGCCGTGATATCGACGTGCCGGGGGTTGCCGAGCGTTACGACCCCATCGGTGATCCCATTCTTCTTGGCGTCGTCGGCGAAGTCATTTGCCCAATTCGAGCAAGCGCCCGCACCGTGCCACTCGTGGGGCGGAAACTCATCGATGATGGACGTCTGTTCGGCGCATGCCGCCAGGGCCGTCTTGATGTCGCCCTTGTTGAAGCCGTCGACGAATTGATGCACGGGCACCATCACATCGGTCTTTTCGGTTGCAACGGCGGGTCCCGCTGCCAATACCGCGACGACCAGGGCGACAAATAGCTTGTGCATGGGTTCTTGCTCCCCTATGAGTTGGAATGTACGAACGCTGACGGCCAACGGTGATTCAACGTATTAAACCGGTCCGGCGATTCGAATGCCCGAAGAATCGATCAGGGGTGTTCTTTGCGAAGGCGAAGGAGTTCAGCGCCCGCGCCGACAAGCAGTGCGGCCGTGTTCCTGACCCAGTCGGCGCGAGACTTTTTCCAGCTCCTCCAGCCTTCCGGAAACCGTTTGTCCACGAATATCGCCTGGAGATCGCTCACCGCAATGGCGGGTTCACCATCGACCTGTCTGGCATCGGGTTTGTTGGCGAAGAAAGCGAATAGCAGGCCGAATTCGCCGGCGCTACCCACGAGATTGTCCTCGCCGAGCAACTTGGTGAGCTTGGCCTCGATATCCCGATCGGCATCGGTGCCTCCAGCCGCGGATGCGCCGAGCCTCTGCACGAGCGCCGGGCCGATGCTACCGACGAAGGAAGCGAGATCGCTCAGCAACAAGGCTGCCGTCGTTGTGCCGAATACCTTCGAGTTGGGATCTCGGTGGATGTTTTCTGCAATGAAGCGTGCAATGTCGGAACGCGTGACAAGGCCGACCCTGGCGCGTCGGGCAAGTCGGTCGAAATCGACGAGGCTGAGCCTCCCGGAGGCCAACGTCCGTGGATCGCCCTGCAGGATGCCGCTATGCCCCGGATGGGACCCTTGCGACCCCGGAAATTCGAGCGAGAACAGTCCGGACGGCGTTTTCGTATCGAGTTTCCCCTGGCTGCCTCGCATCAGCGAATGGTTGCCCGTTGCGAACAGCTGCAGCACCTCTCCCAGATCCCCGCCGCCTGTGTTGCCCAATTCTCTGACTTCATCGACGCTGGCCAGCGGGTTGTCGGGGTCGTGGCGCACCGGAAGATCGCCCGTGAACACGGCCGTCCCAACGAACGGACAAGTGGCTTTGGTCTGCACGATCTGGCTCTTGACTCCCACGCTGATCGCCACCGCGGTCATGAATTTGTCGTCACTCATGAAGAATGGTCACGCATGTGGATCGATAAGGAAGATTGCTTTCGACCGCGTTGCGGTGAGCCGATCGGACGGCGGTTGCGTTGGTACCGGACAGGCGCGAGACGTTTTGTACCAGGATCCATGCATGAGTGCGCGAGAAAGCATGCTTCGGCTTAGTTTACATGCACACTCCGAAGCCGGCGACTGCTTCCCGACCCGACTGGAAGCCGGCGTTGCCGCGATTCCGACCATTGAACGCGTTCGAGGTCGTTGAGCACCCACGTCGAGGTCCTCTTCAACACCGATTCCCCCGGCACGGTTTCGAGGCGCCTGACCTGGCCGACTCCGCGTCGCATTGCATGGCGTACCCGATCGCAGCTGCGAACTGCCGCGCTTCAGCTCACCGTGGCGGACACGGCGCCAGGTCGACGCTCGATTGCGCCGAGGCGCGGGCGTTCCCCTCATCCGTCGCGACGGCGTTCACGATGAGGCGTCCGCCTTTCGGGAACGTCATGGGAAACCTTTGCATGCCTTCGATGTGCTTCAGCTCCACGTGCTCGACGTGCCGATCGGGATAGGTGATCGCGAGCCGCACCACCGCCGGCCGCTGGCCGTCGTGAATTGCCCAGTTCACGCGCAGCTCGTGGGTGAAGCTCTGCACGCATACCAGGCGTGCGCTCGCCGATGCCGTAAGCCGCAGCGGCTTCGCGTCGGGATCCGCGATTCTCCGCTCTTCCTCGTAATACGCGATCGCGCGCAGGGCCTCGTCCACCTTCAGCGTGATGCGCGCGCGCGTTTGCCCGCGCCGGCCAGGAACGGCCCAGCCGACGAACCGCATCTCGGCATCGCGGGTGCGGATCACGCGCGGCGCCTCCAGCGTGATCTCAGCGCCTTCGGGGAGCCGGAGGTCGAACGGCGTGTCGCGCTCCAGCTTCCCTTCCTTCGCGCTCACGGGAATGCGCACGTTGAGCGGCGGCGGGGCGCCATCCTCGCCAACCTGCATTGCATTTACGGAGAGGATGATCGGTGCCTTCTCGCGCGGACCGGCCACGATCGCACGATCGAGCTCGAAGATGCCGCGCCCGTAAGTACCGGCGCGGATGATGCCGCTCTGGTCGCGTCCAGGAAGGCTCTGGTGCACCTTGAGGTCCATGACCCAGACGTTGGGCACGCCCGGCGAGTGCCGCCACGTCCAGTTCTCGAAGATCGGGATGCCCGGTGCCGGCGCAGCAGCGAAGGGCTCGATCACCGGCGGCTCGAGTCGTCCGCGATACACGCCCTGGTCGGTTCCGACGTAGATCGTCGTGCCGACCGTCCGCGGCACCACGGGATCGACGACCACGCTGATCACCTGCGCCACGTCCAGATCGGGGACGAATGTGCCGTCGATGTCGCGCGTCTCCCATGCGCCGCTGAACTGCCGCGTCAGCTCCTTGATCCGCCCCGGGCTGCTCGATCCAGCCGTCACGGCGAAAATGCGCTCGTTGGCGAAGAGTTCCGGCGCGATGGCATTGATGGACGCGCCGCAGTCGCACAGCTTGATCCACGCAACCTCGGGCGAGCCGCGCCAGATCTGGCCCGTATCGGTGCCGACGTAGTACACCGGCTGCTCCTCGAGGAGCCGACTGCGGAAGGCCAAGGTGGTTATGTTGCCCGTCTGCGCAGCGCCTGGATCGACGGGCGTCCACGCCGCGGGTGTGTCGAGCGCGCTTGCCGCCGCGGTGCCCGCGTTGGTCGCGCGAAAAAGCTTTCCGCCCTGCAGGCGCAGGAGCTGCCCCGGGCGATGCGGATCGCTCCAGATCTTGCTTGATGCATTGTTACTCCAGATCGTCTCGAGCCCGAACGTCGTGTTGAACGGCGCAGGCGGCGTGGCTCGGCAGATCGCGCCGCCGAAACCGGCGTTGCAGTTGTAATAGACGGTGAGACCGGCCGCATCGAACCTGGTCTGGAAACCGTCGCCACCGGTGATCGGCAACTGATCAGGCGGCGGGAACAGCGACACGATGTCGCCGTTGTGCCAGTACCCGCCCACGCTGATCGACGGGAATTCCGGCGCGAGGCCGATCGTGCCGGCCTGGCCGATGGCGAGGCCCTTGGTCAGCGGCAGCCATGTGACCACGCCGTCGGAGTCGATGTCGCCGCGCTCGATGCCGCCGTCGCCCGCCACGAACACGATCGCGACTTGCGCCGGCGTGGGAATGAAGCTGCCGTAAGGCGCAAACTGAATGTCGTGCAGGTCGCCATGCACGTCGAGGCCCTTGCGGAACGGATTGGGCTGCGACAGGCAGCAGCTGAGCGGCGTCCACGAGTTGGTCGTTACTGGCGGATCCACCTTGTAACTGTTGAGGCCGCCGGTGCGGCCGCCGTCGGTCGCCCGCCAGAAAGCGATCTGGCCGAGGTAGATCTCGTCCGAGCTGTACGGGCCCACCGCGATCGTGTTGTTGAAATCAAGCTGACCGTCGCTCGGCGGATTCGGCAGCTCGGTCCACGTGCTGCCGGCATCCTTGGTAACAAAGAGCCGATACTTGCCGAGGCCGTCGATGCCAGCGTACACGAGCGGCAGCGGCTGCCCGAAGCCCACGCCCGTGCGGCCGCCGAAGGCCAGCGCGACACGCCCGAACGTGCCCTGCGCCGGAAATCCCCCGCCGAGCATTGTCCATTGCGCGCCGGTGAAGTCGTTGGACTTGAAAATGCCGATGGTGCGGAACGCAACGTACAGATTGCGCTGAAACGGATCGGCGACCAGATCGATGGCGTTGCCAGACACCGGCAGGCCGTTGGTCAAACGGATCCAGCAATCGCTGCCCCTTTCCTCGTAGCTGTAGAGGCCGGCATCGGTACCAGCCAGTACCACGGTGCGGCGTCCCGGGATGACGAGCACGCGATTGACCGTCGCTTGACCCACGGCGCCGTTCTCGCAGCCCGCTTGGTTCGGATCGGCGCCCATCGGCACCCACGTCGTGCCGCCGTCGGTCGAGCGGAAAACGCCCAGCGACGGGCCGAACAAGCCGCAACACGCCACATTGGGATCACCCGTACCGGCGTAAATGGTCTGCGGATTGGCGGGATTGATAGCCAGCGCGCCGATCGACGTCGTGCCCTTGAGCCTGCCCGACGGCAGCTTGCGCACGAGCTGCGTATCGGTGAGTGGGATCCAGCTTACGCCGCCGTCGCGCGTCTTCCACACGCCGCCCTCGGAGGCGCCGAGGTAGATGACGTTGACTCCGCGCGGATCGATCGCGACCGCGTTCGTCTGGCCGCTGATCACGTCGTGGTTGGACAGCAGCGTGCCGAAGGGACCGACGGAGGTCCAACCTTCAGCGAGCGAGGTCGGCGACCACGCGAGTAGCCACTGCACGAGGCAGACAATCGCGCTGCGAGTGACGAGCTTCATCGGCCCGACCGACTCTGCGCGGCTCGCTATGGAATGTCAACTACAAAGCGGCTCCCCGCCGGGGCACGCCGCGGGGGCGAAGCAGGCGCAGCCAATGACCGTCGAATCAAGTGTCGGCCATCGCAGATGAGCGCCGGGACGCTCCTGCCTTTAACGCATCAGGCGGGCGAAGAATTCGGCGATCGCGTTGTGCACCTCTTCCGGCGCCTCGATATACGAAAAATGCCCGCATTCGCGAAGGACCACCAGGCGGGCACCGGGAGTGGTCTCGGCGATCTGGGCTGCGCATTCGACGGGAACGACATCGTAGTCGCCGTGGATGACCAGTGTCGGATTGCGAAGCTGTTTGAGCCTTGGAATGAGCGTGAACCCTTCCGACCAATAGAGTCCCTCCATCAATCGGTCCTCTATGGCTCTCCCGCGCAAAATGTCCTCTTGCGTCCACGTCAAGTTCAATCTCTTGAGATGCTCCGGGTTCTTGATCATCGTGCCAAAGTCGATTCTGTAGTATTCGGCAACCGCCCGCGGATTGCCCTCTCGGTATTCAGGGCTCGCAGTCAGCGCGCTTAGCCTCTTTTCATGCACTGCTCTTCTGCGGAGGCGCTCCCGCCGCAAGCGCAGGTAGCCTTCGTGAGAAGCCGGGGCGGTATTCATCAGTATCATGTGCGACACGCGCTCCGGATGGTTGAGTGCATAGTGCATCGCCACGTGCCCGCCCCAAGAGTGGCCCAGGATTGCCACCGAGTCCAAGTGCAGATGGTTCCGCACACCATCCAGGTCTTCGACGTATCTCTCAATGCCGATCTCTTGGATCCGTAGATCACCCCGCGACTTTCCCCGCCCTCTTTGGTCGTAGTAGATCAGGCGATACGAATCGGACAATCGATCCATGTCGGGCAACAGATAGGTGTGATCGAAATCGGGGCCCCCGTGAATCACGATGATTGGTTGTCCCTGTCCGATTTCGCGATAGAACAACTCGGCACCGTCAACCGGGACATAGCTTTCGTCGGGAGCGAATCGGCGGGACTGGAAATGGGTGGACATACTGCAGTCTCTACGGGTTCTGCTCCAGTTTAGTACGAGAACAAGCCCCCGATCGCGAATGTCGCAATGCGACCAAGAGCGACGACGATTGACCGCGCAGAGCGACGAAGACTGTACGCCGACCACGCTGTCGTGAATGTTTACACGCCGCTCTCCAAGTCAGGCGTCCTATCCCCCGAACTTCGGCTTCGTGGCTGTCTTGATGGGACATTTTGATTACTGGCACGCGATATGCGAGTCAGGTTTTGAGAACTCAGTAAGTCGGTTCCTTCCCGTGGAAAGGAGCTCGTCATGCTCAAGATTGAACTGTACAACCAGGATGCAAGCGGTGACCCGGCGGTCAAGTTCGCCACCGATGCCGAAATCGAGATTGCGGAGCGATTGCGACGTCAACTCGAGGATCGATACTTCGCACCCTCGGTGCCATCCTCACAATTACAGGGGCGTAAGACCAAAGACCGTTGATTCGATCTAGCGAGTAGCGCGTGTCATGTGGCGAAGTGTCGCCGGCGCTAGCGGACTTTTGGAGGCTTGAAACTCGTTCTGGTTCGGCGTAGCTTAAAGGTGCTCACAGCGTGATTGGTGGATCGGTGCTCGCGGACGCGACATCGAGGGCGCGATCCGGTTTCGCGGTCAGCGTGCCGCGCAACGGGTTGCTCCCGGAGTTCGCAGCCGCGAGATCTCGCCGAGGCTGAAGTGTTCGACGATAGGGGGAGGTACTCTATAGATGACATTCACTACAGGTCGACCCCGACGCCGGTAGCCAACACCGGCACACGTTGCGGTGACGCAACGAAATGAAGCCGCAGCGATGTGGCGATCCCCGCGAAGCCCCGCGATAATCGCGGGGCTTTGCAATGGTATTTCTCGACTGCCCCAGGGATGTTCTTTATCGCCGTTCGCGGGAGACAACATGGCAATCAAACTCTACTCTTGGCCGCGCAGTTCCGGCACGCGCGTTGCGTGGGCACTGGAAGAACTTGGAGTGCCCTATGAGTACGTCGAACTCGATGCCAAGAAGCTCGAGCATCGCACGCCACAGTACCTTGCCATCAATCCGCATGGGAAGGTGCCCGGGATGGTCGATGGCGAACTTAGCTTGTTCGAGTCGGGCGCGATCATGCTGTACCTTGGCGACAAGTACGGCGTGGAGAAGAACCTGTGGCCAGCCGGAGCAGGCCAAGCCCGTGCCGACGCCGTCTGTTGGACCGTGTGGGCGATGACCGAGTTAGGCAATTACATGATGCAGTATCTCTACCACGGGCTCGACACGCCGTTCTCGTACAAGCCCGAAGACCGCAGCAAGGCGTGCGCGGAGTACAACCAATCGCAATTCGTCCGCGGGCTTGATGCGCTCGAAGCGCGGCTACGGAATGGCGGGCATCTACTCGGGGCCTTTTCGCTCGTCGATATTCCTGCCGCAAGCTGGCTGATGTTGGGCACGATGTTCGGCATCAAGCTTGACAGACATCCAGGGGTGGCCGAATGGTTAAGACGCTGCGCAGAGCGTCCGGCATGCAAGCGGGCGCGATAGCGCACATTGCGCAGCATTGCCGAGCCGGCACGATGAACGGATCTCCGTCGGCCTGGCAGGCTGTTCCGCGTTTCACCCGATCAGCTGCGGCGCTCCGAAGCAGCGGTAATGGGATGCGAAGGTGTCAACGCGTTTGTTGCTGATGGTGTTGCCGCCGGTCAGCAGATCTTTCACGTGCACCCACACGTCTTCCACGCTTCAGTGATCATGGGTTTACCTTGAAGCACCCACCGCATTATCATTTGCTGCCGGATCGCGCCGCGCTCGAAACGACGGCCGACTTCATTCGTGCGGCCCCGGGCTGCGGTCCCTGTTGCCTGAGGAATTGAGCAGGCCTTCACCGGTGGGCTGTGAATATGATCAAATTTTGGCTTGGTCGAGTCTGGATCGAGCTCAGATAACAGAGGGAGGTAGCATGACGGCATTCAACGTGGTGCGTTTCAAGGTGAAACCTGGGTACGAGCAGAAGTTCGTCGACGCGCATCGCAGAATGCGACCCGCGTTCAAAGGCTTTCTTGGCGCGAGCCTGATCGAGACAGGAGATCAGACCTTTTGCCTTGTCGGCGAGTGGCGGGCTTTCAAGAGCATCGAGACCGCACGTCCGCAGATGATCGCCTTGCTGGACCAATTTCGCCACATGCTCGAGGACTTAGGCGGTGGGTTAGGGGTGACCGACCCTGTATCCGGAAAGGCGGTAGCCAAACTGGCCGCGCCGAAGGTGGTGAAGAAAAAGAAGGCCCCGGTACGCCGCAAGCCCGCGCGCACGGCCTCCAGGAAGACTGCCAGCAAGCGCTAGCGCGCTCTTCATACGGGGCCGACTGCGGATCCTTGCAAGCGGCCGTAGCGCCACGGCGGCGCCTTTCGATCGCGCGGTGGCGCTGGAGCTTTGCCGGACACAGCCGCCGCACGGTGTGCTAATGGTCCTTCAGCGTGGCGGGCAAGCGTTTCGCTTAGCGCACGACAGGCGGGGAACGAGTCGTTCGCAGCCGCTCGCCAGCGCTTCGGCGTTCGGGAAATTCGGTGAGCTGACAGGCACACTTCCGGATTCCCGGTCGGCCTTTCCCGCGACAGACCGGCGCCTCGAGGCAACGCCTGCCGTTCCCGCGGGTGGTTCCCGCTGCGATGGACCGAGTACGCAGGCGTTGCCGTTCGACGGACGTCGCGTTTCGGCCACCTCGGGTTGTGGCGCGAGATCTCGGGCTGCGGCGCTCGCTCATGCCGTAATTTCCCAATCGCCGCGCGCATCGGGACGATCCCGCAGCCCGCATTGACGGACGTCAAAGCGGCCCGCCGGTGTTCGGGTGCTTAATTGTTCGACGGAATCGCCAGACCCGGACAGCGCCCCGTCAGATCGGACCGTCGGCCGGCCGATGATAGGACCGCTCACCCGCTTCCTCGCGTGATTGATGATCATGACGACGCTATTCGACCCCATTCGCATCGGCGACCTCGGCCTCGCCAACCGCATCGTGATGGCGCCACTGACGCGCAACCGCGCCGCACCTGGCCAGGTGCCGTCGGCCCTCGCGGTCGAGTACTACCGGCAGCGCGCGAGCGCCGGACTGATCATCACCGAGGCGATCGCAGATCAGCCCCGAGGGTCAGGGCTATGTCGACACGCCCGGCATCTACAATGCCGAGCAGGTCGCAGGCTGGCGGCGCGTCACCGACGCCGTGCATGCCGAGGGCGGGCGCATCGCGTGCAGCTGTGGCATGTCGGGCGCATCTCGCACGTCTCGCTGCAGCCGAGCGGCGAAGCACCGGTGTCGTCGACCGCGCGGCGGGCCGAGACCAAGACCTTCACCCGCGACGGCTTCGTCCCGGTGTCGACGCCGCGCGCGCTGCGCACCGACGAGATTCCGGCGCTGGTCGCAGGCTACCGCGACGCGGCGCGCCGCGCGATGGACGCGGGCTTCGATGGCGTCGAGGTGCACGGCGCAAACGGCTACCTGATCGAGCAGTTCCTGCGCGACAGCATCAACGACCGCAACGACGAATACGGCGGCACGATCGCGAACCGTGCACGGCTGCTCGTCGAGGTGATGCAGGCCGTCGCCGGCGCGATCGGCGGCGGCCGCACCGGGCTGCGCCTTTCCCCCGTGACCCCATCCAACGATGCAGGGCAGGACAGCAACCCCCAGGCGCTGTTCGAGCATGCGGTGACGCAGCTCGCGCCGCTGCAACTCGCCTTCGTGGAAGTGGTCGAAGGCCAGACGGCCGGCGCGCGCGACTTCGCGCACTTCGACTATGCGGCGCTGCGCCGCAGGTTCGATGGCGCTTGGATGGTCAACAACGGCTACCAGCGGCAGATGGCGCTCGAGGCCGTCGCCTCTGGCGCGGCCGATCTCGTCTCGTTCGGGCGCCCGTTCATCAGCAACCCCGACCTCGTACGCCGCCTGCGCGAGAACGCGCCGCTGAACGCGCTCGACACGAGCACGCTCTACGGCGGTGGCGCCCAGGGCTACATCGACTACCCGACGCTCGACGTGCTACGCGACGGCCTGATTCACGACGGGCAATGACGGCGTGCCTCGCTGCAACTGATCGTTTGTCGGGGTGATGTTTTCATAGGAAAAACGGCTTTGCCAATCGTTCGGAGGAGACGCGAATGCTCACAGCTGACCGTGAATGGTCGCACCCGTACCGTCGACGTCGAGCCCGAGATGCCGCTGCTGTGGGTCCTGCGCGACGACCTCGACCTTCCCGGAACCAAGTACGGCTGCGGCATCGCCGTCTGCGGCGCCTGCACGGTGCACGTCGACGGCGAGCCGGTGCGCTCCTGCGCGCTGCCCGTGTCGGCGGCGGTCGGCAAGAAGATCGTCACCATCGAGGGCTCTGTCGGAGAAGGGCCTGCACCGCGTCCAGAAGGCGTGGATCGAGCACGAAGTCCCGCAATGCGGCTATTGCCAGACGGGCATGATCATGGCGGCCGCCGCGCTGCTCGCGAAGCATCCGCAGCCGACCGACGCGGACATCGACGCGACGATGACCAACCTGTGCCGCTGCGGCACCTACGCCCGGGTGAGAAAGGCGATCCACGCGCTCGCCGAGGATTCCGCCGCGCCCGCGGCGAAGAACGCCTGAGGAGGACGACCATGACGCTCGCCCTTTCGCGTCGCGAGTTCCTCAAGGTTTCCACGGCGCTGGGCGGCGGCCTCGCGCTCGAGTTCCGGTTCCCGGTCGCGTCCGCGGCGGTCGCCGGCGCGGCCGCCACCGAAGTCAACGCCTGGATCGTCATCCATCCCGACGATCGCGTCGTCATTCGCATCGCCCGCTCCGAGATGGGGCAGGGCACCTATACCGCGCTCGCGCAGCTCGTCGCCGAAGAGCTCGATTGCGACTGGGCGAACGTCAGCGCCGAGTTCGCCTCGCCCAACGAGCACATCCGGCGCAACCGCATCTGGGGCTCGATGTCCACGGGCGGCAGCATGGGCGTGCGCTCGTCGCAGGACTACGTGCGCAAGGCGGGTGCCAGCGCGCGCGAGATGCTGATTGCGGCGGCGGCGGCGCAGTGGAAGGTTCCCGCCGCGGAGTGCACGGCGGCGAGCGGCGTCATCATCGCACGGACCGACCGGCCGGAAGCTTCGCTACGGCGAGGTGGCCGCCGCCGCGGCGAGGCTTGCGCCGCCGAAGGACGTCAAGCTGCGCGATCCCGCGGACTGGAAGATCGCCGGCAAGCCGCTGCACCGCCTCGACATCCCCGACAAGGTGCGGGGCAAGCCCGTGTTCGCGCGTCGACGTCACGCTGCCCGGAATGCTGCACGCGTCGATCGCGCAGTGCCCGGTGTTCGGCGGCAAGGTGGCGAGCGTCGACGCGCGCGCGGCGCTCGCGATGCGCGGCGTGAAGAAGGTGGTGCGCGAGGAGGACTTCGTCGCCGTCGTCGCCGACAACTGGTGGCGCGCGAACGAGGCGCTGAAGAAGGTAAAGATCGAGTGGGACACGGCCGGTAACGGCCATGCCGACAACCAGACCATCGCGGCGATGCTGCGCGAAGGCCTCGCCGACGCGAAGCTCCCTCAGGCGCGCAAGCTGGGGAACACGCAGGCGGGGTTCGCCGCCGCGGCGAAGGTCGTCGAGGCCGAGTACCAGTCGCCGTACCTCAACCACGCGACGATGGAGCCGCAGACGTGCACCGCGTGGCTCAAGCCGGAGGGCTTCCTGGAGGTGTGGACGTCGACGCAGAACGCCGAGGCGTCGATGGCGGCCGCGGCGGAGACGGCCGGTCTGCCGCTCGAGAAAGTCGAGGTGCACAAGATGATGCTGGGCGGCGGCTTCGGCCGCCGCGGCGGCCCGCAGGACTTCGTCCGGCAGGGCGTGGCGATCGCCAAGGCGATGCCCGGCGTGCCGGTGAAGATGATGTGGTCGCGCGAAGAGGACATGCAGCATGGCTTCTATCGCCCGGCGAGCATCGTGCGGATGAAGGCGGGCCTCGATGCGCAGGGCAGGGTGATCGCGATGCACACGACGATCGCCTGTCCGTCGATCCTCAAGGTCCTGATGCCGAATTCGCTCAACAAGGAAGGCATCGACTTCTCGGCGGTGCGCTCCTTCAGCGACATGCCCTACGCGGTGGCGAACCAGCAGGTGGACTACGCGATGCGCAACGGCCATGTGCCGGTCGGCTTCTGGCGCGCGCCGGGGCAGCAGAACGCCTACTACCGCGAGTGCTTCATCGACGAGCTGGCGGCGGCGGCGGGCAAGGACCCGGTCGAATTCCGGCTGGCGATGCTGAAGGAGGGCGACAAGAACCGCCTCGTGCTCGAAGCCGTGGCGAAGGCGGCGGGCTGGGGATCCGCCGCTACCGGCGGGCGTGCACCGCGGCGTCGCGGTCGCCGACGGCTTCGGCAGCTACGCCGCGATGGTGGCGGAGGTGTCGGTGAGCGCGGCGGGGGAGCCCAAGGTGCACCGCATCGTCGTTGCCATCGATTCGGGTTACGTGGTCAATCCCGACACCTGCCGCGCGCAGGCGGAGAGCAACGTGGTGTTCGGTCTCGGCAGCATCCTGTACCAGGAGATCAACGTGAAGGACGGGCGCGTCGTCGGAATCCAACTTCCACGACTTTCCGCTGCCGCAGATCGCCGAGATGCCGAAGGTCGAAACGGTGCTCGTGCCGACCGGCGGGTTCTGGGGCGGACACGGCGAGCCGGCCATCCTTCCGCTGACGCCCGCCGTGTGCAACGCGATCTTCGCCGCCACCGGCAAGCGCATCCGCTCGCTGCCGCTTAAGCATCACGACTTGCGCGGGGCATGAGGTCGAACTAGAAGACCCACTCTGGTCGCGTACACTGGCAGGTACCGAGCAGCAACTGTCATTGTCCGACGCCCGAATGGGTGTTCGTCCGACAGCAATACCTCGGCCCCGATCGTTACTGTGTTCAACGATGACATTGCTTCCCGCTCCTTGGCCGGGCGCGGGAGTGGTCGTGCACGTCAAAAAGATTCAAGGAGGTCGAACATGAATGTCACACAATGGAATTCGCCGCGCGCGCGCGTTGGCGTCGCCGTAGCCGCATTTGTGCTGTTGGCCGCAGGGGCGGCTTGGGCGGATCCGCCCGCTCGAGTCGTGCGGCTCGCTTACGCGAGCGGCACGGTGAGCTTTCTTCCCGCCGGTGACAACGACTGGGTCCAGGCGAGCATCAATCGCCCGTTGTGGACGGGAGATCAGCTGTGGACCGCGGCAGGTGCGCGCGCCGAGCTGCAGATGGGCAACGCCGCGCTGCGCCTCGCGCCGGAGACAAGCCTATCGATTGTCAATTTCGATGACCGCACCGAGCAGTTCCAGGTGAACCAGGGCGCCGTGAACCTGTACGTCCGATCGATGGAAGGCGCAATCGAGATCGACACGCCGAATCTTGCTTTCTCGATCCGCGGTCCGGGCCAGTACCGGGTCGACGTGAGCGTCGATGCAACCACCGTCGGCGTCTATCGCGGCGAGGCGGAAGCTTTCGGCACGCAAGGTGCGTACGTGATCAACGCGGGCGAGCGCTTCAGCTTCCGCGGCACGGACCTCAACGATTATCAGCCCGTTGCCATCGCCGAGCGCGACGCGTTCGATGGCTGGGTTGCGCAGCGTGTGAGTCTCCAGGAGCGCTCCGTCAGCGCGCGCTACGTTTCGCCCGACGTCATCGGCTATGCGGACCTGGACGCGAACGGGACGTGGAGCAATGTCCCGACGTACGGCGCCGTCTGGGTGCCGCGAGGTGTCGCGGCCGATTGGGCGCCGTATCGCTACGGGCACTGGGCGTGGATCGACCCTTGGGGCTGGACGTGGGTCGACGACGCATCGTGGGGCTTCGCGCCGTTCCACTACGGCCGCTGGGCGTTCGTGCAGAGCCGGTGGTGCTGGGTGCCGGGTCCCCGACATGAGCGGCCGGTCTACGCGCCGGCGCTCGTCGCCTTCGTCGGCGGCAGCAACTTCGGCGCTTCGGTCTCGCTGGGCGCGGCCGGCGGCGTCGCGTGGTTCCCCTTGGGCCCGGGCGAAGTCTACCGACCCGGCTACAACGTGAGCCGCGAGTATTTCACGCGTGTCAACGTGACGAACACCGTCGTCAACGTCACCAACGTGACGAACGTCTACAACAACCCGACACAGACCAACATCCGCTACGCCAACATCCAGACGGTGAACGCCGTGACTGCGGTGCCGACGCAAGCCTTCGTCGATGCCCGGCCGGTGCAACGCGCCGCCGTCAAAGTGGATGCCAGAACGATCCAGCAGGCAGGGGTTGTCGCGGCAGTTTCCGTCGCCCCTGTGAGGACCAGCATCGTCGGCGCGGGAGCGCCCGCGCAGGCGCGGCCGAATGCGGCAGTGATGGAACGCTCGGTGATCGCGAGACAGGCGCCGCCGCCGGCGCCGCCGTCGATCCAGCAGCGCGAAGATGCGCTCAAGCGACAGCCGGGCAAGCCGCTCGACGCGGCTGAGCTGCCAGAAGATCGCACCGCAGAACGCCACGGCGAGGCCGAACGTGAAGGTCGTGCAACCGACCGGGGCCGCAAAGCCGTTGCCGGCGACCGCGCGCGCACCGGAGAAGGGCGCGCCGCAGCCGGCCGCTCCTGCTGCCGCAGGCGAACAACGCGGTCAGCCGCCGGTTGCCGGTGGTGCGCCGCCCAAGGCCGACGAAAGGCGCGGAGGCCCGCCGCAGACGGCAGTGGGCAGCGAAAAGCAGGGACCTCCGGGCGCGCGACCGGAAGCGAAGGGACCGCCTTCGGCAACGCGGGCGCCGGGCGCGCCTGCGCCGATGCAGGAAGCGCGTCCGCGCAATGTGCCGCCACCGGTGGCCGCACCACCGGAACCGACCGCTCACCCCGGCGCCGAGACACGTCCGCCGCAAGCTGCGACCGGACGGCCAGAAGCGCCGCCGCGTCCGACGGCCCAGGCGCCGGGCGCACGTGAGCAGCCGCAACGGCCAGGTCCTCCGCCGAAGGAAGGCGACCGTGGCGCGCCACCGACGGCAAGTGCGCCAGCTGTGACGCCGCCTCAAGCCGCGAGAGCGCCGGGCCCGCCGCCGCCGCAGGGTCAAACGCCCCAGCGGCCGGAAACGGCGAACGCGCCACGCCCAGCTCCAGCACCACGTGAGTCGGCGCAGGCGCCGCGCGCTCCTGCTGCCGCAGCGCCGCCGCGACCCGAGGCCGCAAGCGCGCCGCCGCGCCCGCCGCAAGCGGTGCAAGCGCCGCCGCCGCGACCCGAAGCGAGCGTCCAGCGTCCGCCACAGGCAGTGCAAGCGCCGCCGCCGCGACCCGAAACCGCGAACGCGCCGCCGCGCCCGCCGCAGGCAGTGCAAGCGCCGGCCGCGGCACCCCCAAGACCGCAGGAAGTGCGTCCAGCGCCGAATGCAGCGCCAGCGCAGCCACCGCAGCAAACGGCGCGGCCGGCGGAGAAAGGTCCACCGCAAAAGGGTGCGCCCGAAAAGGACAAGGAAAAGGACAAGCAGAAGGAAGAGAACAAGTAAACCAGCCGCGACCCGCGAATCACGCGAAACTCCTCGTCGACGATTCGCGGATCGTCGCGAGCTGCCTTCGCGCGCGCGTCACGCGAAGCGCGATTATCTTCGAGCGGGATGCCCGCGATGGCATCTCGTTCGCGTTTTCTCCCTCCCGCGACGGAACGCGGCGCTCGGGCCTCCTCACTGCAGCGCGGCAAGCTCGCGGTTCGCCTGGCGCAGCAAGCGCGTCAGGCCGAGCGCCAGGTTTTCGAGGAGCTTGATCTTCAGCGGCGGCGCCTTCGCGCCAAGACGATCGAAGTCGTCGCGCGCGAGAATCAGGCACTCGACGTCGTCGACGGCGGTGACGTTCGCCGAGCGCGGAGAGCGATCGAGGAAGGCGACTTCGCCGAACGTCATTCCCGGCGTGACGACGTCCAATCGCGTGACCGTGTCCTGCGTCGGGATGCTCACCATCGTGGTGCCGCGCGTGATCACAAAGAGCGCGTCCGAGGCCTGCCCGGCTGCGACGATCGTCTGTCCCGCGCGGTAGCTCCGGCGAGACAGCAGTCCGTCGAGCAAGGCGAGTTCGCCCGGCTCGAGGCCGGCGAACAACGCGCATTGCGCGGGATCGACGCGGGCCTCCCAGTGCCGTTCCGGAAATCGCTTCGCAAGCAGCAAGTTTTCGCCATGCTCTAGCGCGAAGTCGTCGTCGGCGAAAAAAGCCTCGCGGGGAATGCCGGCGTCGATCAGGACTTGCCACCATGCGCCGGCATCGGTGAACAGCAACGGCTTTCCATTGTCGGCGAGACGCACTCGTGCGCCGGCGAGAAGCCGGGCCGCGGCGGGATCGAGGCTCTGCACGACCTTGAGGTTGACGACGAAGCAGTCGGTCGTCTCGGCGCGCGCCATCAACTCGCGAATGACGGTTTCAACCGAGGCGAACCCGAGCGTGCCCTGCAGGTGGTAGAGGCGAAGGCGGTTGCCGACGCTGCGGAGGTAATCTGCCGCCGGAAGAGAGAGGCGGCGCTTGGAAGAGACCGAGCGTCGCGTTGTCGAGAGGCGCATCACCGGTGCCGGCTCCCGCGCGACGGTGAACAGATGCAAGCCGAGGTCGGCGGCAAGTTCCCGGCACACCGCGATGCCGCGGACGCTGTTGCCCTGCGGGTCGAGGCGAGGCGAAAAGACGGCAATGCCGAGTCGCCCCGGTTGAACCGCGATGATGCCGCCGCCGACGCCGCTTTTCGCCGGCAGCCCCGTGCGATACAGCCATTCGCCGGAGAAATCGTACATGCCGCAGGTCGCCATCACCGACAGCACGTTGTCGAGGTAGGTCTCAGCGATCGCGCGTGCACCGGTTGTCGGGTTCACGCCGCCGTTGGCGAGGGTCGCCCCGATCAACGCCAAGTCGCGGCATGTGACGCGGATCGAGCATTGCCGGAAGTAGGTCTCGAGGGTCGGCGTAGGCTCGTCGGAGATGATCGAGAAGTTCCGGAGCATCCAGCCGATGGCCCGATTGCGGTGGCCGGTATCGCTTTCCGATCGATAGACATCGTCGTCCACATCGAGATCGCGTCCGGCATAGCGCGAGAATGCGTCGACGATCCGCTGCATCTTGTCGTCGACGTTGTTGCCGCGTACGAGCCCGCACGCTGCGATTGCACCGGCGTTGATCAGCGGATTCATCGGGGCACCAGTTTGGGGCCGCAGGCTGATCGCGTTGAAAGCGTCGCCGGAGGGTTCGACGCCGATTTTTGCCAGCACGGCTGCTTCGCCATTGTCCTCGAGTGCAACCCCGTAGGTGAGGGGCTTCGACACCGACTGCATGGTGAATGCCTGCCGCGTGTCGCCGGCTTCGTAGACGTGGCCGTCGCGGGTGGCGATGCAAATGCCGAACCATTCCGGATTGGCATGGGCAAGCTCCGGAATATAGTCGGCGACATTTCCGTCGGTGAGTCCACGGAACCGGGTGTGGAGGGCGTCGAGATAATCCTGTACGGGTGACGGGGGCACGGCGGCGCTCCGGGGTGAAGGCGTCGCGATGATGCAAGATCGATGCCGCGGAAAGAGTTGTGTGCGCCGCGAGCGTCGGTCGTCGCGCGCAACGACCGAGGGATGGCCGCCCCGGGGTCCGCCGTAGATGGGCGGATCACGAGACAGGAAGGCGTCGGCGTTGCTTTTGGCGCCGAATGGTGCTTAATTACCTCCGGCGAGGCGACGCGCGATCGCCCGATCTCGAGACCATCACGCTCACTGCCGCGGAGAAGGCTGCGATGAAGGAAGCGCTGGTGTCGGTCCGCCAGCAAACCGAGTCGCGCGTCTGAAGGGACATCATCGACGGGATCTACAAGGAGACGGGGTCCAAGCCGTGACGTTATCCGCCACAGTACAGATTGAGTCTGGAGCGAGCCTCGACGCCGCCGCGCTCGCGCAGTGGGTCGGGCGCACCGAGCGACGCTCCGATCGCGTAACGCCGGTGCCGATCGCCGCGCTCTCGGCGACCTTGGATCGCGACGATCCCCCGCCAAGGGAGGGCGACGCGATCGCGCCGCTGCGGCACTGGCTCTACTTCCTGCCGCTCTATCCGCGGCGCGAGAGCGGCCCCGACGGGCACGCGCTGCGGGGCGGCTTTCTGCCGCCGGTGCCGCTGCCGCGCCGGATGTGGGCGGGCGGACGAATGGAGTTCCAGCGCCCGGTGCGCGTAGGCGACGCGATCGAGCGGGTGTCGACGATCGCCAAGGTCGACGCGAAGCAGGGACGCACGGGCCCGCTGGTGTTCGTTCTCGTGCGGCACGAGATCAGCGCGAAAGGCGAACTTGCGATCGTCGAGGAGCACGACATCGTCTATCGCGAGGCGCCGCGTCCGGGTGATCCGCCGCCGCCGAAAAAAGCGGCGCCGACGGATGGGACATGGCGCCGCGATGTCGTCCCCGACGACGTGCTCCTGTTCCGCTATTCGGCGCTCACGTTCAACAGTCACCGGATCCACTACGATCGCCGGTACGTCACCGGGGTCGAAGGCTACCCCGGGCTCATCGTGCACGGCCCGCTGATTGCGACGCTGCTCGCCGATCTCGGACGGGACAATGTTGCACCGGCGGCAATCGCGACGTTCTCTTTCCGTGCCGTGATGCCGCTTTTCGACATCGCGCCGTTCGCGGTCTGCGGCCGTCTCGACGGGAACGGCCAGTCGGCGCGATTGTGGGCGCAGGACAATGCGGGCAATCTGGCGATGGAGGCGAGCGCGACGCTGCGCTGAGGCGAGTTCGCCAGCAGGCCGTTCCCGGAGCATCAGATGATGAACTCTGCCTCGGATCCCCATCAGGACATCCGCGACGCGATCCGTGCGCTTTGCGGCGGATTTCCAGGCGCGTATTTCCGGGAGATCGACGACAAGCGCGGCTATCCCGAAGCGTTCGTCGATGCGCTGACGAAGGCCGGATGGCTCGCGGCGCTGATCCCGCAGGAGTACGGCGGCTCCGGGCTCGGGCTTACCGAGGCGTCGATCATCATGGAGGAGATCAACCGTTCCGGCGGCAATTCCGGCGCGTGTCACGGCCAGATGTACAACATGGGCACGTTGCTGCGGCACGGGTCGGAGGCGCAGAAGCGCGCGTACCTGCCGAAGATCGCGAGCGGCGAGCTCCGCCTGCAGTCGATGGGCGTCACCGAGCCTTCGACCGGCACCGACACGACGAAGATCAGGACGATGGCGGTGAAGCAAGGGCGACCGCTACGTCGTCAACGGCCAGAAGGTCTGGATCTCGCGCGTGCAGCATTCGGATCTCATGATCCTGCTCGCGCGCACGACACCATTGGACAAGGTCACGAAGCGCTCCGAGGGGATGTCGATCTTCCTCGTCGATCTGCGCCACGCGATCGACCACGGGATGACGGTGAGGCCGATCGCGAACATGGTCAACCACGAGACCAACGAGCTCTTTTTCGACAATCTCGAAATTCCCGCTGAAAACCTGATCGGCGAGGAGGGAAAGGGCTTCCACTACATCCTCGACGGGTTGAACGCCGAGCGCACGCTGATCGCCGCCGAGTGCATCGGCGACGGCTACTGGTTCATCGACCGGATCACCGCGTACGCGAAGGAACGCGTCGTCTTCGGCCGGCCGATCGGGCAGAATCAGGGCGTCGCGTTCCCGATCGCGCGCGCGTACGTCAACGTCGAGGCGGCGAACCTGATGCGCTTCAAAGCCTGTGCGCTCTTCGATGCGCATCGGCCCTGCGGCGCTGAAGCGAACATGGCGAAGCTCCTCGCCGCGGACGCATCCTGGGAAGCGGCGAACGCCTGCCTGCAGTTCCATGGCGGCTTCGGCTTCGCTGCGGAATACGACGTCGAGCGCAAGTTCCGCGAGACGCGCCTCTATCAGGTCGCTCCGATCTCGACCAACCTGATCCTTTCCTACGTGGCCGAGCACGTGCTCGGTCTGCCGCGATCGTTCTGAGGGCGGGACCGTCATGCGCGCCCTCGACGGCATCACCGTGGTCACGCTGGAACACGCGATCGCGGCGCCGTTCTGCACACGGCAGCTGGCCGACCTCGGCGCGCGCGTGATCAAGATCGAGCGGCCCGGCGTCGGCGACTTCGCGCGCGGCTATGATGAGCGCGTGCGCGGGCTCGCCTCGCATTTCGTCTGGACCAACCGCTCGAAGGAGAGCCTGACGCTCGACGTCAAGCACCCCGAGGCGGCGGCGATTCTCGCGGCGTTGCTCGCGCGCGCCGACGTGCTGGTGCAGAACCTCGCACCGGGTGCCGCGGCGAGGCTGGGCTTGTCCTACGATGCGCTCTCCACGCAATATCCGCGACTCATCGTCTGCGACATCTCCGGCTACGGCGACGACGGCCCGTATCGCGACAAGAAGGCGTACGACCTGCTGATCCAGAGCGAGTCCGGTTTCCTGTCGATCAGCGGATCGCCGGATGCGCCCGCCAAGGCCGGCTGCTCGATCGCCGACATTGCAGCAGGAATGTACGCGTACACCAATATCCTGGCGGCGCTGCTCGAGCGTGCGCAGAGCGGTCGCGGCAAGGCGATCGACGTGTCGATGCTCGAAAGCATGGTCGAGTGGATGAGCTACCCGCTCTACTACGCCTACGATGGCGCCGAACCGCCACCGCGGGCCGGCGCTGCGCATGCGACGATCTATCCGTACGGGCCTTTTCCGGCGGGCGACGGCAAGATCGTGATGCTCGGCCTGCAGAACGAGCGCGAATGGGCGATCTTCTGCGACAGGGTGCTCGGCCAGCCGGCGCTCACGGCCGACGAACGCTTCGCGTCGAACTCGAAGCGCACGCTCGCGCGGGACGCCCTGCGCGCCCTCATTGTCGCGGCATTTGCTCCGCTCACCGCCGCGCAGGTGATCGAGCGCCTCGACGCGGCCGGCATCGCCAATGCGCGGATGAACGACATGCACGAAGTATGGTCTCATCCCCAATTGCGGGCGCGCCACCGCTGGGTCGAGGTCGACACCCCCGCGGGAAAGGTTCCGGCATTGCTGCCTCCCGGTGTTGCACCCGCCGAAAGTGCAGCGACCGCGCCGCGGATGGATCCGGTGCCGGCACTCGGCGCGCACACGAGCACAATCCTGCGCGAGCTGGGCTACGATGACGCTGCAATCACAGGACTGCGCGCTGCCAGGGCCGTCTAAAAGCATGGATCACGATTTGCACCCAACGGCGACTCTTGCGCGCTTCGCCAGCGCGATGCGTTTCGAGGACATTCCAGCGCGAGTGCTGCGGCGCGCCGAGGATCTGCTGCTCGACTGGTCAGCGTCTGCGCTCGCCGGCAAAGGCGCTCGCGCCGTCGAGACGATCGAGCGCTTCGCTCGGCAGATGGGCCCCGCCGACGGCCCGTCGGAAGTGCTGATCTCGCGCCGGCATACGAGTCCGCTCTTTGCGGCGATGGTCAATGCCGGCGCCTCGCATTTCGCCGAGCAGGACGACGTGCACAACGGCTCCGTGTTCCATCCTGCCGCGGTTGTGTTTCCGCCTGCGCTCGCGGTGGCGCAAGCAATGGGCAGCTCGGGCCGCGAGCTGCTCACCGCCGCGACCGCCGGTTATGAAGTCGGCATTCGCGTGGGCGAGTTCCTCGGTCGTTCGCATTACAAGGTGTTCCACACGACCGGCACCGCGGGGACGATCGCCGCCGCGGCAGCGACCGGCCGCCTGCTGGGTCTCTCGGCGGACGCGATGCAGCATGCGTTCGGCTCCGCTGGCACCCAGGCTGCAGGCCTGTGGGAGTTCCTGCGGGATGCGGCCGACTCGAAGCAGCTCCACACGGCAAAGGCTGCCGCCGACGGGCTTCTCGCGGCGTATCTTGCGCGCGACGGCTTCACCGGCGCGCGACGCATCTTCGAGGGCGCACAGGGGATGGCCGCCGGAATGTCTGCCGATGCCGATCCCACGCGACTTACGGACCGCCTCGGCCAACGCTGGGCGCTCGTGGAGACGTCGTTCAAGTTCCATGCGTCATGCCGGCACACGCATCCAGCGGCCGATGCTCTGCTCAAGGTCGTCGTCGACCAGAATCTCGCGCCCGAGCGCATTGCCCGTGTTACGGCACGCGTCCATCAGGCGGCGATCGACGTGCTGGGGCCGGTGACCGATCCGGCAACGGTCCACCAGGCGAAATTTTCGATGGGGACGGTGCTCGCGATGATCGCGATGTTCCGGCGTGCCGGCCTTGCGGAATTCGAGGGGCATTTTCGCGATCCCGCGGTCATCGCGTTCCGCGAACGCGTGCGGATGGTGCTGGATCCCGAAGTCGACGCCGCGTATCCGCAGCGCTGGATCGGCAGAGTCGAGGTCGCGACGACCGACGGTCGCGTCCTCGCCGGTCGTGTCGACGAACCCAAGGGCGATCCGGGCAATACGCTCACGCGCTCGGAGATTTCCGACAAGGCGCTGCGCCTCGCCGAATACAGCGGCGCCGCAACGGCCGGCGAGATACGCGATCTTTGTGCCCGCGTTTTCGATATTGCGTCGGCGGCGCGTGTTGGCGTGCTCCTTGCCCCGTCGGAACAACCCGGTGCCGCGGCCGTTGCCGATGCGCCCCAATCGGTGTTGTCGCGATGAATCCACCCGAATCAAAACGCTACGTCGACGACTTCGACGCGCGCGCCGCAACCTGGGACGACGATCCGACGAAGGTCGAGCGCGCACGGGCGATCGCCGATGCGATCGTCCGTGAGGCGCCGCTCGCCGCCTCGATGCACGCGCTCGAGTACGGCAGCGGCACGGGGCTCCTCGGCTTCATGCTGCGCTCGCGCGTGGCCGATCTCACGCTCGCCGACGTTTCCGACGGGATGCTGACAGTCGCGCAAAGGAAGATCTCCGCCGCGCGCGATCCTAACGTGCACGCGATCAAGCTCGACCTGATGACCGACGCGCTGCCCGAGCAGCGCTTCGATCTCGTGTTCTCGGCGATGACGCTGCACCATGTTCCGGACACCGATGGCATCCTGCGCCGCTTCCATGCGGTGCTGCGCGAACGGGGCTTGCTGTGCGTCGCCGATCTGGATCGCGAAGACGGATCGTTCCACGGCGCCGGTTTCGACGGTCACAACGGATTCGACCGCGACAAGCTCGCGGCGAAAGCGCGCAGAGCCGGGTTTTCCGACGTGCGCTTCAGCACCGCCTACGAGATGAAGAAAGAGGCCGCCGGCAGGCTCCGTACCTATCCGATCTTCCTGATGGTCGCGCGCACAGGATGACGGACTCCACGGCTTCGCCGGGGTGGGTGCCGCGCAGCTATCTGTTCGTGCCCGGAATGCGGCCCGAACGTTTCGCGAAGGCGCTCGCATCCGGCGCGCACGCGGTGATCGTCGATCTGGAAGATGCCGTGCCACCCGCTGACAAGGGGCGGGCCCGCGAGGCAGTCGCCGATGCGCTGTCGCCGACGCGAGCGCTCTTCGTGCGCATCAACGGCGCAGGGACGCCGTGGTTCGAAGAAGACCTGCGCCTGTGCCGCAACGCAAGTGTGGCCGGCATCGTGCTGCCGAAGGCCGAAGAGCCCGTCGTCGTCGAGCACATTCGGGGCATCGTCGGCCAGCGCGCATTCGTGCTTCCGCTCATCGAGACCGCGCGTGGACTCTGGAACGCACTCGCGATCGCGAGCGCCGCCGGCGTGCGTCGCCTCCTGTTCGGCTCGATCGATTTCCAGGTCGACCTCCGGATCGCCGATGAAGAGCTCGTCACCTATCGGTCGCAACTGGTGCTGGTGTCGCGCGTCGCGGAGCTTCCGGCACCCGTCGACGGGGTTACGACGGCGATCGACGATCTCGAGTCGTTGCGCCGCGACACCGAGCGCGCGCGCGAGCTCGGCTTCGGCGGCAAGCTCTGCATCCATCCCAAGCAGGTCGAGCCCGTCAACGCGGCCTTTCGGCCGACCGCCGACGAGATCGCCTGGGCGCAGCGCGTCGTCGCGGCGGACGCGCAAGCCGGCGGCGCGGTGGTCGCCGTCGACGGCAAGATGGTCGATCGTCCGGTGCTTCTCAAGGCGCAGGAGATTCTCTCGGCCGCTGCGGCGCCGGGACACCCGGCAGGTTAAGCGGGGCTGGCAGGGGCAAAAAGATTTCTCTTGCATTTCCATCTGAGTTCTAGCTAACATGTCACCGTGTTGATAGTTAAGCAACCGACGGTGACCGCGGGCTTTACTGCTAACTTGCGCGAATCTTGGATGCTAAGGCCATGTTCCTGAAAGACTTGTCGTCGACGACTCGGGATAAGCCCGGCCGCGCCAGCGCCCCGGCGGGATGACCGAGACGCCCATGACAACCCGGCCCATTGCCCGCATCCCGGCGCCGAGCCTGCGCGTCCAAGCCTACGAGAGCTTCCAGCAGCAGATCCTCGAGGCCAACATCCGTCCCGGCCAGTTCATCTCGCAGCGCGAGCTGATGCAGCTCCTCGGCATGCCGCTCGGTGCGGTGCGCGAGCTGATTCCGCGCCTCGAAGCCGAAGGTCTGCTGCGCACGGTGCCGCAGCGCGGGCTGCAGATCGCGAACGTGGACCTGAAGCTCATCAATAACGCGTTCCAGTTCCGGTTGCTGCTGGAGCGCGAGGCGGCAGTTCATTTCGCGACGACGGTGTCGGACGCGGAGCTTGCCGCAATCGAAGAGGCGCACCTGCGCATCGTCAAGCGAGCGCGCAAGGCGAAGATCGACGCCGACCTGCTGACCGACGCCCAGACGGTCGACTGGGGCTTGCATGACCTGATGATCGACCGGCTGGGCAACGATCTCGTCTCCGACGCCTACCGGATCAACAGCCTGCGCGTGCGCCTGATCAGGCTCGAGGGTTCGATGCTCTCCGACGATGCGCTGCTGCCGGCGATGGAAGAGCACCTCTGGTTCATCGACGCGCTGAAGCGCCGCGATGCGCAGGCCGTAGCGCAACGCATCACCCATCACATCGAGAGCGCACACCGCCGCGTCCTCGGCTTGCCACGGCCGAAATTGCCGTGGCGGCTGGAGAAAGTGAAATGAGCTCTGCTGCACCTACCGCCGCGCTGCGCGGCATCTGGCCTGCGCTGCTGACGCCGCTCACCGAAGATCTCGGCATCGACCATGCGCGGTTCGCAGCGCACTCCCGCGCGCTTCTCGCCGCGGGCTGCGGCGGAGTAACGCCGTTCGGTACGACGGGCGAAGGGCCGTCGTTTTCACTGGCCGAGCGGCGTGATGCGGTCGACGCGCTCGTAAAGAACGGTGTGCCCGCGCCGCGGATCCTCGTGTCGGTGAGCTGCGCGGCGCTGCCGGAAACGCTCGAATTGACGCGTCACGCACTCTCGATCGGCGCGCATGGCTGCCTGATGATGCCGCCGTTCTTCCTGAAGGGCGTGTCCGATCAGGGCGTGATCGACGCCTATCGTCGTGTGATCGACGGTACCGCCGACGCGAGGCTCAAGCTCTACCTCTATCATATCCCTCAAGTGTCGGGCGTGGGCCTGTCGCATCAGGTGATCCGCACGTTGTGGAACCTCTATCCGCAGACGATCGTCGGCATCAAGGACAGCGGCTGCGAGCTCACGGATTCGCTCGCGCTCGTCCGCGCGTTCATGCCGGGGCTCACCGTGTATGTCGGCAACGAGCCCGATCTGCCAGAGCTTGGCCGGCGCGGAAGCACGGGCGCGGTCAGCGGCCTCGCCAACTTCATGCCGCGGCTCGTGCATCGGCTTGTCCTGCAATCCGACGCACCCGGCACCACGCAGGACCTTGCGCGTGTGAAGCGGCTGCTCGCGCTGCTGGGCGGCTACTCGCTGACGCCGGCTTTGAAGGGCATCATGGCGGTGCTCGAGGGCGAGCGCGCCTGGCTGCGGGTGCGTCCACCGCTGGTCGCGCTGACCGACGAAGGCTTTGCAGCACTCGAACGCGACATTCGCGCGTTCGGCATCGATCCCAACATCGACTGACAACCCAGAAGGAGGAAACCATGACGACGTCCCTCACGCGCCGCAGCCTGCTCGCGATCGGTGGCGTTCTCGCATTGACTGGCGCGCTGCCGCTTGCCGCAGAGGCGCAGAACAAGGTGCTGCTGCGAATCTCGACGCCGGCCGTCCCCGAAGACTGGCACGCCAAGATGTGGACGGTGATGAAGGAACAGCTCGACAAGACGGCGCCGGGCGAGTTCGACGTCCAGATCAACCTCAACGCGTCGCTGTTCAAGCAGGGCACCGAGCCGGCGGCGATGGCGCGCGGCAATCTCGAGATGTCGGCGATCTCGGCGTTCGATATCTCCAAGCTGGTGCCCGAGTTCTCGATCTTCACTGCCGGCTATGTCGTGCGGGACCCGGAGCAGCAGCAGAAGATCTTCAACGGACCCATCGGCGAGGAGATGTTCAAGCCGGTGTCCGAGAAGATGGACGTGACGGTGCTCGCCACCGCGTATCTCGGCACGCGCGAAGTCAACCTGCGTGAAGCACGCAACGTGCGCACGCCGGCCGATCTCAAGGGCGTCAAGCTGCGCATGCCCGGCACCAAGGAATGGCTGTTCCTCGGCGATGCATTGGGCGCGACCGCCACGCCGATGGCCTTCGGCGAGGTCTATCTCGCGCTGAAGACGGGCACGATCGACGGCCAGGACAATCCGCTGCCCACAGTGCGGGCGGCCAAGTTCTACGAAGTGACCAAGCAGTTGGTGATGACGGATCACCTGGTCGACTGCATCTTCATCGCCATCGCCAACAAGACGTGGAACGGGCTTTCCGCTCCACAGAAGCAGAAGCTCAAGGCGGCGGCGCAGGCTGCAGCGCAGTACAACAACGAGAACCGGATCAAGGAAGAGGCGCAGCTCGTCGAATTCTTCAAGCAGCAGGGCCTGCAGGTCACGGTCCCGGACCGCGAAGCCTTTCGCAAGCACGTGCAGTCCGTATATCTCAGCTCCGACTACGCGAAGGTCTGGCCCAAGGGTCTGCTGGAACGCATCAATCAGGTGAAGTAAGTCCGGTCGTCGCGCGAGCGTTTGATCGCCGCCAACCACGCGGAGCGCGGGTCCAGCGTCGCCTTGGTAGAACCCGGCACGGCTGGATTCCCTTCCGCTGGAATGACGGCAGGACGCCGGTCATGGCGTGTGTCAAACGGAAGTGGAGGAGGTTTCGATGCGCAAACGCCTGCAGCATGTAGCCGAGGCCGTGGCGGCGGCGGTATTCGCCCTGCTGTTCCTGACGTTCGTATTCCAGGTGGGCATGCGCTTCCTGTTCGAGCGGCCTCTTGCGTGGTCCGACGAGCTGATCGTGATCCTCTACATCCTGATCGTGTTCTGGAGCGCGGCCACGCTGCTCAAGGAAAAGGACCACGTGATGCTGGATCTCGTCTACGCCGCGCTGCCGCCGGGCGGCCAGCGCGTTTTCGCGCTCGTGGGCGCCGGTCTGACTGCGGGGCTCCTGCTCGTCCTCCTGCCCCAGGCCTTCGACTACGTGCGCTTCATGGGCCGCGAGAAGACGCCGGTGCTCGACATCCCGTTTTCGCTCGTGTTCGCGCCGTTCCTGCTGTTCATCGTGCTGGTCGCCTGGCGCTATGTCGTCAAGTTCGTGCGCCTGCTCGGGCACGGCTGGAAACACCAACTCTGAGGGCAACTGATGAACCCCCAAGCTCACTTCGTTCGCCTCCCCCCGAGAGGGGTGCGGGCCTCCCTTGAGACGGCTCGGCGGGAGGCCCGGATGAACCCCCAAGCTCACTTTGTGCGGCTTCGCCGCATCCCGCTTCGCGGGACCAGCCTTCGGCTGTCCTGCGGCCTTCGGCCTGGTGTTCGCCTCCCCCGAGGGGGATGCGAGCCTCCCTTGAGACGGCTCGGCGGGAGGCCCGGATGAACCCCCAAGCTCACTATGTGCGGCTTCGCCGCATCCCGCTTCGCGGGACCAGCCTTCGGCTGTCCTGCGGCCTTCGGCCTGGTGTTCGCCTCCCCCCGAGGGGGGTGCGGGCCTCCCTTGAGACGGCTCGGCGGGAGGCCCGATGAGTCTGGCGCTGACCGTGTTGCTGTTGATGCTGGTGGTGACGCTGTTGCTGCGCCTGCCGATCGGCTTCGGAATGCTGATCAGCGGGGTCGCCTACCTGCTCGTCAAGCGCCAGGACCTGGGCCTCGTGGCCGAGCAGGTGCTGAACGGAATGTACAACGGCTACATACTGCTGGCGGTGCCGCTGTTCATCTTCGCGGCCGCGGTGATGAACTCGGGCACGGTGAGCGAGCGGCTGTTCGAGTTCGCGCTTGCCATCGTCGGCCGTCTGCGCGGCGGACTGGCGCACGTCAACATCATCGTGAGCGTGATCTTTTCGGGGATGAGCGGCAGCGCGATCGCCGATGCGGCCGGCCCCGGGATCGTCAGCATCCGGATGATGCAGAAGAACGGCTACTCGGCCGAATTTGCTGGGGCGCTGACGGCTGCGTCGTCGACGATCGGACCGATCATCCCGCCTTCGATTCCGATGGTCATCTACGCGCTGGTTTCCGAGCGCATCGGTCGGCGCTCTGTTCCTGGGTGGCGTGATCCCCGGGCTGATGATGGCGCTGGCGCTGATGCTTGCCGTGCACTTCGTGGCCAAGAAGCGCAACCTGCCGCGCGGCACACCGCTGCCGTGGCGCGACTACCCGCGGATTCTCATCGCGCGGCTTCCTGCCGCTGACGCTGCCGGTCGTGCTGCTGGGCGGCATCTATTCGGGCGTCTTCACGCCGACCGAGGCGGCCTCGGTCGCTGCGCTGTATGCGTTGTTCCTCGCCGGTATCGTCTACCGGGCGCTGAGCTGGAAGCGGCTGTACGAGATCCTGGTCGAATCGTCGAAGGCGAGCGCGTCGGTCACGCTGATCATCGCGTCGGCGTTCGTCATCAACTACGCGTTCACCGCGGAGAGCGTGCCGGCGCTGGTCGCCGGCTGGCTCACGTCGATGCAACTTTCGCCGCTGGGCTTCCTGATCGCGGTGAACATCCTGTTCCTGATCCTCGGCTGCTTTCTCGACACGTCGATCATGCTGCTGGTGCTGGTGCCGATCATTCTGCCCGCGGCGAACGCGCTCCACATCGACCTCGTGTTCTTCGGCGTGATGCTCGTCGTCAACATGATGATCGGGCTGGTCACCCCGCCTTTCGGCATGCTGCTGTTCGTCATCAATGCGCTCGCCGGCGTGCCGCTGAAGGGCATGATCCATGAAGCGTGGCTCTTCATCGGAGTGCTGCTCGTGTCGCTGGCCCTGATGACGGTCTTTCCCGAGACCATTCTGTGGCTGCCGCACCAGCTGGGCTACGGGCTCAAGTGACGTGGCCGACGTCGTCTGCATCGCGAGCTGGAACGCCGACCTCGTCTCGCGCGTCCCGCGACCGATCGCGCGCGGCGAAACGATGAAGTCCAGCCATTTCGAAATCACGCCCGGCGGGAAGGGCAGCAATGCGGCGATCGCTGCGGCCCGACAGGGCGCCAGCGTCTCGCTGATCGCGCGCATCGGCAAGGACGACTTCGGCCGCATGGGTCTCGAGCTGTGGCGCGCGGAAGGGATCGCCACCGACCATGTCGAAGTGGCCGAGGGCGAGACGAGCGGTGTCGCGCAAATCCTGGTTTACGACGACGGCGACAACAGCATCGCCGTCTTTCCCGGCGCCAGCGCGGGGCTCGGCGCGCAAAATGCGCAGGCAGCGCGCGAGACGCTCACCTCCTGCCGTGTAGTGATGGCCTCCTGCGAAGTGCCGCTCGCGGCGACGATCGCGGCGTTTCGCATCGCGCGCGGCGCCGGCGCCGCCACGGTGTTCAACCCAGCGCCCGCGCAGCCGCTTCCCGACGAATTGCTGGGCCTTACCGACGTGCTGACGCCGAACGAAACAGAAGCACCGCTACTGGCTGCGGCTGGGGCGAACGCATCGGTCGACGCCGCGGCGGACGCGCTGCTCGCGCGCGGCGCGAAGGCGGTGCTGGTCACGCTCGGCGCGGCCGGCTGCGTGCTGTATCGCGAGGCACAGGCGCCGCAAGGACTGATCGGTCGGCGCATGACGGTCGTCGACACGATCGGCGCAGGCGACACGTTCACCGGCGCGCTCGCTGCCGCGATGGCGCGCGGCGAGCCGCTGGCGGACGCAATGCGCTGGGCCAACGCTGCGGCCGCGCTGTCGGTCACCGGGCGCGGCGCGATTGGCGGCATGCCGACCCTTGGTCAGGTCCGAGCGCTGCTCGCGGAACGCACCAGTTCGTAGTGGCGCTCGCGCCAAATCGCGTTTGCGCCCATGTACGGCGCGCGTCGCCCGGTCGTTTGGAACGTCGGTCTCGCGGAAGTTCAAACGGCCGACCCCCCATGACGGGGGCCGAGCCGGGCGGCAGGCTATAATGTCCGGTCTTCTACGATCGGCAGCGAATTCCCATGAAAGTCCTCGTTTCGGTCAAGCGCGTCGTCGATTACAACGTCAAGGTCCGGGTGAAGCCGGACGGCACCGGCGTCGACACCGCGAACGTCAAGATGTCGATGAATCCCTTCGACGAGATCGCCGTCGAGGAGGCCGTTCGACTGAAGGAGAAGGGCGTCGCGACCGAGATCGTCGCCGTGTCGTGCGGCGTCGCCGGCTGCCAGGAGACGCTGCGCACGGCGCTTGCGCTCGGCGCCGACCGCGCGATCCTGGTCGAAACCGACGTCGAGCTGCAGCCGCTCGCCGTCGCGAAGCTGCTCAAGGCGATCGTCGACAAGGAGCAGCCGCAGCTCGTGATGCTGGGCAAGCAGGCGATCGATGACGATGCCAACCAGACCGGGCAGATGCTGGCCGCGCTGCTCGATTGGCCGCAGGCGACATTCGCCTCGAAGGTCGAGATCGGCGGCGACAAGGCAACGGTCAAGCGCGAAGTCGACGGCGGTCTGGAAACGGTCGAGATGGCGCTGCCGGCGATCATCACGTCGGACCTGCGCCTGAACGAGCCGCGCTACGCGACGCTGCCCAACATCATGAAGGCGAAGAAGAAGCCGCTCGACGTCGTCAAGCCCGACGACGCTCGGCGTCGATGTCACGCCGCGGCTCACGACGCTCAAAGTCGCCGAGCCGCCGAAGCGCAAGGGAGGCGGCAAGGTCGCCGATGTTGCCGAGCTCGTGGCGAAGCTGCGCAACGAAGCGAAGGTGATTCCATGACGGCGGCGACGCCGCGGAACGGAATCATCGCGTGGATACCGCGATCCCGTGTCATTCTCCAACCGACCAGAACACGATGGCATTCTCTCATTGCCGACCACGACAACACCGCGCTGAAGGCGGCGACGCTCAATGCGGTGACCGCGGCACAGAAGATCGGCGGCGACCTCCATGTGCTGGTCGCCGGCAACGGCGCCGCCGCGGCCGCACAGGCGGCGGCGCAGATTCCGGCGTCGCCAAGGTTCTGCACGCCGACGCGCCGCACTTCGCCTCGCCGGTCGCCGAAAACGTCGCCGCGACCGTCGTCGCGCTCGCCAAGTCCGGCGGCTACACGCACGTGCTGGCGCCCGCGACCGGCTTCGGCAAGAACGTCATGCCGCGCGTCGCGGCGCTGCTCGACGTCGCGCAGATCTCGGAGATCATCGCCGTCGAATCGCCCGACACCTTCGTGCGTCCGATCTATGCCGGCAGCGCGTTCGCGACGGTGCAGTCGAAGGACGCGGTCAAGGTGATCACCGTGCGCGCGACGGGATTCGACGCCGCTGCCGCGACCGGCGGCAGCGCCACCGTCGAAACCGTGGCCGCGGCGGCGGACACCGGTCAGTCGAGAGTCACCGGACAGGAGCTCACGAAGTCCGACCGGCCGGAGCTCACGCAGCGCCCGGATCGTCATCTCCGGCGGGCGCGGACTCGGCAGCGGCGAAAACTTCAAGCTGCTCGAGGCGCTCGCCGACAAGCTCAACGCGGCGATCGGCGCGTCGCGTGCGGCGGTCGACGCGGGCTACGTCCCCAACGACTACCAGGTGGGCCAGACCGGCAAGATCGTCGCGCCGGATCTCTACATCGCCGTCGGCATCTCCGGCGCGATCCAGCACCTCGCCGGCATGAAGGACAGCAAGGTGATCGTCGCCATCAACAAGGATCCCGGAGGCGCCGATCTTCCAGATCGCCGATTACGGCCTCGTCGGCGACCTGTTCCAGATCGTCCCGGAGCTGACCGCGGCATTGGGATGATGCCGCACGACTCGAGTCCGCCTTTGCCTGCTCGCCAGAACAGAAGATGAGCACCTATCACGCCCCGCTCGCCGAAATGCAGTTCGTGCTGAACGAGCTGGCCGGCCTCGAGCAGGTCGCGCAGGCTGCCGGGCTTCGAGGAGGCGACGCCCGACGTCGGCGATGGCGATCCTCGAGGAAGCGGCGAAATTCGCGACCGACGTGCTCGATCCCGCTCAATCCCGTCGGCGATCGCGAAGGCTCGCAGCGGCAGGACGACGGCACGGTCAAGACGCCAGCGGGGTTCAAGGACGCCTACCGGCAGCTTCTGCGAGAACGGCTGGAACGGCCTCACCAAGAATCCCGAGTACGGCGGCCAGGGACTGCCGCAGCCTGCTCGCCACGGCGGTCGAGGAAATGTGGCACTCGTCGAACCTCGCGTTCGACCTCTGCCCGATGCTGACGCAGGGCGCGATCGAGGCGATCGAGCTTGCGGGCACCGACGAGCTGAAGCGCAAGTTCCTGCCGAACATGGTCGCCGGCACGTGGACCGGCACGATGAACCTGACCGAGCCGCAGGCGGGCTCCGATCTCGCCGCGGTGCGCACGCGCGCCGTCCCGCAGGGCGACGGCACGTACCAGCTCTACGGCCAGAAGATCTTCATCACCTACGGCGAGCACGACTACACCGACAACATCATCCACCTGGTGCTCGCGCGCACGCCCGACGCGCCCGAAGGCGTGAAGGGCATCTCGCTGTTCGTCGTGCCGAAGTTCCTCGTCAACGACGACGGCATCGCTCGGCGCGCGCAACGACGTGCACTGCGTGTCGCTCGAGCACAAGCTCGGCATCCACGCGAGCCCGACGGCGGTGCTCGCGTACGGCGACAACGGCGGCGCGGTCGGCTATCTCGTCGGCGAGGAGAACCGCGGCCTCGAGTACATGTTCATCATGATGAACCTGGCGCGCTTCTCGGTCGGCATGGAGGGCGTGGGCATTGCCGAGCGCGCGTACCAGCGCGCCGTCGCCTACGCGCGCGAGCGCGTGCAGGGCAAGCCGGTCGGCACCGAAAAGGCCATGCGGGGCGCGCCGATCATCGAGCACCCGGACATCCGCCGGATGCTGATGACGATGCGCGCGTACACCGAGGCGATGCGCGCGGTCGCCTACGTCACGGCGGCGGCGATGGACAACGCGCACCGGCATCCGGACGCGGAGGCGCGCAAGCGGCACCAGGCGTTCGTCGACTTGCATGATCCCGATCGTCAAGGGCTGGTCCACGGAGATCGGCGCAGGAGTCGCCTCGCTCGGCGTGCAGGTGCACGGCGGCATGGGCTTCATCGAGGAGACCGGCGCCGCGCAGCATCTACCGCGACGCGCGGATCACGACGATCTACGAAGGCACGACCGGCATCCAGGCGAACGACCTGATCGGCCGCAAGACGGCGCGCGACGGCGGCGCGATGGCGCGGACCGCTCGCGGCCGAGATCGAGCAAAGTCGCCGTCGAGCTTTCACGTCACGCCGATGCGACCCTCAAGGCGATCGGCGCGGCGCTGACAGACGGTGTCGCGGCGGTGCGCGCGGCGGTCGACTGGATGGTTCCCGCGTACGGCGACAACCCGCGCGCCGCGCACGCGGGCGCGGTGCCCTACCTCAAGCTGTGGGGCCTCGTCGCCGGCGGCTGGCAGATGGGCCGCGCGGCGCTGATCGCGGCGCAAGCATCTGCACGACGGCAACGGCGACGCGCGCTTCCTTTCGCGCGAAGATCCACAGCGCGCGTTTCTACGCGGACTGCCTGCTGCCGCAGGCGGCGGGTCTCGCGCGCACGATCACCGAAGGCGGCGACTCGGTGCTCGCGCTTCCCGCCGAGCAGTTCTAGCGGCGCGAGCCTGGGAGCAGGGGCCTCGCGCGCGGGGATGCGACCGGGGCGAGTCGACGCAAGCGGCCGACCCCCCACCGTACCGATCAACGATTGCCGAGCGGAGGCAAGCGGCGGCCGGAAGCCCACTCCCGGCCGCGGCTGTCCGTTACTGGCAGAGCGTGCCGCCCGACGCGGCGAACGGGACGCGCGTGACCTGCTTGCTTTGGTTTGCGATCGGCAGCCCCCCGGTGCCGTTCGTGGTGTAGTCGAACGTCGCGTGGTTGCCGTCGCTGAAGGTCAGCGTCGCCGTCCCCACCTGCACCGTCATCACTTTGGTGGTATCGAACGCGTCGAAGCGCGGCCCCGAGGTCCGGTAGAGCGTCCCCGTGTAGACGTTGCCGGCGCCGACCCGCGGGGCGAGCACGGAGAGCCACAGCGGCGTGCCGTCGACATCGTAGGTGTACCAGGTCGCGTACACGCTGTTGCCCTGATGCGCGAAGTTGATGCCCCACCCCGACTCGGCGCCATTGGCGACCCACCACAGGTCCTGATAGTTGCTGGCGACGGCGAAGTTGGGGGTGGTCGCGCTGTAGGTGCAGGTCGGCTGCGGTCCGGTCCCGAGGTCGAAGCGGCTGATCGCCTTGTTCTGCGGCGTCCCGTTCACGGTGTAGGCGAAGCTGCCGTTGTTGGCGTCGCTGAAGGTGAGGGTCCCGCTTCCGACCTGGGTCGGCATCCCGGCGCCGACGAAGTTGTTGAACGGCGGTCCGCTGTCGACGTAGATCGGACCGCTATAGGCGTTGCTCGCCGGCGCGGTGCGGTTGGCGAGCATCGACAGCCACCAGGCCTTGCCGGTGGTGTCGTAGGTGTACCAGGTGGCGAAGACCTGCTCGCCCTGATGCGCGAAGTTGATCCCCCAGCCCGATTCGGTGCCGCCCGTCGCCCACCACAGCCCTTGATAGTTTACGGTCGCCGGTGGCGGTGGCGGTGGCGGTGGTGGTGGTGGCGGCGGCGGCGGCGGCGGCGGCGGGCCGGCGGACGCGCTCGCCCCCGCAAAGTTCGTCGCGAGATTTTGCCGGATGGTCCCGTCGCGATAGAGCGCATTCGTGCCGTCGGTCGGCAGCGACGCATAGTTCAGTTGATCGACGCCGGCGTAGTTGACGAGGCCATTGCTTATCGCGATGAATCCGTTGGGAACCGTGTAATCCGGGCTGACGAGCCCCAGCGCGGCAAAGCCCTGTGTCGCAACGAGGACCTTTTTGCCCGCCGTGCTGCTGCTCGGCAGGTTGCTTGGAAACATGAAGACCTTGGTCGTGCCGCCGGTCGTGCTCGTCAGCGTCTGCCCTCCCCAGAAATTCTCGCCGTTGACACACGAGCCGGGTGCACAGGATAGGACCACAAACTGAACGGTGCCATCGGCATTCGAATAAATCTGGTCGATCTTGAACAGATGGAAGGCGGCGAGCGCGACCGTCGCAAACAGCATCGTAGTCGCAGCAAGACACGAACCGAGCATGCGCTGCATAGTTCTCTCCGTATGCATGGAACCGATCGGTCGAGCGCGCGGCGTGCGGCGTACCGATCAGGCCAGCCAACAGGGGCGTATGCCGGGCTATTCCGCGCGGAGCGGCGCGGAATAATCTCGGATCGCGGCGCGTTTACCTGCCCAATGAGCAGCGTTGCCATCGACCGTCACCGCGGCCGCATTCCGTCGAGTGCGGCGTGGGTCTTCGGAACCTTCCTGGCGCTCGTCCCGGCCATGGCAATGGCGGTGTTCGTCGTCAACGCGCCCTGGGTGCGCCCGGTCGGCGCGGGCGGCAATACCGAGGCATACATGACGCTGACGAGTACGGAGGGCGCAACGCTCGTCGCCGTGCGCAGCGACATTGCAGGCGGTATCGTCATCGTCACCGCCGACCGAGAGAAGAAGCGGGTCGAGCGTCTGCCGCTTCCCGCCGGCGACGCGGTCATGCTCCAACCCGGCGCGAGCCGGGTGAGGCTACTGAGATTGACGCGTGCGCTGAAGCTCGGTGACCGCGTGCCGCTCACGCTCGCGATCGAGCATGCCGATGGCAAACGGGAGGAGATTGCCGTGGACGCCGAAGTGCGCCGGCGATCGCCGATCGACGATCACCTGCACGGACACGCGCACTGACACTTCGCCGTTCGCGGACGAGCGCCTCAACCTGGAGCGTCGCGATCGCGCCGGCGTGCCGTGCATCCCGCAAGGGTTGCGACTCCCGCGGCCGTCTCCCACAACGCCTGGACACCGACACTGACCTTGCGCCGCCAGTTCGACCGCTCCCGATCGGTTCCGGGAAGATTCTGTGCCGTGGTCTCGCCGGCAAGGTCGTCGGCCTGGAACAGCACGAGCGCGGACGGCGTCGCGCATGTGAAGCGATGGATCGCCGCCGTGATTGCGGCGTCGTGCGGACGTTTCGGGTCGATGGACTCCGGCGATGCGGCGCCCGCCTTCGCAATCGCCGTGGCGAGTGCCTCCTTTGCGGCGGCACGTTCCACACGCTCCTGCGCGACCTCGTTCTCGTTGATTCGTCCAAGCGCATGCTTCTCGTCGATGTCGGTACCGTTCCACCAGCCGGCGATCGTCGGCAAATCGTGGGTCGCGACGCAGGTTGCCCCCTGCGCGGGGTAGCGCGGAGGGTCGTGGAACGCTCGGCCGTTGCGTTCGAACCAGACGACGCGGTAGGAGAGGATGTCGGCGGCAGCCATCCGTTCCCGGAATCCCTCGGGAACGGTTCCCAGATCCTCGCCGACAACGAGGCAGCGCGCCCGGTGACTCTCCTGCGCGAGCACGCCCATCATGTCTTCGAGCGGGTAGCGGACATAAGTCCCGTCGACCGCCGTCGCGCCATCGGGAATCCAGAAGAGCCTCGTGAGTCCCATGACGTGATCGATGCGCAGCGCGGCGGCGTGACGCATGTTCGCGGCAACAAGATCGCGGAAACCGGCGTAGGCGTTGTCCGTCAGCGAGTGGGGAATCGGCGGCGGGAGATCCCAGACTTGGCCCGCAGTGGAAAAGGGGTCGGGCGGCGCGCCGATCGACGCTCCGCGTGCGAGTCCCTCCGGACTTGCCCATGCCTCGGCGCCATCGACCGCGGCGCCGATCGCGAGATCACGGTAGAGCCCGATCGCGAGGCCGCTTGCGCGCGCGCCGGCGGCAGCGTCCGCCAACTGCCGATCGGCGAGCCATTGCAGGTACATCGCGAACCGGACCCGCGCGCGGTTATGCCGCGCAAACGCCGCAACGCCGGGCCCGTCGGGTCGCTGCAGGCCCGACGGCCAGCGTGGCCAGGGCAGCCGCGGATGGAAGGCTGCGATCGCCTCGAACGTCGCAAACCGCCGCAGTGACGTGCCGCCCGCCCGCACGAATTGCTCGAACGCCGCGACCCGCGGATCGTCGGCCGGGCGGCGTTCGAACGTCGCGAAACATGCCTGCAGCACGTCGCGCTTCACCCGCCAGACCGCGGGGTAGTCGACCGCCACACTCGCTGCGAGCGCGGCGATTGCGAGGCTATTCGCGTCGAGAAGCGTGCGCGCCTTGCGCGACGTGGCGAGTTCGGCCACGCGCAGCACGTCGATGTAGATCGGATCGAGAAAACGTCGATCGGACGGATGGTACGGGCTCGCCCGGTCGCGGTCTTCGGCGTACAGCGCGTGCAGCGGATTGATCCCAACGACGGCGCCGCCGGCGCGTGCCGTCGCGGCGCCGACCTCTTCCAGTGCGGTGAAATCGCCGATTCCCTGGTCGCCGGGCCGGGTGAGCGCGTAGAGAGGCGCGGCGAGCCCGAAACGGCGCGCACCTCCACGAAGCTCCGCGGGGGAGAAGCAACGTTCGGGCGCGACCAGCACACGGCAGACGCTGTCGGGGTAGTCGTCCAGCGCGAGCGTATAGCAGCCGATGGACAACGGTGGCAGTGCAAGGATCCTTTGCGTGACGATCCGGCCGTCGACCGCGGTGGCGCGACTTGCCGGAAGCGCTTCGATCGGGGTCGCCAACACCTCCTCGGATCCGCCGTCGCGGGCGAGGCGCAGCACCATGCGGTCGGCGCGCGTCGCGTCGCCGGTGGCGATGGGCACGTTGATCGAGGCGCCGGCACGAGCGACGATCACCGGCGGCAGGCGTCGCCGCTCGCGCGCATCGGCAAGCTCGGAGAGGCGCGCGCGCGCATCTTCCGTCGACTCAACGCCGAGTCGCATCGACGCCAGCAGCGCGCGCTTCGTGTCCGCGGTCACGACGTGGTGACGACCGGTAATGTCCCACCACTCCGCCGCGATGCCGGCTGCGGCGGCAAGTCGATCGAGGAGCACCGGTTCGACGCCCGCATGGCGCCGCGGCCGTTCCGTGTTCGGTGCCTCGACGAGAACGACGACCGACCGCGGCGCGACCGTATCGTCCTCGGACGCATCTTCCCCCGCACTCGCCGGCTGGCCCGTCGGCTGCGACGTGTCGACCTCGCGGCGCCAGTGGAACCCATCGCGTGGCGCGGGCCAGCGAACGCCGACCGCATCGCGGCCGGCATTGAGCGCGACGGCGACGCGATCAGGCGCATCTTCCGCCGACGCCGGCGCATACAGGATCGCGACGAGCGCATGATCCTGCGGGCTCGTCCAGTCGGAGGCTTCGAGGACTCTGCCGTCGGGTCGGCGCCATACGACATCAGGGAGGCCGCTGTCGTCGCTCGGCGATCCGGTGAGCCAGCGATCGAGATGAAGTGCGCGATGGCGGTTGCGCAGATTGGTCATCATGGCGACGAAATCAGCGAGACGGAGATCCGCGTTCGCCCAGTCGACCCACGTCAGCGGACTGTCCTGCGCGTACGCGTTGTTGTTGCCGTGTTGCGTGCGGCCGATTTCGTCGCCCATCGCGAGCATCGGCGTGCCGCGCGAGACGAGGAGCGTCGCGAGGAGGCTGCGCGCATCGCGCTCGCGTGCGGCACGAATCGCCGGATCGCTCGACGGGCCTTCGACGCCGTGGTTCCACGAAAGATTGACGTCGCTCCCGTCCTGGTTGTCCTCGCCGTTGGCTTCGTTGTGCTTCACCTCGTAGGAAACGAGATCGGCGAGCGTGAACCCGTCGTGCGCGGTGACGAAATTGATCGAGCGCGAGGGCGGCCGCGAGCCGCCGGCAAAGATGTCGGACGACCCTGCGAGCCGGGTTGCGAGTGCGCCGCGGCAGCCGGGGTCTCTGCGCCAATAGCGGCGCACGGTGTCGCGATAGCGGTCGTTCCACTCGCCCCAGTCGGGCGGAAACGCGCCGAGGCGATAGCCGCCGGGACCGATGTCCCACGGTTCGGCGACGAGCTTGAGATTGCGGAGCAGCGGATCCTCGTCGATCGCCCGGAACAGCGGCGCGGCGGGATCGAATCCTGCGGGACCGCGACCGAGCGTCGTCGCGAGGTCGAAGCGGTAGCCGTCGATGCCGGCGACCTCCGCGTAGTAGCGCAGCACGTCGAGGGCGAGCCGCACGACCTGTGGCCGGTCGAGCGCGAGCACGTTGCCGCAGCCGGCATCGTCGACGTAACGCGCCGCGTCGCCGTCGACCGTCCGATAATAGGTTGCGTTGTCGAGTCCGCGCAGCGATACCGTTGGCCCGAGCGCGTCGCCTTCGCCCGTGTGATTGAGGACGACGTCGACGATGACTTCGATGCCGGCGGCGTGCAACGCGGCGACGCAGTCGGCGAGCTCGTCGATGCCCCCCGGCGCAAGGCGGGGGTCGGGGACGAACAACGCCGCCGGGTTATAGCCCCAGTAATTGCGCAAACCGAGGCGCGCGAGATGACGTTCGTCGATCGTCGCCGCCAGCGGCATCAGCTCGACCGTCGTGACGCCGATACGCTTCATGTGAGCGATCGCCGCCGGATGCGCGAGTCCAGCACAGGTGCCGCGGATCGCGTGGGGGACGTCGGGGTGCATCTGCGTGAAGCCGCGGACGTGGAGCTCGTAGATGATCGTATCCGTCCATGGGACTCTCGGGCGATCCGCCGCTGCCGTGCGACGAGGCGCCCTCGCGATCGCTTTCGGCACCACGTGTGCGCTGTCGGCGTCGTTGCGCGCGCCGTCCGGCGTCTCTGCGAGCATCGATGCATCGAGCATGAACGGCCGGTCGAGCGACGTTGCATAGGGGTCGACAAGAAGCTTCGCCGCATTGAATCGGTGCCCAGCGCCGGGATCATAGGGGCCGTAGGCGCGCAGGCCGTAACGATCGCCCGGTGCCATTCCCGGCATGAAACCGTGGAAGACTCCGCCGGTTCGCGCGGGAAGGCGAATGCGCTCGCGCTCGCTTTCCCCCGCGGCATCGAACAGACAGAGTTCGATCGCGTCGGCATGCGCCGAGAACACGGCGATGTTGGCGCCGCCGTGAACGAGCGTGACGCCGAGCGGCTCGGCGCTGCCTGAGGTCACGCGGCCCATCCGTCAGGCACCGCTCGTGGCGACGAGCTCGCGGAAGAGTTTCGCATACCGGATCGCCGGCCGCGTCCAGGTGACGTCAGTCGCCATCGCGCGCGACTGAATGCGGCGCCAGACGTTGCGGTCGCGCCACAGCGCTGCGCTGCGCATGATCGCGAACTGGAGGCCGTCCGGCGTCACCGGCATGAACTGCACGCCCGTTCCCGCACCGGCGGCGAGCGCCATGTCGTTGGCGTCGACCACCGTGTCGGCAAGACCGCCGACATGCGCAACGACGGGGATTGCGCCGTAGCGCAGCGCGCATAGCTGCGTCAGACCGCAAGGCTCGTAGCGCGACGGCACCAGCAAGGCATCGGCGCCGCCCTGCATCAGATGCGCGAGCGCCTCGTCATGGCCGATGATCGCGCCGATGCGGCCGGGGCGCGCGCGCGCCGCCGCCAGGAAGGCCTCTTCGAGCGGCTTGTCGCCCGTGCCGACGAGCGCGAGCTGCGCACGCGTACGCTCGAGCGCAGGCAGCGCCTCCAGCAGCAGGTCGAGGCCCTTCTGCCAAGTGAGGCGGCTGACGACGCCGAAGAGCAGCGTCTCCGGCTCGATGTCGAGACCGAAGCGGCGCTGCAGCGCTGCCTTGTTCAGCGCTCGCCCCGCGCGTTGCTTGGCGTCGTAGCGGGCTGGCAGATGCAGGTCGGTCATCGGATCCCACACCTTGTCGTCGATGCCGTTGAGAATGCCGGTGAGCTGGTCGGCACGCTTGCGCAGCAGACCGTCGAGGCCCATGCCGCCCTCGGGCGTCTGAATCTCGATCGCGTAGGTCGGCGACACCGTCGTGATGCGGTCCGCGAGGGCGAGCGCCGCCTTGAGAAAGCCGATCCCACCGTGATACTCGACGCCGTCGATCGAAAACGCGTGCGGCGGCAGGCCGAGCGTCGTCAATAGCGAGCGTGGATAGTGGCCTTGATAGGCAAGGTTGTGGATGGTGATCACCGTCGCCGGACGCGGGCGTCCCGAGTAATGCAGGTAGGTCGGCGCGAGCCCCGCCTGCCAATCGTGCGCCTGAACGACATGGGGGACGTAGCCGGGAACGATGCCGCGGGCGATCGCCGTCGCGCATTCGCCGAGCGCCGCGAAGCGCAAGGCGTTGTCCGGCCATTCCTTGCCGTCGGGGCCGACGTACGGATTGCCGGGACGGGCGTACAGATGCGGCGCATCGAGTACGTAGAGATCGAACCCGCCTTTGCCCGCCGCGAGCAGGTGCGCCGGGCCGCCTTGCAGGTGCGGGAACGTGTGCACGGTCGCGGCGCCGGAAAGCGCGTCGGTGACCGTGGGGTAACCCGGGATCAGCGTGCGCACGACGACACCCTCGCGCGCGAGCGCGGCGGGCAACGCGCCGACAACATCTCCGAGCCCGCCGGTCTTGACAAAGGGATAGGCTTCGGACGCGACCGAGAGAACGCGGAGTTCCTTCATGCCGGGACGCGTTGGGGCATCGAGTTCTTCATGCGCCCGCCTGCCCCTTCGAGCGATGCGGACGACGCGCTTGCCGGCTCGTTGGTGTATCTCCGAGGCTCGCGGGGCTGCTCCCAATGGGAGGATTCGCGCCCTCCACGGGACGGCCCGGCGGCGCTCATGCGCTCAGTCGATTGAGCATCGCCTGGGTGATGAGGCAGATGCCGCGGGCGGTACGGCGAAACCGCAGCGCGTCCTGCGCCGGATCCTCGCCGACGACGAGATTGGCCGGGATCCGAACGCCGCTGTCGACGATGACGTTCGTGAGTCGGGCGTGGCGCCCAACCTCGACATAGGGCAGGATCACCGCGTTCTCGATTTGCCCGTACGAGTGGACGTGCACGCCGGTGAACAGGAGCGAGCGGCGCAGCGCCGATCCCGAAATGATGCAACCGCCCGAGACGAGCGACGACACGCCGATGCCGCGGCGGCCCTCCGTGTCGTGGACGAATTTCGCAGGCGGCGTGATCTCCGCGTAAGACCAGATCGGCCAGTTGCGGTCGAAGAGGTCGAGCGCGGGAACGATGTCGGTGAGGTCGATGTTCGCTTCCCAATACGCGTCGATCGTGCCGACGTCCCGCCAGTACGTTTGCGTCTCGGCTTCCGAGCGCACGCACGAACGGGCGAACCGGTGCGCGACCGCCTTGCCGTGCTTGACGAGATGCGGAATGATGTCGCGACCGAAGTCGCGGCTCGAATGCGGATCGGCTGCGTCGCGCCGCAACTCTTCGTTCAATAGCGTGCGGCGGAACGCGTAGATCCCCATGCTCGCGAGCGCGAAGCCCGGACGGTTGGGCAGCTCCGGCGGCTGTTCGGGCTTTTCCTGAAACGACACCACGCGATCGTTCGCGTCGACGTGCATCACACCGAACCCCCCGGCTTGCGCAACCGGCACTTCGATGCAGCCGATCGTCACGTCGGCGCCATCGTTGACGTGCTGGACCAGCATCCGTTCGTAATCCATCTTGTAGATGTGGTCGCCGGCGAGGATCACCAGGTATTCCGGATCGTAGCTGTCGACGATGTCGATGTTCTGGTACACGGCGTCGGCGGTGCCGGCGTACCACTGGTCCTCGGAGACCCGCTGGCTCGCCGGCAGGATGTCGAAGCTTTCGTTTCGCATCGGCTGCAGGAAGTTCCAGCCGCGCTGCAGATGGCGGATCAGGCTGTGCGCCTTGTACTGCGTCGCGACGGCGATGCGGCGGATCCCCGAATTGAGCGCATTCGACAGCGCGAAGTCGACGATGCGCGTCTTGCCGCCGAACGGAACCGCCGGCTTTGCGCGGTTCTCGGTGAGCTCCATCAGGCGCGAGCCGCGGCCCCCGGCGAGCACGTAGGCCATCGCCGAGCGCGAGAGCGGCGTCGAATAAGTCACCTTTTCCATTGCATCCTGCTTGCGCGCGGGAGGCCGGGATCGATGCGAATGCGTTGCCGCGGCACCGTGGTCCAATGCGCCCTAGCGCGGCCCGGGTTCGGCTTGCCAGATCTCGCGCGCATAGTCGAGGATCGCCCGGTCCGCCGAAAACCAGCCGACGCGCGCGGTGTTGAGGACGGCGCGGTGCCACCACGCCGCCTTGTCTTTCCAGAGCAGCGCGACACTGCGCTGCGCCGCGCGGTAGGCATCGAAATCCGCAGCGACCATGAAATAGTCGTGATGGCGCAGGCCGTCGACGAGACTCCGGTATCGCGCCCGGTCGTTCGGTGAAAAGGCGCCGCCCGCAATGGCATCGAGCACCTCGGCGAGCGCGTGCGACTTCGCGATCGCATCGGTCGCTTCGAGCCCGGTGCGACGTCGCGCCGCGACCTCGTCGGCCTTGAGTCCGAAGATGAAGATGTTTTCGTCGCCGACGCGCTCGCGGATTTCGATGTTCGCGCCGTCGAGCGTGCCGATCGTCAACGCGCCATTCAGCGCGAGCTTCATGTTGCCGGTTCCCGAGGCTTCCATGCCGGCGGTCGAGATCTGCTCCGACAGATCTGCCGCCGGAATGATCGCCTCGGCGAGGCTCACGTTGTAGTTGGGGAGGAAGACGATCTTGAGCTGCCCGCGCACCGCGGGATCGTTGTTGACCACTCGGGCGACGTCGCTTGCGAGCTTGATGATGAGCTTCGCCTGCTGGTAGCCCGCGGCGGCCTTGCCCGCAAAGATCTTCACCCGCGGCGCCCAGCCATGCGTCGGTTGCGAGCGAATGGCGTTGTACAGCGCGACGGTTTCGAGGATGTTCAGGAGCTGGCGCTTGTATTCGTGGATGCGCTTGATCTGGACGTCGAACATCGCGTCCGGATCGATGCCGACGCCGAGCCGCTCGGCGACGAGCCGCGCCAGCGCGACCTTGTTCGCGCGCCGCGTCGCGGCGCACTTCTCGCGAAACGTCGCGTCTTCGGCGAAACTGGCGAGCGGGTCGAGTTCATTGGCATGGTCGAGAAAGCCGGGGCCGATCGCCTCGGCGATGAGCGCCGTCAATCCCGGGTTCGCCTGGAAGAGCCAGCGGCGGAAGCTGATGCCGTTGGTCTTGTTGACGATGCGATCCGGGTAGAGCGAGTTCAAGTCGCGGAACACCGTCTTGCGCATGAGCTCGGTGTGCAGCGCCGAGACGCCGTTGACGCGGCGCGAGCCGAGGAACGCGAGATGTCCCATGCGCACGTGGCGGCTGTCATTCTCTTCGATCACCGAAACCGACGCCAGGAACTTGTCGTCGTCACGCCCTGTGGCGCGCTGCGCGTCGAGATGGAGCGCGTTGATGAGGTAGATGATCTGCATGTGCCGCGGCAGCAGACCCTCCATCAGCGGCACCGGCCACGTCTCGAGCGCCTCGGGCAGCAGCGTGTGATTCGTGTAATTGAACACCGATGTCGTGATATTCCACGCGAGCTCCCACGGGATTCCGTGCTCGTCGGTCAGCAGGCGCATCAGCTCGGGGATCGCGATGGCGGGGTGCGTATCGTTGAGCTGGATCGCAACGTGATCGGCGAGCGACGCCAGGTCGCCGTGCTGCTGCTTGTGCCGGCGCAGCAGATCCTGCAACGACGCCGAGGCGAAGAAGAACTCCTGCCGCAGCCGCAGCTCGTGTCCTGCCGCCGTCTCGTCGCTGGGATAGAGCACGCGCGAGACCGCTTCGAGCCGCACCCGATCCGCGAGTGCGCCGACGTGATCGCCGCGATTGAATTCCTCGAGCGAGATCGGATCGGTCGAACGCGCGGACCACAGGCGCAGCGTGTTGACGTGGCGGCCGCGCCAGCCGGCGATCGGCGTGTCGTAGGCGACGGCGTTGACGGTCTCGGCGGGATGCCAGACGTAGCGTCTGACGTCCTCCGCGTTTTCGACGACGTCGACGGTGCCGCCGAAGCCGATCGTGTAAGCGACTTCCGGCCGCTCGAACTCCCACGGATTTCCCGACGACAGCCAATCTTCGGGCAACTCGACCTGCCAGCCGTCCTTCAGGACCTGGCGGAAGATGCCATGGTCGTAGCGGATTCCGTAGCCATGGGCCGGAATGGCGAGCGTCGCCATGCTCTCCATGAAGCAGGCGGCGAGCCGACCGAGGCCGCCATTGCCCAGCGCCGCATCGGGCTCGAGCTTGCGCAGCCGATCGAGGTCGATGCCCAGGTCGCGCAGCGCCTCGCGCGCGATCTCGGTCAAGCCGAGGTTGCCGAGCGCGTCGAAGAGCAGGCGACCGATCAGGAACTCGAGCGAGAAGTAGTAGACACGCTTGCGTCCGTCGCGATAGGTCTTGCGCGTCGCGTCCATCCAGCGGTTGACGATCTGGTCGCGGACCGAGAAGGCCGTGGCGATGAACCAGTCGTGATCGCGGGCGTGATCGGGGTCCTTGCCGACCGTGTAGGTGAGCCTTTCCAGCACCGACTTGCGGAATGCGGCCACGGCCTCCGCCGGTGGCAAGCGGGTCGGGTCGTCAACCTTGGCGCGTGGCTCGGAAAGGGCGGCGGATTCGGGAGTCATCGGACAGCGGGGCAAAACGCATGGGGACGGACGGCGCGACCGGCGGGGTCACAGAAGGAAGTCTACATCTTCGCCTCGCCATGCAAAACAGACAGATCCTCTTGGGAATCGATCTTGGCGGCACCAAGATCGAAATCGTCGCCCTCGGCGCGACGGGTGCCGCGCTCCTCCGTCGCCGGATTGCCACGCCTCACGGCGACTATCGCGCGACGATCGACGCCGTGGCGAGGCTTGTTCGCGACGCCGAGCGCGAACTGGGCGCAACGGGCACCGTCGGCGTCGGCACGCCGGGCTCGATTTCCCGCGCCACGGGCCTGTTGCGCGGCTCCAATTCGGTCTATCTCATCGGCCGCCCGATCAAGCAGGACCTCGAGGCGGCGCTCGGACGCAGGGTGCGGATCGCGAACGACGCGAACTGCTTCGCGCTGTCGGAAGCAAGCGATGGTGCGGGTCGCGGCGCGCCGGTCGTCTTCGGCGCGATCCTCGGCACAGGCGTCGGCGCGGGAATCGTCGTCCACGGTCATGTGCTCGAGGGCCCCAATGCCATTGCCGGCGAATGGGGCCACAACCCGCTGCCGTGGCCGCGCGACCACGAGCGCCCAGGGCCGGCGTGCTATTGCGGCAAAAGCGGGTGCATCGAGACGTTTCTGTCGGGTCCCGGGATCGAGCGCGATCATCTTGGGAGGAGCGGCGAGCCGGTCAGGTCCCACGACATCGTCGCGCGCGCAGCCCTCGGGGACGCCGCGTGCGGGGCGACGCTCGAACGCTATGAGGAACGCCTCGCCCGCGCGCTTGCGCACGTGATCAACATCGTCGACCCGGACGTCATCGTGCTCGGGGGTGGAATGTCCAACGTCGGGCATCTCTATTCGCGTGTACCCGAGCTGTGGGGACCGTGGATCTTCTCGGACCGTGTGGACACACGGCTCGTCAAGCACGTGCACGGCGATTCGAGCGGCGTGCGCGGTGCTGCGTGGCTTGGAGCCGCGTAACCTGCGGACCGAACGAAATCCTCGCCACCGCCCACAATCCCGTCATTCCCATGAACGCGGGAATCCCACGGCCAGCGCTCGAGCGGAGCTGCGCCCCCTTCGCGGGGACGAGGCCCGGCCGAATTCCAGCGTCCATCGTCTGCAAGCCGAGGTTCGCATCTCTACTTTGCGGTTCCACGCAGCTTCGCCACCATCGCCGGCGTTGCATCGGGTGCCGCGATGTTGCCCCAGCTGGTCCGCACGTAATTCGCGATGTCGGCGATCTGCTGGTCGGTCAGCCGATCCGCGAACGAAGGCATTGCGATGTAATTCCCGCGCGCCGGGATCCCCTGGAGCACGACCTTGAGGATGTCCGCGGGTTCGGGCGCGATCACGGCGCCGTTGCTTGCGAGCGGCGGAAAGACGCCGGGAATGCCGCTGCCTTTGGCCTGATGGCAGGCGCTGCAATGGTCCGTGTACAGCGCAACGCCGCGCTTTCTTGTCGGGTCGGGCTCGCCGTAGCGCGTCCGCAGCCCCGAATTGGGCGGTAGCGATTTCAGGTACGTTGCCATAGCCTGAAGGTCGGCGTCGGTCAGATGGGAGAGGCTGTTGTGCACGACCTCGGCCATCGGCCCGAGCGTCGTCGACTGGCCCTTGGCGGCGCCGGTCTTGAGATAGGCGACGATCTGGGCAGGCTCCCATTCGCCGAGGCCGGTATTGAGATTCTCGGTCAGGTTGAGCGCGAACCAGCCATCGATCGTCGCGCCGGTGAATGCCCTGTTCTTCTCGATCGCACCCAGCACGTTGCGCGGCGAATGGCAGGCACTGCAGTGACCGAGCCCCTCGATCAGGTACGCGCCGCGGTTCCAGGCGGCGGTCTGCAGCGGATCCGCCTTGAACGTTCCCGCGGTGAAATAGAGCTCGCGCCAGGTCGCCATCGTGGAGCGGATGTCGAACGGCCAGCGGAGCTGGTTGACGTCGACGGCATTGCGAACGGGGTTCAACGTGCGCAGATACGCGTAGATCGCGTCGCAATCCTCGCGCGTGACCTTGGTGAAGAACGTGTACGGCATCGCCGGGTACATGTCCTCTCCGCGCTTGTTGATGCCCTCGTGCATCGCGCGGTAGAGCTCTTCGGGCGACCAGCTGCCGATGCCGGTGTCGACATCCGGCGTGATGTTGGGTGCGACGAGCGTGCCGAAAGGCGTGTCCATCGGCAGTCCGCCGGCGTAGGCGGCGCCACCCTTCGCCGTATGACAGGAGATGCAGTCGCCGGCGCGGGCCAGGTATTCGCCGCGTTCCACGACTCGCGCACGCGGCGATTGCGCGCCGACGCTCGCAGCGGTACCCACAAGCGCGCACGCGAGCGTCACGACGCCCGCAGCGCGGAGCAAAACGAACCGGAACGTCCGCGGGGTAGTCATCGCGCCATCTCCGCCGACGAGTCTAGCCGCCTTTGTACCGCCACCGCCAGAGGACGGCTCGCGCCTGACGGCAAAAGGGATTCCAGCGCACGATCAGCCAGCAAATGCCAATGGAAGCGCGTGATCAACGGGCGTTCGCCGAGGGCAGCGCCTCGTGCAGCGTCGCAACGATGTGCCCGGCGCCGATTTCTTGCGTGAGACCGTGCCGATCCATGTCGGCGCGCAGCGATGGGCTTGCGCGTCCGAACCAGAGCGTCACGCCGCCTCGCGCGAGATCGGCGTGCAGATCGGCAAGCGTACGGGCGGCGGAATAGTCGAGATCGGTGATCGCGCCGGCGTCGACGACGAACCGGCGCACCGGTGTGGGCGCGTGCTTGACGAGCGCGCGGACCTCATCGGCGAAGCGGTTGTCGTTCGCGTAGAAGAGATCCGCGCCGAAATGGTAGACGATGAGGCCCGGCTCGGATTGGGTCCCGGGAACGGCCGGCGCCCATTCCCAACGTCCGGAACCGTCCGATACGCGGATCGATGTGTGCGGCCGGTAGCTATGGCGGACGTGCCGCAGCAGCGACAGTGCGACCGCGAGCAGGATTCCCTGTTCGACGCCGGCGAGCGCCACGACGGCAGCGGTGACGATGGCAAGCCCGAACTCGCCCGGGCTCTCCAGGCGGATGGCGCGCAAGCCGTCGAGATCGACGAGCCCCGCGGCGATCGTGAATACGATGCTCGCAAGCACGCAGCGCGGGAGATACTGGAGCGGCGCTGTGAGGAACAGCAACACGATCGTGACGACGCCGGCGAAAACGAGCTGCGCGCGCTGGCTTCTTGCGCCGGCGCGCTCGGCCATTGCGGTCTGCGTCGGGCTGCCGTTGACGACGAACGCGCCGGAGAGCGCTGCGGCTGCGTTCGCCGCGGACAGGCCGAGGATGTCGGCGTCTTCGTCGACGCGCTCGTGACCGAGGATGGCGAAGCTCCGCGCGGTCGCCGCGCTTTGCGCGATGATGATGACGAAGCACGAGCCGGCGATCGGAATCACCGCGAGGAACTCCGCCCACGTAACGACGGGCAGCGTCAATGCCGGCAAGCCGCCCGAGACGGGGCCGATCACGGCGATGCCGCGGCCGGCGAAGTTCCAGAGGCTGCTCGCGGCGATCGCCCCAACGACGGCAAACAGCGGCGCAGGTACGCGCGGCAGCACGCGTCTTGCGATGAGGATGCTGCCGACGACCAGCGCCGAAAGCGCGAGCGTCGGGCCGTGCGCCGCCGCCAGATGGGCCAACACCTCCGACATCTGCGCGACGGTGCGATGGCTCGAAACGTCGACCCCGAGCATGTCCGGGAGCATTGCGACACCCACCTGGACTCCGACGCCGGCGAGGAAACCCACGAGTACCGTCCGGGACAGAAAATCGGAAAGGAAGCCAAGCCGAAAGATCCGCGCGAGGAGCAGGAATGCGGCGGTCAAGAGCGCAACCATGCCGACGAGCGCCATGTATCTCTCGCTTTCCGGAGGCGCGAGGGGCGAAAGCCCGCTCGCGAAAATCGTGGCGGTCGCCGAGTCGGCGGCGACGACCAGATGGCGCGACGAGCCGAGCACCGCGAACGCGACGAGCGGCAGGAACACCGTGTAGAGCCCGGTCACGACCGGGGTGCCCGCGATGCGGGTGTAGCCCAGCACCTGCGGAATGTTCATCGAAGCGAGCGTGATGCCGGCCAGCGCATCGCGTGCCGCGCTCCCGCGTCCTTCGGCACGTAACCCCTGGAACAGCCGTATCACGGCGTTGCCGTCGGTTCGGTTTGCGGCGCGGTGCGTGCGAGCACCCCGATGAGCTGGCCCGTCGACCACGCCTGGAACGGGCACCCGCGCGGCGCGCGGGGCGGCGCATCGCCGCCGGCGATTTCGCTCACGTGGCTGAGTCCGGCGACGCGCAGGTTCGCCTGCAACGGGGCGAGAAATCGTGTGCGGACTTCGTCGCGTCGCGTCGCATCGTCGCTGTTCATGCGCGCGGGATAGCGTCGAGTGCGATAGCCGGCACCGGTCCCCGACGCGAAACCGCCGATCGCGTCGCTCGCGAGCGAGTCTGCGTCGAGCGGCAGCTCGATGGTCACGGCGAACGCGTTCCCCCGACGATCTCGTCTTCCTCGATGAGATTCGGCGGCTTTTTCTGCAGTGCGTACTCGGCGTACTGCTGGATCAGCTTGGCGACGACGCCGGTCCAGCCCGTCTGATGGCTGGCGCCGAGACCCGCGCCAGTGTCGCCGTGGAAATATTCGTGGAACAGGATGAGGTCGCGCCAATGCGGATCGCTGTCGAACTTCTCGCCGCCCCCCGTTCACGGGCCGCCGCCCGGCATCGTCCCTCAAGAAAAGTCGGATCAGGCGGTAGGACAGATCGGTCGTCACGTCCCAAAGGCTCACCTGGTGACCCGATCCTGCCGGGCATTCGACCTTGAAATCATCGCCGTGAAAGTAATGGTGCTTCTGCAGCGCCTCGATCAGCAGGAAATTGAGCGGAAACCACACGGGTCCGCGCCAGTTCGAGTTGCCGCCGAAAAGCGAGTTCGTGGATTCCCCCGGCTCGTAGTCGAGGACGAAGCGCTGGCCGTCGAGCTCGAGGACGAAGGGATTGGCCGCGTGCTGCTTCGACACCGAACGCACACCATGCGGGCTCAGCATTCCCGCCTCGTCCAGAATGTGCCCGAGGATGCGCCGGAGCCGATGCGAATCGACGAGGGCGAGCCGGATGCGCTGCTGCACACCACGGTGCGTGATGTCGGCGAGCCCGTGGAGCAATTCCGGCCGATACTTGGCGAACCAGCGGAACCGCTGGGCAAAATCGCGATAGACGCGCAGGCTGTCGCGGTCGCCGATCGCGATGGCAAACACGGGAATCGCGCCCGCGATGGTGTGGGCCTTGATCGGAAAGCAGCGGCCATCCGGAAGCTTGAGGGCGTCGAAATAGTAGCCCTCGTCTTCATGCCAGAGGCCGCCCTCCCGGTCGCCCATCCGGTTGACGGCCGCGCCGATGTAGACGAAATGCTCGAAGAACTTGGTGGCGACGTCCTCGTAGACGGCGTCGTCCTTCGCGAGCTCGAGCGCAATGCGCGAGCATGTTGAGGCAGTACATCGCCATCCAGCTCGTGCCGTCGGCCTGGTCCAGCTGGCCCCCCGACGGCAAGCCGGAGGTCCGGTCGAACGCGCCGATATTGTCGAGGCCCAGGAACCCGCCCTCGAAGATGTTGTTGCCCTCGGCGTCCTTGCGGTTCACCCACCATGTGAAGTTGATCAGCAGCTTCTGGAAGATCCGCTCGAGGAATGCGCGATCCCTGCGGCCGTACATCTTTTCCTCGATCTGGTAGACGCGGATCGCCGCCCACGCGTGCACCGGCGGATTGCACGTCCCCGAACGCCCATTCGTAGGCGGGGATATGCCCGTTCGGATGCATGTACCACTCGCGCGTGAGCAGCAGCAGCTGATCCTTCGCGAACTCCGGATCGATCATCGCGAACGTCACGCAATGGAATGCCATGTCCCAGGCGGCGAACCATGGGTATTCCCACTTGTCCGGCATCGACAGCACGTCGCCGGCGGCGAGGTGCCACCATTCGTGGTTGCGGCCGCTGCTTGCGCTCTTCGGGCGGCGGCGGACCCACGCGATCGCCCTCGAGCCAGCGGTGCACCATGAACCGGTAGTACTGCTTGCTCCACAGCATGCCGGCGAATGCCTGCCGCTGGACGTTGCGCATGTCATCGGGCAGCGCGAACGGCGTCACCCGCTGGTAGAATTCGTCGGCCTCCTTCCGCCGGAGCGCGAAGGTCGCGTCGAATGCCCCGCCGAGAGGCACTTCGAGATTGCCGGCATCGGCGAGACGAAGGCGAATCACTGCAGTTTCCCCGGGGCCGAGCGTGCGAACGTACAGCGGCGCCGCCTTCGATCCGGTGCGCGCGGGGTTCATGGCATCGCGCCTTGCATCGACGACGAACGCATGGAAGGCGTCCTTCACGAACGGCGAAGCGTTGGGCACGCCAAACAGGCGCGCGAGGTTCGATTCGTTCTCGGTGAACAGCACGTCGTCCGGCGCATCGCAATGGAGCCAGTACGGTTCGAGCTCGCGGTGCGAAGTCCGGAGCACGAGCCCCGCCGGGTCGGACTTCACGATCGCAATCGCGGGCCGCGCCCGGCCAGGAACCCACGACCAGTCGTTCTTGAACCACAAGGTCGGCAGCAGGTGCAACGTCGCCACCTCGGGGCCGCGGTTGACGGCGCTGACAAGGATCAGGGTGTCGTCCGGTGAAGACCTTCGCGTATTCGACGAACACGTCGAAATAGCGGTCGTCGGCAAAGATCCCGGTTTCGATGAGCTCGTATTCCGGGTCGCGCCGTCCGCGCCGCTTGTTCTCGGCGACCAGATCTGCATAAGGAAACGCCCGCTGCGGATACTTGTAGAGGCATTTCATGTACGCGTGGCTGGGCACGTTGTCGAGGTAGAAGTAGTACTCCTTGACGTCCTCGCCGTGATTGCCTTCGTTGCCCGTCAGTCCGAACAGACGCTCCTTGAGAATCCGGTCGGCGCCGTTCCACAACGCGAGCGCAAAGCACAGCGTCTGCCGGTCGTCGCAGATGCCGGCGATGCCGTCCTCTCCCCAGCGGTAGGCACGCGAACGCGCGTGCTCGTGCGAAAAGTACTCCCACGCAGTGCCGTTGACGCTGTAGTCCTCGCGCACGGTGCCCCACTGGCGCTCGCTGACGTACGGGCCCCAGCGGCGCCACGCCGCCTTGCCGGCACGCGCGTCGTCAAGCCGTTGCTCCTCTGCGGTCAAGGCGTCTTTGGCCATGCGGTTCGGGTTCGCATCGTATCCTTGAGACTCGCGCCACTGTACCGGCAGCCGTAGCCGCCTGCAACGAGAGGGCAGCGGATCATCCTGGGTCGAATATTGCCTTTGCATCGCCGGATCGGCGGTGGATAATTTGCCCCTCCATCGCTTCGGCGACGACGACATGACGGAAGCGCTTCCGATGCTTTATCTGGCGCGGCACGGCGAGACGGCGTGGAGTCTCTCCGGTCGGCATACGGGCCTCACCGATGTGCCGCTGACCGAGCGCGGTGAACGCGACGCGCGCGGCCTGAAGGACCGGTTAAGCGGCATAACGTTCGCAAAGGTGTGGACGAGCCCTTTGCGGCGCGCAGCGCGTACCTGCGAGCTCGCAGGCTTCGGCGCCATTGCCGAAGTCGATCGCGATCTCGTCGAATGGAACTATGGCGAATACGAAGGGCGCATCGGTGCCGACATCCGCTCGACGCATCCCGATTGGCAGTTGTTCCGCGACGGTTGCCCCGGAGGTGAAGCGCCGGCCGAGGTCGGCGCGCGTGCCGACCGCGTCGTGGCGCGCGTGCGGGCGCTCGGCGCCAACGGATTGCTCTTCTCGAGCGGGCATTTCCTGCGGGTGCTCGCGGCACGCTGGCTCGGACTCGGAGCGGCGGCGGGCCGGCACCTCCTGTTGCGCACGGCAAGCCTGAGCGTGCTCGGCTATGAGCACGATCTGTCCGAACCGGTGATCCAGTTGTGGGACGAGACGCGGAGACCGAGCCTCGTAAACGATGAAAGTCGACACGATGAAAGCCACGCAGAAGCTGCACGACCTCGGCCAGAGCCTCTGGCTCGACAACATCACGCGCGACCTGCTGACGAGCGGCACGCTTGCGCGCTACATCGACGAGCTCTCGGTCACGGGCCTCACGTCGAATCCGACGATCTTCGATCATGCGATCAAGAACAGTCAGCGCCTACGACGCCGCGATACGCAACGAGCTCTCGCAGGACAAGTCAGGCGAGAATCTCTTCTTCGAGCTCGCCCTGGAGGACCTGACGCGCGCGGCCGACCTGTTCCGGCCGATGTTCGAGCGCACGGCCGGCGTCGACGGATGGGTGTCGCTGGAAGTCTCGCCGCTCCTCGCCTACGACACGAAAACGACGCTCGCGGAAGCCAAGGAACTGCACGCGCGGGCGGCCCGCCCCAATCTGCTGATCAAGATTCCCGGCACGCGCGAGGGCTTGCCGGCCATCGAGGAGGCGATCTTCGCCGGCGTTCCGGTCAACGTGACGCTGCTCTTTTCGCGCGAGCATTATTTTGCGGCGGCCGACGCTTACCTGCGCGGCATCGAGCGGCGCATCGCCGCCGGACTCAACCCCGATATCGGCTCGGTCGCGTCGGTGTTCGTCAGCCGCTGGGATGTCGCGGTCGCCGGACAAGGTGCCAGCGGCGCTCTCGAACCGGCTCGGCATCGCCATCGGCCAGCGCACCTACAAGGCGTACTGCGACTTCATCGCCACGCCGCGCTATCAGCGAGCGATGAATGCCGGCGCGCGGCCGCAACGCCTTCTGCTTGCGAGCACCGGCACCAAGGATCCGAAGGCCTCCGACGTCCTGTACGTCAAGGCGCTCGCCGCGCCGCTCACCGTCAACACGATGCCGGAAGCGACGCTCAAGGCGTTCGCCGATCACGGCGAGGTCGGCGCGACCATGGCGGCGGACGGCGGCGATTGCGAGGCGACGATCGCCGAGTTCGCCAAGGCCGGCATCGATGTCGACGCGCTGGCGGCCCGACTGCAGGAGGAGGGCGCCGCGTCGTTCGTCAAGTCGTGGAACGAACTGATGGGCGTGATCGCATCGAAGAGCGCCGATCTCGTCAACGCCAGCTGAGCACGGATCGCGGCGACCCGGCGCGAAATGCGAAAAGGATGTCAACAGATGAACGTGCTGGTCGTCGATGTCGGCGGCACCAACGTCAAGATCCTCGCCACCGGCGAAGCCGAGCCGCGGAGTTTCCGTCCGGGCCGCGCTGACCGCCGGCGAGGATGGTCGCCGGCGTCGAAAAGCTCGCCGGCGACTGGAAGTACGACGCGGTGTCGATCGGCTACCCGGGTGCCGTGCTGCACGATCGCCCGGTCGCCGAGCCGCACAACCTCGGCCGCGGCTGGGTCGGCTTCGATTTCGCGGAAGGCGTTCGGGCGTCCGGTGCAAGATCGTCAACGATGCCGCGATGCAGGCGCTCGGCAGCTACAAAGGCGGCAAGATGCTGTTCCTGGGCCTCGGCACCGGCCTCGGCACGGCGCTGATCGTCGACGGCATCGTCGAGCCGATGGAGCTCGGCCACCTGCCCTACCGGAAGGCCACCTACGAGGACTACGTCGGGCTGCGCGGGCTGGAGGAGCTACGGCAAGAAGAAATGGCGCAGATACGTGGCCGACGTGGTGGACGCGGCTGCGCGACGCGCTCGAGCCCGACGACGTCGTGCTCGGCGGCGGCAACGTCAAGAAACTGAAGACGCTGCCGCCGGGTTGCCGCGCCGGCGACAACGCCAACGCGTTCCTCGGCGGCTTCCGCCTGTGGGAGCAGGCCGAGCAGCGCGACGCCCGGTCTCCGCGAAGAAGCGGTCATACGGCGAAGCGGTCCGGCACGACGACGCGGCGCAGCAGAAAGAGCGCGTCGAGTGAAGGCCGCGAGCCGAGCCGCTGATCGACGCGTGTGAACGACCGACGATGATGCCGACAACGCACCACCGCTTAGCAGCGCGCCCGGCGTGGAAGGCGCTTGCGGCCCATCTGCCGCAAGTGCGCGACCTGCATCTGCGCGAGCTCTTCGCCGACGACCCGGAGCGCGGCGAGCGCCTGACGGCCGAGGCGGCGGGCCTCTACCTCGACTACTCGAAGAACCGCATCACCGACGAGACGCTCGCGCTGCTGGTCCAGCTCGCCGAGGAATGCGGGCTGCGCGCGCGGATCGACGCGATGTTCCGCGGCGAGAAGATCAACGTCACCGAGAACCGCGCGGTGCTGCACGTCGCGCTGCGCGCGCCGCGAGGACGCGTCGATCGTCGTCGACGGCGAGAACGTCGTGCCCGAGGTCCACGCCGTGCTCGACCAGATGGCCGACTTCGCGAACCGCGTCCGCAGCGGCGCGTGGAAGGGCCACACCGGCAAGCGCATCCGCAACGTCGTCAACATCGGCATCGGCGGCTCCGACCTCGGGCCGGTGATGGCCTACGAGGCGCTGCGGCACTACAGCGAGCGCGCGCATGACGTTCCGCTTCGTCTCCAACGTCGACGGCACCGACTTCGTCGAGGCCGTGCGCGACCTCGATCCGGCCGAGACGCTGTTCATCGTCTCGTCGAAGACCTTCACCACGCTGGAGACGATGACCAACGCGCACACCGCGCGCGACTGGTCGCTGGCCGGGCTCGGCGGCGACGCGAAGGCGGTCGCGCAAGCACTTCGTCGCCGTCTCGACCAACGCCGAAGAAGGTGTCCGAGTTCGGCATCGACACCGCCAACATGTTCGGCTTCTGGGACTGGGTCGGCGGCCGCTACTCGATGGACTCGGCGATCGGCCTGTCGACGATGCTCGCGATCGGGCCCGAGCAACTTCCGCGCGATGCTCGCCGGCTTCCACGCAGATGGACGAGCACTTCCGCACCGCGCCGTTCGAGCGCAACCTGCCGGTGCTGATGGGCCTGCTGGCCGTCTGGTACAACGACTTCTTCGGCGCGCAGACCGTCGCGGTGCTGCCGTACGAGCAGTACCTGAAGCGCTTCCCCGCCTATCTGCAGCAGCTGACGATGGAGAGCAACGGCAAGCACGTCACGCTCGACGGCGACGCCGGTCGACTACGACACCGGCCCGATCTACTGGGGCGAGCCGGGACCAACGGCCAGCACTCGTTCTACCAGCTGATCCATCAGGGCACGCGGCTCATCCCGTGCGACTTCATCGCGTTCGCCAAGCCGCTCAATCCGCTCGGCCGGCACCACGACATGCTGATGGCGAACGTCTTCGCGCAGGCCGAGGCGCTGGCGTTCGGCAAGACGCGCCGACGAGGTCAAGGCCGAAGGCACGCCGGACTGGCTCGTGCCGCACCGCGTCTTCGAGGGCAACCGGCCGTCGAACACGATCCTGCTCGAGCGGCTCACGCCGGCGGCGCTCGGGCACGCTGGTCGCGCTCTACGAGCACAGCGTGTTCACGCAGGGCGCGATCTGGAACATCGACTCGTTCGACCAGTGGGGCGTCGAGCTCGGCAAGGTGCTCGCCCAGCGCATCATCCCGGAGCTCGAGAGCGCAGGCGAAGCCGCAGCTCGCGCACGACAGCTCGACCAACGCGCTCATTCGCCGCTACCGGCAGCTGCAAGGACGTCGGCTGACCGCGTCGGCTTCGCAAGCCATTCGCGCGCGCTCGCGACTTCACGTCGACGAAGGGAATCACGTCATGCAACTCGGAATGATCGGACTCGGCCGGATGGGCGCCAACATGGTGCGCCGGCTGATCGCAGGGCGGCCATGAGTGCGTCGTCTTCGACATGTCGCCGAAGGCGGTCGAGGAACTGGTCGAAGGAGAAGGCCGTCGGCGCCGCGTCGCTCGCGGACTTCGTGAAGAAGCTCGCGAAGCCGCGCGCGGTCTGGCTGATGGTGCCGGCGGCGGTCGTGGACAAGACGATCGCCGACCTGCTGCCGCTGCTCGAGCCGGGCGACATCCTGATCGACGGCGGCAACTCCTACTACGTCGACGACATCCGCCGCGCGAAGGAGCTCGCGCCGAAGGGCATCCACTACGTCGACGTCGGCACCAGCGGCGGCGTCTGGGGCCTGGAGCGCGGCTACTGCATGATGATCGGCGGCGAGGACGCGGTGGTGAAGCACCTCGATCCGATCTTCGCGCACGCTGGCGCCCGGCATCGGGCGACATCGCCGCACGCCGGGACGCGAGAAGCTGCGGCGGCACCGCCGAGCAGGGCTACCTGCACTGCGGCCCGAACGGCGCCGGCCACTTCGTCAAGATGGTCCACAACGGCATCGAGTACGGCCTCATGGCCGCCTACGCCGAAGGGCTGGGCATCCTGCGCGACGCCAACGTCGGCAAGCAGCACGCACGACGTCGACGCCGAGACCACGCCGCTGCGCGATCCCGGAGCACTACCAGTACGACCTCAACCTGCGCCGACATCGCCGAGGTCTGGCGGCGCGGCAGCGTGATCGCCTCGTGGCTGCTCGACCTGACGGCGACGCGCGCTGGTCGAGGATCCGGCGCTCGCGAAGTTCGCCGGCCGCGTCTCCGATTCCGGCGAAGGCCGCTGGACGATCAAGGCCGCGATCGACGAGGCGGTGCCGGCGCCGGTGCTGACCACGGCGCTCTACGAGCGCTTCAGCTCGCGCGGCGAGGCCGACTTCCAGGACAAGCTGCTCTCGGCGATGCGCTTCGAGTTCGGCGGCCACCTGGAGAAGCCAGCGAAGTGCACGGAAGGCGAGCATGCCATGAACGAACTCGCATTCCGACGCCCTGGTCTTCTTCGGCGCCACCGGCGACCTCGCGTACAAGAAGATCTTCCCGGCGCTGCAGGCGATGGTGAAGCGCGGCCACCTCGAACGTGCCGGTCATCGGCGTCGCCAAGGCGGGCTGGAACCTCGACCAGCTCAAGGCGCGCGCGCAAGGACAGCCTCGAGAAGCACGGCGGCCTCGACGCCGCGGCGTTCGACAAGCTCGTGCGGCCTGCTGCGCTACGTCGACGGCGACTACAACGACCCGGCGACGTTCCAGGCGCTGCGCAAGGAGCTCGGCGACGCGCAGCGGCCGGCGCACTACCTCGCCATTCCGCCGGCGCTGTTCGGCACGGTCGTCGAGCAGCTCGCGCAGTCGGGCTGCACGCCGCGGCGCGCGCGTCATCGTCGAGAAGCCCTTCGGCCGCGATCTCGCCTCGGCGCAGGCGCTGAACCGCGATCCTGCTCGGCACCTTCGACGAGAGCGCAATCTTCCGCATCGACCACTACCTCGGCAAGCGGCCGGTGCACAACATGCTGTTCTTCCGCTTCGCCAACGCGTTCCTCGAGCCGTTCTGGAACCGCAACTACGTCGAGAGCGTGCAGATCACGATGGCGGAGAACTTCGGCGTCCAGGGCCGCGGCGCGTTCTACGACCAGGTCGGCACCGATCCGCGACGTGGTCCAGAACCACCTGTTCCAGGTGCTGGCCAACCTGGCGATGGAGCCGCCGGTCCGCACCGACAGCGAATCGATCCGCGACGAGAAGGTGAAGGTGCTGAAGGCGATCCCGCCGCTCGAGGCCGAGGATCGTCGTGCGCGGCCAGTTCCGCGGCTACCGCGAGCGAGCCGGGCGTCGCGCCGGACTCGCAGGTCGAGACCTTCGCCGCGCTGCGGCTGGAGATCGACTCCTGGCGCTGGCAGGGCGTGCCGTTCTACATCCGCGCCGGCAAGTGCCTGCCGGTGACCTGCACCGAGGTCGCTGGTCCGGCTGCGCCGCGCCGCCGACGATCTTTCCCGACGTGCACCGGCGCGCCGAACTACGTCCGCTTCCGCATCAGCCCGGACATCGACGATCGCGCATCGGCGTCACGGTGATGGACCCGGACGACAGGATGATCGGCGCAGCAGATCGAGCTGCTGGCGAGCCGCCACCCGGCGCCGAGGAGATGGACGCCTACGAGCGGGTGCTCGGCGACGCGATGGCGGGCGACGCGACGCTGTTCGCGCGCGAGGACTACGTCGAGGAGGCGTGGCGCATCGTCGACCCGGTGCTGAAGGCGGGCACGCCGGTGTACGAGTACGAGCCGGGCACCTGGGGCCCGAGGGAGGCGGAGACCAGCGTCGTGCCGCCGGGCGGCTGGCAGAATCCCGTCGTGGCGCCGACTGAGAAGACGCAGCCCCGGACGCAATCGTGAAGATCGAAGTGTCTCGTCGACGCCGATGCCGCGCGCGCGGCGCGCTGCGCAGTTCATTGCAGTCGAAGCGCGCGCGGCGATCGCGGCGCGCGGCCGCTTCACGCTCGCGGTCAGCGGCGGCCACACGCCGTGGCAGATGCTGCGCGCGCTCGCGACGCTGCAATTGCCCTGGAGCGGCGTCCATCTGTTCCAGGTCGACGAGCGCGTGGCGCCGGCCGGCGATGCCGACCGCAACCTCACCCACATCGCCGAGAGCCTGCTTGCGAACGCCGCGGTATCCGCCAGGCACGTGCACGCGATGCCGGTCGACGGATCCGGATCTCGCCGCCGCCGCCGCCCGCTACGCGCGCGAGCTCGCGACGGTCGCCGGTCACCGCCGGTCCTCGACCTCGTGCATCTCGGCCTTGGTCCCGACGGCCACACCGCCTCGCTCGTGCCGGGCGATCCGTCCTCGACGTCGTCGACCGCGACGTTGCGCTGACCGGCGTCTACCGTCGGCCACCGCCGCATGACGCTCACGTATCCCGTGCTCAATCGCGCGCGGCGCATCCTCTGGCTCGTGACCGGCGCGGAGAAGGCCGCCATGCTCGCGCGACTCAGCGCCGGCGACCTCAGCATCCCGGCGGGCCGCGTGGCGTCCGAGCGAGCGCTGATCCTCGCCGATGCAGCGGCGGCCGGCGCGCACGATGCAGCAGCAATGATGGAAACGATCAGTGCGCACAGGACATCGATACGCTCGCCATCAACACGATCCGCACGCTGTCGATCGACGCGGTGCAGGCGGCGAACTCCGGCCATCCCGGCACGCCGATGGCGCTCGCGCCGCTCGTGTACACGCTCTGGAACCGGGTGATGCGCTTCGATCCGCAGGATCCGATCTGGCCCAACCGCGACCGCTTCGTGCTCTCGAACGGCCATGCGTCGATGCTGCTGTGGTCGGTGCTCCATCTGACCGGCACGCAGGCCGTGAACGCCGACTACGAGCGGCTCGGCGAGCTGGCGGTGACGCTCGACGACATCCGCCGCTTCCGCCAGCTCGGCAGCAAGGCGCCCGGCCATCCGGAGTATCACTGGGTTTCCGGCGTCGAGACCACCACCGGGCCGCTCGGCCAGGGCATCGCGACCAGCGTCGGGATGGCGATCGCGCGAGCGCTGGCTCGCGAGCCGCTACAACCAGCCGGGCTTCGGCATCTTCGACTACTACGATCTACGCGGTCTGCGGCGACGGCTGCCTGATGGAAGGCGTGGGCTCCGAGGCCGCGTCGCTCGCCGGCCATCTCGGCCTCGACAACCTCTGCTGGATCTACGACAACAACCACATCACGATCGAGGGCAGCACGCAGCATCGCGTTCACCGAGGACGTCGCGGCGCGCTTTCAGGGCTACGACTGGAACGTGCTGCGCGTCGGCGACGCCAACGACATCGAGCGATCGAATGCGCTCTGCGCACTTTCCTGCAGACGAAAGGGCGCCCGACGCTGATCATCCTCGACAGCCACATCGGCTATGGCTCGCCGCACCGGCAGGATACCGCGGCGGCGCACGGCGAGCCGCTCGGCGACGACGAGGTCCGCCTCACCAAGCGCGCCTACGGCTGGCCCGAGGACGCGAAGTTCCTGGTGCCCGACGGCGTGCGCGAGCATTTCGCCGCCGGCATCGGCGCGCGCGGCGCCGAAGCGCGTCGCAAGTGGACGGACCTGCTTCGCGGCGTACGCGCTGAAGTACTCCGAGCTCGCGACCGAGATCGAGCGAGATGCAGCGGCGCGAGCTGCCCGCGGGCTGGGACCGCGAACCTGCCGGTCTTCCCCGCCGACGCGAAGGGCGTCGCCGGACGCGACGCGTCGGGCCAGGTGCTCAACGTGCTCGCGCAGAACATCCCGTGGTTCCTCGGCGGCTCCGCCGATCTCGGACCGTCGAACAAGACGACGCTCAAGTTCGAAGGCGCGGGCGACTTCGAGCCCGGGACGCCGGGCGGCAAGAACCTGCACTTCGGCATCCGCGAGCACGCGATGGCCGCGGTCGTGAACGGCCTGTCGCTTTCGAAGCTGCGGCCGTTCGGCGCGACGTTCTTCATCTTCAGCGACTACGCGCGGCCGGCGATCCGCCTGTCGGCGCTGATGGAGCTGCCGACGATCTTCGTCTTCACGCACGACGCGATGGGCGACGGCGAGGACGGGCCGACGCACCAGCCGATCGAGCAGCTCGCGTCGCTGCGCGCGATCCCGGGACTCGACGTTGATGCGGCCCGGCGACGCCAACGAGGTGGTCGAGGCGTATCGCTGCGTGATGCCGCTGCGGCACCGGCCGGCGGTGATCGTGCTGTCGCGCCAGCCGCTGCCGACGCTCGACCGCACGCAATTACGCGCCGGCGTCGGGCGTCGCGCAAGGCGCCTACGTGCTCGCGGACGCGCCCGGCGGCAAGCCGGAGGTGATCCTGATCGCCACGGGCAGCGAAGTGAGCCTCGCCGCCCAGGCGCACGAGAAGCTCGTCGCCGACGGCATCCGCTCGCGCGTGGTCTCGATGCCGTCGTGGGACATCTTCGAGCAGCAGACGCCGGCGTACCGCGACAGCGTGCTGCCGCCGGGCGTCAAGGCGCGTGTCGCGATCGAGCAGGCGTCGACGTTCGGCTGGGAGCGCTACGTCGGCGAGCACGGCCGGGTCATCGGCATGCAGACGTTCGGCGCGTCGGCGCCCTTGAAGGAGCTGCAGAAGAAGTTCGGCTTCGAGCCCGACGTAGTCGTGGAGGTCGCGCGGGAGCTCATCGATCGTGGATGAGTTCCGCGAGATGGCGCGATGAGCATTATCGACGCACCGTCGGCACGAACGCTGGTCGCCGGCGATCTGGTCGCGGTATTTCTGCCCGCGCACGGGATGCTCGGAGCATCGCTCGCGCATCGCGGTGTCGAACTGCTGCGCCGTGTCGACGATCTCGACGGGGCGGCCGCTGCCGGCACCACCGCCGGTATCCCACTTCTTCATCCGTGGGCGAACCGGCTCGCCGGCGATCGCTATCGCGCCGCGGGTCGTCCAGTCGTTCTCGAGCGGTCATCGCCGCTCGTCCATCGCGACGCGAACGGGCTTCCGATCCACGGCGTCCCGTGGTCGCGGCTCGCGTGGGCGGTGATCGAGGCGAGACAGGATAGAATCGCCGCGGCGCTCGAATGGACCCGCGCCGATCTCCTCGCCGTATTTCCGTTTCGACATCGCATCGAGCTCGAGGCGACGCTCGACTCCGAGGGATTGCTGCTGGCAACGACGATCATCGCGAGCGATCGCGACACCGTGCCGGTGAGCTTCGGATTCCATCCCTATCTCGGGATTCCCGGGTCGCCCCGGAGCGCATGGCGGCTGCGACTGCCCGCGATGAGCCGGCTGGCCGCCGATGCGCGCGGGATTCCGGCCGGAAGCGAGGAACCGTTCGCGGCGCGCGATGCGCTGCTCGGAGATAGCGAGTTCGACGAGGGCTTCGCCTTTGCCGACGAGCACGCGCCGCTGTCGATCAGCGGTGCCGGGTGGCGGATCACCGTGGAGCTTCTCGCAGGCTACCGCTATGCGCAGGTCTTCGCGCCGCGGAAAGGAGGCTTCATTGCGCTCGAGCCGATGACGGCGCCGACGAACGCGCTGTCGACCGGCCGCGGGCTGCATCTGGTGGCGCCGGGCGGTCGATTCCATGCGGCGTTCCGGATCGTCGTCGCGGCACCCTCCTGAGCCCCGCACGTTAAGTGCGCGAATACGAGACCCGGCGCCGCCCCCTGCGGCGAATGGTCGCGCCTCACGGCCTTGGCTCGGCAAGATAGATGAACGCATTTGATCCCGATCAACCCGCGTGCTTGCAATGGTTTCGCCGGAGTCCAGAATTAATATCGGGGAGGGCCCCGAGGTCTCGGGTTCCGACCCAAGGTAGCGAGACGTGGAAGGAGAGCGTCATGACGAACCTAGTAACGTATGATCCATTCCTCGACACCGGCTTCGATGAGTTGTTCCGCGGGTTCTTCAAGCCCGTCCGCATGGAGGGCGCCCGTACGCCGGTCACGATCAAGATGGACGTCACCGAAACCGATGACGGTTATTTGATCCACGCCGAAATGCCCGGCATGAAGAAGGAAAACATCAACGTCGAAATCGAAGGCAACGAAGTCACCATCACGGGCGAAGTAAAGCGTGAATGGGAAAAGAAGGAAGGCGACAAGATGCTGCGCAGCGAAAGGTACTACGGCAACATCTATCGCAGCTTCACGCTGCCGCACGAGCTGGACGAGTCGAAGAGCGTCGCCAAATACGATGGCGGCGTGCTCGAGCTCAAGCTCGTCTGCAAGGCAGGTGTGACGGGGAGGAAACTGCCGGTGCTGTAAGCAACGCTCGCGGGGCCGGCTTCATGCCGGCCCTCGGCATCGACGAGGGAGTCGGGGCCTGCGTATTACGCGCAGGCCCCTTTTTGCTACGGGATCCACCGGCGAACCAGGGCGCCTTAGAGCGTCCGCAGGAAGGCGACCAGATCCGCTTTCTCGTCGACCGTAAGGCCGATGCCGAAACGCTGGTCATAGAATTCGATGACCGCATCCAGGCCCTCTGCCGAGCCGTTGTGGAAATACGGTGCCCGCGCCGCGAGCGCGCGGAGGATCGGTCCCTTGAAGCGTCCGATGTCGCTCCACTTGCCGGTGATCAGCGCACGCCCCGGATCGGTCGTCTGTACCGTTTCGAACGGTGGTTGCTTGTGGCGCAGTGTGTAGAGCGGCAGATCGGGCGTACGGCGCGAAGGGTCGGCGAGGCCGATGTCGAGCGGCGCCGGGATCGAGTGATTGCCCGAATGAGGCGTGTCGTGACAGGTCGTGCACGTCCCTTGCAACACCGGGACGCTAAGGTCGTCGTTCAGCCCCTTGACCCCGGTAATCCGGATGGGCTTGGTGTTGAACAGCGTTTCGCCCCGGGCGACCGCGCGGCGAGCTTCGGCGCGACCGCCTTCCGCACCCCCTCGATCGAGCGTGTCCCACGCGTCGTACAATTTGAACACGGTGGGGTTGAACAGGGCGCCTGTCCGGTAGTCGCCCGACACGACGTCGTTGATACCGAAATAGAAGTCTTGCCCGCTGAGGTATTTCGGTCCGCCGCGCGCATGATGTGCCGTAAGCTCGCCCGCATCCCGGTCGAAGACTTGCGCGGTGAAGAGCGTAGTCTCGAACGCGACGATCGCCTCGCGCTGTTCAGTGGTCAACGGTTGCGCCGCCTGCGCGTGCCCCGTGGTCGCCGCGTTCGACTGATCCGACAGGTCGAAGTGAAGCGATGCGAAGCACTTGGCCGTGCCGAGGATGCAGTCAGTCGATGCCGGATCGAGAAACGTCTCCCGTCCGTCCCACATGATCGTGCTGAGGAACTTGAGGTTTGTAGACGGCAGCGGGCGCCGAAACAGCGACAGCTCGTGAGCGCTCGCGTAGCCATAAGGGTCGTCGACGGCGATCAGTTCGAATTCGGCGTTGGCCGGAATCCCGATGCCGACTCGAATCAGCCCTTTGTTGAGCAGCATGCTGTAGGCGCTGCGGCGAGCCTCGACGCTGGAGACGTCGGCATTCGGAGAGTTCGCGCCATCATTGGTGCGAAAGATCGGATCGGTTCCCCCCGTCAGATTGAACCGAATTCGGATATGCGCCGGCGTGATCGTCCATCCGTCGCTCGGCCGGTGACAGCTGCCGCAACTGCGGCCGTTGGTGCCGAGGCTATGAAAGAACGGGCTGTCGAGGTCGATCGAGCCGCTGGTACTGAAAGTGGCCGCGTAGCCGCTGGGGTTGGGGAACGGCACCATGTCAGGCATTTGCGTCTGACGCTCGGCCTCGCCCGGAACGCTGACAACCAGCAAGGCGGCGAGCAACTGCGGCGCATAACGGCAGGCTAGTCTGGCGTTCATCGTCCGTTCTCCTCGTAAGAATGGAGTTCGATTTCGTGCGGCTCGCACGTGGAGTGCATCTGTGCCGCGCCGGGCGGCGCACTGGTTCTCAAACTTGTGCCGCGTTTTGTCGCCGGAGCCGCCGGATGCCTTGGGCGTCGTCCGAACAACCGGCGAAAGAATCGCGCAATCGTGCTTCGTGCCCCGGGTGACGTGCGGCCGCCTGGGGGGAGCATCGTGCGATCGCTCTCCGCCGTCGCGGTTGAACAATGCAGGTTCTCGATTCGCGTGACGAGCTCCTGCGAGAGCGGGATCGCGGATTCTCGAACCATGCGGCGCCGCGCGTGGTATGTCGACAGCGCGCCGCAGTTGAAGCGGAACCACGTTGCCGCGTCGACGAGCGCGCCGTCGCCGTCGATGAAGTCCGCGACCCAGAGCCTGCCTCTGCGCAGATAGATCGCCACTTCGCGGCGCTCGCTCATCCGCAGAACCTGTCCTTGAATGCTGCTCACGAGCCGCCCTCGTCGAAGAACTGCGTCACGTTTGGCGGATGCCGATACACCGACTGCAAACCTGTGCCCGGGAGTTGCGCGCAATCAGAATGTCGGGGTCGGCTCCTCGGTCGTGGTCGCCTGGTTCACATATCCCCGGGGGAAATAGCCGACTTCCGGCGCGGCGCCCGGTGAAGGCGATACCGGCGGCACCGACGCAGTTGCCACGCCGCTTGTTGCCGGCGCATCCGCCATCTCGACCGCGGCTTCCGGACTCGCCATCTGGCTTTCCACGACGAATCCCGAAGACAAATTGAGTGAAGGCAGCGTGTGCTCGACGAACGTGATCGCAACATATCCCAGCACTGCTATGCCGAGCAGACCTACGGTCGTCCTCGCTGCCCGCCTGATGTTGCTTCGACCGAAGAAATGATGCGTTCCATAGATTGTCATGATTGACCTCCGTGCGAATGATGACTTGGCCACCTGAACGCCCTCGCCACGTTTGCCGCCACCGTGCCCCCGAGCATGGGTGCCATCGTCGAGGTAGTCGGCAGCGTCGGTCGTCGAAGTAGTCGGCAGCGTCGGTCACGAATAATCGGTTGTCCTACGTTGCCGCCGCGGCGATGCTGTTCGCCATGCGCAGACCACGGCACGAATCGTCGATCGCAATGGGGAGCGGAGTCTTGAAAAAGCGCTTAAAAAACTATAAAAGTTCCATGTTGAAGAGCAGCCCGCGGCCGATTCCGAGGGCGCCTCGGGCTTTGGCGAACGCGTCCAGGCGCGGAGGCGAGAGCAGGAGCGCGATGTGAGCACCGTCTATGAACTCGGGCCGTTCCGGCTCGACGTCGAGGCCGCGGTGCTGACGCATGCCGGCGTTCCGGTGGCGCTGGGCTCGCGGGGGGTCGCTGTCCTACGTACGCTCGTCAAGCACCCACATGAGTACGTTGGCAAGGACAGCATCATCGACACTGCCTGGCCGGGTGTCGTCGTCGAAGAGAGCAACCTCGCCGTCCAGATCTCGGCGATCCGGCGTGTGCTGGCCCGGGCTCCGGGTGGCGAGCTGTGGATAGAGACGCTCGCGCGGCGCGGTTACCGCTTTGTCGGTCCCGTCACCGAACTCAGCGACCCTCGCGCGCTAGCGGAGGCCGGTGGCGTCTCTCGCTCGAACCTGCCGGTTGCGGCAACGTCATTCGTCGGCCGCGAGCGCGAGCTGGTCGAGATCAAGCGGCTGCTGCCCAGGCGGCGCCTGGTGACGCTGGTTGGCGCAGGCGGCATCGGCAAGACACGGCTCGCCGTGCAGGTCGCGGCCGAGGTCCTCGACGCGTACCGCGACGGCGTCTGGTTGGTGGAGTTGGGCTCGACCACCGATCCTTCGCTCATCTTCACAACAGTGGCGCAGGTACTCGGCGTACAGGAGAGGGGAGCGACGCCGCTCATACAAACGCTCTGTCGTTACCTCAGGACTCGTCAGATATTGCTGATATTGGACAACTGCGAGCACCTGCGCGACGCGTGTGCCACGCTGGTCGCGACGATCATCCGCGAAACGGTGGAGGCGACGGTCATTGCCACAAGTCGCGAACCGCTGCAGGTCGTCGGCGAGCAAATCTATCCGCTGCCAACGCTTTCGCTGCCGGAGGTGATGGCGAATGAGGACGCGATCGGTAGCTCGGAAGCGGTTCAGCTCTTCGTCGAGCGGGCACGGCGCCAGCAACCCGGCTTCGATTTGACGGCAGCTCGCGCTCCGATCATCGCGGAGTTGTGCTCCCATCTCGATGGGATTCCATTGGCGTTGGAGTTGGCGGCGGCGCGCATCCGGTCGTTGTCGGTCGAGCAGATCAACGCGCGCCTAAATAACCGCTTCAGGCTGCTGACCGGTGGAATTCGCACGGCGCTGCCACGCCAGCAGACGCTGCGCGCAACGCTTGACTGGAGCTACGATCTTCTCGCGGAAGAGGAGCGCGTCGTGCTGCGACGGCTGGCCGTCTTCCCTGGCACCTTTGCGCTGGAGGCTGCCTCGTCAATCGCCTCCGACCAAGCGATCGACGACTACGCTGTGATCGATCTGCTCTCGCAGCTCGTTTCACGCTCGCTGGTGGTTGCCGATACGAACCACGCAGGGGCGCGCTACCGGCTGCTCGAGACGACCCGTGCCTACGCGCTTGAGAAGCTCGCCGAGGCAGGGGAATCGGCTGGGATTTCACGTCGGCACGCACAACATTTCCGTGACTGTTTCGAGCGGGCGGCCGACGACTGGCTACACAAGCCCGACGCGGATTGGTGTACCGAGTACTTCCCGGAGCGGGACAATGTTCGTGCCGCGCTCGATTGGGCACTCGGTGAGCGCGGCGACGCGGTAGTCGGCGTCGCACTCGCGGGTGCCTCGGGGGCACTGTGGACAGAAATGTCGCTTGCCCGGGAAGGTCGGGAACGGCTCGGGGCAGCCGCCAGAGCGGGGGTCGAGTCGCACGCCTCGGAGTCGGACCTCGCGCGGCTGTGGCGCTGGCTCGGGTCGCTGTGGGAGGCAGCGCCGCCGCAGGCGTTGCCGGCGTGTCAGCGAGCCATCGATCTCTATCGCCGACTAGACGATGCGCTGGGTCTAGGTCTTTCGCTGACCCAAATGGGTGCGAGCTTGAGCTACATGGGCCGGTTCGAGCGGGCCGCGCCCTTCTTTGCCGAAGCGTTCCCGTTGCTGAAAAGCGCGGCGCCACCGAAGGCGCTCGCTGAATATCTTCTTCAGTTCGGTGCGATGAAAATGCTGGCGGGCGACCTGCCCGCTGCCCGGACGCACTACGAGAATGCCTTATCGCTATCCCTTCGGGCGGGGGCCGAGCGCATGGCGCTCCTGGCGCTGATGTACCTCGCAGACATGACATGGGCGAGCGGCGAACTTGCTGCCGCGCTCGTCCGTTTTCGCGAGACGGTCGCGCTCGCACGAAAGTCCCCGCTGAGACGCCTGGCGCTTGGATTCTGCCTTACGAATCTGGCTGGGGTGCACGCCGAGCGCGGGGAACTCGACGAGGCGCTGGAAGCTGCCCGCGAGGGCATGCCAATGCTCCGGGAAGCGGGCCAAGTCTGGTTGCTGCTGGACCATTTCGCACTGCTCGCGGCGCGGGCAGGCAAAACGGTAAACGCCGCACGAATCGCAGGCTACGCCGATTCCGCACGTGCGACGAAGGGGGTGGCGCGTCAACCGAACGAAGCACGCGCGCGCGACCGGATACAGACTCTGCTTGCCGAAACGCTCGACCCGGACGGCCTCTTGCGCCTGCTCGCCGAAGGCGCGGCGATGAGCGAGGACGAAGCGGTCCGGCTGGCGCTGGACGGCTGATGGTCGAATCGGCGGGTCGTACGCGAATCACCTCCGATGATGATCGGCGGCTTGGCGCATCCTGCGCGCGGTGAGCGTGGTCTACGAACTCGGGCCGTTCCTCCTCGACGCCGAGGTCGGCGTGCTCAGTCATTCCGGGACTTCGGTGCCGCTCGGCGCCCGCGGCGTCGCGGTCCTGAGCGTTCTCGTCGAGCGCGCCGAAGAGTACGTCGCCAAAGGAATCATCATCGATGCGGCGTGGCCGGGCGTCGTCGTCGAAGAAGGCAACCTCGCCGTTCAGATCGCGGCGATCCGGCGCGTGCTTGCCCAGGCGCCGGTACCGGGACATCGAAGCCACCTCCTCTGCACTCGCCGTCCTGCTCAATCTAGCCGACATGACATGGGCGATCGGCGATCTCGATGCCGCACTCTCGGGTTTCCGCGAAGCCGCCGCGCTGATGAGACAGTCGCGTTTCATCAAGAAGGACATGCTGGGCGTCTGCCTGGCCAACCTCGCCGGCGTGCACACCGAGCGCGGCGAGCTTCACGAGGCGCTCGCTGCGGCGAGAGAAGGCTTGCCGTTGCGCCGGGAAATGGACGCGCTGAGCACGCTCGATCACCTCTCGTTGCGCGCGGCGCTGACGGGCAGGATCGCAAATGCCGTACGGATCGCCGGCTACACGGATTGCGCATTCGCGGCGAAACAGTCACGGCGCCAGCCCAACGAAGCGCGCTCGCTTGCCCGCCTTACTGCGCTGATGGCCGAGGAGTTCGTCCCTGGCGAGCTCAAGCGCCTGGTCGCGGAAGGCGCGACGATGAGCGAGGGCGACGCGATCCGGTTGGCGCTCGAGGAGTGAATGCGATCCGGACGCAAGGCCGCGCGGACCACGCAAAGGCGCGCTCGATCTGACCAGAGCGCCGGCACCTGCACGAGTTCCACGGGGGCCAAGTACCAGGTCCATCTGGGGACCTGAGTGTCGAGGAATTCCTGGGGCCGGCGCATTGCCGCGTCTTTTTTGCGCCGGCGGACCGACAGCTCTTCCACCTTTCTTCCGTCTTTGCATAAATGTCCTACACGCCAATTGTCTAACCGTTTGTTTTTGTGCTCGTCCTTCCTGGCACGCTGGTTGCGGTGTTTGAACGAGCATCGTTCGAAGAACGACGGTTTCCAACCGCGCGTTGCCGTACGACGGCCGACTGGGCCCAAGGAGTAGCCGACCGCGTGGGCCCATGCTGGAGACTCGTCTCGAATCATGCTTCGTTTGGGCCAGCGCGAAAGGAGGAAGACATGAGCGTCGGCACGATCCTGTTGATCGTCCTGATCCTGATTCTGGTGGGCGCGCTTCCGACATGGCCGCACAGCCGCAGCTGGGGCTATGGCCCGAGCGGAATTCTGGGAGCGCTGGTGATCGTCCTCATCGTTCTCGTGCTGATCGGGCGTGTGTAGCGCGCATGTTCCCTTGCGAAAGCCGCGCCGGTCGGCGACCCGCCACCAAGGCGTCGCAGGCCGGTACGGATCGGTTGACGCCGTATGCCACATGTTCCCGCAGACCCGTCGGTACGTGCCCTCGCGGTGAGCAGGGACGGAGATCGCTTTGTCCTCGACGGGGCCCTCGATAGCCAAACGCTTTGCGTAGCGAGAAGCGCGCTGCAGCAGCAGGTCAAGCGGCGCAAGCCGCGCGCGCTCGATCTCGACAAGCTCACGAATCTCGATGCGCCGGGACCGCTGTTCCTCTGAGGACTCGCCGGCAAGGGTGTCGAGCTGACCGGCGTCCGCGTCGAACACCACACGCTGCTCGAGTTCATTTGCGGGCTCGAGTTGAAGCAGCTGCCGAAGCCGCCGACCGTCCCGCGTTGGCGGGAACTGGTGAGACAAGCGCCTCCGCGGCGCCGGTAGCAAGGGCAGGGCGGCAAACGACGGTTACATCCCAGCGTAGTTCGGCCCGCCGCCGCCTTCGGGCGCGACCCAGACGATATTCTGGGTCGGGTCCTTGATGTCGCACGTCTTGCAGTGCACGCAATTCGGGGCGTTGATCTGCAGCCGGTCGCGGCCGTCGTCGGTCTTGACGAACTCGTAGACGCCGGCAGGGCAGTAACGCGCCTCGGGGCCGGCGTAGCGCGCGAGGTTGACCGTCAACCGGCACCGCGGCATCCTTGAGCGTCAGGTGCGCACGGCTGGTTCTCCTCGTGGTTGGTGTTCGAGAGAAACACGGACGACAGCTTGTCGAACGTGAGCATGTTGTCGGGCTTGGGGTAGTCGATCGGCGTGCATCTCGGACGCCGGCTTGAGCTTCTCGTGGTCGGGCTTGCGCCGGTGCAGCGTCCACGGCACCGTGCCCCGAAAGACCAGCTGATCGATGCCCCACAACACAGCGCCGACGACGAGACCGCGGTCGAGGTAGGGCTTGAAATTGCGTGCGCCCTTGAGCTCGTCGTTTAGCCACGACGCCTCGAATGCGGCCGGATATGCGGAAAGCTCGTCGCGCGCGCGGCCCGCCACCAGCGCCTCGAACGCGGCGTCGGCGGCCAGCATGCCGGACTTGATCGCGGCGTGCGAACCCTTGATGCGCGGCGCATTGAGGAATCCGGCGTCGCAGCCGATCAACGCGCCGCCGGGGAAGACGAGCTTCGGCAGCGACTGGATCCCGCTCGCGTTGATCGCGCGCGCGCCGTAGCCGATGCGCTTGCCGCCCTCGAGAAACGAGCGCAGCGCCGGGTGCGTCTTGTAGCGCTGGAACTCGAGGAACGGCTCGAGGTAAGGATTGGCGTAGCCCAAGCCAACCACGAGTCCGATCGAAGCCTGGTTGTTCTCGTAGTGATACATGAAGCCGCCGCCGTACGTCTTGTTGTCGAGCGGCCAGCCGGCGCTGTGCAGCACCAGTCCCGGCACGTGCTTCGCGGGATCGATCTCCCACAATTCCTTGATCCCGATGCCCCACGTCTGCGGGTCGCCTGCCTTCGTCGAGCCGGTATCGTGCGACGACCTGCTTGCCGAGATGTCCGCGCGCGCCTTCCGCGAGCAGCGTGTACTTGGCGACGAGCTCCACGCCGGGCTGGTAGTTCCCGGTCGGCTTGCCATCCTTGCCGATGCCCATGTCGCCGGTAGCGACCCCGCGGACCGCGCCGTTCTCGCCGTACAACACGTGAGCGCCGGCAAATCCCGGCGAAGATCTCCACGCCCAGCGCTTCGGCCTGCTGGCCGAGCCAGCGCACGACGTTGCCCAGGCTGACGATGTAATAGCCATCGTTGATGAAGCACTCCGGCAGCAGCCAACGCGGGTTGTAGATCGCCTTCGACTTGGTCAGCAGGTAGAAGCGGTCCTCGGTCACCTTCGTGTCGAGCGGCGCGCCCCGCGTCTTTCCAATCGGGCATGAGCTCGGTCAGCGCGCGCGGATCCATGACGGCGCCCGGACAGGATGTGGGCACCGGGCTCGGACCCCTTCTCCAGGACGACGACGCTCACGTCCCTGCCGGTCTCGGCGGCGCGCTGCTTGATGCGGATGGCGGCCGCCAGGCCCGCGGGCCCGCCGCCGACGATCACGACGTCGTATTCCATCGTTTCGCGTTCCATGGGGTTCCTCGTGCGGTCACGCCGCCGCCGTCAAAAATGGAGCCAATTGTATAATTGTCACTGCGGCTCGAAGCCCCCCGCTGAATAGGGGGCGCCCCAGATGTTCGCGCACCCGATTCCTCGATGAGCCCCCTCGGTATTTCGCTGCTCCTGATTGTCGCGGTCGCCGGGTTCGGGTACCTCACTGCGCGGAAGCTGCGCATCGTCGCGAGCCTTGCGCCAGAACCGCGCTTCGATCATCCCGGGGCGCGCCTCGCGTCGGTGCTGACGAACGGTTTCCTGCAGTCGCGAATGATCCGGCGCGAGTGGAAGCCCGGTCTGATGCATGCGGCGATCTTCCTGGGCTTCATGGCGCTTCTCGCGCGGAAGGTCCAGCTCATCATCATCGGCTATCACGAGCCATTCGTGTATCCGGGGATCGTCGGCGGGATGTTCGCCGGAGGAAAGGACGTCGTCGAAATCGCCGTGCTGATCGCGCTCGCCTACGCGTACTGGCGCCGGTACGTGCTGAAGCCCAAACGCCTCGAAAGCAATCGCGAAGCGCTGCTGATCCTGTCGCTGATCCTCGCGATCATGATCACCGATTTGCTGTTCGATGGCTTCCGCTTCGCGCTCTTCGCGGCAAGCGATCCCGGCATCGCGCACGATCGCGATTTTGCTTTCGCCGGACGCGGCGTCGCGCAGGCGCTCTCAGGACTATCGCCGTCCGCACTTGCCGCGGGCTACCAGCTTTCCTACTGGACGCAGCTCGTCGTCGTCTTCGCGTTTCTCGTGATCCTTCCCACTGGCGAGCATTTCCATATCGTCACCGCGTTGCCGGCGCTGTACTTCCGCCGGGGCACGCCGGCGAACATCGTCCCTTTCGTCGATCTCGAGAAGATCATGGGCGAGAGCGCCGACGCCGAATCGATGCGGATCGGCGCGCGAACCGCGAAAGACCTCACCTGGAAGGACGGGCTCGACGCCTTCACCTGCACCGAGTGCGGGCGGTGCAAGGACGCGTGTCCGACATTTCTCACAGGCAAGCCCTTGTCGATGAAATGGGTCAACGACAGCCTCAAGCATCACCTCATGGAAAAGCGCGACGCGATCGTCGCAGGCAAGGTCGATGACGACGCGTTGCCGCCGCTCGTCGGACCGGTCATCGGCGAGGACACGCTGTGGGCGTGCACGACGTGCGGCTACTGCGAAACGGCGTGCCCGATCGAGCTCGAGCATCTGCCCCGTTTCTTCCGGATGCGCCAGCACCGCGTGCTGATGGACGGCGAATTCCCCCATGAGCTGAAGGCGGTATTCGACGCTTACGAATCGCAGAGCAATCCGTGGGGGTTTCCTTCCGACACGCGCGGTGACTGGGCGAAGGACCTCGGAATCGTGAAAGTCGAAAGCGCCGAGCAGATGCAGGGTCTCGACTGGCTCTACTATGTCGGCTCGGCGGAGTCCTTCGACCTGCGCTGCCAGAAGATCGCGAAGGCATTCGCTTCGATCCTCAAACAGGCCGGCGTCCGCTTCGGCATCCTGGGCGACGCCGAGACATCGACCGGAGAATGCGTGCGGCGCGCCGGCAACGAGATGCTGTTCCAGCAGCTCGCGATGGCGCTCGTGGCGAAAGCTCAACGCGCTCGGCGTGAAGAGGATTGTTACCTGCGATCCGCACGCGTTCAATACGCTGCAGGAACGAATATCCGGCGTTCGGCGGCCGCTGGGAAGTCGTCCACCACACGCAGCTGATCGCGCAGCTCGTCGCCGCCGGGCGGATCCGGCTTCGGCCCTCGTTCGAGCGCGTCATCTATCATGAGCCTTGCTACCTCGGGCGACACAACGGCGAGTTCGAGGCGCCGCGCGCGATCATCCGGCAGCTGGTGAAGGATGCGCCATTGGAATTCGATTTGAGCCGCGAGAAGGCGATGTGCTGCGGCGCCGGCGGCGCGCGGATGTGGATGGAGGAAACGATCGGCACACGGATCAACGTGACACGGGTCGAGCAAGCGCTGCCGCAGCGACCGGGCGTCATCGCGACGGGGTGCCCGTATTGCGCCATCATGATCGCCGATGGCGTCGGGGCGCTCCGCAGGGACCCGGACATTGCCACGCGCGACATCGCCGAGCTCGTCGCGGCGGCGATGGTGAGCGAACCTGGACGGGCCCATTGAGGCCCGCACCGCGAGACAGCCGGGAACGCTTCCTTCCATGACGCAACGACCGCGACTGCTCGTACACACGTCCCGCCAGTCGATCCGCTGGGGCGACATGGACGGACTGGGCCACGTCAACAACACCGTGTATTTCCGCTATATGGAGCAAGCGCGTATCGAATGGATCTACACGCTCCATCCCCGCATTGACGCGGACGACGGGACGGGACCCGTCATTGTCAATGCAAGCTGCACGTTTCGCGAGCCGCTCGTGTACCCGGGCGAGATCGACGTGCGAATGTATCTTGCCGAACCTGGACGCACGAGCGTTGGCAGCTATTACGAAATCTGGATGAACGGGCGGGAGTATGCCGACGGGGCGGCCAAGATCGTGTGGGTCGATCGCGCGACCGGCCGCTCGGTGCCGTTGCCCGAGCGCGTGATGGCTCTGCTGCGAGCGCTCGATGCGCGCAAGACGGCCGCGGCCCGGTGACAGAAGGCCCGGCTTCCATCCGGACGTGATGCCATCATGACGACAAGCGCCCTGCTATGGCAGCCCTCGCCCGAGCGCATCGCGCAGGCGAACATCACCGACTTCGCGCGCCGGATCGAGGTCGCCACCGGCTCGGCAGTTCCTGATTACGCATCGCTGTGGCGCTGGTCGAACGAGCATCGGGAAGACTTCTGGCGCGCGCGTGTGGGATTACGCCGGCGTGATCGGCGAGCCGGGCGAGCGCACGCTGATCGATCCGGATCGAATGCCGGGCGCGCAATGGTTTCCGGAAGCGCGCCTCAATTTCGCCGAGAATCTGCTGCGCTCTTCGGCCAGCGGGCCTGAGGCCGACGTAGCCCGCGACGCGCTCGTTTTCCGCGGCGAGGACAAGCTCGAGCAGCGGGTTTCGCATGCCGAGCTTGCGGCATCGGCATCGCGCGTCGCGGCTGCGCTCGAGGCCATGGGCGTCGAAGTCGGCGATCGCGTTGCGGCCTACCTTCCGAACATGCCGGAGGCCATCGTCGCGATGCTGGGCGCGGCAAGCCAGGGCGCGGTCTGGTCGTCGTGCTCGCCCGATTTCGGCGTGCGGGGCGTCCTCGACCGCTTCGGGCAGATCGAGCCGCGCATACTCTTCACCGTCGATGGCTACTGGTACAACGGCAAGGGGTTGTCGATCCTTGTCGAAGGTCGCCGAGATCGTCGGGAAGCTACCCACGGTCGAGCGTGTCGTCGTGATCCCATACCTGCGCGAGACGTCGGGGACGCCGTTCGATCTCGCGGACGTGCGCGGCGCCGTCGAGTGGGACGCATGGCTTGCGCCGCACGCGCCGGCGCCGATCGACTATGTTCGGCTGCCGTTCGACCATCCGCTTTACATCCTCTACTCGTCGGGCACCACGGGCGTGCCGAAGTGCATCGTCCATGGCGCCGGCGGCACGCTGCTCCAGCATTTGAAGGAACACCTGCTGCACGGCGACTTGAAGCCGGGCGACCGGTTGTTCTATTTCACGACCTGCGGCTGGATGATGTGGAACTGGCTTGCCTCGGGGCTCGCGGCGGGCGCGACGCTGCTGCTCTACGACGGCTCGCCGTTCATCGACCGCGGCAGGGCGCTGTGGGACTTCGCCGAAAGCGAGCGGATGACGCATTTCGGCACTTCGGCCAAGTACATCGACGCCGCGAAGAAGATCTGCACGGTGCCGCGCAAGGACTACGAGCTCCCGCACTTGCGGACGATGTTCTCGACCGGAAGCCCGCTCGCGCCCGAGAGCTTCGATTACGTCTACCAGTGCGTGAAGGCCGACCTGTGCCTGTCGTCGATCTCCGGCGGAACCGACATCGTGTCGTGCTTCGCGCTCGGCAACCCGACGCTCCCCGTGTGGCGCGGCGAGCTGCAGTGCCGCGGCCTCGGCATGGCAGTCGACGTGTGCGACGACGACGGCAAGCCGATCCGCGGCGACAAGGGCGAGCTCGTCTGCACGGCGCCGTTCCCGTCGATGCCGGTCGGCTTCTGGAACGATCCCGACGGCGCCAAGTACCGCGCCGCGTACTTCGAGCGCTTCCCGGGCGTCTGGTGCCACGGCGACTACGTCGAGATCACCGAGCACGACGGCATGATCATCTACGGCCGCTCCGACGCGACGCTCAATCCGGGCGGCGTGCGCATCGGCACCGCGGAGATCTACCGCCAGGTCGAGCAGCTTCCCGAAGTCGTCGAGAGTCTCGTCATCGGGCAGGACTGGCCGCCCGGCGAGGTCGGCGACGTCCGCGTCGTGCTGTTCGTGAAGCTCGCGCGAGGGTCTCACGCTCGACGAGGCGCTGATCGATCGCATCCGCGCAGCACATCCGCGCGAACACGACGCCGCGTCACGTGCCGGCGAAGGTCGTGCAGGTGACGCGACATTCCGCGCACCAAGAGCAGCAAGATCGTCGAGCTCGCCGTCCGCAACGTCGTCCACGGCCTGCCGGTGAAGAACGTCGAGGCGCTTGCCAATCCCGAAGCGCTCGAGCAGTACCGCGACCGCGACGAGCTCAAGGCCTGACTCCCGCGCCCGTCCGATGAACGCCGAGAAAGGAAGTTGTCGATGCTGATCGACGCCCGTCGTTGCGTCCTGCTCGTGATCGACATGCAGGAAAAAGTGCTGCCCGCAATTCACGACCATGAACGCGTCATCGCGAATGTGACATGGCTGATCCGCGCCGCGCAGAAGATCGGCGTGCCGGTCGCCGCCTCCGAGCACTATCCGAAAGGCCTCGGGCACACGGCAAAATCGATCCGCGTGCTCCTGCCTGAAGGCGCGATCGGGTCGAAGAATCACTTCTCCGGCGTCGCCGCGCAGTGTCTGTCGCGACTGCCGGGGGCCGATCGCCCGCAGGTCGTCGTGATCGGCGTCGAGGCGCACGTGTGCCTGCTGCAGACGTCGCTCGAGCTGCTCGAGGAAGGCAAGGAGATCTACGTCGTTGCCGACTGCGTGGGCTCGCGCCGCGAATTCGACCGCGATATCGCACTCGCCCGCCTGCGGCAGGAGGGCGCGAGGATCGTCTCGCGGGAAATGGTGGTGTTCGAATGGCTGGGCGAAGCTGCGACCCAATTGTTCGACGAGGTCAGCAAGGAGTTTCTCCGCGCATGAGCGCCGTACGGTCGCCCGAAGGCGTTCGCGGGGAGGTTCGTCGATGAACTTCCTCGCCGTGCTGGCTGCGCTGGGGCTCGAGCAGTGGCGCGCGTTTCGCTGGCGCGGCGCGCTGGAGCGCGCGTTCGTGCTCTATGTCCGGCGCCTCGAGGAGAAGCTCAATGGCGGCACGAGGCAGCAAGGCGTCGTCGCAGCGATCCTCGCGCTCGCGCCGCCCGCCGCGATTGCAGCTTTGGTTTTCTGGTCGCTGCAGGCGCTCCATCCGCTGCTCGGTCTCGCGTGGAACATCGCGCTTCTCTACCTGTTGATGGGCTTCCGTCGGTTCAGCCACGCCTTCTCGGGCGTGGCGGCGGCGCTCAAAGCCGGCGATCTCACCGGCGCGCGGCGATGGCTCGCCGGCTGGCGCGGGGTCGAGAGCGCCGAATTGTCGAGCACGGACGTCGGCGAAGCTCGCGATCGAGCGCGGTCTCGTCGATTCCTACCGCCAGGTGTTCGCGGTGCTGTTCTGGTTCACGGCGCTCCCCGGCCCGGTCGGTGCCGTTCTTTACCGCGCCTGCGTGCTGGTCGCCGACGAGTGGCGCGGCGACGTGCGCGGAACGGAAGGGACGCCGATTGCGCGTGCGCGGTCGGCGTTCGGTGCGCCGGTGCGCAGGCTGCTGTGGCTCCTCGACTGGATCCCTGTACGTCTGACCGCGCTCTCGTTCGCGATCGTCGGCGACTTCGAGGACGCCGTGTATTGCTGGCGCACGCAAGCGAAGACCTGGGCCGACCAAGAGGGAGGAGAGCACGTCGGGCTCGTCCTCGCGAGCGGCGCCGGCGCACTCGGCGTCGTCGTGGGCGGGCCGCTTCCGGTCGCCATCGGCGAACCCGAGTACCGGCCCGAGCTGGGGATGGGCGACCCCGCCGAAGTGGATTTCCTGCCGAGTGCAGTCGGCCTCGTTTGGCGGGCCCTCGTTCTGTGGCTGCTCTTGATCCTGCTGCTGACACTCGCCTACTGGGCGCCGGGGGGAGCGGGGGCGTGATCGGTGCGGTGTCCGCTATCGTTCGGGCACACGCGCCGCGGTACTCGCCGCGATGAGCGCGTGCAGCAGCGCGACGCGATGCGGCGCCACGCGCCCCGCAGCGACCGCCGCGGAGACCGCGCAACCCGGTTCCCGGTCGTGCCGGCAATCGCGAAAGCGGCATTGCCCGAGGAGCGGCCGCAGCTCGACGAAGGCGTGCGCGATGGCGTCGGGCGCGAGATGCGCGAGCCCGAATGCCTTGATGCCCGGCGAATCGACGATCCAGCCGCCGCGATCGCCGGGCAGCGGGTAGCAGCGTCGAATGCGACGTCGTATGGCGGCCGGTTGCGAGCGCAGCCGATACGTCGGCCGTCTTTGCATCCGCGTCCGGCGCGATGGCGTTGAGGATCGTCGACTTGCCCATTCCCGATTGCCCGATCAGCACCGTGTGCTGGCCCTCGAGCCACGGCAGGAGCGGCGCTGCAGTCGCGCTTCGCCGACAGCGCAACGACCGCGATAGCCGAGCGCAGCATAAGGCTGCGAGACGCGAGAGGAGCTCGTCGAAGCCGGGCAGGTCGGACTTGTTGGCGGCCAGCACGAACCGGCAGCGCTCGCTCTCGGCGGCGACGACCAGCGATCGACGAGCTCCAGGTCGAGCGACAAGACCGGGCGCGACGACGCCGACGACCTGCGTGACGTTGGCGGCGATCAGCTTTTCCTTGAACGCGTCGGAGCGATAGAAGAGCGTCGCTGCGCGGCGCCACCGCCTCGATCGCCGCCGCCGCCCGCTGCGCGGCGCGAAGCGCACACGGTCGCCGCAGGCGAGCGTCATGCTACGGCCCTTCAGCACGCACTCGACGATCTCGCCTGCGTCCTGCCGAACGACAAAATGGCGGCGGTGGCAGGAGACGACCAGCCCTTCGGACAACGCTTCCGCCGCGGCACCGCGACGTTCCACGCGCCCGGCCTCGCGTGTCACTTGGAAACGCTCTCCACGCGCGCCGCGCAGATGAGATCGTTCAGGGTGACGCCGCCGGCGCTGTGCGTCGAGTACGTGACGGCGCAGCGGTTGTATTGGACGCCGAGGTCGGGGTGGTGGTCCTCGCGATGCGCGATGTACGCGATCGCGTTCACGAACGCCATCGTCTCGTAGTAGTTGGCGAAGCGTGAACGTCTTCTCGATCGCATTGGCGTTCTGGCGTCCAGCCGGCGAGGGACGGCAGTCGGGCATGCAGCTCGGCATCGGGCAGCCGCGGCGCGCCGGCCCGGCAATGCAGGGCCGCGAGGGTGGCGAGCCCGGCGTCGGGACCGCTGCCGTCGGTCATGGCTTGAACTTGTAGAACTCGAGGTTGAGGTATGCGGCGATGTGCTCCTCCTCCTCGGGGAAATAGTTCTTGCCGAGATTCGTGTTGCACGCCTGCACCTGCGCGAGGAGCTGGCCCGGCGTCTTGACGCGATGATCGGCGCGACGGTACATCTGATCGGGATCGCCGGCGAATTTCTGCGCGTGGCAACCGACGCAATCGCGATCGACCAGGGCCTTTCCAGCCTTTGGATCGCCAGACGTGAAGGGCGCAGGCTGGGTCTGCGCGATTGCGACGTCGAAACGGACGACCAGTAGCGCAATCGCCAGCAGGGAAGGGAATCGTGGCATGGGAGCTCCTCAGGACGTCTGCGAGCCGCGCGATGCGCGCGGCCGCGGGCGGATGCGAGTCGTAGAACGCCGAATGCAGCGGGTCGGGCGTCAGCGTCGCCGCGTTGTCCTCGTACAGCTTCACCAGCGCGCGCACCAGCGCGGCGGCGGACGCGTTCCGCGCGGCGAAGGCGTCGGCCTCGAACTCGTGCTTGCGCGAGTACAGTGACGACAGCGGCGCGAGCACGAACGTGAACACCGGCAGCGCGACGAAGAACAGGAGCAGCGCGACGCCCGGCCGGTCCGGCGCCGGCGGCACGCCGAGACCTTCGTAGAACCATGCGGAACCGGCGAGCCACGCGAGCAGCGCGAGGAACGCGAGCGAAAGCGCGGCGGTCCACGCCATGCGCTTCATCACGTGCTTCAGCCGGAAGTGGCCGAGCTCGTGCGCCAGCACCGCCTCGACCTCGTCGGGCGCGAGGCGCGCGAGCAGCGTGTCGAAGAACACGATGCGCTTTGCCCGGCCGAAGCCGGTGAAAAAGGCGTTGCCGTGGCTCGAGCGGCGCGAGCCGTCCATGACGAAGAGGCCGCGATTCTCGAAGCCGCAGCGCGCGAGCAGCGCCTCGACGGTCGCCCGCGCGGGCCCGGGCGGCAGCGGCGAGAACTTGTTGAACAGCGGCGCGATCACCGTCGGATAAAGCGCGAGGATCAGGAATTGGAACGCCATCCATGCCGCCCACACCCACAGCCACCATAACATCCCCGCGGCGCGCATCAGCCACAGCACCAGCGTGGCCAGCGGCAGGCCGAGCGCGGCGCCAATCAGGACGCCCTTCGCGAGGTCGGCGACCCAAAGCGCGCGCGTCGTCCGGTTGAAGCCGAACTTCGCTTCGATGCCGAACGTCTGGACGTAAGAGAACGGCAGGCCGATCACGCCCATGATGACCGCGAACGCGACGAGGAGTGCGAGATCCTGCCACAGTGCGCCGCCCGGAAGCGACCCGGTCCAGGCGACGAGCGCCGCGACGCCGCCGCCGAACGTGAGCACGACGAGCACAACGACCTCGACCAGGGTTTCGACGATGCCGAGACGCGTGCGTGCCATCGTGTAATCGGCGGCCTTCTGGTGCGCTGCGAGTCCGATGCGCTCCGCGAATGCCGGCGGCACGCTCGCCCGGTGTGCGGCGACGTGGATCGTGTGCCGGCGCGCGAGCCATAATCGCAGGGCGAGAAACAGCGCGAGCGCGACGGCAAAGAGCGTGGTGAAGGCAGCGGCAGTCATCGGGAATCCCCGCGTCCGTGCGCTTGGGCATGTCCGCGGTATGCGAGAATGAGCGCCCAATTCTACGCGAAATCGCCATGCCCCAAGACGCCAGCCGCCTCATCTGGATCGACATGGAAATGACGGGCCTGAAGCCGGACACCGACCGCATCATCGAGGTGGCGCTGGTCGTGACGGACGGCGAGCTCAACACGGTTGCCGAAGCGCCGGTATGGGTCGTGCACCAGGACGACGCCGTGCTCGACGCGATGGATTCGTGGAACAAGGGCACGCACGGACGCTCCGGGCTGATCGACAAGGTCAAGGCGGCGGTGACGTCCGAGGCCGACGTCGAAGCCGCAGCGCTCGCGTTCCTGCGCGAACATGTTCCGGCGAGGATCTCGCCGATGTGCGGCAACTCGATCTGCCAGGACCGCCGCTTTCTCGCGCGCTGGATGCCGGCGCTCGAGGACTATTTCCACTATCGCAACCTGGATGTATCGACGCTGAAGGAGCTTGCGCGCCGCTGGAAGCCCGACCTGATGAAGGGGGTCCCGAAGGAAGGCAAGCACGAGGCGCTGGCCGACGTTTACGAGTCGATCCAGGAATTGCGCTACTACCGCGAGAACTTCATCAGGCTCTGAATGCGGCCGGCGACGGACCGTTCCCTCAGAGCTTTCGCGCGAGCATGACGCCGTCACCGACCGAAAGCAGGCAGGCGTCGACGCGCCGGTCGTCGCGGATCTTGAGATTGAGCGCGCGCAGCGCCTTCGTGTCCTCGCTCTCGTCCGCGTCGTCCGCGACGGCGCCCCCCCAGAGCATGTTGTCGATCGCGATCAGTCCGCCGGGGCGCAGCAGCGACAGGCAAGCCTCGTAATAGGGGTCGTAGCCGGTCTTGTCGGCATCGATGAAGGCGAAATCGAACGTGCCCGTGGCGCCGTCGCGCCGGAGCTCGCCCAGCGTTGCCAGTGCGGACTGGACGTGGAGCTCGATCTTGTCGGCGACACCTGCTTCGGACCAGTACCGGCGCGCGATCTGCGTCCATTCCTCGCTGATATCGCAGCAGACGAGGCGCCCATCCGCCGGCAGCGCGGCCGCAACGCACAACGCGCTGTAACCGGTGAACGTGCCGATTTCGATGGCGCTGCGCGCGCCGATGAGGCGCACGAGGAACGCGAGCAGCACGCCCTGATCGGCGCCGATCTGCATGCCCCCCTGGGGTATGGTCGACGTCTCGGCGCGCAGCCGCGCCTGGAGCGGGGATTCCCGCACGGCGACCGTCTGCAGATAGCGGTCGACCGCGGCAGGCAAAAACGAGCGATTGGCCATGATCGCCGCAGTATGCCGCATTGAGGTCCGCGGGCGAAGCGCGCAAGAAGATCCGTCGGAGCGACCGAGGGATCGAGCCACCAGGCGTCCGATGGGGCCGATCTCGCGCGGTTGAGATTGCCGAAGGGCGCCCTCATAATGAACGGATGAAATTCTGCAGTCACTGTGGATCGGATCGGATCGTGCTTCGCGTTCCGGAGGGCGACCACGTATCGCGCTACATCTGCGCCGATTGCGAAACGGTTCACTACCAGAATCCAAAGGTCGTCGTCGGCAGCCTTCCCGAGTGGGAAGACCAAATCCTCCTGTGCCGGCGCGCGATAGAGCCGCGCCATGGTCTGTGGACGCTGCCCGCGGGCTTTCTCGAAAACGGCGAGACGATCTTTGCTGGCGCCGCGCGCGAAACGCTGGAAGAGGCGAGCGCGCGCGTCGAGATCGGCGAGCTGTACACGGTGATCAGCCTGCCGCAGATCAGCCAGCTCTACATGATGTTCCGCGCGCGCCTCCTCGATCTCGATTTCGAGCCCGGGCCCGAGAGCCTCGAGGTGCGTCTGTTCCGCGAAGACGAAATACCGTGGGAGGAGCTCGCGTTTCGCACCATCGGGCGAACGCTGCGCAACTATTTCCTGGATCGCAAGCTGGGGGACTTTCCGGCGCGCGTCAGCACGCTCGTGCGCAAGAACCCGCGCCAGGAAACGATCGCGCCGGCGTGACCGCCGGGGGGCGAGGCGGCCCTCGTTTCCATCAGAGCGCCGCCATTACCCGCTGCAGTCGCGCCCGGACTTCGGTCGCCAGCGGCCCGACTTCGGGCCTGCCGGTGAGCTCGAAGAGTGGCTTGGGATCGAGGAACTCGATCTGCACCACGCCCGTCAAGTCCTCGCGGACGACGACGTTGCACGGCATCAGCAGCCCGATCGACGGCTCCGCGTCGAGCGCCTGAGCGGCCAAGGACGGGTTGCACGCGCCGAGGATTCGATACGGCGGCACATTCTTGCCGAGCTTTTTCTTGAGCGTCGCGGCGACGTCGATATCGGTGAGGACGCCGAAGCCCTCCTTCGACAGTTCCTGCGTCACCTTGTCGAGCGCTGCGTCGAACGGCAGCGCGACGGTCTTGCCGAATCCGTATCTGTTTTCCATGGCACGCTCCTGCGAATTGAATCGGTAATCCTGCCTCATCCGGCATCCACTGTCGGTGACTTCGGTCACGAAGGCGCGCAACGCTCGATCGTGACCACAGTCGCCCCGCCGCGCGCACCGACGAGCGCGGTGAGAGCCCTGCAGGTCTCGCGCCAGCACAGCGTGTAGTCGGCGACGTAAGGCGATAGCGTCAGCCGCAGCGTCGGGATGCGGGTTCGCGGGTGCCACGTCCACCAGCCGCCGGCGAGCGTGGCCGAACGCGGCGGCTCCATTCCGGCGCCGATGCCCTGCACGCGCGCCTCGACCAGCAGCAGCCCATCGCCGTCGACTCGGTAACGCTCCTCCCAGCGCGTCTTCTCGACCGAATGGTCCCACGCGAGCGTGAATTCCGACGTCGGCAGCGTCGCGCGCACGACACCGGCGACGAGGAGACAGAGGGCGTCCATGCGGCCGCTCCTCGAAGGGCTCAGGCGGGCGCCGTGCTCCGCCGGGCGCGGGTGCGGTACCAATGCCAGGCGACAAAGGCCGCGCTCGCGACGAAGCCGATCTCATCCGTCCACGGAACCGCGGCGACGAGCAGCGACGCAGCGGCGAACGCGAAAACGCGCTCGAGAGCGTGGAGGGGTCCGCGCAGGTAGCCGACCGCCGCGCCGCCCCACAGCCCGATGGCGACGATCGCCTTCAGTACGACATAGGCGGTGTCGATCAGCGTGCCTCCCTGCAGCATCAGCGCCGGAGCGTACACGGCGAGGTACGGAATGACGAACCCCGCGATCGCGATGTGCGTCGCCTTCCAGCCGGTACGCATTGGCGATGCCTTGGAGATCGACGCCGCGGCAAATGCCGCCAGGGCGACCGGCGGCGTCAGGTCGGCCATGATGCCGAAGTAGAAGACGAACATGTGGGAGACGATCAGCGGCACGCCAAGCTTCAGGAGCGCCGGCGCCGCGATCGCGCTGGTGATGATGTAGTTCGGGATCGTCGGGATGCCCATGCCGAGCACGAGGCACACGGCCATCGTCAGAAGCAGCGAAAGGAAGAGGCTCTTCGACCCGATATCGAGAACGAAGCCCGCGAAATTCGATGCCGCGCCGGTGAGCGTCAGGATGCCGATGATGACGCCCACAATGGCGCAGGCGACGCCGACGGCCACCGCCTGCTTCGCCCCGTCGATGAGGCTGCCGCGCATGATCGCGAGCGTCTTGCGGCCGCCTCTGATCACGAGGTTCACGGCGACCAGCACGGTGATCATGACGATGATCGGCCAGATCCCGTATTCGAAGAAGCTCGCCGTGCCGACGCCCAGTACCACCCAGAACACGATCCGGAACACCATCGAGCCGAAGCCCGCGACGATGCCGGTGCCCAGGATCAGCACCGCCGTGAGCGCGAGACCGACGATACCCGAGAACATCGGCGTGAAGCCGTCGAACAGCATGAACACGAGTACCGCGAGCGGCAGCATCAGATACCATTTCTGCCGGATCGCGTCCCACGGGTTGGGGCATTGGTCCTTCGGCAATCCGGTCAGGCCCGCGCGTCCTGCTTCGAGATGCACCATCCAGAACGCCGTCGCGTAGTAGAGGATGGCGGGAATCACCGCCGCTTTGACGATCGCGACGTACGGCACGTTCAACGTCTCGGCCATGATGAACGCGACGGCGCCCATCACCGGCGGCATGATCTGGCCGCCCATGCTCGAGGTTGCCTCGACCGCGCCGGCAAAGATCGGCGAGTAGCCGAAGCGTTTCATCAGCGGGATCGTGAATTGCCCGACGGTGAGCACGTTGGCGACCCCCGAGCCCGAGATCGTCCCCATCATTCCCGACGAGATCACCGCGACCTTTGCCGGACCGCCGCGCGCGTGGCCCACGAAGCCCAACGCGATGTTGTTGAACAGGTTGATCATCCCGGCGTGCTCGAGGAAGCTGCCGAAGAGGATGAACAGGAAGATGTAGGTTGCCGACACGAGCGTCGGAATGCCGTAGATCCCCTCGGTGCCGAGATAGAGCGCGCCGATGATCTGGTCGAAGCCGTAGCCGCGGTGGGCGATCGCGTCCGGCAGGTATTGCCCGAACAGCCCGTAGGCGAGGAAGGTTGCGCAGATGATCGGCAGCGCGGGTCCGAGCACGCGTCGGGCCGCCTCGAACAGCAACACGATCACCAATGTCCCGACGGCGAGGTCGGTGGTGGAGGCGTCGCCCGAGCGCTGGATCAGATCGGCCTCGAACACCCAGTGGTAGAACGCCAGCGCGAATGCGAGCCCGGCCAGGAGAGCGTCGTACCACGCGATCCGATGGCGGTCCGCTCTCGACGATACGGGATGGATCAGGAACGCGAGCAGGAGCAGGAAGCCGACGTGCAGCGAGCGCGTGACGAGGCTCGACAGCGGGCTGAACGCCGCGATCAGCAGCTGATAGGTCGAGAACGCAAGCGCGCCTCCGGCAACGACTTTCCACGCCGTGCCCGTGAGCTCGCGCTTGACACCGGTCTCGTCGAACGCGGCTTCGGCCGCCTGCACCGGAACCGTTGGCACTTCGGGGGTCGCAGCCATCACCGCTCCCCGGCCGTCATTCCCGCGAAGGCCGGAATCCAGTGTCCGTCGCGCTGCCAAAGCCGCGGCTCCCCACGCGCGCGGGGATGGCGCGACTCGATCCCATTGGACAGCGGCTGCGCCTTGCGCTCTTGGACATCCGCATCACTTCACGATGCCGACTTCCTTGTAATACTTCTCGGCACCCGGATGCAGCGGCAACGGCATCCCGTCGAGCGCGTGCTTGAGGTCGATCGCCTTCGCCGCCGAGTGCGCGGCGACGAGCTGGTCGAGTCCGGTCCACAGCGCCTTCGTGATTTCGTAGACAGTCTCCGTACTGACGCCATCCTGCGTCACCAGATAGTTCTGGACCGCAGCGGCGGGCACGTCGGCGGTCTGGCCGCGATACGTGTTGGCGGGAATCGTCGCCGGCAGATAGGCAGGATCGTTGGTCTTCTTGATCACGTCGGGTGGGATCGGCACGACGATGACGTCGACCGACGTCGCGAGGTCGCGCAGCGCCGACACGCCGAGGCCCGCCGACTGCAGCGTGACATCGAGCTGCCGATTCTTCATCAGCTCGACCGACTCCCCGAACGGCAGATATTCGACTTTCGCGAAATCCTTGTACGTGATGCCGGCCGCATTGAGGATTGTCCGGGCATTGAGCTCGGTGCCCGATTTTGGCGCGCCCACCGAAATCTTCTTGCCCTTGAGGTCGGCGAGCGACTTGATGCCGGCGTCGGCGCGGGCGACGATCTGGATGTAGTTGGGGTAGATCGCCGCGATCCCGCGGAGTTTCTTGAGCGGCGTCTTGAAACCCGCCTCCTCGTTGCCCTTCCACGCATCGGACAGCGAGTCTCCCAGCGTGAACGCGACTTCGCCGCGTCCCGCCTGAAGCAAGTTCAGGTTCTCGACCGAGGCCTTCGTTGCCTGGACCGAAGTCTTCACCCCGGGCATCGCCTTGCCGATGCTGTTGGCGAGCGCAACGCCGAGCGGGTAGTAGACGCCGCTGGTGCCGCCGGTCAGCACGTTGATGAACTGCTCAGCCGCCGCGGCGGGAGCACTCAGCAACGCGGGGACGATAAGCAGAGCGAGAAGGCGCGGGATACGACTCATGTTTCCTCCGGAGGAAAGGCGGTCGGCGTGCACGATGGCCCAACTGTGCCGTCACTCGGTGCATGCTGTGCGGGGCGGTCTTGTCGCCGGCGATTATAGCGTAGGTGCCTTATACCGCCAGGTGGACGGCCCCGACGCGGCATGCGACGATCCACGCTGCCACCGCAGGAGAAAGGGTGCCCATGCGCAAGGTCGACGAGCTGTTCGAACGGTATGGCGAATCACACCGGAATCCCGCGAACAAGATGATCCACTGGGTCTGCGTTCCAGCAATCATGTGGAGCGCGCTGGCGGGGCTGTGGACCGCATCGCCCGCGGCCGCCTGGGCCGGCATCGCGCTGGCGACCGCCTTCTACCTGTCGCTGTCGCTGCCCATCGCGTTGGGGATGCTCGTCGTGTCCGTCGCGATGGTCTACCCGTTGACCTCGCTCGGCGCCGACACGTTGTTCGTTGCTGCCGTGGTATTTGTCGCCGCGTGGATCGGCCAGTTCATCGGCCATGCGATCGAAGGCAAGAAGCCCACGTTCGTCGAGGACGTGAGGTACTTTCTCGTCGGGCCCGCGTGGTTGCTGGGATTCGTATACCGGAAACTCGGCATCGGTTACTGAAGCCGCGATCGGATTGGTCCCGACACGACCATGGTCATCATGTGGCTGCCACGCGCCCCTTCGCGCTACGGCGGTAAAGTACGCCGCGTCTCGTCAGCCACTTTTCGATCTCGACGGCGACGAAGACGGTGCCGGGGAGCAGGACGCAGAGCGCGAGCTCTCCGCCAGTCAGCGGTTGCGTCTTCATGATCTCGTTCGCCGCCGGGATGTAGACGACCGCGAGCTGCAGGGCGGCGCCCAGGAGCACGGCACCGAGTAGTGGCAGGTTGGAGGCGAGTCCCTGGGTGAAGAGTGACTCGCGGGACGAGCGGATTGCCATGATATGGAAGAGCTGCGCGAAGGTGAGACTGGTGAACACCATCGTTTGCCAGTGCGGCGAATCGGCGGCAATCGCCCACGCCTGCGTGAAGATAGACAGGCCGCCGATCAGCAGCCCGGCCCAGACGATGTGCGGTCCCACGCCGCCCGCGAACAGGCTCTCGCCGGAGCCGCGTGGCGGGCGCCGCATGATGTCCTTCTCCTCGGGTTCCACGGCGAGCGCGAGACCCGGGAGCCCATCAGTGATGAGATTGACCCAGAGGATCTGGATCGGCAGCAGCGGGATGGGAAGGCCGAGGATCGGTGCTACCAGCAGCGTGACGATCTCGCCGGTGTTGCCCGCCAGTACGAACTTGATGAACTTGCGAATGTTCTCGTAGATGCGCCGGCCCTCGCCCACGGCCGCCACGATGCTCGCGAAATTATCGTCCAGCAGCACCATGTGCGACGCCTCGCGCGCAACGTCGGTGCCGATCTTTCCCATCGCGACGCCGATATCCGCACTTTTCAGCGCGGGCGCGTCGTTGACGCCATCGCCCGTCATCGCAACGAACTCGCCGCGGCTCTGCAGCGCCCGAACGATCCTGATCTTCTGTTCCGGGTTAACGCGCGCATAGACGCGCAGATCAGCCGCCCGTACAGCGAACTCCTGGTCGCTGAGCTGCCCGAGCTCCCGGCCGGTGATCAGGCGATCGTCGTCCTCGTCGGCGATTCCGAGCCGGATCGCAATCGCACGTGCCGTCAGAGGATGGTCGCCGGTGATCATCACTGCGGTCATCCCGGCCTCGCGGCATTGGGCGACCGCGCGTTCCACCTCGGGCCGCGGTGGGTCGATCAGGCCGACAAAGCCGACGAAGGTGAGCTCCCTCTCGACGGTCGCGGGCGTCAGATCGCCGGGCACCGCCGGCCACTCGCGCCGTGCGATGGCGAGCACGCGCAGACCATTGCCGGCCATCCGCTCCGCCTGCTCGATCAGGGAAGGGGCATCGATCGGCGCCCTCCCGGTCGCGCGCAGCGAGGTCGCGCAGCGCTCGACGACGCGCTCGGGAGCTCCCTTGGTGAACGCGACGACGCGATCGGTCTTCCGTAGGTGATGAAACGTCGTCATCGACTTCCGTTCCGAGTCGAACGGCAGCTCGGCAATGCGGGGAGCCTCCTTTTCCAATGTCTCCTTGTCGCGGCCGGCATCGCGCGCAGCGTTGTAAAGGGCGATCTCCGTGGGGTCGCCGAGGACGTCGCCTTTCGGATCTCTGCTGGCGTCATTGCTCAACGCGAGCGCCAGCACGAAGGAAGCCCATGGCTCGTGCTGCAGCTGCGCCGATTCCGGCAATGCAGCGTGCGTTTGACCGTCGACGAAGAACGCGTCGGCGTGCATCTTGTTCTGCGTCAGCGTACCGGTCTTATCCGAGCAGATGTAGGTGACCGATCCCAGCGTTTCGACGGCTGGCAGGCGACGGATCAACGCGTTCTTCTTGACCATGCGCTGCGCACCAAGCGCGAGCGCGATCGTGATCACGGCGGGGAGCGCTTCCGGAACGGCTGCGACGGCGAGGCTCACCGCAGTGAGGAACATGAGGACGGCCGACTCGCCGCGCAAAATGCCCAGCAGGAAGACGACGCCGCAGATCGCGATCGCGGCCAGCGAGAGCTGGCGACCAAACCTCCCGAGCCGCTTTTGCAGCGGCGTGCGCACTTCCTCGGTTGTTGCGAGCAGCCTCGCGATCCTGCCGAGCTCCGTGTCCATGCCCGTGGCGACGACGAAACTCCGCCCGCGGCCATAGGTGACGACCGTGCCGCTGTAGGCCATGTTGATTCGATCGCCGAGCGGCACGTCGCTTTCCGCGAGCTCGCGAGTCCGCTTCTCGACCGGCTGCGATTCGCCCGTCAGCGCCGCCTCCTCGATCCGCAGTTGCGCCGCCTCGACGATCCGCACGTCGGCCGGGACCACGCTTCCTGCTTCGAGCAGCACGAGGTCGCCCGGGACCAGCTCGTTTGCCGGGACGGTAGCAGCGTAGCCATCGCGTACGACCTTCGCCTTGAGCGCCGCAAGCTGCTTCAGTGCCTGCAGGGCTTTTTCGGCGCGATATTCCTGCACGAATCCGACGATCGCATTGAGGATCACGATCGCCACGATCGCAGCGGCATCCTCGGGCTCGCCGATGATTCCGGAAATGACCGCCGCCACGATCAGCAGCAGGATCATGAAGTCCGTGAACTGGGCCAGGAGCATGCGCCAGGCGCCGCGCCTTGCTTGCTCGCGGATTTCGTTGCGCCCATGGACGGTGAGGCGGCGGACCGCTTCGCTGGTGGGGAGTCCGGCGTTTGGCGCACTGCCCAGGCGCTCGGCGGTTTCCGGCGCGGACAGAAGGTGCCACGCAATCGCGGTCTCAGCCTGAGTCGCCATCGACGCCATTCGATTCTGGTCGCCAAGAACCGCCTGTTCGCTCGTTTCGGTGTTCATGTGCTCGCGTCCTTGGGTTGTGTCTGGCCGGCGTGGCCGCCTTCGGACTTGTATCGCAGGCTCGGCATCGGCTATTGAGCCGCGCCGTCGGGCGCGTTGGCGACGGTCTGCCCGCGCACTGGTTCCCCACGCGCGAGCCGTTCGCCGTCCGCGACGTAGTCGGCGAAAGACGCGGGAAGCCCTTCGGCCGTCCCGAACCTCGAGGCGTCCTGAAGGTGAAAGTGAAGGTGAGGCTCGGTCGTGTTGCCGCTGTTGCCGCAGCGACCGATTTCGGCGCCCGCCTCGACCCGCTGCCCCGCCGCCACGCGGACGCTGCCGTTCTCGAGATGCGCGAGAACCGCGAATTCACCTTCCCCGAGGTCGAGGATCACGTGATTGCCGAAGGGACGCGAGGGGTCGGTCTTGCCGGGCACGTTGTCGGGCAAGTCGTCGACGGCCGCCACCACCGTCGCTGCGGCGGGTGAGCGCACCGGCCGGTTCCAGCAGTAATAATCGTCGACCTTGCTACCGTCGCCGTCGTGCGTGCGGCCCGCGGCGACGACGACGAAATCGTAGGCGAAGCGCTGGTCTGCGACGACGGCATGAGCGTTCTGCTCGACGGTGCGTCCGCCCCAGAATACGTACCACGCGCCATCGAACGGCAGGCGGAGCCGCGCACGTGTCTGGTACGAAAGATATTGCGTCGGAGCGGGCACGGGCTCGGGTTTCATGATGAAGCCCACGATAGCGAGTTGCCGGTCGAAAACCCACTCGGTCAGGATCGGCCGGGAAGCGCGCGCATGACGCGCGAGCCGGCGATATGTGCGGTACGGCCCCACCGCGGTTTCTCCCTCGCTCAGGACGGCTTGTTCGGCGCCGGCTTCGGCCAGCACCTGCTCGCGAAAGCGCGCGAGGTCCTCGGCGCTGCCCGCCGTCTGGCGCATCGCCGGCGTCATCCGGGAGAAGATCGCCGCCGTCTCGCCGCGCTGGAACTGCAGCGTGAGCGTGCGCCCTTCGTTTTGCACCGACGCGTCCGCTGCTGCCGCGCGCACGGGGACGGCAACGAGGAGCAGAACGGCGAGCGGCAGGATCGCGCGCAACCGCCGTCGACGATCGGCAATCATGCCTCGGCGACGACTGCGACGCCCGCTTCCGCGAGCGCCCGATGCAGGGCCGCCACGTGATCGTGGCCGGTCGTCTCGACGACGCACACGACGCGCACCGCCGACAGGTCGGGACCGGAGAACGCGCGGTCGTGAACGATCTCCTTGATCGATGCGCCGGTCGACGCGATGATCTCGGCGAGCCGCGCAAGCCCGCCCGGTCGATCGCTGATCGAGACGGTGAAGCGCGCGAGACGGCCGTCGGCGACGAGGCCGACCTCGATCACGCGGTCGAGCATCGTCGAGTCGATGTTGCCGCCGGCCAGCACCAGCACGACCTCGCGCCCCTTCAGCGCGTCGAGCCGCCGGCGAGGAACGCCGCGAGCGGCGCTGCGCCCGCGCCTTCGACGACGCTCTTCTCCAGCTCGATCAGGCGCAGGATCGCGAGCGCGATCGCGCTTCGTCGACGGTGACGACCCGATCGACGACGCGTTGCGCGATCGCGAACGCAGCTGCGCCCACTTGCGCGACGGCGAGGCCGTCGGCAAGCGTCGACGCAAGGTCGACCGTCGCCGGTGCCCGGCGCGAGCGCTGCGGTGAGGCAGGCCGCGCGTGCCGGCTCGACGCCGACGACGCGCACGTCCGGCCGCTTCGCCTTGATCACGGTGCCGATGCCGGCGACCAGCCCGCCGCCGCCGACCGGCACGACGATCGCTTCGACGCCCGGCGCCTGCTCCAGGATCTCGAGCGCGATCGTGCCTTGGCCCGCGATCACGTGGGCGTTGTCGAACGGATGAATGAACGTCAGTCCCTCGCGTTCGGCGATTACCTCCGCTTGGCGCGCGCCTCGGTCAGGTCCGCGCCTTGCAGCACGACGGTGGCGCCGAGATGGCGGCAGTTCGTCACCTTGACCAGCGGCGCGAACTTCGGCATCACGACGGTGGCCGGGATCCCCAGCAGACGGCCGTGATAGGCGATGCCCTGCGCGTGATTGCCGGCGGACGCGGCGATCACGCCGCGCGCGCGCTGCTCGGGCGGGAGCAGCAGCAGCGCGTTGCGCGCGCCGCGCTCCTTGAAGCTGCCGGTGCGCTGCAGGTAGTCGAGCTTGCAGTAGATGTGCGCGCCGGTGAGCTGCGACAGCGGGATCGACTCGACGCACGGCGACAGGTAAATGCCGCCGCGATGCGCGTCGCGCGCGGCTTCGATGTCGGCGAGGGTGACCATCGATGCGATCAGAACGGAAGCGCGATGCCGGGCTTCGCGGCCGTCGAGCACGCGGCGGAATTCGCTCTGGATCCGCGCGAGCGCGGCGGCGTCGTCGGCCTCGAAGCGCAGCACGATCACCGGCGTCGTGTTCGACGCGCGCGCGAGGCCGAACCCGTCCGCATACTCGACGCGCAGGCCGTCGATGCGCACGACGTCGGTCGCGCCGGGAAACTGCGCGCTCGCCCCGAGCTTCGCGATCAGCGCGTGGTGCTCGCCCTCGGCGCAGGCGATGTGCAGCTCGGGCGTCGAGACCGCGTCGGGCAGCGCGTCGAGCGTTGCCGACGGGTCGTCCGCGCGGCGACAGGATCTCGAGCAGGCGCGCGCCGGCGTACAAGCCGTCGTCGAAGCCGTACCAGCGCTCGCCGAAGAACGTGTGGCCGCTCATTTCGCCGGCGAGCGCTGCGCCCGTTTCCTTCATCTTCGCCTTGATCAGCGAATGCCCGGTCTTCCACAGCAAGCGGCTTCGCCGCCGTGGCGCATGATCCACGGCTTCAGGTTGCGCGTCGACTTGACGTCGTAGATCACCGTTGCGCCCGGCTCGCGCGCGAGCACGTCGGCGGCGAACAGCATCAGCTGCCGGTCCGGGAAGATCATGTGTCCGTCGCGGGTGACGACACCCAGTCGGTCGCCGTCGCCATCGAAGGCGAGACCGAGCTCGCGCTCTCCGCGCCTGACGGCGCTATCAGGTCGGCCAGGTTCTCCGGGCTGCGACGGATCGGGATGGTGGTTCGGAAAGCTGCCGTCGACCGTCGCAGTACAGCTCGATCGACCGTCGCAGCCCAGTCGCCGGTAGAGCTCCGGCGCAAACGCGCCCGCGACGCCATTGCCGCAGTCGACGCCGATCGCGCATCGGCCGCGCGAGCCGGATGTCGCCGGCGATGCGGTCGAAATAGGCCGGCGCGATGTCGTGCGTGCGGTAGTCGCCGGCGCCGCTGCGCACGTTTCCGGATTCGATGCGCGTCTTCAGCGCTGCGATCTCGGCGCCATGACAGCGCGTCGCCGCCGATCACCATCTTCAATCCGTTGTAGTCGGGCGGATTGTGGCTGCCGGTCACCATCACGCTGCACTGCGTGCCGAGGTGATGTGCGGCGAAGTAGGTCATCGGCGTGGTCACCATGCCGATGTCGATGACGTTCGTCCCGGCGGAACGGATGCCCGCGGCGAGCGCCGCGGCGAGCGACGGGCCCGACAGGCGACCGTCGCGACCGATCACGACCGTGTCGCGTCCGCGCTCGAGCGCGAGCGTCCCGAGCGACTGCGCGACAGCGCGCACGATCTCCGGCGTCAGCGTACGGCCGACGATGCCGCGGATGTCGTAGGCCTTGAAGATTTCAGGGGGAAGGGCGGGTAGGGTCACGGACGCTCGCATGCCATCGTGGGCGGCAAGGTGGGGAATGGACGGCGGACATCGCCCCGGCCGGGATCGCGTGGCGCGAGGCTACCATCCGAAGCGCAGGAATTGCAGCAGGCGTCGCGGCAACCACGTGTGGCGCCCGGGAAACGAGCCCTCGAGAAACCCGGCGTGACCGCCTTCCGCCGGCTGCTCGAGCACGACGTTGCGGCTGACATCGGGCACCTCCGGCAATGACGAAGGGGGAATGAACGGATCGTTCTTGGCATTGAGTACGAGCGTCGGCACGGCGATGTGCGGCAGCCATGGTTTGCTCGACGCCCGGCGCCAGTAATCGGCTGTCCCCGTGAACCCATGCAGCGGCGCGGTGACCACGTCGTCGAAGTCGTACATCGTGCGCACGCGCCGCAGCCGCGTCTCGTCGAGCAGCCCGGGGAATCGCCGCGCCATCGCGCGGCCCTTTGGTTTCAGCGTGTCGAGGAAATGCCAAGCATAGATCCGGTTCAGGCCGCGCCCGATCTCGACGCCCGCAACGGTCAGATCGAGCGGGGCCGAGACCGATATGGCGGCGGTGATCGTGGCCGCGGCGTCGCGGCCGGCGCGCCCGAGCCAGTTGAGGAGCGCGCTGCCGCCCAGCGAGACGCCGACGGCGTAAATCGGGACATCGGCCCCCACACGCGCGCGAATCGCCGCCAACATCGCGGCGACCTCCTCGTGGTCGCCGGAGTGGTACGCGCGCGGCTTCGTGTTGAGCTCGCCGCTGCAGCCGCGGAAATGGGGGATGACGCCGCGCCACCCGATGGCGCCGAGCGCGGTCATCAGCGTGCGCGCGTAATGCGATCCCGACCCACCCTCGAGCCCGTGGAAGACCACGACGAGCGGCGCCATGGCATTGGCCGTCGGCGCGTCGAACCAGTCGAAATCCCAGAAGTCGCCGTCAGGCGTGATTACGCGTTCGCGGCGATATTGGACGTCAGGACGCGCGACGAAATAGGGCCAGATCGTCTGCGCGTGGCCGCCCGCGAGCCAATTCGGCGCGCGATAGGGCGGCACCGGCGAGTCCGGCGTGGACAGCTTCATACCCAGAAGCGCTTGGCGTGCGAAAAACGTTGCCACGCGCGGTCGAGTTCCGGCCGCAATGTCGCGGCTTGCGCGGCGACCCAGCCGCCCACGGCGCCGACCGTTGCCGGATCGTTGGTGCCGGCGAGCAGGGCGGCGAGACGCGTGGCGGTCGCCGCATCGTTGAAATGGCCCAGCGCGTCCTGCAGCGCACCCAATCTCTTGAGATAGACCCGTGTGTGCTTGTCAGCAAAGAGCGGCGCGAAGAATTCGGCCGCGTAGCGCAGCTTCTTCGCGGCGATGCGCACGGCGTGCCGCTCCTCCGCAGTGCCTTCGGCAAGCCACGCCGCGCGCCCGAGGATCTTGTGGTGACGGCGGGCGAGCAGGTGAGCCGCAAACGGTCGCGCCGGCGCGTTGAGCGCGTTTCCGGCGGTTTCTGCCGGCGCCCCGAAACGCGGCGCCGCGATCAATGCGCCCAGCATCAGGAGCAGGCGCTGGAACCGGCGCGAGCGCACGGCACCCTGCACTGCAGTGCGGGCCACTCTCCGGCGCGCGACGACGCGGCGGCGCAGTCGGCGCATTCCGGAGACGGCCGTGGGATCGTGCGCTATTCCCTCGGCGAGCGGCGGCAGCGTCTGCTCGGCGAACACATCCCAGTCGCGAGCCTCTCCCAGGAGCCCGGCGAGCCATTTCGTGTCGGCGACTGCCGCGTCGAGCGGACCGCCCGGCGCGATCGGCGCGATCAGCGCGAGGCAGGAGCGCAGCCGCCTTGTGCCGATCCGCATTTGATGCACCCACTCCGGATCGCGATCGTGGAGGAGCCCCGCGGCATTGGCGGAGATCTGGTGGAGGCATTCCTGCGCAACCGCGCGCAACGCGGTCTCGGCACTTGCATCCGCGGGGAGTGGCACCGTTCTGGCACGAACCGGCTTGTCCCATCCATCGGGTTTCCCTCGCGCAAGCGCGTAGCCACGCTCGGCCTTGCTTGCCGTCGCGACGGAGAGTGGCCAGTCGTCGACGAGCGCGAGCGCCACCTCGAAGGCGCGCACGACATTGCCGTTCTCGACTTCGATCTCGATCTCGCTGATCGGCACGCGCCGGCCGGCGTTGCGCAGCGTGCGGATGGCGCCGACGTCGATCGCAAGCAGCGCCCGCGTTCCGTCCGAAAAGGCGAGCGGCAGCGTGCGGCGTGTAACGTCTGTCACGAACTGCGCCGTGAGTTCGCCGCGCGTCAGCAGCTTGGCGAAAAGCTTGCGCCAGGGCGTTGTCGCGAGATGCGCAGCGTCAAGGCGCGGTCCGGCGAGTCGGCGCTCGAACTCGTCGCGTGCGTGAAGACCGGCGCCCGCTCCGGGTAACGGCGGACCCTTGATTGTCTGAAACCAGCGCGTCCCGTCGCGGCGCAGGCGCAGCGCAATGCCTTCCCGCGCAAGCCGGCTTGCGGCCGTATCGAAATAGGTGCTGACCAAGCGTCCCGTTTTCGCGCGTCCGCTCCTCGCGGCGGCGATCACCGGAACGCGGGAAATACGCCCGAGACGCGGGGCCGCCGAAGGATCGAGGGCGAGCTTGAGCTCGATTTCGGTGGCCACGGAACCCTTCCCCGAGTGACGCGCGTCAGGCGCTGTCGGCGAGCTTCAATCGCCGCTGTCGCACGGCGTCGGCAAGGAGGCCCAGCACCTCGACGGTCGAATCCCACCCGATGCAGGCGTCGGTGATCGACACGCCATAAAGCAGGTCCTTGCCCGGCACGAGGTCCTGGCGGCCAGCGTTCAAGTGGCTCTCGAGCATCGCGCCGAAGACCCGCTCATCACCCTCCGCGATCTGGCGCGCGACCTCCCGCGCAACGTCGACCTGCCGCTCGTAGCTCTTCTGGCTGTTCGCATGAGAGCAGTCGATCATCAGCTTCGCCGCGAGCCCGGCGCCCGCCAACTCCTTGCACGTGGCCTCGACACTCGCGGCGTCGAAATTCGGCGTCCTGCCGCCGCGCAGGATGATGTGACAGTCCTCGTTGCCGGCCGTGTGGACGATCGCCGAGTGGCCGCCCTTGGTGACCGAGAGGAAATGGTGCGGCGCCGAGGCGGCCTTGATCGCGTCGACGGCGATGCGCACATCGCCGTCGGTGCCGTTCTTGAAGCCGACGGGGCACGATAATCCGGACGCGAGCTCGCGATGGACCTGGCTCTCGGTTGTCCGCGCGCCGATCGCGCCCCAGGCGATGAGATCCGCGATGTACTGCGGCGTGATCATGTCGAGGTATTCGGTCCCGGCAGGCAGCTCGAGCTCGTTGATCTCGACCAGGATGCGGCGAGCGAGCCGCAGACCCTCGTTGATCTTGTAGCTGTCGTCGAGGTGCGGGTCGTTGATGAGGCCCTTCCAGCCGACGGTCGTGCGCGGCTTTTCGAAGTAGACACGCATGACGACGATCAGGTCGCTCGCAAGTTCCCGCTTGACCGCAGCGAGGCGCGTCGCGTAGTCGATCGCGGCGTCGTAGTCGTGGATCGAGCACGGGCCGACAACGACGAGCAGCCGGTCGTCGGCGCCGTGCAGCACGCGGTGAATCGCCTGGCGCGCGTCGAACGTGGTCGCGGCCGCGCGGTCCGATGCCGGAAATTCCCGCAGCAGGTGCGAGGGCGGGGCGAGTTCCATGATCTCGCGGATCCGCGTGTCGTCGATCGGCAGCTTGGCCGTCGGATGCGACGCGGCGGCAAGACGATTGCGGTTGGCAGTGGACGTGGGCACCGGTGCTCCAGAGAATGTTCTTTATGGGAATCAGCAGGTTAGCATATCGTTGTCGACAAAATATCTATTTTGCCACGACCCATGTTGCAATGCATCAGCCGAAATTGAGACATCAGCCACGAGGAGGTCGGCGAAATCGTTGCCTCGGCCATTTTGCATGCCGTAGACTGCTTTGGGTGCCCCCCGGCTCGCAAGCCGGCGCCGGGCCGGAAACCTCACCGCAACAGCGTCGTTGGACCCCGCTCATCCATTCTAAGGAGACCCGAATGAAACAACTGCTTGCCTTGGCGATTGCCGGCGCGTTCGCCGTCGTCGCCACCGCATCGTTCGCGCAGGGGGCCGCCCCCGCCGCCACGCCAGCCAAACCCGCGACCGAAGCAAAACCCGCTGCGTCGGCCAATCCGCAGCAGGAGCGGATGAAGGAGTGCAACACCAAGGCCGCCGACATGAAGGGCGACGAGCGCAAGAAGTTCATGAGCAATTGCCTCTCGGGAAAGGAAGCGATGCCGGCGAAGATGACGCAGCAGGAAAAGATGACGGCATGCAACAAGAAGGCCGGTGACATGAAGGGCGACGAGCGCAAGAAGTTCATGAGCAACTGCCTCAAGGGTTGACGCACTGCGATCTGCCGAACACGGCCGGGTGACCTCCTGTCCATCCGGTCGCGACTGACAGGGCCCCACCGGGCGACCGGATGGGGCCTTGTTTTGTCCGCCGATTGCCGAAGGCGCGATCACCGCAACCGGTGATGCCCGGCCTTAGTCGGCCACCACCTGACCCTGGGCGGCCGCGCTGAGGAAACCTCGCGCGACGCGCGGTGTCGTAGTTGATCGCGGATTAGCAGGCTGCGTGGGTTGCCCGCTCAGTCGCAGACCGATGATTTGGCGGGCCGGAGAGCGCGTCGATCGTCACCCTGTTTCGCCGCAATCGCGGGGCATTTGATGCCATTTCTTGCACGTGACCTGCTGGCAACCGTGCCAAGGCTTCGCCGATACGCGCGCTTCTTGATCGACGACGCTGCTCGCGCCGATAACCTTGTCGAAAAAACCCTGGCACGCGCTGGACAGGCTCGCGACGAACCTCGTTCCGGGCTCACGCCAGGCATGGCGCTCCTGGCCCTCTTGCGTTCCGTCTATGTCGACGAGCTCGCGCCGAATCGACGGGAGAGGGCTCCGCCGCCAATGGACGTTCGGGACCAGGAGCTGCTCGCAAGCGCGAACTCGACGATCTCGCGTTCGCCGCCGCACACCGATCGCTTGCAGGAAATTCTCTTGCCGCTCTTTCGCCTTCCCATCGAACAGCGCGAAGTCTTCGTGCTGGTCGCCGTGGAACGGATGTCCTATCTCGAGATCGCGACGCTGCTTCAAGTCCCTGTCGCGACAGTCATTTCGCGCCTCCTGCAGGCGCGAGACGCATTGCGTTCGAGCACCTTCGAGCAGTCGAGACCGAAGAGCGCAGGGTGAATCCGGGCAAGGCGCTGTCACGGCGTCCTCGTCCGTCTAGAAGGAACGCGACAGTGTGAGCACGGCGGTGGAAGGGCTGTTGCTTCCCGTGATCCGATAAGCGGCGTCAGCGGCACTGACGCCGACCCAAGCGAGCTCCAGGCGAAACGCGTCGAAATCGACGGCCAAGCCGATCCTTCCGTCGACGGCATGCTGCCCGGATTGCGCCCGATAGTCACTTTCATAACGGGTGCGAAGGAATCCCACGTGTACAAGCAAACGAACGCTCGCGGCGAGCGGCAGCGACGCATTGATTTCGCCATAGGCGCCATTCGAAGGCTGCCCGAAGTATCTCGGAGAATAGTAGATCCTTGCACTCACGTTCTCGGTAGCCGCACCGAGGAAGATCTCTCCGTAGTCATCGCCGGCCGCGCCGGTGAACACGGAATAGTCGCCACCGGCTTCGAGGGTGAGGCCCGACGGCAGCCGTGACGCGAATCCCCCGAAGGCGATCGCCTGGAAGTTCGCACCTGCGGGAGGTGCCAATTGGACGGTCGACCCGAAGGCGCCGGCATACCAACCGAGTGGGTCGTCGTACGTTACCCCGATTTGCGCTGCAGGCTTCCGATCGCTCAGGGTGAATCCACGATAGCGATAGTCGGAAACCACGCTTGCCGTACCCGAGATCTGCGCACCGGCCCCGCTCGCAAGCGAACAGAAAACGAGGATGGCAGCGCCGCGCAATGCGCAGCCGTCAACGAGCGATGAGCGGGCCTGTCCCGCGCGCCACCGCGCATTCGCAGGCGCATGCCCCTGCTGTCCTTGCAACGGCTTCACAGGCATCGACGGTGTGGCGGCGCGGCGACGAGACCGATGTTCCAGGGGAGTGCAGGGTCTCGCTGATCTGTTGCGGCTTCTCGTCCGGAGCGATATCGAGCAACAAAGCGACGAGGCCTGCAACCTGCGCGGCGGCGAACGATGGACCACCCACAAAGCCCCACCGCCGCCCGGGGAGCGTCGTCGGAATGTCCCGGCCCGGCGCCAGGAGAATCCCAGTGGACGAATCCTGCCCGTCATCGGCGGCGACGGCAAGGACGCCGGGAAACGACGCCGGGAATCCACCGGATGCGACGCGCGGGTCCGCGGCGGCGACGACTACGACGCCACGCGCCTTGGCGATGTCCAGAAGACGTCCCAACAGCCGATCCTGCGGCCCCCCAAGGCTCAGGTTGATCACCCTCGCGTTCTTGTCCAGCGCGAACTGGAGCGCCTTTGCCAGCGTGAAACTGCTGCATACCGCGGAGTTTTCATCGGCGGGCGCCTGCCAGCACGCGCGGAGCGCCATCACTGCCGCGTCGGGCGCGACACCGACAATGCCCACGCCGTTGTCCGCGCGCGCAGCGATGATTCCAGCGACGGCGGTCCCATGGGTTTCGGCGACAGCGTCCCTTGCGTCGACGAAGTTGCGCGCAATCGCCACCCGACCGCGCAGATCCGGGTGGTCGAGCTCCACACCGGAATCGATCTCGGCCACCGAGACGTTCTTCCCGGTTGCAACGCGGTGGAGATCGTCCAAGTGCCAGAGCTTCTGCGTCGGTTGGAGTCGATACAGCGGGTCGTCATGGGAAAGAACATGAAACAAATTCATGCTCTGGACCGACTCGACCCGTGAATCGAGCGACATATCCGCCACCAGCGATCCGATGTCCACGTTATCGGTCGCCTGCATGACGAAACAGTCGACCCCGAGCGAAGACATCGGCCAGCGGTCGATGATCTTCAGCTCGTACCGCGCCGCGAGGTCAGCTGCGACTCGCTGTCGGCCTTCCCGTCCAAATTGCGTATCGTAGGTCCCGAGATAATTGGCGTCGGGCCGAAAGTGGGGTGGGGGAAGGCGCAGCATCACCAGAACTTCGCGCTCCGTGTGCATCGCATCCGTTGGTGCGTCGTCGCGATCGGCCCATGCCCCGCAGGCGAGCATGTACATCGCCGCCGTCAGCAGCACACGAACGAACATCGTTGCCAGGGTCATCGGCCGGTAACCGGGCCCAAGTATTCCGCGAACCGGACTGCGCGCTCGGCGCGCAGTGCTTGCAACGCCCCGTCCGATCGCGCTGCCGGCACTTCCAGCACGAAGGCGTTCGTCGATGTCGGCCCGTCCGCGATTCGCGCGCCGGCGCTTAGCACGATTCGCCGAATCTCGGATTCCGTGGCACGGGGGTCGAACATCACGGCAATCGCGTCACGCACCTGCGCCGAGCGGGCGGAGGCGCCGAGCGTCTGGTAGGCCGCCTCGTTGCGGGTGTCCGTCGCGAGCATTGTTCCGAGGACCGCAATGGCGGCAAGTTGCGCTGCCAGCAGCCATCGTACCCACGGTTGCGCCGTTCGCCACTCGCGCCGAATGCGTGCCGGCGATATCCCGGCAGGAATCGGCCGTTCGAAGCGAGCGAGGCGGCGCAAATCGGCGGGCGTCGGATCCCGCAGCGGCTCGATGGCGGCGCAGGCGGCAAAAACCTCGCGCAGCCAATCGACCTCGCGCTGGCATTGCTCGCAGGCGCGAACATGCTCTTCGACGAAGGCGAGCTCCTTGCCGCGCAGCGTGCCGTTGACGAAGAACGGAAGGAGCGCGTCCGCCGCGGCATGCGCGGATGGATCGAACGGCAGCACGCGCCCAGTCAAGGGGCCTCCCTTGCGCCTTCGCCGCGAACGAAGCCCGCTCCGGTCGTGGCATCGACCAGCCCAGCATCCCGGGAACGTCGGACCGACTGGCCGCGGTGGTGGCTGCGTGATGTCATTGGAGCTGCCCAAAGCGCCCGGACGCGGGATCCGGACTCCCTATACTGGCCCCGACCCTGCCGGGCTTCCCGCCCGACCCCCTTCGAATCGGTTCCTCAAACGAGCAAACCAATTCCGGGGGCGAGTATTCCGATCGAAAGAGCCGGGCCCCGCTTTGATCTTGATCCCTTGCGCCGGACCTCGACCCCCATCGTTGTCTCGGCCGTGCGGCCCCGCCCGCTGCGCTTGCCGCGTCACTTGCGCAACAGCCAGAGGATGAGGCTCACGACGGCGGAGATGATGAGACCCGTCGTGATCGGAAAATAGAAGGAAAAGCCTTCGCGCTCGACGTGGATGTCGCCGGGCAGGCGGCCGAGGCCAAGTTTTCCGAGAAGCGGCCAGGCCAAGCCCGCGACGACGAGTATGACGCCCAGCGCAATCAGAAAGCGTGCCATGGTCGCGGGCCGGTCATCGTTTCATTGTAACGGAGCCGGGTAGCGGTTTCACGACGCCTTGCGAATCAGCAATCCCTTCAGGTATTCGCCTTCGGGAAAAGCGAGCGCGACCGGATGGTCCGCCGAAGCGCCGAAGCGTCCGACGACTGACGCGTTCGCACCTGCATCGAGCGCGGCGCCGGCGACGATCTTGCGGAAGAGCGCGGCATCGATGCCACCCGAACAGGAGAAGGTCGCGAGCAGACCGCCGGGCGCGAGGAGTTTCAATGCCCACAGATTGACGTCCTTGTACGCCCGCGCCGCGCGCTCGGCGTGCGCAGCCGTCGGCGCGAACTTGGGCGGGTCGACGACGATCAAGTCGAATGCCGCGGCCGCGTCGCGGAGCTTGCGCAGTTCGGCGAACGCATCACTCTCGCGCCATTCGACGGCGCCGGTCAGCAACAGCGGGTTGCGCGCGAGATTTTCGCGCGCGAGTTGAAGCGCACCCGCCGAGCTGTCGATCGACAGCACGCCTTTCGCGCCACCGGCCAGCGCCGCAAGCGTGAACCCGCCCGTGTAGCAAAAAACGTTGAGCGCGGCGCGGTCTGCGGCGTGCGCGCGTACGGTGGCGCGGCTCGCGCGCTGGTCGAGATAGAATCCGGTCTTCTGGCCCGTCACGACGTCGACGCGATAGACGAGCCCGTCTTCGACGATGGTCACCGCCTCGGGAAGCTCGCCGTGCACCACTCCCGTTCGCGACGCGAGTCCTTCGAGGCTCCGCACGTCGGCGTCGGAACGTTCGTAGATGCACGTCGCGAGGGTCGCCCGCGAGAGCGCTGCGACAACCGCGTCGCGCCAGCGTTCGGCGCCGGCCGAGGAAAGCTGCACGACGACGGTCGCGCCGTAACGGTCGGCGACGATGCCCGGCAATCCGTCGGACTCCCCGTGGACGAGTCGGCAACCGGTATGTCGATCGTCGAGGAGCGGCGCTCGCGCGGCGACGGCGCGTTCGATCGTGCGGCCGATGAACGCTGCATCGACCGCCTCGCGCGGATCGAAGGTCCACACGCGCGCGCGGATCTGCGATGCCGGCGAATACGCGGCGCGCGCGAGGAACGTGCCGTCGGCGGCGTGAACGTCGACCGTATCGCCGCTGCCGGGTTCGCCATCGACGCGGTCGATCGCACCCGAGAATATCCACGGATGGCGGTGCTTCAGCGATTTCTCGCGCCCGGGCTTCAGCACAAGCGCAGGACCTGCCGGGGTGCGTTTCCGCACGGTTTGCGCGAGAGGTCAGCCCAGCGAAACGCCCGCGAGCCGGCCGATGGCGAAGGTGACGGTTCCCGCGAGGCGCCCAGCACGAGCATTCGCGCGCCGGAGTAGACCGCGTTGCGCCCGGTGAAGAGGGAGAGCAGGGCGCCGACGACGAAGAGCGCGATCGCCGTTACGACGATCGCAGTCGGCAGCGCGCGCGCACCGCTGCACGAGCATGAACGGCGCCAGCGGCAGCAGCGCGCCGCCGGCGAACGACAGGAACGACGAGATCGCCGCGCCCCACGGCGAGCCCAGCTCGTCCGGGATTTAGGCCGAGCTCCTCGCGCGCGAGCGTGTCGAGCGCATGCTCGGGATCGGCGACGAGCCTCTTCGCGAGACGCTCGGCCTCGCTTGCGGGGCAGGCCCTTCGCCGCGTAGATCAGAGCGAGCTCCTGCGCCTCGGCATCGGGATACTCCGCGAGCTCGTCGCGCTCGAGGCCGATCTGGTACTCGAAGAGCTCGCGCTGCGAGCGGACCGACACGTACTCGCCGGCCGCCATCGCGAACGCGCCGGCGCACAGTCCGGCGACGCCGGTGATGCAGCACGACGTGGACGTCGGGACTCGCGCCCGCCACGCCGAGGATCAGGCTCGCATTCGAGACGAGGCCGTCGTTGACGCCGAACACCGCAGCGCGCAGGTTGCCGCCGCCGCCGAGTCGGCGATGCCGGTGCTCGACGCCGGCAGCCGGCGATCGGCGGAGCGTGGCCCGCGTCGCGGGCAGGCGCGGTGCCGTAGATCGCCATGCCGCGGACCTTCATCGCCGCCAGCACGTTCTTCACCCGGCGCGGCCCGAAGCGGCGCACGAGCCACGCGACGAGCTTTCGTGCGCGCGTCCGGCAGGTACGGCGCCGGCGCGGCGTTGCCGCGGGCGGTGAGTTGCGCACGCCAGATCGCCGCCTGCGCCTCGGCCTCGCCGGCGAGGCGGCGGAACAGCTCGGCGCGCGTCGTTCCCGCTTCGGCCTCGGCGCACGACGCGATAAAGGAACGCCGAGCGTTGCTCCTCGTTCCAGCTTTCGAGCGGATTCGACATCTTACGCCGGAGACGTTGGAGCGACGGCGGCTTCGATGCGGGCCATGACGTCTTCGGTGAGCTTGTCGACCACGGCGAGCGCGCGCAGGTTCTCGACCACTTGCTCGGCGCGGCTCGCCCCCGTGATGACCGTCGAGACGTCCGGATTCTTGAGGCACCACGCGAGCGACATCTGCGCGAGCGTGCACCCGAGATCAGCGGCGATCGGCGCGAGCCTTTTCGCGACCTGCGATCTTCGCCGGATCGGTGAGACGCGGGGCGAGCCAGTCGTAACCCTTGAGCGAACCGCGCGAACCCGTCGGGATGCCGGCGTTGTACTTGCCGGTCAGGAGGCCCGAGGCGAGCGGACTCCAGATCGTGGTCCCGAGCCCGATGTCGCGATACAACCGCGCGTATTCGTGCTCGACGCGTTCGCGGCAGAGAAGGTTGTACTGCGGCTGCTCGACGACGGGCTTCGCGAGATGGTGCTTGTCGGCAATCTGCCACGCCGCCATGATCTCGCCGGCGCTCCACTCCGACGTGCCCCAGTAGAGCGCCTTGCCGGCGGCGATCATGTCGTGCATCGCGAACACCGTTTCCTCGATCGGCGTGCCGGGGTCGGCGCGGTGGCAGAACACAAGGTCCACGTAGTCGAGCCCGAAACGCTGCAGCGACCCGTCGATCGCCTGCCGCAGGTACTTGCGATTGAGCGTGTTCTTTTCATTCGGGCCCTCGTTCAAGCCCCAGTAGAACTTGGTCGAGACGATGTAGGACGCGCGGCGCCATCCGGTCTTGCGCAGCGCCTCGCCCATGATCGTTTCCGCACCGCCCTTGGCGTACGACTCGGCGTTGTCGAAAAAGTTGACGCCGGCGTCATAGGCCGCGGACATGCACTCACGGGCGACGTCCGCGCCGATCTGGTTGCCATAGGTGACCCAGGACCCGAGGGAAAGTGCGCTCAGCTTGAGCCCGGAGGCGCCAAGCCGGCGGTATGGCATTGCGGTCATCGATGGATTGGCAGGACGCGGTGGATGCACGGCGCCGGATTCCGGCGCGGGTTAGAATCGCTCCGGCACATTGTACAAGGAGCCGGTCGGGCTTACTGTCACGTATGCGTTGCTCGGCCCAAAGGCGATGGATGCTAGACGCGAGGCGCAGCGGATATCGGGAATATCCGCAAGCCTTGCAACGACGCAGTCGCGCCTTTTGGCAGAAACTCGAAGGGACGGGGCGATTTGGGCGCATTTCTGTGTTGCGCGCCCTCGCCATACTCCCGGCATGCCTTCAGGCGCGCGCCTTGAACTGCGCCCGACTCGCCGCCGTCGCGTGCGCGACAGTACGCCCGACGGGCTCCTAGTGTACTGAGTCAGAAATTCACTCGATAGTTCACGGCGAAATCGGGCGCCATGCTGTGTTGCTCGGCCTCGCCGTAGCACGGGCTACTGTCTCGGCCTCGCGTCTTGCCTGACACCCGATTTCATCCGCTCCTTTATCTTCGGAACTTCTGACTCAGCACACTAGGAACCAACGATGCCCCGCTTCCCTCGCGGCGCGATCCGCCGTCCCCTGAAGGCCAGGCCGCCACTGACGCTCGAAGCTCTGTGGCAAATCAAACGAATCGGGACGCCGACGCTCTCGCCTTCCGGGGCGTTCGCATGCGCGGCCGTGACAAGCTACGACATGGAGAAGAACGACAGCAGCACATCGCTGTGGCTCTTTCCGACGGGCCTCGGCGATGCTCCCCGCGATGCTTCCGGCAGGGCGCGCAAGCTCACGGCCGGCGACAAGGACAGCGATCCAAAGTGGTCTCCCGACGGCAAGTGGATTGCGTTTACCGCCAAGCGCAAGGACGACGACGAGCCGCAGCTCTACGTGATTGCGCCCGACGGCGGCGAAGCGAGGCGGCTCACCAAGTTCGCCACCGGATGCGCGGTGCCGAAATGGTTTGCCGATGGCAAGCAGATCGCCTTCGTGTCGTGGGTGTGGCCCGACCTCGCGACCAACGCGCTGCAGGCCAAGCGCAAGAAGGAGCGCAAGGACGCGAAAGTGAAGGCGCACGTCACCGAGCGGCAGGAATTCCGCTTCTGGGACCACTGGCTGACCGACGGCCGCGAGCCGCATATCGTCGTCTGCGACGTGGCGACCGGTCGCTGTCGCGACGTCCTCGCCCGCACCGGGCTCTCGCTGCCGCCGTGGGAGCCTACCGCCGACGATTTCGACATCGCGCCCGACGGAAGGGAGATTGCGATCACGGCCGACCTCGGGCCGGAGCCGCAGATGATGAACCAGACCGACATCGTCACCGTTGAGTTGGGCTCGCGGCGCAAGCGCGTGCTGACCTCGGGCTCGAACACGGCGGACGCACATCCCCGCTACTCCCCCGACGGGCGTTCGCTCGTTTTCCACGCATATGACACGAAGCGCGCGTTCAACGACCAGGGGCATCTGATGCTTGTCTCGCGCCGCGGTGGACCGATGCGCCGGCTAGCGTCGGAGCTCGACCGCGCGACCGGCCATGTGGCCTGGACGCCCGACAGCCGCGCGCTCATCTTCACCGTCGAGAGCCGCGGGCGGCAGGGGATCGCGCGCTTGCAAGTCGACGACGCAAGCGCGACGCCATCGCTCGTCGTGGCGGGTGGCACGGTGGGCGGCTTCTCGCAGTCGCGCAACGGCAGCGTGCTCGCGTTCGATCGGGCGACGACGGGGAGCCCGCCCGCGCTCTTCGCGGCTCGCGCCGATGGTCGCGATGTCCGCCCGATCGAATCGATGAACCGAGCGCTGCTCGCGCGCCACGCGCTCGGCGAAACGCGCGAAGTGACGGTCAAGGGCTGGGGCGGCGAGCCTGTGCAGATGTGGATCGTCTACCCGCCGGGATTCGACCCGAAGAAAAAGTGGCCGTTGCTCCATTCGATTCACGGCGGTCCCCATGCCGCGCACGTGGACGGCTGGCATTTCCGCTGGAACGCGCAGGTGTTCGCCGGCCACGGCTACGTCGTGGCCGCCGTGAATTATCACGGCTCGTCCGGCTTCGGCCAGAAGTGGCTGGAGACGATCACCGGCCAATACGGGCGCAAGGAGTTTGCCGACGTGGAGGCCGGGACCGACTGGCTGCTCCGGCAGGGTTACATCGATCGCGAACGACTGGTCGCGACGGGCGGCAGTTACGGCGGCTACATGGTCGCGTACATGAACGGGCACACCGATCGCTACCGGACCTACGTTTGCCACGCGGGCTGCTACGACTGGGTGAGCATGATGGCGACCGATGGCTACCACTTCTTCGCCGACGAGCTCGGCGCCTTCCACTGGGATAACCCGACCCGCGTGATGAAGCAATCGCCGCATCACTACGTCAAGCGCTCGAAGACGCCCACGCTCGTGATCCACGGCGAGCAGGATTACCGCGTTCCGGCGACGCAAGCGCTGCAGTACTACGACACGCTGAAGGCGAAAAAGGTGCCGGCGCGGCTGGTATGGTTCCCCGACGAGAACCACTGGATCCTGAAGCCGCAGAATTCGCGGCTCTGGTACCGCGAATTCTTCGACTGGGTGGCCCGTTACGCGCCCGGCGGTCCGGCGAAGGGAAGGAAGAGGTGAGCCGCTAGCGCGCAGTTGCGGCAGGACCGGCGAGCCTCGACTCGTAGGCCTGCTGGCACGCGACGCAGCGCGTTGCGGTCGGGTAGACCGCGAGACGAGCCGGTGCGATGGGCTCGCCGCAGTCGCTGCACTCGCCGTACGTGCCGTCTCGCAGCCGCGCCAGAGCAGCCTCGACTTCGGAAAGCTCCTTCAACGTGTGCCGAACCTCGGCGATGTCGAGCTCGGCGAGTCCGTCGGCGACACCCCATTCGTCGCCGCTCTCTTTGATCCGGTTGCGCAACCCGACTACGCGGTCGTCGGCGGACCCCTCGAGCTGGGTCCTGACCTCCTCGCGCAACGTGGCGCGGCGGGCCTCGAGGTCGGTGCCGATACGGGCGCGGTCAGCGGGGGTCAACGTATTCGTCGTCATGGGAATCTTCAGAGCAGGCCGGGAAGCCTCTGCTAATTATCGCCTGATTCCTTCGTTTTCAAGCGGGCTTTTCGACCCGACCGTGTCGCGGAATGCCACGCCAGGTCCCCGTCAGGGCCTTGAAACGGGCCGGAAGGGCCGCAGATAGGCGATTGAGGCGGAGCAGGGCGATGGCGGATGCCGCGCCCGTTCGCCCGACACCGACAAAACTCGATAGGAGATATTCCGATGGCCAGCCTCAGCTTGTATGACCCCTTCTCGGCCGCGCCGTTCGATGATCTGTTCCGCGGTTTTTTCGCGCCGGTCCGCGCGGACAAGCCAGCAGTCTCGATCAAGGTCGACGTTGCCGAAAAGGACGGAGCCTACCTGGTGCGCGCCGAGATCCCCGGCGTTGCCAAGGATGACATCCAGGTCTCGATCGAAGGCAATCAAGTGACGATCGGCGCCGAAGTGAAGCGCGAATCCGAGAAGAAGGAAGGCGAACGCGTGCTCCACAGCGAACGGTACTTCGGCAGTGCGTATCGCAGCTTCACGCTGCCCGCGGAGCTCGACGAAACGGCGAGCACGGCAAAGTACGAGAACGGCATTCTGGAACTGACGCTCGCGAAGAAACCCGCGGTAGCGGGCCGCAAGCTGACGATCCAGTAAGCACCCGATCCGTAGGCCACGCGCCGGGGTGGCGGCTTCCTGTCCGCTGCGCCGGCGCCGCCGGCTCGCGCACGTTGCGCGGGCCCCGCGATCAGCGTATCCGCTTGGCGGGGTAGTCCCCGTCTTCGATGTTGTCGCGGAAGAAGCTCCACGGCGACGACGCCGACACGAGCCGCCGGTACGTGTCCGCCGAGACTCCGCCGTATTCGAACGTCCCGGACGTGAGCTCGACGACGAGCGCCCGCCGCGCGGCGTCGTAACCCGCGGCACGCAAGTTGCCGCCGGACAGTCTTTTCATCTCCATCGCTTCGATCCTTCGCTCGAACGGCCCGAAATATTGCGCGCCCCGACGTTTGGGGTCAACGGCAGCGCCGGCCCGCGCGCGGATGCTAGCGATCGCGGCGCGCCGCCAAGAGGCTGACGAAGTGGCGCATCGCATGTTGCGGCCATCGGGACGCCGGTGCGCCCGGCGCGCTCATGAGGGAGCGAAGCACGGAATGGTGACGGACGGATATCGTCGGTTGCGAGCGGCACGACTCGTGGTCCTGTCGAGCGTGACGTTCGCGCTCTTCGCCGCGACCGCCGCGGCTCTCGCGGCCGACGCTGGCAAGACGCTGCGCGTCGTGTTTCCGATTGCCGAGACGACCTTCGATCCGCAGTCCGCCTCCGATGCCGCATCGGACGGCATCGTCGCCAACATCTACGAGGCGATGCTCGACTACGACTACCTCGCGCGGCCGGTCAAGCTCGTGCCGCGCACGCTCGAGGCGCTGCCGGCGGTCGAGGACGGCGGCAAGACCTACATCTGCAGGATCAGGAAGGGCATCCTCTTCACGCCGGATCCGGCGTTCAAGGGCAAGCCGCGCGAGCTCACGGCAGCGGACCACGCTTACGGGCTCAAGCGCCTGCTCGATCCGGTCGTCAAGAGCCCGTGGCCGTGGCTGATCGAAGGCAAGATCGTCGGCAGCGACGAGGCGCGCGCGAAGGCCGCGAAGACCGGCAACTTCGATTACGACGCGCCGATTTCCCGGCCTCGAGATCGTCGACCGCTACACGCTGAAGATCCGGCTGAAGGAGCCCGACCTGCGCTTCATCTACGCGCTGGCGGTGCCCAACACGGCCGCCATCGCGCGCGAGGTCGTCGACGCCTACGGCCTCGACCTCGGCGCGCACCCGGTCGGAACGGGGCCGTACATGCTCGGCGAATACAAGCGCAGCTCGAAGATCGTGCTCGTGGCCAACCCTGGCTATCGCGAAGTCACTTACACGCCGGCGGGCCCGATTCCACCGGAGTCGCAGCCGATCGCCACGGCGCTCAAGGGCAGGCGGCTGCCGCTCGCCGGCCGCATCGAGATCAGCATCATCGAGGAGGGCCAGGCGCGCTGGCTCGCGTTCCTCAACCGCGAGCTCGACCTCCTCGAGCAGCTTCCCGCCGACTTCGTCGAGCAGGCGCTCGACGAACGGCAAGCTGCAGGCCAGAGCTCGCTGCCAGGGCATCGAGCACGAAATGCTGCTGCGGCCGAACACGTGGTGGACCTACTTCAACATGGAGGATCCGGTCGTCGGCGGCTACACGCCGGAGAAGATCGCGCTGCGCCGCGCGATCAGCATGGCCTACGACATCGACGAGGCGATCCGCGTGCTGCTCAAGGGCCGCGCGGTGCCCGGCGACGAGCCCGATCCCGCCCGACATCGCGGGCTACGATCCGAACCTCAAGACGCAGGCGCAGCTCTACGATCCCGCGGCGGCGCGCGCGCTGCTCGACCGGTTCGGCTACAAGGATCGCGACGGCGACGGCTACCGCGAAACGCCCGACGGCAAGCCGCTCGTGCTCGAGCGCTGGTCGACGCCCACTTCCGCCGCAGCGGCAGGGCGACGAGCTGTGGAAGAAGAACATGGACGCGATCGGCCTCCGGATCGTGTTCAGGAAGGACCGGCTGCCGGAGCTGCGCAAGATGGCGCGGCTGGGCAAGATCCCGATGCGCGGCGACGGCTGGAACGCCGACTATCCCGACGCCGAGAACTTCATGCAGCTCCTCTACGGGCCGAACGCCGGACAGGAAACGACGCCCGGTTCGATCTGCCCGAGTTCAATCGTCTCTACGAACAGGCGCGCGCGCTGCCCGACTCCCCGCGAGCGCACGAAGCTCTTCGACCGGATGACCGAGCTGATGCTCGCCTACGCGCCGTGGCGAATGACGCTACCACCTGATCGAGGACCAGCTCCTGCAGCCGTGGGTCCGCGACTACATGCCGCACCCGATCCGCTCGCAGACCTGGCAGTACGTCGACGTCGACACCGCGCCGCTCGGCAAGTGACCGCCCGCGAATGCCCGGCGCGCAGCGACGCTTCTCGATCCGTCACCTTCCGCTCCTCTCCAGCGCCCGCTTCACGAGGATGGCGTCGTCGTCGTCGCCGTAACCAGCAGCGAGCACGTCCGCAAACGCCGACTCGGCCAACCGGGCGAACGGTGCGTCGACGCCGAGGCGCTGCGCCAGGGCGACCGCGATGCCCACGTCCTTGGCGAGGATCTTCGCTGCGGCGCGTGGCGCGTAGTCTCCGTCGAGCGCCCGGGCCACCCGGTCGGCGAAGATCCAGCTTGCACCGGAGCTGGCGTTGATCGACTTCGAATGTTCGCCGGAGGTCGAGTCCTGCCGCTTGGGCGAGCGCCATCGCTTCGGCAGCGGCCGCGAGATTCACCGCGGCGAGCAGGTTGTTGACGATCTTGAATGCCGAAGCGTCGCCGCAGCGCGGCCCCAGCACGAACAGGCGGCCGGTAATTCGCGCGAGCAGCGGACGCACGCGCTCGATTGCTGCGAAATCGCCGGACAGCATCATCGTCATCGTGCCCGCAACCGCCTTCGCGGGCCCGCCCGAAACCGGTGCATCGAGCAGCGTGACGCCCCGTGCAGCGAGGCGCGGCGCGAGCGCGGCGGGATAGGCAGGATCGACTGTCGATGCGACGAGGACGACGCTGCCGGATGCGAGCGCCGCCGCCGCACCGTCGGTGCCGAACAGCACCGATTCGATCTGTGCGGCATCGACCACGAGCACGATCACCACGTCGCAGGCGCGCGCGAGGTCGGCGGGCGAGATCGATGGCGCGGCACCGTGGCGCACCGCGAGGTCCTGCGCGGAGACCGAGATGTCGCGCGCGACGGTACTGATGCCCGCGCGCACGAGACTTTGAACGACCCCTCCGCCCATCGCGCCGGTGCCGATCACGCCGACGCGGTGCGCAGTCGTGGCCATTGCGGTTGCTATTTGGGCGCGCTGTACGGCTGGCAGTCGGTGAGGCGCGTCGCATTGGCGTCGCGGATCAGCTGCAGCTCCATGCCCTTGCCGCGCAATTCGTAGGTCCCGTTCGTGTAGCGGACACCGGAGGGCGCGGCAATCTGGTAGAGCACGATCCGCTCGCCCGCGGACGTGAGCATGCGAGCTTCGCCGGCGTCGAAACGGATCACCAGGCGCTCGCCGTCGAGCTGGCAGGTGAACGTGTTCCTTGCGGCCTCCTGCTCCTCCTTGCTCGGCGTGTCGGCGCAGGCCGCGAGCGCCGCGGTCATTGCGACGGCAGCGAGCGCCGCAACTGCACGGAACGAACCAGAAGCGAACAAACGCATGTGAAGCTCCGGCGGGGGATCGCCGCGAGAATAGCACGCGCTACGCGTTCGGCGTCAGCAGTCGATGACGTTGACCGAGAGCCCGCCGAGCGAAGATTCCTTGTACCGGCCCGACATCGCACGCCCCGTCTCGATCAGCGAGCGAATCACCGTGTCGAGGGCAATTCGGGCCGGATCGGGTTGGCGCAACGCGAGCCTCGCTGCCTGCACTGCATGCGCAGCGGCCGTGGCGTTGCGCCCGATGCACGGTTCCTGGACGAGCCCCCCGACGGGGTCGCACGCCATTCCCATGAACGGCTCGAGGCCGCGCTCCATCGCGAAAAGGACCTGACTGTTACTCGCGTTGTTGACGGCGGCAAGTCCCGCCGCAGCCATCGCGCAGGCGACGCCGACCTCTCCCTGACAACCGACGTGCTTGATGCCGCTCGCGCGCAACAACTGGCCGGCAGCCGCGGCGCCGAGCAGGAACGTGACGGCGCCATCGTCGCCGGCGAGCGGCGTGGTCGCACGCCACTGATACAGCAGCGCCGCCACGGGACCCGCCGAGCCGTTCGAAGGCGCCGACACCACCCGGCCTCCAGCGGCGTTCTCTTCGGCCACCGCAGTCGCGAACACCGCGGCCCATGCCGGCGACGAAGGGTCGGTGCCGGCGAGGGCCGCGGCCTGCGTGGCGGCGCGCCGGGGCTGATTCCGGCCGCCGGGCAGCATGCCATCGGTGGCGAGACCACGCGCGACCGCGCCCCGCATCGCCGCGCCGACGTGCAGCAGGCCGACACGCACTTCGTCCGGGCTTCGCAGCGCGACCTCGTTGGTGCGCATCATCTCGGCGGCCTTCTTGCCGTGGGCCTGACCGTGCGCCAGCAGCTCCGCCGCCGTGGAGAACGGATAGGGAACGCGTGGCGCGGACCGCGGGCTTGTGGCTTCGGTGTCGGCGACGATCTGGCCGTCACCGGTCGAAAAATAGAGGCGGGTCGCGAGCGTTTCGCCGCGTGCGTTGCGTGCGGTGAAGCGAAGTGCGTTGTTGTGAAAGGCGAAGGCCTTGTCGACGTGGAAAACGATGTCGGTGCCAGGGTCGAAAGGAATCCGCGATCTGCCGGCGAGCAGCAGCGCGCCCTCGGCGTCGATGCGCGCCGCGCGCGTGGTGAGCGTTGCCGGATCGATCGCATCGGGGGCGTCGCCGCAAAGCCCTGACAGGATCGCGCGATCGGTGCCTTGGTCGCGCCCGGTGCACGCGACGGATCCGTAGAGATCGACGTTGACGCGGTGCGTCTGGAAGAACAGGCCGTCCGCCTCGAGCTCGTGGACGAAGCGCCGGGCGGCCCGCATCGGACCCACGGTGTGCGCCGACGATGGTCCGAGTCCGATGCGAAACAGCTCGAACGCGCTGACGAACATCCCCCAACTCCCGCGCGCCGCGAAGGCGCATGCCGCTGTAGTTTTTTGGTGTCGCGCCCCGAGACCTCGCGCGCTGTCCGCAGTATCAACGCACGGGGCGGACGTCCGGGGTCGATACGGAAGATCGGTCGCCGTCGGCCGCCGAACGGCGCTGTCGCTGCTTCGTTGTTGCATACAAGCGCATTGCTGCAGTGCGACGCTGTCGCGGACGGCGTTAGTGCGCGTCGGCGCGGTCGACGACGCTTTCGCAGCGTGCCGCGTGCGCGAATCGCACCCCGTCCGGGTACGAGAGCACCTCGACCATCCGGCCGGTCGCGATCTCGCGCTGCATCGCCTGCCACCACTGAGGCTGGAGCAGATCAGCGTGAAAGTAGCGAAAGCACTCGCGCGTCTTCGGGTCGGTGAGCAGGAACGTCTCGAATTCCTCGGGGAAGACGTCGTGCGGTCCGACGGGGTACCAGACGTCGCCCGACATCTCGTCCCACCCGGGGGGTGCCGGCGGGATGACGCGGAACTTGCAGTCGGTCAGGAACTCGATCTCGTCGTAGTCGTAGAACACGACGCGTCCGAAGCGGGTAACGCCGAAATTCTTGAACAGCAGATCGCCGGCGAAGATGTTGACGGCCGCGAGCTCCTTGATCGCGTTTCCGTATTCGCGCATCGCATGCGCCCGCTGCGCGTCGTCGGCGTGCTCGAGGTAGAGGTTGAGCGGCGTCATGCGCCGCTCGATGTAGAGGTGCTTGACCAGCGACGTGATCGCCGTCGAACTCGACGACCGATGGCGCGACGGCGGTCAGCTCCGCGACCAGCTCGTCGGAAAAGCGCTCGCGCGGAAACACGACGTCGGAATACTCGAGGATGTCGGTCATCCGCCCGACGCGATCGTGGTGCTTGACGAGCGTGTACTTCTGCTTGACCTTCTGCCGGTCGGTGTCCTTTGACGCAGCGATGTTGTCGCGGATCACCTTGAACACGTAGGGATACGACGGCAGCGTGAACACCGTCATCACCAGGCCCTTGATGCCCGGCGCGACGATGAACTTGTCGCGCGAGTGCTTGAGATGGTGCAGGAAGTCGCGGATAGAAGAAGTTCTTGCCGCCCTTCTGCAGCCCGACCATCGTGTAGAGCTCGGCGGCGGTCTTGTCGGGCAAGATGGCGCGCAGGAAGCTCGACGTACGCGGACGGCACTTCCATGTCGACCAGGAAATACGCGCGGTTGGCGGAGAACAGGATCGCGAGGTCGGCGTCGTCCATCAGCAGCGCGTCGAAGTAGAGCTTTCCGTCGGCATCGTGCTTGACCGGCACGACGAACGGATACGTGCTGATGCCGTTGACGACGCGTCCGACGATGTACGCGGTCTGGTTGCGGAAGAACGGCGAGGAGAGCACCTGGATCTGGTGATTCGCCTCGAGCCGGAACGGCCGCGGAAATCGGGCGCGGACGGCCGCCAGGACGTTGCGCAGATCGCGTCCGAAGTCGGCGAAGCGCCGCTCGAACCCCATGTCGAGGACGATGTCGATCGAGCGCGTCGCGCAGCCCCTGCTGCAGCGGATAGTAGCTGCGGTACGACGGCGGATCGGCGTCGATGTGCTCGGTGGAGATCGCCGGTCGCACGAAGATGAAGCGGTTGTGGAAGTACACGCGGTGCAGGATCTTGACCGAGACCGAGTTGAAGAACGTCTCGGCGCACTCGGGCTGCTTGTGATCGATCAGGAGCCCGATGAAATGCAGCTTGACCTGCTCCCACAGCGTCGCGTCGCCGTCGCAAGCCGGCGGAGCGAAACTCGCGCTCGAGTCGCTCGGCGGTCTCGTGCACGCGCCGGTCGTAGAAGTCGATCCGATCGCGCGCGACGTGCTGGATCGCGAGCCAGTTGCCGGCTTCGAAGTGGCGGCGCGCGGCGCGCGCGCATTCGCGGAACAGCGCGTAGTGCTTGTCGAAGCCTTCGAGCAGCACCCGCGCGATCGCGCGCGCCTGCTCGGCGGTCGGCCGTCGGACGCGGAACCAGGTTCTTCGAGGCGAGGGGCATCGTGCCGCGGCAACGACGGATTGCGGGCAGGCCGCTTGCGCGCTACTGCTGCTTCTGCGCCTCGATCTGATCGTTGAAGATCTTGATCGCCTTGTTGTACTCGTCGACCGCGGCGTTGGCTGCCCTGCCGTGCAGCGCTGCCGCCGCCTGCTCCTCGTCGACGAACCGCTTCAGGCAATCGAGATAGGCCTTCATTCCCTCGGACCACTTGTTCCGCTTCATTTCGGCGCCACTCTTGCCCAGCTCGCCGGTACTGGAGCTCGGCGGGTTGCCCGGCTTTTCGCAGTTGGGTGCGGGCGTGACCGTCGGTGCGGCGGGCACGGTGGTTTGCGCGAGCGCGCCGTCGCTCGCGGTGGCGAAGGCGAGCAGCGCGACAGCGACGAGACGATGGGAAGGCATGGGGCCACTCCGGTGAAAGGGGAACTGACGAATTCTACGTCCTCCCGCGCGCGCGATGCCAGTGTCTCGCTCCGCAGGTTCACGCCCTGGTTCGCGGCGGATTCCCTTCCTCGATCTTCGCGAACCCGCGCCGCCGCCGGACGTCACCGTGCGAGCAGGTTCGCAACCGCCGCGAGGCCGAGCGCGAGGAGATCGACGGCCGCATCGCCGCCGCTCCAACGGACCTCATTGCGGTCGAGCTCGCTTTCGCGCCGATGCGCGTCGAGCATGCCGTCGACCAACGCATCGACGTCGATCGTCGTCCGCTTCGTCTCGGCATCGTGGAGCGCGCGGACCTGGGCCGTGACCGCGTCGGGGTCGAGGATGGCGATGGGAGCGCGGCAGTAAGGGCATGCGGCGTCCTTCGTGAGATCCACCGGGGCGCCGCACGACGAGCAACGGATGATGCGAATCGTTGCCTTGATGCGGGCAAGCTCGGCAGGCGAGGGCGCTCGAACGAAATCCTTTTCGCGGAGGAACTGCAGGAACGGCGTGAAGCGGCCGTGCTTGTACTCGCACCGGTAATAGAAAAAGCGGGTCGTGTGCTGCAGATCGTGCGTGAGCTGCAGCGGCTGCGTGCAGCGCGGGCACGGGAGGGCCGCAGGCAGCGCGCGGCGCTCGCCCGGTCCGGCCTTGCGGATGACATCGAACAACGCGAGCGTCGCGCCGGGCGCGAGCTGGAGGCTTTCGAAGGCGTCGAACCAGAATGCGTGGCATGCGACGCAAAGGTCGATCGTGACCGCGCCCAGTGGCTTCCTCGCAAGTACCTGCGGCTGCATCGTCGTGCCGCAACCGGGGCAGGGCGTGGGCTTTTCGGGAAGGGCCACGGATTTTCGACGGAACGGACGCCTACAGGCGTGCCACGGAAAACGTGTCGCAGGCGCGCATGTCGCCGCTTTCGAGCCCCGTCCTGAACCAGCGCAGACGCTGCTCCGCAGAGCCGTGCGTGAACGATTCCGGCACCGCGTAGCCCTGCGTGCGTTTCTGGATCTGGTCGTCGCCGACGGCGGCGGCCGCGCGAAACCCCTCCTCGAGGTCGCCGGGCTCGAGCGTATTGCGTCGTTTGCGCGAAATAGCCCCACACGCCGGCGTAGCAGTCCGCCTGCAGCTCGAGCCGGACGGACAGCGCATTGCGTCGCGATGCGTCCCTGCGCGCATCTGCTGGTCGAACTGGCGCATCGTGCCGTGCAGGTTCTGCACGTGATGGCCGACTTCGTGGGCGATCACGTAGGCCTGCGCGAAGTCGCCCGGCGCGCCGAAGCGCCGCGACAGCTCGTCGAAGAACGCGGTGTCGAGGTAGAGCTTGCGATCGCCAGGGCAATAGAACGGGCCGACGGCCGCCGAGGCGCGCCCGCACGCGGACTGAGCTGCGCCGCGGAACAGCACGAGCCTCGGCGGTTCGTAGCGTGAGCCCATCGCCTGGAACATCGCGCCCCAGACGTCCTCGGTGTCGCCCAGCACGTGCGCGACGAATTCCTTCCCCGGATCCTTCGGGCGCGCCTCGCTCGGCGGGGCCGAATCGTGCGGCCCGTAGCCGGGCGCCGGCATCGTCTGCGACGGCGCCGACGTCGGCGCTCCCGACCCGCCGCCCTCGATCATGCCGAGCAACTGCAGCGGGTTGACGCCGAAGAGCAGGCCCACGATCGCGATCACGACGATCGCGCCCCGCCCCGAGCTTGATGCCGCCGCCAAGCGGGAAGCCGCCGCCGGGCTGGCCGTCCGTGCGGTCCTCGATGTTGTCGCTTCGGCGGAAATCTCCCCAGCGCATGATGGTCTCCTCGGGCAGGCCGCGCAGCGCGCCGATAATTGCTACGGCTTCAGCGCGCGGTACAGGAACGGCAGGCTCACGTCCATCCGGTAGTCGATCGTCGAGTGATTGTCGTCGAACTCCTCGTACGTATGCACAATGCCGGCTTCCGCGAGGCGCTGCGACAGGATCCGCGTCGCCGTAGTGGATGTGGTACTGGTCGCGCCAGCCGCAGTCGATGTAGATCCCGCGCAGCGACTTCAGGTCGTCGCGGTAGCTTGCCGACGAGGTGAACCGGGTCGTGCCTGCGCCAGTTCGCCCAGCGCGCATCGATCCTCTCGCCCGTCTCCAGATTGAACGGCAGGCGGAAGCCGAGCGGCGCCTTCGGGTCGGGATCGTAGGTCGCCGCCATGCAGACGTTCATGATCGCGTGGCTCTCGGCGAGCGACAGCTTTTCCTTGCGCCCACACGGCTCGAGGAAGCGCTTGACGCGGCCGTCGTCGCAGCCATGCGCGAGATCCTTGCGGGCGCGCACCTCCGCGAGCACGTCGTACGACGCCGGCCTTGCGCTTCGGCACGCGGTACTTGGTCGAGCTCGTTCAGCGTGTTCGGCCAGTCGTGTCAGGTAGACGAAATCGAAATAGGCGTCGCCCGAATGGTCGGCGATCGCGCCCCAGTACTTCGCGTATTTCATCCCGTGGATGATCGCGCCGTAGCCGCCCGACGACTTGCCGAAGCAGCCGCGATGCTCGCGCGAGGCGAGCGTGCGGAACTCGCGGTCGACGAAGGGAACGATCTCGCGGCGTCAGATAGTCGGCGTAGCTGCCGATCGCGGACGAATTCACGTACTGGTTGCCGCCGAGCGACGTGAAGCAGTCGGGAAACACGAAGATCGCGGGCCCCATCTTGCCGCTCGTGGATCAAGCCGCGCAGCGCGCTCCGGCGACGTTTTCGCCGAACGGTTTCCAGTTGACGTGCGCGAGCCCCGAGCCGGTGAAGCCGACGAGGTCGAACAGCACGGGAAAGCGCCGTCCCGCGGCCCGTTGTCGCGCACCCTCGTCGTAGTGCGGCGGCAGCCAGACGGCGAGCTTGCGCACGTGGGGGTCGCCGAGCGGGTTGCCGGCCAGGATCTTCGACGTGTGCTCGCAGACGACGATCCTGCCGGACGAGGCAACGGGGCGCTTTCTGGCCATTGTCGCGGCTCCCTGTTATCGGTCGTGAAGGCGCGGATAACGTTATCGCGTTTGCCGCGTCAGCATCGTGCCCCGGCAGTTGCGGGCCCCGCAGCGGCAGGCGTATGCCTCCCGCGCCTTCCTGCCGATCCTGCCGTCGACCGAGAGCTGGTAATCGTAGGTGAGCTCCTCGCCGGCGCGTATCTTCCGGCGCGCCTCGATGAACACCCGGCCCCGGTCATCTTCGTAGGTTTCGCAGTTCGGATCGCACGAGTGATTGATCCACCGGGCGGCGTTGCCGCGGAGACCGGCATCGATGACGTTGCCATCGTTGAGCTCGAAAATGAACGTGTGGTGCGGGTTGGCGGGGTCGCTGTCAGGTCGCCGGCTCGCGGTTGCCCACGTGGTGCGATCGCCGCGATACTCGATGATCGTCGTCCCCTTGCGGATCGACCGCGTCGCGAAGACGCCTCGGCCATGGATCGAGGAGTTTCGCACGCGATAGGCGGACTGCGTCTTGGCTGCGGGCATCGTCGCGTGACGTATTCGAGAGGGCCAAGCTCGCGTTCTACAATCCCGCGAAGAGCGTCAAAGGACCGCACTGCCGTTGCGAAAATCGACGCGGCGCAGAAGGCACCGGCCGGAACGGGGCCGATACGATCGTGCTGGAGCCGACGTCTGGCAACACCGGCATCGGCATCGCGACGGTGTGCGCCGGCGCGGCATCGAGTGCGCGTTTACGTCGTCCCGTCGTTCGGCGAGCGGTACCTTTCGACGGTGCTCTTCCAACATCTGGAAGTCTGGCTCGCGGGCGCGCCCTAGCGTCCCTTGGCCCCGGACTTTCCCCGCGGAGCGATGCGCATCACCGGTGATCCCACGGGACGACGCGTTTGCGGCGGCTGGGGGATTGGCTGGTGCGCACCGGTTTTGGCGTTGTGACCCTTGAAGCTCCCGCCACCTTTGCCTTTGGACATGATGGATTCCTTTGTCAATGGACAGTATCGCGTCGGACGCGTTCGGATGCCGATGAAGCACAATGCTACCGCGCTCCCTTGCGACGATCAAAGTCTCGCGTCGATCAGCGGCTTCGACCCCCGAAGCGATGGACGACGGGCGATCTACCGGTCGGCGCGGCCAAGGCCGGCTTGCGCGATCCGGCCGGCGTCGCGGCGGGCGGCGTGGGGCCCGTGCGCGGCAACGCGTGTTTCGACGGGTGTTTAGGCGTCCGGGACGATCCGCGTCCGCGATGGCCGGTGCCGCCGCCGGGTTCGTGCTGCGCCGCGGGCGGGCCGGACCGGCGTTCTCCCATCTGCCGGGCACGTCCTTGCCGTTGCAGGATCGGTTCCGCCTTCGCGCGCGGATCGGGCGTGAACCCGGGGACAGTCACTTTCGGAATCTCGCGCTTGATGAGCCGCTCGATCGCGCGCAGGAATTCGTGCTCGTCCACGCAGACGAGCGAGATGGCTTCACCGGTTGCGCCGGCACGCCCGGTGCGGCCGATCCGGTGCACGTAGTCCTCGGGGATGTTGGGAAGGTCGTAGTTGACGACATGTGGCAGCTGATCGATGTCGATGCCGCGGGCGGCGATGTCGGTGGCGCAGAGCACCTGCAACTTCGCGTCCTTGAATTCGGCGAGCGCCCGAGTGCGCGCGCCTTGGCTCTTGTTGCCGTGGATCGCGAGCGCCGCGATGCCGTCCTTGTTCAACTGCAGTGCGAGCTTGTTGGCGCCGTGTTTGGTCCGGGTGAAAACGAGCACTTGGAACCAGTTTTGCGTCTTGATGAGATGCGCCAGCAGGTCGTGCTTGCGGTCGCGGTCGACCGGGTGCACCGTCTGCGTGATCGCTTCTACCGTCGAGTTGCGGCGGGCGACCTCGATCATCGCCGGCGCATTGAGCAGTGTGTCGGCGAGCGCCTTGATCTCGTCGGAGAACGTTGCCGAGAAGAGGAGGTTCTGGCGTCGCTTTGGCAGCTGCGCAAGGATCCGTTTGATGTCGCGGATGAAACCCATGTCGAGCATCCGGTCCGCCTCGTCCAGCACCAGAATCTCGACGTGCGACAGGTCGACGGTGCGCTGCTGGTGATGGTCGAGCAGACGGCCCGGCGTGGCGACCAGAATGTCGACGCCACGCTTGAGCTGCACGATCTGCGGATTGATGCCCACGCCGCCGAACACGACCGTCGACGTCTGCTTCGAGTACTTGCCGTAGACGCGAACGCTCTCTTCGACCTGTGCGGCCAGCTCGCGGGTCGGCGTGAGGATCAGCGTGCGGACCGGCTTGCGCCCGTTCGCCACCTTGGGCGCGGGCCGCGTGGACAGCCGCTGCAGGATCGGCAGCACGAACCCGGCGGTCTTGCCGGTGCCGGTCTGTGCGCCGGCGAGGAGGTCGCCGCCGGCGAGCACGGCGGGGATCGCCTGAATCTGGATCGGCGTGGGTCTGGTATAGCCGTGCTCGGCCACTGCACGAACGAGCTCCTCGGACAAGCCGAGTGTGGAAAAGGACATGACAGCTTTCGGAAAGTGCGACCGCCTGTCGTCGCTACGCGGCGCCAGTCGCAGGCAAACGGAAGACAAACGGAACGTCGGAATCGACGGCGGCAGGGGGACTGGTCAGTTGCCGCTTGGCCGCATCATAGCAGATGTCGGGTGCCGCCGTCGGCTGCGGCTCCCCCGGAGGCCCGTGCCGGCCGGCGGCCCGACCGCACCGTGCGGCTACGCGCCGGGCTTCTTTCCCGTAAGTCGCTGGATCGCCATGTTGATGCTGACCCGCAACCGCTCGGTCGCAAATGCGAGCCGGTGCAGCTCGTTGCCGCTTTTCGGCGAGAAGCTCGCGAGATCCAGATCCGCCTTCTTGCCCATCGATATCTGTTGCGTGGCGGCGGTCAGCCTTTTCACCGGCGCCACCACCGCGTAATAGATGAACAGCATCGAGATCACAAAAGCGCCAAGGATCATCAGGAGCTCCCAGACCCCGACGACGTTGAGCGCGATGTCCCAGAAGGACTTCGCGGGCAGGCGGACGCTGATGATGCCGGCGACGTCGCCTTCCTTGAAGCCGAAGCCGCCGGACGTGCCGTAGCGGACCTTGACGTCGTTCGGCGCCTTGTCGGCGTCGCCATGGCACGTGATGCACGACGCCTTCTGGTAGACGGCGCGCGCGTAGCGGAAGCCGCCGGGCGTGAGCTCGTAGTATTCCTTGAGGTTGTTGTCGCGGATCTTCCGCAGCGCGCCCTCCTCGAATCCGTCCGGCTTGTTGTTCGGGTTCATCACGTTGTGCGAGGTGAGCCGAAACTTGGACGGCGACGCCGAGCGCGCGACCACTTCCGAGTACTCGCGCTGGGCGAGCGCCGGGTTCTTCGAGTAGAAATCGACCGGCGTCAGCTTCGCGCCCGGAGCCGGGATCGTGCCGTCCGGCGTGCCTTCTTCCGGTTGCAGCAGGCTCGCATGTCCGAGATAGCTCTTGTTGTCGTCCTTCACCCAGACACGCCCGTACTGCGCGACCCACGACCCGAACGCATCGACGTTGTCGGCGACCGTTTCGGCCTGGCTCTTCAGCTCGTTGATGTAGATGCGGTCGAGGATCAGGTAGAAGGCCGCGCCGACGAGCGCAAGCGCGAGCATGAAGACCAACGCGAACTGTACGGTCAACGACCGATTTCTCAGCATGTCCGATCCTCGACAAGAACGCCGCGTGGCGGCGACACCGCTGGATTTGCGAGGGGCGACTCCGCCGATGGCTGGCGCGTTGCCCGAGTTCCCTTGCGCTAGACGCCCCCGAGGACCTGCTTCGCCCGGCCGACGAATTCGACGCGCTTCTCCTGATCGTCGATCTCGAGCGCGAGCAGCGCAATGTACTGCTCGACGTCGCGGGTCCTGACCTTGTTGCCGCTCGCGAGCCACGCTTCTCGCGCTTCGGCCGTCACCATCTGCCCGAACGGACCGACCTCCTCGATGTAGATGAGATCGATCTCCGCGCACAGCTTCTGCAGGATCGGCAGGGCGCGGAAAGGGCCCGTCATTCGTTCTTGCTCCTCTCTGTCACCCGCCGGGGCGTCGTCGGCGGCTCGCCGGCAAGGACTCGCCCGCACCCGTGGCGTCCGCGATCGCGCACGGCAAAAGCCAACGCGACGGTCGCGCAAGCCCGATAGGCTATGCGTAGCGTGCGCATGCGTCAACCGTCCGGGTCCGCGCGACCCCCTCAAACGGCCGGATGCCCGATCAGCGCGAGGAACTCTTCCCGGGTTGCGACCGAGTCGCGGAAGGTCCCGAGCACCGACGAGGTTACCATCACCGAATTCTGCTTCTCGACGCCGCGCATCATCATGCACAGATGGCGCGCCTCGATCATCACGCCGACGCCCTTCGCGTCGATGGAATCCATGATCGCGCGCGAAATCTGCTCGGTCAGTCGCTCCTGCAGCTGCAGCCGCCGCGCGTACATGTCGACCAGGCGGGCGAGCTTGGAGAGGCCGAACACGCGGCCGCTCGGGATGTAGCCGATGTGGCAGCGGCCGAAGAACGGCAGCACATGGTGCTCGCAAAGGCTGTAGAGCTCGATGTTCTTCACGATGACCATGCTGTTGGTCTCTTGCGTGAAGATTGCGCCGTTGATCAGCTTTTCCGGGTCCGCGCGGTAGCCGGACGTGAGGAAGCTCATCGCCTCGGCGACGCGGCGTGGCGTTCCTTTCAGTCCTTCGCGGTTGGGATCCTCGCCGATCGCGACCAGCAGCTCGCGCGTCGCCGATTCCAGTTTTTCGCGGTTCACATGCATCGGAAACCTCCTGTTGCTTCGTTGCCGAAAGGCGTTCGTCGTCGTGTCTCAACTCAAAGCGATGCCAGCAAGGCGAGCACCAGCGGCGTCGTGGCGGCGGCGAAGGCCGTCGACAGGACGAGGCTTGCCGCAACCGGCCCGATCAGCGTATCGAACTCGCGCGCCATCAGGTAGACGTTCGCGCCGACCGGCAGCGACGCGAGCATCACGACCGCCTGCGTCTCGAGCGTCGGCAGCGCGAGCGCCCTGGCAAGCAGTAGCACGACCAGCGGCTGCACGGCAAGCTTGATGAAGGCGATTGCGGTGCTTTCGCGCCAGCCCTCGCCGGATCCCGTATTCGGCGAGCCCCATCCCGAGGACGATCAGCGACAGCGGGACGGCGGCCTCTGGCGACGAGGTCGATCGTGCGCATCACGACGTCGGGAAGCACGATTCCGGAGAAGCCGAACGCCGTGCCCGCAAGGATCGCGCCGACCACCGGATTGCGTGACCACGCCCACCGCCGTCTTGCCGATGGTGGCCCACGACAACTCGCGCTGCCGCGCCCATTCGACTGATACCGTCACGAGCGTCCAGAGCAGGAGCGAGTTGAAGACGACCACCAGGGAGACCGCCGGCATCGCCGCCTCGGGGAGCAGCACCTTGGCGAGGGGGACGCCCAGCAGCACGAGGTTGGCGAAGATGCCGCCGATCGCGAACACCGACTGCGACGCACCGTCCATATGGAACAACGCGAAGGCCGCGAGGCGTCCCACGACGAACACGACGAGGCAGCCGCCGAAATACGCAAGCAACAGCCGGGGATCCACGGGCGGAAGCCGTGAAAAGTCGCTCATCAGCCGGAAGAGCAGCGCCGGGACCGCGACCGAGAATACGAATTTCGTGAGCCAGTCGGATGCGATCGTGGGCCACCCGGCCCAGCGCATCAGTCCATAGCCGACCAGCACCAGCAGGAACAGCGGCGCCGTGAGCGAAAGAAGATGAAGGAATGCTTGCACGGGATCGGCGTGCGCCGCGCGGCGCACACCGGTGGGTCGGATCATCGGGCGGCGCGGCTTGCCACCCGCGCCGGTCGACGACATTGTAGATGAGGAGCGCGCGAGGCGCGGCCGGCGCGCGGGGAGGCATGCTGCGGGATAACGGCTCGGCGATTATTTCGGCTAGAATCGACGCGCCGCGGACTGCAGCGCGCGAGACAAGCCCGACAAGGACGCGCTGGCGAACCCGGATGCCCGTAGGTTTCCCCTCTCGGAAGGCGCCATGAATCCCCCCGTGATCTACAACCACGAGTTCGAGGCGTTGAACGACAGCGACACGGTCGGCGATGCCACGCGCCGAATGCTCGAGCATCGCGTGTCCGACCTGCCGATCGTTGACGCGTCGGGCAAGCTCCTCGGCATGTTCAAGCTCGATCGCCTGCTCGCCGGACTGCTGCCGGTAGCGGTCCTCGTGGGCTACGGCGTCCCGGACCTCGCGTTCGTGGCCGACGACATCGACGAGCTGTGCGAACGGATGCGCACGCTCGATGCAAGACCGGTGCGCGAATTCGCGATCAAACCGGAGCACGTCGTGCATCCGGACACGGCGCCGGTCGAGATCGTGCTGCAGCTCTACCGCGGTGCGAACAACCTGCCCGTGATCGCGCGCAACGACGGCAAGCTCGTGGGGATGGTGTCGGCGCGTGACGTGCTCGCGGCGCTCAACACCAGGGCGAAACGCTGATGCACGGCGAAACCGGGCACGCCGCCGCCGTGATCTTCGGCTGGAACGCGCTGTGGCTCGCCACGGCGCTCTTCGTGATCACCTATCTCGTGATCATGAGCGACCGGTTGAATCGCGCGATCGTCGCACTGCTCGGCGCGGGGCTGCTGATTCTCACCGGCGTTCTGAATCAGAAGGAGGCGATGGGCGCCGTCGACTTCAACACGCTCGGGCTCCTGCTCGGCATGATGCTGATCGTCAACATCACGCGCCGCTCCGGGCTCTTCCAGTACGTTGCCATCTGGTCGGCGAAGAAGGTCGACGCGAAGCCGTGGGGCATCCTGCTGATGATGTCGATCGTCACCGCGGTGTTCTCCGCATTCCTCGATAACGTCACGACGGTGCTGCTGACGGTGCCGGTGACGCTGCTCATCACCGATGAGCTCAAGGTCAAGCCTTACCCCTACCTGTTCGCGCAGATCATCGCCTCGAACATCGGCGGCACGGCGACCTTGATCGGCGACCCGCCGAACATCATGATCGGCTCTGCGACCGGCCTCACGTTCAACGATTTCGGCATCACGCTGACGCCGATCATCGTCGTGATCATGGCGGCGACGATGGTGCCGCTCTATTTCATCTGGGGCCGGCACCTGCACGCCACCGACGAGAACCGCCGCCACGTGATGAGCTTCAACGAGCGCGAGACGATCACCGATCCGCGGCTCCTCAAGCAGTCGCTGACCGTGATTGCGCTGGTGATCGCGGGGTTCATGCTGCAGCGGCAGATCCAGATCGAGCCTGCGACGATCGCCGTCTTCGGCGCCGCGACGCTGCTCCTGCTCGACAATCTGGGCAAGCCCGGCGAAGAGCAGTCGAAGAACGTCCACGGCGCACTGTCCGAAGCCGAGTGGATCACGCTGATGTTCTTCCTCGGCCTCTTCGTGCTCGTCTACGGGATCCAGAAGGCGGGCCTGATCGACATGATGGCGAGGGGGCTGCTCGAGGCGACGCACGGCGATTTCAACACGACGACGCTCGCGGTGCTGTGGGCCTCCGCCGTGCTGTCGGCGTTCATCGACAACATTCCCTTCGTCGCGACGATGATCCCGCTGATCAAGGCGATGGGACCGACGTTCGGCGGCGAGGCGGCGCTGCTGCCGTTGTGGTGGGCGCTGTCGCTCGGCGCGTGCCTCGGCGGCAACGGGACGCTGATCGGCGCGTCGGCAAACCTGGTGGTGGCCGGGCTCGCCGAGCGTGCGGGGACGACGTTCCGTTTCGTCGAGTTCCTGAAAGTCGCCTTTCCGCTGATGCTCCTGTCGATCGTCATTTCGCACGTCTATATCTATTTCCGTTATCTGCAGGGCTGACGGGTCGCCGCCAATCGCGCGCGCATTGTGAAGGAGGAGTCGAATGGGCCGGTTCATCGAGCTCACCGCAAGCGACGGCTTTCGCCTCGCCGCGTATCGCGCGGATCCCGGCGATACGCCGCGTGGTGGACTCGTCGTCGCGCAGGAGATCTTCGGCGTCAACGCCCACATTCGCAGCGTCTGCGACGGCTTTGCAGCCGACGGCTACGCCGCGATTGCACCGGCGCTATTCGACCGGCACACGCGCGGCGTCGACCTCAACTACACGGCAGACGACATCGCGAAGGGGCGCGAGCACAAAGCGGCCGCAGAACTCGATTCGACGTTGCGCGACATCGCCGCCGCGCGCGATGCGGTGGCCGATGTCGGCAAGGTCGGCGCGATCGGCTATTGCTGGGGCGGCTACGTTGCCTGGATGGCCGCGTCACGTCTGCTTGGGTTCGCCTGCGCGGTATCGTACTATGGAGGCGGGATACTGGAGGCGATGGACGCGGTGCCGGCGTGTCCGGCGATGGCGCATTTCGGCGAGCGCGACAAGGTAATCCCGGTCGCCGGGGTGCACCGCCTCATGGCGGCGCATCCCGCTGCGGAAATCTTCCTCTATTCGGCCGATCACGGATTCAATTGCGATGCGCGCGCATCGTACGACGCCGATGCTGCGAAGCTCGCGCGCGAGCGCACACTGCAGTTCTTGCGCCGACACATCGGTTAGCCCCGCTACGCCGCGGAGAGCGCCGTCTTGTCGGCAGGTCGCGCTGCGGCGAGCGTATCGAGCGCCGCGCTCACCGCGCGATCGAACAACGGCACCGGCTCGACGACAAGCGACGCGCGTCCGGAGCCCAACTCCCAGGCGAGATCTTCGGGCGTGAAGACGAACGCCTGCGTACGCGAGCGGCTCGTGAACACGTACTTGGAACGCAACGGGCTCACCCAGGACAGCCGCGCGTTGACGGCAGCCGCGCCGGCTCCGAACGCGAGCCACGTGCCGACGGCCATTTCGGTCACGAAGTCGTGGACGTTGGCCACAGGCAGCGTGTTCACATGGGCAGGCGACACGGAGGGCTGCGCTGTCGATGGCGCCGGTCCCTTCCGGGCGATCGCTGGCCGCGCCGCGGCGGGCTTGATCGCCGCCATGTGCAGGCGGTAGAGGGCCTCGAAGAACGGCTTCGCGCGTTCGTCCCCCACCACGGCCGCGGCGCAGCCGCGGCGCAAGCCGGCCACGAGCGCCGGCACCATTTTCGTGAGCTTGACCCGCTGCGCAGTGCGCTCCTTGACGACGATGCTCCACAACAGGTCGTCGAGCGTGGCGAGCGCGCCGCGCCACGCTGCGCTTGCGGCGCCGCCATCCCGGTAGAGCGTCGTGAGATAGTCGGACCAGATCGTCTCCACGAAAGCGCGCACGTCGAACGGGACGTCGAGCCCTGCGAGCCGGTCGCGCACCAGCGCGCGGACGTGCGCGCGGTCGCTTTCGCTCTCCTCGGAGGCTAGTGCCTGCACGACGTTGTCGTTGAGCGCGGGAGCTGCCTTGTGCCGCTCGCTGTCGATGAACGCCCGCAGCGTCGCGTCGGCGGTCTCGAACACGGCGACGTCGATCTCGAAATCACGACAGACGTCGTCGACGATTCGTTGCGCGGTCGCTTCGAAAGCCTCGCTGTAGCCTTCGTCGGACGTCGCGCCGATCGCCGCCTCGGCCAGGCGGTCGAGCAGCTTGCGGGCGGCGTGGGTCGGGTCCGAGAAAAACGTGTGGTCGTCGAGCAGTGCCGCCTTCACGATCGGAACCTGGAGCCGTCCGAAGAGGCGCCGCTGCCGTTCCGGGATCGAGGGGTCGCGGAAGACGTAATCGAACAGCAGCGCGATCACATCCATCGCGGTCCGGTCGGACGGGTTTGCGACCTGTTCCGTCACGGCCGCGCGCATGTGCCGGACCAGGTTCTGCGGAAGCGCCGTGGTGGCGCTGCCCTCGGGCGATTGCCGCATCGCCTGCTCGATGGCGGCGGGCAGATCGAGCCGCTGCCATTGCCCGAGCGTCGCGAACACCGGCGTCGGATCAGGATTCGGCAATTCAGCGGTCGGGTCGCCTGCGCCGGGGGCACCCATTCGTCCGTCGAATTGAGCGAGTGCCGCAAGTCCTGCAAGGATCGCGGGCGTCGGCGCGAAGCCGGGACCCGTCTGCGTCGCGGCCCCACCCATTGCGACAGCGGATGCACCGCTGCCGCGGGCGAGCGATGTCATGGCGGGCGGCGCGACGATGTCGGTGGGCAACGGGCCCGCTTCGGAAAGCATGCGGGTGAACGTTGGCAGCAGATCGCGGTCGTCCTGCGGCCGCCATTCGCTACGCGCCCGCAACGCCGCCTTGAGCTCGGGCAGCACGCCACGATCGGCGAGCAGCCGGTTCATCGAAATGTAGATCTTGTCGACCGTGGGTGTGATGTCGGCAAGGGCCCGTTCCATCAACGGCCGCCATACGCGCGGATTCGGATACACCGCACGCGAGCTGAGGCCCAGGGCATCGAGGAGATACGCCGGGCCGAACGGATTGTCGATTTCGCGGCCGGCCGCAGGCAGCAGCATGCCGATGCGCCAATCGAGCGCATCCTGCTCGCGTTTCGTGAAACGTTGGAGAAATGCCGTGGCGGCGACGAGCGCCGCCTGTTTTTCCTGGTCGAAGTCCGACAGCATCGCCATCGATGCCGCCGACGCGTCGCTGTCGGGGCGCCGGCCGCGACGGTGCTCACCGGCGAGCCGGCGCTCGAAGCCTTCCGCAATCGCGCGCTCGAATCGCTCGATCCATTCGTTCCGTTTGCCGACGAATTCGGCGCCCGAGCCGTCCGGGACGCCGCTCGTTGTCTCGAACAGGTCGGATGCAAGATCGAGCGACGCCCGCGTCGCTTCGAACAGCCGGGTCGAATACTGTTGGTAGCACGCGCGGACTAACGCCGGCCCTTCGTCTGCGGCAAGCGGCCGGTCGTTTCCGGCGTTGGCGCCGGCGGTGGGTTCGGGATCGCGGAGAAGATCGGACATGGCTACGAATGCATTCTAGACGCGACCTGTGTGTCGCGGCTGAAGGCGATCGTAAAGTGTCGCGCCGTCGGGAAGCGGATGGCGCTATCGCGATGCAACATCGCCGTCATGCCTGTCGGGTATCGTGGTCCGAACGTCCTGTTGCGAGTCATCTCGTTTATGATGAAAGCATCGAGTCGAGCTCCCAACGCAGGGAAGACCCGCGATGAAGTGCAGCGTCTGTGGAAGCGAGAGCAATGCGGATGCCAGGTTTTGCGCCCACTGCGGGACGAAGCTCAATCCGGAGGCCGAAACCCTGTTCCGGACGCCTGCAAGCGCGCTCCTGGCGCAGCCGGTCCCGCCAGCGCCGGATGCTGGCGCGGCGCCGCCGGCAACGCCTCGGGCGACGAATTCCGTCGGTTTGCTGCTGTTGCTCGCGGCAGTCGCCGTGGTTGCGTATCTTGCTTATCGCGCGCTGACGCCAGGCGCTTCCAAGCCCGAAAACCCCGTAATCTCACCCTCGGACCAGGCGGCGCCGTCGTCTGAGTCGGCGAAATCCGGCACCCCACCAACGCCATCGCGCTCCGAGCCTGCCCCGACGGAGGCGGTCGGCGCTCCTTCAGGGGGATCGACGGCCGGCGAGAAGAAGCGGCTGCACTGGCGAAGGCGCCGGGGACCGCTTCGCCCAAGGCCTCCGCGAAGAGGGCGGCGGCGCCACGGCCGGCGGCATCGACTGCCAGCGCGCCGGCTCCGCCGCCTGCCATGTCGGCCCCACCGCCCCAGCCCGCACCCGCAGCCCCGATCCTAGCGGCGCCGCCCAAGCCGGACCGGTTCGCGTCGTTGAATGACGCGCTCGCCCGGTGCGTCGGTCTGAATCTGATCCAGCGCGCCGTGTGCGAGCAGCGCGCAAGGCTCCAGCACTGCGAAGGCTATTGGGGCCAGGTCCCGCAGTGCCCCGGCGGCAGGTCGAACTTCCAGACCAACTGATGCGCAGCGGCGCTGCGGAGATCCGCGAATCGACAATGGCAACCGGCCACAGCTTCTGGAACGAATACATCCGGCTTCTCGACGGCGGTGAGAACGTCGACGTGCAGGCAATCGGCGATTCGTGGTTCCATTATCCCTTCAACAACCTGATGACGCCGCTCCATGCGGCGCTCGAAGGCCTGCGATCTACGTAATCGCCGAGAACGGTGCGCGTGCCGACGAGCTGGGCCAGGGTTCGCGGCTCGCGAATTTGAGCAAGCTGCTGATGCCGTACCCGTCGATCCAGCGGGTCTTCGGATGCTGGAGCGGGCCCGCCCGGCGCGCTCGGCCTGCCGTGAATATTGCCGACTGTCCGGTTTTGCCTGTCCGAGAGACTCGAATGAATCTTGTCCTGCGCGCCAAGAACATCGTTCTGCAGCCCACGGCCGAGTGGCCGGTCATCGCGGCCGAGACGACGGATACGAAATCGCTATTCGTCGGCGATGTACTTCCGCTGGCGGCGATCGGCCCGATCGCCACGTGGCTCGGAACGTCGCTGATTGGCGTCTCGCTGCCGCTGCTCGGAACCTACCGCACGCCGCTTGGAGCGGGTCTCGCAATTGCCTTGGTGCATTACGTTCTGGCCGTCGCGGGCGTCTTCGTCGTCGGTCTCATCATCGACGCGCTCGCGCCGACGTTTGGTGGCGAAAAGAATTCGATTCAGGCAATGAAGTGCGCCGTCTACGCGTACACGCCCGCCTGGCTCGCCGGTATTTTCCATCTGATTCCGGCGCTCGGCGTCCTCGCGCTGCTCGTGTCCCTCTATTCCCTTTACGTCCTTTATCTCGGCCTGCCGGTGCTGATGAAGGCGCCGAAGGACAGGGCGCTCGGCTACACCGTCGTTGTCGTCCTCTGCGCCATCGTGCTGACCGTCGTGCTGGGACTCGTCGGTGGCATGCTCCTGTTCACTTCGCAGGGCTTGCGCGGACCGGGGATGTTCGGCGGCTCGGTCGAATCGATCACCGGCGTGCGACCCAAAGCGAAGCCTGCGCCCGACAGCGTCCTGGGCAAGCTCGACACGTTGAGCAAGGCGCTCGAAGAATCGGGCAAGAAAATGGACGCGGCAAACAAGAAAGGCGATGCCGGTGCGGCGATGAGCGCGGCGATGGAGGGGATCGCAACAATGGCAAGCGGCGGAAAAAGGTCGAACCGATCGCCGTCGACACGTTGAAGGCGTTCCTGCCGGAATCCCTCGACGGCATGCGGCGCTCGGAAGTGACGACGGAGCAGTCGAGCTTCGGCCCGATGAGCGTGACGATGGCGAACGCCACGTATCAGGACGCGGGTGGCCGTCGCGTGCGGATCGGCGTGGGCGACATGGCCGCGGCGGGAGGGCTGCTCGCGCTGACGACGCTGATGGCCGGTGGCCAGAGCAGGGAAACCGACGCCGGCTACGAGAAGATGGGCAAGGTCGACGGTCGCTTCGTGATCGAGAGAAAGGACAACCGGAGCGGTGCTGCCGAATATGGCGTCGTCGTCGCCGACCGTTTCGTCGTCAATGCGAGCTCGCCGTCCGCCGATCCGCAAGCGCTGAAGTCGCTGCTGGCGCGCCTCGACCTTGCGAAGCTCGCGGCGATGAAAGACGTCGGCGCGCAGAAATAGCTCGCCGATATCGCGGCGAGCGCGAAGCGGCACTGGACCATCCAGAGTAGCTTCGAGGCAGCGGAGCGGTGTCAGCCGCAGGCGTGGTGCGTACTCTAGCCGCGGCCGACGAACGGCATCTTCGTCGCCATCACCGTCATGAACTGCACGTTGGCGTCGAGCGGCAGGCTCGCCATGTAGAGCACGGCGCTCGCGACGTGCTCGACGTCCATCAGCGGCTCGATCGCGATCTCGCCGTTGGCCTGCGGCACGCCCTTCGCCATCCGCGCGGCCATGTCGGTGGCGGCGTTGCCGATGTCGATCTGGCCGCAGGCGATGTCGTACTTGCGGCCGTCGAGCGACGTCGATTTCGTGAGGCCGGTGATCGCGTGCTTGGTCGCGGTGTACGGCGCCGAGTTCGGCCGCGGCGCGTGCGCGGAGATCGAGCCGTTGTTGATGATGCGGCCGCCGCGCGGGTCCTGGGCCTTCATCATCCGGAACGCCTCCTGCGTGCACAGGAAGGCGCCGGTCAGGTTGATGTCGACGACGCTCTTCCACTGCGCGAACGTCAGCTCCTCGAGCGGAACCGCGGGCGCGCCGACGCCGGCGTTGTTGAACAGCAGATCGAGGCGGCCGAACGCGTCCTTCGTCCGCGCGAACAGCGCGCTGCACCGACGTCCGGATCGCCGACGTCGGTGGGAACGGCGAGCGCGCGGCCGCCGGCTGCGCCGGCGTCGGCGACCGCCTGCTCGCAGCGGCTCCGCGCGGCGCCCGGCGAGCGCGACGCGGTAGCCGTCGCTCGAGCAGCGCGAGCGCGACCGCCTTGCCGATGCCGGTGCCGGCGCCGGTCACGATAGCGACGTTGGGTTCGCTGGTCATCTGAGATTTCGTCCTTGGGTTGTCGGCGGCTGGGTGCGACGATCCGGGCGTTGTTTCGTAAGCCTCTGTCGCTACGTCGATGTTCGGCGCGCGGTGCCGACGGGCGATTCCCATCGGGTGGCGACGCGCTCTTCAGTACGGTCTTCGGTTCCGCTCGTTAACCGGTTCGTTCAGCGGGCGCGCCGCGCTTGCGGATGCGGGCTCCGGGCCGGCTTTGCACTTTTCACGCCGGCGTCCTCGTTTTTGCCCGGCTGCGCTCATTTCGCCTCAGCTTGGGCCTTCCAGGCGCGTTCGCGGCTCTTCGCCTCCTGAATCTGGTCGGAGTTCATCTTCGCCGCGATATCGCCCAGCGCACGCGCTGCATCGGAGCGCGGGCCGCCGGCCGGCAGCGCAAAGATCGCGAGGTCGATCCATTTCATCGCTTCGATGTTGTCCTGTGGAACGCCGTTGCCGCTCGCGTAGAGAAGCCCGAGATTGAGTTGCGCGAGTGGGAAGCCCTGATCGGCGGCACGCAGGAACCATTTCGCCGCGGTAACGGCATCCTTGCGCACGCCCACACCTTCCGCGTAGCTTGCGCCGAGGTCGTATTGCGCCGCGGCGTCCCCTTGGGTCGCTGCCCGTTCGAACCACAGCGCGGCCTCGGCGTCGTTGGCAGGCACGCCCTTCCCTTCCGCGTACATGACGCCGATACGATACTGGGCCGCCGCCAGGCCTTGTTCCGCGAGGGGTCGCCAAAGTGCGATCGCCGTCGCGTAATCCTTGGCCTGATATGCGGCCATGCCGATCCTTTAGCGGGCCCGCCAGCGCGGGCGAGATCCAGGATCCGGCGAGTGCGGCAAGGAAGAGAACCATGCGAAAGGCGGGCTTCATCGATCTCACTGCGGTTGGGAGCGGATGGGGATGCCGAGGAACCTATAATGGTAACCGACGGAGGTCCGGTTACGCTTTCCGCTGCCAGCCCAGCCGGCGATTCGGCACGCGCTGGGGTCTCGGCCTGAAGTGGGCTACAGATTTCCGACTGCCGGTTGCGGATATTGGCGCCGCGAAATGGTATAATGACAACGTCATAACTCCGCCCGGGGAGGGCAATCCGGCACCGCGGGACCGTGCCGAGGTCATGGCCCGGGCAGCGCGCGCGAGGTACCCATGAGCTGCACCATTTGCGGGAGGTCGACGCTTCCGGGCGCGAAACTCTGCATCCAGTGCAAGAAGGCGCTGAAGCGTGCGCGCCAGGAGACGGTGTCGGAGCTCGATCCGCCCCCGCGTCGTGTGCCGGCCGCGACCAGGCGGTCGTTGCCGGAGAACTCCGGCGGCGTCGAAGGTCGCTCGGTCCGCGTGCGGCTCGGCGGTCGGGCATCTCCGTCACGGATGGGACTCCCGGCGAGTCTCGTTGCGCTGGGGATCGTCGTGGTGACGACGGGCTACTTCGTCAGCCATCTGCGTGGCGCGGGCGACGCTCGGATCCGCCCGCCGCGCACGAGTCCGCCCGCCGCCGCAAGCGCTTACAGGGGGCGCCTGACGTACCGCTGCCGGGCGAGTTCCGCTGCCGAACCACGAAGCCGCGCCTGCCGAAGGTGCGGTCCCGGGATGGTTGCACGACGCCGTCCCCGCTGCACGACCGCTCCCGCGAAGCCCGCGCAGGCGGCGCGCGCGCGCGATCCGCCGGCCGCAGCGGATCCGTCGATCGCACGTTTCGCGTGCGACGCAGCCGATCGCCCCGCCATCGCTGCCGCAACCGGAGCCGGCGCCGGCGCCGGAACCGGTAGTGCCGATCGCTGGCAACTGCTGTCCGAGGCGATCGCGCGCTGCGCCGGCGAAGGCGTGCTTCGGGGGCGTGATCTGCGAGCAGCGTGCACGCTGGCAGTACTGCGACGGCAGATGGGGAGAGTCGCGCAATGTCCCGGCGCGATCGGCGGCGATTTTCACCGCTGAATGCGCCGCAATCGGGGCCAGCGCTCGACTCGCATGCAGGATTTTCAGCGCGCTGTCGGTAAGATAGCGCGGTCGCACCTTCCGAGGAGAGCACGCGCCGTGTCCACCCGCCGCAACACCGTTTCCCGCAAGCGCATCCGCGCCGCGGTTCCCGCAGAGACGAAACCCGTTCCGGCGGCGACAGGCGAATCGCCGCTCGTGACCGTCGCCCAACAGGTCCGGTCGTGGACCGACTCGGTGCTCGGCATCGCGGGCGCCGCCGCCGATGTGTCGATCGGCGCGGCCAAAGCCATCCTGGTCAAGCCCGAACAGCGCGCCGCGCTCGAGAAGGCACGGCATGGTTCTGCGCGGGATGCGCGAGGCTGCCGGCCTGAGCCTGAAGGAGGTCGGCGACGCGATCAACCTCAAGGAACCAACGCTTCTCGAGCTCGTCGAAAACGGCAAGGTGGCGCTGCCTTTCGAGATCATCCTGCGACTCGCGTCGGTGCTGGGCCGCAACGATCCGATTTCGTTCGTCATGCGTTTCACGCGCTCGTACAACCCGGACGTGTGGCACACGCTCGAGCACCTGGGCATCGGGCGTTTCGCCGTGCAGGCGGGGCGGGAGCGCGAATTTGCGAACATTTACCGCGGCAGCGATTCGGCGCGCAGGCTTTCCGACGAAGGATTTCGACGCGGTGCTCGGTTTCGTGCGCGCGGCTTTCGAGCTGGCTTTGACGTTCCGCGCCGCGAAAGGCGCGGCGGGCACGCCTCGCGCCAGCCGGCGCAGGAAGCGACCGACTGACATGCTCGCACCGGGCTTCGGCCCGCGCCCGCTTGCGTTCCGAAGAAGGAGTGAACATGACAGGCTTCGGTTCGCCGATCTCGACCGTGGTGACACGCGCGGCGCTTGCCCTTGCGTCTGCGCTCCTTGCCGCGACAGCGCGCGCGGAACCCGTCTACTTCGACGTCGCGCGCGGCTCGCATCCGCACGACGTCGCCGCAGACCCGAGTCCCGGCGGCCCGGTCTACTACACGGCGCAGAGCACCGGCAAGCTCGGCATCCTCGATCCGGCGAGCGGCAAGTTCGAGGAGATCGCGCTGGGTCAGGGCTCGGCGCCGCACGGCGTGATCGTCGGCCCTGACGGCGCGCCCTGGATCACCGACGGCGGACAGAACGCGATCGTGCGCGTCGATCCGAAGACGCACGCCGTGCGCGAGTGGCCGCTGCCGCCCGACAGCGGATACGCGAATCTCAACACGCTCGCGTTCGATCGCAAGGGCCGCGTCTGGTTCACCGGGCAGAGCGGCGTATACGGCCGACTCGATCCGGCCACCGGCGAGATCAAGGTGTGGAAGGCGCCACGCGGCCGCGGACCGTACGGCATCACCGACGACGCCCGCGGGTGACGTCTATTACGCATCGCTCGCCGGCAGCCACATCGCGCGCATCGACACCGAGACCGGCAATGCGACCGTGATCGAGCCGCCGACGCCGCAGCAGGGCGCACGGCGCGTCTGGTCCGATTCGCGCGGTCGGATCTGGGTCAGCTACTGGAACACCGGGCACGTCGGCGATGTACGACCCGGCGACCAAGAGCGTGGCGCGAATGGAAGCTGCCGGGCGCAGCGCCGCACGCGTATTCGGTCTGGGTCGACGCCAAGGACAAGGTCTGGCTGACCGACTGGTCGGCCAATGCGATCGTCCGCTTCGACCCGGCAACGAGAAGTTCGACAGTTTCCCGTCGAACCGCGACGACGCCGGCGTGCGGCAGATGCTCGGCCGCGACGGCGAAGCCTGGGGCGCCGAATCGGGCAACGACCGGCTGGTGATGGTGCCGGCGCGGTAGCCAGAGCGCGACGGGGTCGGCACGATCGCGCGCGCTCGACACGTCGCTCTGGCGCGTGGCGCCGGCTCTATGGCTTTTCGACGATGTCCTTCTTGAGACCGCCGACCGCGCCCAGTACTTCGTCCTTCTCTTTCGGAGGCACGCTGAATTTGTCCAGCGTCGCGACGAGGAGCTTGACGGAAGCGTCCCAGTCCTTTTCGGTGATGCCAAGCCCGGCGTGCGAGGTCTTCATGTCGCGGCCGACGTAGACGCACGGGCCCCCCGTCGTCATGCAGAGCTGGTCGACGATGCTTCTGCCGGATCTTCTTGATCGAGTCGGTGCTGTGACCGGCGAAGAAACGGGCGAACGCCGGATCGGCCGCGAGCCGGCCGAGAAAATCGTCGGTGACGGCGGCGAGCGCGTCGTAACCGCCGAGGCGCTTGTAGAGGGTCGGCGCCCGTTGTGCGGCCGCCGGCACGGCGAGGGCAAAGGCAACGATGGCGGCGGCAAGGGCAGTCCTGAGCTGCATGCGTATCCTCCTGGGTGGCTGTGGACGAACAGACCCAGATACGCATCAGGACGCTCCGTGGATGCAGCGGGGTGGGGCATCGCGCCCGCGATGGGCGGGGCGCGACCCGTAACGAGTCAGCCCTCGTACTTGAACGACAGCTGGACCCGCGCGCGATAAGCAACGATCTTGCCCCCCTCGACCTTCATGTCGAGCTTGCAGACTTCCGCGATCCGGAGGTCGCGCAGCGACTTGCTCGCGGCGACGACGGCGTTCGTTGCCGCATCCTCCAGGACTTGGTGCTGGTGCCGATCACCTCGGTGACGCGATAGACGCCTTCCGCCGGTTGTTTCTTTGCCATGATTGACCTCCTTTTTCCGGGTTGTGTCGCCCCGGGGCGTGACTCGTGGGGGACGATTTCCATGATACGCGTAGCGGGCGCTCGCGGACAGCGGGCGGAAGGGACTTGCGGGTGTGCAGGCGAGGATCGTCGCGGTCCTTCGCTACTCGACGATCCGCCGTCGCGCCGCCTTGATCCGTCCGCGCCTCACCTTCATGTCGACGCGCCGGCGTTGCGAACCCTTGGTCGGCCGCGTCGGCTTCCGAGGTCGCCGCACTGCGGCGGCGGCAGCGACGAGATCCTGCAGCCGGGCGAGCGCATCGTCGCGGTTTCGCTCCTGGCTCCTGTACCGCTGCGCCTTGATGACGATCACGCCATCGGTGCTGATGCGTTGGTCGGTGCAGGCAGCAAGGCGCGCCTTCACGCGTTCCGGCAGCGATGACGCTCTGATGTCGAAGCGAAGATGGACGGCCGTGGCGACCTTGTTCACGTTCTGTCCGCCGGCGCCTTGGGCGTGGATCGCTGTCCACTCGATGTCGGCCGGGTCGATGCGGATCATGGTCATCGCTTGGATTGACTATCGCCCGATTGTTGCATGGGTTATCGTCGCGTCCACGGTCCGATGGCGTGGACACGTCGCTCCGATGGAGAGGTCGGCATGAGCGCGGCCGGGCCGGCCCAGGACGTCTGCGCGCATGGGCGGCACCCGCCCCGATTTGCGACGCGGATAGTACGAGCCCGGGAGGCCGCGTTGAGCTGCTCCCCCTCGAGGCGCCAGCACAGCGGCGATGGCCGCAAGCATGGGGGTACACAATGAGCGGACTGCAGGAGCGTTTCGGGCGAGCATTGCGGTTGGGCATCATCGGCGGCGGCCCTGAGTCGTGGATCGGCCGCATGCATCGCGGCGCCGCCGAGATGGACGGCTGTTGGCGCACCGTCGCCGGCGTCTTTTCCGGTGATCCGGCGCGCTCGCGCGTCGCCGGCGCCGCGCTGGGATTCGATCCGGCGCGGAGCTACGGCGACGTCGCGGAGATGCTCGCGCGGGAGCGCGAGCGCGCCGGACGGCATCGACGCGGTCGCGATCATGACGCCGAACGACACGCACTACCGCTATTCGCGCGGCGGCGCTCGACGCCGGTCTCGACGTCGTCTGCGACAAGCCCGTCACCGCACGATTTCGCGGAGGCCTGCGATCTCGCCGCGCGCGCGCGCGCGGCAGCAGCGCGTCTTTCGCGATCGCGCACGCGCTACTCCGCGTATCCGATGACGCGCTACGCGCGCGCGCTCGTCGCGCGACGGCGCGCTCGGCGCGATCCGGCTGGTGCAGGTCGAATACATCCAGAGCGGGCTCGCGACGCGCGTGGAGGACGGGCCGCAGAACAACCGGCTGCGCTGGCTGCTCGATCCGCAGCGCAGCGGGCTCGCGCTGGTGATGAGCGCGATCGGCTGCCACGCGCAGCACCTCGCGTGCTTCGTCGCGGGGCTCGCGATCGCGCGCGTCTGCCGCGGACGTCGGCGCGCTGGTGCCCGGCCGCAAGGTCATCGACTACGTGTCGGCGCTGATCGAATTCGAAGGCGGCGCGCGCGGCACGTTCACGGTGACGCAGGCGGCGGCCGGCGGCGAGAACGACATCCGGCTGCGCGTCTACGGCGAGAAGGGCATGCTCGACTGGTCGCACCGCGAGCCGAGCTATCTCCGGCTCGCGCTGCAGGGCGAGCCGGCGCGCATCATCGGCCGCGGCGATCCGTTCCTCCCGCCCGAAATCATCGCCGCGGGCCGCACGCCGCGCGGCCATCCGGAAGGCTTGCGCGAGGCGTTCGCCAACATCTACGCCGAGGTTGCGCAGGAGCGCATGGCGCGCGCGCTGGGCGAGCGCGGTCCCGGCCGTTGCCTATCCGCGATCGAGGAGGGCGCCCACACGATGGCGTTCATCGAGGCGTGCGTCGCGTCGCACGCGCAAGGGCGGCTGGGTCGACGTCGTGCGCGCGCCGGCGGCCTGATCGGCGCAGCGTCAGACGCCGAATGACACGACGACGGGGCCGAACAGCAGCCGGTGAAACGTCATCACCACGAGCGCCAGCGCGACGCCCGCCGCGATGGCGATCGCGTCGTGCCGCGCAGTGGGCGTGAACGCCTTTACCGCGTGTCGGTGGACCGCCGAGGCGAGATCGACGACCGCGTAGGCGGCGAACGCGCCGAACAGCACGGTTCCGCGCAGGTCGCCATTGGCGCACAGGTGCACGGCCGACCAGATCAGCAATCCCAGCAGCATCGGGTGCCGGACGATGCGGCGGATGTGGGTGCGCATGTTCGCCGCCGCGAACAGGACGAACGCGAGCGACACCGCGTACGGCGCAATCGCGATCGCCGCCGGCAGCGGCGCGAACAGACGCTCGCCCGGGCCCGCCATTCGGTAGCCGACGACGATCAGCACGAGGCCCGCGAGCGAGGCGAGCGAGAACGCTCCTTTGTAGCGTTGTTCGCCCCACCGGGCAAGCAACGACGCCCGCAGTGCGGGTCCCGTCGGCACCAGGTGGGCGCCGACGAACAGGACGAGACCGACTACAAGCAGCGCCATGGGATCCCTTTGCGGTGCCGGGCGTTCACCTCGAACGAACCGCTTCCTTCGCTCTCGTGCCTCCGGCCATTGCGGCGAGCGCGCGGACGTCCGACGCGCCGGCGATCGCCACGCATTGCTCGATCAGACGTTCCGCGTGCGCGGCACCCAGAACGGGATCGACCAGCCCGTGAAACTTGCGCGCGAGATCGGCGTCGCTCATCGGCCGCTCGCAGGCTGCCGATCGCGTGCGCGACGAACGCGTGCAGCATGCGGCCGTCCGTGCAGGTCACGGTGACGTCGGCGGCGGCTTCGTCGATCGCTGCGTCGACCGTCGCGCGGTGATGCGGTCGCGCAGCGCGATCACGTCGGCGCGCGCGACGACGTGCGTCCGAGAACTCCGCTTCGCCCGCACGGCCGAAGCATGATGCCCGCGGCGCACGCGTGATAGACGCTGAACTTGCCCTCGAGCCCGGTGCGCGGCGCCGTCTTGCCGGTGAGCTCGAGCACGAGCGGATGCACGCTGCAGCGTCGATGCGCGCGATGTCCGTCCGCCGCGAGCCCATGCGCGTTGCGCAGCTGCACGCAGCCGTCGATCGCCGGATGGATCACGATGCCGCACGCGAACGGCTTGTAGGTGTTGAACGCAGATCTCGAAGCGCTGTGCCGAGCTCGTCGGTGATCTCGTTCCAGTCGCACTTGGTCGAGATACGTCTGCGCGAGGCCGCGCGGCGCCTCGATCGCGCGCGGCGACGCGGTGAAGCCGTGCTTGGCGAACAGCGCCGACGTCAGGCCCGCGCGCGCCGCGGCGCCGGGATGGAACGGCTTCGTCATCGATGCCGAACTGCTCGCGCACGCCGATGGGCTGCGACGCGGCGATGCCGAGCGCCATCGCCGTCTTGTCCGCGTCGAGGCCCAGCAGTCGCGCGCACGCTGCGGCCGCGCCCAGCATGCCCGTCGATGCCGGTGATGTGCCAGCCGCGATCGTAGTGGTCGGGATAGATCATGTTGCCGACGCGGCACGCGACGTCGATGCCCAGCACCAGCGCGTCGATCGAGCTGCGCGGCCGCTCGAGCCGAGATGCTCGGCGAGCGCGAGCGCCGCCGACGCGACCGGCCCGGCCGGGTGGATGATCGTCTTCAGGTGCGTGTCGTCGAAATCGAACGTGTGCGACGTGATGCCGTTGAGCAGCGCGGCGCTCGCCGATGTCGACGCGCTCGCCGCGGCCGAGCACGGTCGCCTGCGCGCCGGGCGCGAGCTCCATGCACCGCCGCCAGCGCCGCTTCGACGGTCGGATGCCGCGACGCGCCGATCGCGCAGCCGACCCAGTTCAGGAACGTGCGGTGCGCCTCGCGCTCGACCGCTTCGCTCCAGCCCCTGCGACGGATGTGTCGGCGACGAATTCGGCGAGGATCTGCGTGACCGGCGGCGCGTCGGCGTCGGCGTACCTGCGTGTTGTGGGCCATTCGCCTGTCGGTCGCGTGCTGCGACACTCAGTCGCGGATCTCGATGTTGCGTTCCTTCGCGAGCTCGGTCCAGCTTCGCGATGTCGTCGCGCATGTATTGGCCGAACTGCTCCGGCGTCATCGGCATCGGCTCGCAGCGCTTCGCCCGACAGCCGCTCGCGCAATTCGGCGGATTCGGCAGCAGCTTGTTGATTTCCTCGTTCAGCGTGCTTGACGATCGGCGGCGGCAGATTCGCGGGACCGACGATGCCGTACCACTGCACGCCGTCGAAGCCCTTGTAGCCCAGCTCCTCGAACGTCGGCACGTCGGGCAGCAGCGGATGGCGCTTGAGTGCCGGTGACGGCGAGCGGCCTCATCTTGCCCGCCTTGATGTGCGGCAGCGCGGCGGCGAGCCCGGGAAACATCGCCTGCGTCTGGCCGCCGAGAATGTCGGTGATCGCCGGGCCGATGCCGCGATAGGGAACGTGCACCATGTCGAGGTCGGCCGCGACCTTGAGCTGCTCCATCGCGAGGTGCGTCAGCGTGCCCGGACCCGCCGAGCCGTACGAAAGCTTGCCCGGGTTCGCCTTTGCGTAGGCGATGAACTCGCGCAGCGTCTTCGCCGGCAGCGACGGCGGCGACGACCAGGACGTTCGGCGTGCCGCCCACCATCGCGATCGGCGTGAAGTCCTTGATCGCGTCGTAGGGCAGCTTGCGCACCGCCGGATTCGTGCCGTGCGTGCCGACGTAGCCCACCATCAGCGTGTAGCCGTCAGGCGCAGCGCGCGCGGTCGCCAGCGAGCCGACGACGCCGCCGCCGCCGCTCTGGTTGTCGACGATGATCGACTGCGCCGAGCACGCGTCCGAGACGGTCGCGCGATCGTGCGCGCGACGAGATCGACGCCGCCGCCCGGCTGCACAGGCGCGATGATCCGGATCGGTTTCGCCGGGTAGGCGGACTGCGCGGCGAGCGGTCTCGCCAACGGCATGACGGCGAGCGCTCCAAGCGTCGTCAGCACCGCGCGTCGATTCGGATTCGCCATGGGTCCTCCGTTGGAACCTCCCGCAATTATCGCAGAACGCGCGAGCGTGCGACGGGCGAGATGTCGCAAGCTGCAATTCGGCCCCTGGGGGGATCCGTCCGCATTGGCGCGACGACTTGATAAAATGCGACAGTGGAGGCGCTTGATCGTCGATGCTCCGTGGACTCCGCGGGTCTCGATTGCCGCCCCCGACCTTAAGTCAATCCTGGACGAATCCATGCGCGTTTTCAATTTCAGCGCCGGTCCCGCGGTGCTCCCCGAAGAAGTGCTGCGCCAAGCGGCCGCCGAGATGCTCGACTGGCACGGCAGCGGGATGTCGGTGATGGAAATGAGCCACCGGGGCAAGGAGTTCATCAGCATCGCGGACAAGGCGGAGGCGGATCTGCGCGTGCTGCTCGCGATCCCCGACAATTACAAGGTGCTGTTCCTGCAGGGGGGCGCCATCGGCGAGAACGCGATCGTCCCGATGAACCTCCTCGGCGGGCGTTCGGTGGCGGACTACATCAACACCGGCGAGTGGTCGAAGAAGTCGATCAAGGAGGCGAAGAAATATTGTACGGTCAACATCGCGGCGTCCGCGGAAGACCGCAACTTCACTTACGTGCCGGCGCAGCAGACATGGAAGCTCACGAAGGACGCCGCCTACGTCCACGTCTGCACCAACGAAACGATCGGCGGCGTGGAATACCCGTGGGTGCCGGAAACGGGCACCGTCCCGCTCGTCGCCGACATGTCGTCGCACATCCTGTCGCGCGTCATCGACGTCGCCAAGTACGGTGTGATCTACGGCGGCGCGCAGAAGAACATCGGCCCCGCCGGGCTCACGCTCGTCATCGTTCGCGACGACCTCCTCGACCGGGCGCTGCCGATCACGCCGTCGGCGTTCCACTGGAAGGAGCAGGCCGCAGCCGACTCGATGCTCAATACGCCGCCCACCTACGCGATCTACATCGCCGGGCTGGTGTTCGAGTGGCTGCTCGGGCGCGGCGGTGTCGCGGCGATCGAGAAACAGAACATCGCCAAGGCGAAGCTCATCTACGATTACCTCGAAGAGACCGAGTTCTACCGGAATCCGGTGCGTCGCGAGGACCGCTCGCGGATGAACGTGCCGTTCAAGCTCCGCGACGAATCGCTCGACGACGCCTTCCTCAAGGGCGCGAAGGCTGCGGGGATGGTGCAGCTGAAGGGCCATCGCTCCGTCGGCGGAATGCGCGCATCGATCTACAACGCGATGCCTGTCGAGGGCGTTTCGAGACTGGTCGCGTACATGAAGGACTTCGAGCGGCAGCATGGATGAGCGCCGCACGGCCGCCCGAAGGCGCTCGCCCCCTCCCCGCTGGAGGGGGGAGGCGCTGCCCACGCAGTGGGCGAGCCTGGGGGATGCTACTCGATGACCCGCTACCAGATTCTCACGCTGAACCAGATTTCGAGCCACGGCTTGCACCGTTTTCCGAGCGCGCGCTACACGGTCGGCAAGGCGGTCGACCATCCCGATGCGATTCTCGTGCGCTCGCACGACATGCGCGCAATGGAGATTCCCGCCAGCGTCAAGGCGATAGGCCGCGCCGGCGCAGGCACCAACAACATTCCGGTCGCCGAGATGTCGAAGCGGGGCGTTCCGGTCTTCAACGCGCCCGGTGCCAACGCCAACGCGGTGAAGGAGCTCGTGCTGGCCGCGCTCCTGCTCGCCGCGCGCAACGTCATCCCCGCGCTTTCCTACGTGGCCGGCCTCGAGGGCGCGGCACCGGATCTCGAAGCGCAGGTCGAGGCGGGGAAGAGGCAATTCGCGGGAATCGAATTGCCGCAGCGGACGCTCGGCATCGTCGGGCTCGGAGCGATCGGGAGCCTCGTCGCGGACATCGCGATCAAGCTCGGGATGAAGGTCGCGGGCTTCGATCCAGAAATCACCGTCGATGCGGCCTGGCGGCTGCCGTCGACCGTGCGCCGCGCGAACACGATCGAGGAACTCCTGAAGCAGTCCGACTTCGTGACGCTGCACGTTCCGCTGCTTGCCGCGACCCGCAATCTGATCGACGCGAGGCGCCTAGCGGCGATGAAGCCCGGCGCAGTGCTGCTCAATTTTGCCCGCGACGGCCTCGTCGACGAGGAGGCACTTCTCGCCGCGCTACGCGCCCACAGGCTCAAGTGCTATCTGTGCGACTTCCCCAGCGCCCGGCTGCTGAATCAGGCCGGAGTTGTCGCGTTGCCGCACCTCGGCGCATCGACGGCGGAAGCCGAGGAGAACTGCGCGGTGATGGTCGTCGATCAGGTGCGCGAGTTCCTGGAGAACGGCACCATCGCCAATGCCGTCAACTTTCCCAACGTCGAAATGCCGCGCGAGTCGCCGTACCGCGTGGCGATTGCCAACGCCAACGTTCCGAACATGCTGGGGCAGATTTCGACGACGATGGCGCAGGCGGGGCTCAACATCCACACGATGGTCAACAAGTCGCGGGGCGAGATGGCCTACACGCTCGTCGATATCGACAGCCCGGTGCAGGCGTCCGTCATCACCGCGATCTCGGCGATCGACGGCGTGCTGTCGGTGCGCGCGATTCCAATGGTCGCGCCCGACTGACCGGCGCCTGCGCGACTTCGGCCCTCCGCACCGGCGGGGAAAATCGTACGCACGGTTGTCGGGCCCTGGTCGGTCGCGCGGCGACGCGCCCTTCGGGCCTTCGCTCGGCTTGCGCCTCGCGCGCCCGCGCTCACTCGCCCACTCACACCAAGCGCAGACCGAGCTTGGCGGCCGCGTAGACGGCTTCGGTCCGGTTGTGCGCGCCGAGCGCGCGGAAGACTGCCGAAAGGTGTGCCTTGATCGTGCTCTCGGACAGCGCCAGGTTGCGCGCGATCAGCTTGTTCGGCTGACCCTTGATCACGCAACGGAGGACTTCGACCTGTCGCGTCGACAGATTGCGGAGCACCGCGTCGGGATTGACCTTCGCCTCGGGTGCGACCGGCGTCAGGGCGTCGCTGTCGAGTGCGGACAGCGGAAGATAGACACCATGCGCGAGGATCAGGCGCAGCGCGCCGATCAGGATCTCGGGAGTCGACGACTTCGGGACGAACCCCATCGCGCCGTGCTCGATCGTCGCGCGGATCATCCGCGGGTCGTCCTCGCCGGAGAGAACGACGATCGGCGTGCCGGGAAACGCGGCACGAATCGCCGCCAACGCGTCGAGGCCGCCGAGCTTGGGCAAATTGAGGTCGAGCAGGATGAGGTCGTAGGGGAAACCTCCCTGCCGCTCCGTCGCTGCGGCACAGCTCTCCGCCTCGTCGATGACGAGCTCCTTGTCGAGTCCGCGGAGGAGGAACTTCAAGCCCTCCCGGAACAGGGCGTGATCGTCGACCAGCAGCAGGTTCACGGCGCGCTCCCCTAGGGCCTGTCCCAGCGCTCGCCAGTATAGCCCGCGGTGGCGTCGGGCCTGGCCATTGGTCTAAGCCATCCTGCCCATGCGGACGGGTGCCGGAATGACTTTCCGGAGAATGGTGGCGGCTGCGCGATCGCGCCAGAATCGGGCCGACGGTCGAGCCCTGGTCTACACGATGCGCCGACCGAGTTACGAAGCGAGGACGCCATGCAAGCGAGGGAAGACAGGATCGCACCGATTGCCGCCCTGGTCGCGATGGTCATCGTGAGCGTGGCGATCGTCGGGCTGACGTACTGGTCGGGAGACGTCTTCGGACCGTGGACCAGCGTGCCGCCCGCAGTGATCGAGCAGGGCAGCGTCGGGGCGACGCAGTCGATGCGCAAACAGGTGGGTACAGTTGATTCCGCCGCTTCGCTTCAGCGCCCACGCGGAAAGAACGGGCCGGATGCCGGCATGGAAATGACCAGGAAGCAGCCGGGCGCCTCGGCGCTGCGCCAAGCGGTGAAAGATGCCGAATAGCGGTACAGACATGGGCACCCTCTACCAACTGCTGACATTGCCCGCGTCCTTCCTGCTGCTGGGATTGCTGCGCGGCGATTGCGGGAGCCTCCTTGTGGCGCTCGTGCGCAGGCTTGCGGTGCTGGTGGGAGCGGACGACGCGGCGCGCTTCGAACTGATGAAGTGCTTCTCGCCCGGCGTGTCCTGTGGTTTCGTGGATTCGATGCGCCGCCGCGACCTCGTCGTCGCGAAGCAAAACAGCCGGCGGAAGGCAGCGCCGGGTCCTAGCTGGGAATCTCGATACCGCGGCGCAGCTGACGCCGTCGTCGCGGGACCCGGGAGCGGCGCGACGCGGGGCCGATCCTTGGCGCCACCAGTTGCCGCGCGGACCTTCGGCAGCGCCGAGTCAGGCACCCGGGGCCGGCACTTCGTGCTGGGCTCGGTTATCGGGTCGCCATGACCGCGACCGCGAGGACGGCGACGATGATCACCTCCGTCGGCTTCTGGACCCCGTGCCTTCGCGACCCGGGACTGTTGGTTTCGGGCGCTCGCTGGTTTATTGTGCAGGCGGCGCGTTCCGGCCGCTCGAGCCCGACCACCCGGGATGACAGGCGATGACGTTCGAACACGAACCGGCAGCCACCACAAGGAGCCTCGAGCAGGCGCTGCTGCGCGTGCTCGCCCGCCAGGCGCGGCGCATTCCGCTGCCCGTATTCATCGTGGCGGTGTTGATCGCGGCGCTAGCGTCCGAGCGACTGCCTCCGTGGACTTGGGGCGCGTGGCTGTTCGCAGTCGCCTGCGTGCTCGCCGCGCGTTTCGTCATTCTCGGCCGCTTGCCGAAGAGCGACCGCTTTTCGGTCGAAGAAAAGCTGCGAATCGCGATCGCGCTCAGCGCGCTCAACGGTGTCGTGCACGGCCTGTCGTTGGGTTTCCTGCCCTTCCTGCCGGAGTTCGAGCGGGCGATCCAGTCGATGTTGCTGGTCGGTCTCGCCGTGGGATCGATCGCCACGACTGCCGGGTACATGCCCGTTTTCATCGCCTATCTCATTCCGACGGTGTTTCCGCTGGCGGCGCTGTGGGCGGTGAGCCCCGGGGTCGCAGAACCCGGCTGGGTCGAGCGCTCGACCGCGGCCGTGATCGCTCTCTTCGGCGTCATCCTGATCATGCTTGCGAGGGACGCGTTCCGGATGTTCCGTGAATCCTTCGAAATCCGCACGCAGCAGGCGGCGCTCAACCGGCAGCTCGAGGCCGCGCTGGAAAGGGCCGAAGCGGCGAGTCGGGCGAAGACGCGCTTTCTCGCCGCCGCAAGCCACGACCTGCGGCAGCCGATCCACACGCTGTCGCTCTTCGGCGCCGCCCTGGCGATGTGCCCGCTCGATGCGCGAACGCGCGAAATTTCGGAGCACATGAACGTGGCGCTGCGCGGCCTCGCGTCGCAGTTCGACGCACTGCTCGATGTTTCGAAGCTCGACGCAGGTGTCGTGCACGTCAATCGGGTCCCGGTTCCTCTGGCCGCTTTCCTCGCGCGCCTGGGGGACGAGTTCGGCCCGATCGCGCGGGCCAAGGGCATCGCGCTCGGCGTTGACTGCCCGCCCCTCGAATACGTTGAGTCCGACCGCCTCCTGCTCGAGCGAATCCTGCGCAACCTGCTCGACAACGCGATCAAGTACACCGACGCCGGGCACGTCCGGATCGCCGCCGTCCCGGCGGGCGACGAGGTCGTCGTCACCGTCGCCGATTCGGGGCGCGGAATTCCCGAGTCCGAACATGCGCGCGTCTTCGAGGAGTTCTACCAGCTCGACAACCCCGAGCGGGATCGGACGCGCGGACTCGGCCTTGGGCTCGCGATCGTCAAGCGACTTGCCGACCTGCTGCAGCTTCGGATGACGATGACCTCGACGCCGGGTCGGGGCACCGAGTTTCGGTTGGCCCTCTCCAGGAGCGCTGCCCCCACGGCCCTCGTCCCCGAACGCGGCGACAATCCGCTGCAGCTGCAGGGGATGCACATTCTGGTTGTCGACGACGAGGACCAGGTCCGACTGGGAATGAAGACGTTGCTCGAGGGTCTCGGATGCCGCGCGACGCTCGTCGATGGGACGACGCCCGCGGTCGCGGCCGCGCGCGCCGAGAAGCCGGATGTCGTGCTGGCCGATTTCCGTTTGCGCGGCAACGATAACGGGATTGCAACCGTGCAATCGATCCGTAAGCTCTTTCCGGCGATGCCCGCGATTCTCCTCTCAGGCGACACGGCGCCCGACCGATTGCGCGAAGCAGAAGAGGCGGGCATCCCGCTGCTGCACAAGCCGGTGGCAGTGGAGGTCCTCGCCGAAGCGATCAGTGCCGCTGGCGCACATGTCGAGGGAGCGGACCCGTGACCGATGACAACGCCGAGGCGCGGCCTGCGGGTCGTGCTGCCCGCGAACGTCGCACGGCCTGGATCTCGCACGGTCTCGAGGAGCTGATTCGCGACATCGGAGCGCAGGCGTCGTCGCGCGAAGGTGTCGATTTCGACGTGATCATCGTCGGCAGCGGTTATGGCGGCGCGGTTGCAGCGGCAGAGCTCGCCGGCTGCACGGACAAGGGACGCGCGATCAAGGTATGCGTGCTCGAGCGCGGCAACGAGTACCTGCCCGGGATGTTCCCCCAGCGGATGGCCGATCTCGCCCGACACGTGCGCTTCGTTACCGAGGGCAAGGCCTGCCCGCGCGGAGAGCGCGAGGGCCTCTTCGATGTCCGCGTCGGTTCCGACGTCTGCGCGGTCGTCGCGAACGGGCTGGGCGGCGGATCGCTGATCAACGCCGGCGTCATGGAGGCACCCCTCGCGAACGTGTTCGCGCAGGGGTGGCCCGCCGCGATCACCGCGGAGGCGCTCGGCCCGTACTTCGACGACGCGCGCAAGCGGCTCGGCGCCGTCGTCGTCGACAACGGCAAGACGACGCCGAACACGATCGAACAGCATCCGGACGGGGTGCCGGCGAAGTTCACGGCGCTCAAGCAGCTTGCCACGGGCGCGAGGAGGAAAGAAGAGCCGTTTCGTGCGACGGCGATCACCGTCGCGATGACCGACAAACGGAGCTCCGCCGGCGTAGCCCTCAGACAGTGCCTGCGCTGCGGCGACTGTGCGACCGGCTGCAACCACGAGGCCAAGGACTCGCTCGACGTCAATCTGCTGACGACCGCCTGGCGCAGGGGCGCCGCGATCTACACGGGGGCGACGGTCCTCAAGATCGAACGCACGAAGGAGGTCGCGCCTGGTCCGGGCACCGCCTACATCGACGTTGCACCGGATACGCGCGACGCGGGGCCGACGGTGTGGACGCTCGACGTCGTGCACACCGAAGGCCGGTTGCGCGCGCGCCAGGGTCCCCCATTCCGCATCACGGCGCGAAAGGTCGTCCTTGCCGCGGGCACGTTCGGATCGACCGAGATCCTGATGCGCTCGCAGACCGAGACGCTCAAGTTCTCGCCGCAGCTCGGGCAGCGGTTCTCGACCAACGGCGACATGATCGCCGTCGCCTACGATCAGGACATCGAGGTCGGCGGCAGACGCCGCGACGTCGGCGCGGCCGCCGACGAGACGACGCCGCCCCGCGCGCGCGCGGTCGGACCGACGATCACGGGCCTCATCGACCTGCGCGAATCAGGCGAGCGCGACGTCGTGGTCGAAGAGCTCGCCGTACCCGGGCCGCTCGCGCGCCTGTTCGACGAGACCGTGACGATGGGCAACCTGCTGCAGGGGCTCGCGCGCGCGGATACGAGCGCGCACGATCCCGCGGGGCCGCCACAGGATCCGTGCGCCGTCGACGGCCAGGCGATGCGTCGCTCTTCGATCGTCGCGCTGATGGGGGACGACGATGCCGCGGGCGCGCTCGAACTCGTCGGCAGCGACGACGAGGGCGATGGCGACGGCGCGATCCGCGTACGCTGGCCGGCGATCCACGGCCACCCGCTCTTTCCGGCGCAGATCGACGCGTTGCGCACGCTCGCGAACGACTCGGCGACCGGGGGTCAAATATTGCCGAATCCGCTCTGGCAGCTCTTGCCCGACAAGATGCAGATGCTGCTCGACGACAAGCGGGGGCCGCTGCTCACCGTGCATCCGCTCGGGGGTTGTCCGATGGGGGGCACCGTCGGTGAGGGTGCCGTGGATCATCTCGGGCGCGTCTTCGACGGACGCTTCACGACGATTTCGAGGGAGCTGCCCGGGCTCGTCGTCCTCGACGGCTCGATCGTTCCGGTATCGCTGCGGATCAACCCTTCGCTCACAATCGCCGCGCTCGCTCTGCGCGCCGTCGAAGGGCTGCGCACCGCATGGGAATACACGCCCGCGGCGCAAACGCCGCCGAAGCGCGAGGCACGGCCGGTGTTCGCCGTTCCTTCGGACCCCGTACCACCCCGTCGCACGGAAGTGGAATTCGTCGAACGGATGTCGGGGCCCGTGGTGGTCGCGGGCAAGGAGGGCGGTACCGTCCGCTGCGTGGCCGAGCTCACCATGCGCTTCGGCCGCGTCGCACTCGCCGACCTGATCCTGCCGCGCGAGGACGGGCACGCGCCGACCAAGCGCACGCTCCATGTCGAAACCGGCGCTCTGCGCATCTTCAGGAAGGACGCATGGGACGCTTGGCGGGTACGGGGGGGGCACGAAGACGAGCTCGCGGGCTTCGTCGAACTCGAAGCGCCGATCACCGGCGATCTCGATTTCCTCCATCGCGAAGCGTCAACGCAACAGGAACGGCAATGCCGAGCGCTTCGCGCTTGGTTCTGCAACCGCGGCCTGCGCGACGTCGTGCAGGAAGTCATCCAGCGCCTGACCGATGGGTCGCCGCTGCCCTCCGACCTCGGCGCGTACCTCCGTGGCCGCTGGGACGATCTGAAAGCGCTCGCCTCGCATGCGGGCGAAGTCCGCCAGTTCGAGTACCGGCTCGTCGTCGACGATCCTGTCACCGCAGCGGCGAACACCCCCATCGACGTGTCGAAGTTCAAACGCGGTCGGCCAATCGGTGGTCGCAAGCGCTTCACCTATGCGCGATGCTCGAATCCGTGGCGGCAGCTGTCGCAGATGACGCTCGAGGCTTTCCCGGGACTCGCACAGCAACCGGCGCCCGTGCTGGAGCTCGACACCACCTATCTGGCGCAGGAGCGGATTCCGCTGATGCGCATCGTGAAGCAGCAGGACGAACCTTCGGCGCTTGCCGATCTCGCATCGTTCGGCGCCTATTTCGTGCGCCTGCTCCTCGCCGTTCACGTCTGGAGCTTCCGCCGGCCGGACGCGGCAGAGCCACGCGAGCCGCAGCGATTGCCGGGGATCGTCGACGGGCTTCCCGAGCCCGTCATCCGCGAGCTCGACCTCGGCGCGATGAAGGACGGGCGCCCGGTGCGCGTGCGGCTTACCCGGTATCCGCGGCGGAATTCCGGCAAGCCGCCGGTCGTGTTGATCCACGGCTACAGTGCCAGCGGGACGACGTTCGCGCATCCCGCGGTGGATCCCAATCTTGCGCAGTATCTGTGGGACCGCAAGCGCGATGTCTGGATTCTCGACCTGCGCACGAGCAGCGGGATGCCGACCGCACGCTACCCGTGGGCGTTCGAGGAGGTCGCGCTCGCCGACCTGCCGGTGGCCTTCGACTACATCGCTCGCACGACGAGAAAGAAGCTCGACATCTTCGCGCATTGCATGGGGTCGGCGATGTTCAGCATGGCGCTCCTCGCCCCGCCGGCATCGGGCGACCCGTTCTTCCGCGAGCGCGACCTGCTGCCGTCGAGGATCAATCGCGTGGTGCTGTCGCAGATCGGGCCGGTCGTCGTGTTCAGCTCAGCCAACATCTTCCGCGCGTATCTGATGAGCTACATCCGCAACTTCCTGCCGCTCGCGAACTACGAATTCCGCGTGGGTCCCGATCCGTCGCTCACCGATCAGCTGATCGACCGGTTCCTGGCCGCGATGCCGTACCCGGAAAAGGAGTTCAGTCTGGAGAACCCGTTCTGGCCGCCGTGGCGCCGCACGCCCTTCGTCGGCACCCGGCACCGGATGGACGCACTCTACGGTCGCGATTTCAACCTCGAGAACATCGACAATCGAGTGCTCGAGTACGTCGACGACCTGTTCGGGCCGTTGTCGATCGACACCGTCTCGCAGGCGATCAACTTCGCGCGTCTCGAGGTCATCACCAGCAGGGCCGGTCGCAACGAGTACGTGTCGCGGGACAATTTCCTGCGCCGCTGGAGGGTCGACGACAAGGACATTCCCACGCTCAGCATCCACGGCAGCGACAATGGGCTCGCCGACGTGGCGACCCTCGCGCGGATGAAGAAGCTGCTCGTCGACGATCTCGGATTCGAAAACTACGAGACGCGTGCGTTCCCCGGATTCGGCCACCAGGATAGCCTGATCGGGCGCAACGCCGGCGACGTGTTCGCCGTCGTGCACGAATTTCTGGAGAGGGGGTGACCGATGGCAAATCCCCGACCGCATGCACTCGCCGACGACGCACCGCTCCGTTATTACGCCGCGCTTCCATGGATCGGGCCGATCGTCGGTGCCGTGCCCTCGGATTGCGACGACCCGTCGCGATTCCGGCTCGCCGGCGCCGTCGACCCGGCCTTGATGCGCGCCTTCGGCGCGGCATTCATTCCGGTCATTTTGCGGGACGGCAGGTTCGCACCCGCCGACAAGGACGGCAATCCGCAGCCGGTGAAGAAGGTCTCGTGGCTGCAATCCGCGGACCGCGACCACGACGGCTGGTTCCGGATCACGGCGGCGATCGATCGCTTTCGGGGCCGCATTGCGGGCGTGCTCGTCGTCTTGTTGTACAACGAATCGCGGGAATTGCTGGTCTACGAGTTCTCCGACGCGTTCGGCCAGGTACCCGAGATTCCGCTGGCGGATCAGCCGGAGGAGATCATCGCGGGCACCCGGGCTGCCGTGCGCTCCTGGTCGCCATCGATCCCGGTCCCCGACGCACCGCTTGTGAAGCGCATGGTCGACGGCGTCGTCGAGGCGCTCGAGAAGCTGCTCCAGGAAAAGGACGCCAAGAGCTTGCGGGCCGGCCTCGCCGAAATCGGCGACCCGTCGGTCGTTTCGCGCGAAATCACCTTCGCGCTCGCAAGCTGCCAATATCCTTCCGGACTGCTCGAAGGAAAATGCGCGAGCGCGTCCTATGAACGACTCGCCAGGCGCCTCGACGTCGGGGCGGAAGGCGAACGGCCGCAATGCCTGCTGCTCGTCGGCGATCAGATATACGTCGACGGCACTGCGGGGCTCTTCGACCCGACGGCCGGCTTCGACCGGTTCGTGCGGCCCTACGAAATCCTCCATCGCCTTGAGGCGGTGCGCGACGTCACGCGCCGACTGCCGACGTACATGCTGCTCGACGACCACGAGATCGTCGACAACTGGGAGCCGAGGATCGACGACGTCCGGCCGGATCCGGTCATGCTGGAAGGCCGCCGTTCGTACCTCAAGTTCGAGCGCGCGGCAGGGCCGAAGCCGGAACGACCGATCGGCGATTCGACGGACCCGATGTGGTACCGCTATACGGTCAACGGATTTCCGTTCTTCATGGCCGATACACGTACCGAGCGCCGAACGCGAAGCGTCAACGATATCGAGCGTGCGCGAATCATGAGCAAGGCCCAGTTCGCCACGCTTCTGAACTGGCTGCAGGCACAGGAGCCCGGTCAGCCGAAATTCGTCGCCTCGCCGGCGATGCTCCTGCCGCGGCACCTGCGGGCGATCCAGCACGATGCGCCCGTCAGCGCGTTGCGGGCCGACGGCTGGGACGGTTACCCGGGCTCGCTGTACCGGCTCCTCGCGTGGATCGCCGCCAACGAGATACGCAACGTCGTCTTCCTGTCTGGCGACGAGCACCTTGCGTGTGTGGCGCGAGCGACGATTACGCCGCAGACCGGGCGGCCGGTCGTCATCCACTCGATCCACAGCTCACCGCTGTTCGCCCCGTTCCCGTTCGCGAACTCCTCGCGCGAGGACCTGGTCGCGAACGACGAATTCGACTTCGCCGCCGATGTACCGGGCTTCGGGATGCGACATTGCAGCTGCGCGGTCAGGACCACGTTTGCCGAGCCCGGAGATGGATTTGCGATATTGCGCGTCACGCAGAAAGACGGCGGCGCACCTTGGAGGCTCTCCTGCACGTTCGACCGGGAGCCGGAAGGCGTCTCGCACCACCGCCCCCTCGAGTACGATCTTTAGGGCCTTTTCACGGAGCCTCGGTAGCGCAGCGGGGGATTAGGCCAAGGGCTCAGCCTGAAACGCGACGGCGAACGGTCGCGGCAACAGTTGCGCGTCATTGACCACGCGCACGCGGACGAAGGAGCTCAGCTCGCGGAACGCGGCACGAATCTGGTTGGCGCCCTCGGCCTTGGTCGCCATTCGCCATCGCGCACGACGCAACGCCGGGCGCGCCCGCACGACGATCCCGAGGGAAAGCTCGGCAAGCTCGTGCTCGCGGCTCATGTAGCTGCCGAAGGGTGCGATCACTTCGATTTCGAGCGGGTTGCGCGACCACTCCGCGTTGATCCGCGCCGCGTAATCGCATGCCTGCGCGAGCAGCAGCCGGGCGCGGGCCCGCGGCAGCGGGTCGACGACCCGTGCCGACGCCAATTCCGTAAAGCGTCGGGTGAGGCGGTAATCACCCCGTGTGGCGGAACCCGGCCGCAACAGGCCCCCGGCGACGAACTCGTCGACTAGGGCCTGCCCTTCAACCGTGTTCACGCCGAAATCCTGGCGGAGGTGGCGGGCGTTGACCCGCGCCCGTTCGGGTGGGAGTCCGGCCACGCGCGTCAGCACGCGGGCTGCGGCGGCGCGCAGTTTCAACGGCTCGATCCCGAAATAGCGGCGATGCGTGACGAGAGTCCGATTTGGCATAAGAGAGCTATCCCACCCAGCGGTAAGCGCTGTTATGACAATAGCATATTGCGCCGTGAAATGCGAAGACCCGCTCGGCTCCGCGCAGCGAGGGGGCCTTCGCCGCCTGCGACCTGCCGATCCGGGGGTCAGTACTTCTGCGAAGCCCGCGCCTTCGCGGGTGGCGCGGCGCGCGCCGCCCCCCGGGTCGGAGCGCCGGATCCCGTGGGTATTGCCGAGGCCCGCATTCCGCCGACGACCTGATCGACGGAAAGCGCGGCGGTGCCACCCGACCCGGTAAGGAACTGAATCGTCGGACAGTGATCGGACTCCATCACGATCAAGTGCTCGCCGCGTCCGTACATCGCGTCACGCTCCGCGGCGCCGCGATCGGAAAGGTCGATCGGCGGATAGGTGTCCTGGAAGATCGCGTTGTCGTTGCGATCGTAGACCAGATAACAGGTGATCGCCTGCGCGGGGCCGGCAGGCAGCGCGAACAGCGCGCACGCAAACAACAGTCCAAAGATCGATGGCCGCATCGTCGTCTCCCGTCGAGAATGCCGATTATCCTAGGCCGACCCGCGCGGATTCGCAAATCGGCGCGGCTCCGTTGTCTGTTGGTGGCCGGACGCGCTCGGCGGCGCAGGCGACAAGGGGCGACACGCCGCCGATGGCGGTCGCTCCCGCTTGACTTTCGCGGCGCGGCGGGCGCGTAATGACGCAGACCATTCAGCGTTCCGGAGACGAAAGATGCCGATTCGATCGCTGCGCTCCATCGTCGCGGAGCAAACCCCGATCACCGCCCCGAAGACCGCGACCGTCATGGAGGCCGCGTTGCTGATGAAGAAGGAAAACATCGGGGCGATTCTGGTTGTCGACGGCTCGCGGCTCATCGGCATCTTTACCGAGCGCGACGCGCTCTTTCGGGTGCTCGCCACAGGTCAGGATCCGAAGACGACGCGGCTCACCGAGGTGATGACCCCGCAGCCCCAAACCATCCATCCCGATGAACCATTCCTGAGCGCGCTGCGGATCATGCACAAGGGCGGGTTCCGCCACTTGCCGGTCGCGGAATACGACCGGCCGCTCGGCATGGTTTCGGTCCGCGACGCGCTCGACGACGACCTTTATGAGCTGCGCCTCGACCTCGCGCAGCGCGAGGACATGCTCGAGTGAGTAACCGTGTCTGGAGTCAAGCGCAATGAGGCGTGTCGCGCCAGCGCGTTTGGGTACGGACCATGGCATTGAGTGTGGTCAGCAACTTGCGCATGCAAGCGACCAAGGCGACCTTAGGCAGCTTGCCGGCAGCAATCAGGCGTTGGTAATGAGCCTTGATGGTGGGATTGTGCGTGGTCGCGGTCAGCGTAGCCATGTAGAGCACGCGGCGCACCTGAAAGCGGCCGCCGGTAACGCGGGGGCGGCCATGGGAAGCGCCCGAATCGTTGGCCATGGGCGCCACGCCGACGAGGGCGCTGATCTCGCGGCGGTTGAGCCGACCCAGTTCCGGCAGCGTCGCAATGAGTGTCGCGCTGGCGATCGGGCCGATGCCGCGGGCGGAGCGCAACAGAGCGTCGAGCGGAGCGAAGTGCTCCTGGACATGGGTCTGCATCTGGGCGTCGATATCGTCGAGCTGGGCGCGGATGGCCGCGATCAAAGCCTCGATGCTCGGACGGACCTTGGCGGTAGCCAACTGCAGGCGCAACCGCTCTGCGCCGAGCATGGTGAGCAGCTGTCGGCGGCGAGTGACCAGCGCGGCGAGCTCCTGCTGCTGGGCATCGGGCAGCGGGCGGATGAACCGCGCCAGGTCGCGACGGCGGGCGAGCGTGGCCGCCAATTCGGCCAATGCTTGGGCATCAATGCGATCGGTCTTCGCCAGTCGGCCGATGCCCTTGGCGAAGTCGCGTGCCTGCTTGGGGTTCACCACTGCCACGGCGAAGCCGGCCGCCTGCAGCGCGCAGGCAACAGCACTTTCGTAGCCGCCGGTCGCCTCCATCACTACCAGGGCCACGCCGAGCGGCTGCAGGACTGCCGCCAGTGCCGAGTGGCCGTCGACATCGTTGGCAAACCGCTGGGGCGCAAGCTCGGCGCCCAATACCGCACAATCGACGTGCGCCTTCGCCACATCGATGCCTACCACCACTGAGTGATCAGACATGGTCTTCGCGTCCCCTGCTTGTGCATGCGCGCTCGCTTTCGGCGCGCGTAACCGTTCGGGCTCGATGAAGACCAGCGCGGCATCCATGCGTCTTTTACTCACTCACGGGCTCGCACACCCCAGCGAGAGACAAACTGCATGGGCCGGTCTGGCCGCCTTATCGGCACCCAAACTCTACCGCGCTGATCATGGCTGAACATACAAGCGAGGCGGGCGAGCGGAAGCGAGCCAAGGCCCGAAGGGCGCGTCGCCGAGCGATCGAGCGCGGCCGACGCAGCGGTGCAACCCAGTACAAGGAACGCACGGAGGCCGCGGTGTAGCTAGGCGGCGAGCGCCAGCGAGCCAAGGCCCGAAGGGCGCGTCGCCGAGCGATCGAGCGCGGCCGACGCAGCGGTGCAACCCAGTACAAGGAACGCACGGAGGCCGCGGTGTCAGCCAGGCGCGAGCGCCAGCGAGCCAAGGCCCGAAGGGCGCGTCGCCGAGCGATCGGGCGCGGCCGACGCAGCAGTGCAAACGAGACTAACGGGGGCCGCGGTGTCGCGGCGCGAGGAGCGGGCTTCACAGCCTACAAGCCGAGCCAGGTGATCGTGGAGCTTTCGACGTCGGGGTTGGGCGCCACAAAGCCCTTGTAGCCAACGGCTTCCAGCGCGTCGCGGCCGGCCTTCGAATCGCGGATGTTGACGAGCGCCTCGCGCAGGCGCTGTTGCTCGTCGGCCGGCATCTTCGTCGAGACGATGAACTGCTTGATGGGAACCGGGCGCGACTTGAGGAGAATCCTTGCCGCCTTTGTCGGTCCACGCCTTGGCAACGGCATTCGCGCCGGTGACGCCCACCTGGGCGAAACCGTATTCGAGATAGAACGGCACGGCGTCCTGATAACGAGTCGTGATCACCTTGGCCGCGGCGGGCGTGAGCTCCTTCGCCGTCGAAAGCGGCACCTTCTCGGCGCGAAACATCGCGCGCACCATCGCCGCCGTGATCGAATCGGGATCCGGCGTGACGATCGTGTGCCCCTTGAGATCCTCGAGCGACTTCAGCGGCTGGTTCGGGTTCATCAGCAGCGATGCCGTGTATTCGGTGTAGCCGGTCGTCCATGCGATCGCCTTGTAGCGGCCGGCTTTGATCTCGGCCATCGAGACATGCGCCGGATGCACGAAGGCGAGGTCGTACTCCTGTTTTGCCGCACCGGCGCGAAGATCGTTGTAGGCGGGTACGAGCACGACCTTGAGGCGGCGCCCGGTGGCCCGGCCGAGGTAGTCGGCGAGCGGGGCGAACTTGTCGCGGATTTCCTTGGGCGTGGCCTGGTAGGTCACACCTTCGGTCACCGCGAAGATCAAATCCGTTCCTTGCGCGGAGGCGGCGGTCGTCAGGACGGCCGAAACGACCAGTGCAGCAAGCGTACGACCGAGCATTACGTCCTTTCGCCGATATGCAACGCGCAAAAGCGGGTGGCTCTAGCGCGCGTTTCCTTTCCCGATTTGCCAAGAATAACCGATTATGGAAAATCCGTCGGCGTTTGTGTAATACAAATCAAGCAATTGCGCTTTCTGGATGAATGCGATTTTGGACCCGCCGAGCCGATGTGGCCGTAGCGATTACCGGAATTGACGCAGGCCGGTCAAGGCTGCCCATTGAATACCACAAGAATCGAAAGGACGGGCATGTCGATCCGCCGCTTCCGATACGCGCGGCCACAGGAACCAGGCACAAGACTGCGCCAGCGGATTCGCGCCGGACGACATTCGGAGCCCCCTTCGACGCGCAGTGCGCAGCAACGCTTGAACCATCACAGGATCCGGTTGAACCACAGGAGCGAGAGCAACGCCGCGGCAAATGCGAACATCGCGCCGGCAGCGGCGAACAGCGCTGTGATCTCGGTTTCCTTCTGCTCGAAAAAGATTCGCGTGTTGAGGTTCGAGTAGATCTTCTGCAGATCGGCAGCGTTGCCCGCGTAGAAGTACTCGGCGCGGGTCAGGGTCGCGATCGACTTCAGCGCGTCCTCGTCGAGCCGCACGTGGAACGACCAGCCGTCGCCGCTGATGATCTCTCCGGCCTGCGTGCCGATGCCGACCGTGTAGACGCGTACCCCGCGATCGGCCGCGATGCGCGCCGCCTCGATCGGATCGGGCCCGGTCGTCGTCTGGCCGTCGGTCAGGAGAATGATTGCGGCAGAACCGTAGGAACCCGGTGGTACCGCTTTCGGTGCCTCCTTCTCGGCCGGGCGTGACGGATCGAGCGGCGCGCTTCGGAACGCATTGCCTCGCGGATTGTAGGAGCGCAGGTCGAACTCGACGTCCGGGAAGATCACCTTCAGCGAGACGAGGATGCCGCTGCCGACCGCCGTCCCGCGCTGCAGCTGAAAGCGGTCGATCGCGGCAACGATGTCCTCGCGGCTGTGCGTCGGCGATTGGACGACCGACGCCGTTGCGGCGAACGACACGACGCCGACGCGTGTGTTCTTCGGTTGCTCGGCGACGAAGGCCTTGGCCGCCTCCTGCGCGGCGGCGAGCCGATTGGGCTTGACATCGGTCGCCCGCATGCTGCCCGAAACGTCGATCGCGAGAATCACCGTTTCGTGCTGCGACGGCAGCGTCACGATGGCCGCCGGGCGCGCGATCGCGAACAGGAGCATGGCGAGCGCGAGGGCGAAGAGCAGCGGCGGAATGTGTCGGCGGAAGCGCTGCCCGGCGGAAAGCGCGTCCCTGATGAGTGCCAGGCTCGCGTAACGCAGCGCCGCCTTCCGTTTCCGGCGCAGCACCAGGATGTACACGCCCGCTGCTGCCGGAACGAGCAGCAGCAGCCAGAGCATCTCGGGCCACAGAAGCGTCACGGCGACAGCACGATCACGGACAGCCGCGGCGGGACCGCGCGCCGCGACCCGCTCCGATCGAGCCTCGTGCGTGGCCCGCGCATCGTCAATGAACCGATTGCAGGTGCCCGGGCAGGCCGCCGCTCGCCGCGAGCTGGCTGCGACGCTTGCGCAGGTCGGCGAAGCGGAGGATGGCGTCCACCAGATCGTCGTCGGTTGCGAGCTCGAGCGCGTCGACACCTGCGGCGCGGAACGCCGTGCGGAGCTCCGTCTCGCGCTTTGCGGCGGCCGCGGCAAAGCGCCGGCGGAATCGGGAATCGTGGGTGTCGACGAAGAGTTGCTCGCCCGTTTCCGCGTCCTGGACCACGAGCAGTCCCAGGTCCGGCAGGTCCGTCTCGATTGGATCGTAGAGGCGCACCGCGACGACGTCGTGGCGTTGTGCGAGATGCGCAAGCGGCTCTGCCCATCCCGGCGTGCTGATGAAATCGGAGACGACGAACATCAGCGACCGGCGCGGGGCGACGCGGTACGCAGTTTGCAAGAGGTCACGCAGGTTCGTCACCGCCGATTGCGCGAGCGCCGGCCGAGCCAGCATCCGATGGAGCAGATGCAGCACGTGGCGGCGGCCGCTGCGCGCCGGAATCACCGTATCGACGCGCTCGCCGTACAGCAGCGCGCCGACGCGATTGCCATGGCGCGTCAGGATCCGGGCGAGCACGGCGACGAGCTCCGTCGCCACCGCGCGCTTCTGCAGCTGCATCGATCCGAACTCCACCGACGGGCTCAGGTCCAGGAGGAACCACGCCGCCACCTCGCGTTCCTCGTTGTATTCGCGAACGTAGGGCGTCTGCAGTCGAGCGGTGACGTTCCAGTCGATGTGGCGGACGTCGTCGTGATAGACGTACTCGCGCAGATCGGCGAAATCAAGACCGTGGCCGCGAATCAACGTCCGGTAGTCGCCGTGGAGCACGCCGTCGAGCCGGCGGAGCACCGTCCACTCGAGGCGCCGCAGGACGGCTTCAGGCGTTTCCGTCGATTCGGACATGGGTTTCGAGCGGTTTCTCGGGCGCGGGAACGTGCTTCATGATCCGGCGGATCAGGTTGTCCGGCGTCTGCGCATCGGACAGCGCTTCGTACGACAGCGAAAGCCGGTGGCGCAGCACGTCGGGCGCGAGATCGGCGATGTCCTCGGGCAGCACGTACGAGCGCCCGCGGAGGAAGGCGAGAGCGCGCGCGCCCTCGACGAGATGAATCGTCGCTCGCGGGCTCGCGCCGTAGGACACATAACGCGCGAGGTCCTTGATGCCATAGCGGTCCGGCTGGCGCGTCGCCGCCGTGAGGCGCACCGCGTATTGCATCAGCGACGGATCGACGTAACCGGCGCGGCATTCGCGCTGGAGCGCCGCGAGCTCGTCGGTGGTCGCGACCTCCGCGACCGCTTGGGCGGCGCCGGTCACGCGCTCGACGATGACGAATTCCTCCTGCTCGCTCGGATAGCCGACGAGCACTTTCATCATGAAGCGGTCGACCTGCGCTTCGGGCAAGGGATACGTGCCCTCGGTCTCGATCGGGTTCTGCGTGGCCATGACCAGGAACGGCTCCGGAACGCGGTGCGTTTCGCCGGCGATCGTCACCTGGTATTCCTGCATCACCTCGAGGAGCGCACTCTGGACCTTTGCGGGCGCCCGGTTGATCTCGTCGGCGAGGAGCAGGTTCGCGAAGACGGGGCCGAGCGACGTGTTGAACTCGCCGGTCTTCTGGTTGTAGATCCGCGTGCCGACCAAGTCCGCGGGAACGAGGTCGGGCGTGAACTGGATCCGCTTGAACGTGCCGCGGATCGTCCGCGCCAGCGTCTTGACCGTCAGTGTCTTGGCAAGTCCGGGGACGCCCTCGACCAGCAGATGCCCCTGCGCGAGGATCGCTACCAGCACACGCTCGAGAAAATGGTCCTGCCCGACGACGACCCGCTTCACTTCGTAGAGTATCCGCTCCATCAGCGGCATCACGTCGGTGCGCATTGCCTGGTCGTTCATGCGTGGTTGCCTCTCGGGATAAAACTCAGAACGGCGAGATGCCGACGGCGGACGCGGCGTTCTCGATCGGAACGGCGAACCCGATGCCGATGAACACCTTCTGGTCGGTCGGATTGAGAATTGCGGTGACGATGCCGACGACTTCGCCGTCCATCGTCACGAGCGGGCCGCCCGAGTTGCCGGGGTTGACCGCCGCGTCGAACTGGATGAGGTTGGTCAGCGCGTGGTCGCCCCCGCGCGAACGGTATTCGCGCCGCAGCCCGGAAATCACGCCGGACGAAGCCGACGGGCCGATGCCGAACGGATAGCCGACGGCGACGACTTCGTCACCCGGCGCGAGATCGGCGGTCGAGCGCAGCGTCGCCGCAGGCAGGTCGTCGGGGAGCTTTTTCGCCTGCAGCACCGCGAGATCGTGCTCGGGCCGCACGCCGATGACCGCGGCTTCGCTTTCGAGACCGTCGTCGAACTCGACTTCGATCCGATCCGCACCGGCGACAACGTGCATGTTCGTGAGAATGATCCCCGTGTCGACAATCACCACCCCCGTTCCGACCCCCTGCATCACGTGCCCTTCCTTGTCCTGCTCGTAGCCGCTGCCGTGGACGCGGACGACGGAGCGCCGCACGGCTTCGTAGGCCTTTGCTGCCCGCGACGGGAGCGGCACGGTCTCGAGCGTGTGCAGCACCGCGGCATCGATGTCCTGCTGCGTCAATGCGGGTGGCGCCGGCGCGATCGCAGAGTGCGCGAGCGCGATCGCCAGAATGACGACGCAGGCGCCCGCGACGACGAGCGAGCGCTTATGCCGCATGGCGAACGAGCGCCAGCGGGAAGCGCGCGCTTGACGCCCGCGCGAATTCGATGCGCCGTCGGAACCGGCGTCCGTGCCGTCCGGCGGCCTAGCAGCTGCGGGCGCGTCGGGACCCGCGGCCCTTCGCATCCGCCCGGAGCTGCTGTACAGAGTGACCTTCTTCATCGGCGACCCACGCGCACGGGTCCTTCGCCACACGCGACTTCAACGGTACCACGACCGGCGCCGGCGGTGAAACGTCGAGGGGGAACCCTCGCCGATGCGTCGCGGAAGGCGTTCGCGTCGGACCGCCACCCGGAAGCGATCGACGGCGGGCCTCGAGATCCGCTCGATCAGGTCTTCGACACCCAGTCGTCCGTGGCCTTACGCCTGGAAAGACTCTGGATCGCGAGCGCGGCGACCGACGTTCCGAGTGCCGAGATCGTCACCGTGTCGCGCGTCAACAGATTCATCAGGTGACCGAGCATCTCCGGGTTGCTTTGCTGCACATAGCGGACAAGCTCGTAGACCTGCTCGGAGGTCGTGCGCGCCGCGTCGTCGAACGAGACCGGGATCTCCGGCCAGCGCGCCTGGGCGACGTACTTGGCGAATGCGCCGCCGCCAACCACGGCCAGCGCCAGGGGTCCTACCGAAGCGAGCAGCCGGCCCAGCATGCGCGCGCGGAGCCGGATGTTGAGGCGATCGAATGCGCCGGCGACGATCGCCGGCAGGGGAGGAGAATTCACCGGGGCTTCGCCAGGCGGTGCAGCGGATGGATCGCGTTGCTTCGGCTTCTTCATGCAGCAAACTCCTTGCGTGGGACAATCTATCCGCAAAGGAACGCGGATTGAGGCGAATCAACGAACGCGGGCGACTGTTCGCTGCCCTCTAGGTCGAAGCATGTTACACCCGGCACTATGACGGCAGCATTGCATGCGACCCGTGATCGCGACGCGAAGTTCCATCGAATCACAAACCGTTGTTGTCGGGCAAATGCGACAGCTTCGTTGCATTCAAGGCGAATCGCGTCGCGGCGCACGCGGTTCCGGTAAGATCGGGATGGCACAAACCGCGTTCAATACGCAACGCTGATGGCTGCGTGCTCAGCGATTCGAATCGGTCGACCGTGCGGACGCCCGCCGGATCGTGATGCCGCTTCCCCAACCCCACCCGTAACGCGATGGCAGTTCCGATCATATCGTCGGCACAAAAAGCGCGGCTGCTGGCCGAGGCGCTGCCGTTCATCCGCGCCTATCACGCAACTACGCTGGTGATACGGTTGGGCGGCGGCGCGATGGCCGATCTGGCGCTGAAGGAGGGGTTCGCGCGCGATGTGGCGCTGCTGCGCCTCGTCGGCATGAACCCGATCGTCGTCCACGGCGGCGGCTGGCGCATCGACGAGCTGCTGCGGCAGATGGACATCGAAATCCGCGAGTATCGTGGCATGCGTGTTACCGACGAAGCGACGCTCAAGGTCGTCGAGATGGTGCTGGACGAGCTCAACCAGGAGCTCGTCGGGCTCATCAACCGGCACGGCGGTCGCGCCGTCGGCCTCAATGGCCAGGATGGGCGCTTCATTCGCGCGCGACCCATCGCGCTTCCGCCGGATGCCCAAGCGGCGACGCCCGTGGACCTCGGACTCGTCGGCGATGTCGAGTCGATCGACGCAAGGATCGTCGAGCTCCTCGTGTCGCGCCATTTCATTCCGGTGATCATGCCGATCGGCGTGGGTGCCGACGGCACCGCCTATCACATCAATTCCGATCTCGTCGCGGGGCAGCTCGCGCGCACGCTGAAGGCCGAGAAGCTGATCCTCATGACCAATGTCGAGGGGGTGCGCGACCGCGCCGGCAAGATCGCCTATATCCTCACCGCGGCCGAAGCGGAAGGGCTGCTCGACGACGGCGCGGTCGAGCGCGACATGCGACCACGGCTGACGGCGGCCCTCGCGGCAGTGCGCGAAGGCGTGCGCTCCGTCCACATCATCGACGGTGGCGTGCCGAGCGCGCTGCTGCTCGAGGTGTTGACGAGCGAAGGCGTGGGGACCGCGGTGCGCTCCGACGAAGGCGCCCATTTTCTGGCCGACAGCCGCGGCTATTTCGAGAATCCGGAACCGGACGCGGCGCCCGCGGCCAACGAGCGGGCGCCCTGACCCGGCTTCAGCGTCATTCATTGCGGTGTGCGGCGGCACGCTGCGCTCGATGACCGTCGTCGGCGCGCCGCGCACCGGCCCCGTCGTGGAGCCATCGGCTGCCTCAGCGCATGCTGGCGAGGTACGCTGCCACCGCGATGATGTCCGGGTCCGAGAACGTGGCGGTCACCGCCGACATCGGACCATAGATGCGCTCGCCGGTGTTCGCGCGATAACGGATCAGCGCCACCCGGAGGTAATCGGCGTGCTGGCCTGCGAGCCGCGGCAGCGTATCACTGCCGAGCGCCGTCGGCCCATGACAGTTCGCGCAGGAGCGCTGGTACAGGCTGTGGCCCCGCTCTGCATTCGCGTCCGGCCCAATGCCCGCCGCTTTGACGACCGAGTCGGCGTAGTAAGTGGCAAGGAGCGGCAGGTCCGATGCGGGCAGCAGCTTCAGCAGTCCCCCCTTGAACCGGTTCCTGCGTTCGCCCGAGACGAACTTCTGCATCTGCACGAGAAGATAGGTCCGATTCTGCCCCGCAAGATTGGGGACGTCCGACGCGCTGCTGTTGCCGTCTTCGCCGTGGCAGTTGGCGCAGAATTCGGCCGCTTTCCGGCCCGCGGCGTTGATGGCGGCCCTGGACGTCTTGTCGGCGTCGGGTGCCTGCGCCGACGGCGGCGGCGACACGGTCGGCTTCGCTGTCTGGGCGGTCGCCGGCGACGCAGCCGCGACGAGCGAGATCATCAGCAAGACGGTGATCAGGACGCCGTGGCGCATGTTTCGTCCCCTGCGTGGAACGCCTTGATTGTGCGTGCGCGATTCGTCGCTACTCCGACGGCCTTGGGACGCACGTGCCCTAGCGCCGCGGCGTCTTGCCGGGCAACGCCTTGGAAACCGCCGCGTAGAGCTGGATCACGGAAACGGGGTCGAGATCGATCTCGTCGAGCTTGACGCGCACGCGGCCCGGAGCCACGGCGGACGGCTCGATCGACAGTCGCGACGATGGACCCGCGCCGGTGATCGTCGACAACTCGTCGGCCAGGTGGCGGTTTTGCGCCTGCACCTCCGCTGGATTGGAGGTGGGCGCTGCGTTGGGAAGACGGGATTGCGCGATGGCGACGATCGTCGCTGCAATGGCGTTCCAGTCGAAGTCTCCGGCGCGTTCGCGAAACTGCACGGGCGCGCGGCCGCGGTCGTGGACCGTCACAAAGAAACCGCGGTAGACACTTTGCTCGATCGAAACCTCGACCGCCTGTCCCTTGTGGACAAAGGCGAGCTTGCCCGGAACGCGGGATAGCCCTCGACTCGCGAGGTTCTGCGTCGCGATCTCTTCCCAGTTCCTGCGCGGTTCCATGAGGTATTCCGTTTGCTCGTTGCAAACTGAAGAGCACATTTCGTGCCAGCCAGCGCCCAGCGACGAAAACTTTGTCCGTGCGCCAGCGTCTTCTGCGCCCCTCAACGACCCTGAAGGTGCTAATCTCCCGCCCATTTTTCGGGAAGGCAGCCATGCAAAGGACGCTGAAGTGGATCGCAATCGTCGTTGCGGGTCTTGTTGTCCTTTTCGCCATTCTCGCGCTCGCAGCGAACTGGCTCGCCGAGCGCAAGCGCACCCGCGTCATCCAGCTCGACGTCGCGCCGGTCGCCGTCGTCTACGATGCCGCGGCAATCGAGCGGGGCAGGTATCTGTACGAATCGCGCGGCTGCATGGAGTGTCACGGCAGCGACGGCGCCGGACGCGACGTCGTCAATGATCCACAGGGCATGTACGTCCATTCGCCCAACATCAGCCCCGGCCCCGGAAGCGTCGTCAAGGAATACACGGACATCGATTGGGTGCGCGCGGTCCGGCACGGCGTATCGCCGCAGAAGCACGCGCTCTTCCTGATGCCGAGCAAGGATTACAGCGGGCTCACGGATGCCGATCTCGCAACGATCATCGCGTACGCGAGGAGCCTTCCCGCGAGAGGCGAGGGTGCAGTGATCCGCTTGCCGTTCATGGTGAAGGCCCTCTATGCGGCAGGCGCGATCAAGGACGACGCCGAGCAGATCGACCACGCGCTGCCGTCGCCGTCGCCCGTTGCCGAGGCGATTTCGGTCGAGCACGGCGCGTATGTCGCGAAAATGTGCACGGGATGCCACGGGGACGGGCTGTCGGGCGGCAAGGTTCCGGGTGCACCACCGGATTGGCCGCCGGCCGCCAACCTCACGCCCGGCACCGGCAGCGCGCTGGTGCGCTACCCCAGCGAGGCCGCGTTCGCCACGATGTTGCGCACCGGCAAGCGTCCCGACGGAACGCCGGTGAGCGGGGTCATGCCGTTCGCGACGCTCGGCAAGCTCAACGACACCGATATCGGCGCCGTCTACGTCTATCTGAAGTCGCTGCCCACGCGACCGGCGGGCAATCGGTGAGCAGAGGCGAATCGGAGCCCATTCGCTTCACGTTGGTGGGAGCCCCGACGCCGGGTCCCAATCGCCGGATGACTACTTGCCGGTGACCCGCCGTCGCGCGTCGGCATCGATGTCGAGATACTTCCAGTACGACGAGAAGATCATCGGGCTGAAGCCGCGTACCCACGGATTCACGAAGTTGCTCTCGAGCCGGAACGCGCAAGGAAGCTCCGGCATGTAGGTTTTTGCGATTTCCGTCATCCGCCGGGCCGCGGCGACCTGCTGCGCATCGCCGTCGCCGCGGAGGAAATCGTCGAGCGCGCGGTCGTATTCGGGGAGCTTGAACTGGCTCACGTTGACCCGTTGCGGTTGTTTCGCGGAGAGCTGGATCAACTCGGCCACGCCTGACGGCGAGCCGCCGAAACCGCCGTAGTAGAGCTGGTATTTGCCGTTCTCCAGCGCCTTGATGATGTCCTGGAATGGCGCGACCTCGAACTCCATCGCGAGGCCGATGGCGTCCATGTTCTTCTTCCACAGCGTCTCGACCTCGCGTGAGACGGCCCCGGTGCGCTGCGACAGCTTGAGCTTCAGCGGCTTGCCCCCGGGCGTCGTGCGATAGCCGTCGGGACTCATCCGGTAGCCGAAGCGATCGAGGAGCGCTCGCGCGGCAGCCGGGTCGTAGAGCGGCTTGACCGGCAGCGTCGGATCGTGGCCGCCAACCCCCGGCGGTACGATCTGGTTCGCCGGCAACGCCTGTCCGGCATACACGATCTTCAGCAACTCGTTGATGTCGAGGCCGAGCGCGATCGCACGGCGGAGTGCGACGCGTTCGTTCTCCATGCCGCCTACAACCGGGTCGGCGATGTTGAAGTAGATCGAGAACAGGTACGGCTCGGGAAATGCGTAATACGCGATACCGCGCGACGCGTATGGCGGCTTGAGCTTGCCGCTGGCGAGGAGCCGGTTCGCCACCTCGCCGCGCAATATCACGAAATCGAGGCCGCCTTGTTCGAACTGGAGCAGGCGCGGCAGATCTTCATCGATGACTGCGATCTCGACCACGCCGATCTGCGGCAGGATCTTGCCCTGCATGCTGCGCTCGAGTGCCGCATGCGCCGGCGCGTCGCTCCGCGGAAAGTGCACGGCGCGGTAGCGCGGATTCGCATCGAGCACGATTCGCGAGCCGCGCTTCCATTCGCGCAGGCGAAACGGCCCGGTCCCCACGGCGCGGGTGCGGATGTCGGGCCCGGCCGCCTCGACCACTTCGCGCGCGACGGCGCCGACGAAGCCCAGCACGTCGCGAATGTTCGGATAATTGGGCTCGGTCAGCCGCAGCTGAAGCGTATAGCGGTCGAGCGCGCGGAGCCCTTCGATCGGTCGGTCGAAATCGAACCTGCCGCTCGCCCGCGCCGCATCGACGACGGGACGCGCGCCGACGATGAGATCCGCGACGATCGGTGTGCCGCCGCGCCGTCCGTTCGGATCGAGCCAGCGCTTGTACGAGTAGACGTAATCGTCGGCGGTGAGCTCGCGCGGCTTTCCCTTGAACGCGGGGTCGTCGGTGAAGAAGATCCCTGGCTCGAGGCGTGCCGTCCAGGTCCTGCCATCGGCAGAGATTTCGACGGGCCCGGCGGCCGTCAGCGGCGTGAGCTTCGGCGGGGAGGCGAGATAGTCCCATTCGTAGAGCGGCTCGAAGATCGCCATCAAGACCTGGAAAGACGGATCGTCGGTGAATTGCTGCGGATCGAGCGTATCGATGTCCGGAGAGGCGATGCGCAGGACCTTGGCCGCATCGGCCGCGTGGACGTCTGCCGCGGCACCGGCGCCGGTGAGCACGAGCAACGCGAATAGGGAACGAACGATTCGTCGCATGAGTTAGGGCCCGCGCAGACCCCGCGACATACGACGACAGGCAATGCGTCGGGTCACGCGGCCCGCGGGTGCGCATCAGCGCCGTCGGTCGCGTGCCTCGATCCGGTCGAATCGCGCCATGTCGATGCGCAGCGTGTGCGTGGCGAGATAGACCTCGCGGAGGAACGACGCCAGTCCTCCGATCAGCGCGAACATCGCGCTCACGAAGAGTCCGCCCGCGAGCCAGCGCAGGTTGGTCGAGAAGAATTCCTCGACGAAGAGCGCGACGATCACGATGCAGACGAGCAACGCCGCGCACGTGCAGAAGTTGATCGACCAGCTCGCGAGCTTGCGCCGGCGCTCGAGATCGACGATCTCCTCTCGCGCGGCGCTGCGTGTGGGCTCATCCATCTGGTTCCACGTGTGCTCAATCAGGCGCGCGCGGTCGATGACGCGGGCAAGACGCGTCGCCATCACGCCGAGCAATGCGGCGATGCCGGTGAGCAGGAATACGGGGGCGATCGCGAGCTGAATCGCGTGGGCGATCACCGGCACGTTGTAGTCGGTGGGCATCGGGTGGCGCAAATCCCCAGGTCGACGGCGCCGCGCGTGCGCCCGGCGGCGACGCCGCTTTGGCGACAGCCCGCATTGTCGCAGAACGCGGATGCGACGCCACCGTCCGGCGGTCGGCTGCATCGTTCCTGCGGAGCCGAACGAGCGACTGCGGGGGACGACTCTAGTCTGGCGAAGGATTGAGCAACAGGTGGTCCACCTCCGTCTCCGCCTGCAGCCAGTCGTCGAGGTCGAAGCCGTCTTCGTAGCCGCGCTCGATGTAATGGTGGTAGGCGGCTTCGCTGATCATTCGGTGCCGCAGCTCGGGGTCGATCGAGTCATGCGCGCCTTCTTCGAACGGCTGATCGGGCATGCGCTCGACATCGGCTTCCGGCTCGACGTTCGGAACTTCCTCCGGATGTTTGGCGGCCCTCGCTCGGACGTTTGCGCGGGATCGCGCAGCGGCGGGCCTGCGTTGGGCGGCCGGCGTTGTCCCTCGGGTGGTTCGGATCGCGGACGCTGTTGCCGTCCTGGATGCGGCTACGGCCTTCGGCGCTGATGCAGCCTTCGCCGCAGGTTTCGGTGCCGATCGGCGCTTCGACGCGGATGCGGCTTTCGGCGCAGCGATGGTCTTCGGAACGGATCGAGCCTTCGGCGCGGCTTGCTTGGGTGCCGGCGCAGTCGCGGGCGCGACGGTCGCCTGCGACTTGTTTTGCGTACGCCTGGGCATCGAAAACCTCCTTCGCTCCCAACTTGATCATTCTACCTGTCGCGCCGACCCTGGGTCGTCGGCGCAATGACAGGCCGAAAAAGACGGACCGACGCCCGCAAACCTGCCGGAGGTGGGTGGCAAATGAGCACGGACCGGCCTTGGCGTCGACGACAGCGGCCGGTCCGGTGTGGCAGAAATCGCTTCGGGAGAGAGCTGCGGAATTCCGGCCGCCGAAGTCTCGGGCGTAAAGCTGACCGAAGCAACCGCGACGCTCCGCGCGATCGTTCAGCGCGCAGCGTAAAGCGTCGGGAACTCCTTGCGCAGCGCTTCCAGCTTCGGCAGGTCGTTGTAGACGATATAGGGCTGCATCGGATGGAGCGCCAGGTAGTTCTGATGATAGTCCTCAGCCGGGAAAAACGCCGGAAGTGGCGCGACCTGGGTGGCGATCGGCCGGCCGAATGCCTTCGTGCGGGCGAGCTGATCGATGTAGGCTTGCGCGACGCGCTTCTGCTCGTCGTTCAGGTAAAAGATCGCCGACCGGTACTGGGTGCCGACGTCCGGCCCCTGTCGATTGAGCTCGGTCGGGTCATGCGCGACCGAAAAGAAGACGACGAGCAGCTGGCCATACGAAATCTGCGCCGGATCGTAGGTGACTTCGACCGATTCGGCATGACCGGTGCGTCCGCTGCTGACCTGCTCGTAGGATGGGCCCTTCACAGTTCCGCCGGCATAGCCCGAGACAGCGCGCGTCACGCCTTTCACATGACGAAACACCGCTTCAACGCCCCAGAAACATCCACCGGCAAAGACAGCCGTTTGCGGACCCTTGACCGAAGCCGCCGGAATATCGACGGCGGGCGGCGGCAGCGGCGCCGCGGTGCTCACGGAAAAAACCAGGCAAAGAGGCAGCGAAAACAAGGCGATAAGTTCGATCAGCGCACGGTGCCGCATTGGGGGGTCTCCTGTCTTTTCGATCTTTCGATTGCCGGGAAGGTGGCCATTAGTCGCGGCGGGCGCCAGATCCTTGCAGCGCAAGGATTGGACCTTCCGCCGGGCTCCGGCGTTCGTGGAATTCTTGCTCAGGGCTCCTTCAGCCGAATCGGTTGACCATGCGGCGTTGCCCACGCGGCGTCCTGCCAATCCTGTCGACGCTGCGCGAGCTCCGCGCTTCCGACGAGACCTTTGCGCGTCGCAATGCGCTCGAGCGCCGTCAGCCAGTGCCGATAGTAGTGCTCGCCGCTGTCCGCCTCGCCGCGCTGCCGAACTTCGGCGATGACGGCGGCAAGCGTCTCTCCCCATTCCTTCCAGCTGAACGCCTGCTGTTCGTACAAGGCGAGCGTCATCGCAAACGCCTGCGCTTCCCATGGCGCTTTGAACACCGGGCCCTCGGCGTCGTGCGGAAGATCGGGCAGCGCGACTTGCAGCGCTGCGGTCGCGTCTGCGGAGCCTGCGCCTGTCCCGGTCATTGCGCTGCCTCGAGGTAGGGCTCCCAGCAATCGACACAGACCGCTGCGGCCGTGGTGTCGGGACCCCAGAGCTCGGTCGCGTCGAAGCGCACCGTGTAGAGCCACTGTGGCGCTTCGCCTCGGCCGCACGCGTTGGCATCGGGAAACACGTGCGCTCCGTGCAACTTGATGATCGTGCCGCGCTTGCCGCGGCAGTAGCGCGGGAGCCGCGTGTGCGTCGCCGGATTCACGACGCGCGTGCGCACGACGTTGCCCACACCAAAGAGCGCCGGTTCGGCGCGCGCGCGTTTCGTGGGTGCGCCGCGGGCGAGTCCGGTCGCGACGCGTTCGGCCTTGAGCACGTCCACAACTGGCGGCGGCGATGAGGAGATCTGCCCGTTGTCGAGCTCCTCGCGCGTCACCAGCCCGCGTTTAAGCAGCAGTCGACCGAGACCCTCGATCCAGATCCGGTAGTAGCTGCTTGCGAGATATTGCGCGGGTGGCGTTCGCTCGCGCGCATCGCGCGTCTGGTCGAGATTCCACGAGCCCGTCGCGCCCATCGCGAGCGTCAGTGCGAAGGCACGCCGCTCCCATTCGTGGTGAAACCGCGGTTCGTCGCGTTCCGGCACGACCGGGCCGAAGCTTTGCAGGCCGCCCATGTCGTGCACACCGTTCACGGCGACGCTTCCTCGGCCTTGGGCGGCATCTTCGGCAAGCCGGTGCCAATCATCGAGTCGCGCGTGACGAGTGCGGCGAGTTGCTCCTCGCTCCAGTCCTCGGTGCCCGGCGGGCGTTCCGGCAGCACGAGATAGCGGATTTCCGCGGTCGAGTCCCACACGCGCACTTCGACGTCCGGGGGCAGAGTGACGCCGAAATCGGCGAGCACGCCCCGCGGGTCGATGACGGCACGGGCCCGATACGGCGCCGACTTGTACCAGACCGGCGGCAGGCCCAGCACGGGCCACGGATAGCAGGAGCAGAGCGTGCAGACGACCATGTTGTGCACACCCGGCGAATTCGGGAGCGCCACCATGTGCTCGCCCTGACGACCCGTGTACCCGAGCGAGGCGATCGCTGCGGTCGCGTCGGCAAGCAGCCATTCGCGATAGCCGGCATCGGCCCAGGCCCTGGCCACGACCCGCGCCCCGTTGTGCGGACCGACCTTGGTCTCGTAGGTTTCGATCAGGGCGTCGAGTGCGGCCGGATCGACGTAGCCCTTGGCGGTGAGCAGCGACTCGAGCGCGCGCACGCGAACGTCCATATCGGAGAGTTCGCTGCCCGCGCCGTGGGCGTCGGGATGATCGTGTGGCAACGGGGCTTCCGCTACCTGTGTGCCGCCGAACGCGGCGAAGCTGGAACCGCGTATTGATTCTCGAGGCGCCTCCCCGGTCGCATTGCCTTGGGCCTCGGGCGGTCGTACCCGTAATACGGAACGAAGCCGTAACCGTACGGCGCGTATGCCGTCTCGTCCGGGTACGTACCGATATTGTTCTCCGGCAGATATGCGAACTGCGCCGCGTATTGCCTCTGGATCGCTGCCCTGCGATCGTCTGCAATGCGGCGGTCAGCGCTCTGGTCGAGGGCATCGAGTTGGCGCTGCAGGCGGGCGACCGCCGCCGGGTCGGCGTCGCCGGCGCGGATGTCTACCTGCTCGCCATCCTTGCAGGGCACGTCGGTATAGAGAACGCCCAGATTCTTGTCGAAGCACTTGTAGATCGGCGCTCCTGCGGCGCCCGCGCTTGCGCTTGCGAAAAAGGCAACGAGGACGAGCGAAGCACGTCCGATGACGGCGCGTCGATGCAAGGAGATTGCGCTCATGTGCGGGCAAACACGTTGGCGCCGCGTCCATTCCCGTCGAAATGGAGAAACACGAAGACGCCGGACGTCGTTCTGACATTCTACCCCCGTCGCAGCCGTCAAGCTCAGCACGCGCGTCACCGCGGCGTAGCCTCCGAACCTTCCCGCGCACGCCACCGCAACGGGACGGATGCTGCATGGGGTCGCGCAGGGGGGTACGTTGGTGGCAGAATTGTGCGCCGATCGGGTCATAGACGCGGCGACCCATTTCGCGGGGGGCAGGTGATGCGACGCCGTGTGTTATCTCTCGCAGTTCTGGTCCTGTCCGTACTCGTCGCGACGCCGGCCCTGGCGCAGTATCCGAACAAGCCGATCCGTCTTATCGTGCCGTTTCCCCCAGCTGGGGCGGCCGACCTCTCCGCGCGCGCGATCGCGGTGCCGCTGTCGCAGGCGCTGGGACAGCCGATCGTCGTCGAGAACAGGCCCGGGGCCGACGGCGCCATCGCCGCCGATGTCGTGATCAAGTCACCGCCGGACGGCTACACGCTGTTCTACGGAACGAACACTGCGCTATGCGGGGTGCCCGCGATGCGCAAGAACCCGCCGTACAATCCCCTGACCGATTTCACGCCGATCTCGCTTGTCGGCACTTTCGGCTTTTTCCTGTTCGTCAATCCTGCCGTCCCTGCGCAGTCGGTGCGCGAGCTCGTCGACTACGCGCGCGCCAATCCCGGCAAGCTCAACTATGCGACCGGGAACAGCACGAGCGTCCTCGCGACGGCCCGACTGAAGCTGCAGGAGCACCTCGACATCGTCGAGATCCCCTACAAAGGCGATGCGCCCGCGACGACCGACCTCGTCGCGGGCCGCGTGCACCTGATGATCGCCACCCCGGGCACGGCGGTGCCGTTCGTCAAGGAAGGACGCCTGCGTGCACTGGTGACCTTACAGTCGAGCCGCAGTCCGCTGTTGCCTGACGTGCCGACCTACGTCGAGGCGGGATTGCCGGCGCTGTCGATCACGCCTTGGGCCGCGTTGTTCGGCCCGGCGAAGATGCCGAACGAAATCGCCGAGCGAATCGCGAAGGAAACGGCCGCAGTCGTCGCGCGACCCGACGTCCGCGAGCAGCTCGAGCGCTTCGCGTTCGACGCGAAGAGCTCGACGCCCGACGAGCTCGGCGCGTTCCTCAAGGAACAGGTCGATGTGTGGGGCCGCACGGCGCGCGAGGTGGGAATCGTGCCGGACTAGGCAACGGCCGCAGCACCATGCGGACCAATGGCGCGTGCGGTACGCCTACGACGTTCGCGTCTGACGCCCGAACTTCCTCTCGGTCAGTCGCTCGACGAGCACGCGCTCGCAGATCTTGAATGCCATGTAGAAAATGATGCTCAGTATCGACGAAAGAACGAGATCGATGAGCTGCTCGAGCGCTCCGTCTGCGATCACCATCGCTCCGTACTCGATGAAGAGATCGATGTTCATCTTGAGGAGGACGAACAGGTTGACTGACGTGACGCCGAAGAGGAGGAAAAAGGCGACCATCAGCGCGAACGTGAGGGTCCGGCGAGCGTAGAGGAAATCGAGCCAGCGTTTCGGCATATCGGCGGAAAGTCGGTGCGGTCGTTCGGGACTGACGGATCGGCAGTCTGCGTGAGGGTGCCAGATTCCGGCCGCGCCGGGAAGGCGGGCGGCTCGGTCCTTGATAAGGAGCTTGGCGCGGAGTAGCATCGCCTGACGCAGTGAAGAAGCGACCGGGAGACTCGCCGTTGATTGCGGAAAGGAGTCGATCATGTGCTACGAATTCAGCGGATGGTACAAGAAGGCCCGCACGCCCGAGCAGGTGCGCAACGATGTGAAAGCGGAGAAAACGGCGACGCGCGAAGCGCCGGCTGCGCCGCCCAAGCCCGCCGAGCCGGTGACGCACGTCACCGAGAAGGAGAAAATCCCTGCGTGACTCGGCAGCGCATCAGCCTGACGAGAAAAGCCCCGCCGACGCGGGGCTTTTTGCTGCGGGATCCGGGGTTGAACCGGTGGGCGGTCCGAAACGTTCTCTACCGTCCGGCGAGGCTCGCCGCAAGCGCTACGTCCCTGCCGCAGCCGTTGCGCTAGCGGACATAGGTCGACAGGGCTCCGACGCGGACGTTCGCAATGGGGCGCACAGACGAAACGCGGCGATCGAGATCCACCGAGAGGCGCGGATATTCTCCCGGTCCGAACGTGCGGCATTGCCCCCCGAAATACGCACCGGAGCAAAGCATCCAGTTGCCGGCTTCTACCCGCATCGAAGCGGCACGATCACCGAAATGCAACCGGTCGAGGCCGCGAGCCTCGTTTCCTTCGATGGTCAATGACCGACCACCGAAGTCGCGGTATTCGTAAAGGACGACACGCGGAGCTTCCGGAGCCGTGATCACGCCGACCGGACTCGTCACCGGAACGACGAGCTCAACCGAGTTGACCCGGCCATCGAGCTGCCCAAGCGAATCGTATCGGCCCGGCGCAAGCTCGGTGCATTCGCCGCGTCCGCGCGTGCCGTCGCACACGCGCCACACGCCCCCGAAGACCATCGCCGCATCGGCACGATCGCCGAAGTTCACGCGATCGAGATCGCGCAGGAAGAGGTGAGCTCCCTCGGCTGCTCGCCACCGCGGGTGCGCGCGTAAAGAACGATGCGCGCCTCGCCAGTGGGCGCGATGACGACGGGTGGGGCGGGCGTCACGCTTGCGGGCGGCTCGGGATACATGACTTCGCGCACCGACGAAATCCGGGCGTTCAACATGCTGGGCAGGCTGTCGTAGCGACCCGGCGAGAGCCGCGTGCAGCGGCCGTGGAAATACGCTTCCGTGCACGCCTCCCACGTGCCGCTCGCAATCACCATCGACGACGCGAGGTTGTCGAATCCTGCGCGAACGAGATTGGGCAGTGCATCGTGCGTGGCCACGTAGCGCCCCTGGAAGTCGGGCTGCTCGAACATCGTGACCTCACCGGCGAAGACGCTCGTCGCGATGAGCGCGAGGACGCCGCCGCAAGACCCTCTCGAAAGTAACGTACATCGACTCATGGATGATCTCCTTGAAGACGCCGGCCAAAGAAATGCCGACATCGATTTGACGCACGGTGCGGACGGTTGGTTTACATGAAACGATGACGCGTCGCCGCAGGTACCGCCGCGGCGTCGGACGTCGGCGGGCAAGGCGTAGGAAACGCAACGACGCGATCGCTGCGCTCGCCGACGACGGTTCATCGACGACGGCCGAATGACCGTACTCCAAGAGGACAGGTCACGTTTTTACGCCGTCGCGCGCTGTAAGTTTTGCAAATGCGCTCGACTAGGAAGCCGCGCACGCTCGAGTGCGGTCGCGCTATTCATGCAATGACGGATTAAATGCGCGGCGTCGTTTGTTAACCGCGATAGCGTCGGCGGCCATTCCCGGCCGCGTCGGACGCCGCCGCTCGGCATCGGTGAGCGAACCAGAACGTCTGCGCTGACGCCGCGGCTCTTTCCGCTGTTCCCATCCGCCGCGCGTCGCGATTTCGTGGCGTGCGCCGGGCGTGCGCGTCCTCGTCGACCGCGCGTCAACTTGAACCGCAGGAGAACGTCATGAACAGTGTTCGCAACTATCTGCTGCCGGTCGCGGCTTTCGCCCTCCTCGGTGCGGGTATCGCACCGGCCGAGGCCGCGGCAACGCGCTATCAACAAACCAACCTCGTCTCGGACGTTGCGATGCCGGGCGTTCACACCGACTCGAATCTCGTCAACGCATGGGGCATCGTATTCAATCCGACCGCCTTTGTCTGGATCGCCGACAACGGCACCGGCTTGTCGACGCTCTATGACGGCGCGGGGAATCCGGCGCCGCCGCCACCCGCTCCGCAGCCGCTCGTCGTTCAGATCCCGTCGGGCAACAATGTCTACGATCCGCGAGGAGCGCCGACCGGGATCGTCTTCAACGCGTCGAACGACTTCATGGTGACGAACGGCACGTCGAAGGGACCGAGCCGCTTCATCTTCGCCACGGAGGAAGGCATCATCGCCGGCTGGGCGCCCACGGTTGACGGCACGCATGCACTGTTTGCGCTGCAAACGCCGGGGGCGGTATACAAGGGCCTCGCGCTCACCGGCAACGGCAGCGGCAACTTCCTCTATGCCGCGGACCTCTTTGGCGGCAAGATCGACGTGTTCGACGCGAGCTTCAATCCGGTCAACACGAGCGGCGGCTTCGTTGATCCGGCGCTGCCCGCCGGCTTCGCACCGTTCAACATCACCGCCATCCAGGGCGACCTGTACGTGACGTTTGCGTTCCACAAGGCCGGCGACACCGACGAGACCGCGGGGCCGGGTCTCGGCATCGTCGACGTGTTCGATGCCGACGGTCACCTGATTCGCCGCGTCGCGACACGCGGCAAGTTGAATGCACCCTGGGGCGTCGCGCTCGCGCCGGCATCGTTCGGCAAGTTCGCGAACGATCTGCTGGTCGGCAATTTCGGAGACGGCGCGATCAACGCGTACGACGCGCACAACGGGACATTCAAAGGCCAGTTGCGCGACGTGAGCGGCAAGCCGCTGAAGATCGACGGCCTGTGGGGGCTGGCCTTCGGCAATGGCGTTGCGGGGCAGCCGACGAGCGCCCTGTTCTTCACGGCGGGGCCGAACGATGAGTCGCACGGACTCTACGGCAAGCTCACTGCCGTGTCGGGTCCGGGTAAGGACGACGACAACGGCGACGATTGACGGCTGAGAATCGATGCGCGGACGGGGCCGCGATCGCAAAGCGTGTGCGATTGTCGCGAGTCGCGCCCTGCCCGCCACGAGAGTCACTGCGGGGTGTCTTCGTGCATGACTGACAGTGTCGTAGGCGGAGGTCCTACATTCGAAGCAATGCGCAGAAAATTTTTCAGCGATTTGTATTGCGCAATCGCCATGCGCGCCGAATAATGACGCCGTCATCCATGTGATTGCAGGGAAGGAGTCGACATGCTGAATTTCGGTCGCCGCGATGCTCTCGATGCGAAGACCGCAGGCAAACCTGCGCTCAAGCCCGCGCTGTACGATCCGCCGGGAGCGCCTGCGAGAAACGTGGCGAGCGGCACGGGTCGCCCAGCCTACACGCCCCCTGCGCCACCGCAGAGTGCCTCCGTTGCACCGCCTGCGCCGCCCGCGACGGAGACGTCTGCGCCTCCGGTCGCAACCGCGCCCGCATCCGGGGCCGAACCTCCGGGGAGCAAACTGCACGTCGGGGTCAACATCAAGCTCAAGGGCGTCGACATTTCCGATTGCGATGTCCTCGTCATCGAAGGCAGCGTCGAGGCGACCGTGCACAGCAAGGCGATGCAGATCGCGAAGCCCGGCACGCTCAAAGGGACGGCGCTCATCGACGTCGCCGAGATTCACGGCGAGTTCTCGGGTGAGCTTACCGCCCGCACCCGGCTCGTCGTGCACAGTACGGGCCGTGTCTCCGGCACGATCCGCTATGGCAAGCTCATCGTCGCCGAGGGCGGCGAATTGACGGGCGATGTGAAGCGGCTCGAGACAACTGACGAGCACCACGCGCAGCCCTCGCGCACCGCTGCCCCGGGGACGGCTCTCGGGATGGGACCGGCGAGCGGCTTGTCCCCGCGCTGACGGTTGTAGCGTAGCTTCCCTTGTGTCGCCGCGGTCACAGGGCTGAAGGCGGCCGAGGCAGGGCGACGCGTGGGCGTCCCGGGGCATGGAGTTGGCACCGAGCCAGCGACGGTTTATCGTGGCTCCCGGGAGCGCGTTCGGTGCCGTTGAAGCGCCTGCCTCGGCGCGCGCCCGCGAGGCATCGGACGCATGGATTTTCTGTGGCCGCAGGGCCTTTGGCTGCTGCTGGCGGTACCCGCTCTAATCTGCCTTTACGTTCTCATCGCGCGGCGCCGGGCGAGGGCGGCCGTGCGCTACGCAAGCGTTGCGTTGATCCAGCGGGCGTTGTCGCCGGGGCAGCGCCTGCGCCGTCACGCCCCACCGCTCCTGCTCCTGCTCGCCCTCACGGCGCTCTTCGTCGCGGTCGCGCGGCCTCTCTCGACGCTGACACTGCCGTCGGACCAGCGGACCATCATCCTCGCCATCGACGTATCGAAGAGCATGCGGGCGACCGACGTCGAGCCCAGTCGCATCGGCGCCGCCCGCGAGGCCGCGAAGACCTTCATCCGCGAGCAGCCGGCGGACGTGCGCATCGGGATCGTCGCCTTCGCCGGATCAGCCGCGGTGGTCCAGCGACCCACGCACGAGCGCGCGGATCTCGAGGCAGCGATCGATGGGCTCGAGTTGCAGATCCATACCGCGATCGGCAGCGGCATCATCATGTCGCTCGCGACGCTCTTTCCGAACGATGGCCTCGAAGCCGAGGACCGGCCTTTCGGCAGGCGCGCAGAGTGGGAGGGTGGTCGCGGGGCGCCGATCGAGCGGGGAAAGAGCGCGGCGAAGAGAGAGTTCAAGCCCGCGCCGCCCGGATCGTATCGTCACGGCGCGATCATCCTGCTCACCGACGGTCGGCGGACGATCGGCCCCGATCCTCTCGACGCGGCGAAGCTTGCCGCCGAGCGAGGCGTCAAGGTCTACACGGTTGGTTTCGGCAGGGCCAATGGCGGCGCGACGGAGATGGACAACTATTCGATCTACATGCGCTTCGACGAAGAGACGCTGAAGGCGGTTGCCGAGCTCACGGCCGCCGAATATTTCCAGGCGGGCAGCGCAGCCGATCTCAAGAAAGTCTACGAAGGACTCAATGCCCGTTATGTGCTGGAAACCCAGCCCACCGAGATCACGGCGCTCCTCTGCGCGCTCGCCGCGGTGCTCGCGAGCGCCGCGGGCGGCCTGTCGCTCGCCTGGTTCCACCGTCCGGCGTGACGAAGCTCGAATCAGCCTGACGCCGCTTTGCCTCCGGAGCTTCTGACGTACGTCGGCTCGGCGAACAGCGAGGCGATGTTGACTTTCGTGATTTCAGGGTGGTCCGGCACCACGAACAGGATCGGCGCGATCAGCTCCTCGAACAGTCCGCGCAGACTGCGGGCACCGGTCTTGTACTCGATCGCCAGTTCCGAGATCTGCTCGAACACCTTCCGGTCGACGGAGAGCTCGACGCCTTCGTGGCGGAAGATCTCCTGGAACTGCCGATAGATGCAATCGCGCGGCTCGATCATGATTCGGACCAGCATGTCCTTGGTGAGGTCCTGGAACCGGGCGATCGTCGGAAGCCGCCCGGTGAATTCCGGAATCAGGCCGTAGCTGAAGAGATCCGTCGGCTTCACGCGCGAGTTGAGGCGATCCAGGATTTTCTGGTTGTCGTCGCCTCCCGTGGATATGAAGCCGAAGCCATGCACCTGCGTCATGATTTCGTCGAGGCCCACGAACGCGCCGCCGCAGATGAAAAGGATGTTGGTCGTGTCGAGGTATTGCGCGTTCCCGATCTTGACCTGCGAGCCCTCCATGATCTTGAGGAGCGCGTGCTGCACGCTTTCGCCCGAAACGGCGCGCGGCTGCGTGCCGGTCGCCTTGAGCTTGTCGATCTCGTCGATGAAGACGATGCCGTGCTCCGCCGTCCCGATATCGCCACCCGCCTTGTCGGAAAGCCGCAACAGGATCGCCTCGATCTCCTCGTTGACAAACCGCGACTGCGCGAGTGAAGTCGCCTCGGCCGTCACGAACGGGACCGAGAGGATACGGGAAAGCGTTTCGCAGAGCAGCGTCTTGCCCGTGCCCGAAGGCCCGATCAGCAGAACGTTGCTCTTGGTGATCGGAACGCCGTCGGCGCGCGATTTCGCGATCTTCCGATAGTGCGTGTAGACGGCGACCGCGACGGTCTTCTTCGCGTCGTCCTGGCCGATCACGTATTCGTCGAGTGCCTCGACGATTTGGCTCGGTCTTACCGCGCGGTCGAGCAAGGTCGTGTCCCGGTTGTTGCGGGGAATAGAACAACGCGCATGGGGTAACGCTGCGCGCTCGTCCGATTCGATATCGAGCGTAGGATTGCGGCGGTGGGCCCTATTGCGGCTTCACGAAGCGCAGCGCGAACTTGTCGGTGGGAATGGGCGAGTTACCCGACGGCGCTTCACGCGGATCGGTCGGGTTGCGCAGGAAATCGCCCTCCGCCTCCAGGACGAATCCCGCCTGCTTGAGCTCGTTTCGGACCACCGCTTCATCGATCCGATGCAGCGTCTTGCCCTCGGTGGCGCCGGTTCCCGGCCGGCCCGAATGATCGACCACGACGAGATGTCCGCCCGGCTTCAGCGCGGCGTACAGGCGCTGGTTCATCTTCTCGCGATCGACCGGCAGATAGGTAATGTCGTGATAATTGAGCACGATCGTGATGAGGTCGAGCTTCGGCGCGTCCCCGGGAATCGGATCGTCGAAGGGGCGCTCCACCAGCACGAGATTCGCCTGCGGATGATCGCTCAGGCGCTTGGTCAGCGCCGGTCCGGGCCGCGGCGTCTGCGCGAAGACCGTTCCGCCGGGGCCGACCGCAAGCGCGAGCAGCTGCGATGTGTAACCGGCGCCTGCCGAAACGTCGAGCACGTGCATGCCGGGTTTCACCTGCGTGAAGGGGAGGAACTCCGCCGGGTGTCGCACTGCGTCCATGCGCCGGTCCTGGTCGGTCCGGATCGGGCTCGCGATCACGCTCTGGTCGCGCGCGGCGGCGGCGCGCTGGTCTTCGACCGGCGACGTCGCACAGCCGGTCAATCCCGAGAGGGCGCCGAGAACGAGGCCGAGCGCGGCCAAGCGGACAGGGGTGGGGCAGCGTGGGCGGACGGTCATCGTGAATTGCGGCCTGCGCGATCGGACGCACAGTCTAAGCGATCATGCGGGCGGAAGCACGTCGATGGCGGTGGAACCGGGCCGGCAGCCTGCGCGACCCCGCCGCATCGACGCCCGATCGACTACTTGAACGGCGACGTCGTCGCCGATGGCAGCGGCGGCGCGGTGACGGGCCCTCTGGCCGCGCAGAGCCACGCAAACATCGCGTCGCCCAGCGTATTCGTGCGCACCTTCACGAGCTCGACCTGCCTCGGCGGCAACTCGAACTGCGCGACGACAGTCCCGCTCGCGTCGCGGTAGGTCATCGACGCCGAGCCCATGGCGCGAGACTTGCAGTCGGCGACGTTGAGACCGAGCATTTCCGTGTATTGCTGCGGGACGCCGAGCTCGTCGGTGACCGATTCCGCAGCTCTCGGGACCGTCCGGAACCAGCCCTGACGCTTGCCGTCCGGCAGTATGGTGGGCGGTGCCGCCTGAACATAGATCAGGGCGCCATCCGGCTGGGTGCCGAGAGGAATGAACTTTTCGGCGGCGCATGCGGCGGAGACCAATGCCAGTGCGAACGCGAGCAGTGTTGCCGCCCCCGTCGCTTTCGCGAGTGCCGGGGAAGCCATTCAGCGCAGCCAGCGTCCGGCGAGCCGATCGTACTCGCCGGACGCCTTGGCGAGGTGGAACCACGTGTCCATCCACGCTTTCATGGTCGCGTCGCCCCGCGGCAGCAGCCACGCCATCTCTCCGTACTGCAGCGGCTTGTCCGGATTCACCGCGCACAGCCCGGGCCTAAGTTTCGCCTGGACAATGGCCTCGACCGATTCCGAGATCATCACATCGGCATTGCCTTTCAGGATCTCGTCGAAGATCGTCACGTTGTCCTGAAAGATCACGATCTTCGCCTGCTTGAAATTGGCGCGCGCGAAGCGCTCGTTGCTGCCGCCGGGATTCTCGATGACGGTGACGTTCGGCTTGTCGATGTCGGCTACCGTCTGGAACTTGGCGACGTTCTCGCACTTTGTGATCGGGGCTTTCCCGTTGATCATGTAGGCGGCCGTGAAGAATGCAGTTTTCTGCCGGTCGGTGGTGACCGAGATTCCGCCGACGGCTACGTCGCATTTTTCCTGGAAGTCCTTCATTAGCGACGGCCACGCCGTCTTCACCATCTCGACCTTGACGCCGAGCGCCTTCGCTGCCGCGTCGACGAGATCGATGTCGAGCCCTTCGTAGCTGCCATCCGGGCGCAGGAAGCTGAACGGCTTGTAGTCGCCGGGCGTGCATACGCGGAGCGTGCCCGCTTTTGCGACCTCGTCGAGCCGCGAGGCCGGCGGTGACTGCGCCAGCGCCGGCGAGAGGGACAACATCGAAATCAGGGCCAACCCGAGAAGCCTGTGCAGCATGACACCCTCCGTCAAATTTCGTCCTTTCCGCCGCCGATCCGGCGGTTCGCTCGGATTGTAGCAACGTCGCACCGGCGTCCGGATTCGGCCCCGGTCTTGCGCCGCTGTTATGATGTGCTGGCGGGCACTGCGCGCCGCCTGCCACGTCCAGCTGGAACAGCCATCATCGAGCGTCTGCCCTTTTGCCTGTCCGTTGCACTGCTCGCCGCGGGATGCGCGTCGGTCCGGACATCGGGCGACTATGAACCGGGAGCGGCTGACAAGGCCAAATTCCAGAAGGACAGCGCCGTGTGCGAACGGCAGGCCGAAGCCGATCAGAAGAGCATCGGTCTCGGCCCGATGGACGTCACCCAGAGCACGTTCAACCGCATGTACGACGCGTGCATGCGCGCAAGTGGCTACGCCCGCAAGCCGCAACAGTGACCTGTCGCGCGAGCGCCGCGGCGAGCTCGGCATCGAGCGCAGTGACCCGCGCGACCGCGGGCGGCGCATTGGCGCGCGCAACGTAGGCATCGATGACGGGAGTCCGCGCCACGAGGCCGAACTTCATCGTCGATCCGAGTGCCGTTCCCCAGAGCACGTCCGCTACGCTGAACTCCGTGCCCGACATCTACGGGCCGCGTTCGAGGTTGTCCGTCAAGGCCTTCAGAATCGTGTCATAGCGAGCGGACGCGATGTCACTTGTTCGGCGGCGGCGGGACCGCGCGCAATTGCAGTGGGTACGTGGCGAGACTGCGGTGCCCGTCGGCGTCAACGGCGCGCACCGAGAACACATAGTCGTCCTTCGAGAGCGGGACACCGGCCCTCGTCACGTTGCCCACGAACGCCGCGCCCTGCCAGAAGGGTGCGGTGGTTTCTCGCCAGACGATTTCGTAACCTTTGATGCCGGCGTCTGGATTGGCGAGCCACGACAGCGTCGTGCGATTCTCGAGCTGCAGCGTTTCGATGCGCACGCCCGCGGGCGGCGAGGGTGCGCGCGCGAGCGAAGCGAGCGCCGCAGCGTTTACGCGGGCCACGTCGGCAAGATAATCGAAATCGACGAAGCGGGGCAGATCGCCGAACTGCACGCCGTCGACGACGCGCACGTCCTGATGCTGATGCCGGAAGTCCTCGTGCGCTTCGGTGAAACGCACTGCAGCGTAGCCTTGCGCGAGGAACGGGATGTGATCGCCGCCGCGCAGGTAGCGGTCGCGCCGGTAGACGATCTTCACGGTCATCTCCGGAACGTAGCGCGCCGCGGCGTCGCGGATCGCACGCGCGAGCTCGCGCGCGGGGGAGTCGTTCTCGCCGCCGGTCTCGAGCCGGCGCTGCCACTCCTCGGGAAGCTCCTTGCCCGCAGGGACGCCTTCCGCGAACACGCGCACGGTACTCGCGTCGCGCCGGCCAGTCTCGTTGCGCGCGCTGCCGACGATGTCGTTGGTGATCATGGCTTCGACGTTGACGTTGCGCTCGCGCGCGGCCTTCGCCCAGTGCGCGGCACCCAGCAATCCCTGCTCCTCGCCGGCGACCGCCATGAAGACGAGCGTCGCGGGAAATCGGAACTTTGCCATCGTGCAGGCGAGCTCGATCGCCACGGCCGTGCCCGACGCGTCGTCGTCCGCGCCCGGTGCATCGCAACCGGCGTTCATGACATTGCCGCACATCGAATCGTAATGGCCGGACACGACGAGCGTTCGCGCTTTCGCCTGCGCGTCGACGCCCTCGAGCGTAGCGACCACGTTTACCAGAGGCACGGGCTTCGGCACGCGCGGCGTGGGCGCCTGCACGAATTCGTCGAATGCCACGTCAAGCCGCCCGCCCGATTCCGCCGCGCAACGCGACAGCGTGTCCCGGATATAGCGCCGTGCCGCACCCACGCCGCGTGCCGGGTCGTCGGCGGTCGACAGTGAATGCCGCGTGCCGAACCCCGCCAGCGTGCTGACGTAGGTTTCGAGCCGCGCCGGCGAAATCTCGTGCACCAGGCGCGCAATGTCGGGATCCGGCGCCTCCAAATCCGCGGCCGTCGCCGCAGCGGAAGCCGCAAGCATGGCGCAGGCAACGGCATGAGCGAGCATCGGGCGGCCGGCGGTCACGCGTCCCCTTTTCCCGTCGTCGATGGCCTACGGCCTACATGGCGGCCGGATCGTGGTCGGAAAGATTGCCCGATGGCCCGAAGCATTGGAGCAGGGTCGCCGCATTGGCTTCCGGCAGATCCCAGCCGTAGGGCTCGCCGAGCCAGGTCTTCGCGTGCTCGAGATGCGCGCGATAGCCGGCCTCGTCGAAATCCGGAACCTGCCTAAGCCAGCTCGCACAACGTCCGCGCACGTGATCGCGAATTCGATTGACGTTGAAGATGTACTTGGAAGGATTGTAGGCCTCGTTGAGCTGCTCGGTGATGTAGGGTTTCAGCAGGTCCGCGCTGTTGCGATCCGGATTGATGATCCAATGAGCGCCGTCGCGCTCGAGAATCGGTGCAAGCGTCTGTTCGCCGATCCGGATCTCATGGAACAGGTTGAGATAGAACTTGAATCCCGCGTAGTTGGCTGCGAGATCGCCGTTGGAGTACACGCCGGTGAGCATCACCCCGTACAACCCGAGCTCGGTGAGCACGCCGTACTTGACCGCTTTGGCGAGCGCGGCCGACTCCTCCGCGCCTCCGGCACGAGCATCCTCGTACAGGTTGAAGTACTCGTAGCCCTGCTGGAAGATGTGACCGATCTTGTCGGTCCCGAGATCGAGCCCGTACAGCCGAACCGTCGGCGAGCTGGCCGCAGGCATGAGGGCAAACGGAACCGGTGCGAACACCAAGGCATAGATCGATTCGGAATAGCCCGTCTGGAAGCGGACGTTCCTGCCGGGAAATTCGCCGTAACGGATGGCGCGTTCCAGCGTCGATTCCGGAACGCCGACGCCGACCTGCTCGTAGATGTGCGTGACGAAATCGCGCTCATCGGTGGCATCGACGGCCGCGCGCGGGTCACCCTGCATCTTTTCGTCGATCCGCAGGTTGAGCCTTGCCGTTTCCGCAGCGAGAATCTCGAGCACTCTTGCGCCGAGGTCTCGCCCCAGGTCGTCCAGCGGCGGGTTGGGAAGCGTGAACTGGTCGGTCTCCGACGCGTGGACGTCCTGCGTCGCAAGGCCGGCCAGCAGCGCGACAAAGCACGCAACGATCACGATCGGCCTAGGATTCACCAGCGCTCTCCATTGCAACGCCCGAACCGAACGGGAGCCTCGACCCCATGCGGCGTCACGCAATGACCCTGGCGCGCGCCGTGCGGGGCACATCGACGTCATCAACGGTATCCGGCCGCAGCCAAACGGCTCGCTCCGTAACTCGCGCTCTCGTGGGACGTCGGGTCGCGCGATCGGGCCCAGTTCGACGAGTCGTCGGCGTGCACCGGCTGCGCGTGCTGCCGCAGCGCATCGAATCTTACGCTATTCCGGCAACGCCGCGTCCGAGCAGTCGCTCCCCGCCGGTGTCACCCCGATCGCATTCCGGTCGTCACCGCGTCGAGATCGACGAGATAACGCCGGTGCCGTGCGTCGAGAACGGGGCGGGGCTGCGAGCGAAACCAGGGCCATCGGATGCCATGGCCGATGCTGGCCAGGCGCGGCGGCGCGGCGTCGGCCGTGATGCGATCGTCGCCGGTACTGCGCGCGGCGACCGGTGCCGTCCTTGGCCGCCCGGCTTCGACGGCCGCCACGACGGCGGCGAGGGTCGCGGCGATCACGAGCCCGACGGTGACGTAGAGCGCGGCATTGGCGACCGTCGCATCGAACAAACGCTGCCCGACGTAAATGCCGCCCGTACCCCAGGCGATCACCATGGGATAGACGAACTCGCGGTAAACGAGCGCAACGGCGACACCCGCGAGTGCTGCGATCGCGATCAAGGCGAGCGACATCCTGGTGACCAGTTCGATCGTCGTCAGCCAGTCGCGTGCGTTGAGCCACTGCGCGATGCCGACGAGCAGTGCAAACGTCATCCAGCCGAAGTACAGGGCGAAGGGGACCCGAAGCCAACGGGAGTGACGCGCCGGAGAGGCAGCCGCCCGCGCGAACATGACCTTGCCGACGCACACGCCCGCGGCGGTGAGGGCGAGCGCCAGATCGATGGCGTCGTTGCGGAACGCAACGGCCCACGCTGAAGCAAGTGTGCTGGCGAGCGCGATCGGGACGACAAACGGATCGAGCGTGGACGTGCGGCGATGGCGCGGCCAGAGCGCGGCGACGTAGAAGAGCAGAAACGCGGCTCCGATGAGCCAGTAGAGCAGGTGGACGAAATTCGCGGGCGCGAAAGTCGTCGCATACTGGTTCGACACGTCGGCGATCGATGGCACGTCCCGGTTGTGATCGTAGACATACAGGAAAGCGACGTTCGCTTCGACGACGAAGAGCGTACCCCAGCGCAGTGCCGTGGACGGCGACGGTGCGCCGAAAGCGTTGGACATTGCGCCTCCCTGAAACGAAACGTAGCGTACAAGTGTCCCACCTACCGCAGCGTTTCTCCATAGGACAAGGACGACACGTTGTAGGAATCCCCCTACATTCTCGGAAGTCCCTCGCACCGGATCGCCGCATCCAGTCCGTGCGGCGCGGGATATGCGAGCCCGCCTGAGCCTCTTCGCCAATTGGCCGCATAGCGGCTGTGACCCAAAAAAATGGGCGTCTTGCGACGCCCACTGGATTTGAAGCCACGTACTGTGCGAATGGCCTGGCGCGCTTAGTTGCCGGGAGCCAGCGCGTGCTCGATGCCGTCGGCGGGAGTGCCCCACCCCGTCGAAAGATCCCAGTCCGGTCCCGCGGGGTAGCCGGGGATGCCGAAGAGGCCGTTGTCACCGATGGTCACGTCGTGCATCAGCGCTTCGAGCAATCCACGTTTGCCAAGCTGGTACAGCGCCGTGTTGAGGGATCCAAGCGGCCTCTTGTTCAGCTGGTTGCCGAGGGCGGTGATGCCGGCCCACTGCGGCGCGCCCGCGCTGGTGCCGCCGAAGATATAGAAGCCATTGCCCGCGCAGCAAGGGTCGAGGAAACCCAGATGGACGATGACACCCCCGACGACGCCGGCGTTATAGGCGACGTCCGGATATCCTCGGTGCTTGTTGAGCTTGTCCTTCGTCGCCTGAGGCAGCTTGCCTTCCTGATACCCCGGCATCCTGAACGCCATGCTGACGCCGCCGCCGCCCGCGCCAAAGCCGTCGTTCCAGACCACCTCGCCCTGGTAGGTGCCGTTGGGATCCGCATTTGTGGACGTCCCGAAGAAGAGATTCGTGCCGCCGACGGTCGTGACATTCGGCGAGGACGCCGGATAGTTGGCGACGGGGAATGGCACAAGGTCGCCGTTGATGTCGGCGCCCGCAGTGCCGTCGTCGCCCGACGAAACCAGCACGGAAATCTTGCCATCCGCGGCGCGCTTGTAGCTCGCCTCGTTGTCGTTCAGGATCTGCTGCCCTTCCGCTCCGTCCTGCAGCAGCGCGTATTCCGACTCGCCGAAGCTCTCCGAGATAATGTAGCCGAGCTTGTGGTCGATCGCGTAGTTCTGCGCGTCGAGAATGTCGGCATCGCTGTTGCTCACGGCGGCAATGACAATGATTTTCGCTCCGGGGGCGATCGCATGTGCCCACTGGACGTCCAGGCTCGTCTCTTCTGCCCACCCCAACTGATTGCCGTCGAAGTAGTCGAAGGGCGGACTGCCGGGCATGTGGATCTGCTGCAGCGATGGCGGCGGCGGGAGGCCGAAGATGGTGTCGAAAGCGTCGAGGTCCGCGGCCAGCGTCGGGCTGCCATAGGCATCGATGATGACAATCGTCTGGCCGGTGCCGTCGTTGCCGCCAGCGATCAGCCCGTCGACGTTGTAAGCCTTTCGGATCGCGCCGGGCCCGTAACAGAACAGTCCCTTCGACAAATCGAACGGCCGGAGCTCGCAACCAAAGTGAGGCACCGTCGCAGGGTTGACCGCAACTTCCACCTTGTCCGCGCGGATCGAATGCGGGGTCATTTTTCCGGCGAAAGCCGCCGAGCTGAATGCGAGTGCGAGCGACGTCGCAATGATGGCCGAGCGCCGCAGATGTGAAGACATGTGGGAGCGTGCTGAGGGCATTGCTGTTTCTCCTCCGCTGAGCACCGTTTAGCGCGGTGCCGTAGGTTTGCTTGTTCCGGAATCCGGCAGCGCCGGGATCGAGCATCCGCGTTGCAAAACCCCCTGCGCAGAATCCGCCTTCTTAATTCGTCGGGATTGCGTCGCGGCTACAGCAACCCTGGGCGGAGGGGCGATGCAGGTCTTGCATCGGACACGCCCGGAGCATTGAAGCAGAAAGCAGTTGCGCGGTCGAACCACGGCGTGACCGATGCAACCGGCGCAGCGTAGATGAGCATAGTTTTCAATGTCAACAAAAAGGCGACCTACGGCATCCGCGGTCGGGGGGATCCGAGAACAGCTCGCTTGATGCATCGCAGCATGACGGTCTGTCGCATTTCGAACTCGTCGCTGCCATTGACTTCGCAGCTCTTCACTTCGGCCTTACCGATGTGAAATCTGAAGCAAGCGGCGCACTGCGTCCGCCCTTTCCACGCGTGTTGCCAAACCGCACGCCGCGCCGGACGGTTCCTTCTCCGGCGCAGAAAGAAACCCGACGCCCATAAGGGTTGCTCGGCACCGGCCGCCACGCGATCGCGGTTGTCCTTAGAATGCGAGGCTTCGCGCGAACCCACTCACCGAGAGATTCATGTCCGACGCTCAAGGCTATCTGCGCCATCCGACGCTTTCCGGCGACGCGATCATCTTCGTCGCCGATGACGATCTCTGGCGCGTCTCCACAGGAGGCGGCATCGCGCGCCGCCTCACCGCGGGACTGTCGGAGCCGTCCACGCCGTGCTTTTCTCCCGACGGCAAATGGGTCGCATACGTCGGGCGCGATGAACAGCATCCCGAGGTGTACCTGATGCCGGCCGAAGGCGGCGCCGCGCGACGGATGACATGGCTTGGCCCCGACGTGCTGGTGCGCGGCTTCACGCCCGAGGGGCAGATCCTTTTTGTTTCGACCTACGGCCAGCCGTTCTTTCGCAACTACCGGGCCTTTACGCTCGATCCGAACGGCGGCATGCCGCGGCTTCTTGCCGCTGGGGCAGGTCAATCACCTTGCCTTCGGACCCGGCAACGCCAGGGTCATCGGCCGCAATACCGCCGACCCGGCGCGCTGGAAACGCTACCGGGGCGGAACGGCGGGACACCTGTGGATCGACGCCGCCGGCAGCGGAACGTTTCGCCGCATGAGCGAGCTCGCCGGCAATGTCACGAGCCCGATGTGGATCGGCGATCGCGTCTACTACCTGTCGGATGCGGACGGAGTGGGCAATCTCTATTCGTGCCGGCCCGATGGCTCGGAGCTGCAGCGGCATACCGATCACGACGACTTCTATGCGCGCCACGCACAGACCGACGGCAAGCGCGTCGTCTATCAATGCGGCGCCGAGCTCTGGCTGTTCGATCCGACAACCGATCGCTCGGAACGTCTCGATATTCGCCTTCCTTCCCATCGCGCACAGGCAGCGAGGAAGTTCGTTCCGGCTGCCGAGCACCTCGATGGATTCCATGTTCATCCCGCAGGTCACAGCGTCGCCCTGGTCGCGCGCGGGGCGCTGTTCACCTTCCCGCTCTGGGAAGGCGCGGTGCGGCAGCAGGGCGAGGTCAACGGCGGCCGCTATCGGCACGGTCAATGGCTGGACGACGGAACAACGGTAGTCGCAGTCGGCGACGGTTCCGGCGAAGAGCGCCTCGAGGTATTTGCCGAAAGTCGTGCGCAGGCGCTCCCGTGGGACGTCGGCCGCGTCGTCGCGCTGCGCGCAGCGCCGCGCGGACGCAAAGTGGCGCTCGCGAATCACCGCAACGAAGTGATGATCGGTGATCTCGACACCGGCACGCTGACGGTCGATCGATCGCAGCGATGCCGGTCGTACCGAGGACCTCGCATGGTCGCCCGATGGAACCTGGCTCGCCTATTCGTTCTGGACGTCCGCGCGGCACACCGCGATCAAGCTCTACAGCCTCGCCCGACAGTCGGGCACGCTCGTCACCCAACCCGAATTTCGCGATTACTGCCCGGCATTCGATCCCGAAGGGCGCTACCTCTACTTCCTGTCGGTGCGCACGTTCGATCCGGTCTACGACAGCATCCAGTTCGAGTTGAGCTTTCCCCGCGGCGCGCGGCCGTACCTGATCGCGCTGCAGGCGGGCGGGCGGCCGCCATTCGACCCGGCGCCGAAGGGCCTGGGAGCCGAGGATCCGGGCAAGGAACGCCAAGCATCGGACGTGAGTGCAATGCCGCCGGTCGATCTCGACGGCATCGCCGGCCGGATCGCGCCGTTCCCCGTTCCCGAAAACCGCTTCGGCCAGATCGCGGGCGCGGGGGGTGGCAGGGTCGTGTGGACGGTGCTGCCGATCGCCGGCGCACACGGACGCGGCGGACACAAGGATTCTCCCGGCCGGCTCGAAGTGTTCGAATTCGAAACCCTGCGTGTCGAAACGCTGATGGAAAAGGCCGACGGTTTCGCGATCGCCGGCGATCACGCGACGCTCGTCGTCCGCGAGGGCAAGCGCCTGCGCGCGATCCCGGCGGCGCGCAAGCCCGAGCGCGAGCGCGGCGAGGGACGAGCCTCCGAGGAACCGTCGCGCAAGAGTGGCTGGCTCGACCTCGATCGCATTCGGCTGTCGATCGAGCCGCGCAGCGAGTGGCGGCAGATGCTGCGCGAGGTCTGGCGCCTGCAGCGCGACCAGTTCTGGGTGCCGGACATGTCGGGCGTCGATTGGGACGCCATCTATCGCCGCTACGCGCCGCTCATCGATCGGGTGTCGACCCGCGCTGAATTGTCCGACCTCATCTGGGAAATGCAGGGCGAGCTGGGGACGTCGCACGCCTACGAAATGGGCGGCGACTATCGGCGCCCGCCGCAGATCGCGCTCGGCTATCTCGCTGCCGACCTGCGCGCGGTCGACGACGGCAGCTACGAGATCGCGCGCATCGTGACCGGCGACCCATGGGATGCCGGCGCCGATTCGCCGCTCAATGCGGTGGGCGTCGAGGCGAAGTCCGGCGAACGGATCGTTGCGGTGAACGGGCAGCGGACCTCGCGCGAGCGACCGCCGCAATCGCTGCTGGTCCACCAAGCCGGAACCAAGGTGGAGCTGACGCTCGCGGCGGGCGGTGGCGCACCGGGATCGACGCGCAACGTGGTGGTGACGACACTCGCCGACGAGGTGCCCGCGCGCTATCGCGAGTGGGTGGAAACGAATCGCGCGTGGGTCCACGAGCGCTCCGGCGGCCGCGTCGGCTATTTCCACTTGCCCGACATGATGTCCGCCGGCTTCGCGGAATTCCATCGCTACTTCGCTGACCGAATGCGATCGCGACGCGCTGATCGTCGACGTTCGCTACAACCGCGGCGGCCACGTCTCGCAGTTGCTGCTGGAAAAAGTCGCGCGCAAGCGCATCGGCTACAACCTGTCGCGCTGGGGTCGACCCGAGTCCTATCCGAGCGAGGCGGTGGCGGGCCCGGTCGTCGCGCTCACCAACGAGCACGCCGGGTCGGACGGCGACATCTTTTCGCATGGCTTCAAGCTGATGGGCATCGGCCCGCTGGTCGGAACACGAACCTGGGGCGGCGTGATCGGGATCTGGCCGCGGCACAAGCTGGTCGACGGAACCGAGACGACGCAACCCGAGTTCTCGTTCTGGTTCCAGGATGTGGGCTGGGGTGTCGAGAACTACGGCACCGACCCGCAGATCGAGGTCGACAACGCGCCGCACGATGCCGCCGCGGGACGCGATCGGCAGCTCGAAACGGCCCTCGCGACCGCGCTGCAGCTGATCGAACGCATCGGGGCTGCGAAGCCACAGTTCGAGCCCCGGCCCAACCTCGCGCGTGCGCCGTTGCCGCCGCGAAAACGCTAGCGGACCAGCAAAGCGTTCAACTGCTTGTTCCGCTTCCGGGAAACAAACTCCAGGCGCGCGGCGCGCGCGATGGCGTAGTCCCTGTCTTACGCGCTTTGCCGCCGACTCCTGATAACGTCCGCTTCGCCGAAGGCGCTAGTCTTCATCCATGCGGGACCTGTAAATCCCGCACAAGAACCGGAGGGACTTATGCGATCATCACTGAAAGCTCTGCTTGCGCTGGTCGGAGTCGTTTTCGCCACGCAAGCCTTGGCACAGATCACGTTCTATTCGGGTGAAGGGTTACGCGGTCCCATGTTCAGCGCCGACGGCGTCGTCCCCAACTTCGCCGACACGGGATTCAACGATCGCGCGTCTTCCGCAGTCGTCGAAGGCGGCAGCTGGGAAGCCTGCGAGCACGCCCAGTTTCAAGGGCGCTGCGTGGTGCTGAACCCGGGCACGTATGACTCGCTCTCCGGCATGGGAATGAACAACAGGATTTCCTCGGTGCGTCCCGTTGCAGCGCCTGCGTACGGCTACGCCCCACCGCCGCCTAGTAACGGGCTCTACCAGGCCGACATCGTCTCCGTCCGCGCCATCGCCGGTCCGCCTGAGCAACGCTGCTGGATCGAGCGCGAGCAGGTCGTGCAGCCTGGCGGTGCCAACATTCCGGGAGCGATCATCGGCGGCGTGATCGGCGGGGTCCTCGGGCATCAGATTGGCGGCGGACGCGGCCGTGACGTGGCGACAGCCGGGGGCGCCGTTGCCGGGGCCGCGGTTGGTGCGAACGTCGGTCGGGGTGGACAGGTTTACGACCGCGACGTCCAGCGTTGCGCCAACGTGCCCAGTTCGTCGGCCGTCGATTACTGGGATGTGACCTATCATTTCCGCGGCCAGGAACACCACGTGCAGATGACCGCGCCGCCGCCGGGTCCGACGCTCACCGTCGACGCCTACGGAAATCCGCGCGGCTAGCTACTGCATTCGCCGGGTAGTGGGGCAGAAGGGGCCGTGCCTGTCGCGGCCCCTTTTTGTTACATCCGATCATTGAACTTCGACGCAAGGAGCGACAAACATGGCGAATCCATTCGTTCACGTCGAGCTCCGCGACGACCGATCTCGGCAAGGCAAAGGATTTTTACGGCAAGCTCTTTTCATGGAAGCTCGAGGATGTCCCGATGGAAGACGGCAGCTACACGCTGATCAAGGTCGGTGAAGGGACGGGCGGCGGCATGATGAAGCACCCGATGCCGGGGGAGCCCTCGTCGTGGCTCGCCTACGTTGCCGTCGACGACATCTCGGCTGCAACGCAAAAGGCGAAATCGCTGGGGGCGAAGATCGTGAAGGATGTCACCGAGATCAAGGGCGTGGGCTCCTTCAGCATCTTCGTCGATCCGACCGGGGCGACGCTCGCCCTGTGGCAGGCAAAGGCCTGACGATCGCGCGATTGGGCGCGCGGGCGTCGCGTATTTGACGCATTGCGCACGGCGAAATTATCGCCGGCGCCGCGGTGGACCGTATCGATGCGCCGAGCGTGCAACGCCGGTGCAGTCAATCCTAAAGACCGTGGTCCGCGCGCTGAAACACTGACGATCGCCGTCGCGCGGCATCGTTCCCGTATACTTGCGCGATCATTCGCGCGGGTTCGGGCCGATGAGCGTCGACGAACGAAGTCTTACCGTACTGTTTGCGGACGTCGCGGGCAGCACGCGTCTCTACGAACAATTGGGCGATCAGAAGGCGCTCGCCGCGGTGGGCGAATGTCTCGCACTCGTCCAGCAGACGGCCGCCGGCCACGCGGGACGCCTGATCAAGACGATCGGCGACGAGGCGATGGTCGTGTTTCCGACCGCCGATCAGGCAGTGACCGCGGCGGCCGAAATCCAGCGGCGCATGTCCGAGCTCGTGCGCGAGCGCAATCTGCGTATCGCACTGCGCATCGGCATTCACTGCGGGACCGCCATCGAAGCGCAGGGCGACGTGTTTGGCGATTGCGTCAACGTCGCCGCGAGAATGGTCGGCCTCGCCAAGAGCGGCCAGGTGATCCTGTCGGGGTCTACCGCCGGCGCGCTCTCGCCCGAGCTTTCGTCCCGCGTGCGTGAGGTCGATGTGCTGACTGTCAAGGGCAAGGACAAGGACATCGTCATCACGGAGCTCATGTGGCAGGACACGGCCGACCTCACCACGCTGACGACGCGTCCGCGGCTGCGCGCCGCGCGGCTCGAGCTCGTGCACGGCACGCGCGCGATCGAGCTCGGTCCGGCGACTTCGGCCCTTACGCTGGGGCGCGATGCCCAGAACGACATCGTGATTGCCGACCGGCTGGCCTCGAGGCTCCATGCGCGGATCGAACGCCGCCGCGACAGGTTCGTGATCGTCGATCAGAGCTCCAACGGAACCTTCGTGACCGTCGAGGGAGAACGCGAGATCCAGCTGCGCCGCGAGGAGATGATGCTGCGCGGCCGCGGCCACATCAGCTTCGGTCATCCGTATCAGGCCGATCCGCTGGAGACTCTCGGGTTCGCGTTCATCGAGGGCGACTGAGCGAGGCGGGCGGGACTCCGAGGCGCAATGAGCACACGAATCGTGCGGAGGCCGTGCGTCGCCGAGCGACGGAGGCCGGCCGTTGGTCCGGCGTTGCACTAAAACTCCCGGATGAAGAGGCCGGCGTTGCTAGGCGCCAGACACGCGGATTCGCATCGATCGCGTGCCGCTACGTCGTCAGCTTCCGCAATGTCGCCGGATCCTTGATTACGCTCTTCTGGCGCGCGGGCGGCGCGCCGTACAACCCTGCCGGCGGATTGGTTTCGAGCCGCGACAGGATCGACGCGTCGGCGCAGCGCTTGTCGAACGCCACGGCCACCTTGTCACCGGTCGTCGCGCCCAGCGTGAAGCAGGTCTGGCCGAGTTTGGCGTTGAGCGGCTTCAACACGCCGTTCGCGACAAGATCGCCCGCGTTGCCAGTACCGCCAAGCTGAATGTCGTAGACGCGCGGCCTGGCCGGCGGCCCTGGTGTCGCGGCGATGACGTCCGAGAGGCCGATCAATTCGCGGCGCGAGCGCATCTTCGCTCGCGGCGTCCGGCATGCCCTCGACAGCGAGCGTGACCTTCTGGCTCGTCACGTTTGCGTGCTGCAGGAAGAAATCGCGCGAGAATTCGTCGGCGATTTTTGCGCCGATCGCCTTCAGCGCTTCTTCCTCGCTCGCCCAGCTGCCCACGCCCTTCGGGAGCGCGGTGTTGTAGTAGATCTCCTCGCCGGTCGCGAGATCGACGCACTTGACCGTCCACGACGTGAGCGTGTACTTGGTCACCACCAGGCCTGACGCTTCGAGCCGGGCGGAGAGCCTCTTGATCTTTGCTTCGCCGGTCACTGCGAATTCAGCCGCCTTGTTGCCGTCGCCACCGCCTTCAGCCCAGGTGCGAAAGCCAAACGATTTGATCCGCTCCTTGAGGATGTTCTCGGCGACCGGCGAAAGCTGCGGCGGCGCGTCCGGCTGATCCGAATCGCGCACCGCGATCTGCACCGAAATCTTGGGATCGCCATTCGCGCGAATCAATTCGACGCGGTCGTCGCGCGACATCTGGTTCAGCGATTTCTGCAATGCCTTGACGTTGACGACGGCGTCGGTCGTCACCGACATCAGCCCGTCCTTGCCCACGCGCGGCTCGCTTTCACGCACGACGGCTTTGATGTACGTGCCGCTGTTCGCGAGCAGCCTGTCCTTCAACAGGCCGTAATTCTTGGCGAGCGACTTCGTGTCGACGAGGAGCCCCAGCGCCTTTTCGACGGCCTGCGATCTTGGCATCGGCGCGCGCATCGTTCTGCTGCAGCGACTTGTCACCTTGGTACCGCGGATCGCTCGGATCGACGAGCCCCACGGCAGAGATCGTGAGCGTGCCCGGTTCGGCCCGGGCGGTTGTTGGCGCTGCGGCGGAAGCGCGCGGTGCCGAAGGCGGTGCTGGCGCCGCCGTCATCGTCGTAGCCGGCGCCTGCGGCGCGCGTGCGGTGTCGGTCCCGTACCGTTGGTAGACAAACCAGGCGCCAGCCCCGACGGCAATCGCCGCGGCGACGACGACGATCGCAAGGACGGGCGTCCGCGAGGCGGGCGCAGCTTGAGACGCGGCGCTCGCCGGTCCGGGTGAGGGCGCCGGGGCACGCGCGGCGGTGGCCCCCGTCTGGACGGACAACGGATCGACCGGCGCCATGATGATGGTCGGATCGGTGCTGCCGGCGGGCGCCGCCGCGGCGACGGAAGCGGTCGTCGCGGGCGCCGCGGCGCGGATCGCCTCGGCGAATTCATTTGCCGTCGGGTAGCGCTGGTCCGCCTGCTTCGCGAGCGCCTTGCGCACGACGGCATCCATCACCGGCAACACCTGGATGTTGAGCGACGATGGCGGCAGCGGCTCCTCCTTCAGCACCTTCTGCATCGTCGTGGTCGACGAACCGGTGAACGGCCGCTCACCGGTCAGGAACTGGTAGAGGATGACGCCGGCGGAGAACAGGTCCGAGCGCCCGTCCACCGGCAAGCCGAGAATCTGCTCCGGCGACATGTAGCTCGGCGTGCCGAGCACCGTGCCGACCTGCGTCAGGTTCGACGCCTCGATATGCGCGATGCCGAAGTCGGCGACTTTCACCGACCCATCCGAGAGCAGGAAGATGTTCGCCGGCTTGATGTCGCGGTGGATCACGCCCTGGCGATGCGAGTAGTCGAGCGCGCCGAGGATCTGCGTCATGATCCGCACGATGTCATTGATCCGGAAGCGCTCGTTCGCTTCGAAGCATGCCTTGAGCTCGCGTCCCTCGACGAACTCCATCGCGATGTACCAGGTGCCGGCCTCCTCGCCGAAATCGTAGATCGATACGATGTTCGGATGGTTGAGACGGCCCGCCGCCTGCGCCTCGCGGCGGAAGCGCGCGATCATCGCGGCCGAATCCTCGCCAGCGAGCTGGTCGGGCCGGATCGTCTTCAGCGCGACCATGCGCTTGATCAGCGGATCGTAGGCCTCGTAGACGACGCCCATCGCGCCGCGGCCGATCTCGCGCCGGATTTCATATTTGCCGATGTGATCGATGTCTGCCATGCGTCGCTCCGCGCCGGAAAACGGCGACGCCGGCCTGCGCCGGCGTCGCGTTCCAAGCCCTATTGACTTGCATCGACGCTGGCCGCCCGGCTCCGTGCTGCCCGCGTTCTACGGTCCATCGCTCCGTCGCCGGATGCTGCTCGCGCGGCGACGCGCCCTTCGGGCCCTGGCTTCGCCCGCCGCGCTCGCGGCTATTTGTACTTCTGATCGATGTCCCAGACCGACTTCTGCACGAGCCGCTGCACCATCGTGTCGAGCGACACGCCGCCCTGTTCCGCCTTGTTGATACCGAGCGCTCCGGACGACGTCGCTCCGATTTCCATCTTTTCCTCGGTATACCCGGTCGCCACCTGCTCGGTCGTTTCGGCATTGATGATCTTGTAGCGCATGCCGATGACCCAGACGCTCGTCGCTTCGTTCGAATGCACCGAACCGACGGCGGTGCCGCCAACCGCGCCGGCCTCGGCGCCACCGCGCGTGGGGGCAAACGCGCCCAGCAGGCCCACCATCGCTCCGAGGGTGCGGCCATCGAAGCCGGACTGGGCGGCCGCGACTTGCTCGGTCTTGAGGATGTCGAACTTGACTACGTATTTGGTGGTCTTGAGCTTGCCCATCTTCAGGAACTTGCGCGCCTGGTCGGGATCCCCGAGGTTGTAGGCGAGCTCGAATTCATTGAGCAAAGGACCGAGGTTCGAACGCTCGAGCACCGAGAAATTGGCGCTCGACAGTTCGATCTCGCCGAAGTCCGCGATGTTGTTGGCGGTGAACTTCTGCAGGAACGTTGCGTTGTTGCTCTTGATCTCGCCGGGAATGACCACTACCGCCGGACCCTTCCTGGCGGCATTGGTGTAGACGACCGGCTGGTAGATCGTCTGATCGGCCGCGGCGTTGGCCTTTTGCGACGTTTCCTTGCCGGCGGTCGGCGAAGGGTTGCCCCAGGTGGGCTGTGCCGACGCGAGCGAGGCCATCATGAGAAGGGTCGCTCCCACCAGGTATTTGGTGCAGTCGAAGAATGCGCGATTGGCTCATGGCGATTACTCCCTCATCGATGTCGAATCCGCGGCGGGACTCGAAAGTTTACTGCGGCAGGGGCTTGGCTGCAGGCGCCCCGGCCTTCCGGCAATAATCCGCATAGAGCGTGGCCACGACCTCGTCCGCCTGCTCGTTGACCAGCGTCAGCGCCATTCGCGCGACGTCCGCGCCGGCGTACGAGGCCGAATGCGCCTCGGTATCCGAGATCACCCTGCCGTTGCCCGACAGCGTGAATTGCATGCCCACCGAGACCTGGTTGACCGCCATCATCGGGTTTCGCGTCGCCTGCGACGTGATGAGGCCGCGCAGCACGAAGCTCGCGCCGAGGCGTTTGGCGGCACTCAACATCGCATCCGGGTCGTTCCTGAAGTAGGCGTCGATCTCGGCTTGGGCGATCTGCCGGCGGATCTCTTCGGGGGTGTACGTCCTGAGCCCGAGCGCGCGCAACCGATTGTTGATCGCCGCGAAATGCGGGCCGTAGTTCTGCTGCTGCGCGGCGATGTAGCCGTTGGACTGGCGCTCGCCGATCACGACCATGATCTTCTTGTCCTTGATCGCGGCCCGGCACGGCGTGGAAAGCTGCTGCGCGATGCGCTCGTCGCGCGCCTGCTGCTCGAGGCGGTCGGTGTCGTCCTGCTGCGAGAACTTGAAGCCCTGCTGCTGCGCGCCGGCCGGTCCGCACGCGAGCAGGGCCAGCAGGACGAGCGTCGGAAAGAGGCACACACGCGACATCGCTGGAAGGAATCGCCCCGCAGGAAAGAAAGGTGACCTCGTGAGAGAGGGAGGTTAGCCCAACGGACAGTGGAAATCCATAAGGAATATTCGACGGGCCGATGCGCGATGCTGAGCGTGTCGCAACGATGCTGTGGCCAACAGGTTGTCCGGCCCCGCCGCGTGCGCGTCGTCCTGCCGGTTGTCGCGGCATCGCGCTCGACGCTTTCCTCCTCCAGGACAACCCGTCGCGGCGTCGCCGCGTTTGCGGCGAAGACGGGAATGTCGGACGATGGCGGGGTCGAACGACGGCAACGTTGGAAATGAAAGCCACCGATGACGGAAGCTCTCGATGACGGAGGAATTGGCGGCCGCAAAGATGCCGTCCACCCCGCGCTATTTCTTGTGGAGCTCCTCTGTTGCCCGCTTCAACACGTCGGCAACGCGCGCGAGCTCCTCCGTCGACGGCGCGGCATTGAGCTTCGCAATCAGCGCCGCCCGCAACGCGCGCCGCGCCTTGTCGACCGCGGCGTGTCCGACGTCGCCGTCGGCGCGCTGATCGTCGCCGGCGAACGCCTGGCGGACGCGATCCATCCTGCTGCCGATGCGGGCGAGCTGCGCCAGCACCGCGTCGACGAATTCGCGGTGCTCGTCAAGCTTGGCGCGCCCGGCGTCAGTGATGCGGTAAAGCTTCTTGGTTCCTTCGGCTTCGACGGTGGCGTAGCCCATTTCCTCGAGATACGTGAGCGCCGGATAGACCATCCCCGGGCTCGGCGTGTAAAACCCCTTCGACATCTGCTCGAGCGCCTTGATGATCTCGTAACCGTGTCGCGGCTGCTCGGCGAGCAACGCGAGGATGACGAGCTGCAGCTCACTCGATCCGAGCTTGCGGCCGACGAAGAATCCCGCGCCGCCGAAGCCGCCGGGCCCGAAGGCGGAGGCAAAGCGTTCGAAGTGGCCTCCATGAGTCCGCCGGGCACAACCGCGGTAGGAAAAGAATCCTTGCATCGAAAGCCTCCATATACGATAAGATACGATGTACGTTATATCGTACGATATATCCTGTCAAGACTCTCCCGATGGGGCGGTAACATGCCAATGGGAATCCGCCCTCGTCCAAGCTTTGCCCTGCAGGCGAAAGACGATGTGCCGGACACCCCGCCCGGCGGCGACAATGTATCGAAACGTTGCTGATCGACGTTTCGTGACAACGCTCGCTCGCGGTCGCGCGTTAGGGCTCGTGTGTCTTGGAATAACTTTCCCTTGGCAGCCAACAGGAGCGATTTGAATGCATGGAACGTTAAAGGCCCTTCTAGGCGCGACCGCGCTGATTCTGGCGACGCACGCAGCGGCGCAAGTCACGTTTTACCAGGGCGAAGGCTTTCGCGGGCCCGCGTTCTCGGCCAGTGGATCGATCGTCAATTTCGATCGACTGGGATTCAACGATCGCGCGTCATCGGCGATCGTCGAGCACGGACGATGGGAAGTCTGCGAGGACGCGGGCTTCAACGGTCGATGCGCGATCCTGCGCCCGGGCAATTATCCTTCGCTCGCACCGATGGGCCTCAACAATCGAATTTCGTCGGTGCGCCCCGTGAGACAGGGTGCGCATTACGCGGCGGCCGAGATGCCGCCGCCGCCGCTCGCACCCGTCTACGAATACCGGCGTCGTCCCAATGAGCGACTGTTCGAAGTTCCGATCGCATCGGTTCGCGCGATCGTCGGTCCGCCGGAGCAGCGCTGCTGGGTCGAGCGCCAGCAGGTCGTCGAGCCGCCACAGGGCCAGCCCAACGTTCCCGGCGCGATCATTGGCGGCATCCTCGGCGGCGTTCTCGGGCACCAGGTGGGCGGCGGGCGCGGACAGGATGTCGCGACGGGCGTCGGCGCCGTCGCCGGCGCCGCGATCGGCGCCAATGTGGGGCGTGGCCCGGGCGCGGTGTACAGCCAGGACGTCCAGCGCTGTGCCGCAGTTCCGGGCTCGGCGCGACCCGATTATTGGGATGTGACGTACTACTTCAACGGCATCGAGCATCGCGTGCAGATGACGACGCAGCCCGGGCCGACGATCTGGGTCAACGGCAACGGAGAGCCGCGCGGTTGACCCGGTCAAGCAGTGACAAGCGAAGCGGCCTTGCGAGGCCGCTTTTCTTTCTGCGCCCCGCATGTCGAGAGCAAAAACACTTGCCGGCTATTGCAGCGGCCCGCGATCGGCCTATAGTCACTGCGTGTCGTCCGTCCACAAGGAGCGAACACCATGTCCCACCAGCCACCCAAGCAAGCGAAGAAGAAGCCGCAGCTGACACCGAAGGAAAAGAAGGCGATCAAACAGCAGAAGAAACATGCCGGCGATGTCGTTCCCTTGATCCGCCACTGACTGGCTGTGGCGGGCAGCGCTATTTGCTGATTTTCGGGCCTGCAATCGCCATCGCCTTCCGGTAGGCGGGCCGCGCTTCAACGCGCTCGAGGTATGAAAGGATGTTCGGGAACGGCGTCAGATCGTAGTCGAGGAATAGCCGCATCGTCGTGAACGGGAATGTCATCATCACGTCGGCCGCGGTGAAAGTCGCGCCGGCGAAGTAGGGCCCCTCCCCGAGCTCCGCGTCGACGAACGCGAGCATCTGCGTCATCCGTGCATGCAGGCGTGATTGGACCGGACTTTCGCGCGCTTCGGGCACGCGCGACAACACCAGCGCGATAAGCATCAGCGACATCAGGCTGCCTTCGGCGAAATGCAGCCAGTAGAGATAGCGCGCGTACGTCGGTTCGTTCGGTTGCGCGGCGAGACGGCCGCCGCCGTAGCGGTGGACGATGTAGTCGACGATCGCGCCCGACTCGGCGAGCACGGTGTCCCCGTCGCGGATCATCGGCGCCTTGCCGAGCGGGTGCACGTTCTTCAGCGGCTCCGGCGCGGCGCCGTTCGGCTCGCGCAGAAATCGCTCGAGCCTGTAGTCGAGACCCAGCTCCTCCATGAGCCAGACGATCCGCTCGGAGCGCGACGTGGACAGATGGTAGATCGTGATCATGCTGGGAATTTCGATCAAGCTTCATCGCCGCGGAGGTCGAGCTCCGCCAACTTTGTGACGAGTCCTACTTGTCCTGCTTCGCGTAAATCGTGCGCACCGTCTCGATCGTGTCCGCGTCCTGCGGCTTCTTGTCGGGGCGATAGCCCTTGACGCGCGCAAAGCGAAGCGCGAGGCCGGCAGGATAGCGCGGACTCGCCTGCAGGTCGTTGAAGGCGACTTCGACAACCAATTCCGGACGCACGCGGACGGTCCGGTCGTCGCGCGCGATCTCCCGCCTCAGGAGCTCTTCGGTTTGCCAGGCGAGCATCGCGTCGGTCATGCCCTTGAACGTCTTCCCGAGCATGACGAATCGTCCGCTCGCGGCATCGAGCGCGCCCAGGTGCAGATTGGAGAGCCAGCCGTGGCGTCGGCCGTGCCCCCATTCGGCGGCCAGCACGACGAGGTCGAGCGTGTGCGCGCGCTTGACCTTGAGCCACATAGCGCTGCGAGCGCCGGGATCGTACGCCGCGTCCAGTGCCTTGACCATCACGCCTTCGTGTCCGTGCGCGAGCGCATCGTCGTAGAAGGCCTGTGCAGCAGAGATGTCGCTCGTCACGAGGCGAGGAACCAGCAGCTCCGAGGAGAGCGCCGCGGCGAGCGCCTCGAAGCGCTCGGCAGCAGGCGCCGGCACGAGATCCCGCTCGTCGCGGCGCAGGCAGTCGAAGAAGAAGACCGACAACGGCATCGTCGCCCGCATCGCCTCGACGTTCTGCACTCGTCCGAAGCGCCGCATCGTGTCCTGGAAGGGGTAAGGCGCGCCGTTCGATTTCAAGGCGATGGCTTCGCCGTCGAGGATCAACGCCCGGGCGTGGGCGCGCTGAATTGCCGCCACGATTTCGGGCGCGGCGGCGGTGACCTCATTGCCGGCGCGCGTGTAGATGCGCACTTCGTCGCCGCGCTTGTGGACCTGCACGCGCGCGCCATCGAGCTTCCATTCGATCGCCGCCGTCGGAATTCGCGCCATTGCGTCACTGAGGTCGTCCGCCGGCTGTGCCAGCATCGGCGCGAGCGGCTGGAAGAGCGCGATTGCAAAGCGACGGAGGCCCTCCGCGCCGTGGATGAGAGCACTTGCTGCCACGGCTGCGGCGCCGCCGGCGACCATGGCCGCGCGGCGCACCGTTTCCGCGGGCAAATCGGCGGCTGCCGCAATGGCCTCGATCATCAGTCCTTCGAGCGCACCCTGACGCAGCTCGCCCAGCAGCAGTCGCGCAAGGAATTCCTGCTTCGCGGGTGGTCGCTCGCGCGAAGAGCGCCGAGAGGAGGCGAGTGCGTTCGGCGGCCGAGCCGGCACCGCGGACGCGGGCGATCGCATCGAACGCTGCGTCGACCTCGGCAAGCGTGAGCTCGGGGCGCTCGACATTGGCCGCAGGCCGCGCATCGCGGATCGTCGCCCAGCCGATGCCGCTTCGGCCCTGGCGCGTCACGCCCGACGAGATAGGAGACGCCGAGGTCGATTTCCACCGGCGCGAGCTTGCGCAGGAACTCCGCCATGCGCGCGATCTTCGTCCGCCGCGACGCGTGTTCGCCGACACGTTCCGAGGTGTCGACGAGATCGGCGAGTGGAGTCGGAGCGTTCACGAGTTCGATCGCCATCCCGCGGCAATGCTACATTAGACGAAGCGGATCGGCGGCGGATTGGAAGACATGGCGATGGACAGGCGCAGGCTGGGCGACACCGGATTCGAGATCGCGCCGCTGGCATTGGGCGGCAACGTATTCGGCTGGACCGTCGACGAGGCGACGTCGTTTCGGTTACTCGATGCTTTCGTCGATGGAGGATTCAACCTGGTCGATACCGCCGACTCGTACTCGCGCTGGGTTCCGGGCCACCAGGGCGGCGAATCCGAGACGATCATCGGACGGTGGATCGCGAGGCGCGGGCGGCACGCCGATGTCATCATCGCCACGAAGGTCGGATCGGAAATGGGCGAGGGCCACAAACTGCTGCGCAAGGACTACATCCTGCGCGCGGCCGAGGCGTCGCTCTGTCGCCTGCAGGTCGACTGCATCGATCTCTATCAGTCGCACTGGGACGACGAGAATACGCCCTTCGAAGAGACGCTCCGCGCGTACGATCAGCTGATCCGGCAGGGCAAGGTCAAGGCAATCGGCGCATCGAACCTGTCGGCGGCCCGCCTTGCGCAGTCGCTCGAGGCGAGCCGAACGCATGGTCTTCCGCACTACCAGACGCTGCAGCCCGGGTACAACCTGTACGATCGCGACAGCTTCGAAGCCGAGCTGCAGCGCTTGTGTGTGCGCGAGAACCTCGGCGTGATCACCTACTTCTCGCTTGCCGCGGGCTTCCTCACCGGCAAATACCGGTCGGAAGCCGATTTCGGCAAGAGCGCGCGCGGTCCCGGCATGAAGAAGTACATGAACTCGCGCGGATGGAGGATCCTGGAGGCCCTCGACCAGGTCGCCCTGCGCCACAACGCGACACCGAGTCAGGTCGCGCTCGCGTGGCTGATGTCACGGCCGGGCGTCACCGCACCGATCGCAAGCGCAACGAGCATCGCTCAGCTCGACGAGTTGATGCGCGCCGTTGCGTTGCGACTCGACGCAGAGGCGATCCGGACGCTCGAGGTCTAGGCCAGGAGCGTTTTCTTCTCCCGACCCGGCCGTCGTCACGCCGCCAGGAATTCTCCGAGCAGTCGGTGAAAGTGATGAACGCCGCGCTCGCGCGTCGGGGAATAGCGGCCGCGGCGATACAGGCGCGAGCGCACGCCGCGCTGGACTGCCTCGACAATCGCTTCGTCCTCCGCCTCGACGCGATCGAGCGCGCCGCCGGCACCTTTGTCGAGCTTTGCCGCATCGCCGACGTAGCTTCGAAACGCGACGCGCGTGTGGCCGGGCCCGTCGGGCTGCACCAGGTTGACCGACAGACCCCACGGATAGAAGTTGAGCATCAGATTGGGGAAGATCCACATGTAGTAGGCAGCGACGCGCTGGCCATGATCGGGCGAATCCGCCGGTGGATCGAACGCGGCCTCGCCGGGCTGCGCGAGCGCCCGCTGCAGATTCGAATGGCGAAACAGCTCCGTCGCATAGCTTCCATAGTCGACCACTTCGTTGAGGCTCTTGTGGACGAACGGGATGTGGAAGCCCTCGAGATAGTTCTCGACATACAACGCCCAGTGCGCGTCGATTCCGTAGTCGCGGTTACGCGTCGGATCGTGGCGATACCGCTCGACGGCAAGCCATCCGAGACGACGCCGCAGATCACCGAAGGTATCCGCGAACGGCACGGCCGGATCGAGCGCCGCGAAACCGTGCCCGGCCCAATCGTAGAACGGCAGTTGCGGCAAGTCGTCGGCGGTCGACGGAAAATCCCTGGCGTCGGCGAACTCCGGCATGAACGTCATGTGCCCCGCGAGATCGAAACGCCGCGAGTGGTAGCCGCAGCGGATGTGGTCGGCCCGGCAGGGTGCTGCGACGAGGATGTTTGCGCGGTGCGTGCAGACGTTCGACAGACAGCGCAGCGTGCCTTCGGCATCGCGGGCGAGGAGCAGCGGCAGATCGAGGAGGCCGGGCAACAGGTCGCGCGGAGCGAGCGAGCCCGGCTCGGCGACAGCGGTGAGATCGCCGAGCCATTGCCAGGTGCGGGCGAAGACGCGATCGCGCGCCGCCGCGTACGCGGCGGCGTCGCCGTAGAACGCCGGGTCGAGCGTGGCGGCGCGGGTAATATCGGGATCGACGGTAAAGTCCACGGGGCTTTTGCAAACGCGAACATTTGCCGCGCTTCGCCCCCTTGCGGGCGGACCCGGCCGCGCGGTCGTTCACTGCGATCGATCGGAAGCGGCGACTCTATGCGACGCGTCTTGTCAGTTCCAGTAATTATAGGCGTCGCTGCGGTAGACGCTGGCGGTCGGCCGATCCGGGGAAACGCTCATCGCAAACCCGGTCGAGTGACGGGTGCCGGAAAGTTGCCGGTAGATGATCTTGCCGAAGATCACGAAGTGGACCGGCTTACCGTCCTTCATCGCGATCGCCGAACTCGGACCGACGCGCTGCGTGACGAAGGCCTGACCGGGCATCACCGCGTGGGCATTGCATACGACGAGGCCCGCATCGCCGTAATCCGGCATCGGCGGAAGAGCGTCGATATCGCGAATCTTCAGGACGAACTCTTCGACGACCGCTGGCGCCCGGCCGACGTTCCGCCATCTGAGGACGATCGTCCAGTTGTTGGGGGTCTTGTAGCCATCGTCGCTGCTCAGCCGGTACTTGTCGACAAACAGCCAGGATCGTTCGAGCCGGATGACGACCTCGGCGGATTTCGCGGCGGCAGCGGCAGCCTCCTTGGAAGTCTCAATGACGACGTCGAGGTCGGCGAGCTGTTCGTTGGCGAGCCTTGCCAGGCTTCTCGTCGCGCCGTAGAGCACCGCGGCAAAGACGGCGGCGACGACCGCCGCGATTGCGATGACAGCGTCCCTGTTCTCCACGATCCAAAGCCGGATTCCGATGGAAAGAGGGCCGGGAAGAGCGGGTCGGCATTCGCTTTGGAGCTTGCCGTCGGCAACGTATCTCGCGAGGTCGTAGCATTGGGGTTCAAGAGACAGTACGGCATCGACCCCGAGCCAAATCCCGACCACAACCACGATGAGGATCAGCGGCTCCTTCCAGATTCGCTCGCCACGCTTCGATCGCTGCCGCAAAGGGATCCTCGTTGTTTGGAGCGATCATAGGGTCAGAGACGATTTGCGCGCAACCGCCGCGGTCGCGTGCAAGCGCACTCACCCGAACTCCGATCTCATGCCGTCAATCGGACGGCGCAGTGTCCTACATTGAAGTAGGATCGCTTCCTATGCGATGGACAGGATCGCGCAGGCGGTCACATGGGACATTTTGGGCAATCGAGGGTGCAGCATGGAAAACAGAACGCTGGGCGCCGGCCTTGAAGTGTCGGCGATGGGACTTGGCTGCATGGGCATGTCGGACTTCTACGGCGGCCGCGACGAGGCCGAGGCGATCGCGACGATCCACCGCGCGCTCGACCTCGGCATCAACTTCCTCGACACCGCCGACATGTACGGCAGCGGTCGCAACGAGGAGCTCGTCGGGCCGCGCGATCCGCGGGCGGCGCGACGAGCGTGCTCGTCGCGACGAAGTTCGGCAACGTGCGCAATCCGGACGGCAACGTTCATGGGCGTCAACGGCAGGCCCGATTACGTGCGGCAATGCTGCGAGGCGAGCCTGCGCGCGCCTCGGCGTCGACGTGATCGACCTCTACTACCAGCATCGCGTCGATCCGCAGCACGCCGATCGAGGACACCGTCGGCGCGATGGCCGAGCTGGTCCGCGCAGGGCAAGGTGCGCTGGCTCGGCTTGTCGGAGGCGGCGCCGGAGACGATCCGCCGCGCGCACGCCGTGCATCCGATCGCGGCGCTGCAGACCGAATATTCGCTGTGGAGCCGCGAGCCGGAAGACGAGATCCTGCCCACGGTGCGCGAGCTCGGCATCGGCTTCGTCGCCTACAGCCCGCTCGGACGCGGCTTCCTGACCGGGCAGATCCGCAGAGCGTCGACGATCTCGACGCCGACGATTACCGCCGCAACTCGCCGCGCTTCCAGGGCGAGAACTTCGAGAAGAATCTGCGGCTCGTCGACGAGATCGATGCGCATCGCGGCCGAGAAAGGCTGCACGCCGTCGCAGCTCGCGCTGGCGTGGGTTCTCGCGCAGGGCGAGCGACATCGTGCCGATCCCGGGGACCAAGCGGCGGAACGTATCTCGACGAGAACGTCGGCGCGCTCGACAGTCGAGCTGACCGCCGCGGATCTCGCGCGCATCGACCGCGTGATTCCCGCGGGCGCGGCGTCGGGCGAGCGCTACGTCCCGCAGGGGATGCGCGCGGTGAATCGCTAGCGTCGGCCGCCACGAGCGTCTCGAGTGCCCCGGGGTGGCCGGGTCGGAGTGCGCTTTCGAGGAATCCCGGGCTATGACGGGTAAGCGAGCTTCGGGTGCCAGTCCGTGCCGCGTCCCTCGGGCGTGAAATCAAACAGGTTCCACAGCAGCCAGATGCAGTCGACGTGCCGGCCGTCCTGGTGAGGCTCGGTCGGGGCGAACAGCAGCTCGGTGCAAAACATGTGATGAATTGCGCTGCCGCGGCGCGCGAACACGTTGAGTGCGGGCCACTGCACGTCTTTTTGGTCCTCTCCAAAGTAGTCGCGGTTGTAGGCATTCGAGGCGCTCGAAAGCAACCGCAGATTCCGCCACCGCCGCTCGCGCGCAAATTCACGTATGCGCTCGATCGGTGACTTCGCCACCACGGCCAGATTGATTCGCTGCGTCGCATGCGGCGCCGTTCGGTCAAGGCTGTCGAGCATGGCGGTGCACATCGGGCAGGGTCGCGCCATCTTCGGCCCATACATGAAGCTGTACACGACGAGACTGCTGTCGGGCTTCGAGAAGAGATCGGACAGACGGACTTGCCGGACCGATTGCGTGTCGCCCAAGTCCGCAGAACCTTTGTCGAACACATAATCCTGCGGAACGGGTCCGCTAGGCGGCAGCTGGCGCCGCAGCGCGGCGACTTCCTCCACGTTCTTGCGCAGGGCCAGGTCGGCTCGCAGCAGCTTGTCGCGTGCCGTTCGATAGGCAGCGCTTTCGCCGGGAAAGCGCTTCGAATGAATGGAGCCCGATTGCGATTCGGAGTTCGGTCTTGCGGCCATGTCCAATTCTCCTTGAGCGGTGCCTCACCCGAGCAGGCGCTCGAGGCGTCCGATGCACGCGGTCCAGCCCTGGTTGTGGCGGTCGCGCGCCGTGGCGTCGGCAAATTCCTCGTGAATGAGCGTGAGTTCGGTGCCTTCCCCCGCGGCGCGCAGCTGCAGCGTCACAAGCGACTCGCGGTCGGGCGGGTCCTTCCAGGCCCACGTGTAGACAAGCTTCCGGTTCGGGCGACTTCGCGATAGACGCCGCTTACGTCATGCAATTCGCCGTCGGGCGCCTTCATCACGATGTGGTAGCGGCCCCCGACGCGAACGTCGGCTTCCGCCACCGGCACGGTGAACGCATCGCTCGGCGCCATCCACTGCTTCAGCGCTTGCGGGTCCGTCCACGCGTGCCAGACCGCTTCCGGCGATGCGCCGAGCTTGCGGACGATGGAGGGCGAGGGCTTCTGGTCGATTTCAGCCATTGCTTGGTCTCCTCCTGGTGGTACAGATAGCGCGCCAGGGCGTCGAGGCGGTCGTTCCAGAATCGCTCGTACCTGGAAAGCCAGCGGAGAGCATCTCGCATGGGCTTCGCGGTGAGCGTGCAGGTGACGACCCGACCGGTCTTCTCACGGCGCAGCAGGCCGGCGTCCTCCAGTGCACGCAGATGCTTCATGAAGCCGGGCAACGACATGCCCGAGTGCAGCGCGAGCTCGCTTACCCCGCGGCTGCCTTCCTGCAGCGTCGTCAACACGCCGCGCCGCGTCGGATCGGCGAGCGCGGCGAACGTCGCATCGAGGCTGCCCTGCAAATGCTTAACCATTAGGTTCAGTATTTACCAACGCGATGCGGATGTCAAGCAGGGCGTCTTGACGCTAGCCGACCGGATCGATGCGCAGCCGAACCGCATTTGGCCGGATGCCGTCGGGGAGTTCCGAGCGGCACCGGTGCGTCGAGGGGTGGCCTTATGCGTCTGCATGGGTTCGATCTGCCGCCGTCAAACCAGGCGCCGGTGGAAAAATCGCCCCCGCGGGCCTAGAGTGTGCATAACAAGCTATTGGGGATCGACATGAGCGCTGGCGCCTCCGGAACGACCGGTCCCGATCTCGACCAGTCGGCGTGGCGACCGACGCTCTCGCCGATGGAAAGATGCTCGTCGGGCATGTCGGCGACGAGGCGGTCCTGCTCGCGCGCCGAGGTGACGAGTTCTTCGCGATCGGCGCCACCTGCACGCACTACGGCGGCCCGCTCGCGGAAGGGCTGATGGTCGGCGATACCGTGCGCTGTCCCTGGCACCACGCCTGTTTCAGCCTGCGAACCGGGGAAGCGCTGCGCGCGCCGGCGCTCGGCCCCGTCCCGTGCTGGTCGACGGAGGTGCGCGACGGCAAGGTATTCGTGCGGGAGAGGACGGCAGCGACGTCGCACATTCGCATGCACCGGCGCCGGGATCGCCAGCAGAGGATCGTCATCGTCGGCGGCGGCGCGGCCGGGTTTCGCCGCAGCGGAAATGCTGCATCGCCAGCGTTACGGGGGCAGTGTCGTGATGCTGAGCGACGACGACGCGCCGCCCGTGGACAGGCCGAACCTGTCCAAGGACTACCTGGCCGGCACCGCACCGGAGGCGTGGGTCCCGCTGCGCGACGAGACCTTCTACGCCGCAAGCGGGTATCGACCTGCGGCTGAAGACGGCCGTCAACGGCATCGACGTCGTTGCGCACGAGCTCGCGCTTGGCGATGGCCAGCAAGATCGGCTACGACCGGCTGCTGCTCGCGACCGGTGCCGAGCCCGTGCGGCTGCCGCTACCGGGCATGGACCTGCCGCACGTGCACACGCTGCGAACCCTCGGGGATTGCCGCGCCATCATCGCGCGCGCGGCGGCGGCAAGGCGGGCCGTCGTGCTGGGCGCGAGCTTCATCGGGCTCGAGGTCGCCGCTTCGCTCCGCGCACGCGGCATCGAAGTGCACGTCGTGGCGCCGGAGAAGCGGCCGATGGAGCGCGTGCTGGGTCCGCAGATGGGAAACTTCGTGCGCGAGCTGCACGAAGAGCACGGCGTGGGTTTCCACCTGGAGGACACCGCGAGCGCGATCGACGAGCACCGGGTCACGCTGCAAAGCGGCGGCACCGTCGCCGCGGACCTCGTCGTCGCTGGCGTGGGCGTGCGGCCGCGGCTCTCGCTCGCCGAGAAGGCCGGACTCGCGATCGATCGTGGCGTGATCGTCAACGAATACCTCGAGACCAGCGCACCGGGAATCTTCGCGGCCGGCGACATCGCCCGCTGGCCTGACCGACACAGCGGCGCGGCGATCCGCGTCGAACACTGGGTCGTCGCACGAGCGCCAGGGCCAGACCGCCGCGCTCAATATGCTCGGCGGCCGCGACAGGTTCGACGCCGTCCCTTTCTTCTGGAGCCAGCACTACGATGTGCCGATCAACTATGTGGGCCATGCCGAGACCTGGGATGAGCTCTTGATCGATGGCGACATTGCAGCCCGCGATTGTGCGCTGCGCTACAAGCGCAACGGCCGCGTGCTCGCCGTTGCCACCATCTATCGCGACGCCGCGAGCCTCATGGCGGAAGCGGCGATGGAACAGGACGAAATGGTGGAGTGAGACAGACGGCCGCGGCCGGCGTCTTGCCACTACCCGAGGGCCGGTGAAGGAGCGCAACCACGGCAAGCGGTGCCCAGCGTGTCCCTGACCGGGTCGATGCCTGCCCCGGATAGCGCGCTCAACGGGCAACCAGCCGGCCGAGCAGGGCTTCCCGAACCTCCGGTGGACAGGCTGCTTTGGCGTAATCCATGACGGTGGATCCACCCGACATGCGTTGCTCGGGGTCGGCGCCCAGCGCGACGAGTTGCGCGACGGCAGCGACGATCTTCGTCGGCGCGACTTGCGGCAACCCGCAATGCTGCAATACGCCGCCGATGGGTGTGAGCGCGGCGGCGTTGCCGTTGGGCAGGATGAGCGGCGCGTTCACGTTGCCCGCATTGACGAGGCGCGCGATGGCGGAGCGGTCACCGTCACGGACCGCCGCATAGAACTTCGCGAGGTCGGCCCCCTTGGCGCCGGGCTGCGGCGCCGCGGGCTTTGGCAGGCTGCCGGCGGCCACCGCTGCCACGCGCTCACCGGACTCACGCCACGAAGGCCGGATCGAATCGAGCGCCGCCGTCGCAGCCTGCCGGACCTTCGGGTCGCTCGAGTTGGCATACGGCCGCAATTCGTCGGCAAGCGGGCCCGCCGCGCTGTGCGCCTGAGCGATAGAGTCGAGAAGCTGCGCTTGCGCCGTCGGGTCGGAATTCTCCTTCAGCGCTTGCACGTACATCGCCGCCGAACGGCTGAAATCGCGCTCGGTGAAGCGCAGCGCGCGAACGGCGACATCGAACGGCGAACCGGCGGGTTCGCGTCCGAGCACCATGCGGAATGCCTGCAATGCGGCCGGCTTGGCGGCGGCCAGCACGGGCGCGGGGCGCTCGCGCGTCGCGTCGCTCGCGTCGGCGAGCGCGCCGAGCGCGATTACCCGCACGGATTCCGGTGCACTGCTCTCGGCCAGGCGCGCGAGCTCGGGCATGCCGAGCGCCGTCCTGCCGGCGACGTCCTTCAGCGCGCGCGCAGCACTCTCCCGACGACGCGGATCGTCGAGCGCGCGCGCCGCCGAAGGCACCCATTCGTTCAGGTCGCCCGGAGCGTCGAGCTTCGCCAACAATTCGTACGCTGCCGCGACGGTTTCCACGCTGGACGCATCGGTCGCGATCACCAGCGTGCGCGCGAAATGGTCGGGTGGCGGTTTGGCGATCGCCATTGCGCGAAGCAGGTCCGAGGTCCCCGGCCGATCCGCGCTGAGTTCGTGCTCGAGCGCGACCAGGACGCCGCGATCGCCGGTCTGCACGAGCCGCGCAAGCGCGGCGTCGGCGACGCGGATGTTGTCGCGTGCGCCCGAGCTGTCCGACGAGTCGAGCCGTTTGTGTTCCCCGAACAGCCAGTCGACGACATACGGTGTCAGCGCCGGGGCCGGATCGATCCCGATCAGCCCGCGTGCCGCGAGGAAGCGCTCGTACGCATACGGCCCGGGCGTGCGTAACGCCTTGCGGCGGCAGTCGACAAGGGCGCTCGTGGGCTCGCCGAGCCGCTCCAGCGCTCCGGCCGCGTTCATCGCCACGGGTACGCTTGTATCATCGAGTGCAATCCGCAGCGCCGGCACCGCGGCGCGCGCAGCGGCCGCATCCTCGGGATTGTCGTTCCACGCGACCGTCCACAGGCCGCGCGCCGCGGCACGCCGCACCGGCTCGCTGGGCTCGTTCAGCGCCCTGATCAGGATCGGCACGGCCGCGCGCGGCGCATAGCGTGCGAGCGAATCGACCGCCTCGACGCGATCCTTGACGTCCATGTTGCGCGACATCGCGATGCCTTCGCTCGCGCGAACGAAGGACTCGTCGCTTGCGGCAAGGCATGCCGAGCAGCGGATGACGCATGCCGCGGCGGCGAGCAACGCGGGTCGTAGGGTCATTCGGCGAGCTTACCAACAAATGGGCCGCCAGACGATTTCTTGCGGCGGCGTCCGTCATCTCGCCGACCACCGACGCTTGGGCAACGCACACTGTCGATTCTTGCGCAATCCCGCAGCGATCCGCAGAATGGTCGCTCCTGGCTTGCGGGACTTCTTCGATCATTTCCATGCCGGAACTCCATCGCGCGCAGGCGATCCTGCCGAGCGCCACGGTCACGTTGCTGTTCACCGACATCGAAGGGAGCACCCGTCTGTGGGAGGAGGATGGCGCGCGGATGTCGCAAGCGCTGGCGGCACACGATGCGCTCGCCCGACGCGCGGTCGAGGCCCGCCACGGCACGGTGGTGAAGATGACCGGCGACGGCATGCACGCCGTTTTCGCCGATGCACTGGATGCCCTCGGCGCGACGCTCGACCTGCAGCAGGCGCTCGCCGATCCCGAGGCGACCGGCGGCGTACCTCTGCGCGTGCGTTGCGGACTCCACGCCGGCGTGGTCGAGCGACGCGACAACGATTATTTTGGAAGCCCTGTCAACCGCGCAGCGCGGATCATGACCGCGGCGCACGGCGGGCAGGTGCTGGTCTCTCAGGCCGTGGTGGACTGCATCCGCGAAGTCGTTCCGGCGCCCATCGCGCTGCGCGATCTCGGCAACGTCCGGCTCAAGGACCTCGCGACACCCGAGCACGTCTACCAGCTCGTCCATCCGCAGCTGCGGCAGGATTTTCCCGCGCTGTGTTCGCTGGAGGCGACGCCGAACAACCTACCGCAGCAGGCGACGAGCTTCATCGGGCGCAGCAAGGAGCTGACCGAGCTCAAAGGGCTGCTCGCGAAGACGCGCCTCCTGACGCTCACGGGCTCTGGCGGCTGCGGGAAGACACGGCTCGGCTTGCAGCTTGCGGCAGAATCGCTCGAACAGTTCCCGGATGGTGCCTGGCTGGTGGAGCTCGCGCCGCTTTCGGACCCGGGTCTGGTGTCGCCGACCGTCGCGAGCGTGCTCGGCTTGAAAGAAGAGCCGGGCAAGCCGATTACCCGGACACTGAACGAATATCTGGCGGATAAGCGGCTGCTCATTCTGCTCGACAACTGCGAACACGTGCTCGACGCCTGCGCGACGATGGCCGACGCGGTGCTGCGCCAGTGCGCTGGCGTTGAGATCGTCTCGAGCAGTCGCGAAGCGCTCGGCATCGGCGGCGAACAGACGTACCGGGTGCCCTCGCTCTCGCTTCCCGATCCGAAGACGACGCATACGCCCGAATCGATCGTGCAATTCGAGGCGGTGCAGCTCTTCGTCGACCGTGCCTTGCTTGCCCGTTCCGATTTCCGGGTCACCGCCCAGAACGCGTCGACGCTTGCGTCCATCTGCTTTCGGTTGGACGGAATTCCGCTGGCGATCGAGCTCGCGGCGGCGCGGGTGCGGTCCCTTTCTGTCGAAGCGATCGACCGCAACCTGAACGAGCGCTTCCGGCTGTTGACGGGCGGCTCCCGTACGGCATTGCCGCGCCAGCAGACGCTTCGCGCGCTCATCGACTGGAGCTATGACCTGCTCACCGAACCGGCGAGACTGCTGTTGCGGCGGCTGTCGGTCTTCGCCGGAGGATGGCTGCTCGAGGCCGCCGAGTGGGTCTGCGCAGGCGATGGCATGGAGGAGGGCGAGATTCTCGATGTGTTGACCTCGCTCGTCGACAAGAGCCTGGTCGTTGCGGACCCAGGTGACGGCGATTCGCGCTTCCGCCTCGTGGAGACGGTGCGCCAGTACGCGCGGGAAAAGCTCCTGGAAAGCGCGGGCGGCGAAGCGGTGCGCGAGCGCCATCTCGACTACTTTCTGGCGCTCGTCGAGCAGGCGGAGCCGAAGCTCGTGGGTGCGGAACAGGCGGCGTGGCTGCGGCGTCTCGAGGACGAGCACGACAATTTGCGGGCGGCGCTCGAGTGGAGCGTCGCGTCGTCGGGATTGGGACGAAGCCTGCGGCTCTGCGGTGCGCTGCAGCGGTTCTGGATGACGCGCGGCCATCTCTCGGAAGGTGTGGAGTGGTGCGCGCGCGTGCTGGGCACGACCGAAGCCGAGGCGCCAACGCTCGAGCGCGCGAAGGTGCTCAACGGCGCGGGCCTGCTTGCCTATCATCAGATCGACTATGCCGCGGCGCGCGCGCGGCACGAGGAAAGCCTCGCGATCCGGCGGCAATTGGGCGATCGCCGGGGCGTCGCGATTTCGCTCAACAACCTGGGAATCGTCGCGCTGGATCAGGGCGATCTCGCGTCCGCCCGGACGATGCACGAGGAGAGCCTGGCGATTGCGCGCGAGCTTGGAAACCGTAACGGCATCGCGCGCTCGCTGGGCAATCTGGGGATGGTGGCATCCGGTAAGCGCGATTTCACGGCGGCCCGCGCACTGTTCGAGGAATCCCTCGCGATGATGCGCGAGCTGGGTGACAGGGGAGGTCTCGCCATCGGCTTGCACAGCCTCGGCGGTGTGGCCTTCGAGCAGGCCGATTTCGACGCGGCCCGGGCCTATTACGACGAGAGCCTGACGACCTTCGCCGAGTTGGGCAACCGCGTGCGGATCGCTTATTCGCTCGAGGAAATGGCGGCCGTCTTCGCAGCGCAGGGCGATTCGCTTCGCGCTGCGCGCATCTGGGGCGCGGCGCAACGGCTGCGGGAGGAGATCGCGTCGCCGTCTCCGGCCGGGGATTCGAAATTCGACGCGCGCGTCGCCGCGGCTCGCGCGGCCATGCGCGAGGATGCAACCTTCGACCGAGCGTGGCAGGAAGGGCGTGCCCTCACGCTGGAGCAGGCGATCGAGCTAGCGTCCAATAGCTAGAGTCAGAACCAAAAGTCGTCTCTGATCCTTTCGGCACGATCCTTGCGTACAAATCGTTGTCGGTGGCAGCCATAACTGACCGGCGACGCAAAATATCGCGTTCCGCCGCCGTTGCCGTCGCAGGGATCCGGCCATTGGCAGTCGGCTGTACCGCGGTTCGCCCGGCAGGTCGCACGTCTGCCCGACGTTGCGCTGATGGCGAGCGCAAGGAGCGCCAAATGCCCAAATTCGGAAGTCTTTTTCTCACACTGTTGGTGGGAGTGATACCCATGGCGATTGCCCAGGGTGTCGACACCGCGACAAGTTCCACCCCGGCTCCTCCGTCCGCTCAGAAATCGCGGGTGCTGACGCAGCAGGGCCGAGTGTTCGACGAAAGCGCCGCGGCAGAGCAACGACCGAGCGAAACCGGCGCCACGAAAACTCGCCACGACGTCTCGAAAAGCACCATAGGCAACATGAAGGCACGCGAAGCGGCGGTCGGCGTTTCGGGCGGCTCGGTGCCGCCCAGCGGAACTCCTGGAACCACCGTTCGAGAAACGGCGCTGGGTGGCCCGGACACCGCGTCGCGCGACAAGAACAAGGGCATGGCCAAGACGAGCAAACCACTGGCCGTTGGCCAAACCGTGCCGGATGTCGACGTATCCATGCCGAAGGTCGGACAGCCCGGGAGTCGGTGAACGACCCATAGTGGCGTCGACCAATAGTGGGTCAGACTCGATGTTCCACGATTGAACATCGTCTCTGGCCCCGCACAATTTTGAATCGCGGTTGACGGGGCATGACGCCCGGGTGCGTGGCTCCCGCCCGCCATCATCGGAGAGGTATCTCTGCCCCGACATTCTTATTCATCGGTCCGAATATCACGACCGCAATGAGGGCCAAGCGAACATTTCTCGACCCGCGTGACCGGCGTCACGACGAGGTCACATCGGACGCACCGCCGGTGCGTCCACTGGAATGGGCGATCCTCAAAGACGCGCTCCGGCGCCCGCTTACCGCCGCTGAGCGGGAGTGCGTCATCGATCTGGTCGAGCTGCACGCAATGTTCATCGCCGAAGCCCGCGCGTCGCGGGTGACGTCGCAGGACATCAAGCGCACGCTCGGCGCACTCGCGCGCATGAAGCCCGATGAAGCGCGCGAAGCGTATGCGCGAGCAGACCGTTGGACGCAGGGCCAGATAGCCGGCGCGCTGCGTGGTGCCGGCATTCGAAATGGGGAGGCGCTTGATGTCACCAGGTGGTGAGCAAATCGTGCTCGCCGCCAAGTCGGCCATTGCCGCCATTGCCAGGCGCGCGGGTCGTCGTATCGATGATGTGGAATTTTCACGCGCGATCCTCGCGCTGTGGGAGGAATTCGGTGGTCCCCGGTGGGCGCCGTCCGCGAGGGATGACTACGGGACGCCGATCGTGCGGTTCGCGGCGGCGCTTTTCCGTGCGGCCGGTGTGCGTCCCTGCGACTTGCCTGCAGTCGCCGAGCGACTTCGGCAGCTATACAACGGCGGCGTGGGGGAATAGCATTGGCGTCATACTGTTGGCGGATGACGATGGTGGTGAAGCGTCTCGTACCGGGTGCGTTGGCAATGCTGGCCGGCACGTTCGGCCTGCAGTCCGCGTTGGCGGACGTCTACACGTGGACCGACGCGTCGGGAAGGGTGAACGTCAGCAATCTGGCTCCTCCCGAGGGCGCGCGCGTCACGAGCATCATACCCAGTCCACCGAAGAGCGAAGCGCGCGACGAGGCTGCCCGCGAGGCCGCGCGCCGGGCCGAGATGCAGGCGCTGAACGACCGCGTTGCGCGGCTTCAGGACCAGCTCGAACAGTCGCGGCGCGAAGCGGTCCCGCCGCCGCCGGCCTATCCGGTTCCACCGCCGGTCGCATACTCGCCGCCAGTCGCGCAATACGTGAGCTGGGCGCCGCCGCCGGCGCAGTACGTCGTGGATACTCCGCCGGAGCTGGCGATGGGCTGCGGTTACGCTTGGAACGACTGCGGCGCCGCGTGGGGCGCGTGGTCGTGGCCGTATTTCGCGAATGTCGTGGTCGTCCGGGACCGGAATAACTTCCATCGCCACGCGGGTCCGGGCCACGGCAACCGCCCGGTCGCACCGCGGCCAGGTGTCCACGCGCCATGGAGTCCTCTGCGACGCTGAGCCGGCTGGCAGGGCATGTCGTGAGCGTGCACCCGGTCCGTCGCGGACACGCCGCCCCCCAAACGTCGCCTCTGACCCTGCTTACGCGGTCATCATGATCGGCGCGTGATCGCTGGTGCCGACCTGGGCGAGCACCGCGCAGCTCGTCGCGCGCTCCGCGATCGCGCGTGACGCAAGGATGTAATCGATGCGCCAGCCGATGTTGCGCTGGCGCATGTTGCGCCACGGCGGCCACCACGTGAACAGACCTGGATTGTCCGGGTCGAGCGCGCGGGTGACGTCGACCAGATGGCCGTCGAGAAGCGCCTCGAAGAGCTCGCGCTCCTCCGGTCGCTGCCCGATGACGTCCGGCCTTGCGTTCCTTAGGGTGGACGTCGATGTCGGCGCGGGCGACGTTGATGTCGCCGCACAGGATCAGCTCGCGGCCTTCCTCGTGGAGCCGTTTCGACCACGCGGCAAGGCCGGTCAGGAATCGGATCTTCGCGGGATAGTCCTTGCCGCCATTGGGCACGTAGACCGAAGCGAGCACGAGTTGCCCTAACGCGACCTGCACGATGCGCGTCTCGATGTCGAACTCGGGATGGCCGAATTCCGGCACGTCCAGAAGCTCGCGACGAACGTGCAGCGATACGCCGGAATAACCCCCGCCGCCATGCCAGAAGGCGTGGTACTCGACGAGCTTGCACCGCTCCGGCACCTGATCGGGACGCGCCTTGATCTCCTGCAGGCACACGACGTCGGGGCGATCGCGCGCGAGCCAGTCGCAGAGTTGCGCCTCGCGCGCGCGGATTCCATTGACGTTCCAGGTGGCGACCTTCACGAGATGCTCCAAGGCGGATGCCAAGATGGCCGTGGCCCGGATCGCGAGGCAACGGATGCGATCGGGCCCTTGAGCGCAGCCGCCGCCACCGCAACCGCCTGCGAACTTTCCATTGCCCACAGCGTCGCCGCGCTGATCGCGCACCAGAGCAGCGGAACGACCAACAGAAATCCGCGGATGCGCCCGCGAACCATCGCCAGTGCCGCGACGGTCGCGATCGCCGTCGGATCGGGCGTTACGCCGAATATCTCGGCGGTCGTCCATGAACGTCCTGCGAGCGGCGCCAACAGCGGATACCCGATGACCGAAACCGCGACGAGCGAGGTGGCGATCCAGAATCGGGCGCCGCGCGGCGTCCCAAAGACGAAGACGATTCGGCCGGCAAGGGCACCGAAGACGAAGAGGAGCAGCGCCTCCAGCGCGAACGCCGCCGCGAACCACGGCGCCGCCCAATTGATCTGCGCGTAGCGCTGGCAAAGAAACGCCCAGGCGACCCACAGCCAGCACCCGGCCAGCAGGCCGGCGATGACGCGGTCGCGGTGACGACGCTTCCTGATCAGCAGCGCGACGATCGCGAGGCCGATCGCGAGGCCCGCGAGTTGCGCGGGCCAGATCGCAACGTTGTACAGCTCGATCGTGCGGTAGTACGTTCGCGGCGAGAAGAGCAGAAAACTCGTGAGCCTGTAGGTCCACCACTCCGACATCACGCCCGCTCCACCGCCGCGACCATCCGCTCGCGCATCGCCGCGTCGGGCAGGCGACCGTACGCCGCGTCGACATTCTCCCGCACGTGGTCGACGCGGGTCGTCGCGGGGATCGCGCAGGTGACGGCGGGATGCGAGACGATGAATTTCAGCACGAACTGCGCCCAGCTCGTGCACTCGATCTCCGCGGCCCACGGCGGGAGTGGCTGGCGGGCGAGCGCGCGGAGCAGCGCGCCCTGACGGAACGGCCGGTTGACGATCACCGCGATGCCGCGATCGCGCGCGAGCGGCAGGATCCGCTCCTCGACTTCGCGATCCACCGGGTTGTATGTGACCTGCACGAAGTCGATCGGATGGCTCCGCATGATCTGCTCGACATCGCGATGGCGGCGTCCTTCCGACGTCGTGATGCCGACGTAGCGGAGCTGTCCCGCTGCCTTCATCGCGAACAGCGTCGGCAGATGGTCCTCCCAGTCGAGGAGGTTGTGGACCTCCAGCAGATCGAACCGGCCCACCTGCCATTTCCGGCGCGATTGCTCGATCTGCGCACGTCCCTGCGCGCCGGACGCGATCCAGACCTTGTCCGCGGCGAAGATGCGGCCGGTCAATCCCGCCTTGCGCAAGCCGTAGCCGATCGTGTCCTGCGAAGAGCCGTACATCGGCGACGAATCGATCACCCGGCCGCCCGCTTCGACGAAGTTGCGCATGACGTCGGTGCAGGCGTCCCGCGCAACGAGGTCGTCGCCGACGTTGAACGTGATCCAGCTGCCTAGGCCGATGACCGGTAGCGCCTCGCCGGTGGACGGGATCGGGCGGGTGAGGGTCTGGCGCGTCTGGGCTCGTGCGGCCGAAGGTCGAAGCGCGGCGCACGCGCCGGCCGCGGCCAGCGTGCCCAGCGCGCGGCGGCGAGTCCACATCACAGGCTCCTCGGAGGCCATAGCATCGATCTTACTTCGACTCGGGCCCGAGGCAAGATGTTCACGCCGGGCCGCGCTTGAGCCGCATTCGGCTCGCGATGATCGCGTGGACCCGGTTAACGCGAAAATGTGACAGCCAATCCCTCGCGGACAGCCGGCCGATCGCACAGACGCGTCGCAGGCGGCACAATGGCGCATGCCGAAGCACTACACGATGGGCGGGCGGACGGCTTCGGCCCCTTCGCGCGACGCAGCGCCGGCGCAACGCCAATCCTGGCGGGAGCGCTTCGGCGCGTTGCGCAACCTCCCGCCGTTCCTGAAGCTCGTCTGGCAGACCAGCCCTTCGCTCGTGGCCGGGCAGGGCGCACTGCGCATCGTCCGCGCGCTGTTGCCGGTCGCGACCCTCTACGTCGGCAAGCTCATCATCGACGAGGTCATCCTGCTGACCCAGGCGCCGCACGCGACCGACGACCTGCGGCAATGGATCGCCAGCGGACTGCTCGATCGCATCGGCTGGCTGCTGGCGCTGGAATTTGGCCTGGCGGTGCTCTCCGACGTGCTGGGGCGCGCCGTCTCGCTGGTCGACGCGCTGCTGTCGGAGCGGTTCAGCAACGAGACCAGCCTGCGCCTGATGGCGCATGCAGCGACCCTCGACCTCGAGGATTTCGAGGACAGCGAGCTGCAGGACCGGCTGGAGCGCGCGCGGCGGCAGGCGGCGGGGCGCTCGAGCCTGATCGGACAGCTCTTCGCCCAGGCGCAGGACATCTTGACCGTCGCGAGCTTCGCCGCGGGGCTTGTCGTCTACGCGCCGTGGCTCATCGTGCTCCTCGCCATTGCGCTCCTTCCGGCGTTCATCGGCGAGGCGCACTTCAACGCGCAGAGCTACTCGCTCAACTACGCGCGGGCGCCGGAACGTCGAGAGCTCGATTACGTGAGACAGACGGGCACGAGCGCGGAGACGGCCAAGGAAGTGAAGATCTTCGGCCTCAACGCGTTTCTGATCGAACGCTACCGCGCGTTGGCGGCAAGCTTCTTCGACGCCAATCGGCGGATCGCACTGCGGCGCGCAAGCTGGGGCAGTCTCCTTTCGGCCGTCGGAACGGTCGCCTATTACGTCGCGTACGCCTACATCGTCTGGCGCACGCTGCACGGCGACTTTTCCATTGGCGACCTCACGTTTCTTGCCGGCTCGTTCCGGCGCCTGCGCAATCTTCTGGAAAACCTCCTGATGGGCTTCTCGCAAGTCGCGGGCCAGGCACTCTACCTCGACGATCTGTTCTCGTTCTTCGAGATCGAGCCCGAGATCGTTCCGCCGCGCAATCCGCGGCCGTTCCCGATCCCGATCAAGGTGGGCTTCGCGTTCGATAGCGTGGGCTTCCGCTATACGGGCGCCGAGCGCTGGGCGGTGCGCGGACTCACCTTCGAGCTCCACGCCGGCGAAACGCTGGCGCTGGTCGGCGAGAACGGCGCGGGCAAGACCACGCTGGTGAAGCTCCTCGCGCGCCTCTACGATCCGGACGAGGGCCGCATTCTCCTGGACGGGCACGATCTGCGGGAGTACGACCTCTTTGCGCTGCGCGCCAACATCGGCGTCATCTTCCAGGACTTCGTCCGTTATTACTTCACTGCCGCCGACAACATCGCAGTCGGCCGCATCGAGGCGCGCGACGACCGCGCGCGCATCGTCAAAGCCGCGGAGCGCAGCCTGGCGGACGAAGTCATCCGCAAGCTTCCCGCCGGGTACGATCAGATGTTGGGCAAGCGCTTCCGGACCGGCGTCGACCTCTCCGGCGGCGAGTGGCAGAAGGTCGCGATCGCCCGCGCCTACATGCGCGACGCGCAGGTGCTGATACTGGACGAGCCCACGGCCGCGCTCGACGCGCGCTCGGAGTTCGAAGTGTTCAAACGGTTCAAGGAACTGAGCCACGGCAAGACCGCGGTGCTCATCTCGCACCGGTTTTCCAGCGTCCGGATGGCCGACCGCATCGTGGTGCTCGTTGACGGCGCTCTCGAGGCGAGCGGCACGCACGCCGAGCTGCTGCAGCAGGGCGGGCGTTACGCGGAGCTATTCGAACTGCAGGCGGCGGGGTACCGGTGATCGACGGAAGGCGCTATCGGGCGGATGGGTGCCCCAGCGCCATCACCGGAATGTCGGCTCTGGTGCTGCTTTCGTCGGTAACTCAATGGCACCCCGTCGCGGATTTTGGGGCGGGACGGTTGGCGCCCATTCGGTATTTCTCACCGAGAACACCTGATGGCAGAATTGCAGTGCCGCGTCAGTAGCGCTTTATCGCTCGGCCCGGGTCTTGCCAATACACAAATCAGACTGGAGTCAACATGCCCAATCCGCTGAAGGACATCTTTCTGAAGCTCGACGGCATCGACGGCGAGAGCACCGTCAAAGGGCACAAGAAGGAAATCGACGTCTTCTCGTATGAGCAGGGAATCGACGTCTCGGTCATCCACAGCGGGGGTGGAGGCGGAGCGTTCGCCGGCAAGGCGAATTTCTCCGGCGTCCGGTTTCGGAAGAACGTCGACGCGGCATCCATCCCGATGTTGCTCGCCTGCGCTTCGGGTAAGCACATCGCGGAAGCCCGATTCACGTTCCGCCGGGGCGCCGCGGGCTTCGAGTTCTACAAGGTCACGCTCGAGGACGTGCTCATCACGCACATGTTCCAGCGGGCGGGAACGGGCACGCAATATCCGTTGTCGTTCGACGCGCTGAACTCGGGCGCCGCGAACGACGGGTTCCTCGACGAGGTGACGCTCGACTATCGGCGGATCCGCTGGGAGTACACGGTCCAGAGCCCCAAGGGAGGTCCCGGCGCGACGACCAAAGGCGGCTGGGACGTCGGGGCGAACAAGAAGCTCTAGGACGGGAGTCGGGCAGCGTCGTCTCGCCACGCGCGTTACGCAGTTGCGCGCCAGTGAAATGCAAAGGAGGTCTCCGTGTCGCACTACGTTGATGGTTATGTTCTCCCGCTCCCGAAGGACAAGCTCGACGATTACCGTCGCATGGCGGAGCTCGCCGGCAAAGTTTGGATGGAGCACGGCGCGCTGCAGTTCTGGGAATCCGTCGCCGACGACGTGAAGCCCGGGAAGGTGACGTCGTTCCCGCAGGCCGTCCAATTGAAGGACGACGAGGTGGTCGTCTTCAGCTGGATTCTCTACGAATCGCGCGAGCAGCGCGACCGGGTCAACGAGAAGGCGATGTCGGATCCGCGGTTGAAAGACATGATGGATCCGAAGAACGTGCCGTTCGACGGCATGCGGATGTTCTGGGGCGGGTTCAAGACGATCGTCGAGTTGCCGGCGAAATAGCGCACCCGTCGAAGGCCGGCGGCAATATCCGGCGACCGTCGTACCCGCGCAAACGGGGACCAGGTGGCGTTCTGCCGGGGTTAGCACGACTGCTAACTCGTTCCAGAGGTAATCAGGTTAGCAGTATTGCTAACTCGACCTCGCGAACCACCACTCCATTGCTCCGGCGCATGACTTGCGCTCCGCTGATCCGATTTCCAGGCCGGGTGAGGATGGCTCGCCGCACCCGCGACATCCGCTCGCGGACCCCCTTGACAACGCTCTGTCATCGCATACAATAGGTAACGCATCAGTTACCGAATAGGTCTACGATCAGACCGAGTTAGAGGGGAGCACAAAAAAATGAGTAATGTAAAGGTTTCCGATAAACCGGACGACCGCGACGTGTTCCAGGCACTCGCGGACCCGACGCGGCGCGCGATCCTCACGCTGCTGCGGCAGGGGAGCCAGCCCGTGGGCAGCATCGCCCGCGATTTCCCGATCAGCCGTCCGGCGATCTCGCGGCACCTGCGCATCCTGCGCGAGGCCGAGCTCGTCACCGAGATCAAGGTCGGCCGCAACCGCCTCTACGAGCTCAACGCCGGGCCGCTCAAGAACGTCGACGACTGGCTCGCGCATTACCGGCACATGTGGCAGCACCAGCTCCGCAATCTCAAACGGTTCGTCGAGCAGAAAGGAAAGGCGCACTGACATGAACGACACCGCAAACATGAACGACACGATCGTCGTCGAAATCGACATCGACGCGCCGCCTGAACGCGTGTTCCAGGCGTGGATCGACCCGCAGCAGCGCCTCGCGTGGTGGGGCGACGACGGCGTCTACCGCGGGCAGAAAATGGAGAGCGACCTCCGCGTCGGCGGCAAGTGGGTCACCGAAGGCAAGAGCGCCCAGGGCAAGGAGTTCTCGGTCTACGGCACATACACGCGCATCGAGGCGCCGAGGGTGCTTGGCTTCACGTGGAATCACGACTGGGGCGGCGCCGACACGACGGAGACGCATGTGCTGATCGAGCTGACGCCGACGTCCTCCGGCACGCACGTCACGCTCACGCACTCCGGCTTCACCAACGTGCCCGAACGCGACGATCACAACCAGGGATGGCAGCGCGTACTGGGCTGGCTGCAATCCTATCTGCAACGCAAGTAAGGAGCCGCAATCATGGCGACAGCCTCCGCAACACATGGCGTCTTCAGCTGGACCGAATTGACGACCAGCGACCGCAAGGCCGCGCGCAAGTTCTACGGCCAGCTGCTCGGCTGGGAGCTGAAGGACATGGACATGGGCAAGAGCACGTACACGATCATCAACGTCGGCGGGCAGGGCATCGGCGGCATCACCGATACCCCGCCGAACGCGCAAGGCATGCCTTCCACATGGGGCGGCTACGTCACCGTCGACGACGTCGACGCGGTTACCGCTCGGGTGGCGGGACTGGGCGGGCGCGTGCTGCTCGAGCCGACCGATATCCCCACCGTCGGTCGGTTCGCAACGATCATGGATCCGCAGGGAGCCACGATCTCGCTCATCACCTACGCCACGAAGAACTAGGCGCGCGAACGATGGCAAAAGAAGGAGAGAAACGATGACCGACCACAAGACCGGAACACGTGAAGAGTGGCTCGCGGCGCGGCTCGAGCTGCTCAAGGCGGAGAAGGAGCTCACGCGGCGCAGCGACGAGCTGGCGCGGCGGCGGCAGGAGCTGCCGTGGGTTCGGATCGACAAGGAGTATCGATTCGAGACCGACGAGGGGAGCGCCTCGCTGGCAGACCTCTTCCGAGGGCGCTCGCAGCTCCTCGTCTACCACTTCATGTTCGGGCCCGACTACACGGCGGGGTGTCCGTCCTGCTCGGCGATCGCGGACGGGTTCAACGGCTTCGCCGTGCACCTGGCCAACCACGACGTCATGCTCTGGGCGGTGTCGCGGGCGCCGCTCGCGAAGCTGCAGGCGTACAAGCGGCGGATGGGGTGGACGTTTCCCTGGGCGTCCTCGTTCGGCAGCGACTTCAACTCCGACTTCAGTGTCTCGTTCACCGAGGAGCAGCAGCGCGACGGAGGCATCGAATACAACTACCGGCGCGAGGCGCCGTGGCCAGTCGCGCAGCGACGAGGGGTTGCGACCCGCATGACGGGGAATCCCGTCGCCGAGATCGCGGCCATGACGGGAACCGACGCGGCCACGTACACGCGCGAGAGGCCGGGCATGAGCGCGTTCGTGCTCGAGGACGGCGTCGTCTACCACACCTATTCCGCCTATGCGCGCGGACTGGACGGCCTCTGGGGCATGTACCAGTGGCTCGACCGCGCCCCGAAGGGGCGCAACGAGACGGGCATCTGGTGGCGCCGCCACGACGAGTACGACAAGCGCTGAGCGAAGTCGTGGTGGTTGTGGCGCAACTGCGGCACGGGTGATCTCACGACGCATGGCTTCCGAGCGAGCCTCGCAGCAAGCCTTCTTCGGCGTCTTCGGCGCTGCTCTTCGCCGCCAGCGCGGCGGTGACGATCGTCTGGTGCGCGTCCATGTCGGCGATGGGCGAGATGCCGATGCCCGGCGGCTGGACGATGTCGATGGCGTGGATGCGGATGCCCGGACAGACGTGGCCCGGCGCCGCGGCGTCGTTCCTCGGCATGTGGGTCGTGATGATGGTGGCGATGATGCTGCCGTCGCTGGTCCCGATGCTGCGGCGCTACCGCCAGGCCGTCGGCAGGCCAGGCGAGACGCGCCTCGGTCGGCTGACCGCGCTCGTGGGCGTGGGTTACTTCTTCGTCTGGACCGTGTTCGGAATGGCCGCCTTTCCGCTGGGCGTCGCGCTGGCGGCGGTCGAGATGCAGCAGCCGGCGCTGGCGCGCGCCGTTCCGATCGCGGTCGGCGTGGTCGTCCTGATCGCCGGCGCGCTCCAGTTCACCGCGTGGAAGGCGCGTCACCTCGCCTGCTGCCGCGAGATGCCCGGGCGCGGCCGACGTTGCCGGCCGACGCCGGCACGGCCTGGCGACACGGCCTGCGCCTCGGCCTCCACTGCAGCTGCTGCTGCGCCGGCCTGATGGCGATCCTCCTGGTCATCGGCGTCATGGACCTTCGCGCGATGGCGGTCGTGGCGGCAGCCATCACCGTCGAGCGCCTCGCACCCGCCGGTGAGCGCGTCGCGCGAGCCATCGGGGCCGTCGTCGTCGTGGCAGGGTTGCTTCTGATCGCGCAAGCGGCCGGGCTCGGATGACGTTTCACCCCAGTTTCAAAGAGGAGACGAACATGAGTGAACTACGCTATCCAAACGAAAGCAGAGAGTATCGCGATGCGCGCGACTCATTGCTCAAAGACGAACAAGAGCTTGTCGACAAAGTAAAAGCTGTGGCAGAAAAACGCCGCAATCTCCCTCGCGGAGGCCAGTTGAAAGAGGACTACGTCTTCCAATGGGCTAACGATGGGAAAGTCGGGAAGCGTGTGAAATTCTCCGAGCTGTTTGCGGACAAGAACACCCTGCTGCTCTACTCATGGATGTACGGTCCGAGCTGGGACAAGCCCTGTCCTTCCTGTACGTCGCTGGTCGATGGGTTTGATCGATCCTCGTATCAGGTCACGCGAAACGCCGCGTTTGTCGCAATTGCCAAAGCCCCGGCCGATCGAATCAATGCGTGGGCCAAACAACGTGGATGGTCGCAGATTGCGCTGGTTTCCGGATTCGACTCTGCGTATCAGGCCGATTACAAATGCCAGGGAGACTCCGATGACATGCAATGGCCGGTGATGCATGTATTCCGGAAGCAGGATGGAAAAATCTTTCATTTCTGGGGAACCGAACTGTCGGGGAATCATGTCGACACGGTGTGGCCGTATTGGAATCTCATGGACTTCACGCCGGAGGGTCGGCCGGACATTGTCACACCGCCACAAAATTTCAGGTCCGAATTCCTGGAAAAACACTATCTGAACAAGGAGTAGTTGGGCGCTCACCAAAGCGCGGGCCGATTATTGACCCTTACGGAAATATGTGACAGCCCGATTTATTTTGCCGTCGTCCCCGCGCAGGCGGGGACCCAGCGTCGTTCGTCGAAAGACACTGGATTCCCGCGTTCGCGGGAATGACGCCGAGTACGCGATCGCTGGCACTCATTTTGGAAAAGCTCAGTCGAAGCCGTAGAGGCGCGCCGGATTGTCGACGAGGATCCGCTTGCGCGATCGCTTCGTCCGGCGCCCAGTCGAGCAGCAGGTCGAGCATTCTGCGATTCGACGGCGTTACCTTCTGGCCCGGATGCGGCCAGTTGCTCGCCCACACGCAGCGCTCCGGATTCTGCGTGGCCAGTGCGCGCGCCAGCGCGCTACGTCCTCGTAGTGCGGCGCGCCGGTCCTCGACGTTTCGTAGGGCGCCGACAGCTTCACCCAGCAGCGGCCGGTATCGAGCAGGCGCAGCAGCGCTGGAACGCCGGGATGCTCCGGGCGGCACCGGCTCCAGGAACTTGCCGTTGTGATCGATGACGACGTCGGCCGGGCAAGCGCGCAGCAGCGCTTCGTACTTCGGCAGTTCGCGCCCGTCGAGCTGCACCTGCACGTGCCAGCCGAGCGCTGCACGCGCCCGCGATCTGTTCGTACGTCGTCCCACGCCAGCAGGCCGCATTGGGAGCACGTAGCAGCGCGCGCCACGGATGCCGGCCGCGTGAAGCCGCAGCAAATCGGCGTCGGCGATGTTGGATGCGGATGTGGCCACGCCGCGCGCCTGCGGTCCGAGCGTCGCGGTGGCCTCGACCGTGCACGGTTGTCGAACCCATACGCGTTGGGCTGACCACGACGACGCGCTGCAGTCCGAGCTCCGCTGCACTTGCTGTACTCGGTGGCCGGCGCCTTGGGCGGAGGGAACCGCCACCTGGGCTCGACGGGAAGCGATCTCGTAGACGTGCATGTGGCAGTCGCACGATCCTGGTGGAGCTTTGAATGGGGGCGGCGGATCATGGGGGCTCGCGAAGTGCCGGAATAGTCCAGCACCGGCGCAGCCCGTGCAATGCTTTGTGGATAAAGCAGTCACCTTTTGTTGTGTTTTGGCTTGCCGGGATTGCGGTGAGGAACCTGCTTTCTTGCGTCCTGAAAACTGCTTGTCATTGCATCAAACGCGGTCCGCGCTCCATCCTTCTTTCCTTGCAAATAGATGGCCTCCATCAGCTGAGATAACTTAACCCCCTCGTAAAGAGTTAGCCTCCCTACCGAGGACCTCTAGAGCCTGTCCGACTGT